>NZ_JMME01000001.1 GCF_000686945.1 Selenomonas sp. AE3005
ACATCGCAATTTCTTCTGTATAGTTTTGAATGTGCAAAACATTCAAAAGAATATCTGGTGACGATAGCTGAGTGGTTCCACCTGTTCCCATACCGAACACAGTAGTTAAGCACTCATACGCCGAAAGTACTTGTCTGGAGACGGACTGGGAGGATAGGGCGTTGCCAGTTAAGCGAAAGCACCCTGTGGGGTGCTTTTTTCTTTTTTATTACTATTTTTTGAACAATGTACAGTAGTATGTTATAATAAAATTTGTTAATTATGAATAATTATTGAGGTTCCGTTTGTATGGATAATGTATATTCTCTGGTTAAACATTTTTATGAGGAAAATGACTACGCAGCGCAGATTCTGCCACGTGATGCCGTGGAGGCATATTTGCGGCGCAATGCCTGGCATGGGGCAGAAGATGAAGATTTAAAGAGAATATGGAGTATCATTTCTGTGATGATTTCAGCAGTGAATGATTTTGAATTGTACTCATTCGCCACGCTGACAGCTTATGATTATCAGGAGATATTTTACCGGTATGCCGAAGTGCGGCCGGATTTTATGTTGGCAGAACAGGATATAAATGATTTTTTGTCAACGCTGACAGATTTTTATGCTTATCTTATACGTACCCGTCATACAGAGGATTTTCAGATTGGGCTGGAGGCAGCCAGGGAGGCTCTGTACGAAGGGGGATATTTTTTTCTGCCTGACAGGCGCGATGGTGATGAGTTTTATCGTTCTTTGGAACACATGGAAGAGGTGTCGTATGACACCATGCAAAAACTCAATAACTTATTGGATTCCTTGCTGCGTCAGATAAGCATTTATTATCAAAAGCCCCACTTCAAGCGGGATATGGACCGGGCAATTCTGATGTATGCCGGGCCGGAGTACGATGGGCAAAGCAGCCTTAATGCAGAGGAGCGGCATAGTTTTTGGCTCGGGTTTTGGGATTTTTTCCTGTTTGATTATCATTTAATTGACTCTGACGCCCTGCCTCTGCGCTATTATTATGAATACGAGCGGAGCAATTTAAGCACAACGGAGCAGGATATTCTGCGTGATTTGCTGCGGTCACGGTTTACGGTCTTTACCATCGATGATGTGGGGGCGGATTTCCTGACCTGCCGCAATTTCTTCACTGACGAGGTTTTTGAACTGCCGGTGCCGGAACTCGCCATGGGTAATTACAGTACCTGTGTGATGTTTGGTCATATTCATTCACATGGGGTTATGCTGCTTAATTATATAACGTCAATTACCGCCAGTAAAAGACTGCAGACGCGTATGCGTGATGTGGTGCTGCGGCAGTATGAACTCTTTAAGCTGCAAAATTCGCAGGCGGAATTAAAGGATTTCTTTGCCCGGAATGCCGGTGTCGTGCGTCACACTTTGCAGATTATGTCCAGCTATGCGCAGCTGAATGTGATTCCTATTCGTACGGTATCGCCGGCGATTGAGGTTCCAGAGAGTGTAAGCGTGGAGTTTGCTGAAGACGAAGATATGTTAAGGCGTGTGGCTAAGCATGTGGGGTTCAGCAAGTTTGAAATAACGCTATTGGTCAAGCTGTTCGAGGATTATGTGCTGGTGGCCGGCCTGAAGACTGGCGACGATATTTTGATTACGGCTATTTTACTGAAATTTGCCCAGCTTAACGGGATTGACATATCAGGCGGTTCTGAGATATATGAACTGCTGGGGATTGACAGCGCCAGTGTCAAGGACTGTATGGAAAAGGTTCATGGCAAGCTGGGCTGTGTACCCTATGACCCCCGTTATTTGACAGAAGAGGCATTTATAAAGAGTTTATTCTTTTAAGTGAGGTGCAGGTGCATGGAACAGGATGAAGGCAAAGTAAGAGTTATGTCCCGTAGTGAACGTGATGATTATGCGGGGGCTACTATAGAAGAAGGTTCCGGTGCCGAGGAACGGGGACGGCAGGAACAACGTTATGGCTATAATAATTATGGCCGGGTGTTTACCGTAAGACGCCTGGGCTGGCGCGATTTGCTCTTTGGTCAGGGCAACTGGCTCAACCGCGCTCTCGTTGCTGTCGGCGTAATTGCCGTGTTGGGCTTTCTGCTCTTTGTGGCGCTGCCCGTGGTGCTGGTTCTGGTGGGCGTAGCTGTGGCCGTTTGGCTGGTTATGCATCTTATTATGGGGAACTAAGATAGGGGGGAAGACTGTGGAATTTTTGGGAATTGCGGATGAGGAATTCATCCGGCAGGACGTACCCATGACGAAACAGGAGATTCGTATTCTCAGTCTGGTAAAAGCACGTATCAAGCCCGATGCTGTTGTTTACGATATTGGCGCCGGTACAGGTTCACTGTCAGTAGAGGCGGCCAGATTAGCTCCTCAGGGGGAAGTTTACGCTATTGAACGTACCCCGGCAGGGATAAATCTCATTCGGGCCAATGCGGCTAATTTTGGTGTGACCAATCTTAAAGCTATACAGGCAGAGGCGCCAGAGGGACTGGCAAAGCTGCCGGCTGCAGACGCCGTGCTGATTGGTGGTACTGGCAGCAAACTGGTGGAAATTATGGATACGATTACGCCGAAACTAAAACCGGAAGGACGTATCGTATTTAACTGTATTACGATTCAGACACTGATGCAGTGTATTGACTATATGCGCAGTCATTCTGACGAGTATATATACGAGGCTATTCAGGTACAGGTTACAAGGTTGCAGCAGGTAGGGACCTACGATATGGCCAAGGCTAACAATCCTATTTATATAGTGACCTGCTGGAAAAAGTGAGGGTGAGGAATTATGGTACATATTGTGGGCGCAGGCCCGGGGGACCCGGATTTAATTACGGTTAAGGGCGCGAAATACTTAAAAGAGGCAGATGTGGTTATTTACGCGGGCTCATTGGTGAATCCGGCACTACTATCTATCTGCCGCGAGGATGCACAGATTCATAATTCGGCCTCGATGACACTTGATGATGTGGTAGAAGTGATTGTCCAGGCGGAAAAAGAGGGCAAAATGACAGTGCGCCTGCACACAGGCGACCCCTCTGTTTATGGTGCTATACAGGAACAGATGGACGCTTTTAATAAGAAGGGCATTGAGTATGACATTACGCCGGGCGTTAGTTCCTGTTTTGCCACGGCGGCAGCTCTGAAACAGGAGTATACCCTGCCGGGAATTTCGCAGACGGTTATTATCACGCGTAATGAAGGGCGGACGCCGGTGCCGGAGGCGGAAAAACTGCGCAGTCTGGCCCAGCATCAGTCTACGATGTGTATTTATCTGTCCATAGCAATGCTGGATAAGGTAGTGGCGGAATTGATGGCCGGCGGCTATCCGGCCGAAACACCGATTGCCATCGTACAGCGGGCCTCATGGCCGGATGAAAAAATTGTCCGGGGGACGCTGGCAACCATTGTCAGTGATATAGCAGACAAGGATATAGACCGTACAGCCATGATAGTCGTCAGTCATTGTCTTGGTGCGGATTATGAGTTATCCAGGCTTTATGCACCTGAATTTTCCCATATGTTCCGAAAGGCTGTGAAAGAATGAGATTAGCGTGCTTGGCTGTAACGAGAAAGGGCTTACAGATGGCGCAGACGCTACGTGAGTGTCTGGACGAGCCGATTGATGTATATATTAACAACAAAGTAGTACCCGGTGAGGCGGCTAAAAAGATATTGCACGTCAATACCTTTGACAAATTGGAAGACGCGGTAAAAGAAACTTTTTATGTCTATGACGGTCTTATCTTTGTCATGGCTACGGGAATTGTGGTACGGACGATTGCGCCGTTTTTGGAAAATAAGCTCACGGACCCAGCGGTGGTCGTCTTTGATGAGCAGGGCAGGCATGGTATCAGCCTCTTGTCCGGTCATGTGGGGGGCGCTAATGAGCTGACACGCACCTTGTGCCGGGCTTTGGGCGCTAATCCTGTAATTACCACGGCAACTGATGTAAATGAAAAACTGGCGCCGGATGTTATTTCCGAACGTCTGGGACTGCGTCCGTGGCCGAAAGTACGCATTAAAACTATCAATGCCGGCCTGCTGGAGGAACGCATTGTTCACTGGCGCATTGACCGCACGCTGCCGCATAGCAGTTTTTACCAGCAGCGGCTCGAAAAATACGGTCAGTTTGTTGATTTATGTGCACCGGGGCAGCTGTTTGAAATTGAACAGGATAAAAAGGAACAGCTGGAAATCGTGGTCACAACGGAAGCGCGGCTGCCGAACCTGGCAGACCTGCCAGCCAATATTCTGTGCATGACGCCGCGCCGTCTGATTGCCGGTGTCGGCTGCCGCAAGGGGACGCCGGCCGCTATGGTCATGATGGCTTTGGACGAGGCCTGCAAAATGATAGGCCTTGACCGGTCATTCATAGATGTGCTGGCCAGTACGATGGTGAAACGTCATGAGGCCGGAATACTTTACGCCGGTGATAGCCTGGTACGGCCGGTTAAGTTCTTCGATAACGATATTATGGCGCAGATGATTGCCAAGCATCATCTGGAAGAATCGGAGTTTGTTTTAAATCGTATCGGTATCGGTAATGTCTGCGAGGCGGCAGCTTACTGTGAGGCCGGCGAACGGGGCGGCAAGCTGGCCCTGCGCAAAACGAGTTTTGAAAGGGTAACGGTGGCGTTATTATGGGAAAAATAACCGTAGTGGGCATTGGCCCGGGGAACCTTTTGGATATGACACCCAGAGCACGGCAGGCCATTGAAGAGGCGGCGGTGATTGCCGGGTATAATACCTATATCAAGCTGATTGAGCCGCTGTTAGGCGAGCGCAAAGTTATTGGCACGGCCATGATGCAGGAAATTGACCGCTGCCGCATGGCGGTTAGTGAGGCCGCTGAGGGACGTGATACCGTAGTAGTGTCGAGTGGTGATGCCGGCGTTTACGGTATGGCCGGACTGGTGCTGGAGCTCGTACTGCAGCTGCCAGCGGAGAAACGCCCCGCATTTGGCGGTGTAATTGCCGGTGTGTCAGCAGTCAATGCGGCGGCCTCGGTACTCGGAGCACCCTTAATGCATGACTTTGCCGTCATCAGCCTGTCAGACCTGCTGACACCGTGGGAAACCATCGAAAAACGCATTGAGATGGCAGCCCAGGGGGATTTTGTAACGGCACTTTATAACCCGAAAAGCAAAAAACGGGTGGAGAATATTGAGCAGGTGCGGAAAATCATGCTCAAATACCGCAAGGCTGAAACGCCTGTCGGTATTGTGACAGCAGCCAGCCGTGACGGTGAGGGCAAAATTATTTCCACACTGGCGGATTTCACCAAGCAGGAAATCAATATGTTCTCGCTCGTCATCATCGGCAACTCCATGACGTATGTGAAAGATGGTTATATGATTACCCCGCGTGGTTACGGCAATAAGGAGCCGGGCTTATGATTTTCGTCGTGGCCGGCACACAGGACGGCCGGGAACTTGTCAAAATCCTGCTTGAAAAAGGATATGACGTGGCGGCGTCGGTGGTCAGCCGTTATGGCGGTGAACTCCTGGCGCATGCCTGCGGGCAAAAATGCCTGATAAATGACCGGCCTTTGGACCAGCAGGAACTACAGGCATATATGCAGGAGCATGCTATAAATATGCTGGTAGATGCCAGTCATCCCTATGCGGCCAATGTCAGCGCTAATGCCATCGCTGCCTGTCAGAAACTGTCTGTGCCGTATATCCGTTATGAGCGTGACCTGACCAAGCTGGACTACGCTAAGATTACCGTGGTGCACAGCTACGAGGAGGCGGCTAAAGCCGCAGCGGCGCTGGGGAAAAATATTTTTCTCACCACGGGCAGCCGCAATCTGGATAAATTCGTGCACAGTCCGTACTTACAGACGGCAGAACTGACGGCCAGAGTGCTGCCCACGGCTGACGTAATTGCAGCCTGCGAACAGCTCGGCCTTGATGCCGGACATATTGTAGCCTTGCAGGGGCCGTTTTCCAAGGATTTAAACAAGGAACTCTTTTGTAAATACGGCGCGCAGGTTATCATCACGAAAAACAGCGGTACTATCGGCGGCACAGATACAAAACTGGCTGCGGCCAAGGAGTTAGGACTGCCCATTGTGCTGATTGACCGTCCGCAGCTTGATTATCCCTGCCTTGGCCATAATTACGATGAAATACTGGCTTTTGTGCAATCAGTCAACGATAAATAATCTCTGCAATTAGCAGGGATTATTTTTTTGGCCAAAAAACTGCCGCGCAGACTTGTCTGCACGGCAGTAGAATGCCTGCCAGTAACCAATCATCAGCATACCACGGACTGTAAGTTCAGGCCATCGCCTTGCGGTGTGCTGTCCTGTGCTGTGAAGTTTTCTCTGCAGGGTGCGTAGGCAGGATAAATATGATAATATATAATATGTATGATTATGAAAATGAGGTGATTGATTATGGACTTTATCAAGCAGCCCATGGAAATAGAAAATCGCAGTATGGAAATAATTGCCCCCCATCTGGCCGGTCTTAATCTTAGTCCCGAGCAGGTGAAGGTGTATTCCCGTCTTATACATGCCGCTGGTGATGTGGAGTATGCGCCCATCATTAAAATGTCACCTGACGCTATCGAAAAAGCTATGGACGCTTTAGAAAGTGGCTGTGACATTTACACCGATGTGGAAATGGTCCGCACGGGAATCAACAAGCGCAAGCTGGCCTCCTTTGGCGGACAGGTGCATTGTCTGATTGCCGATGAGGAAGTGGCTAAAACGGCCAAAGAGCAGGGGATTACTCGTTCTATGTCTGCTATACGCAAATTTGGTGCACAGATGAACGGCGCTATCATTGCCATCGGCAACGCCCCGACGGCGCTCTTTGAAGTGCTGCGGCAGGTGGAGGAAGAAAATCTGCGGCCGGCCTGCATTGTCGGGATTCCTGTCGGCTTTGTGGGCGCGGCTGATTCCAAAGAGGAACTGGCTAAGCAAAATACGGTGCCCTTTATCACGGTGACTGGTACCAAGGGCGGCAGCCCCATTGCTGCGGCCGCGGTTAATGCGCTGATGTATCTTATCAACAACGACAGGGGCTAACGGTCATGGCAGGAAAGATAATCTTAGTGACCGGCGGTGCTCGTTCGGGGAAGTCCAGTTTTGCCGAAAAATTGGCGGCGGATATGGGCTGCTCTGTCGGCTATATTGCCACGGCGCAGATTTACGATGAGGAGATGCGCTATCGGGTAAAACTGCATCGGGAACGGCGGCCGTCAGCCTGGCAGACCTGGGAGGCACCCTTTGAGGCCGACAAGATTATTGCCGAGGCGGCCAAAGAACACAAGGTATTGCTGTTTGACTGCATTACGCTGTATTTGAGCAATCACCTGTGCAGAATCCTCTATGATGAACTGACCGATGAACGGGCCTATCAGATTGTGGAGGAGCAGATAGGCGCATTGGTGAAAGCGGCGCAGGCAGCCGCTGCGCAGGGCACGACAACGATTTTTGTTACCAATGAAGTCGGGGCTGGCATAGTGCCGGAAAATAAACTGTCCCGGCTGTATCGTGACGCCAGCGGCCTGAGCAATCAGCGCCTGGCCGCTGCGGCTGATGATGTGTACGCCGTTATGGCCGGGATTCCCGTAAATATCAAAAAACTCTATGCGGCACAGGAAAAGGACGGATACTAAATGGCAAATTCCATTATGCTGATGGGCACGAGTTCCCATGTGGGCAAAAGCATCATCACAACGGCGTTATGTCGGATTTTTCATCAGGAAGGGCGCAAGGTCGTGCCCTTTAAGGCGCAGAATATGGCGCTTAATTCCTACGTGACCAAAGACGGCCGGGAAATGGGCCGGGCGCAGGTCGCGCAGGCGGAGGCCGCCGGCCTGGAACCCATGGTGGATATGAATCCGGTGCTCTTAAAGCCGACGGGCAATTCCTGCTCGCAGGTCGTGATAAACGGCAAGGCTGTGGGCAATATGAGTGCTAGGGAATATCACAAGGGCTATTCGTTAAAAGCCTTTGGAGCGGTGACAGAGGCTCTGGCCCGCCTGCAGAAAGATTTTGACACGCTGGTTATTGAAGGCGCAGGCAGTCCGGCAGAGGTCAATCTCAAAGCCAATGATATTGTCAATATGCGTGTGGCCAAACATTTAAATGCGCCGGTGCTCTTAATTGCCGATATCGATCGGGGCGGAGCTTTGGCGTCACTGGTGGGCACATTAGAACTTTTAGACGAGGACGAGCGCGCTCTGGTCAAGGGGCTTATCATCAATAAGTTCCGCGGTGATGTGACGCTGCTTACGCCGGCTGTAGACTTTTTGGAAGAAAAGACCGGCAAGCCGGTGCTCGGCATTGTGCCTCATATTGAAAATATGGGCATTGATGATGAGGATTCCGTGTCCCTTGATGATAAGGATAATGACGCGGCAGAGCAGGCGCAGGCGGATTTGCATATCGCCGTTCTGCAGACGCCGAAGATTTCCAACTTCACGGATTTTGACAGCCTGGCGGCGGAGCCTGATGTGTCGTTGTACTACGTGCGCAAGGTGGAAGATTTAGGCAATCCCGATATGATTATCCTGCCCGGCTCGAAGAATACGACCGAGGACTTGCTGCATTTGCGTGAGTGTGGCCTGGAAGATGCTATTCGCGAACAGGTGGCTAAGGGCACGCCGTTATGGGGAATTTGCGGCGGCTATCAGATGCTGGGACAGAAAATTGCTGACCCTTTGCATACGGAATCGGCCAACGATGAAGTGACTGGTCTGGGCTATCTGCCCATGGCCACGACCTTTGCGGCGGAAAAATTGACAAGTCAGGTACAGGCTGAATGTGGTAATTTTGCTTTCCTGGGTCGGCAGATAACAGCCGAAGGCTTGTACGGGTACGAAATCCATACCGGGGAAACGCAGTTTACGGGGGAAATGACGCACCCCTTTAAGCTGACTGACAGGTCAAATCAGGCGGTGGCGATTCCCGAAGGTTTGACATGTCAGCTTGACGGTCAGGGACAAGTGACGGGTACCTATATTCATGGTATCTTTGACCATGACACGTTCCGCCGTCAGGTATTAAATGCCCTGCGCAGCCGTAAGGGACTGGCTGATTTGCCTGTCCAGCGCAGTGTGCGGCAGGAAAAGGAACGGGCGTATAATCGTCTGGCCAGTGTGGTACGGGCCAGTCTCGATATGGAAAAGCTGGCACAGATTATGGGGGAAACTTCATGCTGACAGGAATACTGGCTTTTTTAGTGGACTGCATTATCGGGGACCCCAAGAGCAAGTGGCACCCCGTGGTGCTGATGGGAAACCTGATTTCCCTGCTGGAGCGCCTGTTTTATCACCCGACGGATACGGACAGCCGGAAATTTGCCTGGGGCGCGGTGCTGGTGCTATTGGTACTGTGGCTGACCTATGCCATAGCAGACGGCATAATGCTCTTGTCCTACAGGATTCCCTGGAGCTGGGGCTCCGTTGCCGTGGGCGCAGTTATGCTGTCCTTTGCTATCTCACCTAAGAGCCTGGCTAAGGCCGGCAAGGAACTTTACGGCCTGCTGCTGGCCGGGGACATGAGCGAGGCCCGGCGCAAGGTGGGCTGGATTGTCGGCCGGGATACGGATAAACTTGACGAACCGGAAATAGCCCGGGCCACGGTGGAAACCATTGCCGAAAATACCGTCGATGGCATTATTGCGCCCCTGTTCTTTTTCGTACTGGGCGGCGTACCGCTGGCGATGGCCTATCGGGCAGCCAATACCATGGATTCCATGCTTGGTTACAAAAACGATAAATACCTTTACTTTGGCCGGGCGGCGGCGCGGCTTGATGATGTGCTGAACTATATTCCGGCCCGTATCACAGCCGTACTCTTTATCTTTGCGGCGTGGATACTGGGCTATGATTATAAATTTGCTTACCGCATGATGCTACGCGATGCGAAGAAACATCCGAGTCCTAACGGTGGCTATGCTGAGGCCACGGTGGCCGGAGCGTTGCATATTCGCCTGGGAGGTTATAACTCCTACTTTGGGCAGCCGCATTTTCGCGCCTATATGGGGGAGCCGTTAGAGGTTTTGAGCATTAAGCATATCATGGGTTCAATCCGGCTGATGTATACGGCCACGGTTATGTTTATCATTGTCTGCTACGCCATGTTTGGCTTGTGATAAGGGAAGGAAATGGAATGAAATGAAATCATTTATTACCGCCCTGCAGTTTTTAACGCGGATTCATATCTGTACGCAACAGGATTTGACGGCTGAGGATTTTGGCCGCAGTACAAAGTTTTTCCCGTTGGTCGGGGTTATTCTGGGGACTATATATATGCTGGCAGCCTGGGGGCTGATTGCCGTATTCGGCTGGGCCAATCTGGTGACTACCTTGCTGATAATCCTGCCGGTAATGCTGACTGGCGGGCTGATGCTCGACGGTTTTATGGATACTGTGGACGGTGTCTTTTCCGGCCGGGACCGGGAGCGTGTGCTGGAAATCATGAAGGACAGCCGCGTGGGCTCCTTTGGCGTAATCGCTTTGGCCTGTCTGCTGCTCATCAACTGGACGGCGCTCCGTGATGTCAAGCTCATGCTGATTATGACGGCGCTCTTTGTTATGCCCATTATCGGCCGCATGGCCATGGTCATGGCCATTGCCTGCTTTCCCTACGCGCGTAAGGAAGGCATGGGCAAAATATTTGCCGATATGGCCGATAAGAAAACCCTGCTGCTGGCAATAGCTGTGACACTGGCCTTTGTGGTTCCCTGGGGGCAGGCAGCTGTCGCCGCTTTGGTGGTGGGGCTTTGCTTTGCCTGGCTCGTGGGCCGCTGGCTGACAAGTCAACTGGGCGGCTTGACCGGTGACACTTACGGCGCCATTGAAACGCTGACGGAAACGGTGGTACTGCTGGTGTTCTGGGTGACGTCCTGGATACCGGGCGGCCTGCATATATTGTGGAAATAACAGACTCATGTCATGGAGGTGCTGGATGTGAGTAATAAAAATTGGCAGTTTTACGATATGGTCATCAACGGCCTGCCACAGCGTGTAAAATACAACGAGGATACGGTAAACTCGCTGTTTATACCTTTGCTGCAAAAATTGACGGATATACAGCAACGTGAACAGCGCCGGATAATGGCATTCCTGGCCGCACCGCCGGCCACGGGCAAATCAACATTGCTGCAGTTTCTGGAACAGCTGTCACATGAGCAGGCAGGTACGCAGGCAGTGCAGGCTTTGGGTATGGACGGTTTTCATTATCCCAATGCATATCTGGAGTCACATACGATAGAGCGTGACGGGAAAACCATAACGCTCAGGTCAATTAAAGGCGCGCCGGAAACTTTTGATGTGACAGGTTTAAGGGCAAAGATAAAAGAGGCCAAGCAGGGAAAATCCCTCTGGCCTGTTTATGACCGCAAACTGCACAATCCGATTCCTGACGCGCTTGTAGTAAACAGAAATATTTTGCTGGTGGAGGGCAACTGGCTGCTGCTCAATGAACCGCAGTGGCATGACTTGCATGAACTGGCTGATTACACACTCAGTATAAAAGTGGCACCGGAACTCCTAAAAGACCGCCTTATTCAGCGCAAAATACAGGGCGGCCTGTCCGAAAAAGACGCTGTAAATTTCTACGAAACCAGCGACCGCCTGAATGTAGAACGTATATTAAACAATCAAGTCCCAGCCGATGAACAATGGCAAATGTTCGCGGACGGGGACTTCATAAAATGCTGATAATTTGAAACCGCACACGGCAGCAGGCTGTGTGCGGTTTTTGTCGAATTATACTGATGGGAAATTTTTTACCCACTGCTCATGCTATAATGAAATCAAAGATAGGGAAAGGCTTAGCAAAAACAAGTGAGGGGTGTAAATGGAAGTGTACGCCGGGGATAACAAAAAGATGCTTAACATGTTAATATTGGAGATTCTGAAAAATTACACCGATGCCGATCACAGGCTGACTCAACAGGAAATCATCGACCTGCTTAAGCTAAACTATGGCACAGAGTGCGACAGACGTTCTATTCGCAACAATATCCGCTCCCTCAAGGACATGGGTTACGAAATAGCCACTGAGCGGGGCTGCTATCTGGCAGAGCGAGAATTTGATGATGCGGAACTTCGGATGCTTATTGATAGCGTCCTATTCTCCAAAACTTTGTCGGGAGAGCAAGCTAAACGACTCATAAAGAAACTTAAAGGCTTTGGTAACCGTTACTTTCACGCTAAAGTCGCTCACGTTTGCAATTTGCCGGAACTATTTCACTCGGATAACAAACAGGTCATGCTAGTATTAGATGCTTTGAATGATGCCATTGAAGAAAAGAAGAAGGTCAGTTTCATTTACAACCGCTACGGCACAGACTTCAAACTACACCCAAGGAGGGACGAACTGTATATCGTTAATCCTTACCAATTGGTAGCTAACAACGGGCGCTATTATCTTATCGGCAATTGTGACAAATACGATGACTTGTCCCATTACCGTATTGACCGTATCACCTCCATTAAAATTTTGTCTGAGCCAGTTAAGCCTAAAAAAGGTGTTCGGGAATTTCCCCGGGGGTGGAGTCTTCCCAAACACATGGCGGAGCATATTTATATGTATAGTGGGGACAGCGTGACGGTGAAATTTATCGCCGACACGGATTTGATGGATGAACTTATTGATTGGTTCGGCAGGGATTTTCGGATTAAAGAAGAAACTGACAACAAAATGCTTGTGACGCTCAAGTGTAATGAGCGAGCTATGAAATATTGGGCGCTACAATACGGTGAGCATATTGAAATCAAGGCACCGCAAAGTTTGCGTGAGGCCGTTAAGGCGGCTGTTTTAGATATGGCGAAGAAATACGCCGAATGATTTGGAAGGGAGCGAAAATCATGTACGGAGCGATTTTAGGTGACATTATCGGCTCGCCTTACGAATTTGACAGGGGGGCGAAAATAAAGGAGTTTCCCTTGTTCGTTGCAAAAAATCGGTTCACTGATGATACGGTGATGACGATTGCTGTGGCAGATGCCTTGCTCTATGCAGGAAAAGACGCTATGGAGGACAAAATTTGCGCTGCAGTGGTTTCCTCTATGCAGCACTGGGGCGAGAAATATCCTAAAGCAGGATATGGCGGAAGATTCCGTGAATGGCTCAAGGAAAAAGAACCTAAACCCTACGGCAGTTTCGGCAACGGCTCGGCCATGCGAGTATCTTCTGTGGGATGGCTTTACGACTCTATAGAGCGCACGAGAGATATTGCCAGGTGGACTGCGGAGGTTACACACAATCACGCCGAGGGCATCAAGGGAGCAGAATCGGTGGCAAGTGCTATCTATCTTGCACGGACGGGCGAATCCAAAGCGACTATCAAAAAGTACATCGAGGACGAGTTTGGCTATAACCTTGCCCGCACCTTGAAGGAAATTCGTCCTGCTTACCACATGGATGTGACTTGTCAAGGCTCGGTGCCAGAGGCCATTATTGCTTTCTTGGAAAGTACAGATTTTGAAGATGCTGTGCGAAACGCTGTGTCCATTGGTGGCGATACAGATACCATCGCTTGCATAGCCGGAAGTATTGCCGAGGCGTATTACGGGCTTACTCCGATGCTGGAAGAAGAGTGCTTAAAACGCATACCGAATAAAATGAAAGATGTCATAATACGTTTTGACCGTGCGAGAGGAAAGGCAGTACAAGGCGAACCAATCATCGAATCCGCTCTTCTTCGCTATCATCGGGATAGTTCCCCGGAAAATGAAACAGCGGTGCTTAATGCGATTTATATGCGTATGAAAGACAACGGTTATTTCCTTCTTCCGCCAAGCGAAGTACGCATATTTGACGAATGTGCCGCCAAGGGCGATTATGACGGCGAAATAAGCATCGAGGCCTATACTTCAGACAGGGAATTTTTCATGGGACTGGATGAGGAGGACGAAAGTGCTGTTTATACTACGGAGGTGAAAATTTACGATTTGCTCTCCTTCATTGCCAAGGCAACTGACGCAGAGTCAGGCATTGACATCAACTATGACAAAAAGATTTATCTGAGCCGCGATATGGCTCGATCGATTTTGGCGAGGGGTGGAGATATGGCTGACCGGCAAAAAAGGTATCTGCCCATGCCGGATAAAATCAATATTTTACCCAAAGACTTAACCCAAAAATTCATCTCCGGCGTCAGATTTTGTTTCATGTGCGCTTACGATGCCTATACCAACTACTGCGAACTGTATCATCGTAACGGCAAAATTTACCGTTATGATATTTTTGGCGATAACAAGCAGGTGGAAAAAATCTGCCGAGTATTCCCTGCATTCAAAAAGTATAATGAGAACGATGAACAAAACGCTAAACTAGGCGAATGGGAGTGGAACTATTGCGAAATGGGCGCTTGTGTCTTTGCTCATGCCGAGGTGATAGATGCGTATAAAATGCGTACGGGACACATGGATTATTTGACTTGGAGCCCTGATGATGCTTATATGACGATAAGGGATTTATTGGAGGAAGAAGATACGATGTTTGAGCCTATGAAGATTGATAAAGATGTTCTACATGAAATAAGTGACTATCAACACGACCGTGAGGGGATTCCTGCTGGTTGGGTTTATTTGGGCAACGATAAGGAACGGTATGTGCTTGGGTGGCCAGGAGAACGGAATATTCTCGTATTGGGCGTAAACCCCAGCACGGCAAAACCCGGAGAAGATGATCCCACCATTAAGAATGTACGCAGGATTGCAAAGAATAAGGGATTTGACGGTTGGATTATGATGAATCTTCATCCGCAGAGGGCTACTAATCCAGAAGAGATGGAAGAAAACGATGTATGGAGCGAAAATAACCCGAGAGTGTTTGAGGCCGTGATGAGATATTTTCAGGTACACGCTGTATGGTGCGCATGGGGAAACATGATAGATATGACCGGCAAGAGATTTCTGTACGGTGCGTTGGCTAATATTTATGATGTCCTTGGCGAAAACGTCAAATGGTATAGCTACGGCAAATTAACCAAGTATGGCAATCCACGTCACCCCCTTTATATGTCACTTACTCATGAATTTCAAGAGTTCGATGTGCGTGGGTATTTATTGCGGAAAGGTAAGTAATGTGTGGAAGAGAGAAATATTATGGCAGAGCAACTTATTCTTAAAGAATCTATGCTCCACGAAGAATCAGTAAAAAACATTCGTGTTAGGGAAAATTTTTTCTCCGATGGTCGCAGTTATGTATCAGAACTTTGGGCGTTGGAAGGAACAACCAATATGACTTACTATTTTGCCGCCGATGGCATGGAGGAGAATGAATCTGCTTTGGAGGAGTATTTGGTGTCCGTTGACAAATTAGTTGCGAAGGAAGAGCACCACATGGGGATAATGACTCTCTATGTTGAGGGTGTGAAGGTATACTCTGTGACGGTGACTGTTGGGCAGGAGGATACTTTGTACTGCGAGGCGAGGATGTAGAATTTAAAGGATGATGTCAGACATATCAAAGATATTTATATGTTGAAGACACAAGCAACGCAGGAAAAGTATAAAAGAAGGTGAATATAATATATAAATTGATATAAATCATTCAAGGAGGCAGCGATATGAAATTTTGTATCTTTGGTGCCGGGGGCACTGGCGGGACGCTGGCGGCTTATCTGGCTATGGCCGGTAATGATGTGACCATTGTGGCGCGTGGGGCGCATTTGGCGGCGATTCAGGCGCAGGGGCTGACGCTGCAGACCAATCACCGCGGCACAGTGCAGGTAGCCGGGATTAAAGCCTGCACGGCGGAAAATTACGATGATGTGCCTGATGTGTTATTTGTCTGCGTGAAGTATTACAATATTGAAGATGCTATCGCCTTTGCCAAGGCGAAAATGACGCCGCAAACGCTTATAGTGCCGGTGCTGAATGTCTTTGGGACGGGCGGCGTTATGCAGGCGCAGCTGCCAGAACTTACCTGCCTTGACGGCTGCATTTACGTTATGAGTGAAATCAAAGAGCCGGGAGTAATCTATCAGTCGGATAAGATGCTCCGCGTGATATACGGCTATCGTCCCCAGCAGGAGCAAAAGCTGTTGGAAACAGCTCAAAAGCTGGAGAAGGTGCTCAATGAGGCAGATATCAAGGGGCATTTTAGTGATAATATAATTCGTGACGCTCTGCAAAAATTTGCCTTTGTTTCCCCAGCCGCCGCTGCCGGCGCTTATTTGGCGGTTACCAGTGAAAAGTTTCAGCAGCCCGGGGAGGCCAGGGATTTGTTTAGCGGCCTGATAAAAGAGGTGGAATCCTTGGGCGGTGCCATGGGGGTTACCTTTAAACAGGACCTGACAGAGGTCGGCTTAAAAATCATGGACGCACTAAAGGCTGGTTCTACCATGTCCATGCAGCGCGATATTCAGAAGGGCAGGCAGTCGGAGTTTGCCGGGCTGGTGGACAGAGTGGTCAGCCTGGGGCACGAGTATGGCGTAGCTGTACCGCTGTATGAAAAAATCAGTCAGTGGGGCAAGGAGCAGCACCTTGGCTGACATTTGCGCCCCGGGGGAGCATGGATTTTGACGGTCAATTATGGTATCATATCTACAAACGTTAAAATTTGTGCGTAACTCTGGAGTCTATAAATGAAAATTGTGGTGCGTGTACCTGGTTCCTGTGGGGAACTGGTGCAGGGCTGGTCAGAGGGAAGTCCCTTTTTGGGCACCTGCCCGATAAATAAATATACGACGGTGGAGGTCAGCAGCGATTTTTCCGGCCGGTATGGCTTGGGGGAAAAATCCCTGCTGGCCTTGTCGTTGACTTTGTCGCGCCTGGGAAAAACAGATTTTCCTTATGGTATCAGGCTGACTTCAGAACTGCCCCGTGGCAAGGGCATGGCCTCTTCGAGTGCGGACATTGCCGCGGTGGTTGTGGCGGTCATGGAGATTTTAGGGCAGCCCTGGACGGAGCAGTTTATCATGGACATTGCCACGGCCATCGAACCAACTGATGGCGTGTTCTGCCCGGGGATTGTGCTGATGAATCATATAACCGGGCAGGTGCTGGCAGGGTATAGGCAGGTACCTGCCATGCAGGCGGCTGTTTTTGACCTGGGCGGAACAGTCAATACCTGTGAGCTGCACGCGCAGGTCATTGTTGACAAGTCAAAAATTGACAGTCAGGCTATGGCTGCCATGCTGGCTGTGTTTCGTGAGGCGATGACCGCGCAGGACGGGGCGGCGTTGGCGCGTGCGGCTACGCAAAGTGCTTTCTTAAATCAGGATAATCTGTATAAGCAGGAATTGACCGCGTTGTGGCAGCTCGGCAAAGCCGCCGGGGCTCTCGGCGTAAATGTGGCGCATAGCGGTACGGTAATTGGCCTGTGGTGGCCGGCGCAGGCCGGGCAGGAAGAAATCTCCCGGCAGGCGGAGGACATTGCCCGGCAGCTGGCGGTTAGTTTTCGGGGAATCGTGCAGTTACGGCCCGGCGGAGTGGAGGTTAGACGCGCATGAAAAATATACCAAGGATAGTAGTGGCGGCCACGCAATCAGGTGCCGGGAAAACGACGATTGTTACAGGCTTGCTGGCGGCCTTGCGGCAGCAGGGCCTGCAGGTGCAGTCCTTTAAGGCTGGCCCGGACTATATTGACCCCGGTTATCATGCTTTGGCCAGCGGCCGGCCGGCCCACAATCTGGACAGCTGGCTGACCGCACCGGAGATTCTGCCGGAAATTCTGGCCACAGAGGCGGCAGGGGCAGATATTGCGATTATTGAGGGCGTGATGGGGCTTTATGATGGCGGCCGTCAGGGAATCAGCTCTACGGCGGAGATTGCCAAAATCCTTAAAGCCCCGGTGCTGCTGGTTATAGACGCCAAGTCTATGGGGGCGTCAGCGGCCGCTATTGCCTTAGGCTTTCGTGAGTATGATAAGGACGTGAATCTGGCCGGGGTTATTATCAATCGTCTGGGCTCGGATACACATGAGGCCATGGTACGCGAGGCTATGGCGAAAATAAATATGCCTGTCTACGGGGCTTTGCACCGCGACGATGGTCTTAGCATGCCCGAGCGTCATTTGGGACTGGTGCCGGTGGAGGAAAATCAGGAAAGGGCCGTTGTTGCACACATGGGCGAAGTCGTGGCTAAAAGTGCAGACCTTGATAAAATAATTGCACTGGCCAGAAGTGCTGCCCCCTTGCCACAGGCAGATACCCTGCCGCTTACGGCAGGGCAGTATAATTGCCGGATTGGCGTGGCCAAGGACGAGGCGTTTTCTTTTTATTATCCGGCCAGTCTAAAGGTTCTGGAACGGCTGGGGGCAGAAATCGTCACCTTCAGTCCGCTGCATGACCATGAGGTGCCGCCGGTGGACGGACTGCTGATTGGTGGGGGCTTTCCCGAAATGTTTGCCGCGCAGCTGGCGGCCAACACCGCCATGCGGCAGGCTCTTTACGCCCTGGCACAGGACGGTATGCCGATATTGGCAGAGTGCGGCGGCTATATGTATATGAAGGAAAGTTTGCAGGATTTTGCGGGCAGCAGCCATGCTATGGTCGGCGCTTTGCCCGGGCGGACGGAAATGACTGCCAAGCTGCAAATGGTTGGTTATGTGGAGGCTGAACTGACGGCAGATTCCGTGCTTGGACGCCAAGGCGAAAAGATACGGGGGCATGAGTTCCATTTTTCCCAGGAACAGGCGCCGGCAGAAGAGACGGCCGCTTTTATCTTTAGAAAACTCCGCAATAATACAAAGTATCCGGCCGGCAGACGGTTTAAAAATGTGCTGGGCAGTTATCTGCATTTGCATTTTGCCGGCTGTCCGCAGGCGGCGGTAGCTTTTGTCAGTCAGTGTGCCGCCTACAGGCAGAAACGAGGACAGGACAATGGAAAAATTTGAGCATGGCGGCAATATATATCGTAAGGCTCCGCATGGGGGGACGTGGCTTGATTTTTCCGCTAATATAAATCCCCTGGGGCTGGCCCCTGAGGTAAGTGCGGCCATTGCCCAAAATATTGCCGGGATTGTTCATTATCCGGACCCGGAGGCACGGCAGGTAAAGCAGGCAATTGGTGAACATTATGGTATCGCTTGTGAACAGCTTATTTTGGGCAACGGCGCGGCGGAGCTCTTTTACTTATTCCTGCAGGTTATCCGGCCACAGAAAGTAGGGCTGCCGGTGCCGTCGTTCAGTGATTACCAACGGGCAGCAGAGGCCGTCGGCGCAGAAATTTTGTTTTCGCCTTTGCCGGCAGAAGCTGACTTTGCGGTGGACTTTGCCCGGCTTGAGCAGGAACTCGGCGCAGTGGACTGCATTTTTCTGGGCAATCCCAACAATCCCACCGGCCAGCTGCTAAAAAGAGAACAGCTGGCAAGATTTTTGGCGTTTACGGAAAGCCGGCAGATATGGACGGTAGTTGACGAGTCATTTTTGGATTTTCTGCCTGCTGACAATATGTATAGTGTCAGGGATTTGACTTGTCAGTATAAGCACCTGTTTGTAGTCCGCTCTTTGACGAAGTTTTACGCTATGCCGGGGCTGCGGCTGGGCTTTGCCAGTGGTCATGCGGCGCTTATTGAGCGGCTGGAACAGGCTAAGGACGTCTGGAATGTCAACAGTCTGGCACAGGTGGCAGGTGTTGCGGCTTTGGGCTTAAAGGAGTATCATAAAAGGAGCCGGGCATTTGTAACGACGGAAAAGGACTGGCTGTATGAGCAGCTGCTGGCCATCAAGGGCCTTAAGCCGCTCTTCCCCAGCGTGAATTTCATCATGGTGAATGTAGAACATACCGGCCTTACCAGCAGCGAGCTGGCCGCCAACATGCGGCAGCAGGGTGTTTTGGTGCGTGACTGTGCCAATTATACAGGGCTGGCAGGACGGCAGTATATCCGCGTGGCGGTGCGCAGCCGGGCCGAGAATGAACAAATGCTCAAAGCATTGGAGGCAGTAGTTTGACAAAGGTTATTTTTATTCGTCATGGACAGACGGAATGGAATGTGACGGGGCGCTATCAGGGGCAGTCAGATGTGCAGCTTACGGCAGAAGGCCGCAGGCAGGCTGAGCAGCTGGCGGCAGATTTCCCTGTGGATACTGTAGACGCGGTATATGCCAGTGATTTACAGCGTGCCATGGACACAGCAGAAACGATAGCGCAGAAATTTGGCCTGTCAGTGCAGGCAGAACCGGCCTTTCGGGAAGTGAGTTTCGGCAAATGGGAGGGCCTGACCTATCAGCAGATTGTGGCTGAGTGGGAAGAGGGCATGACTAATTTTTTTCAGCACCCGGATATTTTGGAAATTCCCGGTGGTGAGACTTTCCCGGCAGTGCAGAAACGGGCCACGGACAAATTGCAGGAGCTGGTAAAAAAGCATGACGGCCAGACCATCGTGGTGGTGGCCCATGGTGCTGTGCTGCGTACCATGCTGACCGCGGCGCTGCACATGCCGCTGCAGTATTTGTGGAGCATAAGGCAGTTTAATACAGCGGTCAATATCGTGCGATATGATGAAGGAGCCAATGCGACTGTGGAATTATTAAACAGTACGGCTCATTTAGGCAACTCAGTACAGAGGGGGATAATATAATGAAAGTATTAGTAACAGGCGGCGCAGGTTTTATCGGTTCGCATTTGGTACGTCAGCTTTTGGACGCCCAGCATGAAGTTACGGTGCTCGACAACGTGAGCACGGGTACCTGGCAGCACCTGCCCCAGGGCAAGGATACCTGCACCTGCTGGGAAATGGATATCCGTGACAAGGCAGCCCGGGAAAAGATTGAGCAGGCAAAGTTTGACATTATCGTACATCTGGCAGCCCAGACGATGGTTGATGTGTCCATCAAAGACCCGGAATTTGACGCGTCAGAAAATGTCATGGGCACGGTAAATATTTTGGAGGCGGCCCGTCATAGCGGTGTACAGCGGATTATCTTTGCCTCCACGGCGGCGTCCTACGGTGATGTAACTGAGGACAAGCTGCCTATTCGCGAGGAAGAAACGCTGGCCCCCATGTCCTTCTATGGTCTGACCAAGGTTGTAGCGGAAAAGTACTTAAAGCTCTATCATGACCTGTATGGGCTTGATTATGTTGCCCTGCGTTTTGCCAATGTCTATGGTGAACGGCAGGGAGACACCGGCGAGGGTGGTGTTATCAGCATCTTTGCCAAACGCATTGCCAAGGACCAGGGCATTACGGTATTTGGTGATGGCAAGCAGACGCGTGACTTTATTTATGCCGGGGATATTGCAGCCGGTATCATTGGTGCCATGACCACGGATAAAGCCAATACCGTTTACAATCTGAGCAATCAGACGGAAACGAGCCTGCTCGAGCTTATCGACCTCATGGCCAAAGCTGTCGGCAAGGCTGTAGAGCCGCAGTTCGCTGCTCCGCGCGAAGGGGATATCAACCGTTCCATGCTCTGCAACGAGGCCGCTGTACAGAACTTGAACTGGCAGCCGCAAATGGATTTGGCCGAAGGCCTGGCCCGGACGATAAATTATTTTAAGGGCTGCTAAAAAAATCTAAAAAAGTTCTTGACTTGCAGTTCGTTTTTGCGTAGAATGTTTTTATGTGATGTTACGGACATGGCATCCATTAGCCCCGGAAGCCAGTCGTGAGAATGTCATATACCGATTAAATTATTTGAACTTATTAGGGGGGAAATCGCATGAAGACAACGTTTATGGCAAACGCATCCAACGTTGAGCGTAAATGGTATGTTGTAGACGCTGAAGGGCAGACTGTCGGCCGTCTCGCAGCTGAAGTTGCTAAAGTTCTTCGCGGTAAAAATAAACCGACCTTTACTCCGCACGTAGATACGGGTGATTATGTCATCGTCATCAATGCAGAGAAGGTTAAATTTACGGGTAAGAAACTTACGGATAAGACTTACTTCCGTCATTCCGGTTACCAGGGTGGCACGACGTTCACGTCCGCTGGCCTGATGCTCGAAAAGTTCCCGGAACGCGTTATTGAGCACGCTGTAAAAGGCATGCTGCCGCATAACCGTCTCGGTGCTAAGATGTACCGCAAGCTCAGCGTTTACGCTGGCAGCGAACATCCGCATGCAGCTCAGAAGCCGGAAAAGCTCGAGCTGAACATTCGCTAATCTGGAGGAGGAACATATAAATGGCACAAGTAAGCTATTACGGCACTGGCCGCAGAAAGTCTTCCGTTGCCCGTGTTCGTCTGGTTCCAGGCGAAGGCAAGGTTACGATCAACGGTCGTACCATGGAAGAATATTTTGGTCTCAAGACTCTCGAACTCATCGTTCGTCAGCCTCTGAACCTTACGGAAACTGTTGACAAGTATGACGTTATCGCTAACGTAGCTGGTGGCGGCGTATCTGGTCAGGCAGGCGCAATTCGTCACGGTATCACCCGTGCACTCATGGAAATGGATGCTGAGCTCCGTCCGGCTCTGAAAAAAGCTGGTTTCGTTACGCGTGACCCGCGTGAGAAAGAGCGTCGTAAATACGGCCTCAAGAAAGCTCGTAAGGCTTCCCAGTTCTCCAAGCGTTAATTTTATTATCGCCATTACAGTCCGTCCTGCGGGACGGACTTTTTCTATGCGCTTTTTTAGCAAAAAAAAATCCCCCGGCCGGTACAGGCTGGGGGATTTTGGTGTAATTATTTCTTTAAGGTCTCTTTCAGGATAGCCGTCAAAGCCTTCTGGGTAACACGCATCATGTCACCGAGGAGAGCGTTGTACAAGTCACCGCCATCGCAGACACCACGACCATTTTCAGTAATGAAGAACTTCTTCGGATGTTCTTCGGACTGATAAGCCTCGTTAAGTTTATCCTGAACGAGTTTCTCGATTTCCTGTTCTGTCATCGAATATACACCTCTTTCCATAAATCCATGATAAACATAATTCTACAACTTAGGAGGAAAATCCTGCTGTCTGTAGAAATAAAATAATAAAAATTTATGGTTATACTATTTTCAACTTATTTTCAGTAAAAATTTATGTAAATTTAATAGCTGCTTAAAGCGAATATAAGAATAAGGGGGTATATTATAGCCATAGAGTTGGATATGGTCATTTATGCATGGAGGGATAAATTATGAAAAAGAAAATTTTAGCTGGTATGGTAGCAGGAGCAATTTTGGCCGGTACTGGCTTTGGCTTTTTAGGCCAGGCGCAGGCAGCTGCTGACCAGGGAACCAACCAACAGGGTAAAGTGGCCCAGCATAAACTGCGCGGGCCGCAGGACGGGCAGCCGCCGATGATGAATATGAACAGTGCCGATGTGGCCAAGCGCATTCATGACACCTTTGGTGTCAATGAGGCTGAAGTCAAGGCTGCACTCGATGCCAAACGCAATTTCCACGACGTAGGTCAGGCTGCAATGCTCGCCAAAATCAGCGGTAAATCCTTCAAGGACGTGCTGGCGATGAAGACCGATAGCAAGCATTGGAAGGACGTTGGCAAAGAACTCGGCATTACTGCTGACCAGGTTAAGAATCAGATGGATATCCTGTCGGCTGAACGCATGGCTAAACGCGGCGATATCACCAAGGAAAAGGCTCTGTCCCTGTTGAAGGCAGGTTACAGACCGCATGACGTGGGCATGGCTGCTAAACTGGCAAAACTCAGCAAGAAAGACGTACAGGCTGTGCTGGATATGAAAAAAATCAACAACACCTGGAGAGATGTCGCCAAGAAGTTGGGTGTAGATGAATCGAAACTGCGTCCGCAG
Organism: Selenomonas sp. AE3005; assembly: GCF_000686945.1. GTDB lineage: Bacteria > Bacillota > Negativicutes > Selenomonadales > Selenomonadaceae > Selenomonas_A. Next base: position 23,607 of record NZ_JMME01000001.1, read on the forward strand.
TTCTCCGGCAAGAACATGCAGCGTCCCGATAAAGATGGCAGAGGTGAAATGCCCGGACCTGCGCATGATTTTGTCATGGGCGACGACAACAAATAAGTAAATAGTCTTTTTTAGGAAAACAGTCAGGTATATCCTGGCTGTTTTTGTATATTTTAGATACTATTGTGTTGACAATGCGGACAAAAGCCTGTAAAATTTGACTCATCGAGGACAGTTAACAATGTTACATTTAAATGTGGAGAAATTAGGGGATAGGAAATGATTCGAGCGAAAATATGTGGAATAACAGATTTATATGCAGCTAAAATTGCGGAAGAGGCTGGGGCAGATTTCCTTGGTTTTGTCTTTTATAAACCAAGTCCCCGTTATATAGACCCGGTAAAAGCTGCGGTTATCAGCAGTCAGATACAGAAGTCACGTTTGGTAGGAGTCTTTGTGGATGAAGACCTGGACGTGGTAAATGAAATTGCCCACCGGGTAAAACTTGACTATGTGCAGCTCCACGGAAGTGAGTCGGCGGAGTATGCGCGGCAGGTTGACTGTCCGGTTATAAAGGCATATCATTATGATGAGAATTTTTCCGTGGCGGAGGCGGAGGCATATCCGGCGGAAATGATTCTGCTTGATGCCGGCGATGCGCAAAATCCCGGCGGCACGGGGCAGAGTTTTGACTGGCAGAAGGCCGCACAGGATATTGCGCAGCTGCATAAGTCGGTAATAGTGGCCGGCGGCATAAACAGGGAAAATGCCCTGCAGGCCAATAAGGTCATGAAACCCTATGCCCTGGATGTGTCCAGCAGTCTGGAAGTCAATAAAGAAAAGTCCGTGGAAAAAATCAAGGCTTTTTTGCGGCGTGTTAAGTAAGTCGGTGCGGTAATGAAGGATTTTCCGCAGATAAGGGCGAATAAGTAGCATATAGTCCTTAAATGATTCGGAAAGGAAGGCCGCTATGATAGTTACTGACAACGCAACCGTAAATGCCGCGGAGGATTTAATCCGCAAACATAAAAACGAACGACCGGAAAAGCCGCGCAGGCCGCAGGAATTGTCTGCCCGTTATGAACAGGCAATTCGCCAGTATCAGGAGTTGATGAAGGCGGATGTGGACAATCGGGAGCAGCGTGTAATGCTGTATGCGGAAATAAAGGTGCTGGGCTGGTGCTTAGGCCGTGATGAGGCTAAGGTCGTCAGGGAAATAAATACCCCCAGAAAATGAACAGATAGCGGAAGGCTTTGCACCAGGCAGAGGCCTTCCGTTTTTCCTTATGCAGATGGGAGCAGTGTAAGAACTTATGGAAATAAAGAAAACAGCTTGTCCGTATGATTGCCCGGACTGCTGCGGCCTGCTGGTCACAGTAGAGAATGGGAAAGCCGTAAAGGTAGCCGGGGACCCGGAACACCCGTTTACCCGGGGAACGTTATGCCCGAAAATGGCGCATTACGAACGGACGGTACATTCCCCCAGGCGTCTGACCACACCGTTAAAACGTGTGGGGGCTAAGGGCAGCGGCGAATTTACCCCCATCAGCTGGGAGGAGGCCGTGGCGGCGATTGCTGCTAAATGGCAGGCGATAATCAAGGCGTATGGCGCTGAGGCTATACTGCCTTATTCCTATGCCGGAACGATGGGAACCTTACAGTACAGTGCCGGACATGCCCTGTTTTTTGCGTTAGGGGCAAGCAGCCTGGACAGGACGATTTGTGCACCGGCCAAGGCCCAGGGCTTTCGTGCGGTTATGGGAGCGACGCTGCCCACAGCACCGCAGGAGGCGCAGCATAGTGATTTTATTCTGCTCTGGAGTATCAGCATGCTGGCCACGGATATTCATTTCAAGCATGATGTGGACATAGCGCGTAAGCGGGGAGCCAGGATTGTCTGCATTGATACGTATGCCACGCGGACGGCCGCCTATGCCGATGAGTTTATCTGTGTGAAACCGGGGACTGATGGGGCGCTGGCCTTGGGGCTTATGCATATAATGGCGCGTGAGGGACTGGTGGACGAGGCGTTTATTGCCGCACATGTTCAGGGCTGGGAAGACCTTAAGGCAGAAATTCTGCCCCGGTATACGCCGGCAGTTGTCAGCCGGATAACCGGTGTGGACGGCAAGGTATTAGAAGAACTGGCGCAGAGTTTAGGAAGGGCCAGAGCGCCGTTTTTGCGGCTGGGCAGCGGCCAGTCACGCTATGGCAATGGCGCGATGACGTCCCGTCTGATTACCTGCCTGCTGGCTGTGACTGGTGCTTATGCCAGACCGGGCGGCGGTATGCTGACTTCGGCCGCCGGCAGCAATGCTTTTGATAAGGATATTATCCGCCGTCCCGATATGGAAAAGCCGGGCGTGCGGCATATCAATATGATTAAGCTGGGTGATGTGCTGACGGATAAGGACTTGCAGCCACAGGTTAAGAGCCTGTTTGTCTATTCTTCCAATCCGGCCTGCACAGCTCCTGACCAAAATAAGGTACTGGCAGGGCTGGCTCGGGAAGATTTATTTACCGTGGTGCATGAACGATTTATGACGGATACGGCGCTGTATGCTGATATCGTGCTGCCGGCAACCACGTCGCTCGAGCATGAGGATATTTATTATTCCTATGGGCAGTATGTGATTCAACGGGGGCAGGCGGTAATACCGCCGGTAGGCGAGAGTAAATCCAACTGGCAGGTCATGCAGCTGCTGGCTAAGGCCATGGGCTTAACAGATGAATTTTTTGCCAGACAGGAAAAAGATTTTATTGCGGCTTTTATGGACAGCACCAAAACGGCCTGGCCTTTGCCGGTAGACCGGGAAAGATTGGCTGCCGGAGAGCCGGTGGCTCTGCCGCTGCCGGCTGCTTATAAAATGCAGTTTAAGACGCCTTCCGGCAAAATCGAGATATTAAATCCCCGGCTGACGCCGCCGCTGCCGGATTATTTCCCGGCACACAGCGAGGGAGACGCAGGGGAGTTTGTACTGATAAACTCCCCTGATGCCCGGATTTTGGACAGCTCGTTTAATGAACGGGAGGAACTTACCCGCGGCAATATTATGACGCTGCTGTTAAATCCCGTGGACGCACAGCGGCTGGGCTTAAAGACCGGTGACCGGGTACGGGGAAAAAATGCCCGGGGGCAGGCGGAGTTTACTTTGCAGGTTACGGATAAAGCAGCCTGCGGTACAGCGGTCAGTGAAGGTGTCTGGTGGCAGGAATACACCAGAGGGGGGAACATCAACCGGCTGACTTCGCAGCGGACAACGGATAAAGGGGAAGGCAGTACCTTTTATGATGTGCGCATAGATATAGAACGAATTTAAAAAAGGTTTTTGGGAGTGTTTCACGAATATAAACTTCAGAGATATTTTTTCGCTGTTAGAGGGATTCTATACCGAAAAATAAATGGGGAAGTGCAAGTTATGACGTATTATTGCCTGATAGATTTTTTGGCATTGATGGTGCTCCTTATAACCAATAATGATATCGTGTTTAGGGATGTGCGCGTGGTACGTAATCGTGGACACAGACTTTACAGATTGTTTCTGTTTGCCGTCATTGCGTATTATATATCGGATTTTATCTGGGCCTGGCTGTATAAAATTGGCACATATCCTATGGCGCTGTATGTGGACACTGAGGTGTATTTCATCTTTATGGCCCTGGGAACTGTGCTGTGGTCGCGTTTTGTAATCAGATACCTGCGAATAAAGATGGCTTTTGCCCGTTTTCTGAACATAGCCACAGTACTGCTGTTTATGTTGGTGATAATTGCCACACCTTTAAACCGTATGTGGGATATCATGTTCTGGTTTGATATTGACGGGATATATCATGAAGGCCCGGTCAGAGATTTCATATTTATTTATCAGGTGGTATTGCTGCTGGTGCTTTCCCTGTATACGCTGTTTATAGCGTCTCATATCAGCAGCAAGCAGAGGAAACGAAATATTGCTGTAGGTATGTCCGGTATTGTTATGCTGGTGTTCACGGTGGTGCAGATATTTTTTCCCTTGTATCCGCTCTACGCCATCAGCAATATGATGGGCTGCTGTCTGCTGCGTACCTTTGTTGTTGAGCATGAACGTGACGAATATCGCGAAAACCTGAAAATTACCCTGGCAAGAGAACGTGAGCAGTTTGAGGAATATAAAAAGGTCTGGAGTCTGGCCTATAAAGATGCACTTACCGGGGTGAAAAATAAACTGGCTTATGCAGAAAAATGTGCACAGCTTGACAGTCAGATAAACGAGGGTACCCTGCAGGGAATGGCTGTAGCAGTTATGGACCTCAATGACCTGAAAGTCATAAATGACACGTTTGGTCATGATGTGGGCGATGAGTATATCAAAAACGCCTGTCATCTGATTTGTGAGATATTCAAGAAGAGCCCGGTATATCGGATAGGCGGCGATGAATTTGCGGTCATTCTCGAGGGAGATGACTACGAGCAACGGGAAATGCTGCTTAGCACATTTACTATGGAAATATATAGGAACCTGAAGAATAAAACGGTGGTTATTGCCATCGGTATGGCAGAATACAATCCCGAACAGGATGATTGTTATAAGCAGGTTTTTGAACGTGCGGACGTGAAGATGTATCAGCATAAGAAAGATTTGAAGAAAATCGCATGATGGGTGCGAGGAAAGCCTCAGGCTTAGGCCGGGGCTTTTTCTTATAACGAGGCAAGAAAATGTCCCCCACCTCAGCAGGTGGGGGCACGAATACCAAAACAGGCGGCGAGCATATCTCCCGCCTCGTTGCGAAGCGAAGCTAGTCCTTTAGGGAAACGCCAAGAGGAAGTTTTGCCTATGGCAAAACTGGAACAACGGCGTTATAAGATTGTGTATTATTTGTGCTTGCTTAATAAGCTGATAAACGGTAAAATTGCAAATAGTGAATATAAATGCACGCCGTCTTACAGGCGGCTTAATTGGAGGGGAAAATGGACCGAATCAATCAACATACAGCCCCGGTTTACGAGGCGATGCTGGAACTGCGCAAACGGCGGATTGTTCCTTTTGACGTACCTGGGCATAAGCGCGGCCGCGGCAATCCTGAACTGGTGGATTTCCTCGGGGAGAAATGCGTGGGCGTGGATGTTAATTCCATGAAAATGCTGGATAACCTCAGTCATCCTGTTTCCGTAATCAGGGAGGCGGAGGAACTGACTGCCGATGCTTTCGGGGCCAAACATGCTTTTTTCATGGTGCATGGCACGACGTCGGCGGTGCAGGCCATGGTGCTGGCCTCCGTACGGGCCGGTGAGGAAATTCTGCTGCCGCGCAATGTGCATAAGAGTGTAATTAACGCCCTGGTACTGTGCGGCGGTATTCCCGTCTATGTGCCGGTCAGGGTTAATCATAAAATCGGTATTGCCACGGGTATGGCGCTAGCTGATGTGCAGCGTGCTATCCTTGAACATCCCAAGGCCAAGGCTATTTTTGTCAACAATCCCACTTACTACGGCATTGCCTCGGACCTGCGGGGGATTGTAAAACTGGCCCATGCAGCTGGTATGAAGGTTCTCGTGGATGAGGCTCATGGTACGCATTTGTATTTTGGCGACAACCTGCCGATTTCGGGTATGGCAGCCGGGGCTGACCTGGCTGCGGTGTCCATGCATAAATCCGGCGGCAGTCTGACGCAGAGTTCCATTATGCTCTGCGGTCAGGGTGTGGACGTGGAATATGTGCAGCAGATTATAAATCTGACACAGACCACGAGTGCGTCGTATCTTTTGATTTCCAGTCTTGACTTGTCACGCCGTAATCTGGCCCTGCATGGCCGGGAGTCTTTTGAAAAGGTCAGCTCGATGGCAGAATATGCCCGGGCGGAAATCAATGAGATTGGCGGCTACTATGCCTATGGCCGGGAACTTATTGACGGGGACAGCGTCTTTGACTTTGACGTGACCAAGCTGTCTGTTTTTACACAGGGAATTGGCATGACGGGCATAGAAGTTTACGATATGCTGCGTGATGAGTATGATATTCAGATTGAGTTCGGTGATATCGGCAATATTCTGGCCTATATTTCCATCGGTGACCGTATACGCGATATCGAGCGGCTCGTGGGCGCGCTCGAAGATATTGCCGACCGTGCCGGCAAGGATAAGAAGGAACTTTACTGCGGTGAGTTCATTGCGCCGGAACTCGTGATGAGTCCCCGTGAGGCTTTTTATGCGCAGGGCGAGCGTATGCCGCTCAGTGAAACAGTGGGACGCATTGCCGGGGAAATGCTCATGTGTTATCCGCCGGGCATTCCCATTTTGACACCGGGGGAGCGCATTACGCAGGAGATTCTTGACTATATCGAATACGCCCGGGAAAAGGGCTGTTCGCTGCAGGGCACGCAGGACCTGGAATGCCGGGAAATACGCATTTTGACCGGTCAAAAGGGGGCTGAATAATGGAAATATGGTTTTCCCAAATGGATACGGAAAATGTCAAAACTTCTGTGCGTGTGGATAAACAGCTTTTTTCCAAGCAGAGTGAATACCAGCGCATTGATGTCTTTGAATCCCGGGAATTTGGCAGAATGATTGTGCTCGATGGCGAAATCATCTTTTCGGAGGCTGATGAATTCATCTATAACGAAATGGTGGTTCATGTGCCGATGGCTGTTCATCCGCAGGTAAAAAATGTGCTGATTATCGGCGGTGGTGATGGTGGTGTGGCCAAAGTCCTCACGCAGTACCCCGAGATTGAGTCCATTGATGTGGTAGAGCCTGATGAAATGTTCATCGAGGTTTCCCGGGAATTTTTCCCCGAAACCGCCAAGGGGTTTGATGATGAACGCGTGAAGATTACCAACATGGACGGCCTGCGTTTTTTGCGGCGCTGCCGGGATAAGTACGACCTTATCATCAATGATTCGACTGATCCGTTTGGCCATACAGAAGGCCTGTTTACGCGTGAGTTCTATGGCAATTGTTACCGCGCCCTGCATGATGACGGTATTATGGTCTACCAGCATGGCAGTCCGTTCTATGATGAGGACGAGGCGGCTTTCCGGGCCATGCACCGCAAGGCCTACCAGAGTTTCCCCGTGAGCCGTGTGTATCATGCCGGGATTCCGACTTGTCCGGCCGGTCTTTGGATGTTTGGCTTTGCGTCCAAGAAATATCATCCGTTAAAGGATTTTGACGCCCAGCGTTGGAATGAGCGGGGGCTCAAAACCTGGTATTATACGACACATTTACATAAGGGTGCTTTTATGCTGCCCAAATATGTTGAAGATATTCTGTCAGAGGAGGAAAAGAAATGAGCAAATTGATGATTATCGGCTGCGGCGGCGTGGCCAGTGTAGCAATCCATAAGGTATGCCAGAATGATGAGGTGTTTGACGAACTCATGATTGCCAGCCGCACGGTGAGCAAGTGTGAGGCTTTAAAAGAAAAATTACAGGGACAGACCAAGACGAAAATCACCACGGCGCAGATTGACGCTGATGATGTAGAGGCTTTGACCAAGCTGATTAAAGAATATCAGCCGGATGCCGTACTCAATGTTGCGCTGCCTTATCAGGATTTGACCATTATGGACGCCTGCCTGGCTGCTGGCGTAGATTATATCGATACGGCCAACTACGAGCCGGAAGATACGGAAGACCCGGAATGGCGCAAAATCTATGAAAAGCGCTGTAAGGAACTGGGTTTCTCCGCTTACTTTGATTACTCCTGGCAGTGGGCTTATGAGGATAAGTTCAAGAATGCCGGCCTGACGGCGCTGCTGGGCACGGGCTTTGACCCGGGCGTAACCTCCGTGTTTGCTGCTTATGCCAAGAAACATTACTTTGACACCATTGACACCATTGATATCCTCGACTGCAATGGCGGTGACCACGGCTATCCGTTTGCTACGAACTTCAACCCTGAAATCAACCTGCGTGAGGTTTCCGCACCCGGCTCCTATATGGAAAATGGCAAGTGGATTGAGATTCCGGCCATGAGCATTAAGCGCGAGTATGACTTCGAGGGCGTGGGCAAGAAGGATATGTATCTCCTGCATCATGAGGAAATCGAGGCTCTCGGCCGCAATATGCCGGAAGTCAAGCGTATCCGTTTCTTCATGACCTTTGGCCAGAGCTATCTCGACCACATGCGCTGTTTGGAAAATGTGGGCATGCTCTCCACGACGCCGATTAACTACAACGGTCAGGAAATCGTGCCGATTCAGTTCCTCAAAGCGCTGCTGCCGGACCCGGCCTCTTTGGGCCCGCGGACGAAGGGTAAGACGAATATCGGCTGTATCTTCACGGGCAAGAAGGACGGCAAGGAACGTTCCATCTACATTTACAATGTCTGCGACCATCAGGAGTGCTATAAGGAAGTAGGCTCGCAGGCTATTTCTTATACGACGGGCGTACCGGCCATGATTGGTGCCATGCTCGTGGCTACGGGCCAGTGGAAGAAACCCGGCGTATTTACCACGGACGAGTTCGACCCGGACCCGTACATGGAGGCCCTCAACAAATGGGGCCTGCCCTGGAAGGTCGAGGAAAATCCGGTACTGGTGGACTAAGGCATGACCAGGAAAATCGATAAAGTGCCAACGCCTGCTTATGTGGTGGACGAACAGGCCTTAGAGAATAACCTGCGGATTTTGCAGCAGGTCAAAGAGGCGGCCGGCTGTAAAATCCTGCTGGCGCAGAAATGCTTTTCGATGTTTGCCGAGTATCCTTTGATTGGCAAGTATCTTGACGGCGCTACGGCCAGCGGCCTTTATGAGGCGCGCCTGGGCCATGAGGAAATGGCGGGGGAGAACCATGTGTTTTCCCCGGCTTACCGCCCGGAGGAAATTGAAGAAATTGCCGCTATCTGCGACCATGTGATTTTTAATTCCTTTTCCCAGCTGCGCCGCTTTGGTGCCAAGGTGCGGGAAATTCAGCAGGCGCGCGGCATTGAGCATGGTATCGGCCTGCGTATCAATCCAGAATGCTCGACACAGGACCATGCTATTTATGACCCCTGTGCGCCCGGCTCGCGGCTTGGTGTTACGGCGGAGGATTTTGCCCGGGCGGTGGAAACCGCGCCACAGCTCTGGGAACTGCTGGACGGCCTGCACTTCCATACCCTTTGTGAGCAGAACAGCGACGCGCTGGCGGCAACTTTGCAGGCCGTAGGGCAGAAGTTTGGCTGCTGGCTGGCAAAGGATTCTATCCATTGGCTGAATATGGGCGGCGGCCATCATATCACAAGGGCCGATTATGACCGTCAGCTGCTGATTGACCTGATTAAGGGCGTCAAGGATAAGTATGACGTGGCCGTCTATCTGGAACCGGGCGAGGCCGTGGCTCTTAATGCAGGCTATCTCATTACCGAGGTACTGGACACGGTGACAAATCATGGTGTGGATATTCTGCTGCTTGACGCGTCAGCCGCCTGTCATATGCCTGATGTGCTGGAAATGCCCTACCGGCCGCCGCTTAAGGATTCCGGCGAGGCCGGGGAGAAAGCCCATACTTACCGGCTTTCGTCCTGTACCTGCCTGGCCGGGGATATCATTGGCGATTATTCTTTTGACAGGCCAGTTAAGCCGGGGGACAGACTCTATTTTGAGGATATGGCCATCTATTCCATGGTCAAGAATAATACCTTCAACGGCATGGCCCTGCCCTCTATCTGGAAGATGGACGCCAGCGGTGAATGCACGCTGGTCAGGAAGTTTGGCTATAAAGATTTTAAGGAACGATTGTCATGATGATTACAGGCAGCACACCTAAAGCAGATGGTTTTTATATGCCGGCGGAGTTTGCGCCGCATGCCGGGACATTTTTGATATGGCCTGTACGGCCCGGTTCCTGGACAAATAATGGTGCCGATGTGCAGCCGGTTTTTGTGGAGCTTATTCGCGAGATTGCGGCGGTGGAGGAACTTTACTTGCTCGTAGGTTCGCAGCACCGCGCTCAGGCTGAGGCTATGCTGAAAGACCTACCGCAGGAACATATCCACTATCTGGATATTCCCACGGACGACGCCTGGGCCAGAGATATGGGGCCTACCTATGTCGTGGACGGCCAGGGGCGCCGCCGGGGCATTAACTGGCGATTCAATGCCTGGGGCGGTGAGGTTGACGGGCTTTATCCCAACTACGCGCAGGACGATGCGGCGGCAGAGAAGATGTGCGCGGCCCTGCATGATGATATCTATGACGCCGGTGATTTTGTGCTCGAAGGCGGCTCAATTCATGTGGACGGCGAGGGAACCGTGGTCGTGACGGAAACGTGCCTGCTCTCGCAGGGGCGCAATCCTAATTTGTCCAAGGTGCAGATTGAAGAAAAACTGTGCTATTATCTGGGCGCCCAAAAAGTAATCTGGCTGCCCCGGGGCATTTATAACGATGAAACCAATGAGCATGTGGATAATGTCTTTGCCTTTGTCCGTCCCGGTGAAGTTCTGCTGGCGTGGACGGACGATGAGTCTGACCCGCAGTATGCGCTGAGCAGGGGGGATTTAGAGGTATTGGAACAGGCTGTGGACGCTAAAGGGCGCCCGTTTAAGATTCATAAACTGCCCATTCCGCAAAAGCCTGTCAGCATCACCGAGGAAGAAGCAAACAGCTTTACCTTCGAGGAAGGTGAGGACAGGCGTGAACCCGGGGAACGACTGGCGGCCAGCTATGTGAACTTTTATCTCTGCAATGGCAAGGTTATTGTGCCGCAGTTCGGTGATGAAATGGACGCCGAGGCGCGGCGTATCTTAGGGGAGTGTTTCCCGGAACGCCAGGTCGTGCCCCTGCCGGCCCGGGCGGTTATTGTCGGCGGCGGCAATTTCCACTGCCTGACACAGCAGATACCAAGTCTTTAGGGGCACAGAAAACGAGGTGACAAAATGCGCAATGTAACTGTAGCCGCCGTTCAAATGCAGATGTCGGCAAGTGTGCGTGAGAATATCGACAAGGCTGATAAATTGGTGCGCGAGGCGGCCGGACGTGGGGCACAGATTATCCTGCTGCCGGAACTCTTTGAACGGCCGTATTTCTGTCAGGAACGGCAGTATGATTTCTATGATTATGCCACGGCGGTGGCGGATAATCCGGCGGTTCGCCATTTCCAGCCTATCGCCAAAGAACTGGCCGTGGCTATGCCCATCAGTTTTTATGAGAAGGACGGCACGCGCCTTTTTAACAGCATTGCCATGCTGGACGCTGACGGCAGCGTTTTGGGCGTATACCGCAAGACACATATTCCCGATGACCATTACTATCAGGAAAAATTCTACTTCACACCGGGCAATACCGGTTTTAAGGTCTGGGATACACGCTATGGCAAGGTAGGCGTAGGTATTTGCTGGGACCAGTGGTTCCCCGAGGCGGCCCGGGCGATGGCCCTGCAGGGGGCAGAAATTCTGCTCTATCCCACGGCTATCGGCTCGGAGCCCATACTGGAAACGGACAGCATGCCGCATTGGCGGCGTTGTATGCAGGGGCATGCCGGCTCCAACCTGCTGCCGGTGGTGGCGGCTAACCGCATTGGTGTAGAAACGGTGGAACCGTGCGCGGAAAACGGCGGCCAGCAGTCAAGCCTGAACTTTTACGGCTCGTCCTTTATCACGGATAATACCGGCGCAATCATCACCGAGGCCGGCCGTACAGAGGAAGTGGTGCTGACGGCCAGCTTTGACCTTGATGGTTATGCCAAAGACCGTATGAGCTGGGGGCTGTTCCGTGACCGCCGCCCGGAAATGTACAACGAAATAGTAAGGTGAAAAGACAACAGGGCTGAGGTACGTTTACGGACGTGCGGCAGCCCTGTTATGTTTTGAGAAAAGAGGGCAAATATGGTATAGTAGATAGTATGTGTGCAGGGAAATGACGAATGAGGTGTAGAGGGTGCAGTTAAAACGGTTGGAGGCTTATGGCTTTAAGTCATTTGCTGACAAGATAACAATAGATTTTGACCAGGGGATAACGGCTATTGTCGGGCCTAACGGCAGCGGCAAGAGCAATATCACAGACGCCATTCGCTGGGTATTAGGTGAACAGAATGTCCGCAATTTGCGTGGGACGAAGGCCGAGGATATTATCTTCACCGGTTCGGCCTCCCGTAAAGCTCTGGGCGTGGCCGAAGTTACGCTGGTGTTTGCCAATGACGGCACCCTGCCGGTGGATTTCCGCGAGGTTATGGTGACGCGCCGGTTGTACCGCAGCGGCGAGAGTGAGTTTTATATCAATCGTTCGCGGTGCCGGCTGAAAGATATTTACAATCTCTTTGCCGACACGGGTATTGGGCATGATGGCATGAGTATTATCGGGCAGAACCGCATTGATGATATTCTGAACAGCCGCCCGGAAGAGCGCCGGGCGTTCTTTGAGGAAACGGCCGGTATCACCAAGTACCGCAACCGCAAACGCGAGTCCGTGCGGAAACTCACCGATACGGAGAACAACCTTGTCCGCGTGCAGGATATTATCCATGAAATCGAAAACCAGCTGGAACCCCTGGCGCGGCATGCGGAAAAAACCAGAATTTATAACGGGCTCCACGAGGAGTACCAGCGTTATAAGCTGACGAAACTGGCGCAGGATTACGCACGGGAGGCCGGACAAAAGCAGGCTAATGACGGGAAACTCACCCAGCTGCAGGACGAGGTCATTGCGGCTGAGGCGAAAGTCCAGTCTTTGGCTGCAGAAAAAGAACGCCTCAATAAAGAGATAATCGACCTGGAAAATGCCATGCAGGCACAGGCCGAAAAAAATGAGTTCCTGCGGCAGAAGATGGCGGTAGCCGACCAGGAGGCGGCCAAGCTGCAGGAACGTCAGGACCAGAGTGACGGTATCAGGGACCGCATTCTGGAACGCCGGCAGGAACTTAATCACGAAATCGCTGAGGCTATAGCGGAGATGACGCGGCTGGCCGAACAGGAAAAGCAGCAAAAGCAGGACCTGGCCTTGCTCGATGAATTTCTGACCAAGGAACAGGCCAAGCAGAAGGACTATAGTCAGCGTATTCGGACGCTGGAAGAACAGAGCCAGGCTGTCAATAAGGAAAAAGAGGCCCAATTTGCCGTCTGGACGGCTAAGCAGCAGGAACTGGCACTGGCTGAGCGCGACCTGGAAAATGGCGCTGATGGGCAGGAGGGCCGGGAAAGCGAATTGCAGCAGGCCAGGGAAAAACTGCAGCATTGGCAAAAACTGCAGGCCGAACTGCAGGAATCACTCGAGGCTGAGGCCGACAATGCCCGTAAGTGCCAGGAGCAGCTGCAGGCGGCCCAGCAGGCCAGAAAGGCAGCGGAAAACGAGCTGCGGTCTGCTCGCGACAAGGCCAGTGACCTTGCCAGCCGGCTGAAGAACACGGAAAACAAGCTGCAATTCTTAACCCGTATGCAACAGGCTTATGAAGGCTTTGGCAAGGCGGTAAAAGCCGTGCTGAAAAGCCAGGAAAAATGGCGCAGCGGCGTGGCCGGGGCGGTGGCAGAACTCATTGATGTGCCCCGTGATTATGTGACGGCTATCGAAATTGCCCTGGGCGGCAATATGCAGAATATCGTCACGGCCGATACGGACACGGCTAAGGCGGCCATTGCCTTCCTTAAACGGGAAAAGCAGGGGCGTGTTACCTTCCTGCCGTTGTCCACATTGGTGGTCCGCCAGCCACAGAATCTTAATTCCCGTCTGCCGGGGATTATCGGCTGGGCTAATACGCTTGTGAAAACCGAAACGCGGTATCAAAAGGCCGTAGATTTCCTGTTATCGCGTACGCTGGTGGTGGATAACCTCGACAATGCCCTGGCTCTGGCCAAGGAACAGGGCTACCGCCTGCGGATTGTCACCCTTTCCGGGGAATTACTTAATCCCGGCGGTTCCCTTTCCGGTGGCAGCCGGGGGCACCAGGAGGCCAGCTATCTCAACCGTAGCGGGGAAATCGCTGATTTGCAGGCCCAGCAGGTGACACTGCAGCAACAGCTGGCGGCCAGCGGGCAGGAATGTCAGGCCAGGCAGGCAGCGGTGCAGACAGCCGAGGAAGATTTGCTGTCGGCCCGGGAAAACTTGCAGCAGGCGGATATCCATCAGGCCGAGTTAAAGACAAGTCTGGCCCGTCTGGGTGAAAATCTGACAAGTCAGGAAAAGCTCGTAACTGATTTGGAAACGGCGATGGCTGCACTGCAGGCCTCGTTTGCCAAACTGCAGGAAAAGAAGGTTATGGCCAAACGGGCGGCGGCTGAGGCGGAAAAGAAATACGAGGAACTCAGCAAGGCGGCCGAGGAGGCACAGCTGAACCTGGAGGATTTAGAACAGGACGCCGATGATTTAGCGGCCTATATCCATGACCGGGAAGTCAAACGGGCAACGCTCGAGCAGGAGGCTTTAAACAGCCGTCAATTCCTGCTGCTGCGTACCAAAGCCAAGGAAAACAGTGAACAGAGCCTGCGGGAAAACGAGCGTGAGGAGCAGGAACTGGAAAAAAGCCTCGTGGACAGTACGCAGCGCCTGCAGGAACTGGCTGACCAGCAGAAAGGCCTGCAGGAAGTTTATGACGCCGGTCAGGAGGCTCATACGGCCATCTACAATGAGCGTATGGACAAGCTGACGGCCAATCAGCAAAACGATAAAGAGGCTCACAACGCCGCACAGGCCCTCAACCGCCTGCAGGCTGAGGTGCAAAAGCTGGCGGTGCTGGACAATAAACTGCAAATGCATATTGAGAGCCTGCAGGAGGATATCCTGTCAGAATACGGCCTGACGCCGGAACGGGCGGCAGAGGAGGCCATGGACGCCGAGCCGGGGGATATCAAGACGAATATGCAGCGTCTGGAGCACAAGCTGAAGGAATTGGGACCGGTCAATCCCAACGCGCTGGAAGAATATGAAGAACTTTCCCAGCGTCATGATTTTATGCAGAAACAGGCCGGCGACCTCAACAGTGCCAAGGAAGATTTGGAGCGGATTCTGGCGGAAATGGACGAGGCCATGACCAAGCAGTTCAAGGAGGCCTTTGCCCAGATTCAGGTGTACTTTGCCGATATCTTTGTGCGCCTCTTTGGCGGCGGCAAGGCCGAGCTGAAACTGCTTGATGAAGATGATGTGTTGAACACCGGCGTGGACATTCTCGTTACCCTGCCGCAGAAGAAACGGCAGAACCTGTCAGCCCTGTCCGGTGGTGAACGTGCGCTGACGGTTATCGCCCTGCTCTTTTCCTTCCTGCGCTACCGGCCGTCGCCGTTCTCGGTGCTCGACGAAATTGACGCGCCGCTCGACGAGGCCAATGTCGTGCGTTTTGGCTCCTTCCTGAAGGAATTTGCCGACAACACCCAGTTTATCGTGGTAACCCATCGTAAGGGCACGATGGAGGCGGTGGACACCTTGTATGGTGTCACCATTGAGGACGCCGGTGTATCAAAGATATTATCAGTGAAAATAGACGACGTAGAATAGGAGTTTAGCTATGGGATTTTTTGACAAATTAAAAAAGGGCCTGAATAAGACCAGGGAAAACCTGACCACGAAAATTGAAAAGCTGGTTATTGGTTATGCCGATATCGATGATGATTTTCTCGACGAGCTGGAAGAAACCCTGATTATGGCCGACGTGGGCGTGCAGACTACGGAAAAACTGATGACCGCTGTACGCAAGGGCATTAAGAAAAAGGAAATCAACAGCCCCGAAGATTTAAAACCGTTTTTGGAAAAGGAAATTGCCGCCATTCTTACGGCGGGGGAAGATAACACCCGGACGGCTGCCGAAGGCCCTACGGTACTGCTGGTAATCGGTGTCAATGGTGCCGGCAAGACCACGACGATTGGCAAGCTCGCCGCTTATTACAAGGAGCAGGGCAAGAGTGTCATGCTGGCAGCTGCCGATACCTTCCGTGCGGCGGCTATTGACCAGCTGGAAGTCTGGGCCGGCCGCAGCGGTGCTCAGCTCATCAAGCATGAAGAAGGTTCTGACCCGGCAGCTGTGGCCTATGACGCTGTTAAGGCGGCTGTGGCCCGTAACATCGACATGCTTATCATCGACACGGCCGGCCGCCTGCAAAATAAGTCCAACCTCATGCAGGAACTGGAAAAAATCAATCGTGTTATTGGCCGGGAAATCAAAGGCGCACCGCATGAAACCCTGCTGGTGCTGGACGCAACTACAGGCCAGAATGCCATCAGCCAGGCGGAACTCTTTACCAAGGCGGCACCGATTTCCGGGGTAGTGCTGACCAAATTGGACGGCACGGCCAAGGGCGGTGTGGTCATCGGTATCAAGAGCCAGCTCTCCATGCCGGTTAAATGGATTGGCGTAGGCGAGGGTGTGGAAGATTTGCGCCCCTTCGTGGCCGAGGACTTTGCCAAGGCCCTGTTCGCCAAGGAATAAAATACGCAAAGAAAAAATCCGCTGAGCATTGCGCTCAGCGGATTTTTGTCGCTATAAGGTGTTAGCAGGGATTAGTCTCTGCCCAAACGGTCGCGGAGAATTACGTCATGGGAGCCGCCTTCCACGATACTGGTTGCCGATACCAGTGTGAGTTTGGCCTTGTCGCGGAACTCGGGCAGGGACAGGGAGCCGCAGTTGCACATCGTGCTGCGAATCTTGGCCAGCGTCGTGCCCACATTGTCCTTCAGGGGGCCGGCGTACGGAACATAGGAGTCAACACCTTCTTCGAAGGAGAGTTTCTTGGAGCCGCCCAGGTCATAGCGCTGCCAGTTGCGGGCGCGGTTGGAACCTTCGCCCCAGTACTCTTTGTAGTAGGTGCCGTTGACTTTAACCTTGTCCGTCGGGCTTTCGTCAAAACGGGAGAAGTAGCGGCCGAGCATGAGGAAGTCAGCGCCCATAGCCAGTGCCAGTGTCATGTGGTAATCATGCACGATACCGCCATCGGAGCAGACAGGAATGTAAATGCCCGTTTCTTCATAATACTTATCGCGTTCGTGGCAAACGTCAATCAGAGCCGTAGCCTGACCGCGGCCGATACCTTTCGTTTCACGGGTGATACAAATGGAGCCGCCGCCGATACCGACTTTGATGAAGTCAGCGCCAGCATCAGCCAGGAAACGGAAACCTTCGCCGTCAACGACGTTGCCGGCACCGACCTTTACGTCCTCACCGAAGTTTTCATGAATGTATTTCAGGGTAATGCGCTGCCACTCGGAGAAACCTTCCGAGGAGTCAATGCAGAGAACATCTGCACCGGCTTTTAAGAGGGCCGGCACACGTTCTGCATAGTCACGGGTGTTGATACCGGCACCGACGATATAGCGCTTATTGTCATCAATGAGTTCGAGCTCATTGTCTTTGTTGGCATTGTAATCTTTACGGAACACCATGTAACGCAGGCGCTGATTCTTGTCGATGATCGGGAGCATGTTGAGCTTGTTTTCCCAGATGATATCGTTGGCCTGGCCAATGGTGGTAACTTCTTCAGCCTTGGCGTAAACCAGATTTTCAAAAGCCGTCATGAAATCGCTGGCCGGTGTGTCCATGGACATACGGGAAACGCGATAGTCACGGCTGGTCACGATACCTAAGAGCTTGCCGTTCGGCGTGCCATCTTCGGTAACTGCCATGGTGGAGTGGCCGGTTTCCTGCAACAGGTCGAGAATTTCGCCCAGAGTGGTGGAGGGCTTGATATTGGAGTCACTGCTGACAAAACCGGATTTGTAATGCTTTACGCGGGAAACCATAGCGGCCTCATCTTCAATGCTTTGGGAGCCGTAAATGAAGGACACACCGCCCTCTTTGGCCAGTGCGATTGCCATGTTATCATCGGAAACCGCCTGCATGATAGCAGAGGTCATGGGGATGTTCATGGTAATCTTCGGTTCCTCGCCCTTACGGAATTTCACCAGCGGTGTACGCAGGGATACATTCATCGGAATGCATTTTTCCGATGAGTAGCCGGGAACAAGCAGATACTCGCCAAAAGTGTGTGATGGTTCTTCAAAATAGAATGCCAACGTAACCCCTTCTTTCTTAAAATGTCAAATAACAATACTCTACACGGCGTTGTGTATATTGTCATATATCTTAATATAGATGGTGGGGGCCTGTCAATGACAAATTAAAATTTGTCTTACAAGTTTACAACTGTCAGCAAAAAATGCCAAAAAATAACAGCCTGACATATCACCTGTCAGGCTGTTAGCTCATTATCTCATATTCTATTTTCATAACTCACTTGGGTTCCAATCTTACGGGCCCATTGGACTCCCCTCCTTCACGAGCCATAACTGTCACCGGATAACAAACTCTCCTACGGCTAGCTATTACCTTTTCCGGATAGCCTGTATCCTAGCTTGGGATTATGATAACACAGAATAGACGCAAAGTCAATAATTTTCTAATAATTGTACAGTAAAATAAAAACGGCTGCGCAAATCGCAACCGTTTGTAATCATTATGGTGGAGACAAGGAGGATCGAACTCCTGACCTCTTGCATGCCATGCAAGCGCTCTCCCAGCTGAGCTATGCCCCCGTGATGTTTCGCCGTGGCGTCATCAACGAATATTAGTATACGGCAAAGCTCTATGTCTGTCAACACTTTTTTTAAAATTTTTTCTCTGAGGGAAATTATGGTATACTAATTCTGATAGAAAAAGATGAGAGGATACAATAATATGGATAAAAAAGATATACCTAATCTGCAATGGTTCCCAGGCCATATGAAAAAGGCGCAGCGGTTAATAGAAGAGAATCTGAAACTCGTTGATGTGGTGATAGAACTGCTTGACGCGCGGATTCCGTTCAGCAGTGCCAACCCCATGCTGGCGGAAATCATCAAGGGCAAACCGCGCATGATTGCCTTGAATAAATCTGACCTGGCAGACAGCGCCAGCACGAAAAAGTGGCTGGCTTATTTTAAAGAGCAAAATGTACCGGCAGTGGCCATTGACTCCATGAATGGCAAGGGTATGAAACAGCTTGTGAAGGTGGCTGAAGAACTGGCCCGGCCCAAGACGGATAAATTCGTCAGCAAGGGAGCCAAGCCTAGGGCCGCGCGCTGCATGATTCTGGGGATTCCCAATGTGGGCAAGTCATCCCTGATTAACCGCCTGGCCGGAGCAGTAAAGGCCAAGGCTGCGGATAAACCCGGTGTGACCAGAGCCAAGCAGTGGATAAAGATTGGTTCGAATCTGGATTTGCTCGATACCCCGGGCATTCTCTGGCCGAAGTTTGAGGACCAGACCGTGGGGCTTAAACTGGCGTTCACCGGCGCTATCAATGATGATATCTATGACCGGGAACAGGTGACAGCCCTGCTGCTGGGCGTAATGCGCCGTGATTATCCGGAAAGACTGGCCGAACGCTTTAAGCTGACCGGCGAAGTGCCGGAAAATGGCCTGGAGATACTCGAACTCATCGGCCGCAAGCGCGGCTGTCTGGTCAAGGGCGGCGTCGTCGACCTGGAAAAGGCGCAAAACATTGTCTTAAACGAATTCCGGGCTGGCAAATTAGGTTTGGTAACACTTGATGAAATTCCTGTAGAAAATACAGTTGAGGAGTCAAAAAGCAGTGAATGATTTGAGTAATTATACGATAAAACAAGTAGAGGCTTTGTTTGCAGAGCAGAAGATAACGGAAGAATTTCTGACGCTCTGCCGCAATGACGGCCGCAAGGCCATCGGCACGCTGGTCCGCCGTTATGAACGGCAGCAGCAGGAACGGCAGCGTGTGGCGGAACTCTACAATTATGAACGGCAGTTTTGGGCTAAGGGCTGCGAATTCGTGGCCGGGGTGGACGAGGCCGGCCGGGGGCCGCTGGCCGGGCCGGTATCGGTGGCAGCGGTTATTCTGCCGCATGATTTATACCTGCCGAAAATCAATGACTCCAAAAAGCTGTCGGCCAAAGTACGTGATGAACTGTATGATGAAATCATGGACAAGGCTCTGGCCATTAAGACAGCTTTGGTGGACGCTAAGACCATTGACCGCGTGAATATCTATCAGGCCACGATAAATGGCATGTACGAATCCATCTTTGGTCTGGCCCAGGAACCACAGGCGGTACTTATCGACGCGGTAAAACTCGATAATCTGCCGATGGTTTCCGAGTCCATTATCAAGGGTGACGCCAAGTCGGCCTCGATTGCCGCCGCCTCTATTATTGCCAAGGTCAATCGTGACCGGCTGATGGACGAATATGATAAGCAGTATCCTGAGTATGGTTTTGCCCAGCACAAGGGCTATGGTACGGCCCAGCATATTGAGGCCCTTAAAAAGTATGGCCCTTGTCCGATTCACCGTTTGTCCTTTGAACCTATCCGTTCTATGGTGGACCGGCAGACGGGCGTGCCGTTTTAAGGCAGAACTGATTTAGTATAACGAGGCAAGAAAATGTCCCCCACCTCAGCAGGTGGGGGCACGAATACCAAAACAGGCGGCGAGCATATCTCCCGCCTCGTTGAAACGCCAAGAGGAAGTTTTGCCTATGGCAAAACTGGAACAACGGCGTTATAAAAGATGTAGAAAAGGTGTGATGGAAATGCCAATGGAAACATCGATGAATGTGGGGATTCGCCCCGTTGACCGCCCCCAGGCGCCAGGCGCGGCTGAGGGGCTGGGGCGGCGCGGTGAGGGCGGCGGCTCTTCGGCGGCCTTTAGTCCCAAAACCAATGTGGCAATCCAGAACGCCGTTGATGATATGGCCGGAATTCTGGCCAGAATCGCCAGCAATCAGACGGAGGCCGTGGATAAGATGCCGGCTGATTTGCAAAAGATGATACAAAATATCATGAAACAGGCCTTTTCCCTGGAAGAAACTTTAGGGCAGGGGCTCGGCAGCAGTCTGGAAAGCCAGCGTTTTTCCATGGACCAGCTCAGCGCTTTTTCCCGTATGCTCACACAGATGGGCAAGCTGATGGACAAGGGCATGAGTCTGGAAGTCAGTGATACCATGCAGACCTTGCTGACCAATTTAAAAACAATGGTCAGCAGCGAGAATAATGCGGCTTTAGAGCCGGTCTTGCTCACAAAAGCGGCGTTTGAACTGCTCGATAACAAGAGCTTTGCCGAATTGCCTAAAGATGTGCAGCAGCTTTTACTGGCCCTGCAGCCCCAAGGTATGCCACCCGCTGCTATAGCCGGGGAGAGCAGCTCCATGAATTTCCTCAAACAGCTGGTGCAGTACTTTATGCCGCGGCCGGCTGCTGGCAGTGAGGCTGCTGCAGAAAATGCACCGCAGGGGCAGATGACGCAGGGACAGGGGACACCGGGACAGGCTGCCCCCGGACAGGCGATGGCGCAAGGTCAGCAGGCGGCCCCTGGTCAGGCCGGCCAGCAGGCTGCAACGACGCCGGGACAGACAACCCCAGGTCAGGCCGGACAATCTGGTCAGGCCGGACAATCTGGTCAGGCCGGACAACCGCCACAGCCGGGGCCTGGTGTGCCGCAGACGTCAGCCGGCCAGATGGCTGCGCAGCCCCAGACAGCAGGTCAGGGGCAAAATCTGACAAGTCAGGGACAGCCGTTGACAGGTCAAGGTCAGCAGGCAGCTGTACCCGGACAGGCACAGGCGCAGCCGGCAGCACCGGGAGCACAGCTGACAGGTCAGCAAATGACAGGTCAGTCACAAGCGCCTGGTCAGAATATGACTGGTCAGACAAACACTGCCGGACAGGCGATGACCGGTCAGACTGCCAACAATAGTCAGGGAATGCCGGCGCAGAATATGGCGCAGGGACAGCGCTTGTCAGCGCCGGTAAATAATCAGGCCGCACCATATCAGACAGACGGTCAGGGACAACAGACGGCCGCAGCTGAGGGACGGCCGCAGCAGGCTGCCATGCAGCAGGCGAAGAATCAGCTGCTCAGTCAGAATATGGAGAACACGCCGCAAATGATGAACGCCCTGCGTGATTTAGGGCAGTTATTGATGAAGGAAGGCAATCTGACACAGAAGGACGCTTTGCTTATGCAGAGTTTTGTCAACGGCAAGGAGGCACTGCTCAGTGCCAAGGAAAGCCAGCAGCTGCAGCAGCTGATTCGCTTGTGTCAGGCTAATATTCCGGCTACGGTACAGCAGGCGGCCCTGCAGCAGAATATTCCTGATCTGCCCAGATTATGGGCATTCATGCAGCTGTGTGACATGTCAATGACGCGCAATATGACGGCGCGGCAGCTCAAAAAGGCCGGCAAGGACGTGGCGATGTTTGTCCTGTCCATGCGTCATTCCATGGAAGGGGATAATTCCATTGTCCCCGGCCAGCGGTCGCTTAACTTTATGCTGCCCATGTATATGGGGGAAGAAACGACTTATCCATCATATATACATGTATATGATGAAAAGCGGCCGGATCCGGAGACGGGGGAAATGAAGAAGGAAACATGGCTGCGGCTGTGTGTGCTGACGGATAATATCGGGGCTGTAGAGCTTACCTGCCGTGTGTATCAGGAAAATCAGCTGGATATGCGGCTGTTCTTTTCCAACACGGAATCGGCCAACGAGTTCAGAAGTCAGACAGAGGCGCTCAGAAGTTCGTTAAGGGACAGCACCCTGCGGCTGAAAGAGCTGAAAATTGGGGCTGTGGGTGAGCGGCGCTTTATGTAAAATGTCCTTGACAGAAGGACTGATGAGTAATAGACTAAACATAGTGAAGGAACACAGGCAGGTGAACAGGAATGAAAAGACAGCGCCCGACATTGCACCCGGAGCCGGAAACAGATCCCAATGCCCCGCAGCAGGCGGTGGCCTTAAAATATGATGTGGAACGCGATACGGCACCAAGAGTGATAGCCAAGGGCCGTGGACATGTGGCGGAAAACATTATGTCAGCAGCGCAGCAGAACGCCATTCCTGTATATCAAAACAAGACTTTGGTCAATATGCTGATGGCCTTGGAGATAGATAGGGAGATTCCCCCGGAACTTTATCGCACGATTGCGGAGGTTATGGCCTATGTGTACCGTATTGACAAAAAAGCCAAAAAGCCTGGTGGAAAATAGTAGCTGGGAAGAAGATGTTTAGCTGATGCATAATCAGATTCTCGGAAGTCAGGGCGAACAGGCAGCGGCGGAGTTTCTCCAGCAGCACGGCTATGTTATTTGTGCGCGCAATTTTCGTGTGCCCGTGGGGGAGATTGACATAATTGCCAAGGCCGGGGAAGTGCTGGCTTTTGTCGAAGTAAAGACGCGTCATGGCAGCCGCTATGGCACGCCGGCCCAGGCGGTAAACTATCATAAACAGCAGAAAATTATACAGACAGCAAAATGGTATCTACGGCAGAATCATCTGGAGGACAGGTGTTTCTGCCGTTTTGATGTATTGGAAGTCTATGCCCTGCCGGGCAATAAATGGCAGGTTCGTCATTTACCGGGAGCTTTTGAAAGCTAGGGAAAGGGAGGGAACGGCTTGTTTGCAAGAACGTATGGAGCGACAACCTTAGGCGTAGATGGGCTGCTCATCGATGTGGAAGTGGATTCCGCGGCCGGTCTGCCAGGTTTTGAAATCGTGGGGCTGGCTGACGCCCTGGTCAAGGAGGCCAAGGAACGGGTGCGCACGGCAATCCGCAATTCCGGGATTCAGCTGCGGCAGGAGAAGGTGACCATCAATCTGGCACCGGCTGACGTGCGCAAGGACAGTGCCGGCCTGGACTTACCCATTGCGGTGGGGCTGCTGGCTGCTTATGGACTGGTGTCAGCGGTTACGCTTGCTAAATATCTCTTTGCGGCAGAATTGTCATTGGAGGGCGAGTGCCGGCCGATTAAGGGGATTTTGCCGATGACAGTGAAGGCGCGGGAATCCGGGTTTGAGGCGGTGTTTGTCGCCAAGGCCAATGCCAACGAGGCCTTGCTGGTGGACGGGATTGCTGTTTATCCGTTGGACAATCTCAGTCAGCTGGTGGGTTTTTTGACAGGTCAGGAACGGCTGGTACCAGCCAAAGCTGAACCTGTGCCGGAGCAGGATACTGAATGCCAGGACGATTTTGCTGATGTGCAGGGACAGTTTCAGGCCAAGCGGGCTTTGGAGATTGCCGCAGCCGGCGGCCATAATGTACTGATGGTCGGCTCGCCGGGAGCCGGCAAGACCATGCTGGCCCGGCGTATGAGTACGATACTGCCTGACCTGACCACAGAGGAGGCCCTAGAAGTTACGCGCATATACAGCGTGGCCGGGCTGCTCCCCAGGGAGGGCGGCCTTATCAAAAGACGCCCGTTTAGAAGTCCCCATCATACGAGTTCCATGACGGCGCTTATCGGCGGTGGCAGCGTCCCACGGCCCGGGGAGGTGACACTGGCGCATAATGGCGTGCTGTTTCTCGATGAACTGCCGGAGTTCAGCAAAAAGACTTTGGAAGTTTTGCGTGAACCTTTGGAGGACAGAAAAATCACGATATCCCGGGTACACGCTACGCTTACCTTCCCCTCGGATTTTATCCTGATAGCAGCCGCCAACCCGTGCCCCTGCGGCAATTTCCTCGATGAAGAGCAGGAGTGCACCTGCTCGGCCGGGGAGATACGGCAGTATAACCGCAAGATATCCGGGCCACTGCTGGACAGAATAGATATTCACATACAGGTGCCGCGTGTCAAATATGACGAGCTCGCCTCTAAAAAACGCGCGGAATCTTCGGCGCAGATTCGGCAAAGAGTTGTGGCCGCCCGGGAAATTCAGCTGCAGCGGTTCAGGAAATACGGCATATTCTGCAATGCCCAGATGAATCATGCCCTGCTGCAAAAGCTCTGTGTGTTGGACGAGCAGGCGCAGGCTATGCTCGCGCTGGCGTTCAAACAAAAGAATTTATCGGCCCGGGCCTATGACCGCATAGTTAAGGTAGCCCGTACCATTGCTGACCTGGCCGGGGCCAAAAATATTGAGGCGGCGCATGTCGCGGAGGCGATTCAGCTGCGCAATGACAATAACTTTTAGAAAAAAGTTGACAGCCGCCAAGGATAGATGGTATACTGCAATAGTTGCCGCGGGGTGGAGCAGTCGGTAGCTCGTCGGGCTCATAACCCGAAGGTCACAGGTTCAAGTCCTGTCCCCGCAACCAATGCTGATATAGCTCAGTCGGTAGAGCGTATCCTTGGTAAGGATAAGGTCACCAGTTCAATCCTGGTTATCAGCTCCATAAGTATATTACAGCAGCTCATAATGAGGGCGGCTGAACCATAAAGCTCGAAAGGCAGGCACCTTTCGGGCTTTTTTATTGTAAGCTGGGACAGCCTGAGTTTACTGAATAAAAATCAAATGAATCGTGAATAAAAATACAAAAATTAGTGACATTGTCCGCGTAATGGTGTACAATATGATTTGCTGAAAATTATTCATGAAAAGTGAGGAAGATTTCATGACTTGGATTAAATTTATAGCCGGGGCTCTGTTCGGCATGGGAATGTTTTTACTGCCGGTCGGCGGCGGTGAAGGTTTTTCCACACCGGTGGGGCTGCTTACGGAATGGCTCGAAAAAATCATTACTGATAATATTCCCTGGTTCTTATATGTACTGGTGACGGCCTCTGCTCTCGGGGCACTGCTCGGACGTTTTTACCTGCCGGAATGGATTAAGAAACGGCAGTGGCTGGCCGGTTTGTTTACTGTATCCTGGCCGTATCTGCTCACCCGGCTGGTGGCTTTGGTGGTTGTTGTCTGTGTCGGTGGTGAGCTGGGCCCGGCGTGGTTCAGCGGTCCCGACGTCGGCGGCAGTATGGTCGGCTTATCCCAGACACTGGTAGCGCTGGCGTTTTCCCTGAGCTTTGTGCTGCCCTTTCTGACGGATACAGGTATTATGGAGTTCACAGGCGTATTGCTGAAACCGTTGATTCGTCCCTTATTCCATGTGCCGGGACGGGCCTCGGTGGACCTTATTGCCTCCTGGCTGGCGTCCTCTAATACGGCGGTACTGATTACCGCTGGCCAGTATAACAGCGGTTACTACTCAAAACGCGAGGCCGCGACGATTATGACCAATTTTTCGCTCGTGTCTATTCCGTTTTGTATGGTAGTGGCCGGGACACTGCATATCAACAATTATTTTCCGCTGCTTTACCTTACCGTTACGCTTGTGGGCTTGCTGCTCGCCGTTATCTGTGTCCGCATTCCGCCTTTGGCGAGCGTAGAGGATACCTATCATGGTACGCCGCAGCTCCGGGAAGATGTACCGCAGGAAAAATCCCTGCTGGGCTGGGCCTTGGCCGCAGCGTTGCAGCGGGCGGAAAAATTCCGTACGGAAACGGCGATAGCCGTAGGCTTAGAGATGGCCGTCGGGATTTTGTTCGACCTGATTCCCATCGTTATTGCCTGGGGAACCGTGGGGACGCTGCTCGTAAATGAAACGCCGATATTTAAGTGGCTGGCGTACCCCATGGGGCTTTACATGTGGGCGCTGGGAATTCCCGACGCTTTCCAGCTGGCTCCGGCTACGCTCGTAGGCTTTATCGATATGTTCATTCCGGCGCTTATCACCAGCCCTGAGGCTCCCTTGCAGGTACGGTTCTTCATTTCCGCCCTGTCGCTGGTACAGATTATCTATCTGACCGAAGTCGGGAGTATCATCGTCAAGAGTAATGTCGGCATGGATGTGAAACGGCTCTTTATTGTCTTTTTGGAACGCACGCTGGTAGCGGTGCCGCTGCTCTGGATGATTACAAAAATTTTTGTCAGTTAATTATCAATAAGAAGGAAAAAGCTCCTCCGCAAAGAATAATAATCTAAAGAGGATTATGCATTACTGGGGGGAGCTATTATGATAGCTGACGCAAAGCAAAAGTTCGGCCATATAGATGACGCTTTGGCTCCGGTACTGGTGTGTCAACGGAGTGCCAAAGACTTTAAAGTCCTGCATATATCTGCAGGGCTTTGTCGTTTATTCAATGTAAAGCGGGCAGAACTGGAATCGTTCTTTTTGCGTCCAACGGAGGAAACAATTCACCCGGATGATTATGTGCGTGTAATGCGGGCGGTGCAGAAGGGATTCCGCAACCCGGAAGAATATCAGCAATTCAGCTACCGCATGCGGATTCCCAAGCAGGAAGAGTATGTTTGGCTGACTTCCTGTATATATGGCTATCGTATGCCGGACGGGTCCGTGTTGCAATACATAACTTCGCTGGATGTTACAAATGAATATGCTGAACGGCAAAATCGCGATGAGGCTTTTTTCCATACCAGCGTTCTGTTGGAAAAGATTCTGGATACCACGCAGACAGCCTTGTTCTGGAAGGACAAGAACCGGCGTTTCCTCGGGGCCAATAAGGCCTTTTTGGACTACTATGGTTTTCCCTCCGAGCAGGTCATTTTGGGGAAAAATGATGAAGATATGGGCTGGCATAAAGACGAAGAACCTTTTCATAGCGATGAAGTGATGGTTTTGACAACTGGCCGCTCCACTTACCGCGTGCATGGCAAATGTATGAGTCATGGCGAACTGCGCGACATTGTGGCCAGCAAGAGCCCTTTGGTGGAAAATGGCGAAATCGTGGGACTCGTGGGCAGTTTTGAGGATGTAACTGACGAAATACGCCGTCAGGAGCAGATTGAAAAACTGAATGAAGGTTTGAGCCAGGCCTTGGAAAAGGCGGAAAGTGCCAATGAGGCCAAAACGTCCTTTTTGTCCAATGTGAGTCATGATATGCGCACCCCCTTGAATGGTATTTTAGGGGTGGCCGACCTGGCGCTGAAATGTCAGGACCTTGATAAAATTCACGAGTATCTGCAAAAAATCATGACGGCCGGTTCGTTGCTGCGTGACTTAATCAATGATACACTGGAACTGTCGCGGATTGGCAGCGGCAAGCGGCAGATGGACTGGGAGGTCGTGGAGGCCAGCCACATGCTCGACCGGCTCGTTACGTCAATGCGTTCGGCGGCAGAGCAGAATGCGGTGAACTTTCATGTAAATCTTGACTTTGCTGACCTGGGCTATCTGCGGCTGGACCGGCTGAAATTGTCCAAAGTCCTGTTGAATCTGCTGTCCAATGCGGTGAAATTTACCCCGTTTGACGGTGATGTGTGGCTGGAAGGTTCAGTGCTTTCGTCCACGGCGGACAGCTGTACCTGCCGCTTTATTGTCAAGGATACGGGGATTGGCATGGCGCCGCATTTCCTGCCGAAGATGTTTGACCCCTTTGAACAGGAAAATTCCATGTCGGAAAAGGGCAGGATGGGAACCGGCTTAGGGCTGTCTATCGCCAAGGAACTGCTGGACCTAATGGACGGCAAAATTACCGTGGAAAGCGAACGCGGCAAAGGTACGACCTTTACGGTAGAAATACCTTTTGAACGGGTGAGCGGTGAGGAAGGCTTACCGGAGGTGCCGGTTGAGGCCGAAAGTGTCAGCCTGGATAAGCGGCTGATTCTGGTCTGTGAGGATAATGAGTTAAACCGGGAAATCGTAAAGACGATTCTGGAAATGAACGGCATGACGGTGCTGACAGCTGAAGATGGTGAGCAGGGGGTAATGACCTTCATTGAATCCGAGGAGTATAAGATTGACGCCATTCTGATGGATATACGCATGCCGGTAATGGACGGCCTGACGGCGGCGGCGCAAATCAGGCAGCTTGAAAGACCTGATGCCCATAAGGTGCCGATTATCGCCTTGTCAGCCAATGCTTTTCAGGAAGATGTGGAGCAATCTCGTCAGGCCGGTATGAATGACCATCTGACCAAGCCGGTGGAACCTGATTTGCTGCTGGCGTGCCTGTCACGCTATATAGGTGCCTATGATACCCAACGGAAGGGGTGAATGAGGATGAAACTGACATTAGCGGAAATATATAGTTTGGCGGCGTTCTTTCCGGGAAACTGCCTGGTCTATAAGCTGGACGGTCAGCAGCTGACACTGCTGGCCTCCTCAGAAGGCGGTGAGCAGATAGGACCGCGCAGCGGCAAGGAGTTTTTGCAGTATGCCGGTGATTCCTTGATGACCAAGGTTTTTAAAAATGACCGCCGATTTTTGCTGGAAACCCTTGCCAGGGCCGTAAAGGACGGCAGTGCAGAATGTGTTTACCGCTTTGGCGAGGAGTCACAGGATAGTTTTGTCTGGCTGCATACCATCGTCAAGCATATCGGCAAGCTCGATGACTCGCCGGTAGTGGCCCTGACCTTCAGAAATGCCAGTGAGCGCAATGAGGCGCAGCTCGAGCTGTTGGAGGATATGGATACCATTGTCTACGTTTGTGATGTGGAAACGCAGGAGCTCTTGTACGCCAACCGGGCGGCCATGAATAACAGTCAGCTGCGTGGCAGTTACAGCGGCCATACCTGCTATAACTACATGTTTGGCAAGAAACATGTCTGTGAGGACTGCCAGCTCAAACGCCTGCAAATGGACGGCAAGCAGGAACTCGTACGTCATGACAAGGACGGTGACCGCTATCTTAATATCGAGAAAAAGGGTATTTCCTGGTACGGTCATTTTGCCTGCGCCCATTTCATCAACGATGTGACGGAGAAAAAGCGCAATGAGCGCATGCTGGCCGTAGAGCGCGAGGCCTCGGCCAAGGCGGCGTTTGTTTCCAATGTAAGCCATGATATGCGCACGCCGCTCAACGGCATATTGGGCTTTATTGAACTGGCACTCCAAAGCAAGGGCAAAGATGAGCGTGAGGAGTATCTGGAAAAAATCCGGACAACCGGCAAGTTTATGCTGAATCTCATCAATGAGACGCTGGATTTGAGCAAAATCAGCAGCGGCAAATTGGAGATTGAACCGGAAAACAGCAATATGCAGGAACTGCTGGATACCATTATTGTATCCGCTTATGCAAATGCTGAGGTCAAGAAGGTGCAATTCATCACAAAACTTGCCGATATGCACTTTCAGGACGTGTATGTGGACGTTTTGAAACTGCAGAAGGTGATATTGAATCTCCTGTCCAATGCCATTAAATACACGCCGGCGGGCGGCAGTGTGACCATGTGTATGGAAGGACCGGCCGATTTTGGCGCCTATAACTGTCATATCGTTATCAGTGATACCGGTGTCGGGATGGATAAGTCGTTCCTGCCCAAGCTGTTTGAACCTTTCTCCCAGGAACGGACCAGTATCACCAGAAAAATCGAGGGTACAGGCTTAGGCATGTCGATTGTCAAGAGCCTTGTTGACCTGATGGGCGGTAAAATCACGGTAGACAGCGAGCGGGGCAAGGGCACGCGGTTTGACATGTGGTTTTTCCTGCCACCGGGACAGACTAGCGAGGCTGCGGAAGTTCCTGTTGATGGTGAACTTATGCAGCTGGTCAACCGCCGCATACTGCTGTGCGAGGATAATGAAATCAACCGGGAACTTATGCAAAGCCTGTTGTCCTTTAAGGGGATTGAGGTCATTGCAGCCGGCGACGGCCAGCAGGGCGTGGCCGCATTTGCTAATTCTCCCGAGGGGAGCATTGACGCTGTGCTGATGGATGTACGTATGCCCATTATGGACGGGCTGGAGGCGGCCAGGGCTATCAGAGCCATGAGCCGTGATGACGCCCGGCATGTGCCTATCTTTGCCCTGACGGGTGAAGTTGATGATGAATCGGTGCAAAAGGCAAAGGCTGCCGGCATGAATGAGTGCCTGTCCAAACCCGTGGATATTCCCGTGCTGTTGCAGCAGCTGGCGGCAGTTATGACGTGAGAAGGCTTATATTGATGGTATGCAGGAGATGAACTTACAGTAAATGATGGCGTGTTTTTATGTTTTTATCGGCGGCGGCCTGGGGGCGGTGTGCCGATATGGAATTACGACTTTGGTGGGAACCTGCGGCGGTATGTTATTTCCGATGGCCACCTTGGCGGTAAATGGGGTGAGTTGTTTTTTTATGGGGCTTATTATGGGGCTGCTTTTGCCACTGGCCAAGTCCCTGCATTTAATTCCTGAATCTCTGCGGCTGTTGCTTACCGTGGGCTTTTTGGGCGGTTTTTCCACCTTGTCTGCCGTGTCCCTGGAAACGCTGATGTTAATCAAGAACGGCAGCAGCCTGCTGGCGGCGGTAAATATTCTGAGCACGATGGTGGTGGCTATGATAACGGTCTGGGCCGGCTGGCAGCTGGCCTGGCTGTGTCAGCGCTGAGCACTGCTGCTGGCAGGGATTTAAAGAGATATATAGAAGATATTAAAGATACTACATGTTACTTTTTATAAATGGGGGATTAGATGACTCTGGATTCCAGTACGGAGGTTGTAGCGATACTTTACGATATCGAAAACGCTCCGTTTGAAATGTTGGACTACACTTTAAGCAAGGCACGGCGTTACCAGCCCTGCCGGACGATTGTCATTTCCGATTGGGAGGCACGGCCGGAACAGAAACGCTGGGAAAAACTCATGCGGCGGCCGGGCTTTACTTTCCGGCAGATAAGCCGTACTTATCAGGGAAAAAACTCGCTGGATTCGGCTTTATACGATTCGGCCAAACTCCTGTATGATGATGGTGTGCGGCGGTTCTTTATCATTACCACGGACTCGGATTTTGTCAGGATTGCGGAATATCTGAACTCCGGCACGCCATCGTATATCATCGGTGTGGGGACTAAGCAGGCCAGTGAAACCCTGCGCAATGCCTACGATGAGTTCTTGGTTTATCCGCCGGAGGAAAAAAAGCCTGCCAGCAGGAAAAAGACCACGGCGGCGCCGGAAACCGAAAGTAAACAGGCTAAAGCTGCAGAGCCGGCTCCGGCTGCGAAAAAGACCAAGACAGCCAGGACGACCAAGGCAGCGAAAACAACCAAAACAACCAAAACAACTAAAACAACTAAGACAACTAAAACGGCCAAAGCTGCGGCTGCGGTACAGGCTCCAAAGTCCGCAGGTCAGACGGCGGCTTTAACCGCTGGCACGCTGACGGTCAACCTGCCCCGTACCCTGCGTGAATCCTTGCAGGCACGGCAGGAGGCTGAGGGAGTTTCCCTGGACGAACTTGTTACTTATTTACTGATGCGCGGGATGGCCCGCTGGGTGGAGGACTGAGTTAATGAAAAGGCAGGAACAGGTATTATTCTATCAATTTCGTGATGAAGAAACACTTACAGCAGCCTGCAAGACTTTGCATAAGCTCGGGATAGCCACGAAAATTCTGCCCGCGGAGGCCTGGCGCGAGAAGGTAGGATACCTGCTGGGCGCGAAAGGTTACCAGCCGGCAAAGGTGAAGGACGATGACAACTTTGTCTTTCCGCATGAGGTCATGGTACTGCAAAATATCCGCAATAAACGGCTGGACGAAGTGCTGCAGGCCTTGCAAAACGCCGGCTTGCCGCATGTGCGGTTCAAAGCGGTCGTGACGCCGTTTAATATATTGTGGACGTTGCGGCGTTTGTGCGAAACAATGCAGAAGGAACACGGGGCCTTGACTAAGGAGTAAAAATTTACGACGCTGCTTGACAGGCTGACAGGTCAGAATATTGACCGGTCAGTCTGCTTTTGACATGTCAATATAAAAACCGTATACTATCATATAGTTGATACCTGAGCATACAATGAAAGTGGAGATTTTTAATGAAACAAGATGATTTGGATAAGACGCAGTTAATGCGCCCTGTTGATGATAGTGAACGGATTTTTGATACCAGACCTTTGCCACGGATAGAGGCAGATGATGAGCAGGCGACGGACAGACAGCGCAGAGTCCGGGAATTGCCGCCGGAAGAGCTGCCGCCGCGCCAGGAAGAACCGCGTCCGCACAAGAGCTTTTTGACTGCTGGCCGCAAACGCGGTCTGCTCCTGGGCGCAGGCTTTGCCGCTGCCCTGGCCATCGGTTTTATGATAGCCGGTTACACGCAGGAACAGTCGGCGGAGCGGCAAAATCAGCAAAAGCTGGAACAACAGATGATGAAGGACCGCGAGCAAAAGCTGGCCAGCCAGGAGGCCGATTTAAAGGCGCAGCGTGAGGTGCTGGAGAAACAAAAACAGGAGCTGCAGGCCCGGGAACGGGAACTGGAGGAAAAATCCAGCCGGGCCAAAGGCCGTAACGAGGCTATAATGGACAGCGCGCCCGGCTCAACCCTGGGTAAACTTGTGGACAAGGTAACAGGCAAAGAGGCCAAGCGTGAGGAACAGGTCAAGGAAAACAAGAGTATCAGCGCCCAGGCCGACAGCGATGTGGCCAAGTTAAAGCAGTCCATTGCTGAGGCACAGACCATGCTTGATGATGTGGACGCCAAGCTCGATACGGTGGCCGAAATGAAACAGGAGGCCGGCAAAATCAAAGCCAAGGCCGAAAGCGCTTATGCTGAGAACAAGGATATTATCGATAAGGCTGTATATTATGCCCGGACAGGTGCAGATTACCTGTCCCAATGGTTCACGCAATAAAATAAATACATGAGGGGAGTAGATAAAGGTGAAAAAATATGCACTGTTACTGATGGCCGTAGTGCTGATGGGATTGGCGGCCGGCTGCGGCCCCCAGCAGGAGGCCAAGAAGGATTTGCAGCCGCTGAACATCGGCCTGATGCCGGATACGGATTCCCTGCCGTTTATCGTAGCTCAGGAAAAGGGCTACTTTAAGGAAGAAGGGCTGGAAGTCAACATTCAGCAGTACAAGAGTGCTATGGACAGGGATTCAGCCTTGCAGAGCGGCAATCTGGACGGGGCTGTCTCGGACATGCTGGCCGTGGCTTTTGCCAAGGACGGCGGCTTTAATGTGAAGGTGACGTCGTTTACAGACGGCAGCTATAAACTGATTGCCGGTGCCCAGTCCAGTGCTACGAAGATGGCTGACCTGAAGGGGCAGGACGTGGCCGTTTCCCGTAATACGATTATCGAGTATGTTACGGACCAGATTCTGCAGAAGGAAAATCTGGGCGAGGATACCATCAATAAGGTGATTATTCCGCAGATTCCCACGCGCCTGGAAATGCTGCAGAATGGCAAGCTGGGAGCAGCTACGCTGCCGGAACCCATGGCCAGCATTGCCGTTCATAATGGCTGCAAGTATGTGACCGGCTCTGACGAGCTGGGTATCAATCCCGGTGTTATCATGTTTACGGCCAAGACTGCCAATGACCGCCGGGCCGAACTGGCTGCCATGTACCGCGCCTATAACAAGGCAGTGGATTATCTCAACAATACCCCGCGGGAAGAATATATCGACATGCTGGTGGAGAAGGCGTCTTTCCCTCCCACGGCCAAAGCAGCTCTGAAACTGCCGGAGTATCATCATGCCGCCCTGCCGAAGGAAAGCGATGTGGTGGATTGCGTGAAATGGCTGCAGAGCAAGGGGCTTATCAAGAAGAATTATACTTACGCCGATTTTGTGGTCGATGTGCTGGGCAAGTAATATGATTGAAGTAGATAATTTAACTGTTGCCTATACCGGACTAAAACAACAAAATACTGCATTGCAAAATGTAAGCCTGACCGTTCCGCAAGGAACGGTCTGCGCTGTAATAGGGCCTTCCGGCTGTGGCAAGTCCACCTTGCTGAAGGTCGTGGCCGGGCTGATTAAGGATTATAAGGGCGAAGTACGCATAAATGGCGGCGCGGTAAGCCCCAAGAAACTGCGTATTGGCTTTATGCCGCAAAATTACGGCCTGCTGCCCTGGCAGACAGTAGCTGATAATATACGCCTGGCCAGCACGATAAAAGACGGCTGGACGGAGGCCAAGGCGGCTAAAATGGCAGCCTTGTGCCAAAAGCTCGGTCTGGAAGATTTGCTGGCGCGTTATCCGCAGGAACTCAGCGGCGGCCAGCAGCAGAGGGTGAGCCTGGCCCGGGTGTTTTTACTTGAACCGGACATTCTGCTGATGGACGAGCCGTTTTCTGCCCTGGACGCCATTACCCGTGAGGAAATGCAGGACGTTTTCCGCGATTTATGGGAGGCCGCCGGGATTACGACCATACTGGTCACCCACTATGTGGAGGAGGCGTTATATCTCGGCCAGCAGATTGTCCTGATGTCAGCCAATCCCGGGACTGTGGCCGAGGTTATGGAGAATAAATGGCAGGGCAGCCGCAGCTGGAAGTCCAGCCAGGAGTTCTTTGTCAAGGGGCAGGAGCTGCGCAGCAAAATTAAAGCAATGGGGGCAGGGGCATGAGAAAAGGAAAAATCGTTCTGCGCGCCTATCTGCTTGGGATGGTCTTTTTGCTGATTGCCTGGCAGATAGCGGCTAGTATTGCCCAGCTGCCCATTATTCCCGAACCGTATAATGTGTTTGTACGGCTGGGCGAAATTTTTGCAGATAAAATCGCTGTTCATGCGGTGTACAGCCTGTGGCGTATCATAGCTGGCATTATGCTGGCTGTGCTTATCGGGTATCCGCTGGGCATTATCATGGGGTATTTTGCCCGGGCTGACAGGTATCTGGCACCCGTGGTTTACCTGACCTATCCCATTCCGAAAATCGCCCTGCTGCCGATTTTAATGTTGCTGGCAGGTATTGGCGAGCTGTCAAAAATCATCATGATTTTCCTGATTGTCGTCTTTCAGATTATTGTGGCACTCCGCGATGGCATACGCGCGATTCCGGCCGAAACCTACTACCCGTTGTATTCCCTGGGCGCCGGTTTCCGGCAGGTGTGCCGCTATATTCTCGTGCCGGCAGTTATGCCCAATTTCATTACGGCTATACGGGTGGCTATGGCTACCGCTGTTTCCGTGCTGTTTTTTACAGAAACCTTCGGCACGCAGTATGGCATGGGCTATTTCATTATGGACGCCTGGCTGCGCGTAAACTATCTGGAAATGTACACGGGAATTGTGATTTTGAGTTTTATGGGCCTGCTGCTCTTTGGCCTGTTGGACGTAATTGAGCAAAAAGTTTGCCGCTGGCAGATGAAGTGAGGTAAAGATGAAAAAGCTGCTGTTGCTGTTATGCATTATGATATTTATGGCCGGAGCTCTCCTATGGGGAGTTTCTGACGGCGGCGTACTGGCAGAAAAACTAGGCCTGGCCAGGGGCAATGGGGATATTACCGTAGCGGCCTATGGGCAGGTGCCTGTGGATACAAGGCAGGATGTAGAAAAAGCGGCAAAAGGGTTTGCCGCTTTTTGTGAAAACAATTTGGCCGTTAAGCTGAACCGCGATGTGCGCGTTTTAGTGGCACCTGACCGCAATAGTTACCAGGCCCTGCTGGTGAAGGAAATGGAAATGACCGAGGCTGAGGCGAAAAACAAAGCCCAGTACACCAGCGGTCAGGCCAGCGGCCAAAAGGGGCTCTGTGTCATCAATGGCGATAAGGACGGCCTGAAGGAAAGTGATGACCGTCTGGGGACAACCGCCCACGAATTGTTTCATCAGCTGCAGTATCAGCTGAGCGACGGCCATAATGGTTATGAGCAGGGTCTGTTCTGGCTCGAAGAAGGCTCGGCTGATTACATGGGGGCGCAGGTGGCGGCCGCCGTGGGTGGCAGGTCTGTGGAAAAATGGTTTTTGGACGCCAAATTTACGGTGCAGAACTCCCGTAAAGTCGCGGATATTATGGCCTTGCAGCATACGACAGAGGCGCAGCGCAGCGAACTGATGAACAACCGCGTCAACTCGTATGGCCTGGCAGATTTAATGACCTGGTTTCTGGTGAAAAATTATGCTGCCGGACAGGAAAATGCCAAGCTGCTGGAATATTACCGCCGCTTAGGACAGGGGGAACGGGCTGAAGAATCCCTGCAGAATACCTTTGGTGTATCACTGGACGCTTTTCTTACCGCGTTTGTGGATTGGTGGCAAAAGGAACAGCATAAGACCGCATTTAATTTCCAGGGCCATGGCAATGTCCGGCCGGCCGTGGTTGAGCAATTGCAGGCCCAGGTAAATGCCGCGCAGGCATGGCTTGCCAGACATTGGGGGCGGCGTCTGACGGGCGAATACGATATCATCGTCGCTGCCAATCAGGAGGATTTGGCCAAGGTGGCAGAAGAACATTGCCGTATTTCTCCGGAACGCGCCCGGCAGCTGGCTGCCGGCAGTGTCTGGGTGGAGAATAACAGCACGCTGATAGTCAACGGCGAACGCATTGCCGACCAGCGGCAATGTATCTTTGTGGGCGGCGTGATGATGGCCCGCATGCTGGAAGTTCAGGAACTTGGGGCAGAGCCCTGCGGCGTGGAATGGCTTATGCGCGGCATTGGCTATGTCGTCGGCGTAGGCCGCCTGTGTGATAACGGCTATGGCCGGCTGACCGACTACCAGCGAACCTGGCGCACGGAGCTGCGCAAGAAAACACCGCTGCCGTCTTTGGACAAAATGATGTGGCAGGAATCCATGGAGGAAATAACCGGGCAATACAATCATGATGATGTTGCCAAGTTATGCGAGTACGCGACGGCAGAGCTCGTGCGGCGTTATGGCTGGGGCAGCCTGCAGAACTGGCTGCTCGCGGCCAGACAGACTGGTGATGGCCGGCAGGCCTTTACGCAGGTATTTGGCATAACCGCCACGGATTTTGCCGCGCAGATACAAATGTTGATTTATTGAGCAGGAGGACAGGGGAGTAATATGGACGTACAGGCAGAGTTATTAAAGCTGCAGGATAAAAAATACGGACAGTTTCAGCAGAAACTGCTGCCTGCTTTGGCCCCAGACAGTATTATCGGTGTGCGCACCCCCGAACTGCGCCAAATGGCCAAGGGCCTGCTGAAAAGCGATGAGGCGGCAGCCTTCCTTACGGCCTTGCCGCATAAGTTCTTTGAGGAAAATCAGCTGCAGGCGTTTATGATTGCCGGCATTAAGGACTATGACTTATGCCTGAGGGAGCTAAAAGCGTTTTTGTCCTATGTTGATAACTGGGCTACCTGCGACCAGATGTCGCCGCAAGTCTTTAAAAAACATCGCGGCGCGCTGCTGCCGGAGATAAAAACATGGCTGCAATCCCCGCATACATATACCAAACGCTTTGCGATAAAAATGTTGATGGACCATTTCCTCGACGAGGATTTTGACTTGTCATATTTGGAACTGGTGGCGGCCGTACGCTCTGAGGAATACTATGTCAACATGATGATTGCCTGGTACTTTGCTACGGCCCTGGCCAAGCAATACGAGGCGGCCTTGCCCTTTATCGAGAAAAAACGTCTGGCTGTCTGGACACATAACAAGGCCATTCAAAAAGCCAGGGAAAGCTATCGGGTGAGTGTGGCGGCCAAAGCGTATTTGCAGCAGCTGAAGATAAAACAGGGATAAATCATATCCCCCCGGGGGGCTTGTGGAGAGTTTGGCATATTGTTATTATCTAAATGAAAGTGATTTTCGACTAAGAGAGGAGTAACAGTGTGCGATTACAAGCCAATGACAGACATTACTTAGGAATTGCCATGCCGGCGGCCTTGGAAGGACTCTTTATGGTGCTGCTATCCTCCGTGGATATCATCATGGTGGGGGTACTCGGTACGGCGGCGATTGCGGCGGTCAGTATCTTTACCCAGCCACGTATGATGCTTTTGTGTGTGGTGCGTTCGGTGGCCTCGGTGCTTACCCTGCTCACAGCCCAGAAATTTGGTCAGAAGAAATTAGAAGAGGTGCCTGCGCTGCTTGCGCGGACACTTTTTTGTATGCTGATTCTGATGGGCGCGCTCCATGTGTTCTTTTTCCTGCATTTAGAGAGGATTCTAAGCTGGATGGGAGCCAGGGAGGATTATATGGAGGCGGCGCTGGCTTATGGCGATATAGCGCTCGTCGGCGTGTTTATGACAACACTGGCCACAATTCTGCAGGCCGTGCAGCTCGGCTACGGACATACCAAGCAGGTAATGAGTGCCAATGTGCAGGGCAATGTGGTCAACATCATCGCCAATGCCCTGCTTATCTTCGGACTGGGGCCCTTCCCGGAGTTGGGTGTAGTTGGGGCGGCTGTGGGAACGGTCATCGGTACCAGCTGGACACTTATTGTTACGGGATATCAGCTGAAAAACAGCGAGTGGTCAGGCTGGGGCAGTTTTTGGCCGAACCAGGCATATTTTCGGGAATTTTTGCCGGTCTTTGCCGGTGTGTTCAGTGAGCAGGGCTTTGAGCGTATCGGTATGGTGCTCTACACACGTATGGTGGCCGAGCTCGGCACAGCAGCCTATGCCGTACATGCTATCTGCATGAACTTTTGTGATTTTTATTACTGTTTTGCCGGCGGTCTGGGCAAGGCCAACATGGTGCTGGCAGGTCATGCCCATGGTGCCGGGGATTGGAATTACTGGCAGCGGCAGCTGCGGGCCGGGCTCAAGTGGAGTTTTGTTTTCTCCCTGCTGGCCTTCCTGCTGACTTATGGCCTGCGCTATGAAATCTTTGGCATTTATTCCCATGAGGCAGAACTTTTGCCCTTGGGCGCTTTGATAATGATTTTTGTGGCGGCGGTGAGTTTCCCCGAGGCCCATGCCATGGTCTGTGCCGGCGTCCTCAGGGGCAGCGGCAAGACCAGTCAGGTGGCGGCCTATTCCTTCGTGAGCATTGCCTTCCTGCGCCCCATCATAACGGCGGTTTTCCTGCAGTGGTTCCACTGGGGGCTCGCAGGGGCCTGGCTGGCACTGGCGATTGACCAGTCACTAAGAGCGTCCTGTGCGTCGTTTCTGCTCTGGCGCCTGTGGAGGAACAGGCCGCAAATTGTCTGTGACTCTTGACACAGACAGGGCGGTAATGGTAAAATTTTTTCTATCCTAATGTGTATTGAGAGTAATTTTTAATAAGGAATTATTCATAAAGATTGAATCAGGTGTCGGAAGACTTAATAGAGAATCCGGTATATGCCGGAGCGGTCCCGCCACTGTAACAGGGAATTGTATTGCAAGTAAGTCACTGAAGAGGGGAAAGCCTCTTTGGGAAGGCGCGATATGATGATGAACTGGAGCCAGGAGAACTGCCTGATTGACAATCACCGCAAGAAACTGTTGGCAGTTTCTTACACCCGCGAGCGATGGGGATGGGGATTTTACTGAGTTTGTTACGGTGAGCCTGTCTGCCTTTTTGCGGACAGGCTTTTTGTATATTTTTATTTAATTAAATAGGGAGTGGACGATTTTGCAAAAACTTGTAAGCAAATTGTCGCAAATGCTGATAACCCTGGTCGGAGTCAGCTTTCTGACTTTTTGTTTGACCTATCTGGCACCGGGCGACCCGGCGGCCATGCTGCTGGAGGCCGGCGACACGATTGTTTCGCAGGAAACTCTGGACAAGACACGGGCGGAACTGGGACTCGACAAGCCGTTTCTCGTGCAGTATGTCAACTGGGCCGGCGGCGTTCTGCATGGGGATATGGGCATGTCTTACTCAGCGAAGAAACCGGTAACAGATAAGCTGCTCGAAGGCTTTGCCGGGACGCTGACGCTGGCGGCCGTGACGATTGTGTTTGTGCTGCTGATATCCCTGCCACTGGGTATCTGGTCGGCGGTGCACCGCAATGGCTGGCAGGACTATCTGGTACGGACGATATCCTTTATCGGTGTGTCCATGCCGACCTTTTGGCTCGGTCTTATCTTTTTGTATGTGTTTGGTCTGAAACTGGGCTGGTTCCCCATTGCTAAATCCACAGTTACGGCACAGGGCATTGTTCTGCCAGCGCTTACGCTGGCGCTCTACATGTCGTCGAAGTACATCAGGCAGGTGCGTACGGTATTCCTGGAGGAACTGCAGCAGGATTATGTGGTGGGCGCCAGAGCACGCGGCCTGTCGGAACGGGCTATCCTTTGGAAACATGTTCTGCCCAATGCCGTGCTGCCGCTGATTACGCTTTTGGGTATGTCCATCGGCTGGCTGCTCGGCGGCGTGGCTGTCATCGAGATGGTGTTTTCCTGGCCGGGCATCGGCAATATGGCCGTACGGGCGATTGCCATGCGTGATTATCCGCTGATTGAGGGCTTTGTACTCTGGATTTCCATCGTCTATATGGCCATTAACGCCTTGGTGGATTTGTCCTATGTCTACCTTGACCCGCGGCTGAAAAAGGAGGCCCATTGATGACGGTTTTTCGGGAAAATAAATTATTTGCCTTTTATACGGGGCTGGTCGTGCTGATAGTTTTGTTGGCCATTTTTGCCCCTTATCTTGCGCCACAGGACCCCATGGCCGGGAATATGAAATTTGTTTTGCAGACACCGTCGGCAGAACATTTCATGGGCACGGATAAGCTCGGACGGGATATTTTCTCCCGGATTCTCTGCGGCACGCAGATTTCTCTCTTTATGGCGCTGTGCCTTGTGGCCATGATTGCCATGGTAGGGACTTTGGTAGGCGTGCTGGCCGGCTTTTTTGGCGGCTGGCTGGAAAATATTCTCATGCGGTTTGCGGATATGATGCTCGCTTTCCCCGGTATCGTACTGGCCATTGCCATTGCCGGTATCCTGGGGGGCAGCGTGGTCAATACGATTCTGGCGCTGCTCGTTGTCAGCTGGGCTAAATATGCCCGGCTGGTGCGCAGTCTGGTGCTGCGCCTGCGCAATCAGGATTTTATTCAGGCAGCCAAAATTCAGGGGGCTAAGAACAGCAGTATTCTGTGGCGTCATATCCTGCCCAATGTCATGCCGATGGTGGTCATCACCGGGGCTATGGACATTGGGACGATGATGATGGAAATTGCGGGGCTCTCCTTCTTGGGCTTTGGTGCCCAGCCACCGACGCCGGAATGGGGCTTGATGCTCAATGAAGGCCGCCAGTATATCCAGACAGCCCCCTGGCTGATGATTTATCCTGGTCTGGCTATCTTTATTGTCGTTGCGATATTCAATCTGTGGGGAGACAGCCTCCGGGACGTTCTCGACCCACGGCAGGAATAAAATATTTTTAGTAAAGGGGAAGATTTGAGACATGAAAATTTTTAACACGAAGAAATTATGGAAAGCCGTCAGCCTCGGCTTGTGCGGTGCAGCCCTGACCGTTATGCTGGCCGGCTGTGGTGCGGATAACAGCAGTGCCGACAAGGGTGTGCTGAAAGTCGGCGTGACGAACTTTGCCGATACGCTCGAACCGACGCAGAATTTCTTTGGCTGGGTGGTTATGCGCTACGGCCTCGGCGAATGCCTGACGAAGTTCGATGACAAGATGAACGTACAGCCCTGGCTGGCCGAAAGCTGGAGCATCAGCGATGACCATACGACCTGGACGTTCAAAATCCGTGAGGGTGTGAAGTTCTCCAACGGCAATCCGCTGACGGCAGAGGCTGTCAAGGCGTCCATTGAACGCGCTTTTGCCAAGAACAACCGCGCGGCGACATTCTTCAAGTACAAGGAAATCAAGGCTGAGGGGCAGACGCTGACCATCGTGACGGAAAAGCCCATGCCGAATATGCCGGGATTCCTGGCTGACCCCCTGTTCATCATCGTGGACACGAGCGCCGAAGGCAGCCGTGACTTCGCGAAGGAAGGCCCCATCTGCACCGGCCCGTACATGGTGGAATCCTTCGTGAAGGAAAAGGCCGTCATGAAGAAGAACCCCAACTACTGGGATGGCGAAGTGCCCTTTGAAAAGGTAGAAATTCCGTCCATCGATGACCCGAACACGCGTGCTATGGCCCTGCAGTCCGGTGAAGTGGACATGGCTGTAAACATCGCTGCCGGCGATATGGATACCTTCCGCGGCAATGACAAGTTCTTCGTAGATGAGATTTCTTCCCTGCGCACGGTGCTGGCCCGTCTGAACCACAAGGGAATTCTGAAAGACGATAAAGTGCGTGCCGCCCTTATCTGCGGCTGTGACCGTGAAACCTATAACAAGGTTCTCCTGAAAGGCACCTTCCTGCCGGGCAAGGCTCCTGTACCGCCCTCCATGGATTATGGTTTTGACCAGCTGACTGACCCCAATGCCTACAACCCGGAAAGAGCTGCCAAACTCCTCGATGAGGCAGGCTGGAAAGATACCAACGGCGACGGCATTCGCGACAAGAATGGCCAGCCGCTGAAACTCGACTTCGTTGTTTACAACAGCCGTGCTGAACTGCCGCTTTACGCTGAGGCCGTACAGGCTGACCTTAAAAAGCTCGGTTTTGACATCAATATCAAGACCGTTGACTACAACCTCGTTGACCAGATGGGTATCAAGGGTGAATATGACCTCCTGATTTCCAACATCACCACGGCTAATACCGGTGACCCGGAAATCTTCCTCACCTGGTACTGGAAGACCAACAACAACGGTGACAATCCGCAGAATGGTTCCGGCTACAGCAACCCGGCACTCGACGCTAAGTTCAACGAACTGGCTGCCGAATTCGACAAGAGCAAACGCCGTCAGCTGATTATTGATATCCAGCAGATTCTCTTAAATGATGGTGCAGCTCTGTTCCTGGGTTATCCGCAGACCAATATCATCAGCAACAAGGTTCTCGCTGGCGTGAAGATGTATCCGTCTGATTATTACTGGATTACGAACCTTATTAAACCGGCTAAATAAGTAAAGGAAGCAAACATGCTTTTAGACGTAAAAAAATTATCTATTGAATATCAGGGCAAGCCAACGGTGTCAGACGTCAATTTTGACTTGTCAACAGGGGAGATTATGGCCATTGTCGGTGAATCCGGCAGTGGCAAGACCTCTGTTATCCGTGCCGTGCTGGGCTGTTTGTCCGGTAACGGACAGGTGGCAGGCGGACAGATAAATTTTGATGGCCGCGATATTGCCCATTTAAGCAACAAGGACTGGCTCGCTATCCGCGGCAAGGATATTGCGATGATTTTTCAGGACAGCGGCAATATGCTCAATCCTGTGCAGACCATTGGCAAGCAGTTTGTGGAGTATCTGCAGCTGCATAGCTCGCTGAGCAAAAGCGAGGCCGTGGACAAAGCCTGCTCGCTGCTTACCCGTATGAACCTGCCTGACCCGCAGCGCGTGATGGAATCCCATGCCTTTGAACTCAGCGGCGGCATGCGCCAGCGTGTCGGTATCGCCATGGCCCTGGCCTTTGCGCCAAAACTGCTGCTCGCTGACGAGCCGACGTCGGCCCTCGACGTAACCACGCAGGCCCAGATTGTGGACGAGCTCATGCAGGTCGTCCATGAGGCCGGCTCGGCCATGATTATCGTCACCCATAATATCGGCGTGGCGGCGCACATGGCGGACAAAATCATGGTTATGGCCGGGGGAAAGGTAGTAGAGTATGGCAATACGGCTGACGTCATTGGCAGTCCCAAGGCCGCTTACACCCAGACGCTCTTAAAGGCCGTGCCGGAGATTGGAGGCACACGCTATGTCGGATAAGGAAATTTTGCTGTCCACAGATAAAATCTGTAAGGTCTTTACCAAGAATGACGGCACAAAGTTTACAGGCTGCAAAGATGTGAGCCTGCAGCTTTACCGCGGCGAAACCCTGGGGCTCGTCGGTGAGTCCGGCTGCGGCAAGTCCACCTTTGTCCGCACGATTATGGGGCTGCATCCGGCCACCAGCGGTCATATCTATTTCAAGGGTGAGGAAATAACTACGCTTGCTGGGGAAAAACGCCGGCAGATGGCCAAGCATATCCAGATGATTTTTCAGGACCCGGCGACGGCCTTTAATCCGAAAATGCGGATTCGCGATATTATCTGTGAACCTTTGCGTAA
This sequence comes from Selenomonas sp. AE3005, assembly GCF_000686945.1. Taxonomy (GTDB): domain Bacteria; phylum Bacillota; class Negativicutes; order Selenomonadales; family Selenomonadaceae; genus Selenomonas_A. Next base: position 67,880 of record NZ_JMME01000001.1, read on the forward strand.
TTTTGCCAAGGTCAGCGACAAGGAGGCCGAGGCCAGAGCCGTAGACCTGCTGCAGCAGGTGGAACTGGCACCGGAAATCGCCCTGCGTTATCCGCATGAGCTTTCGGGCGGTCAGCGCCAGCGCGTCGGCATTGCCAGAGCCCTTATCTTAGAGCCGGAAATCATCATTTGCGATGAGGCCACTAGTGCGCTGGACGTATCCGTACAGGACAGCATTGCCAAACTTTTGGCGCGCATTCAGAAGGAACGGGGCGTCAGCTATATTTTCATCTGCCATGACCTGGCCCTGGTAAGTCTTATCAGCCACAGGGTGGCGGTAATGCAAAATGGCAGTATAGTGGAGGAGCTGGCCGGTGACAAGATAATGTCAGCTAAGCACCCTTACACGCGCAAACTCTTAGACTCTGTGTTTACCGTACAGGGAAATAAATAACAAAAAATATTTTTCCAAGGTATTGCTGGCCTTTAGCTTTTATGGTAAACTAACTAGGTATGTGGACGGTCCTCTGAGCAGGCATGAGCTTGCCACGAACGTCTGGTTAAGGAGGAAAAATAAATGAACATCATCGAGACTCTGGAGAAAGAACAGCTCCGCAGCGACATTCCTGTTTTTGCACCTGGCGACAAAGTTCGCGTACATGCAAAAATCGTCGAAGGCAACCGTGAGCGTATTCAGGTATTCGAAGGCCGCGTAATCGCTCGTCAGGGCGTTGGCGTTCGTGAAACCTTCACCGTTCGTCGTATTTCCTACGGCATCGGCGTAGAGCGCCTGTTCCCGGTTCATTCTCCGCGTATTGCTAAGATTGAAGTTGTTAGCCGCGGTGTTGTCCGTCGTGCAAAACTTTACTATCTGCGCAACCTTACGGGTAAAGCTGCTCGTATCAAAGAAAAACGCTAATCTGCGTACCGATAGGGACTGCTTTCGAGCAGTCCCTATTTTCATTAGCGTAATACAGCTAAAACACAGCAAGAGGAGGAACCCTTTATGAGTTCATTAGGCGAAGAAGCAAAGGACTGGCTTATATCCATCGTCATTGCGGTGGTACTGGCCTTTTTCATTCGCGAGTTTATCGTAGAGCTATACATTGTTGACGGCCCGTCCATGCGGCCCACCCTGCAGTCGCAGGAACGGCTGGTGGTCAATAAGTTCATCTATAACTTCCGCGAGCCGCAGAAAAATGAGATTCTGGTCTTTGAATATCCGCGTGACCGCAGCCGCGACTTTATCAAACGCGTTATCGCTACGGCCGGTGACACGGTGGAAATCAAAGCCGGCAAGGTTTTTGTCAACGACCAGCTGCTCAACGAAGATTATATTTTGGAACCCACGCGCAGCGAATATCCTAAATCCACGGTACCGAAGGGAACCGTCTTTGTGATGGGAGATAACCGCAATAATTCCGAGGACAGCCGCTTTGCTGATGTAGGCTTTGTGCCTTTTAACCTCATCAAGGGCAAGGCTATGCTCGTGTTCTGGCCGTTAGCTCAGTTCAAGACGCTGCCGTAATAAGGGAGGCATGACGATGAAGTTAATTTCCTGGAATGTCAATGGCCTGCGGGCTTGCCTGAAAAAGGGATTTATGGAGTCATTCTGCAAGCTCGACGCCGATGTGTTCTGCCTGCAGGAAACGAAAATGCAGCCGGACCAGGCAATTCTTGACTTGCCCGGCTACAAACAGTATTGGAACAGCGCGGAAAAGAAGGGCTATTCCGGTACGGCGGTGTTTTCCCGTATTGAGCCGCTGAACGTCACCTATGGTCTGGGCATTGAAGAACATGACCATGAGGGCCGGGTAATCACTCTGGAATTTCCGGACATGTTCCTGGTGACGGTTTACACGCCGAACTCTAAACGGGAATTGGAGCGCCTCAGTTATCGCATGGAATGGGAGGACGCTTTCCGCGAGTATTTGTGCAAATTGGACGCGCAAAAAACGGTGGTGGTCTGTGGGGACCTCAATGTGGCCCATCAGGAAATTGACCTCAAGAATCCGAAGACCAACCATCATAACGCCGGTTTTACCGACGAGGAGCGGGCTAAATTCACGGAACTGCTGGCGGCCGGCTTTATCGATACCTTCCGTACCCTGTACCCCGAGCGTACCGGGATTTATACCTGGTGGTCCTACCTCAGAAAGGCCCGGGACAACAACGCCGGGTGGCGCATAGATTACTTTGTCGCCTCCGAGCGCCTGCAGGCAAAGATTAAGGACGCCACCATTCACAACGAGATTTTCGGCAGCGACCACTGCCCCGTAGGACTCGTAATTGCATAAAAGCAACGGCATTACAAAGGGAAAAACTTTCCCTGGTAATGCCGTTTTTTTTGCTTATACTATTGCAAGAATATTCGATATACAAGATAGGAAGGTTGTGGCATTCACAAGGAGGGAATGGAAATGGCCATGATAGCCCGCGTAGAAGGAAATGACCAAACGCTTTTCCACAAGACTAATTCTTTACAGCCGGAAACTGTCTGGCAGAAAATGCAAAAGGGCACATCACTGCAAAAAGATGATGATGATACCGTAATCGGCAAAGCGGCAGAGGTTTTTATCAGTAAGGAAGGGCGGAAACTTTATGCTGATTCCCAAGAACCGCTGCAAAAACTTACGCAGACAGATTTTATGACCGAAGGTGAAAAGAAACTCAATGAATTGTTAGCTAAGAAAGCCGAACGGGAAGAATGCAACAAACGCGCTGATGAATTGGAAGAACGGCTCAACAGCGAAACAGATACCCTTACGGATAAGGAAAAAGAAGATCTGCAGGCCGAAATAGACGAGCTGCGGGAAAAAGGCAAGTCGCCTGACCAAAAACTGCATGAAATGTATCAGAAAAAATTTGCCATAGAGGACGAAATGGCCGCCGAGCACCCGGAATTTACGCCCAGTGATGAGCTGGCCTGGCTGATGTATATGCAAACACAGCTCAATCAGGCCGTGGCAGGTATTGAAAAAGCCAAAGATGAAATCAGTGCCGAGGGCATGTTGCAGGAGGCCTATACGATGCAGATTCTCCTGGAACGAGGCGAACTGGCCGTGGCTAAAAATCGCGCAGATTACCTGGGCGCCGAAATTGATTTCCGCAGCAGCGAACTATCCATGTCGGTACGGACAGACGAGCAAATAAAGGACCAGGCTGAAGAAAAAGGCAAGCGCCAGCCGACCGCTGCCGATGTGGTACAAGCAGCTGTAGAAGAAGGCAAAGCCAAGGCCGAAAAGGCTGACACGCCCATAGGAAAACTTGCCAACAGCGAACGCGATACTGCGCTAACTTTGCAAGAGAAAATCTCCCCCATAACTGACAACAATCTGACCGGTGAGGATACCAAAAAGATTATCAAGCAGGCGGAGAAAATAAAAAAGATAAGCCTGGAAGATGTACTGACGTAAACTAGAGTGAGCGGCTGACATTTGACTTGTCAGCCGCGATTTGTATTTAATGATGTTTGTGAAAAAATGTCTAATATATAGAGAAAGTAAAGCGTATATATTGAATTATTCTATATATATGATAAAATATAAGTAGAAATACAGAAAGAGGTGGTTCGTATGGCACAGGCAGTAAGTGTGAACTTTAAGTTGGATGCAGATGTTAAAAAGAGTATGGAACAGGCTTGTGCAGACATGGGCCTTTCTATGAGTGCCGCATTTACTATTTTCGCTAAGACAGTTGGCCGGGAAAGAAGAATCCCCTTTGAAGTGTCTGCTGATCCTTTCTATTCGGCATCGAATATCAGATATCTGGAAAAGAAGATGGATGATTATAAGGCTGGACGTTTGCAGGTAGCCGAACATAGTTTGATTGAGGACTGACCATGCAGCTTAAACAAATATCTTGGGATGTTGATGCCTGGGACGACTATATGTACTGGCATACTCAGGATAAAAAGACTATGAAACGCATAAATGGCTTGATAAAGGATATTTTAAGACATCCCTTTACGGGTATAGGCAAGCCGGAACCTTTGAAACAAAATTTACAAGGATTTTGGAGTCGTAGGATTGATGAAACAAATAGAATCGTATATGCAGTTGAAGATGATAAAGTTATCATCATTGCCTGTCGTAATCATTATGATGCTTGAAAAATCCATATATATAAAGCGGCTGACATTTGACTTGTCAGCCGCGATTTATTTCAGATATAAAAACTGACAGGTCAAAAAGCACATTGACCTGTCAATTTTAATGTCTGATATTATTTTTTCTTCAACACTACGGCGCTGCGGGCTGGGATGTAGATTTTCAGCCATTCTTTGCCGTCTTTTTCGTAAAGCGGGTCGAAGTTGGTTTTGTGGATGACGCTGTCGTCAGCCAGGCCATTGCCGCCGAATTCTTTGGCATCGGTATTGAGTACCACCTTGTAACTGCCTTTTGGTACGAGGAAACCGTAATCCGGGAAGGACTGGGTGGGGGAGAAGTTGAACACGAATATCAAATCGCCACGGCTGTAGGCCAGTACCTGGTCGCCGTCGTTGTGCCAGATTTCCACCACCGGCTGTTTCTGGATATTCTTCACGGTTTTGAGGGTGGCGAGCATTTCCCTGTCGAAGTCGCCCAAGAAGTGATAGCAGAGGTTTTTATCATCTACCAGATGCCACTGACGGCGAGCATATTTGTAGCCCCAGCCGTTGCCTTCACGGGGGAAGTCAATCCATTCGGGGTGGCCGAATTCGTTGCCCATGAAGTTCAGGTAACCGCCGTTGATGGTGGAGGCCGTGACCAGCCGAATCATCTTATGCAGGGCAATGCCGCGGTCAACCATGAAGTTGCGGTTATCCTTGGAGAAATGCCAGTACATATCAGCGTCAATGAGGCGGAAAATGATGGTCTTGTCGCCCACAAGCGCCTGGTCATGGCTTTCGGCATAGGAGATGGTCTTTTCATCGGCACGGCGGTTGGTCATTTCCCAGAAAATGCTGGAGGGGTGCCAATCTTCGTCCTTCTTTTCTTTGATGGTCTTAATCCAGTAATCCGGCACGTTCATGGCGAGGCGATAGTCAAAGCCAAAGCCGCCGTCTTCAAATTTGGTAGCCAGGCCCGGCATGCCGCTGACATCTTCAGCGATGGTGATGGCATGGGGCTTGATTTCGTGAATCAGTTTGTTGGCCAGCGTCAGATAGCAGATGGCGTTGTCGTCCTGATGGCCGTTGAAGTAGTCGCCGTAGTTCATAAAGGCCTCGCCTAAGCCATGGCTGTAGTAAAGCATGGAGGTGATGCCGTCGAAACGGAAACCATCGAAATGGAATTCTTCCAGCCAGTATTTGCAGTTGGACAGCAGGAAGTGGAGTACATCGTCCTTGCCGTAGTCAAAGCAGAGGCTGTCCCAGGCCGGGTGTTCGTGACGGTCACCGGGATAGAAGAACTGGTTGGGGTCACCGCAGAGATTGCCCAGACCTTCTACTTCATTTTTAACTGCATGGCTGTGAACGATATCCATGATGACGGCCAGGCCCATCTTATGGGCGGTGTCAATGAGTTCTTTGAGGTCCTCCGGGGTGCCGCAGCGGCTGCTGGCAGCAAAGAAGGAGCTGACATGGTAGCCGAAACTGCCGTAGTAGGGGTGTTCCTGAATGGCCATAATCTGAATGCAGTTATAGCCGTCAGCCTTTACGCGCGGCAGGATATTTTTGGTGAATTCCTTATAGGAGCCGACTTTTTCTGCGTCCTGTGCCATGCCGACATGGCATTCATAAATGAGCAGCGGTGCAGTGTCAGGCTTGAATTTTTCATCATGCCAGGTGTGTTTGGTCCGGGGATTCCAAACCTGTGCCGAGAAAATTTTCGTTTCTTCGTCCTGTACAACCCGGGTGGCCCAGGCAGGAATGCGTTCCCCTTCGCCACCGCGCCAATGGACTTTCATTTTGTACAGGTCTTTGTGCTTGATTTTGCCGGCCGGAATGACAAGTTCCCAGTCACCGGTGCCGGGAATGTGACGGCATTTAAATTCCTCTTTTTCCTGCCAGTCACTGAAATCGCCAATAAGGTAAATGGCCAGGGCATTTGGCGCCCATTCACGGAATACCCAGCCGCGTCCCTGCTTGTGCAGGCCGTAGTACAGATGGCCCGTAGCAAAGTCGCTTAAGGTACGCTTGCCGTTCTGGGTGAGCTGATTGATTTTCCATACAGCGTGGTCGTGGCGTCCTTTGATGGCCTCCTCGTAGGGAGCCAGCCATTCATCATTGGCAATTATGCCCAGTTTTTTTTGTTTAGTCATAAATACATATCACTGCTTTTGGGGAAACAGTGATGTACCTCCCCTCTAAATAATGAAGATAAAACTGCATTAAAAAGTCCCCACGTAACATTATAACAAAATTTTCGTAAAAATGATTGAAAAACTAATATTTTTAGCAAAAGGATTTTTTTGGCGCGGCCGCAACATTTGCTTGACAGGCGGGGCTCCTTACGCTAATATTTATATGTTATGTTGAGTTGAAGGGGATACAGTTATTTGTATCCTTTCTTGTTTTATAAATTAGGAGGCATATTACAAAGAATGAGTATGACGACCAATGAAAAGCTGAGAAACATTGCAATTATCGCCCACGTTGACCATGGTAAGACGACGCTGGTAGATGCAATGCTCAAGCAGAGTCATGTATTCCGTTCCAATGAACAGGTAGCTGAGCGCGTGATGGACTCCGGCGATATCGAGCGTGAACGCGGTATCACCATTTTGTCCAAGAACACGGCTGTTATGTACAATGATGTAAAAATCAACATCGTTGACACCCCGGGCCATGCTGACTTCGGCGGCGAAGTTGAACGTGTTCTCAACATGGTTGACGGCGTTGTCCTGCTCGTTGATGCCTTTGAAGGTCCGATGCCCCAGACGAAGTACGTGCTGCGCAAGGCTTTGGAGCAGAAACTGAAACCTATCGTTGTTATCAACAAGATTGATAAGCCGAACCAGCGTGTAGATGATGTTTATGATGAAGTTCTCGAACTCTTCATGGAACTCGACGCTGACGATGACCAGCTTGACTTCCCGGTTATCTACGCTACGGCACGTGATGGTGTAGCTAAGTACAGCATGGATGATGACAATGACAATCTCCAGCCGCTGATGGAAACCATCGTCAAGGAAATCCCGGCTCCGCATGGTGACCCGGACGCACCGCTGCAGATGATGGTAACGACGCTCGAATCTGATTCTTTCGTCGGCCGTGTAGCTATCGGCCGTATCATTCGCGGTACGGCTAAGCCGAACCAGAATGTAGCCATCATCAATGGCGACCAGGAAACGAAGGCTAAAATTGGTAAGGTATTCACTTATCAGGGCCTGCAGCGCGTGGAGAGCGAGGCTGCCGGCATGGGTGAAATAGTTGCCCTGACGGGCCTCGGTGATGTGTCCATCGGTTACACCGTAGCTGACGCTGAAAATCCGGAGGCTCTGCCGACCATCAATATCGATGAGCCGACGCTGTCCATGACTTTTGGTGTTAACACCAGCCCGTTTGCCGGCCGTGAAGGTCAGTTCGTAACTTCCCGTCACCTCCGTGACCGTCTCTACAAGGAAATCGAGACTAACGTAGCCATGAAGGTCGAAGAAACGGATTCTGCCGATGTGTTCAAGGTTTCCGGCCGTGGTGAACTTCATCTGTCCATTCTTATCGAAACCATGCGCCGTGAAGGTTATGAGCTGCAGGTTGGTAAGCCGGAAGTAGTTTACAAGACCATCAATGGCCAGCTCTGTGAACCTATCGAAAACCTGACCATCGAAGTGCCGCAGGAATACATGGGCGCTGTTATGGAAGGTCTGGGCACGCGTAAGGCTGAGCTCACGAACATGACGGAGACGGCAGGTTACATGCGCCTCGAATTCACCATTCCGGCCCGCGGCCTGATTGGTTTCCGTTCTGAACTCCTGACCAGCACGAAGGGTAACGGTATCATGAACCATGTGTTCCATGGCTATGCTCCGTATAAGGGCGATATCCCGGGCCGTACGCGCGGTTCTCTCGTTGCCTTCGAACAGGGTGAAACCACCGGTTATGGTATCTTCTCCCTGCAGGACCGTGGTGTAATGTTCATCGAGCCGGGCGAACAGGTTTATGAAGGTATGATTGTGGGCGAAAATTCCCGCGATAACGATATCGACATCAACCCCTGCAAGAAGAAGAACGTATCCAACATGCGTACGTCTTCCTCTGATGAGGCTATCCGCCTGACGCCGCCGCGGATTCTGTCCCTGGAACAGGCTATCGAATATATCAACAATGATGAAATGGTAGAAGTAACGCCGGAACATATCCGCCTGCGCAAGACTATCCTTGACCGCACCGTTCGCGGCCGTAACGCTAAGAATGCTCGTAAGGGCTGATAAATAAGCAATAAAAAGACCTTGACCGGTCAGTGACCGGTCAAGGTCTTTTTGATATACCAGCTTGACTTGTCAAGCTGGTATTAACATTAGAGTTTCTTTTCTGTCAGCACCAAATCCAAGGCATTGAGGACGTCGTTGACATTTTCCTCGGTGATGACGAGGGGCGGCTGGAAAGCCATTACATTGCGGTCTACGCCGTTCTTGCCGATGATAAAGCCGCGGTCCTTGAGCGTTTCGAGTACATCATCGAGGATTTCCGGTGCCGGGCTGCCGTCAGTGTGAATGAACTCTGCGCCGTCCATGAGGCCGAGGCCGCGCACATCACCGATAACGGGATGTTTCTGCTGCAGCTCACGCAGGCCGTTTCTGAGCTGTTCACCGCGGGCCTGGGCGTTTTCCATGAGTTTGTGTTCGGCGATATAGTCGAGCACCGCCATGGCCGTGGTGGAGGATACCGGGTTGCCGCCGAGCGTCGAGGCCCCGGGACGGGTGTAGGTATCGGCAATCTTGGCCGTGGAGATAAAGGCGGAAATCGGCGCGCCATTGCCCAAGGCCTTGGCCATGCACATGATATCGGGCACGACATCATAATTTTCTATGGCAAACATCCTGCCGGAGCGGGCAAAGCCCGTCTGCACTTCGTCGATAATCAGCAGGGTGTTGTACTGGTTGAGGATTTCTTTGACGCGTTTGAAGTAACCCTGGGGCGGCACAACGCAGCCGGCATTGCCCTGAATGGTTTCAGCGATAAAGGCGCCGGGGTGGCCGGAGGTGGAGGATTTAATCAAATCCTCGATGGCATTGGCGCAGGCGTAATCGCATTCCGGGAACTTTTTGTTCATGGGGCAGCGGTAGCAGTTCGGGTTGGGGGCAAAGTGAATGCCGCCAACAGGATTGGGGTCCGTGCGCCACATGGTAAGACCGGTGACGCTCATGCCCAGTTTGGTGCGGCCGTGCAGGCCGTGGCGCAGGGCGATGATTTCGCTGTTGCCCGTATAGACGGAGGCCAGCAGGAAGGCACCTTCCGTGGCCTCAGAACCCGTGGAGCAGAAGAAGGATTTCTGCAGGTCACCCGGGGTGACTTCTGCCAGTTTTTCCGCGAGGTTCACGAAGTTTTCCGTCAGGTAGATATTGCAGACATGCTGCAGTTCGTCAATCTGGGCTTTCATTTTTTCAAGGATTTCCGGATTGCAGTGGCCGCAGTTCATGACGGACACGCCGGCGTACATATCAAGATATTTCTTGCCCGTGCTGTCCCAAAGGTACTGCATGGAACCTTTGACCATCTGGGCCGGTTCCTTGTAGAAATGACCTAAGCAGGGCATGATGTATTTTTTCTTTTTGGCGATAATGGCCTCAGGGCCGATAAATTTTTTGCTTTCCATATTTCCCTCTCCTCAAAAATAATTAGGTTAGATGGAGTTGCGGCTGCGGCGGAAACGGTAGGTGCCAAGCCCCAGTTCGCGTGGGCCTTTTTTGAGCGTTTCGAGGTCGTCAGCGTGGAAGGCCTCTTTGCCGGCCGCGAGGTTATCGAGAGCTGTGCGGTAAATACGGGTGACCATGCCGGCAAATTCGGGCGCGTAGTCCTGCGCCTCAATGCGGTAAGCGCCTAAGCCGTTAAACTTGGAAAGGTACGGATAGAGGCAGAGGTCCTTGGCAAAGTAGATATGGTTGCGGCCGAACTGGTCAATGCGCAGGGAGTGTTTTTCGCCGGCCTTGTCGAGCAGGGCATAGCGGCGGTCGAGCACTTCGGGATTGTTGAGTTCATTGAAGAACGGCAGACTCATGCCTGGGATATTGTGGTCACAAATCATGGACTCATAGGAGCCATGGACGACAACTTCGATGGGCAGTTCGGAGCTTTCCACGATTTCGCGCAGCTGTTCGAAGGAGAGCTCGTAGGAGGCCGTTCCCATGGTCAGGCCGTTTTCCTTCAAGAACTTGGCGGCCAGATGGTTGAAAAGGTTAAAGGATACGTCAGCCTGTACGGGCAGGTTTGTCAGGCGCTTGGCCAGTTTCAGGGAACCCAGGTTGCTGACCATCAGGCCGTCAGCTTTAAGTTCGTTCTGTCGCAGGGCCGTGAAGAACTGTTCGAGTTCGCCACATTCGCGGCGCATGGTCGTGCGCGGGGTATTGATGACTACTTTGGCCTTGCCCTTGGCATAAGCGATGATGTCAGCGAAGTCTTTGAGGCTCCAGGGCTTGTTGGGGCGGAACGTTTCACCGCCGACATAGACGATATCAGCACCGTTATCAATAACGGCCTTGGCAGCAGCCACGGTGTTGACGCGGACGCTGAGGGTGCGATGGTCATCATTTGACTTGTCAATATCGCGTTCCTGCTTTAAGATTTCGTCCTGGAAACCGGCCTCCTTCACGGCGTCGCTGAAGAAACGCGGTTCACGCGTGCCGTCAAAGCCAATGTCCTTCTTATCCGGGGAACCGAAGGCAAAGGTGGTCGTAAAGTCGCGGGCGCGGTTCTCATAGAGGATCTTCCAGCCTTCTTCGTCCGGCTGCCAGCCCGTCGGGTCAGCGATATAGGCGTCAATGGCCTGGCGGTAGGTGCTGACAATACGGCGGATAAACGGCGCGGGGCGCATACGGCCTTCGATTTTAAACGAGAACACACCGGCCTGAATCAGCTGGGGAATATGGCGGTACATGCACATATCCTTGAGCGCCAGTTTGTAGGCACCGTCGCTGTCCTTGTCGAGCACTTCGCCCGTCTTTTCATCGATTAACTGATATGCCCAGCGGCAGGGTTTCAGGCAGCGGCCACGGTTGCCGCTCTGGCCAAAGACCACGCCGGAGTGAATGCACTGGCCGCTTTCGCTGATACACATATCGCCGTGCATGAAGTATTCCACCTCAATGACTGTGCGTTCGCGGAACAGGGAAAGTTCGGACAGCGTCATTTCGCGGCCGACAACGACACGCGTAATGCCGTATTCCTTGAGCTTTTCAATGGCGTGCTCGTTGTGCGTGTTCATCATGACGGAGGTGTGCACGGGAATTTTAATGCCCATTTCATGAATGAGTTCGAGTACCGCAAAGTCCTGCACCAAAATAGCGTCCGGACGGATTTCATTGAGATAGGCCAGGTACTCACGCAGGGCCGGGATTTCTTCGTCACTGATGAGGTTGTTAAGCGTGATGTAGAGTTTTACACCATGCTCATGCGTGTAGGCAATCGCTTTTTTGAGCATTTCATCATCGAAGTTGAAGTCCCCTTCATGCATGCGCATATTGAAGTGCTTGCCGCCTAAGTAGCAGGCATCAGCGCCGGATTCCACACCGGCCACCAGCGCGTCCCAAGTACCGGCCGGAGCCAAAAGTTCAACAGATTTACGATTTAATATCATCTAAAAACAAACTCCTTTTGGATATGATTTTCTATTATATAGTCCCAATCTATAAGTATAACAGAGAATGGGGCGGCTATCAATGTTACGGAAAAAAGTCCAGGGACAAATAAGCATAACAGGTCAGGCCGTCAGGATTAGCTAAAGGAATTTTGGGCATTATGACGAAATAATATTTTGGTAAGCTTTAAATGAAAAGCTGTTTTATGGTGTTACGTGTGCAAGGGAGGTTGTATAACGTATGTTTAGACATAAGTATCTTAGGGAGAAAAAACTGGGCAGTATCCTAGTGGCGGTTTGCTGCCTGCTGGTCACGCTGCTGGCTGCAGCGCAGGCGGCGGAAAAACAGACGGAGCCGCAGTGGCGGCTGGATGCCAAAACAGGCGCGGTTCTGCCGCGCAGCTGGCGCTTTATGACCGATGAGTTTACCAATAAGCCGCAGACAGTGCCGTCGCGGCAGGGGCTTGATAAACTCAGGTGTTCTGCCAGTGCGGAGTTTTCCGGTACAGGGCTGGCTCTGGTAAAAGACAAAATCTGCAGTAAAGCGGGCAAAGATGCCGTCATTTACGTGGTGGATTTACGCAGGGAATCCCATGGTTTTGTCAATGGTGACCTGCCGGTAAGCAGTTACGTAAAAGGGAACAGGGGAAATCTTAATCTCAGCACCAAGGCGGTAGAACAGGCCGAGAAAAAACTGCTGCAGTCTATCGTCGGCCAGCAGGTAAAATTTGTTCCCTTGGGGAAAACGGATACCAAGCTGTTTGGTGAATGTACGGTGCAGGTAAAAACTGTAGAGACGGAAAAAGATATTGCCGCCAAGCAGGGAATGCGCTACAAGCGTATCGCCATTACCGACCAGGCGGCCCCGGCAGACACTGACATAGACGACTTTATGGCGTTTTATGCCAGCCTGCCCCGTAATGCGTGGCTGCATTTCCATTGCCACGCCGGACACGGCCGCACGACGACCTTTGCCGTGTTCTATGACATTTTATGCAATCCCGATGTGGCTCTCGCAGATATCGCAGCCCGTCAGTATGCCTTAGGGGGAACAAATCTGTTTCAAATAGGCAAAAAAGACAGCTGGAAGAATCGTGAAAAAAAGAAACGGGCGCAGAAGATACGCAGTTTCTACGCTTATGTGCAGGCTAACCGCAGCACGAACTTTGCGAAGAAATACTCACAATGGGTGAAAGAGCAGCCGGCACAGTAATTCAGGTGCATATTTTCGTTGCATTCCGCTGGTCTTTATGCTACAATCTAATGTATTGTGGCGATGAACAAGAAGAGTAAATCCTGCAGGCATTTATAGAGAGTCTCCGTAGCTGGGAAGGAGATAATGCCGGGGGCTGAAAGTTCGCTTGGGAGTCCTTCGGAGGAAATGCCGGACGTGTACTTCGCGTTAAGAAGTTTTTAAGTGATAAATCAGGGTGGTACCGCGAAAGTAATTCCTTAGCCTTCGCCCCTCGTGCACAGCTTGTGCAGGGGCGAGGGCTTTTTTGATTATGCGTAAAAGATTAGCAGGAGGTAAATATGGAAGAAAAGATTGCTGAGCTAAAGGCAGCTGCCGTAGCTGAAGTCAAAGCCGCCGGAGATATGACGGCACTTAACGATATCCGCGTAAAATACTTAGGCAAGAAGGGTGAATTCACAGCTATTCTGCGTGGCATGGGCAGCCTGTCGGCTGAGGAACGTCCGAAAGTCGGCAAGATTGTCAACATTGCCAAAGCAGAAGTGGAAGAGGCTGTCAATGCCCAGGCTGGCGAACTCAAAGCCAAGGAAATGGCGGCAAGACTGGCCAGTGAAAAGATTGATGTTACGCTGCCGGGGCGCACGGTGCCGCAGGGCCATCTGCACCCGTTGACGCTGACCATGCAGCGTATTAAGGATATTTTTGTCCACATGGGCTTTAGCGTGGAAGAAGGTCCGGAAATTGAGCGCGATTACTTCAACTTTGAGGCGCTGAACCTGCCCAAGGACCATCCGGCGCGTGATATGCAGGATTCTTTCTATATTACTGACGAAATTCTCATGCGTTCCCAGACTTCGCCGGTACAGGCGCGTACCATGCAGGCTAACGAACCCAATAAGCCGATTCGCATGATTGCCCCGGGCCGTGTTTACCGCCGCGATGAGTACGATGCCACGCATTCCCCGATGTTCACGCAGGTGGAAGGCCTCGTCATCGACAAGGGTATCAGCTTTGCTGACCTCAAGGGCACGCTGGAACTCTTCCTGCATCAGATTTTCAACGAAAACGTAGGCGTGCGTTTCCGTCCAAGCTTTTTCCCGTTCACGGAACCGTCGGCCGAAGTTGATATTTCCTGTGTGATGTGTCACGGTGAAGGCTGCAAGGTCTGCAAGGGCACGGGCTGGCTGGAAATCCTGGGCGCCGGCATGGTTCATCCCCATGTGCTGGAAATGAGCGGTTATGACCCGAAGGTGGTCAGCGGCTTTGCTTTCGGTCTGGGTGTAGAGCGTATCGCCATGCTGTCCTACGGCATTGATGACTTGCGTCTGTTCTATGATAACGACGTACGTTTCCTGAGCCAGTTCTAAGTATAGGGAGGTTACAACATGCAGGTTTCCATTAAATGGCTTAACGATTATATAAAGTTTAACGAAACGGCCGAAGAACTGGCCGATAAATATACGATGGCCGGTGTTCCCGTGGAAAATGTTATCCGCGCGGACGAAGGTCTCGACAAAGTGGTGACGGGGCGCATTGAAAAACTCGAGGCGCATCCTGATTCTGACCATCTGCAGATTTGCCAGATGAATGTAGGCGAGCAGGAACTCATTCAGATTATCACCGGGGCACAGAATGTGGCCGCAGGCCAGATTGTACCGGTCGCTATGGTCGGGGCACACCTGCCGAACGGCCTGCACATTAAGAAAGGCAAGCTGCGCGGCCTGCCGTCTAACGGTATGCTGTGCTCCGCTGAAGAACTTAAGATGGACCTCAGCAAGCTGACGGAAGAGGAAAAGAACGGCATTTACATTCTGCCGGCAGATACGCCGGTGGGTGTGCCGGCCAAAGACGTGCTCGGCCTTGATGATGTTGTCCTGGAATTTGAACTGACGGCTAACCGTGCTGACTGTTTCAGTGTTTTCGGACTGGTGCGTGAGGCGGCCATTTTGACGGGCAACGAACCCCATTACCCGGAAATCACGGTTAAGGAAGATGACGAGGCTAGTGCTGCTGATATGATTAAGATTGGCATTGACAGCGACCTGTGTGACCGTTTCGCGGCCCGTGTCATCAAAAACGTAAAAATCGGCCCGTCCCCGGAATGGATGCAGCAGCGCCTGGAGGCTGCCGGTATCCGCGCTATCAACAACGTGGTCGATGTGACCAACTTTGTCATGGTAGAGCTCGGCCAGCCCATGCATGCCTACGACTATGATGAAATTGCCGGTCACAGCCTGACCGCACGTCTGGCCAAAGAGGGCGAAAATCTCCATACACTTGATGACAGTTCCCGTATTGCCAAGGGCACGGAACTGGTCATTGCCGACAGTGAAAAGCCGGCTGGCCTGGCCGGTGTCATGGGCGGTCTGGAATCCGAAGTCACGGAAAAGACCACGACCATCGTCCTCGAGGCCGCATCGTTCAACGGGGCCAGCATTCGCCGTACTTCCCGTGCCTGCGGCCTGCATTCGGAGGCCTCGGGACGTTTTGAGCGTGGTGTCGATGTGACGGCTATTCCCCGGGCTCTGGACCGTGCCTGCCAGCTGCTGCAGGACATGGGTGCCTGCACGGTAACGCAGGGCATGGTTGATGTATATCCGACGCCGAAGGCGCAGACGGAAATCAGCTACACGGCTGAGCAGATTAACGCCCGTCTGGGCACGCAGCTGCCGGCTGAGAAAATGACGGAAATTCTTACCAGCCTGGGCTTTGACGTGCGCGCAGAAGGTGCCGGGTTTGTGGCCAAGGTTCCTTCCTGGCGTAATGACTGCACCTGCATGGAAGACCTGTCCGAAGAAGTATCCCGTATCTACGGCTTTGACAATATTGCCCCGTCCCTGCCCTGGGGGGCAGTAATGCAGGGACAGCAGAGCCCACGTCAGGATTTTATTGACAAGATAAAAAATATTATGGTATCGTTGGGAATGACAGAAGAACTTTCCTTCAGCTTTACCAATACGGATTTACTGGACAAACTGCTGGTGCCGGCTGACAGCGAATTGCGCAAGGCTGTGCCCATTATGAATCCGCTGACGGATGATTATCCGCTGGTACGCACGAGCCTCCTGACCAGCATTATGGAAAATGCGGCCCGCAACTTCTCCCGTAAGAATATGGATTTGCGCCTTTTTGACGTAGCTCCTGTATTCTTCCCGAAACAGCTGCCGGTAACCGAGCAGCCGGAAGAAGTTGTAAAACTTGTGGGCCTGATGACTGGCCGCCGCAACGCTGTAGGCTGGAATCAGACTAACGAGATGATTGACTTCTACGATATGAAGGGCCTGGTGGAAGAACTGCTGGCGAGCCTCTCTATCTCCAAGTATACGATAGAGGCCGGTGAGCATTTTGCCCTGCATCCGGGCAAGACGGCACTCTTTAAGAAAGGCCGTGAAGTCATTGCCACCATCGGCGAACTGCATCCGCAGGCTGCCGAAAACTTTGGGATTAAACAGAAGGTTTACCTGTTTGAAATGGACGTGGCAGTGCTCATGAAGTACACGGCCAAGAACTTCCATTTTGACAGCCTGCCCAAGTTCCCGGCTACGGCGCGTGACCTGGCCATTGTGGTGGACAAGGACGCTGAGGCCGGTGCTATTGAACAGGTTATTGCCAAAAACGGCGGCAAGTTCTTTAAGGGCGTAACGCTCTTTGATGTGTACACCGGTGAACATGTAGAAGAAGGCAAGAAGAGCCTCGCTTTCAACCTGCAGTTCCAGTCCAAGGATAAGACCTTGACCGATGAAGAGGCTGATGCTGCATTCAATAATATTCTTAAAGCTGTGGAAAAACATTTTGACGCCAAGTTGCGTGCATAAGGGTGAGGAAAAATGGCAGATAAGAATGTGCAGTCCGCAGAGCGGGTGGTAGTGGAAATCTATGGCAACAGTTATCCTCTTAAAACCGATGACCCACGACATATCAAAATGATTGCCGCTGCCGTAGATAAAAAGATGAAAATCATGTCTCGTGCCGTGCGTAGCTTTGATGACCGCAAAATTGCAGTATTGACAGCTTTGCAAATCGCCGAGGAGTACTATCAGTTGAAAAAAGACTACGATGAACTCGTGGATCTTTTGGACGAAAAATAATTAAATAATAACGACATATAGCAGGAGAAATACGGTCTCTCACGAATATAATCCATAAAGCGTAATAACTTTATGGATTATATTTTTTTAAAGGAGAGAGGAGACATGGGATTTGTAAAAAACTTGCGAGTGGCCTACAAATTGCTGATTCTGTCAGTCGTCGCCGTAATTGGTATGCTGATAATCGGCTATTCTGGCTATTCGGCCATTAAGAAGGCTCAGGTAGACATGGAGGTTATGTACAGCCAGTCAGTAAAATCCTTGGGATATCTGAGTGACATGCGGTACGGTACGCGTTATTCGCAGGCCATGATGATTATCATGACCACGGTACAGGATGACCCCAATCGTATGCAGAATCTGGAGAAAAAATTCCAGGACGGCGTTAAATTCGTCGAAGATGGTATCAGCCAGTATGAAAAGACACCGGGCAAAACGCCGGAGATGAAACAGGAACTTGACACTTATAAAGCTGGCTGGGAAAAGGCGAAAAAGAATTTTACAGATATCGTAGCGATGTGTAAAAAAGGCGATACCGAGGCTGGCAGAGCTTTGTATAACAAAGAAGGTTCCAAACTTCTGGATGCTATCGGCCCGCATATCAATAAACTGGCAGAACTGGAAAATACCCGCGCTGAGGCGCTCAATGCCGAAAATGACGCTGATACGGAAGCTACCGTCCGTAATATGATTATTCAGCTGCTGGTAGGCTTGATTATCATGGTAGGCGTAGCTTTGTGGATTACCAAGGAAGTAACGGACCCCGTACAGGCTATGATGCGTTCCCTGGAACGGCTGCGCAGTGGTGATTTCAGTGAACATCCGCGAACCATTGTTCGTGGCGACGAATTCGGTGAAATGGCCGATAAGGTTTATGCCGTACGGACGACACTCAATGCTCTTATGAAGACCACCAGTACGACCGCAGAACAGCTGGCAGCGTCGTCTGAGGAGCTGACCGCCAGCTCGCATCAGTCGGCACAGGCATCTGAGCAGGTAGCCCAGTCCGTAACCAATGCTGCGGGTGCTGTAGCTGAGCAGCAGCAGGATGTAGCAGATGCGATGGATTCCATCGAAAATGCTGTGACCTCGATTGAGAAACTGAGCCGGACGGCAGATATGGTTTCTGAACATGCCAGGACCAGCAACACGGCAGCAGTGGAAGGTAATGAGGCTGTCCAGCTGGCTGTAAATCAGATTAACAGCGTAGCCCAGATAGTAAACAGCTCCGCAGAAACCGTTGACAAGCTGGGGCAGAGCTCCCAGGAAATCGGTCAGATTGTGGAAACTATTTCGTCCATTGCCGAGCAGACCAATCTGCTGGCCTTGAACGCCGCTATCGAGGCTGCCAGAGCCGGTGAACATGGCCGTGGCTTTGCCGTAGTAGCTGACGAGGTAAGAAAACTGGCAGAGGCCTCACAGGATGCCGCCCAGCAGATTACCGGCCTTATCAGTGGTATTCAGTCGGAAACGGCAGATGCGGTGGCCTCCATGCAGAAAGGCAGTGCTGCCGTAAAAGAGGGTACCGCCTCGGTAGAACAGCTTAGGGATACCTTTAAGAGCATTTACGATGCCGCTACGGGCGTAGCTCATCAGGCAGAGGTAATGACAACGGAACTCCGTGCTGTTGAGCAGGATACCCAGAATATCAAGACCAAGTCCGGCGGCATTATGCAAAAGGGCGGCTTGGTGGCTACAGAAATGGAAAGCGTTTCGGCAGCGTCCGAAGAGCAGTCCGCATCGGCCTCGGAAATTGCTGATGCCAGCACGGCTTTGGCAGAACTGGCCCAGAGTCTGCAAAACTCCCTGCAGAAATTCAAATTCTAAAAGACATAAAACAATCCCCCCGGCAGCTGCCGGGGGGATTTAGAGTTTGTCAAGATAAGTGTGTAAGTTTTTTTGCCATAAGAAAAGCGGTCCGAAAGGGCCGCCTTTTCTATGGGAAAAAGCTTAAAATTGCTCGTACTTTAGCATTCTTGCCTGAATTTTTTCATCAATAGCTAATTGGTTCCGTACCATAGACCACCGCATAATGGGATGCCCCTGCCATTTTTTGTACAGCTCCAGAATTCGCAGATAAAGAATCTTGCGAACAGCATTTTCATGAGGGAAAGCCCCTTTTCTCGTTACCTTGCGAAAGCTGGAATTAACGCTCTCTATGGCGTTGGTAGTATACATCACACGACGTACGGCACTGCCATAATTGAAAAGCTGTTCCACATGTATCCAGTTTCTCTCCCATACGGCCACTGCTCCAGGATAATGTTTCCAAGTTTCCTTAAAACGGTCAAATTCGGCTATAGCCGTTTTGAGATTAACAGCACCATAAATCTTCTTAAGCTGGGCTGTAAATCCTTTGTAATCCTTGGATGGGATATACTTAATAGAATTGCGGATAAGGTGCACAATGCAGCGTTGTACCACCACCTGTGGAAAAATTGCTTTTGCCCCTTCTTCCAGCCCGGAAACACCGTCCATGCTGATGAAAGCCACGTCTTCAACACCGCGTGTCTTAATTTCGTCAAAAATCTGCATCCAGTTATGCTTGCCTTCGGTGTCGCTAATCCATAAGCCTAGGATATCCTTGATACCATCCAAATCATAGCCGAGAATTACATAGATGGCACAGTTTTTCGTCTCGTACTCCTGCCGTATAGGGACGTAAAGACAGTCTACAAATATAAAGGGATAAAAGGGCTTGAGGGGCCGATTCTGCCAGACTTCAGCTTCCTCCAGCACACGGTCGGTGATGTTTGAGATACTTTCCGCTGACAGGCTGAAGCCATAAATGTCTTCAATGGTCGAGGATATATCACGCTGGCTCATACCACGTCCATACATGGACAAGACTTTATCCTCAATACCCGTAATATCCTTTGACCGTTTAGGAATAGCCTGCGGCTCAAAGGAACCATCCCTGTCGCGAGGAACGCTGACGGGAATTTCACCAAAACTGCTTCGAACGGTCTTGTCGATATAGCCATTGCGGCGATTGTCTGTATCCTTGCTGCCGTGGTCGTTAGATGTATAGCCCAGGTGGTTGTCCATTTCTCCCTGCAACATAGCTTCCAGCATGGGGCCAAATACATCTTTTATAGCATCCTGCATTTCCTCCTTATTCTGGGGGTGATATTGCTCCATGATAAGTTTGGCGATAGCCTGTCCTTTTTCATTGCCTCTGTTTTTTCGTCTTGCCATAAGTGCTGTACTCCGTTTCTGTCATTATGATGATACTGTACCGCACTTTCGAATAAAAAGAAAGTGCGTAAGTTTGTTACCGGTAACTTACACACTTAATTTTACACTCTCGGGATTTAATTTGTTTGTTTTAAATACCCATCTCGATGTTGTGAATGATGGTGGTAAGTTTTTCCATTTCCTCACTGGTACGTTCGTTGATGGTTTCCAGAGCTTTGATGGACTGCGTCGATTTCTGAATGTGGGCAAAGCCTTCGTTCAGGTTCTTATGCAGTTCCTTCATCTGTCTGGCGAAGTTTTCATCGAAGTCATTGATTTGCTGCTCGAAGTCCTTGTTGTCAACCAGAATCTTTTCGATTTCGCTGACATCGTGGAGGAGGGCGCTGATGGCCTCATCAGATACATGCAGGTTGGTCTGCGTATTTTCGGAGAGCTTGCGGACTTCCTGCGCAACTACGGAGAACCCACGGCCAGCCTCACCTGCGCGGGCAGCCTCGATAGCGGCATTGAGAGCCAGCAGGTTTATCTGCGCGGCAATTTCGTTAATCATCTTCATGACGTCATCGATTTTCTGGGTGCTCTGGGAGAGCATATCCAGTTTCGGGGTGATTTCCCGGTTGCGGTCGGTCAGTTGATTGAACAGGCCATTCTGTTCATCAATACCGCCGGACAGTTTTTGAATAGCTGCTTGAATCTGGTCAACGTCATTGGACATACGCATGATGGTTTTGACGATATCAGGCATTTTGGCCTGATAGTCCTGGAACATCTTGATAAGGTTGTCCTTAAGGGCTTCCGTATGTTTCTGCCTGTCGATAATGCGGTTGTAGAAGAACGCGCTGCAGTTGGCGTAGATACGGGGGAAGTTGTCAATGTAAGCATCGGCAAAAGTTGTTCCTTCCGGAACGTGATAGAAGAAGATAGCCGTGATGGTTTCATTGACATGCAGGCCGGCGATTTCACCGAAACTGGAGAAACCGGCTACGGGAATATCCCTGAACTGGTCGATATGTTTGATTTCATCAGGATACCCCAGACGGCGCAGAATACAGTCGTTAAGTATACCGCCGATGGGCTGCGGCTTATTGGCTGCATAAGTCTTAAGGTCACGGCTCAGCGTCTGGGACAGGGAAATACGTTTTAACAGGTATAGTTTTTCGCCGGTAACCACATCGCAGAAGAAGTTAATCCGGTAATTTTCTTCATCATAGCCGGATGGCGTACGGATGAAATCTTCACCGTTGATATCCGTAGCGAAGGTGTAACCCTGCATTTTGGCCTGTACTTCCGCAACGGTCTGTACGTGGAAATAATCTTTCAGGGCATCTAAGAAGGGAACTTCCGTGCCGCCGGATTCGACGCTTTCTACATAGCGCAGGGCGCTATTGGCAGTACCGACAGTAAAGTCAGTGCCGGTGCGCTCTACAGCCTGTGATTTAAAGATGCCGTAGCGGTATTCCTTCTTCAGGCGGAAGATGGAAATGACGGCGTGGTTTTCGAGACACTGACCATCGTCATAAATATAGGTGTGTGCGAAGTCCAGATTACCGGCAGAGCTGCCGCCGATAAACGGAATCGGGAATTTGTTGGAAGAGAATAGCGCCTGCGAAACGAAGGTTTCACAGCTGGATACGCCGTCGATGTAGACCATAGCGAAGGTGTGGCCAACGCTGAGGCGGAAGGGCGGCCGATGTTTTTCGATTTCCCTTTGGATGGCCTCTACACGGTCATTGACAGACATTTCCACGGTACCGCTGCGCAAATCGGCATCCGGCAGGGGAATATGCATGGTGTAAATATCGTCAATCATGCGTTTGGAGAATGACTGCAGGAGGATTTTGCCACGGTGTTCGCCAGCCTCGCAATAGAGGGTAGAACTGCCCGGAGCGCGGCACAACTCACCGGAGGTGGTCATCAGGGTTAATTTGGTGCTGCTGGGAATTTCCTGCTTAATCAGGCGGGCAATTTCCGGTACGTCCAAATCCGGCGATAAAAAGCCGATGACAAAAGCACAGCCTTCCGCTACGTCCACCAATTCTTTGAGGCGCAGTGCGGTAAGCTCGCTTTTGCTGAAGTAGCCCGTCTTGATGTCGGGGAGATTCACCGCAGCCGGGGTAACAGGGGGCGGCGTCTGGGGCGCAGCCTCGGCCTTACGGCCGCCATCAAAAATACTAAACATAATCTCAACACCTCTCAAGTTTTTTCAGTATCCCTAGTTTATCCTATTTTTATAACGCAGTTTCTCAACTGTTGTTTATATTCTCGCTTGCCGGCCTAATTCCTGCTGTAAAACAAAGATTTAAGTCTATAAATAGGAAAATTTATAATTATTTTAAAATAGTAACAAGAAAAACTTTTAGACCGCAGAGGGAGAACAAAAGTATCAATGACATACGCGCGTTGGGGGCTGGTGTTCTTTTTAGGCGGAATAATATTTATAAAATACGAGATTTTACCTGCAAAAGTTACATAATCATGTTGACAAAAAAGTTAATTCGCGCAATAATGTATACATATTTACAACATTACATATTGAATTGCGGTACATAAACGTGTTATTATGTTTGTGTATGATGTACGATTCCAGAGGGGGATTGCAGGATGAAACATGTCTTGTCTGTGTTTGTGGAAAATCAGACTGGTGTGCTGGTCCGGGTTGTAAGTATGTTTTCCAGACGCGAATTCAATATCGACAGTCTCGCTGTAGGCGTGACGGAGAAAGAGGGGTATTCGCGCATTACGGTAGTGATTCACGGCGATGAAGATCTCATTGAACAGATCATCAAGCAGCTGGAGAAAATGCCCGTGGTGCAGGCCGTACAGCGGCTGGATGAGAAAAACGCAGTCTGCCGGGGGATGACGTTGATTAAGGTCAAGGCAAATGACACGAATCGTCTGGATGTTCTGAAGATGGCGGAACTTTTCCGTGCCCATGTTGTGGATGTGGACAGTTCCATGGTTATCTTCGAGCTGACAGGCAGTGATGACAAGGTGACGGCTTTCTTGAATCTCATTAAGCCGTACGGTATCGCTGAGGTCATTCGCACCGGTCTTATCGCGCTGGAACGCGGTGAACATACAATTTATGAACATTGTGAGGAGAGAGAGTACTATGGCAAAAACTTATTATGATCAGGATGCGAATTGGGAAGTTCTGAATGGAAAAAAAGTTGCAATCATTGGCTATGGCAGCCAGGGGCATGCACATGCCCTGAACCTCAAGGAAAGCGGCGTGGATGTCGTAGTTGGCCTTTATGAAGGTTCCAAGTCCAAGAAGGTTGCCGAAGAACATGGTCTGACTGTTAAGAATGTAGCTGATGCAGTTAAAGAAGCAGATATTACCATGATCCTGATTCCAGATGAGAAGCAGTCCGATGTCTACAAGAATGAGATTGCTCCGAATCTGAAAGATGGCAGTGCTCTTGCTTTCGCTCATGGCTTTAACATTCATTATCAGCAGATTGTTCCGCCCGCTAATGTGGACGTGTTCATGGTGGCTCCGAAAGGCCCCGGTCATCTCGTTCGCCGTACGTATACGGAAGGTTCCGGTGTTCCGGCTGTGTTCGCTGTTCATCAGGATGCTTCCGGCAAGTGTTTTGATATCGCGCTGGCTTATGCCAAAGGTCTTGGCGCTACGCGTTCCGGTGTTCTGCAGACGACCTTCCGCGATGAAACGGAAGAAGACCTCTTCGGTGAGCAGGCTGTTCTCTGCGGCGGCGTTTGCCAGCTGATGCAGACGGGCTTTGAAGTTCTCGTTGAAGCAGGTTATCCGCCCGAAATGGCATATTTTGAATGTTTCCATGAAATGAAGCTCATCGTTGACCTCTGCTATGAAGGCGGTTTCACGAAGATGCGCAAGTCCATCTCCGATACGGCTGAATACGGTGACTACATGGTAGGCCCGCGCATCATCACGGAAGAGACCAAGAAGGAAATGAAGAAAGTCCTGAAAGAAATTCAGGATGGTACCTTCGCCCGCAACTGGCTGCTCGAAAACCGTGCTGCCGGCCGTGCTAACTTCATGGCTCAGCGCCGTCTCCATTCGGAACATCAGATTGAAAAGGTCGGCAAGGAGCTCCGCAATATGATGCCCTGGCTCAGAGATGCAGCTGACCTGTCCAAAGACTAAGTTGTAACCTTCTGCAAAAGCAGGAATATGTCCATTTAAGTCGAATGTTTTAATTAAACAGTTGTGAGAAGCCTTCCCCTTCCACCTAACGGGAAGGCTTTTCTTGTAGATAACGGGAGAGTGAGAGCATGGGTATGACGATGAGCGAGAAGATTCTCGCCAAACATGCCGGGCTGGAACGCGTGGAAGCGGGCCAGCTGGTGACCTGCAAATTGGATATGGTGCTGGCCAACGATATTACGGCACCGCCGTCTATCAAAATTTTTGAAAGCATTGGCCGTCCGGTCTTTGATAAGGAAAAAATTGCTTTGGTTCCTGACCATTTTCAGCCGGCCAAAGATATTAAATCCGCTGAACTTGCCAAAATCGTGCGTGACTTTGCCGTCAAGCACGAGATTGTGCATTATTTTGAGCAGGGCCGTGTCGGTATTGAACATGTTATCCTGCCGGAGCAGGGTATTGTAGCGCCGGGTATGCTGACCATCGGTGCTGATTCCCATACCTGTACCTATGGTGCGGTCAATGGTTTTGCTACGGGCGTAGGTTCTACGGATTTGGGTGCGGCCATGGCCACGGGCGAGGCTTGGTTTAAGGTGCCGCAGGCCATCAAGGTCGAACTGACTGGCACAAAACCTGCCGGTATCAGCGGCAAGGATGTTATCCTGACGCTGATTGGCCAGATTGGCGTTGATGGTGCGCTCTATAAGTCCTTGGAATTTGCAGGTGTTGGTGTGAAGTCGCTGACTATGACGGACCGCCTGACCATTTCCAATATGGCCATCGAGGCTGGCGGCAAGGCAGGTATCTTCCCTTATGATGAAATCACGGCCGCATATGTCAAAGATCGGGTGAAAAAGCCTTTTGAGCCGGTGGCAGCCGATGATGACGCTGTTTACTGCCAGGTTGTGAAAATTGACTTGTCAACCTTGAAACCGGTAGTGGCATTCCCTCATCTGCCGGGCAATACCAAACGGGTAGAGGATATAGAAGAACCCATTGCCATTCAGCAGGTAATTATCGGTTCCTGCACCAATGGCCGTCTGGAGGATTTGCAGATTGCCGCGGAAGTATTCAAGGGACATAAGGTGGCTGACGGTGTACGCTGCATTGTCATTCCCGGCAGCCCGGCCGTATATAAGGAGGCCATGAAACGCGGTTATATTGATATTTTCCTTGATGCGGACTGTGCAGTGTCCACGCCGACCTGCGGCCCGTGCCTGGGCGGTTATATGGGCATTATGGCGGCCGGTGAGAAATGCGTTTCGACCACCAACCGCAATTTCCGCGGCCGTATGGGACACGTGGATAGTGAAGTTTACTTAGCTGGCCCTCATGTGGCGGCGGCAAGTGCAATTTTAGGCAGAATTGCCACGGCAGAGGAGGTACAGTAATATGAAACTGGAAGGAAAAGTTTGGCGTTATGGCGATAATATCGATACGGATGTAATTATTCCGGCCAGATATTTAAATACGTTTGACCCGAAGGAACTGGCCAGCCATTGTATGGTGGATATCGATGAAAGTTTTGCGCAGAACGTGCAGGAGGGCGATATCATGGTGGGCGGCCGCAATTTTGGCTGTGGTTCTTCCCGTGAACATGCGCCGGTAGCCATTAAGGCCAGCGGCATTCCCGTGGTCATTGCCGCAAGCTTTGCGCGGATATTCTACCGCAATGGTATTAACATTGGCCTGCCCCTGCTGGAAATCGGTGATGACGTGGAAAAAATCAACGCCGATGATAAACTCCGCGTTGATGTGTCCACAGGTGTTATCGAGGACCTGACCACCGGTGATGTGTTCCACGCACATCCGCTGCCGGGCTTTGTGCAGGAAATTGCAGCCTCCGGCGGTCTTATTGAATACATCAAGAAGAATAAGTGAGGAAAATCCTATGGCATATAAAATTACAGTTATTCCCGGTGATGGTATTGGCAAGGAAATCACGGATTCTGCGGTAGAAGTGTTACAGGCAGCTGACAAGAAATTCGGCTTAGGGTTAAATTTTGCGTATCATGACGCCGGCGGCACGGCTTATGACAAGTTCGGTACACCCCTGCCACAGGAAACAATTGCTGCCTGCAAGGCTGCGGATGGTGTGCTGTTCGGAGCTGTGGGTGGCGATAAATGGGATAAGGTAGACCCGGCCAAGCGTCCGGAAAAAGCCATTTTGGGCCTGCGCAAGGAACTCGGGCTTTATGCCAACCTGCGCCCGGTTAAAGTTGCAGACGCTTTGGTGGAATATTCTCCGCTCAAACCGGAACTGGTAAGGGGCGTGGACCTCGTCATTGTCCGCGAGCTTATCGGCGGCATTTACTTTGGGGAAAAATGCGAGTCTGAGCAGCATAATGGCGTGGAACGGGCCTGGGATTTGGAAAACTATTCCGTACCCGAAGTGGAACGCATTGCCAAACTCGCTTTTGACACGGCCAAACTGCGCCGCGGCAAGGTGACGTCTGTTGACAAGTCAAATGTGCTGGCTACGTCCCGTCTCTGGCGCAGAACGGTCGAAAAAGTAGCCAAGGATTATCCGGAAGTGGAGTATGGCAATCTCTATGTGGATAACTGTGCCATGCAGATTGCCGTAAAGCCTACGCAGTTTGATGTTATCGTGACGGGCAACCTCTTTGGTGATATTCTCTCTGATGAGGCGGCTGTGGTGGGCGGTTCCATCGGTATGCTGCCGTCGGCGTCCATTGGCACGAGTACGAGCCTGTACGAGCCGATTCACGGCAGTGCACCGGATATTGCCGGCAAGGGTATTGCCAACCCGATTGGTACGATTTTGTCCGCGGCTATGCTGCTGAGATATTCCCTGCATGAGGAGGCGGCAGCTGATGCCATTGAGGCGGCTGTGGACAAGGCTTTGGCTGAAGGTTACCGCACGCCGGATTTGTGGAAGGACGGCTTTACCAAGGTCAATACCAGTGAAATGACCAAAATAATCAGCGAGAGGGTGTAATATATGAATGGAGCACAGGCAGTCGTTGCATGTTTAAAAGAACAGGGCGTCGATACGGTGTTTGGCTATCCCGGGGGGATGATACTGCCCTTGTATGACGCTTTATATGATAGCAAGGAGATACAGCAGGTTCTGGTAACCCACGAGCAGAATGCCGCCCACGCAGCTGATGGCTATGCCCGTGCTTCAGGCAAGGTGGGCGTTTGTATTGCAACGTCCGGGCCGGGGGCCACTAATCTGGTGACGGGCATTGCCACGGCCTTTATGGATTCAATTCCCGTGGTAGCCATTACCGGACAGGTGGATACTTCCCTGTTGGGCAGGGACGCTTTTCAGGAAACAGATATTCTTGATGTGACCATGCCCATTACCAAACATAACTACAAGGTTAAGGACGCCAAGCTGCTGGTCAGTACCATCAGGGAGGCTTTTGCCCTGGCAAAAAAAGGCCGTCCCGGTCCGGTACTCGTCGATGTTCCCCGGGATTTGTTCTTTGAGGAAGTGCCTTTTGCCGCAGCGGCGGAGAACACGAGGACAGCCGGCAAGCCGGACGCTGATTTCCTCATTTGTGCCGCAGAGGCAGCGCAGGAAATCGTCAAGGCCCAGCGCCCCGTGGTTATCGTAGGCGGCGGTGTCATTTCTGCAGGTGCAACGGCTGAGGTAGAGGCGTTTGTGGAAAAGTATAATCTGCCAGTGGCCCATACGTTAATGGGGCTGGGGGCTATTTCCCGTGAACATCCGCAGTCCCTTGGCTTTGCCGGCATGCATGGCGAAAAAGCCGCCAATCATGCCATTGCAGCTGCTGACCTGATAATTGCCATTGGCAGCCGTTTTGGTGACCGTCAGACCGGCAATGTCAAAAAGTACACCCAGGATACAAAGTTTATTCATATTGATATTGACCCGGCAGAGATTGACAAGAACATCGGCAACAGTCTGGGACTGGCTGGCGATATGAAGGTTATCTTAAACCTGCTGATGAAACAGGACGCCACGGGCAATCTGGACGAGTGGTGGCAGCAGATTCAGGGCTGGCAGGAAACTTACGACTACGACTATCATGTCAACCGGCTGACTGTGCCCTGGGCTTTGCACCAGGTGGCGCAAAATACCAAGGGTAAGCCCTATGCTTTTGCCACGGACGTTGGCCAGCACCAGATGTGGGCTGCCCTGCACCTGCGTATCGAAGAACCGCGCACCTGGCTGACCTCGGGCGGCCTCGGTACGATGGGCTTTGGCCTGCCGGCAGCCATGGGGGCGCAGATGTACTACGGCGGCAGCCGCCGGGTTATCCATGTGGCCGGTGATGGCGGCATAAAGATGACAGGCAATGAGTTTTATACCATTGCCCGCCTGCAGCTGCCGATTATTTCCCTGATTGTCAACAACACGAGTCTGGGCATGATTCGTCAGCTGCAAAAGGTCATGTACAAGGAACGTTACATTGCCTGTGAATTTGACTATCAGATGGATTACGCCGCCTATGCCGGCAGTTTTGGCATTAAGGCCGAAACGGTTTCCACGCAGGAGGAATTTGCCGAGGCCCTGAACCGGGCCCTGGCGGATACTGACCATCCCCGGGTGATTGTTCTCAATGTATGGCGCAGTTTTGTTGAGCCCATGATAAAGGGCGGCGCCCGGATTGATGAATTCGTAGAATTTAAATAAGCAAAAATCGCAGCTTGTCAGAGGATGGGCTGCTTTTTTGTTTTGTGCGACTTTGTTAAAGTTAGCAGGAAATATCAGACCTTGTGGAGAATAAAAGAATAAAGATTTTGGGTTGGGGAATGTTTAAGGGGTGCTGAGGGATGTATATCTGCAATCTATTGATATATTTAATCGGCTTTTGGGAAAAAGACTGGCAGGTGGTGGAGGACATAACTTTGCCTGCCAATGGCCGTATCAAGATAAGAACAGCTGCAAACCTGGCGGAAGTGACTCTGGCACCCAAGGAAAAATGTTCTGCGGTAATCATGCACAGTCATGATGTGGGTGAGCTGGCCTCCATAAATGACAAGGTGGGAGAGAATGCCTGCCTGGTTATCTGCACTGATGAGCCGGATAAACTGACGGCTGCACAGCTTACACGGGCGCATAATGTCTGGCCTGACAGTTTTACGCCTGAGCTATGGCATTTTTATGTGCAGCGGCTGGCTGATGATTTATACCGGCAGCGGGAATTGTGGGATACGGAAAATTGCCTGCAGACCATAGTGGATACCATGCCGGGATTCTTGTGGTTTAAGGATATGGAAGGCCATCATTTGAAAGTCAATCAGGGCTTTTGCGAGATGGTTGGCAAGCAGATGCCTGATATTGTCGGCAAGCAGCATTATGAGATTTGGGGGATTACTCCCGAGCAGTATGCCGAAGGTGAGTATGTATGTCTGGAAACAGACGTGGCTATTGCCAAGCTGCAAAAGCCGACGATGTTTAAAGAGGAGGTTCTGCACTCCAAGCTGGGAGTGCGGAATTTGGAAACCTATAAATGTCCTATCTTTGATGAGGATGGCGATATGATTGGCAATATCGGTGTGGCCTATGATGTTACCGATGAATATGCCAATCGGGAACAGATTTTGCAAATGTCACGCACAGATGGGCTGACCCACCTGGCCAACCGCCGGTATTTTTACCAATATGTGGAGGAGAACCGTAAAAAAGGTGATTTAACCTTGTTTTACATTGACCTTGACCATTTTAAACAGCTTAATGATACGTATGGCCATCAGGCCGGCGATGCGGCGTTAATGATGGTAGGTGAACTGCTCAAAAGAGCTTTTCCTGAACAAATGGTCAGCCGTCTTGGCGGTGATGAGTTCGCAGTGGTTATTTTCTCGGTACCGGAACGGGCGGCTATTCAGCAGCGGCTGGACGCGCTGTGTGATGAGGCGGAAGAATTCTTCCAGATTGATAAGGCTCTGAAAGGGCTGACGATGAGTATTGGCATTGCGTCGACCAAAGACATGAAAGTGTCCCTTGATACATTGCTGAAACGCGGCGATGAGGCTCTTTATTACAGCAAGGCTTATTGCCGCGGCAGCTATACGTTTTATGATGATATACAGGAAGAATTACATTTCGAGGAAAAATATTGATGATATGGAAACAGGCTGCTGCACGGCGGTGGAGTTAACGCCAGCTGTGCAGCAGCCTGTTTTATGCTTATTTATTTTTTCGGATAGACACCGATGGTCAGTTTGTTGAGGAGAGGAACGGCAGTGCCGAGCCGGCGGCAGGCTGTGGCAGCCAGCAGGGAGAGCAGCAGTGCGCCCCAGTAAAAGCCGATAATCAGCGGTGCCGTCATTACCAGCCCCTTATGCTGAATCATCAGCCCGATATAGGTGATGAACAGGGGATGGGCCAGATAGGCAAAATAAGAATGTTTGCCCAGCAGGTGCAGAGCCTGGCTGAGGGCCGGGGGGAACTTTACATAGGTAAAGACCGCAAAGAAGAACAGGGAGGCGGCTATGGTGTACATTATGCCCCACGGACACAGCTGATGGGCGGTGTTGATAGCCTCCATGGGCGTGTAGCCGTCAAAAAAGATTTTTTCGTAGTAGTAGGTCAGCAGACCGCCGAGGGTGAAGAAGAAGAAACACGTCAGTCCCCGGAGGCGGGCCTTCATAAAGGCCATGAACTGCTGGCTGTGTACGGACAGATAGCCGCCCAGCAGGAAGATAAAGAAATAATGCAGCACCCAGTAATTGAGGCGGTACATTAAAAACGGTTTTAACAGGCTGCTATCCGGCAGGCTGTAGACATAGAGGTTAAAGCCGGTGCTGAAACTCGACCAGTAGTCAAAGGCAATCTGCAGGGCCAAAAGGACGGCCAGTTTTGGCATGGTCAGCCGCCGGACGATGGCAATCCACAAGGGCATAAGCAGGTAGAACCAGAGCAGAATCACCATGAAATACAGCTGGTACTTGGCATTGCCAAAAAAGAGAATGGACAACAGGTGCAGCGGATCGGGGAAACCGACGCCGTAGAGCAGGCCGTCGTGCAGAAGATAAAATAATGACCAGGCCAGATAGGGAATGAGTACGGTTTTGAGCCGCCGCTTGGTGAAAGATTTAAAGTCGAAGGGCTCATTGATATTAAGATTATAAAAGAGACCGAAAGCGGAAATGAAAAAGAAGATGGGGACACTGAAACGGGTTACGGTCTCTAAAAGTGCCACCAGGTGAATGTTGGCTGCCGGGTTCATGATGTACTGGGAACCGATGTGAATGCCGATAACTCCCATCATGGATATGCCACGGATATACTCGATGGCTGCCAGGCGTGGCTTGCGCGTAGTAGATTGCATGAAGAGAAAAACACCTCGATTAAAAATATTTCTCTACAATTTTAGCAAAATTTGTAAGGAAATGCTATACTATTATGGTCAGAATGATTAAGGCGGAGGTAGACATGGATAAGCGAAAAATTGCTTTTGGTTTGTTACTGGCGGTTTTGGCAGGCACAGGCCTGTACTGGCAGCAGAGCAAGGCTGATATAGACAGCACTCAGGCTGTTATAGTGGCCAGCAGAAAGGCGGAAAAGACTGCCCCGGTGCTGCCAGAGGCAGAAAAACAGCAGGACAAAGCCGTAAAAACACAAAAACAGTGTCCGGCCAAGGATGAATTTGTATATACCTTCGAAGGTGATAAGGTGTATATTACTGCAGGTTCGGTATCGGCAGATAAAAAGAATCATCAGTGGCAGGCACAGGTCAAGCATATCGATAAACAGGGTGCCGTGCAGCTGCAGCAGGTGGTGTTCTTTAAACAGGAGGGCAGCCGGATTCTCACGCGCTCGGCAAACGATGGGGCGGATAAATGGCGTGCTGTTGATGAAATGGACCGTTCCGTGTATAAAAAAGTTACGGATATTTCCGGCGTTTTCTAAAATAAATGCTTAAAATTTTCCTGTTTATGCAAAAATGATAATTTTAGGTGTTGACAAGCAGGGGACTCCTTCGTATAATAATACATGTCGCTGAACGACAGCGGCGAAAAAAAGACGGCCCGGTAGTTTAGTTGGTTAGAATGCCGCCCTGTCACGGCGGAGGTCAGGGGTTCAAGTCCCCTTCGGGTCGCCATTTGCGGAAATAGCTCAGTTGGTAGAGCATCACCTTGCCAAGGTGGGGGTCGCGAGTTCGAGTCTCGTTTTCCGCTCCATTTATTACGGCGACATAGCCAAGTGGTAAGGCCGAGGACTGCAAATCCTTTATCCTCAGTTCGATTCTGAGTGTCGCCTCCAATTTTATATTTTATGCGGAAATAGCTCAGTTGGTAGAGCATCACCTTGCCAAGGTGGGGGTCGCGAGTTCGAGTCTCGTTTTCCGCTCCATTTTATTTTGGCGACATAGCCAAGTGGTAAGGCCGAGGACTGCAAATCCTTTATCCTCAGTTCGATTCTGAGTGTCGCCTCCAAAATGAAATTCAAGCCTTCTCCGATGGGAGAAGGCTTTTGTGTGTTGAAGTTGCAGGCTAAATATTGTAAAATATGAGATATGTGAATTTGAAGGAGGCTTTTATATGCCCTTGCAGGATAAAGATTTAGACAAAGATTTAATAGAAGAAAAAATCGGCAGTGAACAGGTATTTGATGGCAATCTGCTCAAAGTATACCGTGATACGGTTAAGCTGCCCACGGGCAATGAGGCAACCAGGGAGTGGATTAAACACCCGGGCGCGTCGGCTGTACTGCCGGTGCTGGCTGACGGGCAGGTTATTCTGGTAAAGCAGTATCGCTATCCTATCGGCCGCGTTACGCTGGAAATCCCGGCTGGCAAGCTTGACGCGCCTGATGAGGACCCGCAGCTGTGTGCTGTCCGCGAGTTGTCCGAGGAAACCGGTTATACAGCGGAGAAAATCGAAAAGCTCACGACTATTGCCACGACGGTTGGTTTTTCCAATGAGTACATTCATATTTATGCCGCTACGGGACTTAAAGCCGGTCAGCAGCATACGGACGAGGACGAGTTCATCAATGTGGTGAAAATGCCGCTGGCAAAAGCTGTGGAAATGGTACTGTCCGGGGAGATTTATGATTGTAAATCGGTGGCAGCGATTCTGCTCGTGGAACGTGCGCTTAAAAAATGACTTTGACCTGTCAGCTGACCTGTCAAGTTGACAGGTCAATAACGGAGGATAAATATGTTTGATTTTAATTTGATGAGCATTGTGGCCGGCCTGCCGGGCTTAATCATTGCCATGGTGGTGCATGAATACGCCCATGCCCAGGTGGCAGTATGGCTGGGGGATTTTACACCGCGTCTGATGGGGCGGCTGACCTTGAATCCTAAAGCCCATATTGACCCCATTGGTATGCTGATGCTCTTTTTGGTGCATTTTGGCTGGGCTAAGCCGGTACAGATAAATCCGCGCAATTTCAAGAACCCGTCCCGTGATGATATCATGGTGTCACTGGCTGGCCCAGCGGCGAACTTTATAACGGCCTTCCTGGCCCTGTTTGCTTTGCTGGCATACAGCCGCATGGGCGGAGAAATGACTGCCGGTGTTTACTGGGTATTGAAGATGATTATTGAGTATAATATCGGCTTTGGTATCTTCAATCTGATTCCCCTGCCGCCGCTCGATGGTTCGCATGTGCTGATGCAGCTGCTGCCACGTGATATGGCGTATAAGCTGGCCGATTTGGAGCGCTACAGCTTTTTGATTTTGATTGTCCTGCTGATGACGCCGGTACTCAGTATGATTCTGATTCCGTGCCGGGCTATGATTCTGCAGCTTTTCTCGCTGTTATTAAGTCCTTTTTTCTAAATGGAAGATTACAAGTTTAAACTTGATGCCTTTGAAGGTCCGATGGACCTGCTTATGCATCTGATTGAGAAGAACAAGATTGATATTTACGATATCCCCATTGCGGAGCTTACGCGGCAGTATTTGGACTACCTGGACAAATTCCGGGAGTTCAATATGGAAATCGCCAGCTCCTTTTTGGTGATGGCGGCTACGCTTTTGCAGATTAAGTCCCGTATGATGCTGCCAAAGACCAAACAGGAGGAAACGGCAGAAGAAGAGGACCCGCGCCTGGAACTGGTGCAGCGGATTTTGGAATACCGCAAGTTCAAACAGGTCAGCCAGGTGCTCGGTGATATGGCCGGGGTGCAGGAAAGATTTGTCGCCCGGGAGCCCATGGACCTGCCGGTACATCACCTGCCGCCGGGGAATCTGTCCCTGCAGCAGTTGGTTGAGGCTTTCCGCACGGTACTGTCCGTCAAAGCGGAAATCTCCATACCCAAGGCACTGGTGGAGCCCGAGGCCTTTAATATCAAGGATAAGATGGAAGATATCATTCTGCTGTTGGGGCGCAGCCGGGGACGGCTGCTCTTTTCGGAGGCGTTTCGCAGCGGCACGCGCAGCGAGCTTATCGTGACGTTTTTGGCGCTGCTGGAACTTATGAAATTGCGGACGGTAACCGTAAAACAGCAGCGGTCGTTTGCGGAGATTTATATTTGTGTCCGGGAGGAGGGACAGGATGCCTGAGACAACACGGGCGGAAATTGCCGACACGGGACTCGTGGAGGCGGTGCTCTTTGCGGCGGGGAATCCCGTGCCCGTAAAGGAACTGGCAGCCATTTTGGAGCTGGACGTACTGGGCACGCAAAATATTTTGACCAGGCTGCAGCAGGAGCTCGACGAGCGTCATAGCGGCCTGACCTTGCGGCAGGTAGCTGGCGGTTATCAGCTGGCCACGCGGCCGGAGGCCTTTGCAACGGTGGAACGGCTCAGCCAGGTCGTAGACCGGAAGATTTCGGCACCGACCATGGAAACACTGTCCATTATTGCTTTTAAACAGCCGATTACCAAAGCGGAAATCGAGCAGATTCGCGGTGTGCGGATTGAGCGCGCCCTGCAAAAGCTGATTGAGTTGGAACTGATTGCGGAAGTGGGGCGCAAGCAGGTATTAGGACGGCCGATACTTTACGGCACCACGGATACCTTTTTGCGCTGTTTTGGCATTAACACGCTGGACGAACTGCCGGAACTGCCGACTACGGAAGAGGCCGTGGCGGCACTCGATAACGAGCAAATGCTTCTGTTCCAGGAAGTCCAGCAGCTGCAGGCCGGAGAAGAAACGGCTGCCGCGGAAGAAGAAACTGATGAGTAATTTGGAGGAAATAGATTTGGTAGAGTTATTAGCTCCTGCCGGGAGCCGTGAGGCGCTGATTGCTGCGGTAGAAAGCGGCGCCAATGCCGTTTATTTGGCGGGGAGCCAGTTTGGCGCCCGTGCTTATGCGAATAACTTTGATGAGGATGGCCTGCGTGAGGCCATCCATTTTGCGCATTTACGTGATGTGCTGATAAACGTCACGGTGAACACGATTGTTGACGATACGGAGATTCCGGCGCTTAAGGAGTATTTGCGCTTTCTGCGCGATGCCGGCGCAGACGCCCTGCTGGTGCAGGACTTAGGCGTGGCCCGTATAGCGCGCGAGATAATTCCGGATATGCCGCTGCATGCGAGCACGCAGATGACCGTACACAGCCTGGAAGGCGTGCTGGCTTTGCAGGAAATGGGCTTTACCCGGGTGGTTTTATCGCGTGAATTATCCCTGAAGGAAATCAAATATATCTGCGCTAATTCTGACGTGGAAATCGAAGTCTTTATGCATGGCGCCCTGTGCGTCTGCTACTCGGGACAATGCCTGATGAGCAGTATGATTGGCGGCCGCAGCGGCAACCGCGGCCGCTGTGCCCAGCCCTGCCGTCTGCCGTATACGCTGGTGGACGAACAGGGACAGGATGTGCTCGGCGATAAGGCTGGCAGCTATCTGCTGTCACCGCGCGATATAAATACTATCGACGTCATTCCTGACTTAATCGGGGCAGGCGTGGCCTCCCTCAAAATTGAGGGCCGTATGAAACGTCCGGAGTATGTGGCCACTGTGGTCAGCACCTATCGGGCTGCCATTGATATGTATTTGTCTGGTCAGGACTACCGCGTTGACCAGTCAGCCCGGGACAATCTGGCGCAGATTTTCAACCGTGATTTCACAACGGCGTATCTGGTGAACCGTCCCGGCAAAAATATGATGAGCGACCGGCGTCCTAATAACCGCGGCCTGCTGATTGGCCGGGTAACGGCCTACGACTGGGATAAACGGCTCGTGACGGTCAAGCTGTCCGGCCGTCTGGCCCTGGGTGACCAGGTGGATTTCTGGGTGAAAGTCGGCGGCCGGGTGACGGCCACGCTAAGTGACATGTCAAATGTCAAAGGTCAAAAACTGAACGTGGCTGAGGCTGGCGATACGGTACGGTTTGCCATTCCGTCAGCAGTGCGTGACCATGACCGGGTGTTTAAAGTCTATGACGCCCGGCTGATGGAGCAGGCCAAGGAAAAATACTCTAGTGGGGCGCCGGTACGGCGTATTCCCATAACGGCAGAGGTGAAAGCTGCAATTGGCGAACCGTTGACGGTAGTTCTGCATGACCAGCATGGCCACTGTGGAACCGGCCGTACGGCGTTTATTGGGGAGACTGCCCAGAAACGCCCCCTGTCCGAGGAAGTCATCCGCAAACAGGTGGACAGGCTCGGAACGTCAGTGTATGAGCTGCAGGAACTCACGACTGATATTCAGGGCGCGGTGATGGTGCCGATGAGTGAAATCAACGAGGCCCGGCGGCAGGCCGTTGAAGAACTGGACAATCAGCGGCTGGCTCATTATCCCCTGCGCGTACAGGGGCTGAAACCTTTTAAGTCGGAGCCTTGTCCGCAGACAGCCACCATGCCTAAGCTGTTTGTCGCTGTGGACACGCTGGCGAAAATGCAGGCCGCCATTGCCGGTGGTGCCGATGGCATTATCTTTGGCGGCGAGTCTTACGAACACGAGGCCATTACGGTTATGGACTACGAAAAGGCCTGGCATTTAGCACAAAAAGCCAACGTGCGCCTGGACTTCAATCTGCCGCGGATTATGAAGGACGATGCACAGCCTTTCTTTGAGAAAATCCTTACGGCAGCAAAAAAATTCCCCCCGGCAGCAGTGCATGTGCATAACATCGCGCAGGCGGCCCTGGTAAAACGGCTGACGGATTTTGCCGTTCATGCGGATTATTCCCTGATTGCCTACAATAAGAGCACGTTGTCCTTCTTTAAGGATTACGGCATGGCCTCGGCCACCTTGTCGCCGGAGCTTAAGTGGCAGCAGATGGAAGGGCTGGCCAAACACAGTCCCCTGCCGTTAAGTGCTATTGTGCATGGCCGGCTGGAATTGATGGTGTCCGAATACTGCGTGACAGGCAGTTTCCTGGGAAATGTGGACAAAGGCGCCTGCAGCCATCCCTGCACGCAGGGACGCTATGCGCTGAAGGACCGCAAGGAGGCTGTATTCCCCCTGCGGATGGACCAGTTCTGCCACATGCACGTTCTGAACAGCAAGACGCTTTCCATGCTGCCGCATGCCATGAAATTCAAGGCGGCGGGGGTAGATACTTTGCAGATTGAGGCCAAGGCTATGACCGAAAAAGAAATAACAGCCATAGTCAGGGCTTATGTGCAGGCTATGAAACTGCCGGCTGACCTGGATGAAGTACAGGAGGCAGCTTTAAAGACACAGGAAGGCAGCGACATTACCAGAGGTCATTATTTCCGAGGAGTTTTATAAACAAATGGAACAAACATCCTTTAAGATACTAGAATATGAAAAGATTACCGCCATGCTGGCCGAACAGGCAAGCTCCACCCTGGGCAAGGAAAAGGCCCGGAAACTCTGCCCGAGTGCTGACTTTGATGAAGTCAGCCAGTGGCAGGAGGAAACAGGGGAGGCCCTGAAGGTAAGCTCGTTTGCCGCGCCGCCGCTGGGCGGCATTCGCGATATCCGCCTGATTTTGAAAAAGGCCGGCAAGGGGGCGGTACTGGAACTGGAAGAATTGCAGAATGTCATGAGCATTATGTATGCCATGCGCACAGTAAAGTATTTCTTCCGTGACTTGGAAATTGAGGCGCCCATTTTAAAGGAATGGGCCCGCGGCATTGAAATTTTGGGCCAGCTCGAGCGCAATCTTAATAATGTCATTGATGAACATGGCAATATGCGTGAAGATGCCAGCGTGGAGCTGCGCCGTATCCGCCGCGAGCTCAAATCCTCGCAGGTGCGCATTAAGGATAAGATAAATAACATTCTCCACGATGGTGCGTACCAGAAAATGTTTCAGGACGCGATTGTCACGGTTCGTGATGAGCGTTATGTTATTCCGATAAAAGCGGAGTACAGGGCCCATTTCCCAGGCCTGATTCATGACCAGTCGGCCAGCGGTTCCACCCTGTTTATCGAGCCTATGGCCGTGGTGGAATTAAATAACGATGTGAAACAGCTGACCTTGGCTGAGGAGCAGGAAATCCAGCGGATTTTGCGGCAGCTGTCCGGGGAAGTAAGCCGTGAACGCGAAACCTTGGCCGCAAATAGCGAAATTCTGGGCGGCCTGGACTTTGCCTTTGCCAAAGCCCGGCTGGCCGGCAAAATGAAGGCTGTGCGTCCGCAGGTCAATGAGGAAGGCCGCACGGTGCTCACCGGGGCGCGCCATCCGCTGATAGATAAGGACAAGGTTGTGCCGACCAATATCACCATTGGCACGGATTACCGCATGCTGCTGATTACCGGTCCGAACACCGGCGGTAAGACTGTCACCATGAAGACGTTGGGCCTCATGGTGCTTATGGCGCAGTCCGGCCTCTATCTGCCTGTGGAACAGGGTTCGGAAATCGCCCTGTACCAGAATATATATGCCGATATTGGGGACGAGCAGAGCATTGAGCAGAGCCTGTCCACCTTCTCGGCTCACATGACACATATTGTGCGGATTTTGGACAGGGTGGAAAGCGATGACCTGCTGCTGCTCGATGAGCTGGGGGCCGGCACGGACCCCGAAGAGGGCGCGGCCCTGGCCATGGCTATTTTGGAAAAACTGTTGGCCGTCAAGGCCACGACGGTGGCCACAACGCATTATTCCGAATTAAAGACCTTTGCCTATACCCGGGAGGGGATTGAAAATGCCTGCGTGGAATTTGATATCGAAACCCTGCGGCCGACGTACCGCCTGCTGATTGGCATTCCGGGTGCCAGCAATGCCTTTGCCATCAGCCGCCGCCTGGGACTGGCCGATTCCTTAATCCTCCGGGCACAGCAGCTAGTGAAGGCTGACCATGCACAGTTTGAGCACGTCATAAATCAGCTGGAAAACGAAAAGATGATGTATGAACAGCGTAATGCCGATATTGCCGAACGGCAGGCGCAGGTGAAGAAACTGGAAGAAAAACTGCTGAAGGCCAAGGAGGAGCTCAATCAGAAGAAGGGCGATATCCTGCGCAAGGCCAAGGACAAGAGTGCGGCGCTTATCCGTCAGACCAGGCGTGAATCAGAAGAGGTTATCAGCCAGCTGAAAGAACAGTTTGATGACCTGGGTATCAAGGCCCGTCAGCAGGCTATTGCCGAGGCACGCAGCCGCCTCAATGAGGCCTCAGCCAAGGCTAATCCTGGCATTATGGCGCAAAAGGGCGTAGGCCAGCGCATAGACCTGAGTAAAATCCGCGTGGGTGATACCGTCTATGTGAAAAAACTTGACCAAAAGGGCACGGTCATGGAAATTCAGGGCAAAGACCTGACAGTACAGGTCGGCGCCCTGCGTACCAAAATCAAGGCCAATGCCTGCACCTTTATCGCGCATAAGGTGGAGGAGAAAAAGCCGGCAGCCTCTGGCAGCCGCAAAAATTCCCAGTCGTCGAGTTTCCTGCAGAAAACGCAGAACATCGGCCGCGATATCGACATTCGCGGCATGATGGTGGACGAGGCTGAAATGGTGCTGGGCAAGTTCATTGATGACGCCATCATCGCCGGACTTTCCCAGGTGCTGATTATCCACGGCAAGGGCACGGGGGCCCTGCGCAAGGGTGTGCATGCTTACCTCAAAAGCCATCGCAATGTCCTGAGTTTCCAGTTTGCTGATATAAACGAAGGTGGCACAGGTGCCACGGTGGTGGAATTAAAATAAATGCGTAAGAATCTTTTAGGGCGGATTAGAAAAAATCAGCCCTTTACTTTTTGGGAACTGGTAACGCTGACCTGGCAGCTCAGTGTACCGGCTATCATGGCGAAAATCACCACGGTGATGATGCAGTATATTGATGCCTCCATGGTAGGTATGATTGGCGCCGGCGCGGCCGCGGCCATCGGTCTGGTAAATTCCACGACCTGGCTTATCGGCGGCGTGGCCTTTGCCATGTCTATGGGGTACACTATTCAGCTGGCGCAGGCCATTGGTGCCGGTGAGGATGTAAAAGCCCGGAGCCTGGTGCGTCATGGCCTGTGGGCGGTATTCTTTTTCAGTCTGACACTGGGTCTGGGCTGTGCGGCGCTCAGCGGCCGGCTGCCGTTCTTACTGGGCGGTACAGCTGATATTGCAGCTGATGCCTCGCTGTATCTGGGGATATATTCCCTCGGCCTGCCTTTTCTGGCGGTGAACTTTGCTGCCGCGTCCATGCTGCAGGCCAGCGGCAGTATGAAAATTCCCAGCCTGCTCAGTGTGCTCATGTGTCTGCTCGATGTTATCTTTAACGCCCTGCTGATTTTCCCGGCCCGTACGGTCGAGGTGTTTGGCTGGTGTATCTGGATTCCTGGCGGCGATATGGGCGCCGCCGGTGTGGCCTTAGGCTCAGTTCTGGCAGAATTATGCTGCATGACAGCTATGCTGTACGTGTTGCTGCGCAGGTCACGGCTGCTCCGTTATCGTAAAGAACAGCTGCTGTGCTGGCAAAAGGAATTGCGTAAAGCCACGATACTGGGCATTCCCATGGCTTTGGAACAGATTGTCATGGGAAGTGCCTATGTGGCCTTTACCTGCATTGTCGCCCCGTTGGGCACGGTTGCCCTGGCAGCTAATTCCTTTGCTATCACGGCCGAAAGTCTTTGCTATATGCCGGGAATCGGGGTGGCTACGGCGGCCCAGACGCTGGTAGGGCAAAGTGTTGGCGCCGGGCGTCCGGAACTGGCCAGCCGCTTTGGCTGGGTTAGTGCCGGCCTCGGCATGTTCGTCATGTTCGT
This sequence comes from Selenomonas sp. AE3005, assembly GCF_000686945.1. Lineage (GTDB taxonomy): Bacteria > Bacillota > Negativicutes > Selenomonadales > Selenomonadaceae > Selenomonas_A. The sequence continues at coordinate 109,192 of NZ_JMME01000001.1, forward strand.
GATGGGCATTGTTATGTATATTTTTGCGCCGCAGATGATGGCGCTCCTGTCCGGTGACGCGGCGGTCATTGCTGCTGGCACGCAAATCCTGCGCATTGAGGCCTGGGCTGAACCGCTCTTCGCTGCCGGGATTGTCGTCACTAGTGTTTTCCGCGGTGCCGGGGAAACAAAAATGCCCACCGTTTTAAATTTGGTTGCCATGTGGGGCATCCGCATTCCGTTGGCTGTTTATCTGGCACAGGCTTATGGCCTGGCCGGTGTATGGGCAGCCATGTGTGTAGAACTCTGTGCCCGTGGTTTGCTTTCTTTAGGCGCATTGTACTATCGGGGACAGGGACTTTATCAGAAGTAATAGAGAATTTAAGACCAAATTTGACATATACGTAATAAATATGTTATACTTTCAACTGTTGATATAAGTTGTCAAGACAATCGCGGCTGATGCTTTGACATCAGATGAGGAAAGTCCGGGCTCCATAGGGCAGTGTGCTGGATAACGTCCAGCGAGGGTGACCTTAGGGATAGTGCCATAGAGATTTAGACCGCCAGATTTATCTGGTAAGGGTGGAAAGGTGCGGTAAGAGCGCACCAGCAGTCAGGTGACTGGCTGGCTTGGGTAAACCCCACACGGAGCAAGACCAAATAGGGAAGGGATGATGCGGCCCGCGGAACCTTCCGGGTTGAGTCGCTTGAGCTGACGGGTAACCGTTATGCCTAGATAAATGATTGTCGCCGCCTTTGGCGGAACAAAACTCGGCTTATTGATTGCTTATACAACATAATGTAAATAGGTTGGCTGTCAGTGATGACAGCCACTTTTCATGCCGGAATGAATTCTGAAAACAAACTGAAAATTGTTTAAAGATATACAAAAAGCAATTTCGGCAAACACAGGCAGGTCTACGGCAAATTTTGCCGTATCTGTATATATGGGTAAAAAAGAACATAGGATTAAGCTGAATCCAGCCCAGGAGCGGGGGAACCAAACTTTTGGGGCGAACTTCACGATTGCACAGCGCTTTGTCGACTGTGTGAATAATGCAGCGGGTGGTCTTCTCTACCCGAGCCCGGCAGCTAACCTCGTAAGCGAACAGAGAGAGGAGTTGGCTTTTTGAGTAAAGCAACTAAGCGCGTGTTTGCGCTGTCCATGATCCTTATGTGCTGGTTTTCCCTTTGCAGTGCTTCGGCATTTCGTGTGGGGGACCAAGGCACAGATGTAGCTGAGATACAGGGACAATTGGTCCGTCTTGGCTATGACGTATCGGCAGATGGGGATTTCGGTCCTGCAACAGCTGAGGCGGTAAAGGCATTTCAGGCATCCCATGGTATGGATGTCGATGGACAGGTAGGTTCGTCTACTTATGCAGCACTGCTCGGCAAATCCATGCCGGTAGTATCGCATGGCAGCAACTACATCAACCGTACCATTATTTCCGAATCCATGCAGTACCTCGGTGTTCCGTATGTATTTGGTGGTACCAGCCCGAGCGGTTTTGACTGCTCCGGTTATGTCCAGTATGTCTTTGCAAATGCAGGTATTTCCCTGCCGCGTACAGCTGATGTGCAGTACGATTACGGTTCACCCACTGGGGAACTGATGCCGGGGGATCTGGTATTCTTTTCGACGTATGCACCGGGAGTGTCCCATGTGGGCATTTACCTTGGCGACCGTCAGTTTATTCATGCGTCTTCCAGTCGCGGTGTTAGTGTAGCATCTTTAGACAGCTCCTATTGGGGCGGCTGCTACGTTGGCGCTCGTCGGGTGATGTGATGACGTTGTAGGGAGAGGCGCCTGCCTCTCCTGTTTTTTTCTATTTGCCAAAGGAGTAAGAGCTATGGGAGATTTATTTATTGTCTTGCTGTGCTTTTTGATTTCCTCTTATGCTGCCTGGGATAAAATGTTTACAGAATAATTTATTGATGTGGCAGGATTTTTCATAACTATCACGAAATAGACAAAGTATAAGAACCTTGTGATAACAGGTGTATTTATTAGTGATAGGAGTGACCACAATGGCAAAGATTAGAATCCACAACATGATGTTTTACGGTTTTCATGGCGTTTATGAATACGAACGCGAACAGGGACAGAAATTCTATGTGGACATCGAGGTCGAAACCAAGGACGACAGAATGGCCGACACTGATGAACTCAAAGACGGCGTAGACCCGGCAGCTGTTTATGACATTGTCAAAGATATCACGGAAAATAAGCGTTATCAGATGCTCGGCGCTTTAGCAGCGCACATGGGTGACAGACTGCTGGCTAAGTATCCGCACTTTAAGTCTGTTACGGCTAAGGTTCGCAAACCGTCGGTACCTATTTCCGGTCCTATTGACTATGTGGAAGTAGAAGTTGTCCGCACTCAGCAATAACACAGCAGACCGTCGCCGGGATTCCGGTGATGGTCTTTTTAGGTTTTCCGAGAAAAATATTTTATTGCATTGACAATAAAAATAATTTATGCTAATATACATACTGTAAACGAAAAGACCAATAGAATATGGATTGGATCAGGTGTCTGAGACTTAATAGGGAAGCCGGTATAAGCCGGCGCGGTCCCGCCACTGTAACAGGGAGTGAGCCTGCATAGTTATGTCACTGGAGATTTATCTCTGGGAAGGCGTAGGTGAGCAAAGATCTGGAGCCAGGAGAACTGCCTGATTGACAATCGCCGCTAGGAGCCGTGCTGGTTCCTTGGACCTGCGAGTGATGGGGATGGAGATTTATCGGTACTGAGAAGATTTAGGACCTGAGTTAGTGTGGGTATTTTCGAGTAGCGTAAGATAGCTCTTCCCTGCGCGGGAGGAGCTTTTATTTTGCCTATTTGTCGAAAAGTTTTTCCCGTCGATATTTTCGGCGGGGAGAAATGCTCATACATTTCATTCAGTTCTATGGATTAGTTGCTTTTTAGCAGCAGCTCCGATGAGTATCGGAGCTTATTTTTTTCCATTTATATACGACTATCGGGGATAGCATATTTCTTATTGAGGGGAGTCTTTGGACACCATGGAAGCACTTTGTATAGGATTAGCACTTTTAGGACTTATGTATTTTGCCTACCGCGGCTGGTCAATTATTCTGATTGCGCCGTTTTTTGCCGGTCTGGCAGCTCTGGCGAGTATGTTTGATATCTTGCCGGTATACAGTGAGCTCTATATGACCCGCCTGGCTGAATATGTAAAGACATATTATCCAGTATTTTTATTTGGTGCGGTGTTCGCAAAATTGATGGAAAAAGGCGGTCTGGCATCGGCCATTGCCGGTAAGATTGTGGACGTTTTAGGGGAAAAGCGGGCCATCTTAGCGGTGCTCATGGGCTGTGGCGCTTTGACTTACGGCGGCCTGTCGGTGTTTGTCGTGGCCTTTGTCATGTATCCTTTCGGCGCGGTGGTATTTAAGAAAGCAGATATACCGAAGAGACTGCTGCCGGCGGCTTTGTGGGTAGGTATCTTTTCCTTTGCGATGGTTTCTCTTCCCGGAACTCCGCAAATTCAGAATATTATTCCGTCCTCATATTTTCAGACAAGCACCTGGGCTGCTCCGGGTATCGGCCTGTTTGCCTCGATTTTATTCCTGCTTATCGGCTGGGGCTGGATTGGCCGCCGGGCTAAACAGCTGCAGGCACAGGGGGAAGGCTATGGTGAACACGGCAGTGACGGCCGCAAAAAGCGTAACCCAAAAATTAACATTCCATGGTACTGGGCGATGGTGCCCCTGCTGATGGTTATTGTCATCAACGTGGTGCTGTCCAATCCCTTCGGCTGGGAGTGGGGCTTTCACTGGAACGAGGACAGCTTAGCAGCTTTTGGGCCGCTTAAACTCTCCCTGCTGGCCTCGCAGGTAGGTAAGGTGTCTGCTATCTGGTCCATCAGCGTGGCCTTGATTCTCAGCAGTATTGCCGCTGCTATCATCGGCCGCAAGCGGCTTAAGGTTACGGATGGTTTCCTGCCTACGGTAAACTACGCAGCCCTGTCCTCCGGTTCGGCAGCATTGAATGTTGCCTCGGGCTATGCTTTCGGTTGCGTTATCACCGCTATGCCGGGCTTTGCTCCGGTGACGGAATGGCTCGTGGGTATTGCGGCCTCCTTTGGACCGCTGCTGTCAGCCGTTATCACCACTAACATCATGTGTGGTATCACAGGTTCGGCCTCCGGTGGTCTGACCATCGCCTTGTCGGCTCTGGGTGACCAGTGGGCAGCGATGGCTATTGCCGCCGGGATTCCCTTGGAGGTACTGCACCGTATTGTCGCCGTGGCGTCTGTCGGCATCGACCCCGTACCGCATTGCGGCGCGTTGGTTACGTTGCTGGCCATCTGCGGTCTGACGCATAACGAATCGTATTTTGACATTGCTGTAATCATGGGGCTGAAATTCCTCGTGCCCTTCCTTTGTATTCTCTTCTATATGTTGACAGGAATCTGCTAAACTTAAGATATTATAACGAGGCAAGAAAATGTCCCCCACCTCAGCAGGTGGGGGCACGAATACCAAAACAGGCGGCGAGCATATCTCCCGCCTCGTTGAAACGCCAAGAGGAAGTTTTGCCTATGGCAAAACTGGAACAACGGCGTTATAAAAGCCAGCACGCTCATTTTGAAAGGTGCTGGCTTAATTTTATTTATTTTTATTTATCAGGCCTGAGGTTTGGGGGGATTATAGCTGTCTGTATGAAGATACTCTTTATCAATGATTTCGCCGTTCTGACGCCAGAGGCGGTAAAGGGACGGTTTCAAGGCGGCACCTTCGGTAATCAGGGAAATGGTTTGTCCTTTTAAATCGGCTTTGGTTCCCAGTACAAATACTGTCAGGCGGGTGCCTGTATTGCCCACGGTCAGATATACAGGATGGGGCAGGGGATTGCGGAAAACAAAATCAATGAGGTCATCGGCAACGGTGGCGTCACGGCCAGCCGGTACGTAGCTTGACGGAATAAAATGCCCTGTGCGTTCCACGGGCGTAAGACCGGCCAGTAAAATGGCATTATATAGCGTGGAGCTGACCTGACATACACCGCCGCCCACGTCGACGGCCGGTTCGCCGTTGACAATGACACCGGCGTTTTTATAACCGGCCTCACGGGTGCGTTTGCCAACCAGCGTGTTGAAGGATAGGGAGGCACCGGGCTTTATCAAAGCGCCTTCCAATTTGTCGGCGGCCAGGCCGATGTTATCGCCACGGTCACCGGGATAAAAGCTGGTAGTGTAGCAGCTGAGCACAGTGTCCATAGCGGCTAAATCTGCGTCTTGGATAAAGGGGGGCTGTTCGGCCGGCTCTAACGGGAGCTTGATAGTCAGATTCATCTGCTGCAATTCAGGCGTCATGGCCGTGATAAGCGGCTGAATATCCAGTGTCAGCCCTGTGACAGCCGGTGTTTTTTTGATAGTGCCGTCTGCCTGCAGCATTGCTGTGGCATTGACAGGCGGCGTGTCCAGTGACTGTTTTATCTGCAGCAGCTTGTCGCTTAGCAGCTGTTCGTCAAAGCTCGCGTCCATGGTGACAGACCTGCCAAACATGGCGTAGTACATCTGCATGATTATGTTCTGGGCAGCAGAGCCGTCACGCCCGATGTTATAGGCCTCGTTTACGGCCTTGTCAATATTGCCCTGCAGCTTGATATCGGCCGGGTTAATGGTAAAACTGCGGTCCTTATAGCTTAAAACAGCTGCCTTGCGGTTCAGCCGGTTATTGGCCACCCCGGTGAAGAACTGCCGGGCCTCCTCGCGGCTCATGCCGGCCAGACTGGTGCCATGGGCCTGTACACCCATAATCACCTTGTTCTGGTTGGTGAGGGAAACGGAAATACTGCCGACAGCCGCTACGCCAACAACGATGCTGACAGACGCCAGCGCTGCTATTTTACTTAAAGCGGATACAGAAAGATTCATAATTAGAGACACTCCTCTAAGCGAATTTCTATATTATTATACGTTTTTTTCAGCCGGCAGGCAATGATAAGCCTGTTTTTGTTTTTTTGACTTTTTGCTGAATAGATATTGACATTTTGACTAAAAAATATTACTATAAGAACTGTGCTTAGCACTCAGACTTAACGAGTGCTAACAATTTAACAACGTATTTCATGATATAGGAGGAAGATACCTATGATTAAGCCATTGGGCGAAAGAGTTGTCATTGAAGTTGCTGAGGGCGATGTAAAGACCGCCAGCGGTATTGTACTGCCGGATACGGCTAAGGAAAAACCCCAGAAGGGCACGGTTGTAGCTGTGGGTACGGGCAAGCTCCTGGAAAACGGCGAACGCGCTGCTATGGAGGTTAAAGCCGGCGATACGGTTGTTTTCTCCAAATACTCTGGTTCTGAAGTCAAAGTTGACGATAAAGAGTATCTGATTGTCCGTGAAAGCGACATTCTGGCAATTCTCTAATTAAGTGTATTTTCTGGAGGTAATATAAATGGCTAAACAGATTCTGTTTGACGAAGAGGCTCGCCGCGCTCTGGGCCGCGGTGTTGACGCACTGGCTAATGCCGTAAAAGTAACCCTTGGCCCGAAAGGCCGCAACGTAGTGCTCGAAAAGAAATTCGGCGCTCCGACCATCACCAATGATGGTGTAACGATTGCCCGCGACATTGAACTCGAAGATCCGTTCGAAAACATGGGCGCACAGCTCGTTAAAGAAGTTGCTACCAAGACCAACGATATCGCTGGTGATGGTACGACGACGGCAACGCTGCTCGCACAGGCTATGATTCGTGAAGGTATGCGCAACGTTGTTGCCGGTGCCAACCCGATGATTATCAAAAAGGGTATTGACAAGGCTGTAGCTGCTCTGGTTGACGAAATCCAGTCCAAGGCTAAGACGATTGAAAGCAAGGCTGATATCGCTCAGGTTGCTACGATTTCTTCCGCTAACGAAGAAACGGGCGAACTCATCGCTGAGGCTATGGAAAAAGTTGGCAAGGACGGCGTTATCACCGTAGAAGAATCCAAGTCCATGGCTACGAACCTCTCTGTTGTAGAAGGTATGCAGTTTGACCGCGGCTACATCTCCCCGTACCTCGTAACGGATACGGACAAGATGGAAGCTGTTCTCGATGACCCGTACATTCTGATTACGGACCGCAAGATTTCCGCTATTGCTGATATCCTGCCGATTCTGGAACAGGTTGTAAAACAGGGCAAGCAGTTGGCTGTTATCGCTGAAGATGTAGACGGCGAGGCTCTGACGACCATCGTTGTCAACAAGCTCCGCGGCACCTTCAAGGCTCTGGCTGTGAAGGCTCCGGGCTTTGGCGACCGCCGCAAGGCTATGCTCGAAGATATCGCTATCCTCACGGGTGGTACGGTTATCAGCGAAGAACTCGGCCGCAAGCTCGACAGCGTAACGCTCGACGACCTTGGCCGCGCTCGTCAGATTCGTTCCACGAAGGAAGAAACCACTATCGTTGATGGTGTAGGCGATAAGGACGCTATTGCAGCCCGCGTAGCTCAGATTAAGAAACAGATTGCCGAAACGACTTCTGATTTCGACAAGGAAAAACTGCAGGAACGTCTGGCTAAACTGGCTGGCGGCGTAGCTGTTATCGAAATCGGTGCTGCTACCGAAGTTGAAATGAAGGACAAGAAGTACCGCATCGAAGATGCCCTCAACGCAACCCGTGCTGCTGTTGAAGAAGGTATCGTAGCTGGTGGCGGCACGACCTTCATCGACATTCTGCCGGCACTCGACAAAATCAACGTGGAAGGCGACGAAAAGGTTGGCGTAAACATCGTTCGCCGTGCTATCGAAGAACCGGTTCGTCAGATTGCTGACAACGCCGGCCTCGAAGGCTCCGTAGTTGTTGAAGAAGTGAAGAAGGCTGGTGACGGCATCGGCTTCAACGCTCTCAAGAACGAATACGTTGATATGATTAAAGCTGGTATCGTTGACCCGGCTAAGGTTACGCGCTCCGCTCTGCAGAACGCTGCCTCCATCGCCTCCATGGTTCTGACCACGGAAACGCTGGTTGCTGATAAGCCGGAAGAAAAACCGGCTATGCCGGCTGGCGGTGCCCCGGGTATGGGCATGCCCGGCATGATGTAATAAAAAAGCCGTAATCAGGCTGAAAAAGGCAACTTTCTAATTGAGGGTTGCCTTTTTCTATAGGCCTGCAAGTGATATTTTAAGGGGATGTTTAGATGAAATTCTTAGGTAAGAAACATAGCTTATTGCTGGCAGTGACTATGGGTGTGTCTGTGTTGGCAACGCCGCTGTCCACCAGCTATGCTGCCGATGTACCGGCAAACTACACTCAGGAACAGCTGAACAATGAAATGGGCATGGCTGTGGCATGGTTCCAGAACTCCGCGGAATATCGTGAACTTTGCTATCAGGCTTACAACACAGCCCTTGACCGTGTAAAAGCAGCGGTGGCTAATCATAAAAAAGGCGACAAGCCGCTGGCTATTGTTCTGGACGCTGATGAAACCGTTTTGGACAACAGCGCTTTTGAGGCTGGTTTGATTGGTACAGGCAATGCCTACAGCAATGCTACCTGGGATGAATGGTGCGCAGCTGCTAAAGCAACGGCTATGCCGGGGGCAACGGAATACCTGCAGGCAGTTGACAAGCTGGGTGTGGAAATCTTCTATGTCACTAACCGCAGCATGAAAACCCAGTACGAAGGTTCTGTTAAGAATATGAAAGCTCTCGGTTTTCCGCAGGTTGATAAAAAGCACATGCTTTTGAAGACTGACAAGAGCGATAAGATGGAACGTTTCCAGCAGGTTATGAAGGACTATGATGTGGTAGTATTCATGGGTGACAACACGGGTGATTTGCCGATTGGCTCCTACCATAAGAGCCAGAAGGAACGCAACGCTCTCGTAGATGCTCATAAGAGTGAATTTGGCAAGCGTTTCATCGTTTTGCCGAATCCGACCTATGGTGACTGGGAACCGGCGCTTGACAAGAGCGGCAACTACTGGAAACAGACGCCGGCAGGCAAGAGTGAAATCCGCCGTAAATCCCTCCGTACCTGGAGACCGCTGAAGAGTGCTCAGGATAAAGCCAATACCAAACCGGGCACGGAACAATAATATCTCTGTAAGTAAAAAATACGTTGGCGTTTTTCGCCAACGTATTTTTTGTTGTTTATTTGTTTTTCTGAAGGCACTCCAGAAATTCCTGACCGTATTTGCGCAGTTTCTGTTCACCGATACCTTTGACTGTGAGCATTTCGTCCAGGCTTTGCGGCTGGACGCGGCACATATCACGCAGGGTGGCGTCGGAAAAGACCACATACGGTGGTACATGTTCCCGGGTGGCAATTTCTTTGCGCAGATGGCGCAGATGGTCAAAGAGCTCCGGCGCGGCGGGCTCTTTTTCCCTTTCGGGCTGGGGTACGGCCTGATAGACTTTTTCCTGCCCTTTGAGGACGGGATAAGCAGACGGCCGCAGGGTGACTACGGGATATTTGCTTTCCGTCAATGCCAGGTAATCCGTGGCGATAAAGCGCTGAATGAGCAGTTTGATATCGGCCAGCGTCCGTTCCTTAAATAAGCCGAAGGTGGAGAGCTTATCAAAATGCAGCTCCCTGACGCGCTTGTCTTTAGAGCCTTTTAGTACCTGCGCCACCAGCGTCAGGCCGAAGGATTCATGCATGCGGTAGACGCAGGAGAATACTTTTTGGGCGTCGATGGTAACGTCAATCCGTTCCAGCCCGGCTTTGCAGTTGCCGCAGTTGTCACAGGTGACGTCCGTGCTGGCACCGCCGAAGTAATGAATGATAAAATGACGCAGGCATTCCGGGGTGTGGCAGTAGTCCACCATCTTTTGCAGGGTGCCCAAATTATGGGCCTTGCGCTCCTCGTTTTCAATTGACACGTCAATGAGATATTTCTGTGTCATAACGTCCTGCGGGGAGAACAGGAGAATACAGCTGCCCGGTTCGCCATCACGGCCGGCGCGGCCGGCCTCCTGATAATAAGCCTCGATATTCTTGGGCATATTATAATGGATAACATAGCGGACATTTGACTTGTCAATGCCCATGCCGAACGCATTAGTGGCGACAATGACCTGGACATTATCGTAGAGAAAATCTTCCTGCGCTTGATTGCGGGCTTTGTCTGACATGCCGGCATGATAGCGTCCTACGGCGAATTTCTTCTTCTTTAAGTACTCATAAAGGCTGTCCACTTCTTTGCGTGTGGCAGCATAGATAATGCCTGATTCTTCGGGGTGTTTTTTTATGAAACCGGTGATATATTTTTTCTTGTCCTCGCCGCGGCGCACTTCAAAGTAGAGGTTGGGGCGGTCAAAACCGGTAACATGGATACGCGGCTGGCGCAGGTGCAGGAGAGTTACGATATCTTCTTTGACTTCGGGCGTGGCCGTAGCGGTAAAAGCACTGACCAACGGCCGCTGGGGGAGACTGGCGATAAAGGGGGCAATCTGCCGGTAGCTGGGGCGGAAATCGTGCCCCCATTGGGACAGGCAGTGAGCCTCGTCCACTGCGACCATAGAAATTTCCTGTTGTTCGATAATATACCGGAAATAATCGGTGTCGAGCCGTTCCGGTGCCACATAAATGAGTTTGTACCGGCCGGCGGCAATGGCGGCCAGCCGCTGCTGTGATTCATCAAGGGAAAGCTGGCTGTTGATATAAGTGGCAGGCACTCCCTGTTCGAGCAGGGAGTCCACCTGGTCCTTCATCAGGGATATCAGGGGCGATATAACCAGCGTTATACCGGGAAAAACCAACGCCGGCAGCTGAAAGCAAATGGATTTGCCGGCACCGGTGGGCATGATGGCCACCGTATCCTGCCCGGATAAAAGGCTTTCGACCACAGGGCGCTGCGCCGGACGAAAGTCCTGATAGCCGTAGAATTTGCGCAAGAGCTCCCGGGCCTGGTCAAGATATGGATTATCCACGAAAAAAACACCTGTTTCTAAGCAAAATTTAATAGTTTTCACATAAAATTACAACGTCCTTATCTTATCATATATCATACATTTTACTCCACCCCAAAATAAAAATATGGTAAAATATGATAATGTATGGATATAACATAATTGAGGAGGAATCTTCGTGAAATTGGCACGTTGGATAAAGGCAGGCGGCACGTTTACGGCTTTGCTGCTGACCATGCCCGGGGCGCAGGCCGCGGATTTGAGTTTGCAGGACGCCATCAATATGGCCCTGTCACAAAATACCAGTCTGAAAATAACCCAAAAAGGGGAGGACACCGCGAAATATGCTTTGGACGAGGCCAAAGGCAATAACGGTTTCAGTGTGACGGCCACTGACAGCCTCAGTACGAGCAAAAGCAAGGACACCCAGCGCCGTGACAGCAATAGTATCGGGGTAACGGGGAAATTGCCTCTGTACAGCGGTGGCAGGAATCAGGCCAATATCAAAAAGGCGGAACTCGGTATGGAGGCAGCTGACCTGACAACACAGCGCGCGCAGGAGAATTTGAAACTCAGCGTTATCGAGGCCTATTATGACGCTTTGGAGGCCAGGAAAACCGTGGCTGTGCGTCAGGAAACAGTGGATAAATATCAGGAGCATTTTACGAATGTCAGCCAGCTTTATGCGGCCGGTTCCAAAGCCCGTATTGATGTTATCCGCTCACAGGTGGAACTGAGTGACGCGCGGCAGAATCTGATTAAAGCGGAAAACAGCTATGAGGTGAGTCTGGCCTCGCTGCGCAATTATATCAATATCAACCGTAGTGAACCCTTGAATCTTACCACGGATTTCAGTTATGTGGGCTTTGATAAGGAACTGGGCGGCTGTATTGATTACGCGTATAACAACCGCAAAGACCTGCTTATCGATAAAAACAAGCTGGCCCAGCAGGAGCAGACGGTCAAAGCAGCCAAGGCCGGCTATCTGCCGAGCCTTAACCTGTCGCTGGGAGTAAATCAGTCCAATCAGTTCAATCCGTCCAGCACTAATGATTATGGTGCCTCGGCAACTGTGGGGCTGTCATGGAATATTTTTGACAGCGGTGTCACCAGCGCGCAGGTAAAAGCGGCACAGACGGCGCTGGACGTAGCGAAACTGACCTTGCTGAAAGACCAGGAAACGGTTGATTATAATTTGCGGCAGGCCTATTACAATATGCGCGAGGCGGAAAAACGTCTTAATTCCACGCAGGACGCTGTTCATCAGGCGGAAGAAGATGCCTTTATCGCCAGGGAAAAATACCGGGCCGGTGAAGGGCTGATGCTCGATATCATCGACGCTCAGGAGGCCTTGTCAAAGGCACGTCTTAACTATATCAGCGCCCAGTATGACTATGCACGCTACAAGGCAGCTGTGGAAAATGCCATGGGAATGGAGCTGACCGCAGAGGAAAAAGCGGCAGCTGCCCAGCTTGAAACAAATGTCGATAAGGTTATGGCTGTACCACAGACAGGGACGGCGCCGGAGGCGTCTGCAGCCAGTACCCGTAAGGTAGCAGAAGAACTGGCAGGAAATGAGGTAGCTAAATGAAACTTAATTGGAAGATAAAAGCCGCCATTGCCGTGGTGCTGGTGGCAGCCTGTGCCGCTGGCGGCTATAACTACTACACGCAACAACAGGCTGCAAAACAGGCGGCTGCCGTGGAAACCACGCCCGTCACCAGAATGAATCTAAAATCCACCGTTTCGGCTACCGGGACGATTCGCCCAGTGAATTCCGTCGAGGTAAGCTCCAAGGTAACGGCCCGGATAAAAAATGTGCTGGTCAAGGAAAATGATACCGTGACCGCCGGTCAGATTGTCGCTACACTGGACGCTACGGATTATGAAGAAAAACGTAATCAGGCCCAGTATAAGGTTAACAATACCAAATCCAAGTATGAACGGGCTCAATACCTGTACAGCATTGGCGCTGACACCCAGGAGCAGCTGGAAGACGCCAAAATGAGCTATGATACAGCGGTTTCCTCGCTGGCTGAATCCCAGTCCAATATGAACGAAATGACCATTGTGGCACCGATGTCCGGCGTGGTAGTAGGCGAGCCGCAGACTCCCGGTACCATGGCCGTACAGGGCAACAGCAGCCCCACGGTCATCATGCGTATTGCTGACTTGTCAAGCAAGCGTATACTGGCCAAGGTCGATGAAACGGATATCGGTAATGTGAAGGTGGGGCAGTCCGCAACCTTCACTGTGGACAGCTATACCGGTAAAACCTTTACCGCCCGGGTATCGAAGATTTCCCAGACGGATACCAGCAACTCCTGGAACATCAACACGTCCAGCAGTTCCTCCAGCAGCAGTTCTTCGTCGGCCAGCGTTATTTACTATTATGTGACACTGGATGTAGATGACCCGAATAACGAGCTGCTGCCGTCCATGACCGCCCGCGTGGAAATCAACACGGCGGAAAAGACGGACGCTTTGGTAGTGCCGATTTCTACTTTGAAAACAGATGCTAACGGTTCCTATGTTATCGTGAAAAATGCGGACGGCAGTCAGGAAAACCGTTATGTGTCTACGGGTATCTACAGCGACGAGTATGTGGAAATCCTGGATGGTGTGTCCGAAGGGGAAAACGTGGTCAGCACCTATGTGGCTAAGACCACTGCGTCGAGCGCAAAAAAAAACAGCAGCAATCGGGGGGGGCCACCTCCAATGTGAGAAGGGCGGTAAAAATGCGATGACAAATAAAGAAACACGCACTGCCACCATTCAGCTGAAGGATATAAAGAAACTTTATAAAATCGGCGGTGAAACCGTGGCGGCCTTGGATGGCATTACCACCAACATCTATCAGGGCGAATTTGCCGCCCTGATGGGGCCCTCCGGTTCAGGTAAGTCCACGCTGATGAATATTTTGGGCTGCCTGGACAGGCCGACTGTCGGTTCGTATAAACTTGACGGTCAGGAAGTGGCCGGCCTCAGTGATGACCAGCTGGCCATCACGCGTAATAAAAAAATCGGCTTTGTCTTTCAGAACTTTAACCTGCTCTCGCGTATTTCCGCCCTGGAAAACGTGGCTTTGCCCTTGGTATACTCAGGTGTAGGGCGTAAGGAAAGGCTCGAAAAGGCCATGCATTTTTTGGAGGCTGTCGGCCTGGGGGACCGAGCCGGTCACCAGCCTAATGAGCTGTCGGGCGGTCAGCGTCAGCGCGTGGCCATTGCCAGGGCACTGGTCAATGACCCGCATATCATCATGGCCGATGAACCGACAGGTAATCTCGATACGAAATCTACCAAGGAAATCATGGAGATATTCCAGAAGATGCATGCCATGGGGCGCACAATTATTCTCGTCACCCACGAGCCGGAAATTGCCGCTTGTGCCAGCCGTCAGCTGCTGGTGCGTGATGGCAAAATAACTCGTGACGAAGGAAGGGGCGTGGTGATGGATGTTATTTAGAGAAAGTTTTCAGATGGCATTGACGTCCCTCTACGCCAACAAAATGCGCAGCCTTTTGACCATGCTGGGCATCATCATTGGTGTAGGAGCGGTAATCGCTCTCGTATCCGTAGGCATGGGTGTACGCAGCAACGTTACCAATTCCATCGCCAGCCTGGGCTCCAATATGCTGATTGTTTCCCCTGGTTCTTCCAACCGCGGCGGTGTCCGCGGCGCGGCCGGTTCCATGCAGACGCTCAAATATGACGATGCCAAGGCGATTAAGGACAAAATCAAGAACATTGATTATGTATCCCCGTCAGTGTCGTCGTCTTATCAGGTTGTCTATGGAAACAACAACTGGAAAACGAGCGTGCAGGGGGTAACGCCGGAATTCATGTCCATCCGCGCCCTGACTATTGGCTACGGTTCGTTCGTGTCCACGGATGATATGAATAAACGTAACCGTGTGGCGGTAATCGGTACTACGGTGGCGTCCAATCTTTTTGCCAAGGAAAATCCTGTGGGCAAAAATATCCGTATCAATAACCAGCCTTACAAGGTAATCGGCCTGTTGGAGTCGAAAGGTCAGTCCTCCGTGGGGCAGGACCAGGACGATGTGATTTACGTGCCGCTGACCACAGCACAGGAACGTATGCTTGGTATTACATACGTGCAGTCCATCAACATTCAGGTGACTAATCAGGAAAAAATGGATCAGGTGCAGGCCGAAGTGGAAACGCTCCTGCGCAGCCGTCATCATATCCTGGCCGGCAAAGATGATGACTTTAATGTCAGAAATCTGACCAGCTTGATGGAAACAGTCAATCAGTCCACCGCCATGCTGACATTGCTCCTGGGAGCTATTGCCGGCATATCGCTGATAGTAGGCGGCATTGGCATTATGAACATCATGATGGTGTCCGTTACGGAACGCACCCGGGAAATTGGTATTCGCAAGGCCTTGGGCGCGACCTTTATGAACATCATGACGCAGTTTTTGATAGAGTCCATGGTTATCGGCATAATCGGTGGTATTATCGGTATCGGTATGGGCTGTATAGCCTCCAAGGTTATTGCCCAGCTGGGGGATTTTACTACGGTTATAACCATCACACCGATTGTGGTGTCCTTTATGTTTGCCGTGGGGATTGGTTTGTTTTTCGGCATTTACCCGGCCAGGAAAGCAGCCAAGCTCGACCCCATCGAGGCATTGCGTTACGAATAAACAAGGGAGAGTTCCCTTATTACAGGAAAAGGCCGTTGACTTTTTGGTCAACGGCCTTTGGGTTTTTATTGTAGTTTGACAGTCAATGCCTGCTTTGTTTTATTTGTTACAGCGCAGTCGGGTGGAGGTGGTAATACTTTTCGCTGTTTCACTAAATGTCCCACCAGCAAACGACTGGGCTTTTTAGCGACTTTGCGCCGGGCAGGCCAGCGGCGCGATTATTCATCAAAGTATCCAGGAACTGTTGTTTGTGGGCCAGTCCTCACTGCGTTCGGACAGTCGTTCCACTGCGAAAAGCATCACCACCTCCGCCCTAAGTGACGTCCGTGTAAAATGATTATTTCGCAGTGACAGGTAACAAGCACATCGATGTTCTTGTAACGGGAGCAACGGGATCGTGGCAATTGAATAGACTGTTGCTGGGGGCGAACGGGGGAGTGATTTTTATGCGGGGAGCGACCGCCTGAGCGCAGCGAAGGCCGGCACACTGTAGGCACTCACTAAGCAACTACGCTGAAAGGAGCGCCGTTGGCCTGCCCGGCGCAGGTAACTGGACAGTGCTATTTTCCGAAGTGTGTCGTTTAGCGGAGGCAGAAAAATTACTCCCCCGTGAACCCTGTGCACAGATTGACGGGATAATTTTAAGAACTCTTTTACTGTCAAAAAGCAATTTAATATTTAATTTACTTTTTCAAAATCTGAGGCCGGGTGTTTGCAGAGGGGGCAGATAAAGTCAGCCGGCAGTTCATCTCCTTCATATTCGTAGCCGCAGATTGTGCAGCGCCAGATGGTTTTGCCGGAGGTGTTTTGCACGGGCTGCGGTTTCGGTTTGATATTCTGATGATAGTAACTATAAGTGGCAGCCGGCGTGCTGCTCAGTACATCCATATCCGTGACACTGGCAATAAAGAGGCTATGGGTGCCCAGGTCGATTTCCTGTGTAACATAAGCCGCGATATAGGCATTGGTGCCCTCTGTGATGATACGGCAGCCATTAGCACCGCGCTGGGTGTCAAAAAAACCGGCAAATTTGTCAGTATCGCGCCCTGACTGGAATCCGAAACGTTTAAACAGTTCAAAATTGGCCTCCTGACTGATGATGGAGGCGGTAAATTTTTTGCTGGCGGCAATCATATCCCTAGTGTAGTTGCTTTTGTTGACAGCAATGGTAATCTGATTGGGGTCGGAGGTAACCTGGGTGACAGTGTTAATGATACAGCCATTGTCCTTGCCATCGAGATTGGCTGTGAGGACGTAAAGACCGTAGGAAATATTAAACATGGCCTTGGGATTCATAATTATGCCTCCTTTGGTGAAAGAAAATTTTACTATACGAATTATTATACAGTTTTTTTCTGCAAGAGTTCTGAAAAATCCTGCTAATGACGTCACAGGGTATTGAGGAAAGTGCAAAAATAATATATAGTAAAATAGTAGGTTTTAAAAGAAAGCAGGGAAGGTGTATATATTGAGTAAGAAAATTGCAGCCGTGGCCATGAGCGGCGGTGTTGATAGTTCCTTGACGGCGGCATTGCTGCTCGAGCAGGGCTACGATGTTATCGGCATTACCATGCTGTTATCAGAAGAGGGGCGCGGCGGCGCTTTGGATTTGGCGGGCGGCGAACTGCCTGACAGTGTAATTGATGCCCACCGGGTGGCGGACAAACTCGGCATAAAACATTATACGGTAGATTTCCGCAAAGAGTTTCAGGAAAATGTAATCGAGTATTTCCTCAGCGAATATGCTAAAGGACGGACGCCGAATCCCTGTGTTATGTGCAATCCTTCCATGAAGTTCGGCTTATTGCTGGACAAGGCTTTAGAGCTGGGGGCAGATTATCTGGCTACCGGTCACTATGCCCAGGTGGAACAGTTGGAAAATGGCCGCTATGTGGTGAAAAAGGGGCTCGACGAGCATAAGGACCAGTCTTATGCCCTGCATCGCCTGCCGCAAAAATCGCTGGCACATATTTTACTGCCCTTGGGAGGCATGACCAAGGAACACGTCCGCGAACTGGCGGAAAATATGGATTTGCCTGTGGCCCATAAAGCCGAAAGTCAGGAAATCTGCTTTGTGCCGCATGATGATTACAAGGCCTTTTTGCGTGCGCACCGGCCGGAATGCCTGCACAAGGGCAATATTGTGGACGGCACGGGCAAGGTGCTGGGCCGTCATGAAGGTGTGCCGCTTTACACAATTGGCCAGCGCAAGGGGCTGGGCATTGCGGCCCCGGAGCCATTGTATGTGAATCGCCTTGATACGGAGCGCAATGAAGTTGTGGTAGGCGGCAATCAGGCCGTATTTGCCAAGGGGCTTTTAGCCAGCGACGCCAACTGGATTGCGATTAACGATGTGACGGACGGTCAGGTGCTCTGGGCCAAGATTCGTTACGGCAAACGTGAGGCCAAGGCAACCTTAACAAAACTGTCGGAGGGCATGCTGCAGGTGGACTTTGCTGAGCCACAGCGTGCCGTGACACCGGGACAGTTCGTAGTGTTCTACGACGGTGATGTTCTGGTGGGGGGCGCCAGAATTGAAAAGGCGCTCTGAGATTTTCCTTGCCTTTTGGCCTATGACGCGCTATAATAACTAACAAAGCAGACGAGAGCTGCTCAAGGACAAGCAAATACATTGCCTTTTTAAAATGCGTACCGCGATACGCATAAGAGGAGCCTGTTAGTTTTATACCTGGCATAGCTGTAAGTTTAAGTAAACTGGAGCTTTCTTATGCATACGCATAGGAAAGCTCTTTTTTGGTATATGCAAGGTTTTTTAAAAGACAATGGATTTCTCCTTGAATGTTTATGCGAGATTAGTGTATAATTATTACTGTTAATCTGTTAAGGAGTGAATGACTTGGAGAAAAACACTTTATCCCTGCGTGGGAAGAATGTTTTGGGACTGGAGGATTTCAGCCCTGAGGAAATTCGGCTGGTGCTCGAAACGGCCAAGGAAATGAAGAACATCATCCATCGGGATATCAAGAAGGTGCCTGCCCTCCGGGGAAAATCCATTGTCACCCTGTTTTACGAACCCAGCACGCGCACGCGTACGTCCTTTGAGCTGGCCGGTAAGTATCTGGGGGCCGATGTGGTAAACATCACCGCTGGTTCGAGCAGTATCGTCAAGGGCGAAAGCCTGCGTGATACGCTCTACACGATTGAGGCCATGGGTGTGGACGCCATCGTTATGCGCCACAAGGCCGAAGGGGCAGCCGAGTACGCCAGCCGGGTAGTAAGTCCGGTTATCCTCAATGCCGGTGACGGTGCCCATGCACACCCGTCCCAGGGACTCCTTAACCTGTTCACCATTCAGGAACATAAGGGGCATTTAGAAGGCTTGAAGGTCGCTATCATCGGTGATGTACTCCATAGCCGCGTAGCCCGTTCCGATATCTACGGCATGCGCAAGATGGGCATGGAAGTGCATATCGCCGGCCCCAAGACCTTGCTGCCGCGATTCCTGTACGAAGAACCGGGCATTGTGGTGCACGAGCGCATTGAGGACGCCATCGCCAATGCTGATGTCATCGAAGTCCTGCGTATTCAGCTCGAACGCATGAAGGGCGGCCTGTTCCCGACCACCAGAGAATATGCGCGGATTTTCGGCCTGAATGACAAGCGGCTGCAGCTGGCCAAGGACGATGTGCTGATTCTCCACCCGGGCCCCATGAATAAAGGCTGGGAAATCTCTCCGTTTACGGCCTATGGCAAGAACTCAGCCATTCAGGAAGAAGTACAGAATGGTGTGGCCGTGCGCATGGCGCTCTTTACCTTGGTGCTGACGGGAGGAAAACAGGCATGAAACTTTTAATTAAAGGCGGCCGCGTAATCAATCCGGCTGCAAATTTTGATGAAACCGCTGATGTGCTCATTGAAGATGGGAAAATTATAAAAATCGCTAAAGGAATCCAGGACAAGGCTGACGAAGTTTATGAGGCGGACGGTAAAGTAGTGGCCCCGGGGCTTGTCGATATTCACGTACACCTGCGTGAGCCGGGGCAGGAGGCCAAAGAAGATTTTGCCAGTGGTACGCAGGCAGCGGCAGCCGGCGGTTTTACGACCATCTGCACCATGCCGAACACCAAACCGGTTGTGGATACGGCAGCTTTGGTGCGCAGCCTCAAACAGCGTGCTGCTGACGTGGGCGTAGTCAATGTGGAAATTATCGGCGCTGTGACCAAGGAACAGGCCGGTGCGGAACTGGCTGAAATGGGCGATATGATTGACGCTGGTGCTGTAGCTTTCTCTGACGACGGCCATTTTGACAGCAATGCCAAGGTGCTGTTGAATGCTTATGACTACCTGCACACTTTCGACAAGGTCATTATCAATCATGAGGAAGAGCCGACACTGGTGGAAGATGGTGTGATGAACGAAGGCCACCGCAGTGCCATGCTGGGCCTTAAGGGCCGTCCGTCAGTCGCAGAAGATATTGCGGTGGCCCGTGATATCCTGCTGGCTGAGTACGCTGACGCCCGGGTGCATGTGGCCCATATCAGTACGGCCCGTTCTGTAGACCTGGTACGTCAGGCCAAGAAACGCGGTGTCAAGGTGACGGCTGAGGCTACGCCGCAGCACCTGACCATGACGGAAGAGTGCGTGAACCTTTTTGACACGTCAACGAAAATCAATCCGCCCCTGCGTGCCCAGGCGGATTGTGAGGCGATTCTGGCAGGGCTGAAGGACGGCACTATCGATGCCATCGTCACTGACCACAGCCCCCATGCCCAGGAAGAAAAGGACAGGGAGTACATTTACGCTCCGAGCGGATTCCCCGGGCTGGAAACGTCTTTGGGCGTTATGCTGACGGATTTATATCATGCCGGCAAGCTGGAACTTTCTACTATTATCTCCAAGATGAGCTATGAACCGGCCAAGGTGCTGGGCCTGACCGCCGGCACGCTGACAGAAGGTGCCGCTGCCGATGTGACGGTTATTGACCCGGAACTCGAGTGGCAGGTCGATGAAAAGAAATTTTATACGAAAGGCAGTCACAGTCCTTTTGCCGGGCGCAAACTCAAAGGCAAGGCTGTACTGACTGTGGTGAAGGGCCAAATCGTCATGCAGGACGGCGAAGTTTTGACCAACGACTAATAGACTAATGAGGTGTTTACATGAAGGGTAAATTGATCCTAGAGGACGGCAGTGTTTTTTACGGCCAGCTGTTAAATGACAGCCGTGCCACTGGCGAAGTTGTCTTTAATACCAGTATGACAGGTTATCAGGAGAGTCTTACGGACCCCTCGTACTGCCGCCAGATACTGACGCTAACTTATCCCTTGGTGGGCAACTACGGCATTGCTGATATTTTCATGCAGTCCCGTAAGGCCTTTGTGGGCGGTTTCGTCATCGGCGAGCTGTGCACTGAGGGCAGCAACTGGCATTATGAGGAAAGTCTGGCCGAGTTTTTGACCCGTCAGAATATCCCCTGCCTCTATGATGTGGATACCCGGGCTGTAACCCAGAAAATTCGCTCCGCCGGCACCATGAAGGGCATTATTGTTCCTGAGGATGCCAGTCAGGCGGAAATTGATAAACTGCTGGCTGTGCCCATCAAAACCGATGTGGTTATGGAAGTTACCACGCCGGAGACCTACACCATGGAATCCGAGAGCGAAAATGCGCCACTGGTTGTGGCCATGGATTTTGGCGTCAAGCAGAATATCCTGAACTCCCTGCACAATCTGGGCTGCAGACTGCAGGTGGTGCCGGCAGCGACCAAGGCCGAGGACATTTTGGCGATGAATCCGGACGGGATTTTCCTCTCCAACGGCCCCGGCGACCCGGCCGATGTACCGGAAATCGTGGCGGAAATCAAAAAGCTCATCGGCAAAAAGCCCATCTTTGGCATTTGCCTGGGCCATCAGCTCATTGCCCGGGCTTTGGGGGCAAAAACCTACAAGCTGAAATTTGGCCATCGCGGTTCCAACCAGCCCGTGAAGAATCTCTTAACCGGCAAGGTACAGATTTCCTCGCAGAACCACGGTTATGCGGTAGATGAGGAATCCCTGCAGGGCCTGCCGCTCGAAGTTACCCATGTAAACGTCAATGACGGTACGGTGGAGGGCATGCGCCATAAAGAATTGCCGCTGTTCTCCGTGCAGTATCATCCTGAGGCCTCACCGGGACCGGATGATAATATGTACCTGTTTGATGAATTTTGGACGATGTTGAAGGGAGAAAAATAATGCCCAAGAAGGAAAATCTCAAAAAAGTAATGGTCATTGGTTCGGGCCCTATCATCATCGGCCAGGCGGCAGAGTTTGACTATGCCGGTTCCCAGGCCTGCCGTGCTTTAAAAGAAGAGGGGCTGGAAGTTGTACTGGTAAACTCCAACCCGGCTACCATTATGACAGACACGCACATTGCTGACCGGGTATATATCGAGCCGCTTACCCCGGAATTTTTGGAAGAAATCATCGCCAAGGAGCGCCCGGACGGCCTGCTGGCCACTCTGGGCGGCCAGGCCGGCCTTAACCTGGCCGTGCAGCTCGCTGAGCGCGGTGTGCTGGAAAAATATAATGTAGAACTCTTAGGTACGCCGTTAAAGGCTATCGAACAGGCCGAGGACCGGGAACTTTTCAAGGAAACCATGGAAAAACTCGGTGAACCCATCCCCGAAAGCACCATTGTGGAAGATGTGCCCAGCGCCGTGGATTTTGCCAATGAAATCGGCTACCCCGTAATTGTGCGCCCGGCCTACACCATGGGCGGCACCGGCGGCGGTATCGCTGAGAATGAAGAAGAACTCATTGATATCGTCATCAAGGGGCTTAATTACTCCCTGATTGGCCAGGTGCTTATCGAGCGCAGCGTGGCCGGCTGGAAGGAAATCGAATACGAAGTTATGCGCGACGGCAATGATAACTGTATCACCGTCTGCAACATGGAAAACTTCGACCCTGTCGGCGTGCACACCGGTGACTCCATCGTTGTGGCACCGTCCCAGACCTTGACTGACCATGAGTATCAAATGCTCAGAAGTGCCTCCTTGCGAATAATCCGCGAACTAGGCATTGAAGGCGGCTGCAACGCGCAGTATGCTCTCGACCCCAAGAGCAATAAATACTATGTTATCGAAGTAAATCCCCGTGTGAGCCGTTCTTCGGCACTGGCCTCGAAGGCTACAGGTTATCCCATCGCCAAGGTATCGGCCAAAATCGCCATCGGCTATACGCTGGATGAAATCACCAATGCTGTTACCCAAAAGACCAAAGCCTGCTTTGAACCGGCCCTGGACTACTGCGTGGTGAAATTCCCGCGCTGGCCCTTTGATAAGTTTGTCTATGCCGATAAGACTTTGGGTACGCAGATGAAGGCCACCGGTGAGGTTATGAGCATTGACCGTCACTTTGAAGGGGCGCTTTTAAAAGCCCTGCGTTCGCTCGAAATCGGCGTTAACCGCCTGCACATGGGCAAGATGGACGCCTGGGATGACGCACGCATTAAGAAAAATCTCCAGCGTATCAACGATGAACGCATTTTCGTCATGGCTGAGGCCCTGCGCCGCGGCGTCGCTACGGTGGACGAAATCCATGCTATTACCAAAGTTGACAAGTGGTTTATCAACAAGCTCAAAAACATTACCGACATTGAAAACAAGCTGGCACAGGAACCGTTGACGCCGAGCCTGATGCAGAATGCTAAACGTGTGGGCCTGTCCGATGTGTCCATTGCCGAAATCACCGGCAAGAGCATGGACGAAATCCGCACCACGCGCAAGAGCATGGGCATTATGCCCTGCTACAAGATGGTAGATACCTGCGCGGCTGAGTTTGAGGCAGCTACGCCGTACTACTATTCGACCTTCCGTGCCCAGCAGGATGAGGTACAGGTATCCAATAAGCGCAAGGTTATTGTCCTCGGTTCCGGTCCTATCCGTATCGGGCAGGGCGTGGAATTTGACTACTGTTCGGTACATTCCGTCTGGGCGTTGAAGGAAATGGGCATTGAGGCCATCATCATCAACAATAACCCGGAAACTGTATCCACAGACTTTGACATCTCCGACAGACTCTATTTCGAGCCACTGACTACGGAAGATGTACTCAACATTATCGACAAGGAAAAGCCCGAAGGCGTTATCGTCCAGTTTGGCGGCCAGACCGCTATCAACCTGGCTGCGTCCCTGCAAAAAGCCGGAGTAAAAGTATTCGGCACCTCGGTTGACGATATCGACAGGGCCGAGGACAGGGAACGCTTTGACGAAGTACTGACGCAGACGCAGATTCCCCGGCCGCGCGGCCTCAGCGTCACCAACCTCGAAGACGCCATCAGCGGTGCGGCAGACATCGGCTATCCGGTCATGGTGCGCCCCTCCTACGTACTGGGCGGCCGGGCCATGGAAATTGTCTACAATGAGGCCGAGCTGCGTGACTATATGAGCCGGGCGGTAAAGGTTACGCCTGACCATCCGGTACTGGTGGACCGTTACATGCAGGGCACGGAAGTGGAAGTTGATGCTATCTCCGATGGCATGGACGTGCTGATTCCTGGCATTATGGAACACGTAGAGCGCGCTGGCGTGCATTCTGGTGACAGTATCGCCGTGTATCCGCCGCAGACGCTGCCCTCCAAGGTGCTCTATACCATTATTGATTACACCAAGCGCCTGGCTGTGGCTCTTCATGTCAAAGGCCTGCTGAACATTCAGTTCGTAGTGGTTAACGATGAAGTTTATATCATCGAAGTGAACCCCCGCTCCAGCCGTACGGTGCCGTTCCTGTCCAAGGTTACGGACACCAAGATGGTGAACCTGGCCACCCGGATTGCCCTCGGCGCGTCGCTCAAAGAAGTCAGCGACCGCACGGGGCTCGTACCGCCGAAACCATATGTGGCTGTTAAGGCGCCGGTATTCTCCTTCGCCAAAATGACCGATGTGGATATCGCCCTCGGCCCCGAAATGAAGTCCACGGGCGAAGTCATGGGCATTGACTATCACTATGCCCGCGCCCTGTACAAGGCCATTGTCGGCTCCGGTATCAACGTGCCCACTAAGGGCTGCGTCCTCTTTACGGTAGCCGATAAGGACAAAGAAGAAATGAAACAGCTGGCCAAGGCTTTTGCCGAACTTGACTTTAACATCGCTGCTACGGAAGGTACGGCCAAGGCTATTGCCTCCATGGGTATCGATGTGGAAGTAGTGGGCAAGGTGCATGAGCGCAGCTCCGATATCATCGAAAAGATTAAAACCGGGAAGATTCACATGGTTATCAACACCCTGACGCAGGGCAAGCACTCCATGAAGGACGGTTTCAAGATTCGCCGGGCGACTGTGGAACACGGCATTGCCTGCCTGACGTCTCTCGATACTGCCTGGGAGGTTATGCGCGTCCTGTCCTTCATGCGCGAGCGCCGTCTGGTATATTCCCTCGCTATTCAGGACTATGTGGGCGGAGGTGACGACCTTGCCTAAGGTGGACGCTGCAGGCGTTATCATCACCCAGCAGGAACTAATCAAAGACGTATGGCGTATGGAAGTCGAGGCCCGGGAAATTGCCCGGGAGGCAGAGCCGGGGCAGTTCGTTCAGCTGCAAGTGCCGGATGGGGCCTTTACCCTGCGCCGTCCGGTGGGCATTGCGGAAGTGAACCTGCAAACCGGCAGCGTGGCCTTTATCTACCGTGTAGTAGGCAAGGGGACAAAAAAACTCTCCAGCCTGCAGCCCGGAGAGGAGATAAATGTCCTCGGCCCGCTCGGACACGGTTTTAGCCTGCAGGCCAAAAGGCCGCTGCTCGTGGGCGGCGGCATGGGGCTTTCGCCACTGCTGTTCTGTGCCGCGGCCTTTGCCGGCAAAGCTGACGTCCTGATGGGCGGCCGCACGCAGCGTGAACTGTTTTGGGAAGATATTTATGCACCACATGTACAGAGTGTATATTGCACGACAGACGATGGCTCATACGGTGAGAAGGGTTTTGTCACGACGGTTCTGCCCAAGCTGCTGCAGGCAAATGACTATGATTTAGTTCTGGTCTGCGGCCCGGAAGTCATGATGAAAGCCGTGGCAAAAATAGCCAGTGACCATAACATTCCCTGTCAGGTGTCACTTGAAAAGCGCATGGGCTGCGGCCTGGGAGCCTGCTTGTCCTGTTCTATTGATACTACCAGTGGCCAGCGGAAAAAAGTCTGTAAGGACGGCCCCGTGTTTTGGGCGGAGGAGGTGTTTGACCTGTCATGAGTAAGGATATTGACATGCAGGATAAGCGCCTGCACACCTCCATTGCCGGGATATATATGAATACGCCGGTACTTACCGCCTCCGGCACCTTCGGTTTTGGTGAAGAATTTGCCGACTTTGTTGACTTGTCACGCCTCGGCGGTGTGATGGTCAAAGGCACTACCTTAAAACCACGCCGGGGCAACGACGGCGTGCGTATTACGGAAACACCTAAGGGCATGCTTAACTGTATCGGTCTGGAAAATCCCGGCGTGGAAATTTTCTTGCAGGAAACACTCCCCCGTATCGCGAAATATGACATGAATGTAATTGTCAACATCTCCGGCAGTACGGTGGAAGAGTACGGTATATTGGCAGAAATGCTTGATGTGCCGGAAGTGGCGGCCATTGAACTTAATGTGTCCTGCCCCAATGTCAAAGAGGGCGGCATTGTCTTTGGCACGGACCCCAAGGCTGCGGCAGCGGTGGTCAGAGAGGCCAAGGCGCATACGCAAAAGCCCGTTATTTTGAAGCTTTCGCCCAATGTGACGGATATCGTCACCATGGCCAAAGCCGTAGAGGCGGCAGGTGCTGATGTGATATCTCTCATCAACACCCTGCTGGGCATGGAAATAAACATCCATAGCCGCAAGCCAACCCTGGGCAACATTACCGGCGGCCTGTCCGGCCCCTGCATAAAGCCCGTGGCTTTGCGGATGGTGTACCAGGTGGCCAAGGCTGTACAGGTGCCCATCATTGGCATGGGCGGTATCAGTACCTGGGAAGATGCGGCGGAGTTCCTGCTGGCTGGTGCCAGTGCGGTGGCCGTAGGCACGGCGAATTTCACCGACCCGGCCGTGACCATGAAGATTTGCGATGGGCTCAATGATTATCTGGCCCGGCAGCACATCGAAAGTGTACAGGAGATTGTTGGCGCCGTAGAAATTTAACCAATTATATTTACAACAGACTTAGGAGGCCCGGTTATGGCAGACGAACGGTTAATAGCAGCTCTGGATTTTCATACCATGGAGGACGTGCAAAAACTGGTAGCAGAATTAGGGGACAGCGTGTCCTATTACAAAGTAGGTATGGAATTATTCTATAGTGTCGGAGCGCCTGTAGTAACCTGGCTGCGGCAGCAGGGCAAGGATGTCTTTCTGGACTTAAAACTCCATGACATACCCAATACTGCGGCCGGTGGTATCTGCTCCTTAATGCGTCTGGGCGCGACTATGCTCAACGTCCATGCCAGCGGCGGCTATACCATGATGAAAACCGCGGTGGACAGAATGCATGCAGAGGCTGATAAAATGGGCATAAAATGTCCTAAACTCATCGCTGTAACAGTCTTGACCAGTATCAATCAGGAGGATTGGGAAGGTCTGGGGCAGGCCATACAGATTAAGAGTGCGGTGGTGCGCTATGCCAAACTGGCCAAGAAAGCCGGACTCGATGGGGTAGTGGCCTCAGCGCAGGAAGCTGCCCTGATTCGTGAGGCCTGCGGTGATGATTTCCTCATCGTCACTCCGGGAATCCGACCAGCTGGCAGTGATACCAACGACCAAAGCCGGGTAGTAACCCCGGCTGAGGCTCTCAGCAACGGTGCCAGCCACTTGGTGGTAGGGCGTCCCATTTACGCCGCAGACAATCCTGTACTGGCTGCTGAAAATATTATCAAAGAAATGGAGAATGTAAAATAAAGATGACTGAACAAGAAGTAAAAGAATTACTGATTGAAACCGGGGCGATTATGGATGGTCATTTCCTTCTGACTTCAGGCTTGCACAGCCCCCACTATGTGGAAAAGTTCAATGTCCTGCAGCAGCCGAAGTACACGGAAAAACTCTGCCAGGCCATGGCCGAAAAATTTAAGGACGCCAACATTGAAACCGTAGTGGGCCCCGTGACCGGCGGCATACTGCTGGCCCATGAAACCGGCAAGGCCCTGGGCACCAGAGCCATATTTACCGAACGCGTTGATGGCAAAATGACCTTCCGCCGCGGCTTTTCCCTGCATGAAGGTGAACGCTGCCTGATTGTGGAAGATATTGTCACTACTGGCGGCTCCATTAAGGAAGTCATTGAAGTAGTAAAAGCCCACGGCGGTATCCCCGTAGCTGTCAGTATGTTCGTAGACCGTAGCGGCGGCAAAGCAAACTTCGGTGACGTCCCCTGTACCGTCCTCCTGCACATGGACGTAGAAACCTACAAACCGGATGAATGCCCCTTGTGCAAGCAGGGAATCCCCATGACCAAGCGCGGCAGCACGGGCAAGAAATAAGATAAGGACTATGTAAGACTGTGAAGAATCCCAAATGATTCTTCGCAGTCTTTTTTTTGGCCTTCCATAGTAGCAATTCTAAAACGTAGCTACATGGAAGGCTATTTTTTGAATGAATGCAAAATACATTATATACTTATTAAAATATATAAGTGTAATAGACATTGCAAAACTAGTGTGCTAAAATATAGGTTGTTTGTTGGGGACAAGCACGACCTGACAGACATAAAAATGTATAAAAGTAGCAAACATAGGGTATGCCACTGCATCAGTTAGAATAATTCAAAAAAGTTGCATAGCTGAAAAGATACCAAAAGATATCTGTTACTAATTTGGTATTACACTGCTGTAAGTATGCAATGAGGAAAATGAAGACTGAATAATAATAGAAAAGGATGTAAGTACTGTGAGTTTTTTTCAAGCGTATCGCGAAAAGTTCAAATTGATATTGATAGATGCAATTATTTTGGCAATAGCGCCTATATTTGCCTTGCTTTTGCGATTCGAAGGCAGCTTACCTGTGGCAGAACTGACGACAGTACAAGATTGCATGCCATGGATATTACTTATAAGCCTAGCGATATTCTACTTTTATGGCATGTATCATCGTATCTGGCATTATGCTCGTTTGCGTGATTTAGTGGCGCTTATCGGTGCAGTAACTCTTTCACAGGCGTTGGTATTTACCATTGCAGTAATGAAAGGTAACTCTATGCCAAGCAGCATTGCTATCCTTACATGGATTTTTACCTTGGGAGGGATTGGTACCAGCCGATTGATGTTCAAAGTAAACATTGATCTAGTCACTGAATCCAAAGGTGACCGTAATAACGTGCTTATTGTCGGTGCTGGTGATGCCGGGGCTATGCTGGTGCGAGAGCTTGAGCAGAATGCCACAGCCACCACGAATATCATCGGCTTTGTCGATGATGATGAAAAGAAAAGAAATGGTAGACTGGCAGGTTTTCCTATTCTGGGGACGGTTAACGAACTGCCGCAGGTAGTAAAAGCCAATAAGGTGGATGAAATCGTCATCGCCATCCCTTCGGCAGACGGTGACACCATTCGTCATATAGATGGCAAATGCCGTCAGACCGGGGCGAAAGTTAGCATTATGCCTGGCATATACGAAATGGTTTCCAATGAAGTTGGCATGGGGGAAATGCGCGAAATCCGCCTCGAAGACCTGTTGCGCCGCAAACCTATTCATTTGGATTTTGCCAAGATTACCAATTACATTGCCGGGAAAACCGTGCTGATTACCGGTGCTGGTGGCAGCATCGGCTCGGAAATAGCAAGACAAATCAGCCGTGTTGGTGCCAAGGAGATAATTCTTTTAGGCCGCGGCGAAAACAGCATTTACGAAATCCATCAGGAATTAAAGCGTAAATTCCCGGAACAGGCCTATCACACGGTCATCGCCAATATCACTGACAAAGAGCGTATGGCCAAAGTATTTAAACTGTTCCACCCACAGGTGGTATTCCACGCCGCAGCCCATAAACACGTACCGCTAATGGAAATCCAGCCGGATGAAGCCATCCGTAATAACGTATTCGGCACACAAAATGTAGCGGAATTAGCAGATAAAAACCATGCTGAAATTTTTGTGCTGATTTCCACCGACAAAGCCGTAAATCCCACCAGTGTCATGGGCGCAACCAAGCGCACGGCAGAACTTGTCCTGCAGGAAATCAATCAGCGCAGCAACACCAAGTTTGTCACCGTAAGATTTGGCAATGTTCTCGGCAGCCGCGGCAGTGTAGTACCGCTCTTTGAAAAGCAGATAGCCGCCGGCGGCCCGGTAACCGTCACCGACAAAGAAATGACACGTTTCTTTATGACCATTCCCGAGGCAGTACAGCTAGTCCTCCAGGCCGGCAGCCAGGCCGAAGGCGGCGAAGTATTCCTCTTTGATATGGGCAAGCCGGTAAAAATCAAGGACATGGCCGAAGACCTTATAAGACTCCATGGCCTGACACCTGATAAAGACATAAAAATCGTCTATACTGGCCTGCGCCCTGGCGAAAAGCTCTACGAAGAACTCTTGACCAGTGAAGAAGGAACAACCAGTACCAAACACAAGAAAATCTTCAAGGCGCAGATTCAACCTTTGGACGAAAACGACCTGCAGCAAAGCCTGCAGATACTCAAAGATACAAATGACAAACAGGTAATCCTAAAGACGTTGAAACACATGATTCCAACCTACAAAAGCAAGCAGTTGGAAAGCTGAAACGAAAGAAGGCTATAATACCATGAAATCCCGTCAAATAAGTTTCTCTCCGCCAGATATAACGGAACAGGAAATCGAGGAAGTAGCTAATGCCCTGCGTTCCGGGTGGATAACCACTGGCCCGAGAACGAAAAAACTCGAAAGTGAAATTGCCGAATACTGTCATACCAGCAAAGCCGTATGCCTGAATTCCGCTACGGCTGCACTGGAACTGACACTCAGAGTTTTAGGTATTGGCGCAGGTGATGAAGTAATCACCAGTGCTTACACATACACGGCATCTGCCAGTGTAATCGATCATGTAGGGGCAAAGATTGTCCTAGTCGATACGGCGAAAAATTCCTTTGAAATGGACTACGATGCTTTAGCCAATGCTATTACGGAGAAAACGAAAGCAATCATACCTGTAGACTTAGGCGGTGTGCCTTGTGACTATGCAAAGTTAAAAAGCATTGTAGAGGCAAAGAAAAACTTATTCCAGCCAAGCAATGAAATTCAGAAAGCAATGGGCAGAATTGCCATTACTGCCGACGCCGCACATGCATTCGGAGCAAGCTGGAATGGCCAGCCTGTTGGTTCGGTTGCTGACTTCACAAGTTTTTCCTTTCATGCGGTGAAGAACTTCACCACTGCCGAAGGCGGTGCTGTTGTTTGGAATGACATTGATGGCATTGATAATGAAGAACTATATCATCAGTACCAGTTGTTGAGTCTGCATGGTCAGTCCAAGGACGCTTTGGCTAAAACAAAACTTGGCGCCTGGGAATACGATATCAAAGGGCCATGGTACAAATGCAACATGACTGACATTATGGCGGCCATCGGCCTTGTACAGATGAAACGCTATCCGGCAATGCTAAAGCGTCGCAAAGAAATTATTGGCAGATATAACGCAGCCTTCAAAGACCTAAATGTGCAGGTGCTTGATCATTACACAGCAGACCATGAGAGTAGCGGCCATCTTTATATCCTGCGTCTGTTGGGTAAAGATGAAATCACAAGAAATGACTTCATCACCAAAATGGCAGAACGTGGCATTGCAACGAATGTTCACTACAAACCGTTGCCCATGCACACGGCTTATAAAAATTTAGGCTTTGACATCAAAGATTATTCGAATGCCTATGAACAGTATAAGAACGAAGTAACCATGCCGCTGCATACCAAGTTGACTGATGAAGATGTAGATTACATTATTGAGAATTTTAAGGAAGTTTATCAGGAAGTGAATGCATGATTCTGTGCAAATGGGAAGACCTGCCCCCAGAAATGCAAAATGAGCAGGTGCGTCCCTACTATAATTATCTTGTCCAAAAAAAAATGACTTTAGCTATAAAATTCCTGTTGGATAAAATACTGGCAGTAATTCTCCTGTTGATTTTATCTCCAGTATTTATAGCTGTAGCCATTTGGATAAAATGCGATTCGACTGGGGAAGTGTTCTTCCGTCAGGAACGCGTAACCCGCTATGGAAAGAAGTTCCGTATTTATAAATTCCGTACCATGGTAAAAAATGCGGAGTCTCTAGGCAGTCAAGTAACGACAAATGCGGATATGCGGGTAACTAAAGTCGGAAAAAAAATAAGGGCCTGTCGTTTGGATGAAATTCCCCAGCTTATCAATATTCTCAAAGGTGAGATGAGTTTTGTGGGTACGCGTCCGGAAGTGCCAAGATATGTGGCACACTATACCGAGGAAATGTATGCGACATTGCTATTGCCGGCAGGTGTAACCAATGAAGCCAGTATCGAGTATAAAGATGAAGAACGACTTTTAGCTGAGGCAGATAATGCAGATGAAGTTTACATTAGTAAGGTATTACCGGAGAAGATGCGATGGAATTATAAAGGACTCACAAAACAAGGCGTGCTTGAAGACATGAAAATAATGCTTCAAACATTGGGAGCCGTGGCTTAAAAAAATGATAATTTCTAGTAAAAGGATAGATGTATTTAGATGTATGTAAAAGGATTAGTTTCAATTATTACACCAACATATAACTGCGGTAAGTTTATTGGAGACACAATTGAATCAGTACAGCAGCAAACATATACGGATTGGGAAATGATAATTGTAGATGATTGTTCTACTGATGATACAAAAAATGTAGTTGCAAAGTATCAGAAACAGGATGAAAGAATAAAATATCATTGTTTAACAGAAAACAGTGGGGCTGCTGTTGCCAGAACTAAGGCAATGGATTTAGCTACAGGGCAATATATGGCTTTTCTTGATAGTGATGACTTATGGATGCCGGATAAGCTGGAAAAGCAAATGGAGTTTATGCAGAAAAATAATTATGCATTTACAAGTACATCCTATCAACATATGACAGAAGATGGGAAAATGATGCCTAAAGTACTCAATGCGGTTCCCAAAACAGATTATAACCGGTTACTCCTTGATTGTCCTGTGGGAAATTCTACGGTTATGTATGATGTTAGTAAAATGGGGAAATTTCAAGTTCCTAATATTCGCAAGCGTAATGATGATGCCCTTTGGTTAGCTATGCTGAAAAGAGAACAGTATATACATGGATTGGATAGAATTTTAATGAAGTATAGACTTCGTAATAATTCTATATCGAGCAATAAGTGGTCTTTGGTGAAATATACTTGGCAATTGTATCGTGATATTGAGCATTTGTCGGTAATTACATCAATATGGCATATATGTTGGTGGGGTTGTATAAAGGTGTTCCATTTAAAATAAGAAAAGATACGTTCTACGATGAAGTTAGGTGCATATAAACCAGCTACAGCATTCTGTCGGGCTTCTTGGCTAATATGTAGATTGAGAGTATCTGTTTTCTCTGTGATGGAAATATCTCATTAATAATTTTTATATCGTAATGTAAATATATCGAAAAATCAATGAATATAATTGTCTGGAAGGGGCGTAGTATTTTGAAAATCGCAATTGCTGGTACAGGTTATGTGGGGCTGTCCAATGGTGTTTTGCTGGCGCAGCATAATGAAGTGGTAGCCTTGGATATTGTGCCCCAAAAAGTGAACATGCTTAATAAAGGAATTTCTCCTATTGTGGATAGGGATATCTCTGATTTTTTTGTTCATCGTGAACTGAATTTTCGGGCGACCATGGATGCGCAGGAAGCGTTTGGTGATGCAGATTTTGTGATTATCTCCACACCGACTAATTATGATCCAGAAAAGAACTTCTTTGATACATCATCTGTAGAAGCAGTAATTAGGAAAGTAATTAAAATCAATCAAAGGGCAGTGATGGTGATTAAGTCTACTGTACCTGTGGGGTATACTGAGCAGATTAAGAAACAGTTCAAGACGGATAATATTATCTTTTCGCCAGAATTCCTGCGTGAAGGTAAAGCTTTGCATGATAATCTCTATCCATCACGGATTATTGTGGGGGAACGGTCAGAACGTGCAAAAATGTTTGCTGAACTTTTGTTGGAAGGTGCAGTAAAGACGGATATCCCTACGTTGTTCACTGGTTCAACAGAAGCTGAGGCGATTAAACTTTTTGCAAATACTTACCTTGCTTTGCGGGTGGCTTATTTCAATGAACTGGATTCTTATGCAGAATCTCGTGGGCTGGACACGAGGGAGATTATCCATGGCGTCAGTCTTGATCCGCGTATTGGTGATTTTTACAATAATCCTTCTTTTGGTTATGGCGGTTACTGTTTGCCTAAGGATACGAAACAATTGTTAGCTAATTATCGTGATGTACCGCAGAATTTGATTGGGGCAGTAGTGGAAGCGAATCGGACAAGAAAAGATTTTATTGCGGCAGCTATAATTGCAAAAAAACCGCAAGTGGTAGGAATTTATAGGTTGACCATGAAAATGTCGTCAGATAATTTTCGTGCTAGTGCTATACAAGGAATAATGAAACGTATCAAAGCTAAGGGGATTTCATGTATTGTTTACGAACCGTCATTGAACAAAGATGATTTTTTTCGCTCTGAGGTTGTTGCGGACTTGGCGGAGTTTAAAAGACGCAGTGATGTTATTGTTACTAATCGATGGAGTGATGAATTGGACGATGTAGTAGATAAGGTCTTTACTAGGGATCTGTTTAGTAGAGATTAAATACGGAGTGATTTGTTATATATGAACGAAAAAGTGCATATTTATGATGATAGAATAATAATATCTTTATGTATATATATAATGTTTTTGCTGTGTTTTAATCCGTTTATATCCTTATATGTACCTAAAGAACTGCTGAGAAGTATATATATTATCCCAATGATATATATATTCTTTCGAAGCGCAAGAAAAAGAAGAATCATTGCGACTGATTATGAATTACTTATAATTGTGTATTTGATTTTTTCGTTCTTAAGATTTTGTTGTCAGATTATAGATGAGGGATTTCAAGTTATATCAATAGTAGGTTTTTTTCAGTTGTTTATGCCTGTATGGATGTTTTTTTTGGCAAAAAATATTTCATCTATTGGAAGTGCGAAAATTGAAAAGTATTTTATAATATTTGCATCGATAAGTTCCTGCTTAGGATTATTAGATATGTTCATGCATTTTTTGCCTGAGTTTGCATCTGATGATGTATATGCTGCAATTGGAAATGGAACATTTATCGTAAGAGGATATTCCTTGGCAGGCGGTCCGCTGACAACAGGATTTATCTGTGGTGTTGGGGTGTATTTTTTATTTTGGGGCTTATGTGTATATAAATATTCTAAAATCTTTTGTTTGGTAGCAGGTGGTCCTTTAGTTATTGGTTTAGTGGTTAGCTTATCAAGAGGGGCAATGTTTATGTTGCTTATAGCTTGCTTGTTTTGTGGTATATTGTCATTATTGCGAAGAAAAATGGTGTTTGATTTAAAGAAAATTATTTTGGCATTTATAATTGTAATGTTTATGATTTCTTTTACGGCAGTTTATCAAACTGAGATAGAAAATACAATGCTGTATGGCAGAATGATTAATGCAGGATTAGATATGAGCGAAGGAAGTAATAGCGCTCGATTGAATTTTTGGCAGAATGCAATAAAAGCTTTATCGGATGATATTGTATTTGGACGTGGCTTCGGTTATGTGGGATATAATGCTGCATCGTTAGAGAATATAAATGCAATAAATACAGAAAGCTATTTGTTGTCATTATTGGCAAATGGTGGCATATTGTTGTTGGGATTGTATGTTTTTATAATGGTTGCAAAACTTGTAGTAATTATACAATATGGCAAAAAAAATCAATACAAGTATTATTCTTTGGCGTTTGGTATTTTTTGCTGGAGCATAGTATATATTGTTTTGGATAGCGATTTGACAGGCATGGTTTTTTGGTACTGTCTAGGAAAAAGCTGTTTTAGTGATGAGGTGCATTTGTGACATGAGTAAAATTTTATATTGTATGCATGTGGGGTGGAATTGGATAAAACAAAGGCCTCATTTTATAGCAGAAGAACTGTCTAATGATCATGAAGTCTTTGTAATAAGTGATTATAGTTATAGAATGAGTAAATCTAGTAATAGCTATAATAATGCTAATTTGAGAGTAAGTAATTTTTATAAAATCCCATTTTTTGACCATTTTGAATGCACGGCAAAAATAAATTTTTATTTAAGAAGAATAGTATATAGATATCATTATAAGCATATTGACCCAGATTACATATATGTTATGTCTCCAAATGTTATAGAGTATTTGCCAAGGTATCGTTCTGGTGTAAAACTAATTTACGATTGTATGGATGATATGATTTCTTTTACCAGTAGTGAAGAAAAAAAGAAAAAAATAATAGATAGAGAACGCCGATTGATAAATAAAGCTGATGTTGTTATTGCAAGTAGTAATAATTTGAAAGAGAAATTAGTTAATAGATACGGTGTTAAAAAAATAACTGTGGTACGCAATGCATATAATGGTGAATTGGTTTGTGATGAATCTGATTATATCGGTTATAAAAGTAGTTATAATTTATGCTATTTTGGAACGATAGCATCCTGGATAAACTTTGATTATGTAATTAAGGCTTTAAATGAAATCGATGGGTTGGAGTTTACGTTTATTGGACCTAAACACTCAGGAATAGACATTCCGTCACATAAACGGTTAAAATATATAGGCGCAGTTCAACATGATTTGTTGATAGAGAAAGTTAAAAATGTAGATGCATTTGTTATGCCATTTGTTGTAAATGAATTAATAGAGTCTGTAGATCCAGTTAAACTCTATGAGTATATTAATTTTGATAAAAATATTTTATGTGTAAAATATGATGAGGTATTACGTTTTGATGATTTTGTATATTTTTATTCAACATATGAAGAATTTAAGGAAAAGATTATATATATGATGAGCAATAGAGGTAAAAAGTATAGTCACCATAAGCGTGCTGAATTTTTGAATTCTAACACGTGGAAATGTAGGGCTGAGATGATTTGTAAGTATTTAAAATAATAGGTGAGTAAATGTGTTCTATATGTATATTACTATCGACATATAATGGTGATAGATTTTTGCGACAACAACTTGATAGCTTGGTGAAACAAAAATTTGTTGATATGAAAATATTAGTGAGGGACGACGGTTCGACTGATGGAACCATAGAAATATTAGAAGAATTCAAAAAAAATAACCCTAATATGTTTTATTATATAGGCAAAAATATTGGGGTAAATAAATCCTTTTTGGATTTGATGATAAATGCAGATGATGCTGATTACTATGCGTTTTGTGATCAAGATGATGTTTGGGATAATGATAAACTATATTGTGCAATAAAAAAAATGAAAGATTTAAGTATCAATAAACCTAATTTATATTATTCGAATCTTAGAGTTGTTGACGAAGATTTAAATTTTTTAAGAAATTCACATCTTGATAAACACTATCAAGATAATATTTATTCTGCATTGGTTGAACCAATGGCAACTGGCTGTACAGTTGTATTTAATAAATGTGCATTAGAATATGTAAAGAATCATGTACCTAAATATTATTCTAGTCATGATGCGTGGATGTATATGTTATGCAAACTGTTAGGTAATGTCATATATGATTTTTATCCACATATCAGCTATAGGCAACATGGAGGTAATGTTGTAGGAACATACATGAAACGCGCAACTATAAAAGATTATTTTTGTAGAATTGCAAAAAGAATAGATAAAAATAAACATGTTAGATATAAGAATGTTTGTGAATTTAAAAACCTCTATGCATCTATTATTAATGGGGATGCTGCTAAAAAAATTAATAAAATTGTTAAATATAATAGCAGTTTTATGAATAGAATGCATTTATTGCTTGACCCTAGTATTCATACAACGAATTGGAGAAGAGAGCTTTTGTATAGATTTTTAATTGTTGTAGGACGACTGTAATTATTGAAAATACATAGAACGGAGAGTATCTTCCAGAAAATTAGAGAGATAGGAGTCATCACACTTTTGGAAAGAAAGTACTTTGTATTTTCCAAAAGTGCAGCAATAGCATTATTATCTTGACTATGTTGAAGTAATTTATTTCTGAATTTATAGGAGTGTAGTAATGAAGGTCGCTATATTTACGATAATAGGGAGAGGTCCAGGAACAAAACTACAAAATTATGCGTTACAGACGTATTTGGAAAATGTTTTTGATGCGGAAGTTAAAACTATTCGCAGAAGAGGATATTACTATTACCCTCTAACATTTA
This sequence comes from Selenomonas sp. AE3005, assembly GCF_000686945.1. GTDB lineage: Bacteria > Bacillota > Negativicutes > Selenomonadales > Selenomonadaceae > Selenomonas_A. The sequence goes on from NZ_JMME01000001.1 coordinate 147,048, forward strand.
GAAATTCCATTAGGAATTTTTCCATAAAAGATTTTGTAAGATATATTATAAAAAAATCATTCCGAATAGGTGTGGAGGATGAAAAAAGAATTCAAGGTAATTGGCTTGATTTTGATTATAATATCAATTATACAGATTATATTTATAAAAGAAATTCTGGAGCAATAGATGCTAAACTTAATAATAAATTTGACTATTTTATTGTAGGTAGTGACCAAGTATGGAATTGTAATTGGTATCCGGATATTAATTACTTTAAACATATTGATTCAAAAAAATGTCTTTCTTATGCTGCAAGTTTTGGTGTCTATGATATTAATCAAGAACAGGCTGATAATGCTCGTGAGGCTTTAAATCATTTGAAAGGTATAAGTGTTCGTGAAGATGCTGGTGTGAAGATTGCTGAGCAATTGACGAATAAGCCTGTAGTAAGAAACATTGATCCGACGTTCCTTCTAGATAGAGAAAATTGGAAAAAAGTTGCTAAGAAACCTAAAAATGATATTGATAAGAATTATATCGTAGCTTTCTTCTTGGGGAATATTTCCAAGGAACGTCATGACAGAATTGAAAAGCTGGCAAAGGAAAATGATTGTGAAGTGATGTGGATAATGCGAAAGGAATATCCGCTTTGGGAAGATTTTGGCCCTGCGGAATTTTTGTACAGCATTTCACATGCTAAAGGTGTGGTTACGGATTCTTTCCATGGAACAGTATTTTCGATTATTTTTCGTAAACCCTTCTATTCTTTAAATCGTGATCAGAATTTGCAAAATATGAATTCGCGTTTAGATACGGTTTTAAATTTGTTCAGTCTACAAGACAGACATGTATTGGATGAGAATATGTCTGCTAATGATTTCTTGTTTACGTATTCAGCTTCAATAGATAATGTGATTAAAAAAGAAAGAGAAAGTGCAAAAAAATATTTTGAACGCATGTTTCGCTAGGGAGTGAAGAGATGCATATATATGTTGCTTGGTCTGTATTATTTGCTTTGTATGTATTGTACAAACTGCTTTTTAGAAATAGATTTTTATGCGAAGAGGCAGGTGTTTCTAGAATATATACTGATTCGATTAAGGCGTTGGCGATTATTGGTATAATGCTTGCTCATGTAGCCGTACAGTACCATGGACCGAATTATATTGGACCATTAAGATCGTTAATCGTTGGCTTAGGGGCGTTTGGGGTTCAAGTTTTCTTTTTTTTGAGTGGCTTTGGAACTTATTATTCCATACAAAAAACGAAAGGATATCTGTCTTGGGGGGGGCGACATGCTTTACGGTTAATATGCTCTTTTATGATTTGTTATGTGATTACATGTTTAATTTATTTATTGTTTGATAAAAATGTATTTGATATTCATGACTTTTTATTTCTGTTGATGCCATATTGTACGACGTGGTATTTGAAAATACAGATATTGTTTTATTTCTTTTTGGTTTTAGCGGTCATAATTTTTAGACGTTATAACCATAATGCGAATATGGTAGCTGTCTATGTGTTTATATTATCCTTAGGATGTACGTTGTTTTTACAGTATTTTGGTTTTGAAGATTGGTGGTGGAAAAGCAACCTATGTTTTGCCTTGGGGATAGGCGTAGCTATAAACATTGAGAAAATAAAATTGATAATTAATGGGTCTAATAGACAGGTTCTAATACTGACATTTGCGGCAATATGCACATATATCGTATGTATAAAATTTGATTGTCATCTTATACTGGGACCTCTATTATCAATGATAAGAATGTTTGTAGTTTTTTGCTGGTTTTATGCAATACGGTATCATACAAGGATAAAGATTATTTCAAAATATACATTAGAAATTTATCTGATACATATAGGTTTGATTAGGTTATTTATAAATGAGGTTGATGATTCTGGGGCAGTAGTGGCGTTCCTGTTATTTACTGTGCTTGCTTCATTGTTGTCAAATAAAATTGTCTCGAGAGTAACGAGTTTGATTTAAAATTCTGTTTTGAGGTTGAGAAATTGATTAGCATTAATAGAAAAGAAGATTGTTGCGGATGCAATGCCTGTGGCGATATTTGTTCTAAAGGGGCGATATATTTTGCTAAGGATAACAAAGGTTTTTGGTATCCGCAGGTTGATCAGTCAAAATGTGTAGAGTGTGGCTTATAATGCCTGGTCTATAACGCTTGCATTGTATGTAGGGTATAAATTGTTTTTTAGAGGTAAGTATATACGTGAAGAGACAGATTTTCCAAGAAGGAATCCAGCATGGCATTTAGTTATTTTTCAAGGAAAAGCCATTTTTCCGTGATCATGGATAAAAGCTTTTTCAAAACCATAATCAGCGCATCCATGTACTGTAAATCCTTAAGCTTTGACGCTTACGATTGTAGTGGATATTTGGAGTCGAAGATTATTTGAAGAGCTGAATGCTGGAAAACCGCACGTTCAGTTCTGTGAGGGGCGAATGTGAAAGCATATCGTCTACTTGACAGTAAAAAAACAGCCAGCCGTTTTATGATTGGCTGGGATAAGGCTTGTTAATGGAAATCTTTTACCAGATGCTTGCAATAAGCGGTGTATTTATCCTGGGCTGACAGGCAGGTGTCTGTCAGGTAGCCGGGTTCACGGTAAAATTCGCGCAGGCCACGGTAGTAAAACTGCTTGTGGTCATTGTCGATGATGAAGGGGATGATGTGATGGTTAAGGCATTCCTTGAATAATATCAGCCTGCCGACGCGGCCGTTGCCGTCCTGGAATGGATGAATGGCCTCAAAATCCACGTGAAACTTCAGTAGTGCATGGAAGTCGTGGTTGGATAGCTGCAGATATGAATTGATTAGTTTGCTGATTTCCGCAGCTACTTTTTCTGGTGGGCAGGTTTCTTTATCACCAATGGTGTTGGCCAGGGCTTTGTACTCGCCGACATTAAACCAATCCTGGTCGGCGTCGGTAGTATTGGTTTTGAGAATTCTATGTAAGTGTTTGATGAAATCCTCGTTAAGTGGCTGGGCGTAGTTTTGCAGGATAAAGTCAAATGCCCGGAAATGATTCATCGTTTCAATTATATCGTTGCTGTCGATTACTTCATCGCCGTTGCTGAGTATTGTGTGTGTATTAAACAAATTGATTGTATGTTCATGGCTGAGTTTGCTGCCTTCAATGCGGTTACTGTTGTAGGCAAGGCTGGTTTGAGTGAAATGATATATTCCCTTTTTATATTTTGCAGCTTTTTCAGATATCAGCTGCTTAATGAGTTTATCGACATTGTTGGTATCCATATTATCCTCCTTTGATATAAAATATCTACTTATATTTTATCATAAATTGATTGCATTTAGGGATAAAAGGAGCGTTTTATTTTGAAAATTGGTAAATTAACATTAGATGGCTACTTTAACTATGGTAATGTCCTGCAAAACTATGCTTTGCGGCAGGTGCTTTTACGTTATGCGGGGGGAGTGGATAGTCTTTGGCATGAACTGGAAAGGTTTATGGTACGGATATGGTATAAATGGTCTTGTAGAGAGCTAATAAAAGTTATCATCAACTGGCGAGGTTTTCGTAGTATTCTTTTTTCAGATTTCCATGGTATGGAAATGGTTCGTCAGGGACGTATCAAGGAATGGTGTGATAGATATATTGGAATTAAGCATGTTGGTGATTTAGAAAAGATTGCTAACGACTATGATTTTTTGTGGTTGGCAGTGACCAGGTATGGAATCCGTATTTTTCTGATTTACAGCATTGTTTTTTGACCTTTGCACCGAAAGAAAAGCGAATTGCTTATGCAGCAAGTATTTTCTGTCCGGATATTCCGGAAAAGGATAAGCCGTTATTCAAGCAAGGGCTGACGGAAATGGCGCATATTTCCATGCGTGAGCAGGCTGGGGCAGATATGGTAAAGGCATTTTCTGGCAGGGAGGTACCAGTAGTCGTAGATCCGACACTGCTGTTAACGGCAGATGAATGGCGAAAAGTCAGCCGTCAGCCGGCATGGTACCACGGCGGTGATTATATTCTGACATACTTTTTGGGGGAACGTCCTGCGGTGGTCAATAAACTTTCTGAGGAAAATGGACTGCCGGTAGTTAATATTTTGGACAAGGATGTTTATGAACATTATGTGACATCGCCAGACGAATTCCTATGGGCGATTGAACATGCCAAGCTGATGTACACGGATTCCTTTCATGGGACGGTGTTTTCCATCCTGTTCCGCACACCGTTTGTGGTTTGTAATCGTATTGGCAGTGCAGTGGAGGAAAAGATGGGGTCACGGATAGATACGCTTTTGGGTTATTTTGGGCTGGACAGCCGTCGCGGGACATTGGTCAATGACTATTTCGTTGAAAATCCACTGGCTGCTCCAGATTGGTCAAATGTTGATCGTGTATTAGAGCGAGAGCGTAGACGGGCTGATGAATATCTGAGGCAGGCATTAAAGCTGTAAGGAGGCGGCAGAGCGTAATGTTAGACAGGTACTTGGCAAAGTACAATGCTATGCCGATTCAGGTCAGGGCATCACTTTGGTTTTTTATTTGCAGTTTTTTGCAAAAAGGTATTGCAACAATAACTACCCCGATATTTACCCGTCTGCTGACTGCAGATGAGTATGGGCAGTACAGTGTATTCAATTCCTGGCTGGGGATTGTGACTGTGTTTGTATCGCTGAATCTTTATTATGGCGTATACAATCAGGGGTTGGTGAAGTTTTCCAAGGACAGGCCGGTATTTTCATCTTCATTGCAGGGCCTGACGTTTACGTTGGTATGTGGCTGGACGTTAATCTATGCTTTGATGAGCGATTTTTGGAATGCGCTTTTCCATCTGACTACTGTACAGATGTTATGCATGATGGCTTTGATTTGGCTGTCAGCGGTGTATAATTTTTGGTCATCGGAGCAGCGTGTTGAGTTCCAGTATCGGCGGATTGTGCAGATTACTCTGACCGGTAGTGTTTTAACGCCGATATTGGGTATATATATGGTGCTGCATGCGGAAGATAAGGTAACGGCTCGGATTTTAAGCACAGTCATTGTTAATGCTGTGCTGTACAGTGGTCTGTTTATTTGGCATATGCGCAGGGGAAAGACTATATATTCTACACATTACTGGCGTTATGCATTGGGGTTTAATTTGCCTTTGATTCCACATTATTTGTCGGGAACTTTGCTGAGTAGTGCAGACCGCATCATGATTCAGAACATGGTAAGTGCCTCGGCGGCGGGGATATACAGTTTAGGTTATAGTGTGTCACAGGTTATGACGATTTTCAATACTGCAATGCAGCAGACATTGGAACCATGGCGTTATAAGAAGATTCATGATGGACGGGCTGCGGACATCGCAGGAATGGCTTATCCTACACTTATGCTCATTGCTGGTGTGAATTTATTGCTGATGGTGTTTGCCCCTGAGCTGGTTGCCTTATTTGCACCACCAGCTTATTATGATGCTATTTGGATTATTCCACCGGTAAGTATGAGTGTGTATTTTATCTTTTCTTATGGTTATTTTGCCGTCTTTGAGTTTTACTTTGCCAAGACTCGTTTCATTGCCGTGTCTACCATGGCAGGCGCAGTGATGAATATTGTTTTGAATTATATATTCATTGGCTGGTTTGGCTATTACGCAGCTGGTTACACTACGTTATTGTGTTACATGATTTATGCTGGCTGTCATTATCACTTTATGCAGAGGATATGCCGGGAGAATCTCAAGGGCCAGAAAATATATGATCGGTCAAAGCTTATCAAAATATCACTAGGATTCATGGTTATAGGTTTTTTGATTATGGCGACATATCCGTATCTTTATTTGCGCTATGGTTTGCTAGGCATAATGTTGTTAGCAGGATTGATTAAACGTCGATGGCTTATAGAGACGATTCGTTCAGTTATTGAGGCCAAGAAAATTGGTAAAAATAAATAAGATCCAGGAAAGGAAGACAATGAAATGAAAGAATATAAATATTCAGCGGAGAAGAATGTACAGATATTGATTGATTTGTTAAAAAAACATAATATTAGAAAATGCGTCTGCTCACCAGGGGCTACAAATATGAATTTCGTAGCCAGTATGCAATATGATGGAAATTTTGAGTTGTACTCCGCGGTAGATGAACGTGGTGCAGCTTATATGGCAACTGGTCTTGCCTTTGAAAGTGGGGAACCCGTAGTTATCACCTGTACCGGAGCTACAGCATCTCGGAATTATTTTCCGGGGCTGACGGAAGCGTTTCATCGGAAATTGCCGATTCTAGCCGTTACGGCAACACAGGATATGGTTAATCGTGGTAATTTGTCTCCGCAATTTATTGACCGTTCTGAAATTGGTTCAGAAGTGGTCAAATTGAGTGTAGATTTACCTTGGGTGGATAATGCAGACGATGAATGGCGCGCCAATCTGGATGTGAACCGGGCACTGTTGGAACTGAGGCGTCATGGTGGCGGTCCGGTACATATCAACCTGACTACCCATTATAATAATGATACGGTGGATACGATTCCGGAGCAACGGGTTATCCGTCGCTATACCATGTCTGATGCAGAAGTTTGGCCAGAAATTCCTGCGGGGCGTATTGCAATTACTGTAGGTGCACATAAGATTTGGGATGAGAAACTTACGCAGGTTGTTGATGAATTCTGTGCTGCTTATGATGCCGTGGTCTTTACGGATCATTCCAGTGGCTATCATGGCAAGTATAAAGTTCATGCTACTTTGCCAGCTTCGCAGGAGCAATATAAATCTTCTATATTTGATATTGATCTTCTAATTCATATTGGAGAGCATTCTGGAGATTATTATGTCTATGACGCTTTGCATGGAAAAAATGTGAAGAACGTCTGGCGGGTTAGTGAAGATGGAGAAGTCCGGGATACCTTCCATAAACTGACAAATGTATTTGAGATGTCGGAAGTTGCATTTTTCCAACATTACGCTGATAAAGCAGAGCATAAGGATAAGGATTCTTATTATAAAACCTGTCGGGATGAGATTGAAAGCTTTAATGCTGCGGTGCCGGAACTGGCCTTTTCTAATATCTATTTAGCTCATGAAATTATTCCATGTTTGCCAGAAAATTCCTTTGTGCATTTTGGTGTCAGCAATACAATGCGTTCCTGGACTTTCTTTGAACTGCCAGAAACGGTACAGTCCATTGCTAATATTGGCTGTCGAGGGATAGATGGTTCCTTGTCCACCGTGCTGGGGATGTCGCAAGCCGACAGGGGAAAGATTCACTTTGCTGTATTGGGGGATTTGACGTTCTTCTATAATATCAATGCGCTAGGGAATCGTCATGTGAGCAATAATTTACGCATTTTGCTTGTGAATAATGGCCGTGGTACGGAATTCCGGATTTATCAGCATCGTGCGCAGAAGCTTTTGGGTGATAATGCTGATGCATACGTAGCTGCTAAGGGGCATAATGGCAGAAAATCACAGTCACTGATTAAGCATTTTGCGCAGGATTTGGGCTATGAATATATGACGGCTTCGAACAAGGATGAGTTGCAGAAGGTTATGAAGCGGTTTTTGTCCCCTGAATTAACGGAATGTCCTATGTTGTTGGAAGTCTTTACAGATAGTCAGGATGAAAGTGATGCACTGTATGCCATTCGCAATATACGCCATGATGCCAAAAGTGTTGGCAAAAACATGGTACGCAATGTGTTGGGAGAAAAGGGCGTTAGTGCAATGAAAAAATTCATGGGGAGATAAGCGTGGCGAAACAGATTTTGGTGCTTGGTGGTACCGGTGCAATGGGGAAACCTTTGGTTGAAAAGCTGGTGGGCATGGGTCATGAAGTTACCGTAACCACCCGTAGTAATCATCCAGATACAGAACGGCTGCATTATCGGCAAGGTAGTGCACGGGAGGAGGTGTTTCTATATCCCTTGTTAGAGGAAGTGAAATGGGATGCAGTGGTGGATTTTATGGTCTATAATACCAGTGAATTTGCGGGACGGGCAGAAAAAATATTGTCGTTGGTAAAGCAGTATATATTTATCAGTTCAGCTCGGGTCTATGCCCAATCAGATAATCCCATTACGGAAGAAACACCACGACTTTTAGATACTAGTAGAGATGAGGAATATCTGCGTACTGATGAATACGCACTGACTAAAGCAAGGCAGGAAAATATCCTGATAAATTCCAGATATAAAAATTGGACCATTATCCGGCCTAGTATTACATATAATGACTACCGTCTGCAATTAGGTGTGTTGGAAAAGGAAAATTGGCTTTACCGTGCGTTGCATGGCAGAAGTATTGTTTTCTCACAGGATATAGCTGATAAAATAACTACCATGACCTGGGGGCAGGATGTGGCTGATGGCATTGCATCTGTGGTGGCTAAGCTCACAGCCTGTGGGGAAATATACCATGTAACAGAGCAACATTCCGAGCGCTGGCAGGAAGTCCTGACAATTTATCTCAATACAATACAGCAGATAACTGGCAAGCGCCCTAACGTGATTATGACGAAGAAAAGTGATTGCTTTGTTTTTCCAGGTCGTAAATATCAGATTATATACTGTCGTTATTTCAATCGTCACTTTGACAGCAGCAAGATTGGTCATTTTACGAATGTGGAAGGATTCAAGCGGGCAGAGGCTGGTCTTGCAGAATGTCTGCGGAACTTCCTGCAGAATCCTGTATTTCGAAATATTGACTGGTGTCTGGAGGGGGTTCTTGACCGGTCAAGCAAAGAAGTTACGCCATTGTCAGAAATAGATGGTGTAAAAAACAAATTGAAATATCTGATGTACAGGTATCAGGTGCCAGGGATAATCGGTCTGTATAAAATAGCTGTAAAAGGGTACAAACGCATTAAGATAGTTGTCTAATAATACTTAGTAAGCTGCGAAATATAATATTTTAGCATTAAACCTAACTGTATAATCCACGAAGTGTTCTATTTGTTTAAACCTCAAATTTTACAGTTGTGAAACCATCCAATAAATTAAGGGCGGTTTTACACTTGCGAAGTTTGGTGTGCCAGTTCGGCGTGAGTAGTATAGTTCAGTAAAATTCCTAATCCGATAAAACCTAACAAGGAGTCGGTACTTAGCTTTTGATTAAAGCAGTTAAGAATGAGGGGGCTTCTTTCAGTGGTTTGTTGATTCTTATGTGTTTGGCAACGCTAACTGCTGGTCGGGTTTTGAAACGTAAGCACTCTATGAGAAGGTGTATGTAATTGACTCCGTTCATATGAGATAATGTAGAGAACCAAGTGGAATTGTAGTTTTTGGAGTTTTTGTATTGTAGTACAAAAACTCCAAAAGTTGATTTGTAGGAGGTTCGCTATTATCATGAAAGTTATTACCCGTAAATATAAGCTGGAAAAATGGAAGGCTATCATTACCAATCAAATGGCCAGCGGCCTAACTGCTGCGGAATACTGCCGTCAAGAAGATTTGCCAATATCCACATTCTTTTACTGGAAAAGGACAATCAGGCAGGAGTTAATTGCTCAAATGGAAACACAGTTTTCTAAGCCTGCTATTGTTGAAGTACCACTCACGGTATCGGAGACTCCTCTCGAATAAGCGCCGCCGGCATCGCCAACAACGTCAATTGAACAGAATAAGCTTACACTTAAATGGGCTTCGGTAACGCTGGAGGTATATCCGGATACTTCTCAAAAGCTGCTGCGTGAAACGCTGCAAACGCTACGGGAGGTCTTCCAATGCTTGTAAATCAGGTTTTGGCTGACCGGGTATTCATCATCTGTGGCAAAACAGACATGTGTAAAGCAATCAACGGACTGGCTGAGATTGTGCATAATCAATATAATCTAAATCCTTACGAATCCGCAGCATTTCTTTTCTGTGGCCGTAAGGCTGACAGGATGAAATGCTTGTACTGGGATGGCAATGGATTTTTGCTGTTGTACAAACGGCTGGAAAATGGTCAGTATCAATGGCCTAAGACAGCCAATGAGGTTCGGAGTATCTCAGAATAGCAGCTCAGATGGCTCCTGGAAGGGCTGGCCATCGACCAGCCCAAAGCGGTTCGGGAAGTTCATCTAACACGAGTCAATTTAATTTGTCATTCTAGGTAAAAGTGCCAAGAAGCCTTATATTTACTGGCTTTACGGCACTTTTTGTGGTATAATAATTCAGTATAGATTTTTAATGAAAAGCGGTGAAATTCTTGGGCGAAAAAATTACGGAATCGCATTAACAAAATAAAGATTGGGAACGTGCTTACCATTTGTTGGAAAAAGATTATCAGGCTCTTTCTGAGCGTTACGAGACACTTTGTAAAATGGCTTTTGGCGTGCATTCCGAGAAGAACAAGACTATTTTAATCCAGATCAGACGCTGCTCTTTAATGAAGCAGAACTGGCTGCCGGCGGTCACCGTATCGAAGATGAAACGGTTGAGATTGCTGCACATAAACTGAATATACCGGGCCAAAGGGCTCTTCCGCACAAAACCGTAATGTATACACTTCCTGGCCACTATCGTATGTTATAATATAGTAAATGACTAATTTTTTTAGCGGGAGGTGCATTACGATGAAGCCCACGAAAACAGCTCTGGATTTACATGAGTTTTTTCCTGTTGCTTTGGAGATTTATGATATCGTTAGTGATGAAAATCAAATTACGATATACATGAAATCTAAGAGTAAAGAATGCATTTGCCCCGCATGCGGTACAATTTCCCAAAAACATCACGGAACGTATCATCGCCGTGTGCAAGATTTACCGATTTTTGGGAAGTCTTTCTGGCTAGATATCAATGCTTATGAATATCAATGTGAAAATCCAGACTGTTTAAATATGTCAAATGTTGAGACTTTCCAAGGATTTCTTCAATATAGAAGACGAATGACGGATCGGTGTGCATTCTTCATCTGTGCTCTAGCACTCGAAACCAGTTGCGAAACTACTGCTGACATATGCAATGCTATGGGAGTTCAAGTCAGTGGAGATACTGTAATTCGAATGCTGTTATCAAGAGCTGAGGATTGCCCTGCGGAAGTTGTTGGTGACTTGGTTGGAGTGGATGACTTTGCAAATAAGAAAGGTCGCACATATTGTACCGTACTGGTAAACGGAGAAAGCCATCGGATTATTGACATTTTTGAGGGACGCGATTCTGACACATTGAAGGCTTGGCTGCAGGAGAATCGACATGTTCATCGTTTTACCAGCGACCGTGCCAGTAGTTATGCAAAAGCAATTGCTTAAGTTCTGCCAAATGCTATGCAGATTGCAGACAGGTTCCATTTGCATCAAAACTTACTGGATTGTATAAAATCAATCCTTGATAACGAACTACCTGCTAGAATTAAAATACCAAAGGAAACGGCAGCGCCGGAGCAACAGATCCCTTTAGCACGAGAGTCCGAATCAAAAAAAATGTGGAACCATGCAAACCAAGAAAATCCGAACGTAATCGACAAATTGTCTATCAATCCATCCGTGACATGCTGAATGCACATTATAGCTATCGACAAATTGTCGCGATCTTGAAAGTATCAAAAAAACCATTGCTAAAGTTTCCAGCGGAAATATAGAAAATCTTTGTCAGACCAGCTGTCAATCAATTTGGGATCCATACAGTAATGAAATGTTGGATGGAATACGGGCAGTCAAAACTGGAAAAGAAATATATATTGAATTAGAAAATCGCTACAAAACCATTGGGAAGTTGACCTCGTTTTACAATTACATTGTACAACTGGCCAAAGACGCTGGTCTAAAACTGGAACGGTATCACCATCGCCCCATGCCTTTACCCGATGGAACTATTCCTAAAAAAGATTTTGATTGCATAAAGCGAAACGGTGTCCTTCAATACCTATGGAATGGTTTAGAAATAAGTCAGCTACATTTAGATTATCTATATCGCGAATATCCAATTATCCCCTTGCTAAGAAAACGGATATTGGAGTTTCGAGAAATTTTCCGGTGGAAAAATCCATACTTGCTATTCCTGTTCATAGATAATTGCAAAGAGGGGGACAATGTGAAATTATCGAGATTCGCAGATGGTTTAAATCAAGGCCTAGAAGCTGTACTGAATGCAGTAGTAAGCGATTTGAGTAACGGCTTTGTTGAAGGAATCAATAATAAGATTAAGATGGTAAAGCGGGTGATGTATGGTCGCTGTAAATTACCACTTTTGAAGGCAAAGCTCATTGTTTGCGGATGAGCCCCATTCACCGGACAGGCGGGGATATGTGCCCCGATATATTCATGCTGGTCAGGTTCTTTTCGTATATAGGATACACCGAATGATTTTCCGCTTACGTTAGTGTAGCGATGGAGAAGTGCTTTTAGTATGCAATATCTAATCTAGTAGAACAAAAATGAGCCTGACCAATTTTCGGTCAGGCTAAAGATTTATACGAGCAGTTATGTTTTTAGCGTAGTTGAACTAAATTATGCTGCTGTTTGGTAGTCAATTACAGCAACATCCTGCATAAGTTGCGTAGCGAGCTCAATGATATGATCAATTTTTAGCATAACTTCATGAGAAATTTCGATTTCGCCACATTGATCACATTCTTCGCAAGGTACATTTTTGATGACTATTACTGTATTGCCAATCTGGGCAGTATATACTGTGGTGCTAGGAATGATATCACCTTTGCAATAAAAGCAAGACATGATTATTTCCTCCTTGTCTTTAAATCAGGTTCAAATTTTTCAAGGTTAGGATTGACCATTTTATCTTGCCTTCATGGCAACTAGTCTGCACATCTTGAATAGAAAACATAAAAATCCCTTCAATGTCATTTTCTTATATTATATTGTAGCTTTTGCTAAAAAACAAGTATAAAAGAGCAGGGGTGATGATTAGTGATAAAAACAGCAGTTTTTACTGGCCTTACGGGATTATTAGGTACTGCATTAGTCAAGACTCTGGCTGTGTTTGCCGTGTAAACTTATGTGGACATTCGTGATGCGGTTGACAAGAAATCTAGCTTAAGTTTACTTTTATTAGTATAGATTTTGCTTATATCTCGACACTGTAGTATAATAGAAAAAGATTTTGTCAAAAGGGGAGAATGGCCTTGATAAAAAAAGGAATTATATTGGCAGGCGGTTCGGGGACGCGGCTTTATCCGCTGACGAAGGTGGTTTCTAAGCAGCTGATGCCTGTATATGATAAGCCGATGATTTATTATCCGCTTAGTACGTTGATGCTGGCCGGGATTAAGGATATTCTTATCATCACGACGCCGCAGGATAATGATTTGTTTAAGGCGCTGCTGGGGGACGGCAGCCAGTTGGGGCTTAGTATTTCCTATGCAGTGCAGCCCAGTCCTGACGGTCTGGCGCAGGCTTTTTTGATTGGTGAAGATTTTATCGGTGGCGATGGCTGTGCTTTGGTACTCGGGGATAATATCTATTACGGTTCGGATTTGGCGCAGTCGGTGCAAAGGGCAGCGGCGCAGGAGTCCGGGGCGACGGTGTTTGCTTATTATGTATCTGACCCGGAGCGGTACGGCGTGGTGGCGTTTGATGAACATGGCCATGCTTTGAGCCTTGAGGAAAAACCGGCGCAGCCCAAGTCGAATTACGCTGTGACAGGCCTGTATTTCTATGACCATGACATTGTGGACGTGGCTAAGTCCATCAAGCCGTCAGCGCGCGGCGAACTGGAAATCACTGACGTTAACAAGGTTTATTTGGCGCGTAATAAGCTGCAGGTGGAAAAGATGCGCCGTGGTTATGCGTGGCTTGATACGGGGACGCATGAGTCCCTGCTCGATGCAGCGGCTTTTGTGCGCACGATTCAGGCGCGGCAGGGACTTAAGATTGCCTGTATCGAGGAAATTGCCTATCGCATGGGATATATCGATGCGGCGCAGGTGGAAAAACTGGCGCAGCCATTACTGAAGAACGAGTATGGCCAATATCTTATCCGCATGATTGAGGAATAAGGAGTTTTTTGCTGGTATGAAAGTAATTGAAACGAGTATCGCTGGTGTGCTGATTGTCGAGACGGATGTGTTCGGTGACCATCGTGGGTATTTTACGGAAACGTATAATAAGCCGAAGTATGAGGCCTTGGGCATTACGAATGATTTTGTGCAGGATAATATGAGTTTTTCAGCACAGAAGGGGACTTTGCGGGGGCTGCACTGGCAGAATCCGCCTTATGCCCAGGCCAAGCTGGTTTCCTGCTCCAAGGGCAAAGTTATTGACGTAGCTGTGGATATCCGCAAGGGGAGTCCGACTTTTGGCAAGTGGGTTTCTGTGGAGCTCAGTGCAGAAAATCATCGGCAGTTTTATATTCCGCGCGGCTTTGCACATGGTTTCCTGACTTTGACTGATGATGTGGAATTCCGCTATAAATGTGATAATGTCTACAACAAGGCAGCGGAAGGCGGCATGCGTTATGATGCGCCGGAAGTAAATGTCAACTGGGGAACTTTGCTGGCAGGCATAGAACCCGTGCTCAGTGAAAAGGATACGACGGGCCCGACTTTAGCCGACAGTAATAATCAGTTTGTATATGGGGAGAATTGCTAAATGAATATAATTGTTACCGGTGGTGCCGGTTTTATCGGGGCCAATTTCGTTTACTATATGCTTAAAAAGCGGCCGGCGGATAAGATTATCTGCTTTGACAAGCTGACCTATGCCGGCAATATGGAAACACTCAGCAAGGCCATGGAAAATGATAAGTTTAAGTTCATCCGTGGGGATATTGCTGACCGCAAGGCTGTTTACAGATTGTTTGAGACGGAAAAGCCGGACGTAATTGTGAACTTTGCGGCGGAGTCCCATGTTGACCGGTCAATTGAAAATCCGGAGATTTTCCTGCAGACCAATGTTATCGGCACGAGCGTTTTGCTCGACGCCTGCCGTAAGTACGGTATTGACCGTTATCACCAGGTGTCTACGGATGAAGTATACGGCGACCTGCCGCTTGACAGGCCGGATTTGTTCTTTACGGAGACCACCAACCTGCATACTTCCAGCCCTTATTCGGCGTCCAAGGCGTCGGCGGATTTGCTGGTGATGGCTTATAATCGCACATATAAAGTGCCGGTGACTATTTCCCGGTGCTCCAATAACTACGGCCCGTTCCACTTCCCGGAAAAGCTGATTCCCCTGATGATTATCAACGCTCTGGCCGATAAGAAACTGCCGGTGTACGGTGACGGCCTCAATGTGCGCGACTGGCTGTACGTGGAAGACCACTGCGCGGCTATCAATCTCATTTTGGAGAAGGGTAAAGTCGGCGAAGTATATAATATCGGCGGCCATAATGAACGGGCCAATATCGATGTGGTAAAGACCATTCTGCAGCAGCTGGGCAAGGGCGAAGAACTTATTGAATACGTGGGTGACCGCAAAGGCCATGACCGCCGTTATGCTATTGACCCCACAAAGATTCATGAGGAGCTGGGCTGGCTGCCGGCAACGAAGTTTGAGGACGGCATTAAGGCGACGATTCAGTGGTATCTGGATAACCGCCAGTGGTGGGAAAACATCATCAGTGGTGAGTATCAGGATTACTATGACCGCATGTACACGCAGAAATCCTCGCTGGAGTATGCCAGAGTTTGACAAGTCAATAGGTATTTTACAGGCTGACAGGTCAAATTTGACTGGTCAGCCTGTTGTTTTTCGTGCTATACTAGATAAGTTATGAGGAACCTTTTTTAGCGGAGTGACTAGCTGTATGATTGGATTTTTACGGGGCCAGGTAATGGCGTTAAAGACAGATTACTGTTTGCTGGATGTAAACGGCGTGGGGTACCGGGTATTTGTGGCCGGTTCCACGCGTAATAAACTGCGGCTGAAGGACGAGGCCAGCCTTTATACTTATATGAATGTGTACCAGGACGGTATTACCCTGTATGGTTTTGCCACGGAGGAAGAATACGATGTGTTCCAGCTCCTGATTGGTGTGTCAGGCATTGGCCCCAAGGTGGCCCTGGGGATTCTTTCCGGCATTACGGTGGAAGGACTTTGCAAGGCCATTCAAAATAAGCAGGCGACGGTGCTGACCAAATTGCCGGGGATTGGCAAGAAGTCGGCAGAAAGGCTGATTCTGGAGCTTAAGGACAAGGTGGGCTTTGCGGCTGGTGCCGGCACAGAGGAAATGCTGACACTGGATATGGAAGGTCCTGTGGGTGACGATATCGTCAGCGAGGCTCAGGCAGCACTTATAGCGTTGGGCTACAGTCAGGCCGAGATTGCGCCGGTGCTGAAAAAAGCTGTAAAGTGCAAGACAACGGAAGAAATTATCAAGCTGGCATTAAAAGAGCTGAACAGATTTTAAGGAGGGCTGAGGCTTGGCTGAGGAAGATTTTTACGACATGGATATAGACGATGGCCGCATTGTGGCCATGGATGAACAGCGGGCCGATGACTGGCAGTACAGCCTGCGCCCCCGGAAATTAAATGAGTACATTGGTCAGGACAAGGCCAAACAGAATCTGGAGATTTTCATTCAGGCGGCCATGAACCGCGGCGACGCGCTGGACCATGTGCTGCTTTATGGTCCGCCGGGACTTGGGAAAACCACGCTGGCCGGGATTATCGCCAACGAAATGGGCGTAAATTTCCGGCAGACTTCGGGCCCGGCCATTGAACGTCAGGGTGACCTGGCGGCCCTGCTCACCAACCTGCAGGAGCACGATGTGCTGTTTATCGATGAGATTCACCGCCTGTCCCGGAGTGTGGAGGAAGTTTTATACTCCGCTATGGAGGATTTTGCGCTTGATATCATCATCGGCAAGGGGCCCAGTGCCCGGTCTATTCGCCTGGATATTGCGCCGTTCACGCTGATTGGGGCTACTACCAAGGCCGGGGCCCTGGCGGCGCCGCTGCGTGACCGTTTTGGTATTATCTCGCGGCTCGAATATTACACGCCGGAGGCGCTGGTGACGATTATCAAACGGGCGGCAGAGATTTTGGAAATACCCATTGAGGAGCGCGGCGCGCAGGAAATTGCCCGCCGTTCCCGGGGGACGCCGCGTATTGCCAACCGCCTGCTTAAACGTGTGCGTGATGTGGCTCAGTATGAGGGTAAAGATGTTATCACCGACGAAATTGCTGATAAGGCTTTGTCCTTGCTGGAAGTTGATAAGGCTGGCCTTGACCATACGGACAGAAGGATGCTGCTGACCATGGTTAAGAAGTTTGGCGGCGGCCCCGTGGGGCTTGATACGCTGGCGGCGGCTATCAGCGAAAGCACGGATACTGTGGAAGATGTGTTTGAGCCGTTCCTGATTCAGCTGGGCTTTATCAACCGCACGCCGCGCGGACGTGTCGTAACCAAGGCCGGTTATGAACATTTGGGGATTCCCTATCCCGAATAATTAAAGCATAGCGTTATTGATGTGTATATATATTTGCGGCAGGGGAGTAAATTATGAAGTTGCTATTACATATGTGCTGCGGCCCTTGTTCCTGTTATCCGGTTAAAAAGCTGCGGGCAGATGGGATTGAGCCGGTGGGATATTTTTTTAATCCCAATATTCATCCCTACAAGGAATGGGAGGCGCGGCTGAATACAGCCCGGGAGTTTGCGCAAAAGGTCAATATGGATTTTATGGCTGATGAAAATTACCGTCTGCGTGATTTTTTGAAACGGGCGCTGCCGGCGGAGGCCCTGCCTAACGGCCGCTGTACGATGTGTTATACCTGGCGGCTGGAGGAGGCAGCGCGGATTGCGGCTGAACATGGTTTTGACGCGTTTACCTCCACGCTGTTTTACAGCATCTACCAGCAGCATGATTTGATGAAACGCACGGCGGAAAGGTTTGCGGCGCAGTACGGCGTAAATTTTTATTATGAGGATTTCCGCCCCGGCTGGCAGGAGGGCATAGATATCAGCCAGGAGCTGGAGCTCTACCGTCAGCCCTATTGCGGCTGTATATTCAGCGAGGAAGAGCGCTACAGCAAGGCTATTCGCAAACAGCGTAAAAAGGACAATAAGGCGAAAAAACGTGCCCGGCTCGAGGCTGAGGCCAAAGCGCGGGCAGGGGAGGCATGACATGAAAAGACTGTTGCTAACTGGATTGTGTCTGTTGGCTGTGTCCCTGTACCCGGCAGGTTTGGCCCAGGCGGCCTGGCAGCCGGAGCTTTTGGTGTCCTTAAAGCAGAGTACCGATTCGGTGCGCCTGTCGGGCAATATGCCCGTGGTTTTGCGACGCCTGGATAACAAAAAAGTCCTTTGGGAGGGCAAGGCCAGGGAAAATGCTGTGCTGACTTTTGGTGCCAAGGGGTGGGAGCTTAATGGCAGGAAACTAGCCAAGGCTGATTCGGTGGCTTTGGAACTCGTGACGTCTGATGAAAAACAGCTGACTAAGCAGGTCAGTACACTTGACTATAAGTCTTACCGCGGCGCCTTGCGCCTGCTGCCGCGTAAAGGAAAAATACAAGTGCTGAACCGGGTGCCGGTGGAGGAGTATCTGCGCGGTGTGGTGCCGGAGGAAATGCCGGCCGAATGGAATGTGGAGGCTGTTAAGGCGCAGGCGGTGGCGGCTCGTACCTATGCTTTGGGGCACCGCAAGCGCCATGGGCAGGAAGGTTTTGATATTTGTACGACCACGCACTGCCAGCAATACAGCGGCACTGCTGCCGAACGTTCCGCGGCCAATAAGGCCATTGACGCTACCTATGGTGAGGTTTTGCATGGCGGCGGCAATCTTATAGATGCCGTATTTCACACGGACTCTGGCGGTATGACGGAGAACAGTGAAGATGTCTGGGGCAGCCGGATATCTTATCTGCGCGCAGCCAGGGAACTGCGGCAGGGGACTTATCCCTGGGAAAAGAATGTGTCTGCCGTGGAACTGACGGGACTCTTAGCCCGCCGGGGGAAAAATATCGGTGAACTGCAAAAGATTGAGCTGTCGCCCCTAAAGTTTGGCCAGGCCGGCAGGGACAGGACGGTGTCCGGCCGGGTGAAGAACGTCACCTTTATCGGCAAGAACGGCCGGGCCAGCATGAGCGGCAATGACCTCAGAAGTCTGCTGGGACTGAAAAGCACCGTGTTTTCCATGAGCCTTAACCGCAATGTGGTGTTTATCAATGGTTACGGCTGGGGACATGGGCTGGGCCTTTCCCAGTATGGCGCCAAGGCCTATGCTGACAGCAAACATTGGGACTATAAAAAGATACTAGCCCATTATTATAATGGTGCAGAACTGAAGAAATTATATTGATATAGAAGGATTGAAACATGTTATTACTGTCTGATTTTGATTATGAACTGCCGGAAGAACGGATTGCCCAGGTACCCATTGAACCGCGAAATGCCTCGCGGCTGATGGTGTTGAATCCGGAGGATAAGACGATTGAACATCGCCATTTTTATGACCTCAAGGAATATGTTGAACCGGGTGATACCCTGATTTTTAATGATACCCGGGTTATGCCGGCACGGCTTATCGGACACCGTGACCAGACTGGCGGCAAGGTGGAAGTGTTCCTGCTGCGGCGCATTGACAGCACGCATTGGGAAACGCTCGTGAAACCGGGCAAGAAAGCCAAGCCGGGCTATAAGATTAACTTCAGCGATGAGCTCAGCTGTACGGTTACGGACCATACCGATTTTGGCGGCCGGATTGTGGAATTTGCCTATGAGGGAATTTTTGAGGAAATCCTCGACCGCTTAGGGGAAACACCGCTGCCGCCGTACATTCATGAAAAGCTGGAAGATAAGGAACGCTATCAGACGGTGTATAACCGTGAAGAAGGCTCGGCGGCAGCACCGACGGCCGGCCTGCATTTTACCAAGGAGCAGATGCAGGAACTGAAGGATATGGGCGTCAACCTGGGGTTTGTCACCCTGCATGTAGGGCTCGGTACATTCCGTCCCGTTAATGTGGAAGATATCCAAAAGCATGATATGCACAAGGAATTTTATAATGTGCCGGAGGAAACGGCTAAACTTATCATGGATACGAAGGCTGCCGGTCATCGCGTGATTGCCGTGGGTACTACGAGTATCCGCACTTTGGAATCGGCAGCGGACGGTATGGGCCAGATTAGCGCTAAAAGCGGCTGGACGCAGATTTTCATTTATCCTGGTTATGACTTCAAGATTGTTGATGCCATTATCACCAATTTCCACCTGCCAAAATCCACACTGATTATGCTTATCAGTGCTTTTGCCGGCCGGGAATTTGTCTTAGAGGCCTATAAGATGGCTGTGGAAATGAAGTACAGATTTTTCTCCTTTGGTGATGCCATGTTCTTAAAGACAAAACAGCCCAAAGCTGAACGGGATAAGGAACTGCAGGCCCTGGAGGAAACTCACCGCCAGTAAAATGGGGGCATTTATGAGCATGCTAATGCGGAAGTTTTTGGTGGGGCTGCTTTGCGGCTTGTGCCTGCTGGGGGCAGGCTGTGCCGGCACAGAAAAAAAGTCCGCTGCCGATAAAGTTGAACTGCATGTGGCAGCGGCTGCCAGCCTTACCGATGTACTGCAGGAAACTGCTGCCGCCTATGAGGCTGAACACCCGCAGGTAAAACTTGTCTTTAATTTTGGCAGTTCCGGCGCTTTACAGCAGGCCATCGAAAACGGCGGTCAGGCAGATGTGTTTTTATCGGCGGCAGCCGGGCAGATGGACAGGCTCGAACAGGCCGGTCTGCTGCTCGCAGGCAGCCGCCGTGACCTGCTGGAAAATGAACTGGTGCTGATTGTGCCACGCCAGGATACAAGCGGCCTAGCTGATTTTACGCAGCTGGCTGATAAGAGCGTGCCGCAGGTAGCTCTGGGAGAACCGCGCAGTGTTCCTGTGGGGCAGTATGCGGAAGAAGTTTTGCGCAATCTGGGCCTGTGGGAACAGGTGCAAGGCAAGGCTATTTTCGGTACAGATGTGCGGCAGGTGCTGGCCTGGGTGGAATCCGGCAATGCAGGCTGTGGTATTGTCTATGCGACAGACGCGGCGCATTCGGACAAGGTGCAGGTTGCCGCGAAGGCTCCGGCTGGTTCACATAAGCCCATTGTTTACCCGGCAGCTGTTTTACAGGAGAGCCGGCATAAGCAGGAGGCGCAGGCGTTTTTAGCGTATCTGGCGCAGCGCCGGGATATTTTTACACGCTATGGTTTTGGCGTCAAATAAGAGGATGAAACTATGGAACTGACACCACTGGTTATATCCCTGCAAACCGCAGGTCTGGCAACGGTGATAACGTTCTTTAGCGGCATTGGCCTGGCCCTGTTGGTATTGCGGATGAACCGCTGGCAGGGGCTGGCTGATGCCCTTATTACATTGCCGCTGGTTTTGCCGCCCACGGTGGTGGGCTTTTTCCTGCTGCTGTTTTGCGGCCGGCGCAGTGCTTTGGGAACTTTTCTGCTGCAGTTTGATATCAGTCTGGTATTTACCTGGAAGGCGGCGGTTATAGCGGCCGTGGCAGTTTCCCTGCCGCTGATGTACCGTACGGCGCGGGGGGCGTTTGAGCAGCTTGACGGCAATATCTTAAATGCCGCCCGTACTTTGGGAGTATCGGAATGGCGGCTTATCTGGCATGTGCTGCTGCCCAATGCCCGGAGCGGCATTCTGGCCGGCGTGGTCCTGTCTTTTACCAGAGCGTTGGGGGAATTTGGCGCTACCATTATGTTTGCCGGGAATATCCCCGGGGTTACGCAGACCATGAGCACGGCGATTTATGCGGCGGTACAGGCCAATGATTATGCGCTGGCCTGGCGGTGGACTGTTATTATCGGCTGCTTTTCCCTGGTATTTGTCCTGCTGCTGAACTGGTGGCAAAGCCGCCAGCCACGGGGGAGGGGCTTATGGAACTGACGGTTCAGATAGTGAAGAAACTGCGCGATTTTACCCTGCGGGCTGATTTTTCGCTGCACGATGAGGTGATGGCTGTATTAGGCGCCTCCGGCAGCGGCAAGAGCATGACGCTTAAATGTATTGCCGGCATCGAAACGCCGGACGAGGGGCGCATTGTCTTAAACGGGCGTACTTTATTTGACAGCACCCAGGGGATAAATGTCAGGATTCAGGACCGCCGTGTGGGTTATTTGTTTCAGGATTATGCCCTGTTTCCCAATATGAGCGTGGCGGAAAATATTGCCTTTGTGACACCGGGCGGTGCGGCAGAAAAAGCGCAAAAAGTACAGGAACACCTGCATCGGTTTAAGCTGGCGGACGTAAAAGCTGCTTATCCCCGGGAACTATCCGGCGGGCAGCAGCAGCGTGCTGCCTTGGCGCGGCTGCTGGCCGCGGAGCCGGAACTGGTGCTGCTCGATGAGCCGCTGTCCGCGCTGGACACTTACCTTAGATGGCAGTTGGAGCAGGTGCTCCGCGAAACACTGGCCGGACGCAGTGCTATACTGGTGACGCATGACCGCGGCGAGGCTTATCGTCTGGCTGGGAAAATTGCGGTACTGGCGCAGGGGCAGCTGCAACAGCCGCGCTGCCGGGAAAACTTGTTTCAAAATCCTGATACCTTGGCTGCGGCCCTGCTCACGGGCTGTAAGAATGTATCTGCCGCGCAGAAAATTGACAGTCAAAAAATAATGGCGCTGGACTGGCAGCTGCCCCTGACGGTGCAAAGTCCGGTGCCTGACAAGATAAAATATGTGGGCATAAGGGCACATTATATGGAACTGGGACAGGCAGGACAGGCAAACACCTTTACCATGGAGGTAGTCCAGGTGGTGGAAGACGTGTTTTCCTATCTGGTGATGTTGCGCGTGCCGCATACTACGGGAGTGGCGCTGCGCTGGGAACTGCCCAAGCCTGTATGGGAGAAAATGGGCAGGCCGTCACTGGTTGAAGTATATTTTCCCCCCAATAAGCTAATGATAATGGAGGAGTAGCTGTGTTTAAAAATATCTTGCATCACAAGGCGGCGTCCTGCACGGACTGTGCCAAGCTTTGCTGCACGAAAATCGAAAACTTCACGGTGACAGCCGGCAATATGACTATTTTTGCCGATGTTAATATTCACCTGCATTGTGGACAGCTGACGGCCTTGATTGGCCCTAATGGTGCCGGCAAAAGCACACTGCTGAAAGCCATTTTGGGGGAGGTGCCCCATAAAGGACAGCTGCATTATGCTGATGCCGAAGGGCGGCGCAGCGGCCAGCCGATTATCGGCTATGTGCCCCAGTATCTGCGGTTTGACGTCAGTGCGCCTATCAGTGTCATGGATATATTCTTGGCCTGTCTGACGGACAAGCCGGTGTGGCTGACTTCGGGGCGGAAAATGCGGCCCCGGGTGCTGAAAAATCTGGCACGTGTGCATGCCGAACATTTAATTGACCGGCGCTTGGGGGCATTATCAGGCGGCGAGCTGCAGCGTGTACTGCTGGCGCTGGCCCTGGACCCCCTGCCGGACTTGCTGCTGCTTGATGAGCCGGTGTCCGGGGTCGACCAAAACGGCCTGGAACTGTTCTATGAGATTTTGGCTGAACTGCGTGAGAAAGAAGACATGGCTATTTTACTGATTTCCCATGACCTCAACATGGTGGCTAAACATGCTGACCAGGTGGTACTGCTGAATAAAGGTGTTATCACCAGCGGCACGCCGGAGGAAGTTTTTGCGGACGAGCGGACGCAGAAGACCTTTGGCCTGCTGGCCGGCACGGTGATGGGAGGACAGAGCTAATGATGGAACTATATAGCATTATGGATATGCTCCTGCCCTTTGACTGGGCCAGGTATACATTTATGAAACATGCCTTCCTGGCAATTCTTTTGGTAACGCCTTTGTTTGGCCTGCTCAGTACCATGGTGGTGAGCAACCGCATGGCGTTCTTTTCGGACTCTTTGGGACATGGCGCTTTTACAGGTATTGCCATTGGCGTATTGCTCGGTGCTGTATCACCGCTCGTGTCGCTTGTGCTGTTCTCGGTGGCGTTTGCTGTCTTTATTACCTATATAAAGAACAAAAGCACGGCCTCTACCGATACCATTATCGGTGTGTTTTCCTCCACAGCTATTGCCCTGGGCCTGATGATTATGAGTCATGGCGGCGGCTTTAATAAGTTTTCTTCCTATCTAATCGGTGATGTATTGAGCATTACGGCAGAGGACTTACAGGCCCTGCTGCTGGTGGTGTTAGTAGTGCTCGGAGGATGGGCTCTGCTCTTTAACCGCTTGCTGGTACTGTCTTTAAACTCCGCCTTTGCTCGCAGCCGGGGGATAAATACCTTTTGGGTGGAGAGCCTGTTTGCTGCCATTCTGGCGGTGGTGGTGGCCATCAGTATTCAATGGGTAGGTATTCTGATTATCAATGCCCTGCTGGTACTGCCGGCAGCCGCAGCGCGTAATGTGACCAATAATGTCAAAGCCTATCAGCTGCTGTCGGTACTTATTGCCTTGGGAGCAGGATTGATGGGACTATTGCTGGCCTATTATTGGAATATGGCCGCCGGGGCCACGATTGTGGTGATTTCAGCAGGGGTGTTCTTTATTACACTGGCATTAAAATCACGTTTCCGCCGTTAAATAAAAAAAGCGATGCGGCTGTGGCCGCATCGCATGCAGAAGGGGAACGCGAGCGTCTTTCGGTCTAACTGCATAAAGGGGAAGACCGGTGGAGGACGCGCGTTGATTGGTAACCTGAGATTATATATTCTTCATGGACGGATAAAATTCCTTCTTTTTCCCTGTTATGTAAAAAAGACTTCCTGAAACCGAAGTTTCAGGAAGTCTTTTTGGCGTTTAATCAAGCAATTATTTTGCGTTGATGAGAGCCATGATTTCAGGAGCACGGCCATCGGAACCGAGAACGTCCTTAATCTTGTGCTCAACGAGTTCCTTAATGTAGGAACGGCCATCAGCAACATACTGACGCGGGTCGAAGTGTTCCGGATGAGCCATGAAGTGCTCACGGATACCAGCCGTAAGAGCCAGACGCAGGTCAGAGTCGATGTTGATTTTGCAAACTGCGGATTTAGCAGCTTTGCGGAGCTGGTCTTCAGGAATACCAACAGCATCGTCCAGCTTGCCGCCGTTAGCGTTGATGATCTGAACGTACTTCGGAATAACGGAAGAAGCACCATGGAGAACGATCGGGAACTCAGGGATCTTCTTCTCGATTTCAGCCAGAATATCGAAACGGAGTTCAGGCGGTACGAGTACGCCATCAGCATTGCGAGTGCACTGTTCCGGCTTGAATTTGAATGCGCCATGGGAAGTACCGATAGCGATAGCCAGGGAGTCTACGCCAGTTTCTTTGACGAATTCCTCAACTTCTTCCGGCTGCGTGTAAGCTGCTTCATGAGCAGCAACCTTAACGTCATCTTCGATACCAGCCAGTTTGCCGAGCTCAGCTTCTACGCAAACACCATGTTCATGTGCGTAAGCAACAACTTCCTGAGTGCGTTTGATGTTCTCTTTGAAGTCATAATGAGAACCATCGAACATTACGGAAGTGAAACCGTCATCGATGCAAGCTTTGCAGGTTTCGAAATCTGCGCCATGGTCGAGGTGCAGAGCAACGGGAATATCGTTAACTTCCAGAGCAGCCTCAACGAGGTGACGGAGATACGGGCCCTTTGCATATTTACGAGCACCGGCAGATGCCTGCAGGATAACCGGGGAGTTCAGCTCAGCAGCTGCTTCCGTGATACCCTGTACGATTTCCATGTTGTTGACGTTGAAAGCACCGATAGCGTAGCCGCCTTCGTAAGCTTTCTTGAACATTTCTTTAGTTCCAACTAATGGCATTTTTCATTACCCCCTAATGAATCTTGTTCAAAATTTTTGTTGAACCTCATTTATTATATCATAGAAAATACTTCTGGTGTATAGGCAGGGCGAAAAATTTTCCAAATAATAGCAAGGCTTTATAAAGACGATACAATTCGATGTAAATCTGGTGGCAGTGGGGCCTCGATATCAATGTTTTCGCCGGTTATCGGATGAATGAAGTGCAAGCGATAAGCGTGCAGCGCCTGGCGCTGCAGCAGGTCCAGACTGCCGCCGTATAAATCATCACCGAGTAATGGGCAGCCTAAGTGCGCCATGTGGACACGGATTTGATGTGTACGGCCTGTTTCTAAGGTCAGCTCGATTAAGGAAAGCTCGCCATTGCTTTTGACCGTGCGGTAATGCGTACGGGCAGGCTTGCCCTCAGGGGAAACCTTGCGCAGAATGATGCTGGGCAGCGCCCGGGCAATGGGGGCGTCAACCGTGCCGGCGGCCGGGGAAAGGGTCCCGGCAATAAGCGCCAGATACTGACGGGTAAACTTTTTCGCACCTTTGGGGGAGAGCAGGTATTGTACCTGCGGCTCCTTGGCAATGAGCACGAGTCCGCTGGTATCTCTGTCCAGCCGATGAACGGGGTGGAAGGCGTGGGTTTCCCCGTGTTTTAGATACCGGTGCAGGACGGCGTTGCCGAGCGTGCCACTGTTTTCCTTGGGCACGGGATGAACAAGCTGTCCGGCCGGCTTGTTAACTATAAGAAGATATTCATCTTCGTACAATACTTCAAGGGGAATATCTTCGGGGATTACATCACTGGGGCGCAGAATATCATAAGTTATGATGTCGCCGGTTTTGACTGTTGCCCGGGCAGCGATGCAGATTTCTCCGTTGATGGCAAATGTGCCGGAATTTTTTATTCGTTTCCAAATGGTATTGGAAATGCCTTGCTGCGCCTTTAAAAACGCCTTGACGGGCATTGTCGTCAAGGCGTTGTCAAGCGTTACTGTTATGCGTGTCATGCGTTGCGCGGGTCATCATCAGCTAAGTCGTTTTCTACGGGCTGATGAATTTTGCCGACTAACTGGAAGGCCAGGGACAGGATGATGGCAACCACCGTGGCCAGGGACATGCCCTTCAGGGTAACAGTGCCCAGCGTGACACTGGCGGTGGAAACACCGAGGCCCAGTACGATAGCTGTGAGCATCAGGTTGATGGGATTGTTGTAATCAATGTTGCTTTCAGCCAGCACTCGGATACCGGAGGCGGCGATAACGCCGAAGAGCAGCAGGGAAACGCCGCCCATAACCGGTGTGGGAATGCTCTGAATCAGGGCAGCCAGTTTGCCCAGGCAGGACAGAACGATGGCAAAGACAGCAGCACCGCCGATAACCCAGGTGGAAAATACCTTGGTGATAGCGAGCACGCCGATGTTTTCACCGTAGGTAGTGTTAGGTGTTGAACCGAAGAAACCGGAAATGATGGTAGAGATACCATTGCCGAGAATGGAGCGGTCAAGGCCCGGGTCCTTGGTCAGGTCACTGCCGACGATATTACCGGTGACAATAAGATGGCCGACGTGTTCGGCGATAACCACCAGGGCTGCCGGCAGAATAATCATGAGGGCGTCGAAATTAAATTCCGGGCTGTAAAAGGTAGGCAGGGCAAACCAGGGGGCACTTTCCACAGTTGACAGGTCAACCAGCCCACAGAAAGCGGCGATGATATAACCGCCAACCACACCAAGCAGAATGGGGATAATGGCCAGGAAACCGCGGCAGGCGACAGAGGCGAAAATCGTAATTGCCAGTGTGGCCAGCGAAACGAAAATGGTCGTGTTGTCACCCTTGCCCGTCAGGCCGGCCATGTCGGCGGCCGTGGGCATGAGCTCCAGACCGATAACAGCTACAATGGCGCCCATCGCTGCCGGCGGGAAGAGGACGTCAATCCAATGCGTGCCAACCAGCTTTACGATAAGGCCAACCAGGCAGAATACGATACCTACGGCGATAAAACCACCTAAGGCCGCCTCGTAGCTGTATTTTTCCAAAACCAGAAATACAGGGGAAAGAAAAGCAAAACTGGAACCGAGATAAGCGGGGATTTTGCCTTTGCACAGCGTCAGGTAAAGCAGGGTGCCGATACCATTAAAAAGCAGAACGGTGGCCGGATTCACATGAAAGAGAATAGGCACCAGCACCGTCGAGCCGAACATGGCAAACAGATGCTGCAGGGATAAGGGCAGGGTGGAGAGCAGCGGCAGGCGCTCACTGACGCCAATGGTACGATTTTGCAAAATGATACACTCCTTATAAATGAATGGGTAAAACATATCTGTAATAATATAGCACAAAAGGGACGTATGTCCAATAATTAGTTGGTTACAATCGATGTCGGCTGGTTTTTATCATTTTGTATACAAAAATGCTGTAATATAAGCAAAGTTGTAATGTAATAATCACGATGTGTTTGTTGTAAATGAACAATTTTACATAAAACGGCGAAAATTTATAGACAACCGTCTTTTTTTACGCTATAATATGTTACGATTAAACAGTCAAAACATGGTAAAAATGCAAACCTTCATTATGTAATGGAGTCGTTTTGGCAAAGCGGACTTATGTTTTGCTGATATTTTAGGGGGAGAGTCATGGCACTTATTGTAAAAAAATTCGGTGGCAGCTCCGTAGCGACCACGGAAAAAATCATGAATATTGCCAAGCGTGTGCTGGGCGAAAAACGGCCAGAGGATAAAGTAGTTTTGGTAGTATCCGCCATGGGTGATACTACGGATGACTTAATTGCCCTGGCAGAAGGTATTAACAAAAATCCGTATCAGTATACCCGGGAAATGGATATGCTCCTGACCACGGGTGAGCAGCAGTCAGCAGCGCTGATGGCTATGGCCTTTAATACGCTGGGACAGCCGGCGGTATCCCTGACGGGGCCGATGGCAGGCATGAAGACTAATGATGTCCATACCAAGGGACGGATTGTCGATATTACGCCGGAACGTGTGCATAAGGAACTGGACAAAGGACAGGTTGTTGTGGTAACCGGTTTCCAGGGAGCTGATGAAACTGGTGACTATGTAACGCTGGGCCGCGGCGGTTCTGATACTTCGGCAGTGGCTTTGGCTGGTGCCCTGAAAGCGGATTCCTGCGAGATTTTTACCGACGTGGATGGCGTGTATTCCGCTGACCCGCGTATCGTGCCGGGCGCACGCAAAATGAACGAGATTACCTATCATGAAATGCTGGAAATGGCCCGTCTGGGTGCCGGCGTTATGCAGCCTCGTTCTGTGGAAATGGGTGAATACTTTGGTATTCCTATCCATGTGCGTTCTACGTTTACAACTGAAGCCGGTACGTTTATAAGGGAGGATTATACGATGGAAGATAAAGATTTTGTGATTCGTGGCGTAGCCCATGATGAAAAAGTAGCGAAGATTGCCGTGCTGGGTATTCCTAACACGCCGGGCATTGCCCATGAGATTTTCTCTGCTCTGGCTGATGCCAATATCGATGTGGATATGATTGTACAGAGTATCCGCAATATCGAAAAGAATGTTACGGATATGGTATTTACCGTAGCTGCCGGTGACCTGGCCCAGGCCAAAAAGGTGGTTGACGGTGTAGCTGACAAGCTCAGTGCCGTGGCCGTACTGATTGAAGAAGATGTGGCCAAGGTATCCATCGTTGGTGCCGGCATGCTGGGGAATCCTGGTACAGCAGCCCGTATGTTTGGTGCACTGTCTGCCAAGGGTATCAATATTGACATCATCAGCACTTCGGAAATCAGCATTTCCTGCCTGATTAAGGGCGCACAGCTTAAAGAGGCTGTAAATGCTATTCATGATGAGTTTTTTCCTAAAAAATAAATGACTAATGGCAAGCCGTCCGTGGGGACGGCTTGTTTTGTCACAGTTTAATATACATTTTAGAAAAAATATTGTATACATACAGCTGTACGGGTAGACAGGACAATAATAAACAGTTATGATATTATCTGTGAAAAGAATTACCTAAGTAGTGAATGAGTTTTGTACATCAGAGGGGAGCGCTTGCTTATGACAATGGCAGCCAGCCACGGAGCAACTAAGAAATTACGGGATGCGATTTTTGGAGCCACGGCGGCCTGCAACAAAGCGGCAGAGAAATATGGCCTGGATAAAGTGACCAATGCCACCATCGGTATGATGATGGACGATGCCGGCAAAATTGCCGTATTGCCTACGGTGGAAAAAGTTTTCCGCAGCCTCAGCGCGGAGGATTACTTCCGTTATGCACCGATTGCCGGTGTGCCGGAATACCTGGCGGAAGTAGAAAAGCTGGTCTTTGCTGACAATCGCCCGGAAGGTTTCATCGCATCATGCGCTACGTCAGGCGGTACCGGGGCCATTCATCATGCTGTAGCCAACTATGTGGAACGCGGCACGAAGGTACTGACGTCTGACTGGTTCTGGGGTACTTATAACGTAATCTGTAATGAATGCGGCTGCAAATTAGTAAATTACAAACTCTTTGATGAGGCTAATAACTTCAATATCGCCGCTTATGCTAACAAGGTAGCGGAGATTTACAAGGAGCAGGACAGCCTGCTGGTTATCATCAATACGCCGGCTCATAATCCAACAGGTTTCAGCCTGACGGAAGAGGATTGGGACCAGGTGCTGGCTCTGGCCAAGAAATACGCCGCCCAAGGCAAGAAGATGAGCATTTTGGTGGACATTGCTTACATTGACTTTGCCGGGGAGAAGAATGAAACTCGCCGCTTTATGAAAAAGTTCAGCAACCTGCCGGAAAATGTGCTCGTAATGTTCTCCTTCTCCATGTCCAAGGGGTACACGGCTTATGGTCAGCGTACCGGTGCACTGGTGGCGGTTTCTGCCAGTGAAAAAGTTATTACGGAATTCCAGGATATCAATAAATACACGAGCCGTGCTACCTGGTCCAATATCAACCGTGGTGCTATGCTGACGCTGGTGAAGATTCAGCAGGATGAAGAACTGCGCCGTCAGTATGAGGCTGAGCGCGACAGTTTCTATCAGACCATCAGAAAGCGCGCCCAGGTGTTCATGACGGAGGCCAAGGCCTGCGGGCTGCCGGCGCTGCCCTATAATGGCGGTTTCTTCCTGTCGGTACCGGCGGCTGACCCTCAGGCTGTCTGCAACAAACTGCATGATGATTTGATTTTTGCTGTGCCTTTAAAGGCTGGTGTGCGCGTGGCCGCCTGCTGCGTGCCGGAGGCCAAGATGCACGGTGTAGCGGAAAAAGTTCTCAAAGCCCTGCAGGCAGTAGAAAACTGGTAATATAGTTTACTATGGGAGCCAATTCTTCTATTTATTAGAAAGGATTGGTTCCTTTTTTCACGTGCTTTAAAATTTGCGGTTGAACAGGTATAGAAATGATGTTATAGTAAAATTGTGTGTATGTGATATTTCTTTCGGGAGGACGCAAAACAATATGTTTAAATTCAAGAAGAAAGACAGTGAGTTCTTTGACCTGTTTGTGGACAGTGCCAGATACTTTTATAAAGGCGCGCTGATGATGGACGAGGTTATGCTTGACTATAGCAAGGCCACGGACAAGGTAAAGGAAATCATGGATTTGGAGCATGAAGCCGATAGAATCAATGATGCAATTATCGATAAGCTTAATATGACATTTATTACCCCGATTGACCGGGAAGATATCTATGCACTGGCTAATGGCCTTGATGATGGCGTGGATTACCTGCAAGGGACGTTACAGCGCATTGTTATGTATCGCACTGGCAAGGCTATGACCGGGGCAGTGTCCCTGACCAAGCTGCTGATTGAAGCTACGGAAGAAATTATTCGCGCTTTCTCCTTGTTAAAGGATATTCGTAAAAATCAGGCGCAGATACTCGATGCCACTCATAAAATTGCCCAGCTGGAAAGTGAAGGCGACCGCGTGTACCGCCATGAAGTGGCTTATTTATTCGAGAAGGAAAAAGACCCCATTGAACTTATCAAATGGAAGGATATACTGGAAAAGCTGGAAGACACACTGGATCATTGTGAGAAGATATCTGACATGATTCGAGGAGTGGTAATGAAGTATGCATGAGTTACAGCTGTTAATATTCACGGTTATTGCCCTGGCTCTGCTCTTTGACTTCATCAATGGCTTTCATGATACGGCTAATGCTATTGCTACGGCAGTATCTACCCGGGCTATTCATCCCAGCTATGCCATCATGATGGCGGCAGTGCTGAACTTTTTAGGGGCTATGTATAGTACCGGCGTGGCTAAGACCATCGGCGCAGATATCGTCAGTTCCGCTAAGATGGTTGATGAGCATGTATTGATTGCCGCTTTGGCCGGTTCCATTATTTGGAATATCCTGACCTGGTGGTTTGCTGTGCCCTCCAGTTCTTCCCATGCTTTGGTGGGCGGCATTATCGGTGCTGTCATGGTGTCTGTAGGTGAGCAGGGACTGAACTTCTGGGGCATAGGCAAGATTGTTATCTCGCTTATTGGTTCGCCGATACTGGCAATTTGTACGGGTTGTATCGTAATGCTGCTGCTGTTCCGGATATTCGGCGGCTTTAGTCCCTCGGCGGTCAATCATAAGTTTAAAAAGATGCAGATTCTTTCGGCTGCGATGATGGCCTTTTCCCACGGTTCCAACGATGCCCAGAAATCCATGGGTATCATTACCCTGGCACTCGTAGCCGGCGGCTATATTGGTGCGTTTGAGGTTCCCACCTATGTTAAGGTTCTTTGTGCTACGGCTATGGCACTCGGTACGGCCATGGGCGGACGACGTATCATCAAAACCATCGGCGGTAAGATTTTTAAGCTGGAGCCGATTTCCGGCTTTGCCGCAGATTTGAATTCTTCGATTGTTATCTTCGGTGCTACGTTGCTGCATTTACCGGTCAGCACCACCCACGTGGTATCCGGTTCCATTATGGGCGTGGGTACTGCCAAGCGCCTTAATGCTGTGCGCTGGGGCGTGGCTCAGCAGATGGTCATGGCCTGGGTGCTTACCATTCCCTGTACGGCACTGATGGGGGCCGGTATTTACAAACTTGTATGCTTGTTTATGTAAACGCAAAATTTTCACACAATTATATAGCAAAAACAGGACTCAAGTGTTACAATAGTAGTAATACTTGAGTCTTTTTTGTGCAAGGACTCCCACATAAGGAGGTGTTGGACCATGGCGAAGATGGTTGAATTAAAGGAATTAGCGCAGGCAGCACAAAGGGATTATGACAGTGAAATTGTGGCCGGTCTGGTCAACAACGAAATCCGCGATTTACAGAGTGAAGTAGATGCGGACAGTGTTATTTCGTTTATCGAGATGAACAGCTCCTGGGGCTGGCGGATATATCGCCGGACCTTGCTCTTTATCATGTTTGCGGCGGTGCATGAGCTATATCCGTCAGCGGAAGTGGTGGCAAAGTTCAGTGCCAACAAGGGACTGTTTTGTGAACTGTTGCATTTTAACGGCGGTCTGAACGAATACGAACTCGGACGTATAGAAACGCGTATGCGTGAGATAATCAGCGAGGATAAGGCCATTGTCAAAATGAAGATGAGCAGGGAACAGGCCGTGCGTATTTTCAAGAACAACCGTCAGATTGAAAAAGCCAATCTGATTGCCTCCTTGCAGATGGACAAGGTCAGTCTGTACCAGTGCGGTGATTTTTATGATTATCTTTATGGTGTAATGATAGGCCATACGGGCAGCGTGGACAGATTCGCCCTGGATTTTGAGGCCGGTGGCATCCTGCTGCGCATTCCCGATATGGATACTGAGGGGCAGGTCAGGGAACGACTGCCACAGCCCAAACTCAGTCAGATACTGGCAGAGTCCAAGGAATGGGCGGCGGCTGTGCAGTGCAATTTTGTACCGGATTTAAACCGTATCAACCGGCATGGGGATATCAGTGAGCTTATCCGCGTGTCCGAGGCCTTGCAGGAAAAACGTATTTCCCAGATTGCTGATCATATAGCTGACAATAAGGGCAATTTGCGGCTGATTTTGATTGCCGGGCCATCTTCTTCCGGCAAGACTTCTTTTGCCCAGCGTTTACGGGTACAGCTGCGGGCAAACAGGCTGGTGCCGGTGTCCATATCATTGGATGATTATTATGTGGACCGGGAAAAAACGCCAAAAAAGGCAAATGGTGAGTATGATTTTGAGGCCTTGGAGGCCATTGACCTCGAACTCTTTAACCAGCACCTGTTGGCTTTGCTGGCTGGCGAGGAAATAATTATACCGCGGTACAACTTCCTCACCGGGCTGCGGGAATGGGATGAGTCACGGCATATGTCAGTGACCAGGAATCAGCCTATCATTGTGGAGGGCATTCATGGCCTGAATGAGCGCCTCAGTGAGTACGTTCCGCATAGCCGGAAGTTTAAGATTTATATCAGTGCGCTGACGCAGCTGAATATTGACGCGCATAACCGTATTTCCACGACAGATGCCAGATTGATTCGGCGTATGGTCCGGGATTATCAGTTCCGGGGATTTGGCGCGTTAAAAACATTAAAACAGTGGGCCTCGGTACGGGAAGGGGAGGAAAAAAACATTTTCCCCTATCAGGAAGAAGCAAATGTGATGTTTAATTCCGCCCTGATTTATGAACTGGGGATATTAAAGCATTATGCCCAGCCGCTTTTGCAGTCGATACCGCAGGATATTCCCGAACATGCTAATGCCAAGCGGCTGTTGGATATTTTGCAGTATTTTGATGATATTACGGCGGAAGATGATATCCCTAATAACTCAATTTTACGGGAGTTTATCGGTAAGTCGGTATTCTTTAAATGATTTTATTAAGGATGGATGATAGTTGGCCAAGAAGAAAAAATCGGTATTTGTCTGTCAGGACTGCGGTTATGAATCAGCAAAATGGATGGGGAAATGCCCGGGCTGCGGAGCCTGGAATACCATGGTGGAAGAGGTAATAGCACCGGAAAATAATGCCGGCGGGGCTGGCGGCCTGCGGCTGGGCCTGTCTGACAGTCAAAAGCCCCAGCCGATTGCAGAGGTAGCGATTGAGGATTTGCCGCGTTTTGCCACGGGCTCAGGTGAGCTTGACCGGGTACTGGGCGGCGGTGTAATTCCCGGTTCCATGGTACTGATTGTCGGTGACCCGGGGGTGGGCAAGTCCAGTCTGACATTGCGTGTCTGTGCTGACGTGGCCAGGGCCGGGCGCAAGGTTTTGTATGTTACCGGCGAAGAAAGCACCCGGCAGGTACGTATGCGCGGTGACCGGCTGGGTGCCTTGGCTGATAAGCTGTATGTGGTCAGTGAAACCAACATGGAAACAATAGAGGCACATATAGAAAATACACAGCCGGAACTTTTGGTTATCGACTCGATTCAGACGGTATTCAAGCCCGAGGTGCAAAGTGCCCCAGGCAGTGTTTCGCAGGTGCGCGAGTGTGCGGTGGACATTTTGCGGATAGCCAAAGGCAAAGGCATTGCGGCGTTTGTTATCGGCCATGTGACCAAAGACGGCAACTTAGCCGGCCCCCGGGTTTTGGAACACATTGTGGATACGGTGCTGTACTTTGAAGGGGAGCGCAATGCCGAGTACCGTGTTTTGCGTGCCGTGAAAAATCGTTTTGGCAGTACGAATGAACTGGGCCTGTTTGAAATGCGCGATGTAGGGCTCGTTGACGTGCCGGACGCCTCCAAGCTCTTCCTGTCTGACAGGGAGGGGGACAGTGGTACGGTTATTATCCCTACCGTGGAAGGTACACGCCCCTTGCTGGTGGAACTGCAGGCTCTGGTGGCACCAACGCCTTACGTACCGCCTAGGCGCACCGCAGATTCTGTGGATATCAAGCGTATTCAGCTGCTCTTGGCGGTGCTGGAAAAGCGTGTGCATTTACAGGTTGGCGCCTGTGACGTCTATGTGAAGGTAGCCGGAGGTATTAAGATTGATGAACCGGCTGCGGACCTGGGCATTTGTGTGGCGATGGCCTCCAGCTTTGCTAACCGGCAGCTGCGCCCCAAGACTATTGTCTTTGGCGAGGTAGGTCTTTCCGGGGAGGTACGGGCTGTAGGACAGGCCGATGTGCGTATCAATGAGGCCAAACGCCTGGGCTTTCAGCATGTGATTCTGCCCATGAAAAATTATCGTCAGCTGGGGGCGGAGATTAGCGGAATTAAGCTGTACGGGGCGGAAACTGTCGGCGATGCCCTGCGGCTGGCTATGCCTAAAAACTGAATAATAGCAGTGTAAAGGTAATGTCAAGCGCACTGTCTTGACTGCAATCAACATAACTGTTATCATAGAACATGTTGAATAAGTATTTGGAGGAATCTTTTTTTTGGAAGATTGCAGAGAACGGGTCAAGAAGATCAGCAATTCCTGGGAACCGGAATTGTGCCGTGTCTGTGCAGATATGGAGGAACGTGTCTGCATGGATATTTATCATGTCGGGGCTGCTGCCCCGGAACGTCATAAGATGACGCTGCAACGGGCGGCCGAATACATCAGCAGCATGGCTGCGGTTATGGATATCAAGAGTATGCTGCGTGACTTGGACCACATTACCATTCGCAGACTTAAGGACAGCCGCTTGATTTATCGTTTGACAGCCCGGTATGGCTACGCAGAAGAAGAATTTAAGGCCATATAACGAGGCAAGAAAATGTCCCCCACCTCAGCAGGTGGGGGCACGAATACCAAAACAGGTGGCGATCATATCTCCCGCCTCGTTGAAACGCCAAGAGGAAGTTTTGCCTATGGCAAAACTGGAACAACGGCGTTATAAGGAGAAAGCCTTCCTTTCGAGGAGGGCTTTTTCTGTATGTGCATGGCAGGAATAAAAATATTTTAAGAGAATAATTAGGCAGTATGATATTTTGGGTGTGATTTTTTGAAACTTACGGATTCATTGCAATATGTAAAAGGTGTGGGGCCAAAGAAACTGGCAGAGTTAAAACGGCTGGGACTGCAGTCTGTATATGACCTGCTTACTTATTTTCCCCGTACTTATGAGGACCAGAGTGTCCTGACACCGATAGCTGAGCTGCAGGCCGGTCAGCGGGCCACAGTGTCCGGCACCATTATGAACCTGATGGACAGGCAGGGCGGCCGTCGGGGCATGTCCATACTGACAGCGCTTATTGGTGATGGTACAGGCATGCTGCAGGTTACCTGGTTCAATCAAAAGTATCTGAAGGACAAGCTGAAGGTCGGACGCCGGGTGTTTGTCACGGGAAAGGCAGCCTATGCTTATGGCGGCCGGGGACAGTTTGCCATGAGCCAGTTAAGCGGCTTTCAGATTTTAGATGACGCTGAGGAGCCGGAACAGCTGACCGGGATTATGCCGGTTTATCATGCAACGGAAAAGATGAATCAGAAATTTTTCCGCAAGCTGCTGGCAAATCTTCTGACCGCGGATTTGGAAATTGCAGAACTATTGCCTGCAGGTGTTGTGAGCCGTTATGACCTGCTGTCACGGGCCAAAGCCTTTAAGGGGATACATTTTCCAGCTGATTTTGCGGAGTTAAAACAGGCCAGACAGCGGCTGGCCTTTGAAGAACTCTATCTTATTCAGTGCGGTCTGCTCCTGCTTAAACGGCAGGCTCGGGAAAATAGTCAGGGGATTCGTCACCTGCTGAACAGTGAGCTGGTGCGAAAATTTCAGGACAGCCTGCCCTTTAAACTGACAAGCGACCAGGCGCGAACCTGGCAGGAAATCGCGCGGGATATGGAAAGTCCGCTGCCTATGCGGCGGCTCGTGCAGGGTGACGTGGGTTCGGGCAAGACTGTTATTGCCATGCTGGCGCTGGTAAAGACTGTGGAAAACGGCTATCAGGGAGCTATGATGGCGCCTACAGAAATTTTGGCCAGCCAGCATTACGAAGGCTTTGTCCGGCAGCTGGAACCGCTGGGCATACGCGTGGGCTTTTTAACGGGGCGCTTGACGAAAAAGAAACGGGAAGAAATGTATGCAGCCATTGCGGCGCAGGAAGTGGATATCGTCATCGGCACGCATGCGCTTATACAGGAAGGCGTACAATTTGCCAAACTGGGACTGGTGGTAACGGACGAACAGCACCGTTTTGGCATTGCCCAACGGGCGGAACTGGAGAAGAAGGGCAGCCTGACACCTGATGTGCTGGTGATGACAGCTACTCCCATTCCGCGTACGATGACGCTGACGGTTTACGGCGACCTTGATGTGTCGCTGATTCAGCAGCTGCCGCCGGGACGTCAGCCTATTGCTACTTTTGTACGCAAGCCGGACCGGCGTACGCTTATTTACGACTTCGTGCATAAACAGCTCGAGGCCGGCCGTCAGGCCTATGTCGTCTGTCCGTTGATTGAGCTCAATGAGGAAAGCAATCTGCCGTCGGCAGAGGAAGTATATGATGAATTGGTGCATGGTATCTTCCGTGATATGCCCTGCGGTCTGGTGCATGGCCGCATGAAGGGGGCCGATAAGGAGCAGGTGATGCAGGACTTCTACGATAATAAGTTAAAGCTGCTGGTATCGACAACGGTTATCGAGGTCGGGGTAAATGTTCCCAATGCCAGTATTATGGTCGTCGAGAATGCCGAACGCTTTGGCCTGGCGCAGCTGCACCAGCTGCGGGGGCGTATTGGCCGTGGGCAGTATAAGTCCTACTGTATACTGGTGTCGGAAATGAAAACGGAAAATGCCCGGGAACGGCTGAAAATCATGGCTGATACGACAGATGGATTCAAACTGGCTGAGGAAGACCTGCGCCTGCGCGGCCCAGGACAGTTCTTTGGCTCCATGCAGCATGGTCTGCCGGATTTGAAAATTGCCGATGTTTTAAACGATATGGATATTCTGCTGAAGGCTCGGCAGGCCGCACAGGAAACGGTGCAGGATGCGGCGGAACGTCACGATATTCTGCCGATTCTGGCCATGCAGTACAAAGAGCAGTTTGAAAATATCACGGATACCTAATGTGTTTTCCTTAAGAACAACTTGACATAATTGATAGACATAGTATACAATAAATCTAGTTTTGATTGGCATAGGAGGCGTGCGTTTTGACAACAGTATTGGTTAATGGAGCCTGCGGCCGGATGGGGCGTGCAGTGCTCAAGGCTGTGGCTGAAGCAAAGGATTTGGAACTGGTGGGCGCCGTGGATATAACAGGCGGTGCTGATGCCGGCGAACTGGCTGGTGTCGGGGCAAATGGCGTGAAGGTGGAAACGGACCTGAAAACTGCTTTGGCCCGTTTGCAGCCGGAGGTTATGATTGACTTCACCCGTCCAGATGTGGTTTATGGTAATGTCATTACGGCTCTGCAGGCCAAGGTGTCGCCAGTGGTGGGGACAACGGGTCTCAGTGATGAACAGAAGGCTGATATCAGGAAACTGGCAGAGGAAAATGATACGCCGGCCTTTATCGCGCCGAATTTTGCCATTGGGGCAGTATTGATGATGGTCATGGCCAAACAGGCAGCAAAGTATATGCCTGAGGTGGAAATCATCGAACTGCATCATGATAAGAAATTGGATGCTCCTTCCGGTACGGCGGTGCAGACGGCAGCGATGATTGCCGAAGTGCGTGCTGCCCACAAACAGGGCCATCCCGAGGAGAAGGAAAAGCTGTCTGGTGCCCGTGGCGCTGACTATGAAGGTATGCACATTCACAGTGTGCGCCTGCCGGGATATGTTGCCCATCAGGAGGTTATCTTTGGCGGCCTGGGACAGACGCTGACCATTCGTCATGATTCACTGAATCGTGAATCCTTTATGCCCGGTGTGGTGCTGGCAGCAGAAAAGGTACGGAGCCTTAAGGGGCTCACCGTCGGTCTGGATAAGTTATTAGAGTTTTGAGAGAGGATGAAACGTTGATGAAAAAGTATAATGTGGCAATTCTGGGTGCAACGGGTGCTGTTGGACAGGAATTTTTAAATCTTATTGAAGAACGTAATTTCCCTTTTGCTGACCTCAAGATGCTGGCCTCCAAGCGCAGCGCCGGCAAGAAAATCCAGTTTATGGGCAAGGAGTACACGGTAGAGGAAGCCACCACGGAATCCTTTAAAGATGTGGATATCGCCCTGTTCGCCGGCGGCAGCGCCAGCAAGGAATTTGCTCCGGCAGCAGTTAAGGCTGGGGCCGTGGTTATTGATAACTCCAGCACCTTCCGTATGGACCCGGAAGTTCCGCTGGTAGTACCGGAAGTCAATCCCGAGGCGATTGCCCAGCATAAAGGTATCATTGCCAACCCGAACTGTTCCACTATCATCATGGTAATGGCGTTGAAACCTCTCTATGATATTGCTAAAATTAAACGCGTCGTTGTTTCGACCTATCAGGCTGTTTCCGGCGGCGGTAAAGAGGCTATGGCCGAACTGGAACAGCAGGTGCAGGATATTGTGGCCGGCAAGCCTGTAACGGCTAATATTCTGCCCGGTGCAGCTTTGAAGAAACATTATCAGATTGCCTTCAACCTGCTGCCGCAGATTGACGTCTTCAAGGAAAACCTCTACACCAAAGAGGAAATGAAGATGATTGATGAAACGAAGAAAATCATGAGTGATAATGACATGCGCATTACCGCTACGACTATCCGTGTGCCGGTGTACCGCAGCCATGCCGAATCCGTAAATATCGAATTCGTGGACGAGGTCAGTGAGGACGCAGCCCGTAAAGCGCTGGCTGCCTTCCCCGGTGTAGAAGTGGTGGATAATCCTGATGAACAGCTCTATCCGCAGCCACTGGAAACTTCCGGCAAGAACGATGTAGCTGTAGGCCGTCTGCGCAAGGATTACTCTGTGGACCATGGTCTGAACCTTTGGGTTTGCGGCGACCAGATTCGCAAGGGTGCAGCCTTAAACGCTCTGCAGATTGCTGAGTACATGATTGAAAAGGATATGCTTTAAAACATAGTTTTGTTTAGTGGTCGACGTAATAGAAAAAAGACAGTTTGTGCAGTATTTGCTGTGCAGACTGTCTTTTTCTGTTCAGATAGTTTAACAACGGGTAATTAGCTTATGAAGGCAGGAATTATGCCGGTTTTAGCGAAATTCATAAGGATAAGAAGTAAGGATACATAGATACGTTTCCATGTATCTATGGGATAAAAATTATAATTCTTGACATTGGATAAGGGGGAATTATCATGGACAAGCAAAAATATGTTCCTGACCAAACTATTTTGGAGATGTTCCTTACGGGAAAAAGCAGGTTGAATCGCTTGCGGTATTTTAAAAGAGTAATGGTTTTAGTGATTTTAATAAACCTGCTCAATTTACCTCTTGAATTTATGGGAATAGATGTTAATAATCCGCCCCTCGCTATTTGTGTATATGTGGTGATAAATTTTTCGCTGTTTCTGCTTATAGGATATCGTCTCGATGTACGGCGTCTTCATGACAGTGGGAAGGGAAAAACGCTGGCAGTTGTTTCAGTTATAGTGAATGTAGGTTCTATAATGAGTCAATATGTTTTGCTGGTTGCGGTTCTGCTTTCGTTATATATTCTTTTTGTCCCGGGGAGTAAGGGCGATAATGAATATGGTCCGGACCCCTTGGGCGATAATGAATGACCAAACACAACATCTACGGCATCACCGAAGGCGATGGCATGTACCTGGCACCCAAGGACAGGGTAGCCATCTGGTAAAGAATAGAGCAAATGTTGGTTTAATTTTTATAGCAAAAAGGTGCTGGGATATAAATGCTTTCGCATTTCATCACAGCATCTTTTTTGATTTTGACAACTACCTTCGGTAGTTGTCTGCATCTTGCTATCTTCTTTAAGAGGTGATATCCACGCTGCCCCAGAGTTCCTTTGAGGTATCAGTATTAGACGTTTTTTTTTATATCGCACTACACACTTTTTGCATTCGGGTATATAAAGAACAGAACGCAAGACAACAACACTCAAAGATGTGAGGAGGAAAAGAAAATGGATAAGAAATTCATGAACAAGATGGACAATATGGCACTGGATAAGGTGGCTGGAGGTAAGCGGTACGTTTATCCTACTGATGATCGTCGTCCGAATCGTCCGATTAAAACGTGGCATATAGAACGCAAACAAGTCATACGTTATAGATAAAAATTGGTTAAAAAGAGAGCACAGGGTGCTCTCTTTTATTGTATTCCGTTCTTATTTTATGGTAAAATGGATATTATGTGAGTTTCACGGTACTTTCAAACGGAAAAACATATGTTTGTATCAATTTTATAGTACAATTGGAGGATTTGCTTTGTCAGCTTTAAGCGCAGAACTTAATAAGGAAATTGAAAAGCGCCGTACCTTTGCCATCATCTCTCACCCTGATGCTGGTAAGACGACGCTTACGGAAAAACTTTTGCTTTATGGTGGGGCTATCCATCTGGCTGGTTCCATTAAGTCCCGTAAGACACAGCGTCATGCGGTTTCTGACTGGATGGAAATCGAAAAGCAGCGTGGTATCTCTGTTACCTCGTCGGTATTGCAGTTTGATTATGACGGTTATCGTATCAACATTCTTGATACCCCGGGGCATCAGGACTTCAGTGAAGATACTTACCGCACTTTGATGGCTGTGGACAGTGCTGTCATGGTAATTGACGTGGCTAAAGGTGTCGAGGCGCAGACGAAAAAACTCTTCAAGGTTTGTAAGCAGCGCGGTATTCCTATCTTTACCTTTGTCAACAAGCTCGACCACTTTGGTAAGGCGCCGATTGATTTAATGGATGAAATTGAAACCGTGCTGGGCATTCGCTCGTATCCGATGAACTGGCCTATTGGCCAGGATGGCCAGTATATGGGTGTATATGACCGCCGCAATGACAAGGTGCTGCTTTTTGCGGCTGATACGTCTCATGGTCAGGAGGCCCGTATTGCTGATTTTTATGAACCGGATGACCCGGAAGTTGTGGCCCGTGTAGGCGAAGATGTGTGGCAGGCCCTGCAGGACGATTTGGAACTTCTGAACGAGGCCGGGGAAGACTTTGACATGTCAAAGGTAAACAGCGGTGAACTGACGCCGATGTTCTTCGGTTCAGCTATGACCAACTTCGGCGTACAGGACTTCCTGGAAGGTTATATCCGCATGGCACCGACGCCGCAGCCGCGTAAGTCCTCTGAGGGGCTGATTGCTGCTGATGATGAGAAGTTCTCCGGTTTTGTCTTTAAGATTCAGGCCAATATGAACCCGGCACATCGTGACCGTCTGGCCTTTATCCGTATTTGTTCCGGCAAATTCGAGCGCAATATGGAAGTCTGGCATGAACGGACGGGCAAGATGCTGAAACTGGCCCAGCCGCAGCAGTTCCTGGCGCAGGACAGACAGATTATCGATACGGCTTATCCCGGCGATATTGTAGGTTTGTTCGACCCTGGCGTGTTCGGTATCGGCGATACGGTCTGTGATGCCAGCCATAAGTTCAAGTATGCGGATTTCCCGGTGTTCCCACCGGAAAAATTTGCCCGTGTGCAGGCCAAAGATACCATGAAACGCAAGCAGTTCGTTAAAGGTATCGAGCAGCTGACGCAGGAAGGGGCTATTCAGCTCTTCCAGCAGGCTGGTGCTGGTACGGAATCCTATATCGTCGGCACGGTAGGCACCCTGCAGTTTGAGGTGCTGGAATATCGCTTGAAGAACGAATACAATGTAGATATCGAAATGAATATGCAGCCCTATGAAGTGGCCCGCTGGATGGCCTTTGAGGACGGTCATGAGGTGACGCCGGCAGAACTCAAAGGTGCTGACCGTGGCATGTTCGTTTATGACCGCCATAACAATCCCGTATTGCTCGTGAATAACGAGTGGGCGCTGGGCTGGATTACGGACAACAATCCGGAACTCTTGCTTAATCATGTGCCCTTTGACAAAAAAGAGGCCTAAAAAATATGACCTGACATGTTCAAGTTGACGTGTCAGGTCATTTTTAGGTTGTATCATTCGTTGTCAAAATAAAGCTGCCTGATTTCAGCGGCCATATCAGGGATATTGGTGGGGCGTACATGGACGCCGTAGCCGACAAAGAGCGGCGGCGTGGCAAAGCGGGGCATGATTTTTATATAAACCCTGCCTTGCAGCTGGTAGAAGAAGAGATTGTAGCTTTGCACCCGTCCCTGATGAAAATGACGTGTCAAAAAACTGGTGCCGGTCTGAATAAAATGGGCCATGGCAGCAATGGCCGCAGGTGTATTGATATCCGCTGGAACAATATTTAATTCCCAAAAGCCGATACGGGGCGTCGTGGCAATATTGAATTCCACATTGCCTGCACGGGTGATAAGCTCGCCGGCAAATTCTTCCGGCAGGACGGCCAGTGGCTGGGCCAGTTCAGGAAAGGCCACAAGCTGCATATGGGGGTGACGGATAGTACCGCCGGAAAGCGGGCCGTAATTTTTAAAGAACAACACATCAGCGTAGCGTCCTGAGTTCAGCATTTTTTGCCAATGGTGCAGGCCAAAACGCAACAGCCGCTGCATGTGTTCGGGCGTATAGTCCGGTATATCACTCTGGCATTTATCCGTTTCAATCAGCACGAACTGGTCTGTGCCGGACAGGACATTGTATTTATTGCGCAGGAGGATGATGGGCCCGTCGGCAGCTATGATGTCAGTGAGCTCAGCAGTATGGCAAAAAGGACAGTAATTATCCGGATGACGAATGGTTTCCGGCTTTTGCCTGCCAATTTGCATATTGAAATCAATAAGGTTGTAGGGCAGATTCATAAATATCCCTCCTGAGGGAGAATTGATGTTAGTCCCATTATAACGCCGTTGTTCCAGTTTTGCCATAGGCAAAACTTCCTCTTGGCGTTTCAACGAGGCGGGAGATATGCTCGCCACCTGTTTTGGTATTCGTGCCCCCACCTGCTGAGGTGGGGGACATTTTCTTGCCTCGTTATAACGCCGTTGTTTTGTTTTTGCCATGCGTAATTTTATAAAATTCGGTCATAGAGTTGACAGGAATCGTTGATTTATGCTATTATATTCATCGTC
This sequence comes from Selenomonas sp. AE3005, assembly GCF_000686945.1. Classification (GTDB taxonomy): domain Bacteria; phylum Bacillota; class Negativicutes; order Selenomonadales; family Selenomonadaceae; genus Selenomonas_A. Next base: position 191,581 of record NZ_JMME01000001.1, read on the forward strand.
GATAAAGCGCTCGTAGTCCAGTGGATAGGACGTTAGCCTCCGGAGCTGAAAGCGGCAGTTCGACTCTGCCCGAGCGCACCACTTGTAAATGACTTCCCCGTCAAAGTGCAAAACTTTGATGGGGATTTTTTGTTTAAATATAATTGTCTTAAATAATTTTCCTTGATAAAGCAGGATTTAATCACGGGTTTAACGAAATAATAAGCATATAATGGAGATAAACTCGTGGGGAGGTTTTATTATGGGGAAAATTCAAAAAATCCTCGTGCCTGTTGACGGTTCCGTTAATGGCTGTAAAGCTGTAGACGAAGCTATTTTCCTGGCAGAAAAATGCAAAGCTGATTTGGATTTTGTCTATGTGTCCAGTAATATCAACAAGGATATTCCCAGTCATATTGTCTTTGACCGCATTTGGGAAAAGATTCCGCAGGAGCTGCGGGCGGCCAAACATGTGGAAACGGGCAGTATTCATAAGGCTATCATTCGTGTGGCCGCCCAGGAACACAGTGATATGATAATCATGGGCAGCCGGGGCTTAGGGCTCTTCAAGGGAGCGCTTATCGGCAGTGTCAGTCAAAAAGTCATTGAAGAATCACCGATTCCTGTAATGGTGATTAAATAAGCTTAACTGACAGACAGTTTTCCTTGGGGAAAGCTGTCTGTTGTTGTGTATAACGAGGCAAGCTGAAATAATGCCAGCATCATTGGCCGGCAAGGGAGGATTTTGGGCAATGAAGAAACTTATCAATGCGGTGGACTCAGTTGAGGAACAGATGGTACTGGGGCTGGTAAAATCTGCGCCGCATAAACTGCGCAAACTGGACGATGGCAATATTATTGTCCGCGCTGTCAAAAAAGAAGGCAAGGTAGCGCTCGTCAGTGGTGGCGGCAGCGGTCATGAGCCGGCGCATGGCGGTTTTGTTGGTGAAGGTATGCTGGATTGTGCCGTAGCCGGGCCGGTGTTCACTTCTCCTACCCCTGATAAGATATTGGCCGGTATTCAGTCTGTGGCCGCTGATAAGGGCGTTCTGTGCATTGTCAAGAATTATGCCGGTGATGTGATGAATTTTGAAATGGCTGTCGATATGGCCAATGATGAGGGGCTGGAGGCTGACTATGTTGTAGTCAATGATGATGTGGCGGTGAAAGACAGTCTGTACACCACGGGACGCCGCGGCGTGGCCGGAACTGTACTGGTACATAAGATTGCCGGTGCCAAAGCTGAACAGGGGGCCAGCCTGGCGGAAGTAAAGGCGGTGGCAGAAAAGGTTATTGATAGCGTCCGTACCATGGGCATGGCTGTTTCTCCCTGTACCGTTCCGTCTGTAGGCAAACCCGGCTTTGAACTGGCTGACGACGAGGTGGAAATCGGCATTGGCATTCATGGCGAGCCGGGAATAAAACGTGAAAAAATCAGCAGTGCTGCGGCTGTCGCACAAAAGCTGCTGGATAAAATACTGGCTGACCTGGACTTCAGGGGCCAGGAAGTTGTGGTAATGGTAAATGGCATGGGCGCAACGCCGCTGATGGAACTTTATATCATTAACAACTTTGTGCAGGATTATCTTAAAGAGCAGGGCGTTAAGGTCTATGACACCATGGTGGGCAATTATATGACCTCCATTGAAATGGCCGGTTTCTCCTTGACACTGCTGCGCTTGGATGATGAAATGAAAGCGCTTTACGATGCCAAAGCAGATACACTGGCTTTAAAACGCTAAGGAGATGTAAGGATGTTAGACACAGCAAAAATTGTAGAAATTATTCGGGCTATGGCGGCACGGATAGAGTCGGAGAAGGATTTTTTAACGCAGCTTGACAATGAAATCGGTGATGGCGACCACGGCACAAACATGGCACGCGGCTTTAAAGCTGTGGCGGAAAAACTGCCGGAGCTCTCTGGTGGTGATGCCGGAGCTATCTTAAAAGGTGTTGGCATGCAGCTGGTGTCCAATGTGGGCGGAGCCTCCGGGCCGCTTTATGGCACGGCTTTTATGAAGGCTGGTAATGTCTTAAACGGCAAGGACAAAATTGGGGCGCAGGATTTTGCACAGGCCCTGGCGGCGGCGATTGGCGGCATAGAAATGCGTGGCAAGTCCACAGAGGGCGAAAAGACCATGCTGGATGCCCTGTGTCCTGCTTATAAAGCCCTGCAGGAAAAGCTGGCTGCTGGTGCTGATTTAAAGGCTGCTATGGGAGCGGCGGTTGAGGCGGCGCAAAAAGGTGTAGAATATACAAAGACTATTGTTGCTGCCAAAGGCCGGGCCAGTTATTTGGGGGAACGCAGCCTCGGACATCAGGACCCTGGGGCGACATCTTCACTATATATGCTGCAGGAAATATTCAAGTGTTTGTAGGAAAATTATTAAGGCTTTAAGTTCCTAAGGTTCTCGTGGGGTGAGAAAATTGGTAGGTATAGTAATCGTTTCGCATAGCGAAAAGTTAGCTGCAGGTGTAGTGGAAATAGCCAAAATGATGGCGCCGGACGCGCCGATTGCCGCTGCCGGCGGTATGGAGGATGGCACACTGGGGACAAGCTACGGCAAGATAAGTGCTGCCGTTGATGAAGTTTATTCCGCTGACGGGGTGGCGGTGCTTATGGATATGGGCAGTGCCGTTATGACCACGGAAATTGTCATCGAAGATATGGGTGACCGTAAGGTGACCATGCTTGATTGTCCGCTGGTGGAAGGCGCGGTGCTGGCAGCTGTAGAGTCGACCGGGGGCATAACCCTGGAAGGACTGGCGGAAAAAATCAAAGAGGCTTATAATGTGAGGAAATTTCCAGAATAAAGGTGGGGGACAAATGGAAAAAGATGCGCTGAATATCATTGCTACGCGGCATAGCACCCGTAAATTCAAACCGGATATGGTGGCGGAAAGCCTGCTCGACCAAGTTATTGAGGCTGGCCGCAGGGCACCCAGTGGCAAGAGTAAAAATCAGAACCATTTTTTGGTGATACGTGACCAGGCTATACTGGCTAAACTGGTGGAACTTGTGCAGAGTGAATTCGCCAAAATGGAAATCACCCCGGAAAATGAGGCTAATATTGGCGGCGCTATAAAACTCTCGAAGAAGGGAAATTATGTCTTTAAGTATAATGCGCCGGTGCTGATTGTAGTGGCCAATCAGGAAAACTATGGCAACAACATGGCAGATGTATCCTGTGCGCTGGAAAATATGCTGCTGGCTGCTAATGCTTTGGACCTCGGCGCCTGCTGGATAAATCAGCTGCGCTGGCTTAATGACAATCCTGTGCTGCAGGCTTATTTGCAGGAGCTGGGCTTAAAAGAGGGCGAACGGGTATATGGCTCTGTAAGCCTGGGGTATCCTGATACACCCGATGGTCTGCCGAATAGAAATATAACGTCCATTAAAGGCAATGAAGTGACTTATATAGGCTAAAATGGCGCAATCCGAGCGTGGGCAGGCCTCACGCTCATTTTCATGTACGCATGGGGTGGCAGAAGAATGCGGAAATATGTATAATAGGTAAGGACGATAAATACAAGCAGTAAGGGGATTATCATAATGCAGAAGATAAGAAAAGCAGTTATTCCGGCTGCCGGTTACGGCACGCGTTTTTTACCGGCGACGAAGGCGACGCCTAAGGAAATGCTGCCGATTGTGGATAAACCGACGATTCAGTATATCGTTGAGGAGGCTAAGGCCAGCGGTATTGAAGATATTCTTATCATCAGCGGTCATGGCAAGCGGGCCATTGAGGACCATTTTGACAGTGCCCCGGCGCTGGAAATGGAACTGCAGGCCAAGGGCAAGACTGATTTATTAAAAATCGTACAGGAAACTGCAGATATTAACATCCATTATATCCGCCAGCGTTATATGCGCGGCCTGGGTGATGCTATTCTCTGTGCCCGGGCGTTTATGGGGGATGAGCCGTTTGCGGTGCTGCTGGGTGATGATGTGGTTTATAATCCGGATAAACCGGCCCTTGCTCAGCTTATTGATATATATGAGGCCACGGGCGGTTCTGTCCTGGGGTGTCAAAATGTTCCTGAGGAGAAGGTTTCTGCCTATGGTATTGTAGCCGGCAAGGAAACAGATAACAGCCGTCTGATGCGCGTTTCTGATATGGTGGAAAAACCTGCCAGGGAAGAGGCGCCCAGCCGTATGGCAGTATTGGGGCGCTACATTATCAAGCCCCAGATATTTGACATACTGACGCAGACCAAGCCGGGCAAGGGCGGCGAAATTCAGCTTACCGACGCTCTTAAAGAATTGGCCCGTCAGGATGCTGTGTATGCTTATGACTTTATCGGTCAGCGTTATGATGTCGGCGACAAACTGGGCTTTTTGAAGGCGACGGTGGAATTCGCTCTGCGCCGAGAAGATTTGGGCGCTGACTTTAAGGCGTATTTAAAGGAGATTGTGACGAGAATCTGAGGTGTAATTCTTGCAGAAGAAAAATAAAGCCAATTTGGCCTTAGGGATAAGTGCAGCAGGATTTCTCGGGACCATGGGCATAAATGCCGGCTTTTGGGGCGGCATGGTTCATCATGGTTTTTTGGCGGCGACGATTGGCGGTCTGGCAGATTGGTTTGCCGTGACCGCCATTTTTCATCGTCCTCTGGGGATTTCCTATCGTACCGATATCCTGCGGCGTAACCGTGCGCGTATTATGGACGCTCTGGTGACCTTTGCCAGTGAAGACCTGCTGAGTACGGAAAACATCATGGGCGTAATTGAACGGCAGAATGCCGCGCAGCTCCTGGCCGATTATTTTCTTCACCGCGGTGGTCGTAAGCGTGTGCATGAGGTGGTTCAGGCTGTAATGCTGAAATCTGTCAACGATATGGACACCAAACGCATTGCTGGCGAACTTGCGCCGGCTATCAAGGAAGGGCTCCAGTCGCTGGCTGTAGAGGATATTTTGCCGGAAATATTGCGGCTGCTGGCGCAGAAACGTCATACGGACAGGCTGCTCGCCAGTCTGGTGTCCATTGGCAGGCAGGTTATTGAGTCGCCGGCGTTAAAGGCTGCCCTTTTGGAACATATCCGTATCCTGCGGGAAAGTTACGAAAAGGATTCGGCCGGACGTGCCTTTGTGCTCGCCTCCATGGGAATTACGGATGAAAAGATTTTGTCCCTGCTGACGGAACGCATTGAGGCGCGGCTGGATAGTCTGCAGGCTGCCGGTGTTAATGCGGGCAGTGAATTACAGGCCGGACTGACAGCGATGTTATTAAATCTCAGCCAGGACGAGCGCCTGCGTGATTTACTGAAGGACCGCAAAGAGCAGCTGCTGGATAATATCGACCTGGCCGGTGGCTTGTCGCGCTGGCTGGAACATAACATACAGGGGGATAACCCTTTTTGGCTGCCACAGCTGGAGGCATATACGGACAGCCGAATTGATGAATTTATCAGTTCGGCGTCGCAACAGGAACAATTTGACCAGGCTATAAAGAAAATCCTGCGCGGTGAACTGAATAAGCATCATGTTCTGATTAAGGGAATTATCAAGGAACGGCTGAATGAGTTTTCCGATGATGAACTCGTGGCCTTTGTGGAAGGCAAGGTTCAGGACGATTTGCAGATGATTCGCATAAACGGCTCACTGGTGGGCGCCTTGGTGGGCATGGGCTTATACCTGCTGATGGCCTTGGCTGAAAGGATGTGGGGCTTATGAGCAATGGTTTTAACAAAGCAGATAAAACACTGCTGATAGTTTTTATTTTGTTTCTGGGCACCATGTTCCTGCATTTATGCTATCCCCATAGTTTGGCTGTTGATGGCCTGCTCTTTGCCAGTGAGGCGGCGCTGGTGGGCGGCATTGCGGACTGGTTCGCCGTTACGGCCCTGTTTAGAAAGCCGCTGGGCTTTCCCTATCATACAGCGATTCTGCCGCGGCGCCGTGACGCTTTTATCAAGGCGTCAACCTTTTTGGTGCAGCAGGAGTTCTTTTCCCGGCGCAAGATTTTTAATCACCTGGAGCGCCTGCATATCATGCCGATGGTCATGAACTGGCTGAAAAAGCCGGCTACCAGTGCGCAGCTCACCTCTAAACTGGTGGATTATGTCAGGGATTTTCTTCTGCATCAGAATACGGAGCAGCAAGCCCGTGTGCTGGCAGAAAAAGTGCGCGAGTCGCTGGCACGGGTAGAGCCGGAGGACTTTTTTGCCATGTGGGGCGGCTGGCTCAGAAAAACCGGCAAGGATAAGGATTTTGTCATGCGTGTTGCCGGTTACTGGCAGCAGCAGGCTCAGGGGGATGAGGCGCGCAAGCAGATTCAGCAGATGCTGGAGGCTTACGAAGAAGAAAAAATCGGCGAAAATCCCCTGGCCAGATTGATGGCCGGTTTTGCCCAGGCCATTGACCTCATAAATTATGAGGAGGCGGCGGCGCTTATTCAGCAGCAGCTGCTGGTCATGCTGCAGGAACTCGGAACCCGTGATTCGCAGCTGCAGCAGGATATTCTGCACCTGTTTTATGAAAAGGCTGAAGTGCTGAATCAGGACGCACAATTTCATCAGCTGACGCATGAACTGAAGGACAGCCTGCTGCGTGATTTGCCTGTGGAATCAGCCATCAGGCAGATGCTGGCCCATTTGCAGCAGCATTTTCTCGAGGACCAGGCCCGGGAGGTTGACCCACTGGCCGAACACATGCCGGCTTTGCGCAGCCGCCTGGAAGAGCTGATTGGCGAGGAATATGAACGCACCTTGCGGCTGTTGGAACGTGATGAAAACCTGCGTGCTATTTTAGGCAGTTTTCTTTATGATGTGATTGCCCGGACGGCCCTGCATGCGCAGGCGCTTATCGGCGTAATCGTCAGGGACGTTCTGCTCAGGCTTACTGATGAGCAGCTCAATCATCTCGTTTATGATAAGGTTGAACCTGACCTCTTGTGGATTCGCATGAATGGCTCCATTGTGGGGGCAGGCATAGGTCTGATTATGTTTGTGCTGCTGCATATTGCCGGCGTATAAAGAATGCCGTAATTATCTGCTGGGGCAGTGGCGGAAACGTGGATTTTTACCCGTAAATATGCTAAGATATTTAACGTGATACTCAAAAAACGGAAACAGCGGCACAGCCGCTTATCTAGGAGGATATTATTATTATGGCAAGATTATTTGGTACTGATGGTGTTCGCGGTGAGGCAAATGTAAGCCTGACACCGGAGTTGGCTTATCGTCTGGGCCGTGCGGCTACGATTTATTTTGGCCGTGATACGGAAGAACAGCCGTTGATTCTCATTGGCCGTGATACGCGTCTGTCCGGTGAAATGTTTGAGGCTGCTTTGACGGCTGGTATCTGTTCTGCGGGCGGCCGGGCAATGCTGGCTGGTGTCATTCCTACGCCGGCTATCGCTTATCTGGCACGTCGTCATAAGGCTAAAGCTGGTATCGTTATTTCGGCATCCCATAATCCGTTCCATGATAACGGTATTAAGTTCTTCGGTGGTGACGGCTACAAACTGCCGGACGCTGTCGAAGATGAGCTGGAGGCTATTGTACACAAGCTCGAAGAAAACGATGATATGGCCCGTCCGACTGGTGAGCACATCGGCCATATCGAGTATCGTACGGACTTGCTCAATCAGTACATTGAATTTGTTATCAGCACCTGTCAGGAACGTTTTGACGGCATGAAGGTTGTTCTGGACTGCTCCAATGGTGCAGCTTACCAGGTTATGCCGAAGGTGCTGCGTGAACTGGGGGCCAAGGTTAAGGTTATTCATGCTCTGCCCAATGGTGTTAATATCAACGATAAATGTGGTTCTACCCACATGGAATCCCTGCAGAAGGCTGTTGTCGAAAACAATGCTGACTTTGGTATTGCGCATGATGGTGACGCTGACCGCTGCCTGTGCGTTGACGAGAAGGGGCAGATTATCGATGGCGACCACATTCTCGTAATGTGCGCCCAGGATATGATGAAGAAGGGCACGCTGCCGCATAATACGGTTGTGTCCACTGTTATGGCTAACATCGGTTTCCACAAAGCCATCAAAGAGGCTGGCGGCCGCGTAGAAGTTACCCAGGTGGGTGACCGCTACGTGCTGGAAAATATGTTAAAGAGCGGCTATAAGATTGGCGGCGAGCAGTCCGGTCACATCATCTTCACGGACTACAGCACGACGGGTGATGGTCCTATCACGGCTTTGCAGGTACTGGCCTCGCTGAAACGCAGCGGCCGCAAGGCATCGGAACTGACGGCGCTGATGACTACTTATCCGCAGCTGCTGGTCAACGTCCGTGTAGCGACCAAGGAAGGCTGGGAAGATAACAAGGCCATTGCCGAGGCTATTGCCAAGGGTGAGGCTGAACTGGGCAATGACGGCCGTATTCTGGTGCGTCCGTCCGGTACGGAACCGCTGATTCGCGTTATGGCTGAAGGCCCGGACCAGGCACAGCTTGAAACCATCTGCAACGCCATCGCTGATGTAGTCAAAAAAGAGCAGGGCTGATATATGAAACAGGCAATATTGTTTGCAAGTTTCGGTGTTGTAAATGCTGCTGCCCGGACTGCCTGTATCGATGCGGCAGCCGCGCAGATTGCTAAGGCTTTTCCTGCTTATGAGGTACGTCAGGCTTATACCTCGGTATTTATAAAAAAGAAACTGGCTGAGCAGGGGATTCAGGTGGATTCCCTGCCTGAGGCTTTGTCTAAACTGCAGGCAGACGGATTTTCCCGTGTTATCATTCAGCCGGGATATCTGACGGCTGGAGAAGAATACGAGAAAAAAGTATTAGCCGTGATGGAGGCACAGCGGCAAAATTTTGCTGAGCTGATTATCTCCCGGCCGCTAATGCAGCAAAGTAAAGATTGTCAGGATATGCTTATGGTGCTGCAGCAGATTTTTTCCCTGGAAAATGGTGAAGAACTGGTGCTGGTGGGCCATGGCTCACCGCATCAGCACAATCCAGCTTATGAAAATCTGCAGGCGGCGGCTGATGAAAATAACCTGCCGATTCATATCGGAGTTATTGAGCCGACGGATACACCGGATTATGCGGCCGTGCTGGCGAGGTTACAAAAGTGCAATAGCAAAAAACTGTTGCTGGCGCCGTTATTGCTTTCCGGGGGAGCGCATGTCAATGAAGATATCGCCGGCCCGGAGCCGGAGTCCTGGCTGAGCCGTTTACAGGCGGAGGGATTTGTTGTCCGCACCAGTCTTAAAGGTCTGGGAGAATATCCTGCATTCCAAAAACTTTACGTACAGCGTATACAGGAACTGGTGTTATAAAATTTAGTAAATAACCTATATTTATAAATTATATTCGCATAAAGTATTTTTATTTTTATAAATATGGGGTATAATAACCTAGTATGAGTGTCTATAATAGGCAAGGGATGCCTAAAAGATGAATGAGGTGAGTACATGTCACATCCAGTAACAACTAACCCGTTGATTATTATGTTAATCAACATGACCGTTGTGTTCTTGGTGCTTATGGCTCTAGGCGTGGTCATCAATTTGATTCATTACATTGACCCGACGAAACCCAAAACTGCACCCAAGGAAGAAGCTCCGGCGGCACCTGCCCCAGTGGCTGAACCTGAATCGGCAGCGGCTGCACCTGTGGAAGAGGGGATTTCTCCCGAGGTCGTCGCCGTTATAGCCGCCGCTGTGGCCAGCATGGGCTGTGCCGGAACGGTTAAGGCTATTCGTCCGGTAGAACGTAACAACTGGAAAAATTCCGGCCGCAATGCAATTCAGGGCCGGGGTTAAAGCAGGGAAGGAGGAATTATTATGGAATTATTACAAGCATTTGGCGTTTCCCTGCAGGCCGTTTGGGCGGACAGTGGTTTTTCCGCTTTTACCATGGGCAATGGCATTATGATTCTTGTCGGCCTTGTCCTGCTGTACATGGCCATCGTTAAGGAATTTGAACCGCTGCTCTTAGGTCCTATCGCCTTCGGCTGCGTACTGGCAAATTTCCCGCGCACGGGATTCTTTACTGAACCTGGACTTATGCAGGCTATTCATTTTGGTATTGAAAATGAAATTTTTCCGCCGCTTATTTTCCTGGGCATTGGTGCAATGACGGACTTTGGTCCGTTGCTGGCGCGTCCGGTCACCCTGCTTTTGGGTGCGGCTGCCCAGATTGGTGTGTTCGTAGCGCTGGTTGGTGCTATGATGTTAGGCTTTACGGTACAGGAAGCTGGTGCTATTGGCATCATCGGTGGTGCTGACGGCCCGACGGCTATCTATCTGTCCATTCAGATGGCACCGCATCTGCTTGGTGCTATTGCCGTAGCTGCTTACTCTTACATGTCTTTGGTGCCGCTGATTCAGCCGCCGGTTATGAAACTTCTGACCACGCAGAAAGAGCGTGAAGTGGCTATGGAACAGCTCCGCCCGGTTACGAAATTCGAGCGCGTTTGTTTCCCCATTGTGGCAGCTATCATCATCAGTCTGCTGTTGCCGCCGATTGCCTCGCTGCTCGGCTGTCTGATGCTCGGTAATCTGTTCCGTGAATCCGGTGTTATGGATCGTCTTTCCGATACGGCACAGAATTCCCTGTGCAACATTGTTACGATTTTCTTGGCTACTGGTACTGGTATGACCATGAATGCTGACGACTTCCTGCAGCCGGCAACGCTGCTGATTATCGGCTTGGGCTTGGTGGCCTTTATTGCTGGTACGGCTGGCGGCGTTATCTTCGGCAAAATCATGTGCCGTGTATCCGGCTGGAAAATCAATCCGCTTATTGGCTCTGCCGGTGTATCCGCTGTGCCGATGGCTGCCCGTGTCAGCCAGGTCGTGGGCATGAAGGCCAAACCGGGCAACTACCTGCTCATGCATGCTATGGGCCCGAATGTGGCAGGCGTTATTGGTACGGCCGTAGCTGCTGGTACCATGTTGGCTATGCTCAAATAATTATGGATAAATAATAACAATTAAGTCAAAAACAGGCAAACCGCCGTCAAGTCTTACTTGACGGCGGTTTCTTTTCGTGCTAACATAAAACTTGTGGTATAATTGCAACATAGTAGTATGATAATCTATGATTATAATTCATGGTTTTGATAACTTGTTGTTATCATAGACAGGAATATATGTAATTATAGTTACTATTTATCTACTTGCAGTTAGACCGGGAGTAAAAATCTGTTGCCGGAATCGAAGATGAGTCGGCACTGATGAGGGAGGATTTTCCATGATTGATATTCTCGACCGCGTGCGCAACAAAGAGTTGCAGAGCAAGATTGTCACGGCGGAAGAAGCAGCAGCTTTTTTCAAGGAAGGCATGAATGTTGCAACCAGTGGTTTTACTGCTTCGGCATATCCGAAAGCTATTCCACTGGCCTTGGCTGAACGGATGAAGAAGGAACCGTTCACTATTAACCTCTGGACAGGCGCTTCTACCGGCCCGGAGCTGGATGAGGCATTGGCAAAAGTTCACGGTATTAAGAAACGTTTACCCTACCAGACGGATAAGGACCTGCGCAATGAAATAAACGACGGTTCCGTAGATTATCTGGACCTGCATCTTTCCGAGTCGGCTCAGCTAAGCCGCTGCGGTTATCTCGGCAAGGTTGATGTGGCTATCGTTGAGGCCTGTGCTATTACGGAAGAAGGCAATATTATCCCGACGACGTCGCTGGGCAATGCTGCCTCCTATGTACAGAGTGCTGATACGGTTATCGTGGAAGTCAATACTTCCCAGCCGCTGGAACTCGAGGGTATGCATGATGTTTATACCCCGATGGACCCGCCCAACCGTCTGCCGATTCCTATCGTTAAGGCCACGGACCGTGTAGGTACGACGTACATTCCCTGCACACCGGACAAGATTAAATACATTGTTCCTTGCGATATTCCGGACCATACGCGTCCTTTGAAGGCCATTGATGACGACTCCCGTAAGATGAGCCAGTTCACGCTGGACTTCCTCAAGAAGGAAGTAGAGGCTGGCCGTATGCCGAAGAACCTGCTGCCGCTGCAGTCCGGTGTAGGCAATGTAGCTAACGCTGTTATGGCTGGTTTCGTTGATTCTGACCTCAAAGACCTGACGGTTTATACCGAAGTTATTCAGGACGGCATGCTCGACCTCATTGATGCCGGCAAGCTCCTGATTGCGTCTGGTACGGCTTTCAGCCCGTCGCCGGAAGGTATGGCCCGTTTCTATAAGGACGTTGCCAAGTACAAGAAATACCTGCTCCTGCGTCCGGAAGAAATTTCCAACAGCCCGGAAGTGGTGCATCGTCTCGGTGTTATCGCCATGAATACGGCTATCGAAGTGGATATCTACGGCAACGTAAACTCCACCCATATCACGGGTACCAAGATGATGAATGGTATTGGCGGCAGCGGCGACTTTGCCCGTAATGCTTACCTGACTATTTTCTATACACCGTCCATTGCGAAAGACGGCAAGATTTCCGCTGTCGTGCCGATGTGCTCGCATATCGACCATACGGAACACGATGTGGATATCATCATTACTGAGCAGGGTATTGCTGACCTTCGTGGCAAAGCACCGCGTGAGCGTGCACTCGAAATCATCAATAACTGCGCACATCCGGACTATCGTCCGATTCTTCTGGATTACTTCGAAAGAGCAACCGAAGCAACCCATCATGCGAACACGCCGCACATTCTGGAAGAGGCCCTGTCCTTCCATGAACGCTTTGTGGCTACGGGCAGCATGAAAAAATAAGGTAGACTATATAAATATAAAAAATAGAACTGTATGAATTGAATAGGAGGCATATCCTCATGAGCACGGAAGAAATCCAGGCTGAGCTTGCAAAATACGAAGCCAGCGTAGAAAAAGCAGTAGCACGTTTCCCGGAACGTCCGCACCTTCCCGAGCAGCGCCTTTATACGCCGCTTGATATCAAGGGCGATGATTATGCTGATGAAATCAGTTTCCCGGGTGTTTATCCCTTCACCCGTGGTGTACAGCCCACTATGTACCGTGGCCGTTTCTGGACCATGCGTATGTATGCCGGTTTCTCCACGGCTGAAGAATCCAACAAGCGCTATCGCATGTTGATTGAAAACGGTGCTACGGGCCTTTCCTGCGCCTTCGACCTGCCGACTCAGATTGGTTACGATTCCACTGACCCGATTTCCGAAGGTGAAGTTGGTAAGGTTGGTGTTGCTATCGACTCTTTGGCTGATATGGAAACGCTCTTTGACCAGATTGACCTGGGCAAGGTTTCCACTTCCATGACCATCAATGCACCGGCATCTGTACTTCTCGCTATGTACATTGCCGTGGCTGAAAAGCAGGGCGTTCCTGCTGACCAGCTCCGTGGTACGATTCAGAACGATATTCTGAAGGAATACGCAGCCCGCGGCACGTATATCTTCCCTCCGCGCCCGTCCATGCGCCTTATCACGAATATCTTTGAATACTGCTCCAAGAATGTACCGAAATGGAACACCATTTCCATCTCCGGTTATCATATCCGTGAGGCAGGTTCCACGGCGGCTCAGGAAATCGCCTTCACGATTGCTGATGGTATCGCTTACTGCGAGGCTGCTATTAAGGCAGGCTTAAAGATTGATGACTTCGCCGGCCGTCTGTCCTTCTTCTGGAATGCGCATAACAACGTACTGGAAGAAGTGGCGAAATTCCGTGCATCCCGCCGTATCTGGGCCAAGGTTATGAAGGAACGTTTCCATGCAGAAAAGGATAAATCCATGATGCTGCGTTTCCATACTCAGACCGCTGGTTCCATGCTGACGGCTCAGCAGCCCAACAACAACATCGTCCGTGTTGCTTTGCAGACGGCCGCAGCTGTTATGGGCGGCACGCAGTCCCTGCATACCAATTCCCGCGATGAAGCACTGGCTCTGCCGACGCAGGAATCCGTTACGATTGCCCTGCGTACGCAGCAGATTGTTGCTTACGAAAGCGGCTTGGCTGATGTCATCGACCCGCTGGCTGGTTCCTACTATGTAGAGGCCATGACGGACAAGATTGAGGCCGAAGCTTGGGATTACATCAAGAAGATTGATGATATGGGCGGTGCCGTAGCTGCTATCGAAAAAGGCTATATCCAGAAAGAAATTCAGGATTCCGCTTACAAATGGCAGATGGATGTTGAATCCGGTGCCCGCACCATCGTTGGTGTCAACAAATTCCAGATGGAAAATGAAGAACCTCCAAAAGACCTGCTGAAGGTTGATGAAGCTGTTGGCGAACGCCAGAAGGCTAAAGTCAATGCCATGAAGGAAAAACGCGACAATGAGGCTGTTAAAGCAGCTCTGGCTGACCTCAAGAAAGCCTGCCAGGACGAAAACGAAAACCTTATGCCGCATATCCTTAATGCCGTTAAGACCTACGCAACACTCGGTGAAATCTGCAACGTTATGCGTGAAGTTTTCGGTGAATACGAGGCACATGTAAGCCTGTAATCAACAGCGTAGTTTTAGCTTGGAGGAATACAAAATGGAAAAGAAAATCAGAGTTCTTGTTGCCAAACCGGGCCTTGATGGCCATGACCGTGGTGCGAAAGTTGTTGCCCGCGCTCTGCGCGATGCTGGTTTTGAAGTTATTTACACGGGCCTGCGCCAGACTCCGGAACAGATTGCCGAAGCTGCCCTGCAGGAAGACGTTAATGTTGTTGCTATGAGCATCCTTTCCGGTGCGCACGGCCATCTCTTCCCGAAAGTGGTTGACCTGGTTCGCGGCAACGGCATGACTGATACCCTGATTATCGGCGGCGGCGTTATCCCCGATGGCGACATTCCGGCACTCAAAGAGGCTGGTGTTGCTGAGGTATTCACGCCGGGCACGCCGACCAGCGATGTGGTCAACTTCATCAAAGAAAATGTAAAGCTCTAATAATTTAAGCAAGTATCTAGTGTTAGGAGGGGGAAGCTGCATAAGAAGGGCTTTCCTTCCTGACACTATTTTCTTGCCAAACTACCGAAAGGTGGTGACATCATGGATATAGCAAAAGAGTTACTCAACGGCAATCGTCTGGCCTTATCCAAGGCGATTACAGCCATTGAAAACGAATATCCCGAGGCCACGGAGATTATGAAGGAAATCTATCCGCATACCGGCCATGCTTATGTTTTAGGTATTACCGGGCCGCCGGGCGCTGGCAAGAGCACGCTTACGGATAAGATTACCCGCGCTTATCGCGCACAGGGCAAGACTGTCGGCATTGTAGCTGTTGACCCGACCAGCCCCTTTACCGGTGGTGCTATTCTGGGCGACCGTATCCGTATGAATGAGCTGACACTTGACGCAGGAGTCTTTATCCGCAGTATGGGCACCCGTGGCAGTTTAGGGGGACTTTCCCACAAGACTGCCGACGCTGTAAAAGCGATGGATGCCTTTGGAAAGGACATCATTATTGTCGAAACTGTCGGTGTAGGCCAGTCGGAGGTGGATATCGTTAAAGCCGCCGACACTACGATGGTCGTGCTGATTCCCGGTATGGGTGATGATATTCAGGCCATCAAAGCCGGTATTTTGGAAATCGGTGATTTGTACTGCATCAACAAGTCTGACCTTGACGGGGCAGACAAACTGGTGCGGGAAATCAACATGATGCTGGATTTGGACAGCTTTATGACGGACTGGCGGCCGCCGATTACCAAGGTGATTGCCAGCCAGAATGAGGGTATTGAGGACTTAATCGGCACAGTCGAAAAGCACAGGGCGTATATCGAAGGCAATGGGGAACTGACCCGCCGCCGCACGAAACGCACCCGTGATGAAATGCTCGATATCTTAAACAGCGGCATTAACAATTTTGTCAAAGGACAGATTGTGGATAGCGGCCGTTTGGATGAATACGTCGAAAAAATCCGTGCCCATGATACAGACCCTTATACTGTAGTAGGCGGTCTGATGGATGAGATGTTAAAAAAATAATTTACATATTTTTAGGAGGTTGTGCATTATGTTTAAGGTATTAGGTGTAGACCATATTGGTATTGCTGTAGGTGACCTGAAAGAAGTAGGCTCCTTCTGGGGCGATATGCTGGGCCTGCCGAACAATGGTGAAGAAACTGTTGAAGAACAGAAAGTAACCACGGGTTTCTTCCCGACGCCGAACGGCAGTGAAATTGAACTCTTAGCAGCTACGGCTGATGATTCCCCGATTGCCAAATTCATCGAAAAGAACGGCGGCCGCGGCGGCATTCAGCACATTGCCCTGCGTGTAGATAACCTCGAAGCAGCATTGGCTGACCTCAAGGAAAAAGGCGTACGCCTGATTGATGAAAAGCCCCGTAAAGGTGCCGGCGGTGCCAAGATTGCCTTTGTTCATCCGAAAGCCTCCCATGGTGTTCTGCTTGAACTTTGCCAGCGCGACTAATCGCAGCATTTACCATAATTATTTATCACTAGGTAATAATAACTTGCAATTTCCCGGCAAATAGTGCAAAATATATAGCGGAGAACACAAAAGCTAATTATATGAGGAGGTATATAATGGCTACTGTTCAGGAAAAAATTGATTTAATGCATGCCAAAAAAGAACATATCATGCAGGGCGGCGGCGAAGCTCGTATCGCCAAACAGCATGAAAAAGGCAAGCAGACAGCACGTGAGCGTATTGCCAAGCTCTTTGACGAAGGTACTTTCGTTGAGCTGGATATGTTTATGAAACATCGTTGCACCAACTTCGGTCAGGAGAAGAAAGAACTGCCCGGCGAAGGTGTAGTGACCGGTTACGGTACGGTTGACGGCCGTCTGGTTTATGCTTATGCACAGGATTTCACCGTCGAAGGCGGTTCCCTGGGTGAAAAGCATGCACATAAGATTTGGAAGGTTATGGACCTGGCCATGAAGATGGGTGCTCCCTGCATCGGTATCAACGATTCCGGTGGTGCGCGTATTCAGGAGGCTGTAGACGCCCTGTCCGGTTACGGCGGCATCTTCTTCCGCAACACGGCAGCATCCGGTGTTATCCCGCAGATTTCCGTAATCATGGGACCCTGCGCCGGCGGTGCTGTATACAGCCCGGCTATCACGGACTTTATCTACATGGTAAAGAATACGAGCCAGATGTTCATCACGGGCCCGGCAGTTATCAAATCCGTTACGGCTGAAGAAGTAACGGCTGAGGCTCTCGGTGGTGCTATGACGCATAACACCCGCAGCGGTGTAGCTCACTTTGCCGCCGAGGACGAGGACGACTGCATTAAGCAGATTCGTTACCTGCTGTCCTTCCTGCCGAGCAACAACATGGAAGACGCGCCGATTATGGAAACCGGCGATGACCCGGACCGTCAGGATGAAAGCCTGAACACGGTTATTCCGGACAACCCGAATGCACCGTATGACATGAAGGACGTTATCCGTTCCATCGTCGACAATGGTGAATTCTACGAAGTGCATGAGCACTTTGCTACCAACATCATCTGCTGCTTTGCCCGTTTCGACGGCCGCAGCGTTGGTATCATTGCCAACCAGCCGAATGTTATGGCCGGCTGCCTGGATGTTGACGCATCCGATAAATCCGCGCGTTTCATCCGTTTCTGTGATGCCTTCAACATTCCTCTGGTTAACCTCGTTGACGTACCGGGATTCCTGCCGGGCGTTGACCAGGAACATAATGGTATCATCCGTCATGGTGCCAAGATGCTGTATGCATACAGTGAAGCAACTGTTCCTAAGGTTACGGTTATTACCCGTAAGGCTTATGGCGGTTCCTACATCGCTATGTGCTGCCGCGAACTCGGCGCTGACCAGGTTATGGCTTGGCCGACTTCGGAAATCGCTGTTATGGGCCCGGCTGGTGCCGCTAACATCATTTTCCGTAAGGACCCGGACAAGGACGCCAAGACGGCAGAGTATGTGGAAAACTTCGCTACGCCGTACGTTGCTGCTGAACGCGGCTATGTAGATATGGTTATCGAGCCGAAGGAAACCCGTCCGTGCATTATTACGGCACTGAATGCTCTGGCCAGCAAGCGTGAAGTTGGCCCGGCTAAGAAACATGGGTGCATTCCGCTTTAATCTTTCGGAGGTCTTTTACCATGAAAACTGAAGCAAATGGCGCTTCGCCAGAAGTAGTAGCAGCAATTACCGCTGCTGTCCAGATGATGATGGGCAACAAGGTTATCGCTGTACGTATTAAGCGCAGCGATGTATGGGCACTGTCCGCCCGCGGCGGTCTGGCCCGGCAGTTCTAATCCTTGTGACAAGAATCTTTGATGGGGGAATATTTAATGAAAAAGTTCAATATCACCGTAAACGGCACGGCTTATGAAGTCGAAGTTGAAGAAGTAAAATCCGCTGTTGCAGCTCCGAAGGCTGCACCGGCTGCTCCGAAAGCAGCTCCGGCTCCGGCCGCTCCGGCTGCACCGGCAGCTCCGAAGAAGGCTGCTGTAGCCGCTGGCGCTGGTGAGCATTCTATCGATGCTCCGATGCCGGGCAAAATCGTGAAACTCGTTGCCAGCGAAGGTCAGTCCGTTAAGGCTGGCGAAACCCTGCTGATTCTTGAAGCCATGAAGATGCAGAACGAAATCGCTGCTGACGCTGACGGCGTAGTAAAGAGCTTTAATGTAGCTGCCGGCCAGAGCGTTAAGGCTCACGAATCCCTGGTTATCCTGGGCTAATTTCATAGCGAATCAGAAAAGAGCACTGCGGTGCTCTTTTTTGCTGTCATATGAACGAATAGACAATTGATAATCTAACTCAATTACCTTGACAAGTCAGTCTGACACCTGTAGAATGTGATTTGTTTCTTAATTAGATGTTGTTATCATTGGGAAGGAGTTATGCTGCTTGAAAAAGTTAATGAGTATATTGCTGGCTGTTCTCGTATGTGTTTTTGCCGTAGGCTGCGGCGGCCAGACAGCCCAGGACAAGAAGGAATTTACCATCGTCACGTCTTTCTATCCCATGTATATTGATGTGCTGAATATCACCAAAGGGGTGGAAGGTGTTAAGGTGGTCAATATGACCAAGCCGCAGACGGGCTGCCTGCATGATTACCAGCTGACCACTGAAGATATGAAGACACTCGAAAGCGCTGATGTGTTTGTAGTTAATGGTGCCGGGATGGAAAGTTTTTTGGAAAAGGCTGCCAAGCAGAATCCGAAGATGAAGACCATCGAGGCCTCCAATTATAAAGATATCAATCTGCTGAAAGATGGGGAGGCTGACAATCCGCATGTGTGGTTATCGGTGACCTATGCCATTGCCCAGGTCAAGGCCATTACTGCCGGACTGTGTGAGGCAGATCCTGGTCATAAGGACGCTTACCGCAAGAATGCTTTGGACTATTGCATGAAACTGGAGCAGCTTAAAGAGGAAATGCACGGTGAGCTCGACAAGCTGCCGCATAAGGATATTGTGACCTTCCATGAGGCTTTCCCGTATCTGGCTAAGGAATTCAAGCTGAACATCGTCAGTGTCATTGAACGTGAGCCGGGCACAGAGCCGACGCCGCAGGAACTCGAGGACACGATTACGAAGGTGAAGGGGCTCGCTGCCAAGGTGTTGTTCACGGAACCGCAGTACTCTCCGGCAGCAGCGGAAACCATTGCCCGGGAAACAGGGGCAAAGATTTACCAGCTTGACCCGGTAGTAACTGGTGAGGCCAATGAAAGCGCTATTGATGCTTATATCGATACCATGAAAAAGAATATGGCGGTGCTTAAAGAAGCTCTGCAATGATGATGAAAATGACTTGTCAGCGTTGACAAGTCATTTTTTCTTGCCAAAAGTCAAAAAAACAAATATAATATAATAAAAGTCAAATGGTCAATTGTGATTTATAAATAGTTCGGATTTTAGAGGGTGAGAGAAATGAGCAATATTGCCGATTTGATTGAAGCCTATATCCTGCGGCAGCTGGCTACGCAGCAGGACGGCAAAGTGGAGCTCCGGCGCACGGATATCGCTGACGAGATTTCCTGTGCTCCGTCGCAGATTAGCTATGTGCTGTCCACCCGTTTTACCCAGGACAAGGGTTTTGTGGTGGAATCCCGGCGCGGGCTCGGCGGTTTTATCCGCATTGTGCAGGTGCCGGTAAAAAATATGGTCTATGAGGACATGCTGGACAGCATTCATGTGGATACAGAGCTGCCGGTTGTACAGTCCATGATAAAATATCTGTTGCAGCATGAAATGATTACCGGCCGTGAGGCCTCGCTGATGATGCAGTTTGTGGTTTCGATATTCCAGTCGGAATCCATCACACCTAAGGAACGGGTGCGTATGCTTAAAACTATGCTGCTTACATTGGAGAACTTTTCCTAGGGGGTGTGTTTATGTTATGTGATGATTGTGGCCGTAAGGAAGCGGTGGTGCACATTACCCAGATAGGGGCTGATGGCCGGGTAGAAAAGCACCTGTGTGAATCCTGTGCGGCAGCATATAATGATTTTGTGGGTGTGCAGCAGGATGGCCGCCATGTATCTGTGGATGATTTCCTGCGCGGAATTTTCGGCAGTGCACAGGGGCAGGAAAATAAGGCCTCTGGTGGCACGGGCGAGCTCAGCTGTCCGCACTGTGGCATGAGTTACCGTGATTTCCGTCAGACGGGAAAAATCGGCTGTGCGGCTTGCTATGATACTTTCCGCGTTCAGTTGGAACCAATTTTGCGGCGTATTCATGGTTCCAGTGTACATCGGGGCAAAATTCCGCATCGCAGCGGCGGCACGCTGGAATTAAAACATACCATTGCCCAGCTGTCACAGCAGTTAAAGGCCTGTGTAGAGCAGGAGGAATATGAAAAGGCGGCGGAGCTCCGTGATAAGGTGCGGGCTTTGAAACAGGAACTGCAGCAGAAGGAAGGAGGCCAGGACCATGAATGAGCTGGATACATTGTTACAGGCCAGCAAAGTGGCCTGGCTGACAGCTGAAGGAGACGACAGCGATGTAGTTCTGGCCAGCCGCATTCGCCTGGCCAGAAATTTACGGCAGCTGCCCTTTCCCAACCGGGCTGACCTGGCGCAGCTGCAAAAAGCCGATGAGAGCCTGCAGAGTGCCATGCCGTCGGTGGAGACAGCACTCGGGGAACACATGACACGGGTGGACATGGAAAATATTTCCGGTCTGCAGCGTGAAGTACTGCGGGATAAGCAGCTTATCAGCGACAATCTGCTGAAAAATCCCCAGCACCGGACGGTATACTGCAATGACAGCCAGAATGTCAGCATTATGGTCAATGAAGATGACCATATACGCATACAGTGCCTGACACCGGGACTTAATCTGGAAACGCCCTTGCAGAAGGCTTTTGCCGTGGACGATGCTTTGGAAGGACAGCTCGATATTGCCTTTGATGAAAAGATGGGGTATCTGACAGCCTGTCCTACCAATATGGGTACAGGTCTCAGAGCCTCGGTGCTCCTGCATTTACCGGGCATGGTTTATACCCGTAATGTCAGCAGTATCATCAATATCTCACCGCAGCTGGGGCTGGCTGTAAGGCCGTTATTTGGCGACGAAAAAGAACAGCCGGGCTGTCTGTTTCAGATTGCCAACCAGCTGACACTCGGTTACTCGGAACAGGAACTCATTGATAACCTGCGCGGTGCGGTGACGGAAATCGTCGCGCATGAACGCCGGGCGCGCAAGGCCCTGGCTCTTTACATGAAGGAACGCCTGGAGGATGAAGTCTGGCGTGCCGTGGGGACATTATCTTATGCCCGGCTGCTGTCGGAGAAAGAAGTGCTGGAACTGGCCTCACGCCTCCGTCTGGGGCTGGACCTCAAACTCATTCGGGGAATTGCCCCGGAGTGTTATGGTGAGGTGCTTATCAGCGGCCGCAGCAGTTTCCTGCAGAATTTAGCAGAAAATGAAAACCTTACAAAAACGGAAATAGACAGATTACGGGCACAGCACGTACGCAAAATTTTGGAAAGGTACCGCCTGCGCCTGGAGGAATAACTATGGATTATCGAAATCATTTTACCAGCCGGGCAATAAAGGCCATAGAGTTTGCCCAATATGCAGCCCAGGATTTGGAGCAGGATTACATCGGTACGGAACATATCCTGCTGGGGCTCCTGCACGAACGGGAAGGGCTGGCGGCCAGAGCTATGGCGGCGTTGGGCATGAGCTTTGAAAAAGCCGTGACGCAGATAAAACGCATTGTGGCCCGGGAGGCGCAGTATCCTTCGGATAATCCCTATTACACGCCACGTGCCAAACGGGTGATGGAAGGGGCTGTGGAGGAGGCGCAGGGCTTAGGTCACAACTATATCGGCACGGAGCATATCCTTCTGAGCCTGCTCGAAGAAACCGAAGGCGCGGCCGTGGAGATTTTTGAGCTGATGGGCGTGGACCCGGACGCTTTGCAGGATGAAGTCATGGACAGAATTGACGGTCAGCACCCCGAAGGTGACGGGCCACTGCCGGAACAGCGGACGGGGCGTCATCAGCGTGAGGGTACACCCTTGCTGAAAAAATACGGCCGTGACCTTAACCGCATGGCCCGGGAGGCGCAGATTGACCCGGTTATCGGCCGCGAGCAGGAGATTCAGCGCGTCATTCAGATTCTCTCCCGGCGCACGAAAAATAATCCCATTCTGCTCGGGGAGCCCGGCGTAGGGAAAACAGCTATTGCCGAAGGTCTGGCCCAGCGTATTGTGGAAGGTTCTGTGCCCTATATGCTGCAGGACAAGCTGGTTATTTCCCTGTCCATGGCCTCCATTGTGGCCGGGGCTAAATACCGCGGTGAATTTGAAGAACGCCTGAAGGGGATTATCGAAGAAATCCAGCGGGCCGGCAATGTCATTCTCTTCATTGATGAAATGCATACCCTGGTGGGGGCCGGTGCCGGTGAAGGCGCTTTGGACGCGGCCAATATCCTGAAACCTGCCCTGTCCCGGGGCGAGATTCAGATTATCGGCGCTACTACCTTGGACGAGTACAAGAAACATTTGGAAAAGGACGCGGCGCTTTCCCGTAGGTTCCAGCCCATCATGGTGGAAGAACCTGGCATTGAGGACGCGGAAAAAATCCTCAGGGGCCTGCGCAGCAAATACGAGGAGTTTCATCGGGCCACCATTGAGGATGAGGCCATTACCGCCGCTGTACGGCTGTCACACCGCTACATTACGGACAGGTTCCTGCCGGATAAGGCCATCGACCTGATGGACGAGGCAGCCTCCAAGGTACGTATGCGGCAGGTGGTGCCGACGGAACAGATGCATGAGCTGCAAAAGAAGTTAGAGCATACGCTGATTGAAAAAGAGGCGGCCATCACGGCGCAGGAATATGAACGCGCTGCCAGCCTGCGTGATAAATCATCGCAGCTGAAGGCCGAATTGTCCGCCAGCAAACAGGTATGGGAGAAAAAAGGCCAGAATCATATAACTGTGACAGCTGAGGATATTGCGGCCGTGACAGCCCAATGGACGGGTATTCCCGTAAGTCAGATAGCTGCCAGTGAGTCAGCGCGCCTGCTGAAACTGGAAAAGACACTGGGGGCACGGGTTATCGGCCAGGCGGAGGCTGTCAAGGCTATAGCCAAGGCCATTCGCCGGGCACGTTCTGGACTGAAAGACCCCAAGCGCCCGATTGGTTCTTTCCTGTTCTTAGGTCCCACGGGCGTGGGTAAGACCGAGCTGGCCAGGACACTTGCCAATGCCCTCTTTGGTTCGGAGGATGCCATTATCCGCTTTGACATGAGCGAGTATATGGAAAAGTATTCCGTGTCCCGCATGGTGGGAGCCCCTCCGGGCTATGTAGGTTACCAGGAAGGCGGCCAGCTGACGGACGCGGTACGGCGTAAACCGTATTCCATAATCTTGCTCGATGAAATTGAAAAAGCCCATCCCGATGTCTTTAATATTTTACTGCAGGTGCTCGATGATGGCCGCCTGACTGACGGTCAGGGGCGTACGGTGGATTTCCGCAACACGGTTATCATCATGACGTCCAATGCCGGTGCCAGCCTGCTTAAAAAGAGCAGCGGCATTATGGGCTTTGCGGTCAGTGGTGACGATGAGCAGAGCGCCGAGGAAAAAGCCGCTAAACAGCGGGTGCTCGACGCGGCTGCGCATACGTTTAAACCGGAATTTCTCAACCGCGTGGACGAACAGCTGGTGTTCCGTCCCCTCGGCCGCCCGGAACTGAGCAAAATTGTCGATATTCTGCTGCAGGACGTCAAGTCACGGCTGGCAGAAAAGGATATTGCCTTGGAGATAAGTCCTTCTGCCCGGGGTAAACTCGTGGAGGCCGGTACGGATTTCAAGTACGGTGCCCGGCCGCTTAAACGCGCTATCCAACGGCTGGTGGAGGACGAAATTGCCGAACTCTTGCTGGCCGGCAAGTTTAAGGCCGGGGATACCATTTGTATCCGCAAGAGCGGCAAGGTGCTGGATTTTTCCAGGAAAAGCAAGGCGGCAGCCAAGCCGCGCAGCCGTAAGGAGCAGGTAAATGTCCCATAATAAATTACTGCCACCGGGAAAAGGACGCTGGCTGGTGAATTTTCTGACCAACTTTTTCTGGGCCATCGTCTGGCTCGGACGCAGCATAATAAGATTCGTGCAAAAGAAATGCAAATAGCAGGAGGAGCTATGGCTGCAACAGTCCATAGCTCCTTATTTTTTGCTTTTCTGGTAGAAAATATGATACAATAATGATTAGCTTATTTTTATGGGAGGAAAAATCCTGATGATACAGATGCGTGAGGTCTGTAAGACCTATGATACAGGCGTAGTGGCTTTGAGCCATGTAAACGTGGATATTCAAAAGGGCGAATTTGTCTTTGTCGTGGGCCCCAGCGGTGCCGGTAAGTCCACTTTTATCAAGATGCTTTTCCGGGAAGAACTGCCCACCGAGGGCCGTCTGCTGGTGAATGGTCACGATGTGGTGGAGATGGACCGTTCGGAGGTGCCATATCTGCGCCGTGAGCTGGGGGTAATCTTCCAGGACTACCGCCTGCTGCCGGATAAGACCGTGTTTGAAAACGTGGCCTTTGCCATGCAGGTAATCGAGGCACCGCGCCGGCTGATGCAGCGCAGTGTCAATTCTGTGCTTGACGTAGTAGGCCTGCGTGATAAATACAGGAGTTTCCCCTCACAGCTGTCCGGCGGTGAGCAGCAGCGTGTGGCCATTGCCCGGGCTATTGTCAATAATCCGTCCATCGTCATTGCGGACGAACCTACCGGTAATCTGGACCCGGAAACCAGCTGGGATATCATGGATATTTTCAAGCGCATCAACAGGGCAGGTACCACTATCGTTATGGCCACCCATGACCGCAATATCGTCGATACCATGAAAAAACGGGTAATCGCCATCGAAGATGGCCGCATTGTCCGCGACCAGCAACGGGGAGGCTATGGCTATGAAGCTTAGAACAGGTGAATACTTTATTCAGGAGGTTTTCCGCTCCCTGCGCCGCAACAACTGGATGTCATTTGCCTCCATTGGTACGGTGGCTGTGTCGTTATTCGTGCTGGGGGTATTCCTCATTCTGGTTTTGAATATGAACCGTATGGCCTCCACACTGGAATCACAGGTACAAATCAGCGTTTATCTGGAGGAAGATTTAAGCCGCCAGCAGCGTATTGATTTGCAGAGCAATATCGAAAAAATGCAGGGCATTGATACGGTGAAATTCGTGGATAAGGACGAGGCCAAAGCGCGCCTGTCCGAGCGCCTCGGAGACCAGAAATATCTGCTGGAGGCTTTGGGGGACAAAAATCCGCTGCCTGACGCCTTTGAGCTGACGGTAGCCCAGCCGGATATGGTGGAAACGGCGGCTAAGGCCATTGAGCGTATGGACGGGGTAGAGTCGGCCAAATATGGTCAGGACGTGGTGGAACACCTCTTTGACATCACCCGGCTCATGCGTATTTTCGGTCTGGTGCTGATGCTGCTGCTCGCCGGCGCTACGATTTTTATCATTTCCAATACCATCCGCCTGACGGTGTTTGCCCGGCGGAAGGAAATTGCCATTATGAAATATGTAGGCGCTACGGACTGGTTTATCCGTTGGCCGTTCCTGATGGAAGGCATTGTACTGGGCTGTATCGGCGGAATTTTGTCGGCTATAGCGCTGCGCAGTTTCTACGCGGCTATGGCTGCCAAGATTTACAGCACTTTGGCCTTTTTCCCGCTTATGCCCCAGTATCCCTTTATGAACTATGTGACAGTCGCCATTATTCTGTCGGGCATGGTTATCGGGGCCATCGGTTCGGCCTTCTCCTTGAAACGTTTCCTTGAGGTGTAATTATGGAAAAATGGCAAAAAGTTACGGCGGCTGCTGTTCTGGCTGCTTTTTCCACGTCTACTGCGGCGTATGCCGCTTTAGAAGATGACAAGGCCAGCTACGACAAGCAGGCCGAGGATAAACGGGCGGAAAGCGATGCCCTGCAATCCAAGATAGAATCCTTATCCGAGGAAAAACGCGCCATCGATGAAGAGGCTGATGCGGCGATTGCAGAGCATAAATCCCTGCGCGCCGCGCTGGATGAAACCCTGCAGCGTCTGGAACAGAATGAAACGCGCCTTAAGGAAGTTGAGGCTGATTATCAGAAAAAGAGTGATAAACTGGGCAAGCGTGTCCGGGATATCTATGTCAATGGTCAGATTTCCTATTTGGACGTACTGTTCGGTGCTAAGGACTTTTCCGATTTGATGACACGCATGGACCTGCTGAAAAAAGTCATTAAGCAGGATTATGATTTAGTGCATTTGGTGCTGAACGAGAAAACAGAAATCGAAACGACGAAAAAGAAACTCGAAAAGGATAAGGAAACCAGGGCTGAACAGGAATTAAAAGCCCGGCGGGCTCGTGAGTCGATGGAGGAGAAGGTTCGCAAGCGTCAGGCTATCATCGACCAGATGAAGAATGATAAAGCCACCGTTGACAGACAGTACGATGAACTCATGGCGGCCTCCAAACAGATAGAGGAAATGCTCCGGCGCAGCAGTATGGCTAACATGCCGGCGTCTGCCGGCGGCGGCAATGGCTCCATGATTTGGCCGGTGGGCGGTACGATTACCTCCGAATACGGCTGGCGCGTTCACCCGATTACCGGTACGCAGAAGTATCATAGCGGTATCGATATCGGTGCTGATTACGGTGTGCCCATAGCGGCGGCCGCCTCCGGGACGGTAGAATATGCCGGCTGGATTTCCGGCTATGGCAATACCATCATCATCAATCATGGCGGCGGTATTACCACCCTGTATGGGCACAATCAGTCTCTGGCCGCATCCGTAGGCCAGCAGGTCAGTCAGGGAGAAACCATTGCTTACTGCGGCTCCACGGGCAACTCCACCGGTCCGCATTGTCACTTCGAAGTGCGGCAAAATGGTGAACCGGTAAGCCCGTATGGTTATCTCTAAACAGAGGTGAAATTGTTGAGTAAGAAAAAGATATGCCTGATAATCGTCCTGACGGCGCTGATTTCCAGCTTTTTGACCGTTGCGGCGCTGGTGAATCTCGCAGGTCTGGGCAAGGAAAGTGCCGGTGATTTACTGCGGTTCTTCGGGGTTAAACGCATGATTGAATCCCGTTATGTGAATGAGGTAAATTCCACCAGTCTTATTGACGGGGCGATAAACGGCATGGTGCAGTCCCTCGGCGACCCGCATTCAATTTATATGAAATCCTCCATGTATAAGACGTTGAAGGAACATACGGCCGGCGCTTTTGGCGGTATCGGTGTCACCATGGGCTTTAAGGACGATAAAGTCACCATCATATCGGTACTGGAGGGCACTCCGGGAGAACGGTCCGGGCTGAAAGCCGGTGATGAAATCCTGACTGTTGACGGTACGCCGGTGACGGAGTATCAAAGCGAGGAAGTGGCCATGCATATTCGCGGTGAGGCCGGAACCAAGGTCAAACTGATGATTCACCGCGAGGGCAGTGAGGACACGGAATATACCCTGGAACGGGATATCATCAAGGTGCCGTCTGTCAAGGGCAAAATGCTGGAAGGCTCCAAGATGGGCTATATCCGGATTGCGTCTTTTGGCGAAAACACCGGTGAGGAATTTAAGTCTGAATACGCTGCGCTGGAAAAGGCCGGCATGCAGGGGCTGATTGTTGACCTGCGGCAAAATCCCGGCGGCCTAATCACGAGCTGTGTAGAGGTAGCTGATATGCTCGTGCCCAAGGGCAATATTGTTTCCGTGGTGCAGCGGGATGGCAGCAGGGAAGAATATGATTCTTCGCTGGAAAAGGCTAAATATCCTTTGGTGGTGCTTATTGACGGTAATAGTGCCAGCGCGTCGGAAATTTTAGCCGGGGCCTTGCAGGATAGGGAGGCGGCCACCCTGGTGGGCACTAAATCCTATGGCAAAGGTTCCGTACAGGTCGTGGTGCCGCTTTTCCATGACGATGGCCTGAAACTGACCATTGCCAAGTATTACACACCCAACGGCCGTTGTATTGACGGTGTCGGCATTGAGCCGGATGTCACGGTGAATTTTACTGAGGACAGCCGGGAGGATACGCAGCTAAACATGGCAAAAGAAGTTTTGCAGGGAAAAATGTCCCAGCTGTAGGTAACAGGTTGTAACCGCGTGCACAGGAAGGGCAGGCGGTTACATGTATTGGGGAGTTTTGGGTTATGTTTCGTTCTATCAAGATGCAGATACTCGCGCTGTGTCTGACATCGATGTTTGTACTGGCTGTGTGCATGGGTACAGTCAGCGTTTTATCCATTGACCGGCTGACGGTGGATAGTGAAGCGCAGAATATGAACCGGGTGGCGGAAAACCAGCGGGAGCTTATCAATGTCGAACTTATACAGGCTGAAGATGTGACCAATTTCGTGGCCCGCGACATTGAACGCCGTATAGGCAGTCCGGAGGATTTACGCAGTAAAACTGTCAGGCAGAACGTGGCAGCCGATGTAAATCATTCTTTTCAAAATGCCGTAAGCAATGTGGATTTTATCTGCTCATATTATATATACTATGTTGAGTCGCTGGCCGGCACCGATGACAATCTGTGGCGCGTCCGTCCGTATAATAAGACGGAGTTTGAACCGCGTAAAATAACACCGATATCGTCATTTGCCCATGATGATGTCAAACATACCAGCTGGTATACGCTGCCGGTCAAAAACGGCAAACCTGTCTGGGTGCCGCCGTATTACTCAGAAGTTCAAGAACGCTATATGCTTTCCTATGTCGTGCCTATTTTTAAGGGAGATACCTTAGTAGCTGTGGTGGGGGTGGATATTGACTTCCAGCAGTTCCTGAACCGTATCGAAAAGGTGCCTGAGTATGCCTCCGGCAAGGCCTTCTGTACTGATTTGACGGGTAAGATACATTACACGGCTGACAATCCCGAAGGCATAGAGGCCAGCCGCAACGGTCAGCTGCTGCAGCAGGCGAATAAGTTTTTTGTCGCCCCGCGCAATCGCAGTGACCAGCTGGTACGTTATCAGTGGAATGGCGTGGAATATGATACAACAGCGGTGAACCTGCGTAATGGTCTGGCGCTGATGGTACTGGCACCGGTACAGGAAATCCATTTCATGTCATTTCTGCGGATAATCCAGCTCGTGGTAGTGTTCATCATCATGGTGCTGCTGTTCTCCTTGGTTAGTATCGCCATGACCAGGCGGATGACCAGACGTCTGCAGGATTTGACTGCCGTGGCTAATGATATCGCTGCCGGCAATCTCGATGTTGATGTACCGTCAGGCGGCCATGATGAAATCGGTGATTTAAGCCGGGCACTTGGACGGACGACCAGTGAACTAAAAAAATCCATGGATAAAATGGAACGCATGACCTATTATGACTCCCTGACAGGTCTGCTGAACCGCCTTGGCCTCGATGAGGCCCTGCGGAAGTGGTGGGACAGGTCACGTCAGGCCGTGCTGATAACCATGGACATCGATGATTTTAAGCTGATAAATGACCTGTACGGTCATGATGCCGGTGATGTGGCCCTGCAGCGCATGGCCGAAATGCTGCAGTCCTTCTTTGGCAGCAACAGTATTGTGGCCCGCAATGGCGGTGATGAGTTCGTCGTGGTCATGCAGAATATTGCGCTCGAGGACGCTTGGCCCCGTATACAGGAATTTGGTATGATGGCCAAGAATTATACGGTGGGCGGCCAAAATTACAGCTTTACTACTTCGGCCGGTTTTTCCGCTTATCCGCAGATGGCCGAAAGTCTGGGGGATTTGTTCCGTCAGTCTGACGAGGCCCTGTACGCCGTGAAACTAAAAGGCAAAAATAACTGCGGCGTCTATGATGAATCCCTGGCTAATCAGGACAGGAGCCAGCTGGGATTCAACCTGCGGATTGTCAGCAAGAACCTGCCGGCCGCGCTGTGCATTTACCGGCTGGATAAGGATAACACCCTGCTGTATGCCAATGATATGTTCCTGACCTATGCAGATTGTGCGAATATGAACGAGCTGCAGAAACATATTCATGGTTCGGTACTGAAACTGCTGCCGGCGGAAGAGGTGGAATCCTTCCATCAGGACGTAGATGAGGCACAGGTTTACCATTATCATCTCTGTTCCTGTCAGGGACGGCGGCTAAAAGTGTCAGTGCGGCGCCGTATCGTCAAACATCCGCTTTACGGGCAGATTTGTTACAGCATTATGACGGAAGAAAAATAAAAATAGGGGTTTACAGCTTAACATAAATATGCTAAACTTCTACATGTAGTTGAATAACAAATGGCAATGGAGCCATGCAGAGTTACTATCCCTGTGGGGATTGGTATCTTTGCATGGCTTATTTTAATGTGATTATGTAAAGGGTGGTATGAAGATGGAAGATTTAATCTATGTGATTCCGGCAAATTCCCGTAAAGAGGATATCGTAGCTCAGTTAAAGGCTCATCCGGAAATCAAATACGTTTCCCTGGTCGGCGTAGATATGGCCGGCAACGATACCGATGAAAAGATTCCCGTACGGATTTTCCTCAAAGACATGGATGATTTCTATGCCGGCACGGCAGTACAGACCGACGGTTCTTCCGTTGTGCTGACGGGTATCGCCACCCTGAACAACGCCAAGGTTGATATGCCTATTGACCCCACGGTGAACTGGTTCGTGGACTATAACATGGAATTCTACGATGAAGAAACGGGCAAGCCGGTAGGAACCCTGCGTATTCCGTCCTTCCTCGTGCATGATGGCAAGCGCGTTGACTCCCGGGCAGTACTGGCTGACACTTTGGACTATGTCAAAAAAGAACTGCTGGCAACGTTCAAAAAATATCCCAAGATTTCCGGCCTGGAAAGCATTGACGGCAATGACGTTGTAGATATTAAATTCACCTCTGCTACCGAATTGGAATTCTGGGTTAAGACGCCGCTCGAAGAGGCTGCTATCGAAGAAATGTCCGCCTCCCAGGTCATGCAGGAACAGTACTGGGAACGCACGCATGGTGCTGTTCGTACGGCAATGGAAAACTGCCTGATTGAACTCGATAAATACGGTTTCCAGGTGGAAATGGGCCACAAAGAAGTGGGCGGCCTTAAAGCCCAGATTGACGGCAGCGGCAACATGACGCATGTTTGTGAACAGCTCGAAATTGACTGGCGTTTTGCTGATGCCCTGCAGGCTGCTGACAATGAAATCTTTGTCCGCACGGTAGTAAAGGAAACCTTCCGTTCCATCGGCCTCGAAGTAAGTTTCAAGGCTAAACCGATGATTGGCCTGGCCGGTAACGGTGAACATACGCATATCGGCATGGCTGCTGTCACTAAAGACGGCAAACTGCACAACCTCTTCACGGCTGACGACCAGCGCAAGGACTTCATGAGCGCCGTAGGTTACGGTTCCATGATGGGCCTGCTCAAAAACTACGAAGTTATCAATCCGCTGGTATCTGCAACCAATGACTCCCTGAACCGCTTGAAACCCGGTTTTGAGGCCCCGGTATGTATCGTTACTTCCCTGGGCCATCGTCCGGACCAGCCGTCCCGTAACCGTACGATTCTTACGGGCCTTATCCGCGACCTCGGCAATCCTTATGCTACCCGTTTCGAACTGCGTGCCTGCAATCCCTATACCAACACTTATCTGGTATTGGCTGCAATTTATTCTGCCTGCCTTGATGGTATCAAGATGGCGGTACAGCACACGACAGCTGAATTGCTGACGGAACTTTCCAAGGAGGCCGGCGAAGAAGGTTTCTATCTGGAAAAAGACCGTGCTTACCGCAGTGAAAACGATGTATTTGAAGATTATAGTGCTGAAGAACGCGACCGCCTCTTTGGTGCTCCCCCGGCTACGGTTTGGGAAAACATGCAGAATCTGGACAACTATCCGGAGAAGAAAGCTGTTATCACTGCCGGCGGCGCGCTGGATGACACCATCCTGAACGCTTTCCGTGCCGGTGCGCTGCTGCGCTGGAAGACGGAGCTCATCGCCCGTATCATTCCGGAAAACCGCGATATCGTCCGCGCCGCCAAGGAAATCAAATCTGATTTCGTAACGGATTTGGATTCCTACAACTGGAACAAAATCAATGGTATCCGCGCTTATCTGGCCAAGGACAGCATTGATGAAAAGTCCCTGTTCACGCTGCTTATCAACGCTCTGAATGAAGGCGACTACGCCGCTGCCTCCGGCCTGCAGGTGGAGATGTACGACAAGATTGAGGAACTCAAAGCCCTCTACGACAGCTATGTAAAGAACATGATTTAACAGGTTTCGGCCATAAAAATGAGCTGACCCGTCAATTGACAGGTCAGCTTGTTTTTTATAGGCAGTTATTTATTTAAACTGTCGAGGTTGGCAAAATCGCCTTCGTCTTCCCCGGAAATATAGTAGCAGTCGCGTTTTTCCTTGGCGGCAAACAGGGCCAGGTCAGCGGCATGGAAGAGGTGATTGTAAGTCTTGCCGTTCTGCGGTGATACGGCAATGCCGATGCTGGCGCTAAGGCCGGCGTTAGTATCGCCGATGACCAGGTCACGGGCCAATTGATTTATCTCGGCGGCTTTGCGCTTGATGATGGTCAGATCCTTTTGATTGTCGATGATGACTACGAATTCATCACCGTCCAAATGGCCGACACAGTCATAGGCGCGGAACAATTCTTTGAGTCCCTGGGCAAATTTTTGCAGGATGCGGTTGCCGTACTGGTGGCCTTCTTCCTTAGTGGCTTTTTTGAAGTTATCCAAATCAATGAGGAAAATAGCCATCATGCCAGGAGCTAAGGACTCTTCGTATTCCTGCAGCCGTTTGCGGCAAGTGGTTTCGATAGCGGCGCGGCTGGCCAGGCCGGTCAGGGCGTCCGTATCGTTTTCCTGCCGCAGATTATTGCGCATGGCGCGGATTTCATTGATAGCCGTAGCCATTTCTCCCAGTTCGTCCTCGGAGAGAATGCTGAGTTTTGTTTCGTCTTCATGTCCCTTGACGATATCCGTAACCACTTTGCAAATTTGGCGGATGGGGCTGGTTATACGGGTGGCGATGAGGTGGGCACCGATACTTACAAATATCAGCAGCAGAATACCGATAATCCCGACACGGATAACTTCTTCATTAGCAGCCCGGAAAATGACGCTGGTGGGCTGAATGGTAGCTACGTTCCAGCCGGTCAGCTGATTTTGCGAACAGCTGACAAAATAATCTTTGTTGTTGAGGGTGATTCTGGCGATACCGTTTTTCTCGTCCATAACCCTGAGTATCTTTTTATTGTAATCGGGGTCGCTGTTTTCGGCACCGTCAGGATTGGAATTGGCGATAATTTTGCCCTCCTGATCCAGAACGAGGATAGAAAGGCTGTTAACGCTTTGGGCGTCGATGAATTGCTGCAGATTATCCAGGTATATGTTACGCTGAATTGCGCCTATGGGCTGGTGCTGGTCATTGAAAATGGGTACTTCCATGACGACAATCATTTGGCCGGTGGCCATACTGACGACAACATTGGAAACGTTATCGTGTCCGGCCAGAGCCTCCTGAAAATGGCGGCGCTGATTGATATTGACGAGGGGAGAGTTATCACTGCGGATAAGCTGTTGGCCGGTAGCATTGGCGATGGCTGTAATATTTTTATCCCGAAATAGTTCGTCATTGTCATGGAGCATTTTTTTGACAGATTCGGCAGCTGCCGGATTGCCGGTAATTATAAAATCTTTTATCACAGGATTGTCGGCTATTGTATGCAGCGTATAGAAATTATTTTGTATTCTATTGGTGATGTGCTCGTTAACGATGGTATTGTTCATCAGACCGGTGTTTTTGGCGTGATGCTCCATGTGGTCAGCCAACCGCCAGCCGCTGTAAACAATTACTGCAATCAAGGGGATTATGCCCATCAGGACTAAAAGCAGGAATAATTTGTTATGTATACTTTTTTTACGCATTTTGCTACACCTCTTTTAGTGATTTACTGATAATTTTGATATTTATAACATTATACCGCTAAAAAAGGATTTTTTCTATGGTTAAAATAAAATATAAAATTGGTACAATTCGCAGGAAAAAGGCATCGTGATTGCGAAATAATAATTAAAGCTGTATAATAAGTGTAGGGAAGTATTTAATTATTATAATAATACAGATAATTTTGTAAAATTTTTAGAAATGAAGGGGATGCCAATGTTTTCCAAGCTAATGGATGTACTAAACGATTTACAGCCCAGGCAGTTGTTGATGCTGGCAGGGGGAACAGCGGTAGCAGTGTTTTTGGTAGTCTATCTGGCTTTAACGGGACTTACCAATAATGTTGGAGAAGTGCCAAAAGTAAATCAGCCTGCCCAGTCACAGACAGTTATGACGCAGGTAGTGATGGCCAAGGAGGATATTCCTTCCCGTACCGTCATACAGGAAAGCATGCTGGAAATGAGAGAAGTACCGGTGGATTCATTGCCCCGCGGTGCGATGATGAGCATGCAGGACGTGGTCGGACAGCCGGCCGCAGCGACAATTTTTGCCGGCGATGTCGTTACCTTGTCCAAGCTGATTGTCGATAAGACTAAAGTCGGCTTTGCGGGAGAAATTCCGGAGAATTGCCGGGCGGTGTCGGTAGGTGTAAGTGAGATTACCGGTGTGGCCGGCTTTGCCAAACCCGGGGATTACGTGGATGTAATTCTGGTCGAGAAAAACAATCAGGGGGCTACCAGCCGTTTCCTGCTCAAAAATATCCTGCTTTTAGGGATAAATCAGGATGCAGCCGCTGCTGCTGCGCAGGATAAGAACGGGGATAAGAATAAAACAAAGTCAAAGCCGGCGATTGCGACTCTGGCCTTGGAGCCTGACGATATGCTGCAGCTTGTTTCCGCTGCGGCTGTTGGTGAAATTTATCTGGCCCTGCGTCCGTTCCATGCTAACGACAAGGGCAGCTTTTTGAACACCTACAGTCTGCGTTCAGCCCGAGCAGGCGAGGTGACAGCAGCACCGGCACAGCCAGTGGCAGCACAGCCGGTTCAGGCAGCAGCGCCAGCACCGGCTGTCAGTGCGCCGGCAGCTCCAAGAGCGTCGGCACCCTATGAAATTATTCAGGGCGATAAAGTAGTTACGAAGTGAGGGTGGATGGCGTGAAGTTAAAAAATTTGGGAATTATAAGCGGCATTTTTGCCAGCTGCTGCTTGTGCACAGCCAGTGCCTCAGCGGCGGAATTATTATCAGTGGGAGTGCATAGTTCCAAGTATATCTCTATGCCGACAGCCATTACCCGCATCGCTGTCGGTGATCCGGATATAGCAACAATCGTGCAGGTACCTTCCTCCAATTCGGAGTTCTTGATAGTGGCACATAAGGCCGGCACGACATCACTCTTTGTCTGGTGCGATGATGGCGCGCGCTATGAATACATTGTTGGCGTGTCCCCCGAGGATGAAGGACAGGCCAAAGTCATTGAAAGCGCTATCAATCTGCCGGGTGTCCGGGTTAAGATGGTCAATGGCAAGGTGCTCCTGTCCGGTACGGTAGAAAATCAGTACGAACGCAATTATGCCGTGCGGACGGCCCAGCTCTTTGTATCTGCGGCAGATAAGGGCAACATCAGCGTGGGCAGCAATACCAGCGCCCGCCTGGAAACCAAGGGCGCCCGCACGGAATCGCGCAATGGTGTAGTGGGCGGCAACAATATTGCCGATGATGGTTCGGTAATCGACCTGCTGCATATGCGTCATCCTTCGCAGATTAAGCTGGAGGCACAGGTTATTGCCATCAATCCCAAGGACCAAAGCGATTTGGGCTTTGTCTATGGTTCGAATACCGGCTCTGACCTGTTGAGTACGCCGGGTGTATTCTACGCTGGCGAAAGCTATGGTTCCGGCAGCACGACTTTCCGCAACAATCCCTGGAAGTGGCTGACCGATCATCATAGCAATATCAATGTCGCTTTGCAGGCACTCGTAGTGCAGAATAAGGCCAAGATTCTTTCGCGGCCGAGTATTACGACGATGAGCGGTGAGGCTGCGCTCATTCAGGTGGGCGGCGAAATTCCTTATACCACCAGAGACAGCAATGGCAATCCTTCGACGGAATTCAAGGATTACGGTATTATCCTGCAGTTTAATCCCGTAGTTGATGCGGAAAACCGCATTGTATCGGCCATTCATACCGAAGTCAGCATGCCCAGTGGGGAAACCGTTGACAAGCAGCCTATTTTGGACAGACGTCAGGCTGATGCTGTCGTGACGGTAACTCCGGGCACCACCATGGTAATTGGCGGCCTGATGGATTCCCGGGAATATAAGATAGTACGCAAATTCCCGTTCCTCGGAGATATTCCTGTTATCGGTGAATTCTTTAAATACACCTCTACCACGCAGGACCGGCAGGAACTGATTATTCTGGTTACGCCGCATCTCGTGGACGAAAATAACGCCGCCAAGGCCGAGGTGACCAAGGATATGCACGAGCTCTATCAGAAAGACCAGAAAGAAAGAGCTGATATGAAGAAGGTAGACTTCAACGAACAAAATGCGGCTGCTGAAAAAAAGGCAGAAAGCGAGACTGCACCCAGGCAGCAGGCGGCAAACCGGGAAGGGGATGATTCCCGGCAGGTAGCAGCAGAGATGTCCCGGGAATCAATTCTGGGCAAATACCTGAACCGCGATGTATTGCCCGGTAAATAAGGGCAGGTGCAGTAAGGGGAAGGAGTGATTGCTGACATGGAAGGGCATAGCAGTATTATCATCGCTGTTTTCAGCACTTCCTCCGGCAATGGAAAAACCATTACGGCCATCAATCTGGCTGCCGGATTGGCAGAAGAAGGCTACAGGACATGTCTGGTAGACCTTGACCTGCAGTTTGGGGACGTGATGGGGTATCTGGATTTGGTTAGTGATTATACCATAGCCGATGCCCAGAGGGCCATACTGAGAGATGAACAGCATTTCAAGATAGATGATTATCTGACGGAATATAAGTGCGGTGAGGCCTCTTTTGCTGTACTGCCGCCACCCCGGGAAATAAATGATGCTTATCAGATTAACGTCGAGGCTGTGGAGAAAATCATACGCTCCATGCGTGGTTTTAACTTTATTGTGCTGGACCTCACGGCAGTGTTCAGTACTTTGAATCTGGCCATGCTGGATTTGAGCACGGTTATAAACTATGTAGGCGTGATGGATTTCCTGCCGGCGGTGAAAAATTATAAAGTCGGCTATGACACGCTCCTGCGCTTTGATTATGAAGAGAGTAAAATCTGTCTGGTGGAAAATATGACGGACCAGGACAGATATATAAAATCCCGGGATGTAGAGCGGCTGTTAGGGACGAAGATTTATCATCATTTGCCCAGTGATTATCAGGCCGTCACTTATTCCATACGTATGGGCAAACCGCTTATGTATTGCATGCCTTTGTCACCGCTGACGCAGAGTTATTGGCAGCTGGTGGACCGTTATACCAACCGCAGTAAGCAGTCGCGTGCAGCCCTGCAGTATGAGGAACAAAAGACAGGGCGGAAGAAAATTCTTTCGTGGCTATTTGGGGACGATGACTGGCATACGGCAAATAACACGAAATAAGGGCAGGTGACCAAGGTGAATTATCGCGTAATACTTGTAGAACGGGACGCCGATATGTTGTCCCGAATGGCCGGGATATTAAAGGCTGATGATACATTTGACCTGGCATCGACTTATCATGAAGTGGATATGGCCTTAGGCCAGAGTTCTGTTTTCCGGCCTACACTGTTTTTGATAGACATGGATTCCGCTGACGATGTGAAATATATTGCCCGTTTTGTTAAGGCTTATCCGCAGGCACAGATTCTCGGGCTGCTTAGCCAGTGGAAATCTTCTACCGCCGAAAAATTGTTGGCGGCCGGGGCCAGCGGCTGCATATTAAAACCCTTTAGTACAGCGGACGTTGTCGAGGCCCTGGCAATTTATAAACGCCGCGGCAAGCCACTGCCGACACGTACTTTGGCGTTTTTTAGTCCCAAGGGGCATTCGGGCAGTACTACCATGGCTACGGTACTTGCCATTGAACTGGCCAAGCTGAGCGGTGAGTCTGTGGGAATTATCGACGCTGACCTGCAGTTCGGTGATGTGGCGATGTTCTTTGACGCTGTACCCCGTCATAATGTGGTCGAGGCTACGCATGATATCAATTTGCTGACTCCGGCCGCATTGGAACATTATTTTCATAAAGTAGGGAATGGTGTCTGGATTATGAGCGGCCCCCTGCAGCCGGAACATGCTGAACTTGTGGAGGCTGACCGCCTGATTGAAGTTGTGCGGATGGCCGGCAGTTTGTTCCGCTATGTAATTCTCGATTTGCCGGTAGGCTTTAATCCGATTTCCCTGGCCCTGGCTGAATGTGCGGATACGGATATACTGATTTCTATGATTAGCAGTGGTCAGGAAGTCCGGCACATGAAACGTTCTCTCAAGATGTTTCACATGTGGGATAACTACGGAAAGCAGGTCTATACTATTTTTTCCGGCGTGCATAATTGCACTGAATCCCATAAGCGCAAAATTGAAGGAGAACTGGGGCGTTCGGTGACGTTGTTTTTGCCGGAGGAACGGCGGATAAAAGATGTTGCCGGCAGCGGGCGGCTGATGAAGGATTTGCCGGAAGGCACGCCCTTTATCGAGGCCGTGGCAAAATTTGCCGGTGATATTATCAGCGGCAGGAGGTGAGGCCGATGGTTATTTTTGCAGCTATTGTGGCCGCTATCGCCGCCTTCGTTATGGTGCTGTTGGTGACCGTTTACTTCCAGCATTTACGGCGGATGAGCATCTTCTACCGCTTGCGCCGCCATCATGTCATTGAAAGCGGCCAGGTGCTGGAACAGCCTTATCTGGAACGCATGCGCGGCTGGTTGCGGAAAGCGGCAGCCCCGTTGGCTGAGCATGGTCCTGTACAGGTACTGGACTTCCGCATGCGTCAGGCAGGAATTCCGCTGCTCGGCGGTGAATTCATGATTATGTTATTGGTCAGCGCCTTAGCGGCATTCTTAGGCAGCTGGATGCTGACACTGGAAACGGGCACGGCGCTGCTTATCGCCGCCATGACAGTAATCCTCTTATGGCTGACGGTGTCCTGGCGTATCTACAGCCGTCGCAATGCTTTTTCTGAGCAGCTCGGTGACTGCCTGACTACCATTTCCAATGCCCTGCGCGCTGGTTACAGTTTTCCGCAGGCGGTGGAGGTAGTAGCCAAGGAGATGGAACCGCCTATCAGTGACGAATTTGCTCAGGTGTACCGCGAAGTTGGCATGGGTGTGCCGCTGGAGGCTGCACTTGAGGCAATGGGACGCCGCGTCGGCAGTGCTGATTTGGATTTGGTGATAAATGCCGTTCTCATTCAGCGTGAAGTCGGCGGCAACTTGGCGCAGATTCTCGATAATATCAGCGATACTATTCAGGAACGCATTCGCATGAAACGCGAAATCTTCGCCCTGACGGCACAAGGCAG
The DNA here is from genome assembly GCF_000686945.1 of Selenomonas sp. AE3005. Taxonomy (GTDB): domain Bacteria; phylum Bacillota; class Negativicutes; order Selenomonadales; family Selenomonadaceae; genus Selenomonas_A. The sequence goes on from NZ_JMME01000001.1 coordinate 231,275, forward strand.
GCTGTCAGCCTGGGTACTGATTATTTTACCGTTTGCGTTGGCCTTGTTTATGTATTTTTTCAATCGCGAGCAGTTGATGGTACTGATTGAGGACCCGTTAGGCCGTATGGCGCTGCTTATTTCCTTGTTATTGGAAGTTATCGGCTATGTGGTAATTCAAAAGATTGTCCATATAGACGTATAATTTTAAAGATGTAAGTATATGGTTTTAGGAAGGATGTGGATGATATGTTACAACGTATTGAAAAGATTTGGTCGGAAAAAGGTCAAGGCATTGTGGAATATGCGCTGATTCTGGCCTTCGTAGTGGCAATTGCTGTAGTTGCTTTGAAGAGTGACAGCGGCATCGGACAGAAAATCCAAAATCTCTTCGATAACACAGGTACTAAAATTGAGCAGGCAGGACAAAATGTCGGTGGCGGCACGGGTGGAGGCTCCACCAATCCGTAATGAAGGCACATAGTTTATGTAAGACGGAGGAAAGAGCTTCTTGGTGTTGTGGGAGGCTCTTTTCTCGCTATAGTGGTTTAGAGAAGGGGAGGTGCAGCTGGTGAACAGACAAAAAGGCCAGTCTATGGTGGAATTTTGCCTGGTTTTGCTAATTCTGCTTCCCGTGATATTGGGCATGATATACGGCGCCTTTGCCTATGCTGATTACCTGCAGTACAATACAGCCGTGCGCGAGGCAGCCAGAGATATTGCTATGCAAAAGGATGCAGCAGCACGCCTGGTCAGTGTAAATAAGATAAATAGTAATAAACATAGCAACGATTATGCCCAACCGCTGACGAAACTCTACACACCGGAATTTTCTGCAGCCGTAAAGGAACCTGCAGAAGAGACTACAGCCAATCCGGACACGGGGTCAGTAACGGTAAGTGTGAAACTGACGCTCGCCGTAGATACAGTCCTGTTGCCGAAAGAATTAGGGCCCATGCAATGCAGCATGCCTATAGAACCGCTGGTGCCTGTCGCCGGTTCGGCAGCTAATCCGTAGAGCAGGAATAGCAGTAGTTTAGTGATACGATAGCAGCAAGGTGGGGATGATATGTCGCTCTTAAAGCGTTTGGGAAGAACAAAGGAACAAGCCATCAAGGAAGTGGAAAGAAGGGGCGTAAATCAGCCGGCCGCCAATCTACAGGAACAAGCTGATAAAGGCCGGGAAACTGCGCCGCGCAAAGCTCCGGCATGGACACCGGACGAACATCAGACTTATTCCCGGCTGGGGGAGAACAAACATACAGATCATTCTCATATGGCGTCTGCGTTTGCGGCGCGCCGTTCTGCTGTGGTGCAGATAGACCAGATTCAGGCTTTAAGATTGGCTATTCATCGTCGGATTGTGGATGAAATGACGGTGGCTGAGCAGCAGCTCATTGCTCAGGGCAAAGAGGCCCGGGAACAGATAAAGAATTTGATTTCTTCCTATCTGGAACGGGAAATGGTCAATAGCAACTATAATCTGTCCCGGGCGGAACGCATGGCTCTCGTGGACGATATTTGTGATGAGCTGCTGGGCCTTGGCCCCTTGGAACCGCTCTTAAAAGATGATTCCATTACAGAAATTATGGTAAACGGCCCCAAGGATATCTTTGTGGAACGTGGCGGCAAGCTGCTGCTCACCGATACCCGTTTTTATGATGATGCCCATCTGATGAATATTATTGAGCGTATACTGGCACCGCTGGGCCGCCGCGTAGACGAGGCGTCACCTCTGGTTGACGCCCGTCTGGCAGACGGTTCGCGTGTAAATATCATCATTCCGCCGTTGTCGCTTACAGGTCCGACACTGACCATCCGCAAATTTGCGCAGAATGCCTTATCCGTGGAAAACCTTGTAGGGCTGGGCACTATGAGCGAAGAGATGGCGATGTTCTTGGAAGGCTGTGTTAAAGCGCGGCTGAACATTCTGGTTGCCGGGGGAACCGGCTCCGGCAAGACGACGACGCTTAACGTACTGTCATCTTTTATCCCGTCCGCTGAGCGCATTGTCACCATCGAGGACGCAGCCGAACTCAGGCTGCAGCAGCGCCATGTGGTCATACTGGAATCACGTCCGGCCAATATCGAGGGCACGGGTGCGGTTACCATTCGTGACCTGGTACGCAACGCCCTGCGTATGCGTCCTGACCGCATTATTGTTGGTGAGGTTCGCTCCGGTGAGGCTCTGGACATGCTGCAGGCCATGAATACCGGCCATGATGGCTCAATTACCACGGCCCATGCCAATAGTCCCCGTGATGTGCTGTCCCGTTTGGAGACCATGACACTGATGGCTGGCATGGAGCTGCCGGTACGTGCTGTGCGTACGCAGATTGCATCGGCTATCAACCTGATTATTCAGCAGTCACGCCTGCAGGACGGCAGCCGTAAACTCACCCATATCACCGAAGTTCAGGGCATGGAAGGTGATACGATCATCTTACAGGATCTGTTCCGTTATGTGCAGGACTATATTGATCAAGAAGGCCGCTCTGTGGGACATTATGAGGCTACAGGCCTGCAGCCTACGTTTATGGATAAATTCCGTATCCACGGTGTGGAACTGCCGCGGGATATATTTAAAAAGCACTGAGGGAGGGCATAACCATGATTATTTTAGTGGCTGCATTAGTGACAGCTTTGGTTATGGCAATGCTGTTCCTCTTGCTTTACGCCGCCCGCCGTCCGCAGATGCAGACGCGTCAGCACCTGGAACGCATGATTGCCGAGGCTGAGGCCGAGCGCAGCGCAGCCAGACAGCAAAAACGCCGGTCAGCGGCCGCGGAAACGGGTGTGGTTTCCGATTATCACTATATGCGTGAGCAAAGCTTTAAAGAGCGTATTATCCGCCCACTGATGAAGGGGATGGAAAACTGGCTTATGCGTTTTGCGCCGCGGGAACTCAGGACGATGATGGAAAATATGCTCCTGCATTTGGGCATGCAGGAACAATGGAGCGTTAACCGTCTGGCTGCTGGCTGGGTATTATGGGTAGTGGTCGGCGGTATCTTTGCCCTGCTGTTCATATCGGCCTTTTCGCCGCTGCTGCTGCCCCAGCAAATTGCAATTTTCATTTTGGGATTGATTTTAGGGGCGCTTGTTCCCTTTATGTTGCTGCAATCGGCTATCAGACGGCGCAAAGCCGCTATCCGGCGGCAGCTGCCGGAGTTTCTCGATTTTCTGTGCGTCAGTGTTCAAGCCGGCTTATCCTTTGATGGCGCTGTGACCAAAATCGTTAACCGCATGAAAGGCCCTCTGATGGATGAATTCCGGCGTATGCTCCGCGACATGGGGCTGGGTATGGATAGGCAGCGAACCTTGAATCAGCTGGCTAAACGCTGTGATGTAGAGGAGATTTATCTTTTTACGGCCTCAGTAATACAGGCGGAACATTTGGGCACAAGCATGTCCAGAACTTTGAAAATGCAGGCTGACAATATGCGTGACCGCCATCGTCAGACAGTACGGGCATTGGCCTTGAAGGCGCCGGTAAAGATTATCTTCCCGATGATATTGTTTATCTTTCCTTCAATTTTCGTAATGGTGGTCTTTCCAGCAGCTTTGACGCTGCTGAAATCCCTTAACAGATAGGCAAAGATTTACTGACTGGAGGTGGGACAGGATGATGACAAAGCTGCGGAAAATACTGCGGGGAGAAAAGGGGCAGAGTTTGACGGAATGGTGTCTGGTGGCACTGCTGGCGTTGGGAGTGTTTCTCCTGTTCAGGGAATCCAGCCTGCTCACCCAGGCGAAGAACACCTATGATAATGTGGGCAGCTATCTAAGCGGTACGACGAAAACCGCCCAAAACCTCAGCAAGTATGGTACAATCTCCAACACGGAGCTCATGCAGATTGCTAATGAAGAGCGGATATCGCTGGACCAAAAGACTTTGGAGAATCTGGCCGGGGCTTTTATCGGCAAGACCAAAAATGAGATAAGAGCCATGCTGATAAAGGACCCCAATTTCAATAAATACGACGCGGGCAAAGAATTAAATCAAGGCAATCTGCTCTTTGACTATTACATTGAAAAAACCGGTGATGGTGAAGACGGGGCGGTACAGACGAGATTTGGCAATACCATGGTTTCCACCGATAACCTGCTCAATTGGATGCAGGGCAACTATACGTCGTTTGATACGAAAAATAATGCACTGACTATGGATAACCGCCTGTTCTACTCCAATGATGTAATTGACCCTTCGGGCGTAATGAACGGTACGGCGCATGAAGAAGGTACGTATGCCGTCAGTGTGCGCTGCACATTCAATTTTGACAAAAGCGGCAAGGTGGAGAGTGTGCAGATTTGGGCTACCCGTAATAAACAAAAAAAGGGAACAAATACCTGGATTAGAAATGAAACAGACGGGCTCATGCATTTAATGGTTAAAAATTAAGGGGGGAGTATCATGAGAGGAAAGTCTGCCGAAAAAGGGACGGTCTTAGTCTTTGTCGCTCTCATGCTCCCCTTTTTGGTATTTTTTGCCGGTATGGGAATCGATGTAGGGCGTGCTTACCTGTATAAATCCCATATGCAAAACGCTGCCGATGCTGCTGCGCTGGCCGGTGTGGAGAAAGCCGGCGGCTTGAAGGGCAGATTGGTGCGGAGCGGCGAGGTGCCGCTGAACAGCAATATTATTCAGTCCGAAAGCTCGGCTGTTGCTGACGAGGGCGCCAATAAAATCCTGGCTATGGATAAAAACAATATATGGAACACGCAGAACAGCAATACCCATACCGAAATGCGCAAAATTGTACGCACGGATTTAAAAAATCCGATAATGAAAAATCAGGCGGCGACCTATTATTATAAGGTCGTTTTGACCGATGATATGCCGTTTGACTTTGCCAGGAACTTTTTGCCGGCTGATTTGCTGCCAGACAATTGGAAGATATATGTAGAGGCCTGGGCAATGTCTAATGTACGCGAGGGCGGCATAGATTTGGACACGCAGCTTAGAGCGGCAAGAGATGCCTATACAGCTGGTACTTTTCAGGAATTAGAGGCTGGCTTAAAAAAACCGAGCAACTTTAGCAGTAAACGCGATTATGCCAAGGCAATCAGTTTTACCAACAAAGGGCCGGCCTATAATGCAGATGGAACCAGGACAGAAATCCACGATATGGATGGTACGGCGTCTTTGAACAATAATATGAAAAGCCTGTTTGTAAATTTTAAACCGGATTTTATTACCAGCCAAAAGATGACTGGCGACTGGGACCTTCATAAAATAGCCAATATGACGGTGCAGGAGGCCAGGGAATACATTTATGCCCTCGGCATGCAGATTACCAACTGGCGGATTGTTGACGCGTCAGGTACGGCATTGGAAGAAAACGAAGGCGGCATTTCCCTGTGGGGAAGGTTCTACGAAAAGCTGGTAAAATATTTTGGGGAAAATGTAGCCAAACAACTGATGTATACGCCGATAACCTCTGTTATCAATGTGACTAATCCTTACCCGGTAAGAGAGCTGGAACAACTGTCAGAGGACGAAATCTCCTATGATATACGCACGGACGAACCTAATAAGCTGGACCCTCTCTTTATCCGCATTGAAAGTGAGGAATATAATACAGGTTCCGGCAGCACCAGCTGGGTTACCAACACAGCCCGTGATATCAATATCAATATCCTGGCTGATAATACACCCAAATCAACCATTGCCGGGAAATATTATTATCGCCCCATGTTGTTCTTCTACGATGGCCCGGTGGGGGATAATGATGAACGCGGTACAGGACGTAAGTCACGCACGGTTACTTTGAATCTGGATAAAGACTTCCGCGGTATACTTTACGCCCCCAACAGCCCGGTGTGTGTGCAGGGGAATGGTCATAAGTTCCAGGGAATTATCGTCGCTGAACGTATCGTGGATGCTGCCGGCAATACCATAGAAATGCCGGGTGAGCTTAACAGCACGACGAATCCGGATTTTCAGTTATTCTATACGAAACTCGGCCTCAGTGAGGCTTACTACGATGACTTTGGTGCCATCGCTCTTACAGTTTATAATGACCCCAAACAGGATATCGTTTTTCTGACGGAACGGGCGAAGGTTACTATCTAAGGTGGTTCTCTTTATGTTGTTGATAAAACTATTGGCTGCCATCGCCTTGGCGGTGGCAGCCTCCTTGTGCGGTACGCGCTGGATTGATTCCCTGTACCGCCGGAAGGGAGAAATACTTTCCTTTCCCAAGCGGATTGCTGAGCAGGCTGTTGCGCGTCGCCGCCGCATGCCGGCCGTTATGGGCGCACTCTTTGCTTTTTCCGTGCTGGTAATAAACTGTCCTGTCTGGCAGAGCGGCTTTATTATGGCGTACCTGTTCTTTCTGGTATTGTTTGCTTTTACTGATTTTGAACAGCAGGTAATCTTTGACATAATGCTGCTGCCCTGCGCTGCCCTGGGACTTGTCAGTACAATTTTGACAGGTCAATCACTGCTGACGCATTTGCTGGCGGCCCTGGGCGGCGGCGGCCTGTTCTTACTGCTGGCACTTATCAGCAAGGGAGCCTTGGGCGGCGGCGATATAAAGCTCATAGCTTGTTTAGGACTATGGACAGGGATAAATGACCTGTCAGATATCATGATTATCGGCTGTATCGGTGGCGGCGTTGCCGCACTGCTGCTCCTGCTGACCGGCCGTATAAAAATAGGAGAAAATATGGCTTATGGCCCTTATTTTATCTTTGCCGCCTTGTATGTATTGTTTCGCTGACAGGAAATGCCTATGAAAATTCAACTGGAATACGCCGACACCTTCTGGCGACGCTTTTGCGGCCTGATGTTCCGCAAACAGCTGCCCCCGGGACAGGGCCTGCTGCTCGCTCCCTGCAATGGCGTCCACATGTGCTTTATGCGCTTTGCCATTGACGCCATTTTCATCGATAAGGACTACCGCGTACTGAAAATCGCCCCCAACCTAAGGCCGTGGCTGGGGATAGCCTACTGCCATAAAGCCTGGGGCGTAGTGGAAGTAGCTGCCGGTGAGGCTGAAGGGATAAACATAGGTGACATAATGGCATGATTTATTACTAAAATGCATTGTCAAGTGTCAGACTTTGTGATAAAATTAACGTCATGTTAGAAAAATAGCAAGGCAATGACGAAGAGGAGTAGGGCTATTCCTGCGGCAGAGAGAGAAAACGGCTGGTGGAAGTTTTCGTGCAGGGGGCGTGAAGGTCGCTTCGGAGCTTTTGGGCTGAACTATAGTAGGCGCAAACGTCTGGCCGCGTTAAGGCTTTGAGCTGACTTGTCAGATTGACATGTCAAATTGACAGGTCAGGAACATTGGTGGTACCACGAAAGTATGCGCTTTCGTCCTTTGGGGCGGAGGCGCTTTTTAGTTTATTGAGGAGGATTACAATGAGCGAGATTCAGGAACAGGAAAACAACATTCCGAAGGTTTATGACCCGCAGTCTTTTGAAAAGAAATGGTATAAGTTCTGGGAGGACAATAAACTCTTCCATGCTGAAGTGGATAAGAGCAAGAAACCTTACAGTATGGTTATTCCGCCACCGAATGTCACGGGGCAGCTGCACATGGGCCATGCGCTTGACAATACGCTGCAGGATATTTTGATTCGTTTCCGCCGCATGCAGGGTTACAATGCTGTCTGGATTCCGGGCTGTGACCATGCCGGTATCGCTACACAGGCTAAGGTTGAGGCCTCCCTGCGTGAAGAGGGGACGAACCGTTATGAACTTGGCCGCGAAAAGTTCCTCGAACGCGTTTGGGACTGGAAGGAACAGTATGGCAACCGCATTATGTCCCAGCTGCGTTCCCTGGGTTCTTCCTGTGACTGGGACCGTCAGCGTTTTACGATGGACGAAGGCTGCTCGGCCGCTGTGCGTGAAGTGTTCGTAAGCCTGTATGATAAGGGGCTTATCTACCAGGGCACGCGCATTACCAACTGGTGCCCGAACTGCAACACGGCTATCTCTGATATCGAAGTGGAGCATGAAAATGAAAACGGTCACCTCTGGCACCTGCGCTATCAGGTAGAGGGTGAGGACCGCTATGTGGAAATCGCCACGACCCGTCCCGAGACCATGTTCGGTGATACGGGTGTAGCTGTACATCCCGACGACGAACGTTATAAGGATATCGTAGGTAAGACTTTGATTCTGCCGATTGTCAACCGCCGTATTCCGCTGTTTGCCGATGAGTATGTAGACAAGGAATTCGGTACTGGTGCCGTCAAGGTTACGCCAGCACATGACCCCAACGACTTTGAAATGGGGCTGCGTCACAACCTCGAACAGATTAAGGTCATCAACAACGATGGTACGATGGGCGAAGGCGCTGGCAAGTACAACGGCATGGACCGTTACGAATGCCGCAAGGCGCTCGTGAAAGAGCTCGAAGAACTCGGCGTACTCGTGTCTGTTGAAGAACATGAACATGCTGTTGGTCATTGCTCGCGCTGCCACAGCACGATTGAACCGCTGGTATCCAAGCAGTGGTTTGTGAAGATGGAATCTTTGGCTAAGCCGGCTATGGAGGCAGTTAAAGACGGCCGCATTAAGTTCGTGCCGGAGCGTTTCAGCAAGATTTACCTGCAGTGGCTCGAAAATATCCGTGACTGGTGTATTTCCCGCCAGCTTTGGTGGGGGCATCGGATTCCGGCCTGGTACTGTGATGACTGCGGTAAGACCAGCGTATCCCGTACGGACCTGACGGAGTGTCCGCATTGCCACAGCCAGCATATTCATCAGGACGAAGATGTACTTGACACCTGGTTCAGCTCCGGTCTCTGGCCGTTTGAAACCATGGGCTGGCCGAAAGAAACGGAAGAGCTTAAGCATTTCTATCCGACAGCTACGCTCGTAACCGGTTACGACATCATCTTCTTCTGGGTGGCCCGTATGGTTATGATGGGCCTGGAATTTGGCAAGGATATTCCGTTCCAGCATGTATTTATCCACGGTCTGGTACGCGACAGCCAGGGCCGCAAGATGAGTAAGTCCCTGGGCAATGGTATTGACCCGGTAGAAGTTATTGAAAAATACGGTGCTGATACCCTGCGTTTCATGCTGATTACGGGCAACACGCCGGGCAATGATATGCGTTTCTATTGGGAACGTGTGGAGTCTGCCCGTAACTTTGCCAACAAGATTTGGAACGCCTCCCGTTATATGCTCATGAACCTCGAAGGCTTTGACAAGAGCTTTAAGCCGGCTGAGGAAGATTATACTCTGTCTGATAAGTGGATTTTGTCCCGTTATGCGCGTACGGTGCGTGACGTTACGGAAAACCTTGATAAGTTCGAGCTCGGCGAGGCCGGCCGCATGATTTATGAATTCATTTGGAATGAGTTCTGCGACTGGTATATCGAGCTGACGAAGGCACGCCTTTACGACAAGGAAAATGTCCGTGCCCGTAATACGGCCCTGTATGTGCTGTCCACCGTGCTTGAAGGTACGCTGCGCCTGCTGCACCCGTTCATGCCGTTCCTCACGGAAGAAATCTGGCAGAAGGTGCCGCATGCTGATGACCTCAAGAGCATTATGGAAACCAGCTGGCCGGAAGTTCAGGCCGAGTGCATCAGCGACGAGATTGAGGCTGATATGACGGCCATCATGGAAACTATCAAGACGGTTCGCAATATGCGTGCGGAAGTCGGCGCTGCTCCGAGCAAGAAGAGCGAGCTTATCTTAAGCTTTACGGACGAATCCTTGCGCGCTGTATTTACGGAAAACCAGAGCTATCTTGATAAGCTGGCATCTTCTGAACCGATTACGATTCTGCCAGCTGGTGCTGATAAGCCGGAAAATGCTATGGCCGGTGTGGTAAACGGTGTGGAAGTATTCCTGCCGCTTAAGGGCCTTATTGATGTGGATAAGGAAACCGCCCGCCTGACCAAGGAACTGGAAAAACTCGACAAGGAAATCAGCCGCCTGGCCAAGAAACTGGGCAACGAAGGTTTCCTCGCCAAGGCTCCGGCTGATGTAGTAGCAGGTGAGAAGGAAAAGCTGGCCGGCTACGAGGAAAAGAAAAAATCTGTGGAAGGCCGTATGCAGGATTTGGCCAAACTGAAATAATCGTTAGGAGAACCCTATATGAATTATCAGGAATCGCTGGCGTATTTAGAAAGTCTTAATATTTTTGGTATCAAACTTGGTCTGGAACGCATGCAAAAATTGCTGGCACGTTTGGAGCTGCCGCAGGAGCGGTATCGTACCATTCATGTGACCGGCACCAATGGCAAGGGTTCGGTGTCTGCCATGTTGGCAGGCATCCTGCGCCATTCGGGGATTCACACAGGCTTTTACAGTTCACCGCATCTCGTTTCCTATACGGAGCGGATAAGGGTGGACGGGCAGGCCATCAGTGAGCAGGAATTTGCCGACTGTCTAAGTTCCATCAAGGTTTACATTGACCAGATGATAGCAGACGGTGAGGAATGTCCTACCCAGTTTGAAGTATTGACAGCGCTGGCTTTTTTCTACTTTGCCATCAAGCATGTGGAATACGCCGTCATTGAAGTAGGTTTGGGCGGACTTTTGGATTCCACGAATGTCATTGTGCCGGAAGTTTCCGTTATCACTAATGTCACCCTGGAACATGCTGACCGCTGCGGCGGTACGCTGGCCGGGGTGGCCCGGCATAAGGCCGGGATTATCAAGGAAGATGTGCCGGTGGTGACGGCCGCCAAGGGCGAACCATTGGAAATTATCCGCCAGACGGCCGAGGAAAAGAACGCTGACCTGTTTGTGGCCGGTGAAGATTTTTCGACAGAGTTTATCAGCTGTGCGGAAAACTATCAGTGCCTGGAGTTTACCTCCCATTTGCTGGGCGTGGTCAAGGAACCGTATTCCCTGCATTTGTGGGGCAAACACCAGATAGAAAACAGCGCTCTGGCAGTTATGACGGCACAGCTGCTGCATAATACTGATGACAGAATAACCAATAAGACAATCGATGACGCGCTTAGTCTGGTCAGCTGGCCGGCCCGGTTTGAGCGGGTTGATTTGGGTGAACAGAAATGCATTGTTGATGGGGCACATAATCCGGCTGGTATGCAGGCACTGCGGGAAAGTCTCGATATGTACGTGCCGGCCCCGGAACGGGTGTTCCTTTTGGGAATTTTAAAGGACAAGGATATCGAGTCCATGCTGGATATTCTTCTGCGTCCTAATGATACCGTGGTGGTCACAGTACCGCATTCAGAAAGAGCGGCTGACCCACAGCAGCTGGCACAGAAGGTTGCTGCCCATGTGCAGCATGTGGAGGCCATAGCTGATAACAGCCAGGCCCTGGAGCGTGCTTTGGAACTGGCCAATAAGGAAAAATTATTGGTGCTGGCCGGCTCCTTGTATCTGGTGGGCGGTGTGCGTAAATTGCTGCTGGATAAGAAGGGGGGAGAATGATGGCAAAACAAAAATCCCCGGAAATGACGGCAGTGGAGCAGCGGCGTAAGGCCGCGATGCGGCAGAGATGGCAGCAGCGGTTAGAAAAGTGGGCGTGGTATGGTGTGCTGGCAGAGGCCTTTTTCCTGCCATTGTTTCCCTCGCTGGCAACTGTGGCCCTGCTTATCACCACGGTGATTACGGCTTTGCGTTTCCGCATTGATGAGGAGTTTGTCTTTCGGCAGCTGCCTTTTGACGTGCCGGTAGGCCTGTTTGTACTGTTAAGTGCCCTGTCCATTTTGGTATCGCCGGACAAGGGATTCAGCTTTTATAACTGGTATAATCTCGTCGGCGTTTATGTGCTGACATATCTGGTGGTGGGGCAGAACCTGCGCAGTGTCCGGCAGATAAAGGAAATTCTGGCGGTATCGGCAGCAGCGGCCGTACTCGTACTGCTGTACGGTTTCCATCAGTTCATGTTTGGCATTGATATAAGTTCCATGAAATGGGTGGACGGTGAGGCTTTCCCGGAACTGAGAAAACGTGTTTTTTCCACTTGGGAGAATCCCAACATTCTGGCCGGTTATCTGGACGCTGTTATCTGCATAGGCCTGGGGCTTTTCTTAAAGTGCGGCACCAGGCAGAAACGCATTGTTCTAGGCGTATTTATGGCAGCGGCGGCAGCCTGCCTGGCCATGACTTATGCCCGTGGCGCCTGCCTCGTGATTGCCATTATCTTTGCTGTCTACGGCATGCTTAAGGATTGGCGGGTACTGCTGGCTTGTGTGGCTGTGGGGGCTGTGCTCCTGCTGTCGGACCAGGTTCTCTATGAGCGCCTGACTTCGGTCTTTACCAAGGTTGACACTTCTTCGGAAATGCGTCTGGCCTTTTGGGAGAGCACCGTGGCGATGATTCAGGACCATCCGTTCCTGGGTATAGGCTGGGGTGCTTACTGGATGGTATATCCCGAGTATGATTTCTACCTGCAGGGGGCGGATATCCGCATTGTCCATGCGCATAATCTGTATCTGAATTACATGGCAGAAATCGGTATCCCGGGGGCAATTTCATTCTTTTGGCTGTTCTTTGGCTCGCTGTGGCTGGCTTTGTGGCAAAAGTTTAAGCCGGCCGAACCTGTACCCCAGGAGCCGACGCCCTTTGACTACAATGCGGAGACGGCGGCTGATGTGGAGCTGAAAAAAGTTGCTGACAGTGTTCAGACTGATGACCTGCCGCAGGAACCGCCCGTGTGGAAGGATTTTTGTGACTGGCAGGATTACCGGCTGCTCGGCGGCCTGTCGCTGGGCCTGGGGCTGGCCATGATATCGGTGGCTCTTAACGGCTTTACCGATGACCTGCTGTTTAATATTCCCACGTCCATGTTCCTGTGGACGCTGCTGGCGATGATTGCGGCGGTAGCCGAGTTTAATCAGCCGGCGGAAGAGGAAAGCGAGCCTGCGCCGGTGGAAGAACCCATAAGTGACTGGGGAAATGCCCTGGGAACAGATGCGGCCCCGGAAAAAACGGAGGACGACCCGTTTGCCAAAATGTATGCTGACCCGGTGCCTGAGAAAAAACAGGCTGAGGTGAAGGCTGAAACAAAAGCTGCCGCCCAAACTGAACCTGCGGCGGAGGAGAAAGCAGCTGCTACGGCAGAAAAACCTGCTGTGGAGACTGCGCCTGTTGTGGCGACTGCCCCTGCGACGGAAAAAGCGGAAACAGCAGAAACTGCAGAAAAAGTGGAGAAAGCTGCGGCAAGCGAAGGCGAGTCACAGTCCTCCGCCGAAGTTAAAGATGAAGTAAAAAACGAAGTTAAAGACGCAAAAGTCCAGCTAAAAACAACAGGGGAGGAAAAGCACGATGAAAAGTCCGACGACCATATCAAAGGCGACCATTGACCGGCTGCCGCTTTATTTCCGCACCCTGCGCCTGGCTCAGGACGAGGGGATTGATATTATTTCCTCTGATGAGCTGGGACGCCGTTTAGGCATAACGCCGGAGCAGATTCGTAAGGACTTGGCCTCCTTTGGGCAGTTTGGCAAAAAAGGCGTAGGCTATTACGTCAATGAGCTCAAACGCAATGTGGGCGATATTCTGGGACTGAACAATCACTGGAACATTGCCATTGTGGGCATTGGTCATCTGGGAGCAGCCCTGGCCAATTTCCATAACTTTGTTAGTCTGGGTTTTAATCTGGTGGCACTGTTTGACGATGACCCGGCGGTTATTGGCACGACGGTAAATCATGTCAAGGTTGAAGACACGGAGAACATGGCCCAGATAGTGCAGGAACGTAATATTCATATCGGCATTATCGCCGTGCCGGCAGCTTTTGCCCAAGGGGTTGCTGATAAACTGGTGGCGGCAGGTGTCCGGGGGATTTGGAATTTTGCCCCCATTAAGATGGAAGTGCCGGAAGGTATGCATATTGTCAACGAAGATTTGTCGGTAGGACTCAGCAGTTTGTCTTATCACATAAGCCATAAATGATATGATTATAATAAGTAAGCTTACGAAAAGTTTCCCGTACAAGACCAAGCAGGGAACGAAAAGTGAAAAGCTGGCCGTGGAGGGACTGTCGTTGACAGTCCCTTCTGGCCAAATATTCGGCTTGTTAGGCCCTAATGGTGCCGGTAAAACGACGACGATTCGCATGCTCACCATGCAGTTAAAGCCAACCGCCGGCAGTATCTCCTATGATGGGCAGGATATAGCCAGCCAGGGACAGCAGGTCAAAAGCCTGATCGGTGTGGTGCCGCAGCATGTTAATTTTGACCAGGATTTGACCGTAGGGGAGAATCTGGAACTGCATGGACGCCTGCACCGTATGCCGCGTGAAGAGCGCCGCCAGCGCATTGCTGAGCTGCTCGACTATGTCGAGCTCAGCGAGGTGATAAATGAAAATGTGCGGCGGCTGTCCGGCGGTATGAAACGGCGGCTGCTCATTGCCCGGGCGCTTATGCATAAGCCAAGGATTCTGTTTATGGATGAACCCACAGTGGCACTTGACCCGCAGGTGCGGCGCCGGATTTGGGATTTAATCCGGGGACTGGCCCGTGATGGCGTTACGGTTTTTCTGACCACCCATTACATTGAGGAGGCCGAAAGTCTGTGCCAGCAGGTAGCCATTCTTAACAAGGGCAAATTGATAGCCCTGGATACGCCGGAAAATTTCAAGGAGCAGCTGGGCAAGTTCACCGTGGAATGGGACGGCGAGGACGGGCGCAGCTACCGCTTTTTCACGGACAAACAGGCAGCCGCAGCCTTTGCCGGCAACCTGGAGGCCGCCGGCGGCATACTTATACGTCCCACGAATCTGGAGGACGTATTCATTGAGCTGACAGGACATCCAACGCGAAGTAACCTTGAAGTTTAATAGACGTTTATCTTGAAGGAGCTGTACTCTGATCTGATTCGTTCTGGGCGATGGAATGCATATGGCTATGTGTATTGGGATTAAACAAAGAATGTGTATTTACATTGTAAGTGCTTATGTAGTATAATTAGCTTAAAAGGAGGGGTATACTATGAAAGCAACTACACTTACAATGAGGGTTGACCCTGTACTTAAAGAGCAGGCAGAGGCATTATGTGCTGAAATGGGGCTGACTCTGTCAACAGCATACACCATGTTTCTGAAGGCAATGGTACGGACACGCTCGATTCCTTTTCCGATAACTGCTGACCCATTCTATAGCAAAAAGAACCAGGCATATCTTGCCGAATCCATAGCAGAACTGGAAGCAGGCGGCGGAGAGGAGCACGAGCTCATTGATGTGTAAAAAATGGTCTGGTCGTGCGTGGCAGGAATATCTTGACTGGCAGTTGGAAGACAAGAAGACTGTAAAACGGATAAACGCTCTGATAAAAAGCGTAGAGCGCGATGGCGTACTGGAAGGCATAGGCAAGCCTGAGCCACTTAAACATAATCTGCAGGGCTGGTTCAGCCGGCGGATTGATGACGAAAACAGGCTGGTATACCGTGTAAAAGAAAACACTATAGAGATTGCCCAGTGCAAAGGGCATTATTGATTGGGCTGTGCATAAGGGTGGAATCTGACCATGGAAATGTTATATGATACCTGGACGGTGTTCTGGCGTGACTGGGTGGTTCTGAAACGGCGGCTGACCAAGTTTATCCTGGCTCGCATGGTGGCGCCGATGCTGTATCTCGTGGCCTTCGGCTGGGGTCTGGGGCGCAGTATCAACGTGGGCAGCGGCAGTTATCTCGATTTTCTCGTGCCGGGAATCCTGGCCCTGAACTCGATGAATATCAGTTTTAATAGCATTACGCCCGTACATGCGGAGCGCATATATCATAAGAGTCTGGAAGAATATATTCTGGCACCGATAAGGCCGGCCGCTTATGTTTTAGGAAAAGTTCTGGCCGCGGTTCTGCGCAGTATGCTTTCCAGCCTTATTATCCTGCTGCTGGCCTATGCTTTCGGGGCGCATTTGCATTTGTCGGCGCTCATGCTCGTTGTGCTTGTTCTGAACGCCGTTATCTTTGCCGAGGTGGGGTTCTTTGCGGCCATGAAAATCAGCACTTATGAGGAAATGAGCCAGGTAAACACTTATATCCTGCTGCCCATGTCCTTTTTGTGTGGTACTTTTTTTGCGACGCAGGCATTGCCGGCGGCAATCCGCGTGGTTATTGAAATACTGCCGCTTACACATACGAGTATGCTGCTGCGCAGTATGGGCAGTGGTGCCGGTGCTGATGGTGTTTCGCTGCTTGTACTGGCAGTATATGCCCTGGTAGGTTTTATTTTAAGCCGGCAGGCTTTTGTGAAACTGATAAAATAAGCGGCTGAGGCAATGGAAAGGCGATGACGATTAAAAATGATACAGGATATATATCCGCATAAGCTGAGCAACGTATTTGTACCGTCTGCGCAGCCCAAGGCTGATGATATAATAATCTGTGTAAAGGATAATGGCATATTGGTAAGAGAGTCGGCGGACGGGATAAGATTTCCCGTATGGCAGGAAATGTCGCAGGGCATAACCTGTCGTTATCTGCTGAGCCTTGACCAGACAGGTGTTTATTACGCCGAACAGGAAGGGCTGGAACCGTGGGCAGGTTTTGCCTACAAAACGCTGCGGGAAATCCGCTATAATATTGGCGGCCCCCAGGAGCTCATGTATCTTGCCTATACGGCCTGGCACCTTATCTGCTGGTACAGGGATAATCGTTATTGCGGCCGTTGTGGTCATGAAACGGAGCATGCGGAGAAGGAACGGGCGCTTTGCTGTCCACATTGCGGCAATACCATTTATCCGCGGATTGTACCTGCTGTTGTGGTAGGTGTTACCTGGGGCGATAAGCTGCTCCTGACCAAATACGCCAATCGTAAAATGAGTTTTTACGCACTGGTGGCCGGCTTTACGGAAATAGGTGAAACGCTCGAGGAATGTGTGGCCCGCGAGGTCAGGGAGGAAACGGGGCTGCAGGTCAAAAATATCCGCTATTATAAGTCACAGCCCTGGGGCAGTGTGCAGGACCTGATTGTGGGCTTTTTCTGCGATGTGGCCGGTGATACTGATATCCGCCCGGATAATAATGAACTGGGCGAGGCCGTTTGGGTTGCGCGTGAGGATATCCAGGGACAGAAGGACGACTGGAGCCTGACCAATCACATGATGATGCTCTTTAAAGATGGCCGGGAACCACGCGCCTAATATTTACTGGCGCTTATCTTTACATTGACACCATCTATGCAAGCGTTTATAATAAAACATGTGAGAAAATCACAATTTTTATTCAATTACATAAGAGGAACAGGTGCTGGCCGGCGCACATCCGGCAGCTGAAAAGAGAAGCTGGTTAAAGACCAGCGCGGTCCCGCCACTGTAAGGGGAGCGAACCTGCATAGTTAAGTCACTGGAAATGCTTTTTCTGGGAAGGCGCAGGCAAGCTATGAACCAAGCCAGGAGAACTGCCTGTTTGACAATCACCGTTGCGGCCCAAGGGAGGCTGCTGAACCTGCGAGCGATGGGGAGGGGATTTTTCGTCAGGGTTCTTTATGATGAAATTGACACCTTTTGCGCGCAGACGTGAAAGGTGTTTTCTTATGGAAAATGTAGGAGGTATAAGTTATGAAGAAATGGCAAAAGACGTTAGCGGCAGCTATTGCCTGCGGTGCAGCATTCTCTATGAGCTACGTTCCGGCAGAGGCAGCATACCAGCTCAATGAGGAGGTCAAGGCTCCGACCAAGGCTTTGAAACAGGCATCTGAAATCGGTGTGCTGAAAAACGAAAACCCGGCTATGGCTAATCTGGCCAACAAAGACGCCATTGTAGTTATGACTTTTGGCACGACTTATAAAGATACGCGGGCTAAGACCATTGACGCCACGGTGAAGGCTATTCAGGCTAAGCACCCGAATACGAAGGTCGTTACGGCCTATACTTCCCACATCATCATCAATCGTGTGAAGAAGAATGAAGGCATTACTTATCCGACGCCGGAAGAGGCCCTGGAACAGCTGAAAAAAGAAGGCTATACGCGTGTAGCTCTCGCCAGCCTTGATGTAATTCCGGGCATGGAATACAACTACAATATCGGTGTATACCACAACTACAAAGACCAGTTCAAGAAAATGACGCTGGGTACGTCTTTGATGTACTGGCAGGGACAGGAAGAACAGGCTGATGATGTGGCTGAAACCATCAAAGCACTGTCCACGCAGTTCCCGAAACAGGGTAAAGATGATGCCATTCTGATTTTGGCACATGGTACGCCGCAGGTATCCAATGCTTACTATTCCGTAATTCAGGCAAAACTTGACGAAGCCGGTTATAAGAACGTATATGTTTACACGGTTGAAGGCTGGCCAAATCTGGAAACTGTCCTGCCCAAGCTCAAGAAGAATGGCATTAAGCACGTTACCCTCATGCCGATGATGATGGTAGCTGGCGACCATGCCAACAACGATATGGCTGGCAAGGAAGAAGATTCCCATAAATCCATTCTGGAAAAAGCCGGTTACAAGGTAGACGCTTATATCCATGGCATTGGGGAAAATAAGGCTATCCGCGACCTTTATGTAAAACGGGCTGAAGATGCCTGGAATGCTCTGGAAAAATAAGATTTCACCATATTCATTTAAATGACACTGACATAGCTATAGCCGCTTGCCCTATCGATCAGAAAGGGGTGAGCGGCTTAGCGTGTATTTGACAGGGGTAAATCATCATAGTATGATAGGCAAAGATACTATTGTTGTATGGAGGTTTTTGATTCATGAGTGGAATCTTTTATGGTATTGGCGTGGGCCCCGGTGATCCGGAACTGTTGACGGTAAAGGCTATCAAGGCCATTGAAAATGTAGATGTGCTGATTGCGCCGAAAACGGAAAAGAAAGAAGGCAGCGTGGCCCTGACTGTGGCCAAGCCTTATCTAAAAAAAGACGTGGAAATTGTCTATCAGGTTTTCCCGATGGTAAAGGGCTTTGCAGAAAACAGCACTGAGGCCTGGGAGGCCAATAAGCAGGAGATTCTGGCGCTCCTGCAGGCCGGCAAAAATGTGGCGTTTCTCACCATTGGCGACCCGATGTTCTACAGCACCTATATCTACATATATCGCCTGTTGGAGCATGAGGACGTGGAGATTAAGACCATTCCGGGGATTCCGGCGTTTGCGGCCATAGGCAGCCAGCTGGGCTATCCTATTGTCGAAGGGGACGACGTGCTTACGATTATTCCGGCCACAGCCAGCCCGGAAAAGGTGGAAAAGGCCATGCAGGCCGCTGATAATGTGGTACTCATGAAGGTTTACAAAAACTTTGAGGAAATGGCTGATCTGCTGGCCAAGAATGAGATGGCGGAGCAGGCAGTGCTCGTCAGCCGGGCCGGCCTTGATGACGAGAAAATCATTTACAACGTGGTGGCTCATAAAAAGGATAAGCTGAACTATCTGTCGACGATTTTAACCCGTAAAAATTAAATGTTCCATAAAAGATAGGGGACGATGAAATTGAAGGGCTATGTAAAAATAATCCTGTCCATTATGATGATGGCGCTGGTGCTGGCCGGCTGTGGTCAGGAGGCGGCCAAGCCTGCTAACCAGTCAGGTTATGCTACTCTGACCGATGACCTCGGACGGCAGGTGGAACTAAGCAAGAAACCGGCCAGAATTGTAGTGACATCGGCATCGTTTTTGGAGCCTTTGGAGGCGGTGGGCGGTGCTGACCTGGTAGTCGGCCGGCCGGATTCCCGGACGAAGATGCCGGAGTTTGCCAAAGACCTGCCCAGTGTCGGCAAGGTTTATCAGATTGATACGGAAAAGATTATCGCCTGCCAGCCGGACCTCGTGATTATCAACAAGGGCATGAACGAAAAATTGGTTGATACCCTGGAGGCTAACGGCATTAAGGCGCTGGTGCTCGATATGAAGAGCTATGCTGATGTGCAGAAGGAAGTAAGCACCCTGGCGGTGGTAACCGGCAATAAGGAAAAAGGCGAACAGCTCATAAAGGATATGGATGAAAAAATTGCGGCGGTAAAGGCGCGTATACCGCAGGAAAAACGCCGGGTATCCATCATTCATAGTACCAGTCAGGGGCTGACGGTGCAGCTCGAGGGCAGTATTGCCGGTTCGGTGGCAAAGATGCTGGGCTGGGAGAATGTAGCCAGCGGCACCAAGCCACTCGAAAAAAATCCTGACGCTGCTCCTTACAGTATGGAAACCCTGGTGGAGCAGAACCCGGAAATCATCTTTGTGACGAGTATGGGCAAACTGTCAGCTATTAAGGCCAGTATGGAAGAAACTATGCAGGGCCCGGCCTGGCAGAGTATTCCGGCAGTACGGGAAAAACGCGTTTATTACCTGCCACAGGAGCTTTTCCTGCTGAGTCCCGGCATTCATTACCCGGAGGCCGTAGAGACGATGGCAAAATGTGTTTATCCTGACGCAAAGTAAAGGACATATTATATATGATGACAGCAGATTTTTCTGCAGGCGGAAAACGGCGGACGCTCATGATGTTAGCGTTGGTCGTTTTTGCCTGTTTGGGGATAGTAATAAGTATAGTGAAAGGCTCGGTCGACATTCCCGTGGGGGAAGTGCTCACTTTGCTGACCGGTACGGAAAGCAGTCCGCAGGGGCAGATTATCTATAACATACGTCTGCCGCGAACGCTGGTGGCTGTTTTGGTGGGCGTGAATCTGGCACTGGCCGGGGCGATTTTGCAGGCCGTGATGAAAAATCCTCTGGCTGACCCGCATATTATCGGCATATCAGCCGGGGCTGGGCTGCTGGGGATACTGGTCATGCTGGCCTTGCCGGCATACGCTTATCTGGTTACGCCGGCGGCGTTTGTCGGGGCTATGGGCGCGGCGATGCTCATATATGTACTGGCCTGGAAAAACGGGATACGTCCCATTCGTATTATCCTGGCCGGCGTGGCAGTGTCGGCGTTTCTGAGTGCCGGTATATCAGCCTTGCTGATTTTTTACAGCGACAGGGTGCATAGCGCCCTGATGTGGATGGTGGGCGGCCTGTCAGCACGCAGCTGGCCGCAGGTCGAAATGCTCTGGCCGTACACGGCAGTATGTGTGGTTTTATCTTTGCTGGCTGCCCGGCATTTAAATATTTTGCAGCTCGGCGATGAAATGGCAAAGGGTTTAGGTGTGCGCGTGGGACTGACGCGGATTATCCTGTCGGCACTGGCGGCCCTGCTGGCAGCCAGTGCGGTTTCCGTGGTGGGACTGCTGGGATTTGTAGGCCTGATTGTGCCGCATACGGCCCGGCTATTGGTGGGCTCTGACCATCGGATTATGCTGCCGGCTACGGCCCTGCTCGGCTGTGGTGTGGTGACGCTGTGTGATACCATTGCCAGAACTGTTGTAGCGCCGGTGGAACTGCCGGTAGGGATTATCATGGCTGTTTTGGGTGCGCCCTTTTTCTTGTATCTGCTGAGGAGGGAACTGTGATGGAGCTGGCAGTAAAGAATTTACAGGTGTCCATCGGGGATAAGGAAATTCTGCACAGTGTGTCGGCAGTTTTCCCGCAGGGCAAGCGCACCGCCATTATCGGGCCGAATGGGGCAGGCAAGTCTACGCTGCTGAAGGCTTTAGCAGCTATCAATACTGACTATCAGGGGAAAGTCCTGCTCGATGGCCAGGAAATCCGCGCCCTGGGCCGTAAGGCCATTGCCCGGAAGATTGGTATTTTGCTGCAGGGTGCAGTGGCACCGCCGGATACCACCGTGCGCCAGCTGGTCGATTACGGCCGTTTTCCCTACCGCAGCCTGTTTTCGCGTGATGTAAAGCAGGACAGGGCAGTGGTGGAGTGGGCCATGGCGGCAACGCAGGTGGTAAAGCTGGCTGACCGTCAGGTGCAGACGCTTTCCGGCGGCGAACGGCAGCGCGTATTCCTGGCCATGGTGCTTGCCCAGCAGCCGCAGATTTTGCTGCTGGACGAACCTACCACGTATTTAGATATTGCCCATCAGCTGGAAGTTATGGATATCGTGGTGCGGCTGAACAGGGATTACGGCATGACGGTTATTATGGTGCTGCATGATATCAATCATGCGCTGCAGTATGCTGATGAAATCCTCATTCTCAAAGGTGGTTTGATTAAAGCACAGGGGAATCCCGGTGAGGTTATGACAGTTGAGCGCCTCGCAGATACGTTTGGGGTTAAGGCTGATGTGTTTGTCAACAGCCAGGGCAAGAGCGTTTTGTCACCGCTGGAATTAGTTAAATAATATGTATGGGGAAAGTATCCTGTACTAAGCAAGATGAGTCCGTTGCGTTTGGCAGCGGACTTCATTTTTTTATGAAAAACAAATGAAAAATATTTCTATTTGTAAATGAGAATCCTTGACAAGTGTTATTGATATGCGTTATCATGTGTTAAGTAGAAATAATCTCATTATCATTATCAAGAATTTGTATTAGGAGGCGTTGATTTTGACATTGAAAGACGGTAAAACCGGCATGACGCTGAAGATTCAGCAGATTGGCGATTCCGACCTCAAAGAAAGATTGATGACCATGGGGCTTACCCCGGGGACTAAGGTAAAGGTATTGCGCAGTGCTCCGTTGGGTGACCCCATTGCTATTGGTGTTCGTTCGTATAATCTGGCTCTGCGTCGCGACGATGCGGCTAAAGTTCAGGTGCAGCAGGTAAATTAAAGTCCTTGGACGTTAAGAATGAACAGAGGAGATGTATAAACAACAATGTCAACATTAGCAGTAGCACTTACCGGTAATCCCAATGTGGGTAAATCCACTATCTTTAACGAACTGACGGGAGCCCGTCAGAAAATCGGCAACTGGCCGGGGGTTACGGTAGATAAAAAAGTCGGTTACACCCGTCATAAAGACCGGGCTATTTCCATTGTGGATTTGCCGGGTACTTACAGCATCAATGCCCGTTCGCCGGAAGAAAAAATCGTTATCGATTATCTCATGAACACGAAACTTGACCTCGTGGTTGACGTGGTGGACAGCTCCAACCTCGAACGCAACCTGTTCCTGACGATTCAGCTCATGGAGCAGGGGATTCCCCTGCTTATCGACCTCAACATGATGGACGATGCAGAGCGCCGCGGGATTAAGATTGACTGCCGTAAGATGGAAGATGCGCTGGGCATGCCGGTCGTAGAAACCATAGGCCGCAGCACCAAGAGCACCAAAAAACTGCTCGATGTGTTCACCACCACGGTTATGGCCAATTACCAGCCCAGCGACAGGGTGAAGGCTCATATCGCGAAGGTGCAGGAAATCAAGGCCAGCAGTAAGAGCGAGGAACAGAAAAATGAGGAAATCATTGAGGCTCGCTATGCGCTGATTGATACGGTGATGGCTGAGGCCGTAACGGCCAGCAATGTCGGTGCTACTACCTCGGAAAAAATGGACAGATTCCTCGCTAACGGCATTTTGGCGCTGCCTATTTTCCTGGCTATCATGTATGCTGTATTTAATATCACTTTTGAATGGATTGGCCAGCCCATCGCTGACGCCCTGGATGCGGCCATCAATGAGGATTTCCTCGAATTTGCCAAGGATTATCTGACGGAGGCCGGTGTGGCTGAGTGGATGGTATCTTTGGTCTGCGATGGCGTTATCTCCGGTGTAGGTGCCGTGCTGACGTTCGTACCGCTGATTTTCGTCCTGTTCTTCTGCCTGTCCTTCCTCGATGGTACGGGCTACATGGCTCGTATTGCTTTCATCATGGACCCGATTATGCGCCGCTGCGGCCTCACGGGTAAAGGTGTTATGCCCTTGATGATGGGCTTTGGCTGTGCTGTGCCGGCAGTTATGGGCGCAAGAGCTCTGGATTCGGAAAAAGACCGTATGGTTTCCATCATGGTTACGCCGTTCCTGACCTGTGGTGCTAAGCTGCCAATTATGGCTCTGTTTGCTGCTATGTTCTTCCCGGACAATGCCGCTAATATTGTTTTTGCGATGTACATCATCGGTGTGGTTATGGCTATTGTGGCTGCCAAATTGCTCGGCAGCTCCGTGTTTAAGGAAGGCGGCTCCACGTTCCTGCTTGAACTGCCGCCGTATCGTATGCCGGATATGAAGACGGTTCTGCTGGAAACCTGGGATAAGGGTAAAGGCTATCTCGTAAAGGCTGGTACGATTATCTTTGCCGCCTCCGTTCTGCTGTGGGTTATGTCCAATTACAACTTTGACGGCCCCTGTGAAATCAACGAATCCATTCTGGCTACGCTGGGCAACTGGATGAGCACCATCTTTGTGTTCCATGGCTTTGCTACCTGGGAGGCTGGTGCTGCACTCCTGTCCGGTATCATGGCCAAGGAAACTGTAGTCGCAACTATCGGTATTCTCTATGGTGCTGACGATGTTTCCACGGAGGCAGAGGACGCTGTGGAAACGGCTGATACCCTGCTGAAAACTGGCATGGCTACGAGCTTTACGGCTCTGTCGGCATTTGCCTTCATGATTTTCTCCCAGCTGTATACGCCCTGCGTAACGGCACTTGGTACTATCAAGAAAGAGGCCGGCGGCTGGAAGTGGATGGGTTTCTCGGCGGTTTATATGTTTGCCATTGCCTGGGTTGTTTCCCTGCTCGTATATCAGATTGGCCGTCTGCTTGGTTTCTAATTTATTTTGCAAAATTTCATAGAGGAGGAATTCTTATGGCAACCTTGATGGTAGGGGCTGTATTGGTTGTGGCCCTGTTCTTTGCCCTGCGGCATGTTTATTACAACTTCCGTGACGGCAAGCATGATTGCTGTGGTAGTGAAAGTTCTGGCTGCGGCTGTGGTTGTGCCGGTTGTCAGGGCGTTCCTGAAAAGAAATAAAAAATTGCTCTTCCCGTGAGGGAAGGGCGTTTTTTATGCAGGAAAATAATAGGGAAAAGCGAAATAAAAAAATAGTAAGGAAGAAATTGCTGAATCTGTGGCAAGCGATGGGAATTGAAAGGGAAAGCGGTGATTTAAATGACTAAACCACAGGCCAGTATAAAGACACTGTTTATCATCAGTATTATTGTTTTGACAAGTGTACTGCTGGCAATTCAGACGTTCATCAATATCGGACAGTTTAAAAACGGTATGGAGGAACAGGTAAAGGCGACTTTATCTGCCCAGGCTGGTGAGATTGCCGGGAAATTGGATCAGCGCATACTGCAGGTGGCCCAAAAGACCAGCGGTTTGGCGCGTGGCATATCGCAGCTGAAATCTTATGACACCGATGTGATGTTTGGCATGGCAGATGGCTATGTACTGTCTGACCCGCTGATTATCGGCAGCGGCTTTTGGTTTGAACCGCGTGCTTATGAGGAGAGCATTGAATTTTACGGCCCGTATCGCGCTAAAAATGCCAAGGGCTCTGTTGATTTGGACATGAGCTACAGCAATGCCGAATACGGCTACAATAAAATGGATTGGTATACGAATGCCATGAAAGCCCCGGGGACAGTGGCCTGGACAGGGCCGTATCTTGATGAAGTCAGCGGCACTACCATGCTGACCAGTGCGGCTGCTGTGCAGAAAAACGGCAAGAGCGTTGGTACTGTTACGGTAGATATCGGCATTACGGAATTAGAAGACTATGTCAAAGGGATAACCATTGGTACGCATGGTTATGCTTTCCTTGTCGGACAGGATGGTTATTATCTGGCCACGCCTGATGCTGATAAGAACATGAAAACCAAAATCACCGAGGAAAGCAATAAAGAGTTAGCAGCCTTTGGCCAAAAGGTTGTTAACCTGAGCAATCTCGACCTGACGGAAACGGCGGCTTTTGGGGAGGACAGCTATGTTATGGCTGCGCCGCTTTGCATTGATAATATGAAACTGGTGCTGGTTGCCCCCAAGGCAGATTACCAGGGAGCTATTACCCGTTCCATTTGGATAAGTGTTATCATGGCGCTGGTGGTTATGATTATCCTTTGTGCCGCCATGATTATCATCTTTAACCGTCGTGTGGGCGGCCCAATTGAGTACCTTATGCAGGAGGCTGGTAAGATTGCTGATGGTGACCTCACCGGCAAAGTCAATGCTGAGGCCAAAGATGAAATGGGCAATCTGGGCGTATCGCTCAACAACATGATAAAGAATCTGCGCGGTGTCATCAGCAGTGTCAATGATATGGCCAAGGACGTGGCCGTTGCCAGTGAAATGCTGACGACGAGTGCTGAACAGTCAGCCCAGGCCTCACACATGGTAGCCAACAGCATTGTTTCCATTGCGGAAGGTGCCAGTGAACAGGCCATCGAGGCCAGCAACATTCAGGAAAGTGCCGAGCAGGTAACAGAGGCGGCACAGGGAATAGTTAAAGATACCCAGCTTGTCTTTGACAATGCAGTGCATGCCAAGGAAAAAATCAATCAGGGACGTAATTCTATCGAAGATGCTGTACAGCAGATGAATAACATCACGGCCAGCACTGACAGCATTCAGGCGTCCATTGAGAAACTCAATAACAGTTCCCAGCAGATTGCTGATATCGTACAGATGATTACCGGCATTGCTGAGCAGACCAACCTGCTGGCGCTCAATGCGGCGATTGAGGCTGCCAGAGCCGGTGAGGCCGGCCGCGGCTTTGCGGTGGTGGCGGACGAGGTGCGCAAACTGGCTGAAAGCTCGAATCATTCGTCCCAGCAGATTGCCCAGCTGGTCAAGGCTAATCTCGAGGATATGAAAGTGGCCGTAGAGGCCAGCCACAGTGGTGCGCAAAGCGTACAGGCCGGTATTGAAACGGTTAAGTCCGCTGACCAGGTGTTTGCGGATATTGTCAATGTCATTGACGATTTGACAAGTCAAATCCAAAAGATTGCCCAGGGTATAGAAGTCATGGCCAAGGACAACGAAAGCATGCTGCAGGCCAGTGTGACCATCGCCAATACCAGTGGCAAAAATTCCGATGAGGCGCAGTCCGTATCGGCTGCCGGTGAGGAGCAAAGCGCCTCCATGCACGAGATTTCTGACGCCGCCCGCAACCTCGCCAAGTTGTCCGGCGATTTGCAGGAACAAATGAAGAAATTTAAATTGTAAAACGATTGTGTTATAAAACGAACAGCGCCTGATTATTGGTATAATCAGGTGCTGTTTCATTTTACGGCATTTTTATGGTTCAAAATTGTCAGTGTGTGTTGTTATGGGAAAATTTTTTCACATAATATTTGTTAGAATGAAGTTAAGGAAGTCAGATATTAGTGAATGTGGAGGAAATAATGTGTAAGGAAAGTATTATTAAAACTCGTATTGATGATGCTAAGGAGAGACGTGTCGAACTTCATGCGCATACAAAAATGAGCAGATATGATAGTGTAGTATCAGCTAAAGATTTGATAATGACTGCAGCCAGGTGGGGATGGGAGGCAATTGCCATCACTGATCATGGCGTAACACAGGCGTTTCCAGAGGCTGTAAAGACTGTGGTTGAGAATAATTTGAACCTTAAAGTGATATATGGAATGGAAGGATATATGACAGGTGAAGATTACAAGCAAGGAAGAGCTAATCATGTATCTATTCTGGCTAAAAATATAGAGGGGATATATAACCTGAATGAGCTTGTGAGATTATCTTTTCGCCATATGTTTAGGCAAAATCGCATTCCTAAAAATAAAATAGATAAATACAGGGAAGGATTGCTTATCGGTTCGGCTTGTATAGCTGGAGAATTATTTCAAGCAATCATTAAAGGATACAGTGATGAAAAACTTATCAAAATTGCAAATTTCTATGATTATTTAGAAGTACAGCCTTGGGGGTATTACAGGCATTACATGCTTTATGATAATTATTGGATTCAAAGTTTTAAAACAGAAGAGGATGCACAGAAGGTTATTTATAAGATAATTGAATTAGGGGAAAGGTTGAACAAGTTAGTGGTGGCTACAAGTGATGTCCATTTTCTCGATGAAGATGATGCTGACATTCGTGCGGTTCTTAAGCATGCAATAGGATTTCATGATGCTGATAAACAGCCTCCTTGTTTTTTGCGGACGACAAAAGAAATGCTGGATGAATACAGTTTCCTTGGCAATAAAACAGCTTATGATATTGTTGTAAAAAATCCACGATTGATTGCAGATATGGTTGAAAAAATTGTACCTATGCCAACTGGCGATGATACAAAATTAATGTTGAATTTAAATGATGCAGATAAAATGGATTCATGGGACGATGGGGTATTTAGAATGTCCGTCATAAAGAAAATAGCTAAGGTTACGGCAGAAAGTTATATAAGACGTTATATAGACGAAAGAAAAGTAAACTTCAGTGATGAAAAAATAAAGGATATATTAGACGGGATAACAGGTGTCAAGACGCATACGGATGTTCATGGTGATATGATTATTAACGTACCATATCGCATCTATAAACTTTTACCTACACAAATTTTGCCATCCACCAATATCTGTATCTCACATTATGATAGTAACGCATTCCTGAATTTTAGAGATGAAAAGACATAAAAATGAAAAGAGAAATACATATGCTGAATTAAAGGGATAGAAAACGAAGATATCGAATATTACATAAAAGTGTGCAGCTTCCTGATTAGGTATATGTTATTGGAGTGATGATATTGCGTGTGTATGCTGGAAGTAACAAAAAAATGTTGAATATGTTGGTGCTGGAGATTCTAAAAGAATATACTGATGCTGAACATCGCCTGACGCAACAGAAAATCATAGACCTGTTATACCATAATTACGGGGCAAAGTGTGACCGTCGTTCCATCCGGAACAACATACAGTCTTTGAAAGACATGGGCTATGAGATATATACGGAGCGTGGGTGTTACTTGATGGAGCGAGATTTTGATGATGCAGAATTGCGGTTACTTATTGATAGTGTCTTGTTTTCTAAAAATATATCAGTTGCACAGAGTCAACGTTTAATCGAGAAAATTAAAAGTCTAGGGAATCGTTACTTTAGTGCTAAGGTTAATCATATATCCAATTTGCCTGAACTCCACCATGCTGATAATAAGCAGGCAATGATTGTCTTAGATACGTTAAATGATGCGATAGAGGCCAAAAGGAAGGTGCGCTTTGTCTACAGCCAGTATGGTATAGACTTCAAGCTCCACCCTAAAAGACCAGAGCCATATACTGTAAGCCCTTATCAAATGGTGGCTAACAATGGGCGCTATTACCTGATGGGAAATTATGACAAGTACGATAATATATCACATTACCGAGTCGACCACATTACATCTATAACCATGCTGGATGAACCAGCAAAGCCCAAAAATAAAATCAAAGATTTTGTACAGGGATTCAGCCTGCCTAAGCACATGGCTGAACACATTTATATGTATAGTGGTGAAAGTGTAGATGTTAAATTCGTAGCAGATATTGGCCTGATGAATGAATTAGTAGATTGGTTCGGCAGGAATTTCAAAATTGATAAAGAAGATAACAACAAGATATTGGTAACAGTAACATGTAACGAAAATGCGATGTTTCATTGGGCGCTGCAATATGGTCAGCGAATTGAGGTTAAGGCACCACAGGTTTTAAGAGACCGTATAAAAATGGCAATAGAAGGTATGGCATCAAAGTACAGGGAGGAAAACGTATGAGTGCCGCTGAGCGGATTTTAATGTATGGAGTATCTGCAGAGCAACATACAAAGATTGCGAAATTATATCCATTAGAAAAAGGATATGAATTATCGGAAACAGATGAGCTGAGAGACTTGATTGCTGTCCCTGCAAAAGCTATTGTAATAAATCCCAATATCTTAAGTGAAGATGAGAAGGCTTTGATTTTTGACTTCTATTTGCAGGTTCATGCTCCCGATGATAGTTTGGTTATGATTTTTACAGAACCCATAACTATTCCGGCAGCATTAAAGCATTCAGATGTTCACATTCTGGATAATATTATATGATTCATTTATGCAAGGAGGTATTTATCATGAATTTGAAGGAAGCTTTTCAAACGCAGAACAAAATCAATGAATTACTGAGTTATATCACCAGGTATCTGTCCAATAATGACAACGTTATGACGATTACGGAAAAACACTTGCGTAGCAAGGCATTAAAGGGACAGAAGGATGAGACTGTCGATGTCAGTGAGCGGAGCGAAGAAGGATTTGCTGTAGAGGCATTGTTAAAAGTTTGGCAGGAACTTATGGAAGAAAAAGAAAAACTGTCGTGCGCAATCGGCAAGGCTAAGGCAGGGATGGGCTTTAACCTTGACGCAACTGTAGATGCTAATAAAAGTAGGCGGTCAATGCTTCAGGCATTACAAGGGTTGGCAAACTTAAAGAGTTCTCATGAACTGCAAAAGGGAGAAGGCCAAGGGTATGTGTTTAACAATGATGGCAATCAAACTTCCTACTACTATGATATTGACCGTATTATGACGATTGATTATGACAGAAACAAGGTAAGGGCAATGGTTAAGGACTTTAATCGCAAGGCTGACGAAGCATCTCTCAAGATTGATGAAGCATTGCTCGCTACCAAAGTTGATTACACGCCCAGGTTTGACCTGGCCGGTGAGAACCAATTTATTGTTGAGGAATTGCTGGAAAAATAATCAGGATATAATCAGCCACTTTAGCAGGGGCATTCATTAAAGGGAATTCGGTTCAGGTGCAGATGAACTATGAAGCTGCATGCAAATTACTAATGATAGCTGATAGCTATTTGTGTATGGAAATTATGGCCTAGAGCCTGAGGTGTGTACCTCCAATGTCCATTATGACGATTCAACTATCGCTATTTCGTTATTCGTTAGACGTTATATCTCCATATCGTCTTATCATTATGACCTAATAACGTTTCGCTTTTGGAAAGTTCCTTGTGTAAGGAATAGAAATATTACGTTAAATGCCGGGGCCTATTCTTTTTGATAGGTGTTCGGCAATAGAAGGAGCTTTGATGGATGCTTCTGCTAAAGTGGCTGATTAATATTATGATGCATATAAAATAGTAAACATGTCACTTTGATAAATAAAAAGAAAGGGAGTTGTTGCTTAATATTGGAGAATGCTAACATGGATACTATAGTAGATGTTGGTTCTTTTACTGACTTGATGACCTATGATGATTTTGTTGCAATTGAGCTGTTAAATGTGCAAGATGAAAATACAATATTGAAAATGGATAAAATTAGTAATGTCATAATAATAGAATACTGCTCGAAATATTCTTATAATTACTCTAAAAGAATCATGTTGATTGTTAAAAAATATAATGATATCGATGTAAAAATAAAGAAAATAATCCATACTGATACTAATTATAGTGTGGCATGCTTTGATGATACTAAAAGAAGGATGTCAAACATTCAGACATTGCTTGTTCGTAATCCATATGATATTCCACCAAATATTAGTAAACTTAAAAAACTAATCGATAAAGAAGTAATGGAAAAAGATTATCAAAGTATGGATTTAATAGAAAATAAAAAAGAATTTGAAAGAGCAGAAAAAATATGTGATGAATATATATATTATCATATAATGTATAATTCAAAGTTGGCTTTTTATTATTTCATACATAATAAAGCTTTAATTTATGTGATAGATGGGATTGATAAGTATAGAGGATGTTCGAAAGAGCAAAAAATTTTAGTAGATGTGATTCGATTTCGGGTAGAATGTGGTAAAAAATGTATATTGAGGCTCTGGGATCTTGATTCTGGATTTGAAGAATTATCATCTAGATTAATGGATTTGATTGAAGATGGAAAAGTCGAAATACATTATTATAACTATATGAAATTAGGATTATCATACGTGAACTAAAATTGATTTAACAATTACAATTGTTAAGGTGGCTTTATGGAAATTTATGAATCAGCTGCAAAAGAGTATGAAAGAAATTTGTCTGAAATGGCTTATATGATGACTTATAATGAATTTATAGCCTGTGTTTTTTTTGATTTAGACAGTGGTAATAAAATTGTAGGCATAGATATAGTTGATAATGTATTACGGATAGATTATTGGCAGTATTGTATTCATGAACGTGGGACTAAAATAAAATTTATTTCTCGATATACTACTGATGTTAATGAAAAAGATATTCAGGAAAAATATGGATTTGACTATGATTTAAATGTATTTGATAATATTGACACGCGTAAATATTATATTGAATTATTGCTTTATTGTTCTAAAGATAAAATTCCACCATGTCTTCAGCGAATAAAAAATAAAATAGATACTGCATTAAAAGAATTATTATGGGAAAAAAGAATGTTGATGGAATATGGTCACTTCAATGATTATGAAATTTTATCTGCTGATATGATTGTTGATAATTATTATAATAATTTAGAAAATGATAGTTTTGGAGAATTGTTTTATTGGTGTGTGCGTCCTACACTTGAAAAATGCATAGTGTGTGGAATAAATGAATATAGGGGACGTTATAAAGAACAAAAAATTATAGCTAATGTAATTCGATGCTTAGGTAAGTATGGCAAAAAATGTAGACTGGAGTTATGGGACCTTGATTCGGGATTTGAAGAGTTATCGTCCAGGTTAAAAGAGTTGATTAAAAATGGGAAAATTATCTTGGATTTACAGCGATATAAACGAGTAAATAATACAAAGTTCATATATCGATAATTTAATGATATATCGAAAGGATTTTGATGGATGCTCCTGCCAAAGTGGCTTGATAGTATGTTATATGATTTTTATAGAGGAGGAATTCTTTTATGGCTGAAAGATTAAATAGAGATATCTTGTATAGTGCAATCAAAAAAAGATGGGAAAAATATAATCCTATGAATAGTGGCGTAACGTTCTACAAATGTAAAACAGATAAAATGAATTCAGAGACAAGAGAAAAGTACTATTTGGCTGATGTTAATGATAATTTTTGTTATGAAATGTCTTCTAATCTTGAAGAAAAATTTGGCGGTGCTAATGAAATTAATGGAAAAATGAGAGCACTATATTCATCTTCGGCGATGACATATAACATTTTTACTAGTAAAAAAATATCCAGTGATAAAGTGAAGGTTATAAAGTCTGTTGATGGTTTAGAATCAAATATTATATATAATCTAAGATTTGAGGAGCCATTACCAGCTTTGTCTACTCATGCAAAACTAGATGCATGTATAGAATCTGAAGATAAATCAACAATTGTTTTTTTTGAGATGAAAATGCGTGAGTGGCTTATTGGAGGCCCGAGTTCTCTTCCTAAAACATATATGGACGCTAATATTCCTTCTCAAATTAAAGGTTTATTTGAGAAGTATATTAAAATCAAAAAGGAAAATAATAAGCCTGTAACGATAGAAAACGATGAGAAATTTAAATGCTCAAATGATTATTTTGATGTTTTCCAAATTATAAAGCATGTTTTAGGAATATACAATGCTATCCAAAATGAGAAGTTTCCGAAAGGGAAGAAAATAAGATTAGTAATTGGCTACTGGACAATACCTGATGATTTGTTTGATGATAAAAATCCCAAACAAAATAAGCAGAAAGTGAAATACGGAAATATAAAGAAACAAATGGAAGCTGAAATAGAAGATTTTATAAAAAACTTCAATGGTATTAAAAAGGAATTGTTTAAGGAATATGATTTTAAGATAGAGAGGATGACAGTAAAAGATATTGTTGATTGCTTGGATAAAACAGAGGAAGAAGAAGAATATTTAAAGCGATATATATAAGATAATTATATAGAGGTGAAGTTACCAATATATAACTTACGAGAACGTAACTATAAAGAGTGTTACTAGGAGGAATAGATGCCATGGAACTTAAGGAGCGTTATGAGGCGTTAAAAGCTAAAGTTATCAATCGCAAGGAACAATTTGCAGAATTAATGAAGTTCATAGAAGAAGAAACGGCTTATCTTACAACGCCTGCCTCCACAAAATTCCATCTTTGCCGTGAGCGTGGCTTATTGGAACATAGTGTCAACGTGGCAGAGAACCTGCTGAAAATCAAAGCAGTACTTGCCCCGGAAATCAGTGATGAAAGCTGTGTCATTGTGGCTTTGCTTCATGACTTAGGCAAGGCTGGGATGCCGGGGCAGCCACAGTATATCAAGAATGAGCCCAGCCCCAAGCAGAAGGCTTATGGCTATCCTGCTACTACGCCGTATCGCTTCAATAAAGACCTGTTATATCTGAGTGTTCCTATCCGCGGACTTTATCTAGCAGCCAGTCGTTTCCCTCTGACAGAGGAAGAAGTACAGGCCATAGTCTATCATGATGGGCAATATGTAGAAGATAATCGCAGCGTGGCGGCAAGGGAGGGGAAACTTACCTTACTTTTGCAGTATGCGGATAATTGGAGTGGCTTTATTGTCGAAACTGCAGAATGAAATATTCATCATATAGGAGGGCAGACTATGACAGCGTTTGATGAGAGCAGGTTTGCTCATCTTCATGTCCATTCAGAATACAGTCTTTATAGCGGTGTAGCTCGCATCAAAGAACTGGTGGCAAAAGCTAAAGAACTTGGGATGAAACATTTAGCGATTACCGATTATGGAGCATTGTACGGAGTTATACCTTTTTATAAGGAATGTAAGGAACAGGGAATAAAGCCGATTATCGGCTGTGAACTGTATGTGGCTCCTGCCTCACGATATGACCGCTGTGCTGTTGATGGTGTAACGTACTACAATTTGATTTTGTTGGCAGAAAATCAGACGGGCTATAAAAATCTGGTGAAACTTGTGTCGTTGGCCAATATAGAGGGTATGTACCATAAGCCACGAGTGGATAAAGAACTTCTACAAAAGTATCATGAAGGGCTTATCTGCTTGTCATCTGGTGCTGATGGCGAAGTCTATCGTGCAATTAGTAGCAACAATAAGCCAAGAGCGGAAAAGGTTGTTCAGAAATACATCGATATTTTCGGCAGGGAAAATTTTTTCATTGAGATTCAGAATCACGGTTTAAGTAAAGAGAATAGTGTCACTGAAGGATTGGTTGAATTAGCTAATAGTTTTGGCTTGGGATTGGTGGCTGCCAATGATTGCCGGTATATTTGTCGGGATGATTGCAAGCTATATGCTGTTTTACAGTGTATAGAGAAGTCCATAGAAATGGACGAGTTTAGGTCTGGTGGTTATGACAATGGGGAGTATTACCTGAAATCTCCACAGGAAATGGCGGTGTTCTTCTCGGAATACCCTGAAGCTATTATAAATACCGTGAGAATAGCTGAACGTTGCCACGTTGATTTTGATTTCGGGCAATCTTATGTGCCTGTATTTCCGATTCCTCAAAATTGCAGCAATGATGATGAATACTTGTGTGAGTTGTGCGAAAAAGCTCTTCCTGCATATTATTCAGATATTACAGATGAAATATGGGGACGTTTGTATTATGAACTTGACATGATTAAGCGGCGTGGTTTTGCAAGATATTTTCTAATTGCAAAAGATATAGTTGAGTTTTGCCAGGAACATAAAATCAATGTAGGAACAGGTTGTAGTTCTTTACTAGGCAGTATTGCTGCTTATGTCTTAGGAATCAATAAGATAGACCCGCTGAAATACAATTTAGCAGCTGAATCTGTTTGGCATACAGCGCACATGTTTTTACCTGAATTTTATTTAGCTTATAACCAACATCAAGATAATCGCGATGTCGTCATCAATTATCTAAAGGAACGTTATGGTTATGACAGTGTGGCGCAGATTGCTGTTTTGGGAACTATGACAGCTAAGGGTATATTTCGAGATGTGGGCAAAGCCTTGGGCATGGATTATGAACAGGCAAATGATATAGCAGAAACTATACCAAGTGAATTGGGGATAACTTTGGATGAAGCGTTAAAAACGTGTGTGGATTTTCGCCGGTATTATGAGTCGTCGGAAGTAATCAGGCAATGGATTGACTTGGCTCGTGGGCTGGAAGGTTTGCCACGGCATGCCTCTACGCATGCTGCAATGGTGGTTGTTGCTCCTGGTTCGCTGATGAATTACTTGCCGATATCTGAATCAGAAGAGAGTTTAGTGGCAGAATTTCCAGTGGAAGATTTGGAGGAGCTGGGAATGCTTATGGTGAGCTTGACGCCGTTACGTACATTGACTGTAATCAACGATACTTTGGAGAATATAGAATGTAATTGTGGCGTAAAGCTGGATATCAACAATATCCCGTCAGCTGATGAACTGACGGCAAAGCTGCTATGCGAAGGACAAACAGGGGCATTGTTCTGTCTGGACAATCCAGCCAGGATTAGTGTAATAAAGGAACTGACACCTAAAACTTTTGCTGATCTTATCCGTAAAGACGTTCTTTTGAGTTTGCGAATTTCTAGTATTGCTGATGCGGTGTTGATTTGGCAATCAGCATACCTAAAGGCGCATTATCCTAAAGAGTATATGACAGCGGCGCTTAACAGTGTTTTAGACAATAAATCTAAATTGGCAGCATATCTTGACGTTGCTAAACGTATGGGGCTTGAAAAGGGATGGGCAACAGCTGCTTTACATCGCTGACGGTCAAATCCTCAGCGATTTTTAATGTAATCTTCAGTCAATTTTCAGTTAAGGAGAGTAGACTGAACATGATTTGGCAGGGGCGATATTCTTCGCACCCTGTGGATAACTTTATAACAGGAGGAATACAGTATGAGGATCAGCAAGTTGCGAAACATGTCAAAGTCGTTGTTCTGGGGCGACAGACCTTTACCTGAGGACTCTGAAATGAAGGGGGTAATCGAAACAGATAACGGCCACACGGGGATACTTCTCAAACTTAAGAACGGGTTGTATGTGCTGGGGAAAGCAGGTACACTTTGTAAACTCAATCAGGAGAAGATTCGCCACAAATTGAAGGAAGCGTAATGGTCGGCAGACCATGAATATATGATTAAAGCCAGTCAGGTGAGCCTGACTGGTTTTTTTTACAGGAAAATGACCGTGAAATGTAGAATAAGTCTGTATGTGCTATAACTGTGAGCAATATGGGGGCATGATATGCAGCGCAATGCTGCTTGGTACGTCAAAAAATGGGAATACCTGGGTTCGACTATAGGTTTTAATACTACATATTGTTACCCTTTGGAAAAGGAAGGCTTAGCAGGGAGGTAAATATTTATGGAACCGCAGAAGATAAAAGTTGAGGACTTGCCCAGCAATGAATTTGGTGTTCTTAAGCAGTTATATGGTCCGCAAATAGAAGAAACGCATGGCTATTCGCGTAATAAAATAACTTATGTCAGGGAACTTTCGGGGGAGGAAAAAACATATTTTCATTACCGCAATGCGATGAATCCAGTGGGCAGTGTCATGCAGGGCCTCTACAAGGTTAAGGGGAATTTATTGCCGACCTATTTTAACAGGGCCTTATATACATTGATTCAGGAAACGGAGGCTTTGCGGCTTAATTATTGCTCCGTTGGCAAGCGTATACTGGCGGTGGTTCTTGATGAACAGCGCGATATACCCCAAGTGGTGTACCGTAATCTGGAGAGCATGGATGGTGATGAGCTCGATGTAGTTCTGCGCCGTATCATGGAGTCGGAACTGCGTCAGGGCTTTGACCTGCGCAGCGGCAGTCTGGTGCGGTTCAGTGTCCTGCATACCAACCAGTATGAGTTCGCTGTTGTTGTGACAGCTGTGGGGGCAATTATGTCGCAGATAAATCTGCGGAAACTCTTTGCCCTGGCTGTTAATGAATCGTATAAGCCGGCAGCAGACGGCAATGGCATTAAGGGCATGAGTGCTGCCGCTCTGGCTGAACCCATCAAGGAATACTGGCGGAATTTCTTAAAGGATTTTCCGCAGCAGCCGGAACTGCCTTACTATCATAAGAGCACGAGAGATTTATATAAGCAGGAGGCGTATGTGTCTTATATTCCGGCAGATTTACTGGCGGAACTGCGCCTGCGCTCCAAAGATAAGAAAATGATGCTCATGGCCATTTTGCATACGGCCTGGGGGTTGCTTTTGCAGCGTTACAATCAGCGTGATGATGTAGGTTTTGCGCTTTTTGTGCCGCGGCGCGGTAAGGCTGCCGAGGAGGGAATTACGCCCAGCCTTGTGCCTGTACGCCTGCAGGTGAAGGGAAATCCCACCGTTCAGGAACTCGTGACCAAGGCTTTCCAGCAGTTCGTTATTTCTCAGCCGTACGCCTCACTGGGGCGTGAAAACATCGAAGATGTGCTGCGTAGTCAGGCCAACGGCTTTGATCATGTGCTCAATTTCTGTGATTTCTTTCAGGAGCGCCTGTCTTATGTTGATGTGCCAGGGCAGCCAACAGGGCAGCTGGTAATGCAGAATTCTTACGATGGCCGGGATTTGAAACTCAGTATTTCCTTCCGCCGGGAGGAAAATAAGGTGATTATCTCCTTAGTCTATGACAGCGGTGAGTTCAAGATGAACGATGTCAAGCGGCTGCTGAAGGAATATCAGCTGATAATTCAGCAGATGATGATGGACTGGAATGTGGCTGTGTATGATTTCCGCGCCAAGCTCGAAAAACGGCTGGAGGCCGAAAGAATCAGCGGCAGCCTGCAAGTGCAGGATTCCCGGGCCGTACTGCAGAATTATCTGTCGAAACTGGCTTTGTTCCAGGAGTGCGAGCTCGGTATACAGCAGCTATTTATGGGCGGTGCTCGGCAGCAAATCATGTTCGAGGGCGACCGTATAGATGCCGACAGTATCGAAGATAATATGATTTTCCTGGTCAGCGGCAAAATAGTCCGCAGTATCGAAGTTGGTGACGGCTGGTATAATACGCTGGATATTCAAAAGGAAAACAGCTGGCTTAATGAAAGCGTGCTGCTGCCCGGTCACCGTAATAAATACTCTATGGAGGTACTGACGGATCAGGCTGTTATCATTCAAATACCTTTATCCGGGTTTATGGCCATATTGAAACGCTATCCGCAGGTCGGACAAAATATTTTCCGCCATGTCATCAGACAACTGGAAAAATATCAGCGGTTATGGATACAGTCGTGAGGTCCTGCTTTAGCAAATTAGGTGGGGGATGATTATGAGCGAACCAAGAGAATTGCTGATAGAGGCCAAAGTAGAAAATCTGCCAGCTGTGAATGAATTTGTAGCCAGTTTGCTGGAGCCGCTTAACTGTCCGGTGAAAGTGCAGCTGCAGCTGGACCTGGTGGTGGAGGAGATTTTTGTCAACATTGCCAGCTATGCTTATGGTGACAGCGTTGGTAAGGCGCTGCTGCGTGGACGTACTTATGATAATCCGCAGAGTCTGGAATTGTCATTTATTGACGAAGGTATACCTTATAACCCCTTGCAAAGAGAAGCCCCGGATCCTGATACGCCGCTGCTGGACAGGGAATTAGGCGGCTGGGGAATATTCCTCGTTAAGAAGAACGTGGACAACATCAGCTACGAATATAAAGATGGAAAAAATATATTAACCATACGAAAAAACATAATTATGCAGGAAAATGAAAATTAAACGCGAATTTCTACATTATGGTTACATATCACGGTGAAAGGAGATTTTCATTATGGAAATCAAAAAAGAACTCAATGGTACGGCTTTGACGCTTTTTCTGTCGGGACGTCTGGATGCTGTTACGGCTCCGGATTTAGATAAGGTTGTACAGAATGATTTGACGGGCATTACGGATTTGACGCTGGATTTTTCCGAGCTGGTATATGTGGCATCAGCTGGCCTGCGCGTATTATTGCTGGCCCAAAAACGCATGAAGAAACAGGGATCTATGAAACTTACGCATGTAAGTGAAGATGTGAAAGATGTACTGGATATGACAGGATTTATTGATTTCCTGACAATAGAGGAATGATGGCGATGAAAACCAATAAGATAACCGTTAACAGTAATGGTTATGGTATGGAAAAGGCTTTGGATGAAGTCGAAGAATTCAGCAAAGCGATGGGCTTTGATGAACGCAGCGCTCGCAGGGCCAGACTGTTAGCGGAAGAAACCATGAGTATGGTACGGGCCATAGTTGATGATTTTGTGGCCAGCTTTTGGATGGAGAGTACGCCTGAATGTAAATGCGAGCTGCATTTAGTGGCCGATTCCCCGATGAACTACGAAAAAAAACAGGAGCTTATTGACGTCTCTACGACCAAAAGCAACGACGCGTCTGTGGGGATTATGGGGAAAATTAAGGATTTCATTGAGGACAGCCTCTATAACATGAAAGATGGTGCCAGTGTGGCCATGGGCGACAGTCATTTTATGACTATGGGCGGCGTGGCTATGGCTACAGATACATATACCTGGTCACTGGAAAAGTACCGCCGCGACTTAAAGAAGGCCGATTCGCAGACAGAGTCCGAAGAAGATGAGTATGGGGATTTGGACGAACTGGAGAAATCCATTGTGGCCAACATCGCTGATGATGTGCGCGTTTCTGTGTCGGGCAACCGGATTGAGATGATTATCCGTAAAAATTTTTGATGGTTTTTTATAAAAGTTCTTGACGGTCTGTCGGGAGAGTGATATTATATTACTTGTCCTTGAGAGCAAGGCCAATGACTCACTAGCTCAACTGGCAGAGCAACTGACTCTTAATCAGTAGGTTCACGGTTCGATTCCGTGGTGGGTCACCATATTGAAATTTATAAGAGTTGTGATGAAATGCGCAGGCATTTTTCACAGCTCTTTTTGTTTTTCTGCAAAATATGCTTGTGGTTTCTGAATGCCTGGGTTGGTTAACACGGCAGGAGAAGGACTTTTACCAACATTGTCGAACTATAAAATAGATATGACGTTCAAGTATGGACGTGGGAGAGAGGACTGGGAATCTGATGGAAACAATTATGCAAATAAACGGAGTGTTAAATCACTTTGTTTGGGGGCCGCCTGGCCTGCTTTTGCTGGTGGGGACAGGTATCTATCTGACTATTCTGCTCGGCTTGCCCCAGCTCCGTTATTTCTTCCGGGCTCTGGCCGAAGTATTCAGCTTTAGAAAAAAAGGCGAAGATGATAAAACCATTTCCGCATTTGCGGCGATGACTACAGCGCTGGCAGCAACGGTGGGAACCGGCAACATTGCCGGGGTAGCAACAGCCTTGCACCTGGGGGGGCCTGGGGCTTTGGTCTGGATGCTCGTTTCGGCCTTTTTGGGCATGTGCACCAAGTTTGCTGAAGTAACGCTGTCTGTTCATTTCCGCAAAAAGGATGCGCAGGGCGATTGGCGCGGCGGTCCCATTTATGTTTTGGAATATGGCCTGGGTGAGTGGGGCGGCGTATGGAAACATATCGGAAAGTTTCTGGCTGTTCTGTTCGCACTGTTTGCGCTGCTGGCGTCCTTGGGGATGGGGACGGCTGTTCAGGCAAATTCTGTTGCTGAAGTGCTGTTCAAGGGCTGGAACGTGGACCCTCTGTACAGCGGAGTGATAATGGCTGGCGTGGTAGGTCTGGTTATCATCGGCGGACTCAGCAGTCTTTCCCGGGTGGCTGTGCTGGTTGTGCCCTTCATGGTCGTTTTTTATATTGTGGGGGCCGGTGTTTTACTGCTGAGTTACGGGGCGCATATTCCGGCTGCTATTGTAACCGCCTTGCAGATGGCTTTCAACTTGGACACTTCTGCCGTGGCCGGAGGGGCAGCAGGCTGGTGTGTAATGGAAGCTATGCAGCGCGGCATTGCCCGCGGCGTATTTTCCAATGAGGCCGGTATGGGCTCTGCCCCTATGGCCTATGCCACAGCGGAGTGTGTTCATCCTGTGCAGATAGGTTTGTATGGTATCTTTGAAGTGTTTTTGGATACCTTTGTTATCTGTACGATTACGGGACTGTCAATTCTGGTGACAGGTACGATGACATACTTCCCGGAACTGACGGGGGCGCAGCTGGTACTGCAGGCGTTTGAACTGGCGATGGGCCCGGCCGGTAAATACATTCTTTCCCTCGGTATGCTGCTCTTTGCTTTCACGACAATACTCGGCTGGTATTGGTACGCGGAAACAGCAGGGACATATTTGTTCGGTGTACGGTTCAAAGCGGTCATGAAACCGCTGTTGATTTTGATGATTATTGTCGGAGCCTCCGGCTGGCATTTAGTTGACGCCTCCGGCTATGAATTTTTGAATAACATATGGAATATTTCGGATACGCTCAACGGTCTGATGGCTTTTCCCAACCTGATTGGCCTGCTTTTGCTTTCGCTGACGCTGCGGCGGCTGGTGAAGGATTATGAGGCGCAAAAGGAACAGAATACGTCTATTTCGTCTGAAAAACGATGGTCCGAGAATATGCGGCAGGTGCTACTGGTGTCTGTTTGTGCAGCTTTGCTGCCGCTGGCCATAATTTTCGCTGGCAATAGTTCGCGTGATGATTTCCGTACAAATGACGTTTCCCTGCAAAAGGTAGTGGATAGCGGCCAGTTAGTTCTGGGGGTTGATGACAATTTCCCACCAATGAGTTTTACGGGCGATGATGGGGAAATGGCCGGGTTTGACATTGACCTGATGCGTGAGATTTGTTCCCGGCTGGGCGTTGAGTGTGTGGTGCGTCCCATTGCCTGGAAACACAAGGACGATGAACTTAATAGCCGGAATATTGACTGTGTGGGCAGTATGTCTGTAATCCCGCAGGCCCAGAAGGATATGAGTCTGTCGGAAGCCTATGTAAAAGATAATCTGATTTTTGTTGTGCGTGACGATAGCAATGTTATGTCACTGCGTGACCTAAAAGGTAAAGTGCTGGGCACACAGGCAGGCTCAACAACATTTGATGCTGTTCATGCCTCAGAACTTTGCCAGGATATAAAGGTGGTTTCCCTGCCGGACAATATAACGGTGCTGCAACAGCTGAAAGAAGGTACGTTGGATGCTGGCCTGGTTGATTCGCTGGCGGCATTTTATTTCATTCGTTCGAGCCATGAGCGCTATTTTATTCTTCACGACAGCCTTAGTGAAGAGGCTTTGGCTATGGGATTCCGCAAAGAGGACAAAGAACTGCGTAACCGGGTACAAAAAATCCTTAGCGAAATGAAGGCTGACGCTACGTTGGGAAAAATATCGCAAAAGTGGTTTAAAAGCGATATTATGATTGTCAAGTAAACTCTGTCAGGAGGAAGAACATGGAGGCAAAAAAACATATAAATGCGAGTTCTGTCCTGAAGAGAATAGATATGACCACGGTTATTATAATGTTTTTCCTGGCTGTCTTTATGGCTTATTACACCATGCTGCAGTCGGAGATGAAACAGAAAATTATCGTTAATCAGGAACTGGTCGCTACCAGGGCCGCAGGTCAGATAAACGATTATCTCTCCACAGGTGTCAGCATTATACGGGGAACCTCGTACACTCTTGATGACATGATTCGCAAGCGGAAATCTCATGCGGCTATGCTCGATTTTTTGCAGAATCAGTCAGCGGCAGCCAAACACCTTACAGCAGAAAATTCGCCGGGATTATATGCTGTGGTGGAGGGGGATTTCCTTGATGGTACTGGCTGGATTCCGCATGATGGTTATATACCGCAGGAGCGCCCCTGGTATGGATGTGCGATGGCGAATATCGGACAGGTAGCTGTCGTGGACCCCTATCTTGACGCGCAAACCCATACTATGAAGATTGCGTTAGCCAAGTCGCTCTGTGATGTGAAAAGTGTGGTGGCCATGGACTTTTCCCTGGAACACCTGCAGAATATGACGGAGGAACTGGCGGCCCATGGCGATTCCGATATTGAAATCATTTTGGACCGCAAGTATCAGGTCTT
This sequence comes from Selenomonas sp. AE3005, assembly GCF_000686945.1. Classification (GTDB taxonomy): domain Bacteria; phylum Bacillota; class Negativicutes; order Selenomonadales; family Selenomonadaceae; genus Selenomonas_A. The sequence goes on from NZ_JMME01000001.1 coordinate 274,691, forward strand.
AGCCCATTCGGACAAGGCGGAAGTTGGTAAATGCTATCTTGACGAAGAAGAGACGTTTGGCAGGGCACTTATCGATAAGCTGCGTTCTTCTAATGAGAAGTATATTTCTTTCCGGTACGGTGATGCGGAGTATATCGCGTACACGCTGCCGGTAGCAAATTCCTGGCAATGCGTGTCGGTGTTTGACGCGACAGCGACCTTTGCCCAGCTGCGAAGAACCCTTGTTCTGACTATCTTTGTGCTATTGCTGGTTGTATCCATACTGATGATCATCATGACCCGTTACGAAAAAAAGACGCGTCTGGCACAGGAACTAAATCAGAAAGCAGAAAGTGCAGCTTTAGCCAGTAAGGCCAAGTCGGCATTTTTGTCGAATATGTCCCATGAGATACGCACCCCTATCAATGCGGTGCTGGGCATGAACGAAATGATTCTGCGTGAGAGCCGCGAGCCTAATGTAATCGAGTATTCCGAGAACATTCGTACAGCCGGCAATACGCTGTTGGGGATTATCAATGATATCCTTGACTTCTCCAAAATCGAGGCAGGGAAGTTGGAAATCATTCCCGTGGATTATGACCTTTCTTCCATGCTGAATGACCTGGTTAATATGATTCATACCCGCGCTGACGCCAAGGGGCTGACGCTTTTGTTGGATTTTGACCAGGAAACACCGCGCCTGCTCTTTGGTGATGAGGTGCGCGTCAAGCAGGTCATTACGAATATCCTAACCAATGCGGTGAAATATACAGAAAAAGGCAGTGTAACGCTGAAAGTAGGGTTTGAACGGATTCCGGCGGCGCCGGAGGAGGTTCTGCTCACTGTGTCGGTTAAGGATACCGGTATTGGCATAAAATCGGAAGATATGAAAAAATTATTCTCCAAGTTTGAGCGCATAGAGGAAAAGCGCAACCGCAACGTGGAAGGAACCGGCCTCGGCATGACCATAACGCTTAATCTGCTGGAAAAAATGGGTTCCGCCCTGCAGGTGAAAAGTACTTATGGTGCTGGCTCGACGTTTTCCTTTAAACTGCGGCAGCGTGTGGTCAAGTGGGTGCCGCTTGGCGACTATAAAGAGTCTTACCAGGCTTTGCTGAAAGGACATAAGAAATATCGCGAGAAATTTACGGCCCCGGAGGCCCTGGTGCTTATGGTTGATGACAATCCGATGAATCTGACGGTGTTCAAGAGCCTGATTAAGCAGACCAGGGTACAGGTGGACACGGCAAATGATGGCGATGAAGGCCTTTTGCTGGCGCAGGAGAAAAAATACGATATCATTTTCCTCGACCACATGATGCCTAACAAGGACGGTATTGAAACGCTGCAGGAACTGAAAGGTCAGACAGGCGGCCCTAATCTGACAACACCTGTAATCTGCCTGACGGCGAATGCCGTTTCCGGGGCCCGCGAACAGTACATTGAGGCTGGTTTCAATGACTATCTGACCAAACCTATTGATACAACTAAGCTCGAAGATATGCTGCTGACATATTTGCCGGCGGAAAAGCTGCGTGAGGCCGGGGAAGAGGACATGGCGGCGCAGGAAAATATGGATATTCCGGCAAGCCTGGCACCCCTCAAAGGGGCAGATTGGCTGGACCTCAGTATTGGCATACAAAACAGCGGTTCTGCCGAGGCATATCTGCCGCTGCTGCGGATTTTCTATGATTCCATTGATGAAATGGAACAGGCCATCGAGGGCTTTTATGCTGATAGAAATCTGAAAGACTATACCATTAAGGTGCATGCGCTGAAAAGTTCGGCCAGAATTATTGGGGCCAAGGATTTCGGTGAAGAGGCACAGCTGCTGGAAAATGCCGGCAAGGCGGGAAATATGGATTATATCCGCGCCCATCATGAGAAATTTATCGAAACCTATAGAGGTTTTAAGGCCCCCTTGGCGGCGGTCTTTGCGGCAGCACAGCTGATGGATGATACGGATAAACCCGAGGCAGATATGGAACTGATGGCCAGTGTCTACGAAGAAATGCAGGCGGCAGCGGAAGATATGGATTGCGACCGCCTGGAAGATATTTTAACCGAGATGGACGAGTACCGTATCCCTGCTGCAGATGCCGAACTCTATAAAAAGATTAGACAAGCTGTAGAACATTACGACTACGAAACCATTTTGTCATTGCTGAAAAAATGATGGAATAAAAATAAAAGAAAAATAAACGTGAAGATAGATGGTAGAAGGTAGGAGATAAATATGGGAGTATGGATTGTAGTTGTAGATGATGACGCCCTGACGCTGACGCATGTTAAGCGTATCCTGCGCGAGCATGATATGCGTGTCAGCTGCCTGCGTTCCGGACGTGACTTGTTGAAATTTATGACCAAAAATTCGCCGGATTTGGTATTGCTCGATGTACAGATGCCGGAAAAGGACGGGTTTGAAACCTTTCAGGAACTGCGGAAACTGGAAGAGCAGGCCGGCCGGGCGTCTACACCTATCATATTCTTAAGCGGCATGGAAACAAGTGAGGTGGAGAGCCGCAGTTTTGAACAGGGGGCAGCGGATTTTATTCGCAAGCCTATCCATAAGGATATCCTCATAAGACGCATAATGAATACCGTCAATCATAACAAGGAAATCGAGAGCCTGAAAGAAGAGGCGGCGCTCGACAAGCTGACCGGTTTTTTGAATAAAGCGGCAGGTACAGCCAGAATTGCCAAACTCTGTGCCGGGCAGTCAGGTATGTTGGTGGTTTTCGACCTTGATAATTTCAAGATGGTCAATGATATTTATGGTCACAGCATGGGCGATAAGTTTTTGCAGGCTTTGGCTGATGTTGTCCGGCGTAATATCAGGGTGCAGGACGTGGTGGCGCGAATTGGCGGAGACGAGTTCATGGGCTTTTTCGCCAATATGGTAAATGAAACGGCGTTGTCCAGCCTGCATCGCAGACTGAATGAGGGGCTGCTTAAAGAGGCGGTAAAACTAGCCGGGGAGAGCTTTGACATTCCCCTGAGCATTTCAATGGGGGCCGTATTGGTACCGGACCATGGACGGGACTATGAGATGCTCTTTCCCCTGGCTGACAGTGCCCTGTATAAGGTAAAACAAAATGGCAAGAACGGCAGCAGGTTGTATGGACAGGATGGCGTAACCGAGTTAACCGGTGAGACTGATATCAAAAATGAGTTTATCCATATTACGCAGCTGGTGGAGGGCTGGCAGCGAAGTGGCGGGGCGATTTCTATCGACCTGGAGAAATTCTCCCTTATCTATCGGTTCCTGCGGCAGTTCTACAAGCGCTATGGCGGCATGGTCGTCAAACTGATGTTTATCCTGTCGGAAGAAAATAATGGGGAGAAACGCCCATACAGTCTGTTGGATGCTGCCGACAGATTCGAGCTCTGCCTGCAGGACACCCTGCGGAAAAGCGATATGATACTGCGGCACAAGCCTAATCAGTTTTTTGTACTTTTGCAGAATCTTTCGGAGAATGATTTCCCCGTCGTGTTCAATCGTATCATGGATGTCTGGGAGGCCGGGGACAATCATGCCGGTATTCATATCGAATATCTCATGGAGTATGTAATCTATGAGAAAGAAAACTACGATAAATAAAGATTTAACCCCAACAGGGGGCTGGCAGGGGAAAAAGAAAATTTGACTGAATTAGGGAAAATGAGTTATTATAGGTAAGCAAAGGAGCATATTTTACCTACTTATTTAACTTTAAGCAGATTTTGATTTGTATGAGCTCTTAGGCATAGCCTAGGGGCTTTTTCTATATGGGAGCAGGCCATGAAAGAGGAAACCATTGCAAAGATAAAAGAAGAAACGGCCTCCTGGCAGTATATGCAGGAACTGCCGGATACCTGGCAGGGCTTTACCCTTGACCGGGAACCGGCTGTCGGCAAGGATAAGTATGACTTGTACCGTTATGTCAATGAAGAATGGCATAAAAGCGCCATTGTTTACTTTCATGAAGAAACCCATGAGTACAAGGTCAGATTAAAAATTGGCCTCATAGAATTCTGCCGTATAGAATTCATTACCGGCAGCCTGGCTGAGTTTGAGGAGCTTTTAAAAGCGCAGTTTGAGCAAATGCTCCATGATATGGCTGAGTTTAATCCTGCGACTTTAAGCAGTATTGTCGTGGATAAGAAAATTCTGACCTGGGAGGCAGGGCAGGAACTGCCGGCGGAAAAGGAAGGTTTCTCCCTGTTTATCCGTCCGCAGGAACCGGTCAAAATCAATAATGGCTCGTATATTGTTATCGATTATGTAAATTTTGCGTTAGAAAGCAGCTTTACGGTTTATTATAATATTTACCGGGACGAGTTCTTTGCTGAGGCTCGTATATGGAATATTCCCGATGTAAGTTACGAATTTGACGCCAGCGACTTGGAGGAGCTGGAGGAAAAATTGCGGAGCCGTATGACAGCACGCTTGCAGCAGGTGCGCGGCTGGGCAGAGGAGCAGGCACGAAAGGAGCAGGAAAAAGCATGATAATCATAGATAAGGCAATACTTCATATACTGGACTTTAATTCGGGCATGACGGTGTATTCTGACGAAACTTTGACGGTACAGGACAGTATCGAAACGTTTTTGCTGAAACATATAGAAAAGGCCTGGGGAAGTCAAGATGCCAAACCAGGCTCTTTCTATGATGACAGTCATTGCCAGGAGCTGCTTAGTGAATACCTGGCGGGGGAAATGTCCTTTGTGCCGTTTTCCAAGGAACTGGCCAAGAAACTCGAAGAGGCTTTTGTTCATGCTGAGGAAATGGCCTCGGCCGATGTTATTGTGGCTGATGTACGTATTGATGATGTGCGTCAGATTGTCATTTTTAAATCCAACAGCCATATCGGCTATACCCATCAGGTGAATCAGACGGATAAGGGCATAAAGAATGAAATCATCAATCACTATTCCATCATGCCTAACCTCAGTCAGAAAATGGAAGAATATGCGTTCATCAATGCGGAAACGAAAGAAATTTCGGTGACGGCGAAAAAATATACCATTGATGGCAGCAGTGTCTATGTATTTCCGGAAATCCTGCTGGAATGCAGCCTGGCTCCTTCCCCGAAGGAGGCCATAAAGAACCTCAGCAAGACGGCGGCAAAGGTGGCCGAGGCCTATGGTCAGGACAAGGTGGCTACCGAGGCGGCAGTGAAAAGCTATGTGACGGAAAATATGCAGAGCAGTGACGAGCTCGACCTCGTGGAGGCCGGCAAGGAGATATTCAAGGAGAATCCTTCCATGCAGGCGGACTTTGACAATGCCATCAAAGAGGCCGGTTTTACCGAACCGGTAAAAATGGACCAGGAGGCAACCATCAAGAAGATGTGCAAGCATAAGTTAAAGACGGATACGGGGATAGAACTGACAATTCCCTCGGATTACTTTGACAATACGGAGTATCTCGAGTTCCACAACAACGATGATGGTACCCTGTCCATTATGCTTAAACACATCGGCAATATCGTAAATCGTGGCTGACCGGGAGAAAAAACATGCAAGTAAATGGCGATTTGGCCAATATAAAAACTTATATACTGGAAAAACTGCAAGCCCTGTATGATTTGCGTGTGCCTATCGGCCAGCTGTCTACCAGGGAACTGAATGAAAGTATGCTGTCCATTACGGCGGATACGGACAGGGAAGTGGCTGTTTACCTGAATCGTCAGGGCAAGGTCGTGCAGGTGTCCCTCGGGGATACGGCAACGGTTGACCTGCCGGAGTTCAAACAAAAGACGCGTTCGGAGCTGCGCCTGTCGGGAATACGCTGTATCCATACCCATCCCAGCGGCGATGTGCGCCTGAGTGACCCGGATTTATCTTCCCTGCGGCGCCTGCGCTTTGACTGCATGGCGGCCCTGGGACGCCGGGAGGGCAAGATTGTGGGCTGTCTGGCCTTTTTTACGGGAGAGGCCGGCGAAGATGGCACGCAGATACTTACGCAGTATGGCCCGGCAGAAGATAAGGTGCTGCACCAGATTAACCTCAACATGCTGATTACGGTGGTCAATAAGAAACTGGCCGCCCAAAGTACGAAAACCACAGCGGACGAGGAAGAACGGGCCATTCTGGCTGGTGTGGAACGGTCTGGCGGCATTTTTCCCATGGAGGAATCCATGGCCGAGCTGGCCAGACTTACGGAAACTGCCGGTGCGAAAATAGTAGGCTGTTTTACCCAGCGCAAGGAAAAACCGGACGCGGCTTTATTCCTGGGCAAGGGCAAGGTGAATGAACTGGCCATGGAGGTGCAGAACCTCGAGGCTACACTGCTGATTGTCGATGATGAACTGACGCCCTCACAGCAGCATAATCTTGAAAGAATGCTCGGCATTAAGGTCATTGACCGCACAGCCTTGATACTGGATATCTTTGCTCAACGGGCCAGGTCCCGGGAGGGCAAGCTGCAGGTGGAACTGGCGCAGCTGCGTTACAATCTGCCGCGTCTCAGCGGTCAGGGACTGGCCCTGTCACGTCTGGGCGGCGGTATAGGTACCAGAGGCCCTGGGGAAACAAAGCTCGAAGTTGACCGGCGGCGGATATACAGTAAGATTCATGATATCGAGGAACAGATTAAGGGTGTGGCCAAAAGCCGCAGCCTGCACCGCAGCCGGCGCAAGGAATCGCGGATTCCGCTGGTGGCACTGGTAGGTTATACCAATGCCGGCAAGTCCACCCTGCTCAATAAACTCACTGGTTCGGAGGTCTTTGCCGAGGACAAGCTGTTTGCTACTTTGGACCCGACAACCAGGCATTTGGTGCTGCCCGAGAAACAGGAAATACTGCTGACAGATACGGTAGGTTTTATTCAAAAACTGCCGCATACGCTGGTCACAGCTTTCCGGGCAACGCTCGAGGAAGTGCAGGAGGCTGACTTATTATTGCATGTGGTCGACGCCAGCGGTGACCATATCGAAGAACAGATTGAGGCCGTGGTGGCGGTACTGCAGGAACTTAATGCCGCCGATAAACCGGTGTTGTTTGTCTTTAACAAGGCTGACAAGCTGACCAATCCGCATGTACGCGAGCAGCTCCTGCATGGCCGGGACGGTGTCTTTATCTCCGCGGTGACGGGGGAGAACCTTGACGGCCTGCTGCGCAGGGTGGAGGGCTTTTTCCAGGAGAGCCAGGTGCGCATGACGTTACTCGTGCCTTATAGTGAGGGCAGTGTAGTTACCAGATTGCATGGCCTTAATGCTGTGTTGGAAACGGCCTATGAAGAGGCAGGGACAAAAATGACTGTGCGCCTGCCGCTGTCGGAGAAAGATAATTTTAGTAAGTATGAAATAAAGGAGTAAGTAAATTGGCTTTTTCGCAAAAACTTGTTGATTTAAAACAGGAGGTACTAAAGGACTCCCAGGAACTTTTTGCCCGGGTGGACGCTATTGCTGAGGAAAACACCTTAAAGGTTTTGGATGCTATGCGTGAGTGCAAGGTGTCTGACGCCCATTTCAATACGACTACGGGTTATGCTTATGATGATATCGGCCGGACGAAACTGGAGGAGCTTTACGCGAAAATTTTCGGTGCAGAACGCGCGCTGGTCCGCACGCAGTTCGTTTCGGGCACGCATGCGCTGGCTACGGTGCTGTTTGGTATTCTGCGCCCCGGTGATGAACTCGTATCCCTGACGGGCAAGCCCTATGATACTATGCAGACGGTAATTGGCTATGAAAATCCCAGCCCGGGCTCGTTAAAGGAATTTGGTGTCCTCTATAATGAACTGCCGATGATTGACGGCAAAGTGGACATGGACGGAATTAAGAACGTGATTACGCCAAAAACCAAGATGGTTGAGATTCAGCGTTCCCGTGGTTACAGTATGCGTAATCCCTTGTCCATCGATGATATCCGGGCTATTTGCGACGAAGTTCACCGCCTTAAGCCGGACTGTATCTGCTTTGTGGATAACTGCTACGGGGAGTTTGTAGACACCTTGGAACCTACGCAGGCAGGGGCCGATATTATGGCCGGTTCCCTGATTAAAAATCCCGGCGGCGGTATTGCTCCTACGGGCGGCTATGTCGTCGGCCGTAATGACCTGGTAGAGCTTACGTCCTACCGTCTGACGGCACCGGGCATGGGTGATGAGCTGGGGGCCAGTCTTTCCAATAACCGCCTGCTGTTCCAGGGCTTATTCCTGGCACCGCATGTTGTGGCACAGTCCATCAAAGGCGCAATTTTTGCAGCCGGCATGTTTGCCCGTCTGGGCTATAAGACTTTGCCACTGCCCACAGATGTACGCGGTGACATCATTCAGGCCATCGAACTGGGTACTGGGGAAAATCTGGTGGCCTTCTGCGGCGGCATTCAAAAGTATTCCCCGGTTGATTCCTTTGCTGCACCGGAACCGTGGGATATGCCCGGCTATACCGACCAGATTATCATGGCGGCCGGAACCTTTGTGCAGGGGGCATCGATTGAGTTCAGTGCCGATGGCCCCATGCGCGCTCCGTACAATGTTTACCTGCAGGGCGGCCTGACCTTTGAGCACGCTGTAATTGGCATTATGGGAGCTGCCCAGGCTATTGAGGATTTAAAACAGAAATAAGTTTCGACGATAAGTGATAAAGAAGGTTTTAGCATGTTACTTAGACAACATCGGCGGCTGCCGTCCCTGGATGTGTTCCGGGGACTGGTCATCGCCTGCATGCTGTTGGTAAACGGCCTGCCCGATTTTGCCGGGGCGTATCCGGTGCTGCTCCATTCGCCCTGGGAAGGCATAACGCTGGCGGATTTTGTCATGCCGGGCTTTATCTTCGCTATGGGGACAGCCGGGGCTTTACATTTGGCCAAGTATGGGCGGAATAGGGAAAATGATATTTTCGGGCGGATTACACGGCGCTCGTTGATATTGATACTGCTGGGGCTGTTCCTCAGTCAGATGCCGCTTATCCTGCAGCACTTCTTTACTCCCGGGGGAGCCTCAGCGGGACTGCTGGCACAGATTATTGACCATGGCCGGGTGTTGGGCGTTCTCCAAAGACTGGGGCTGGTGTATTTTTGTGGCATGATTCTGGCCTGGGGGCTGGAACGAAACTCCCTGTTAAATACCATGGCCTTTTTACTGCTGCTGCTTTCTTCTGTGTGTTTTCATCTGTATGATACGAGCAGCCCGTTTAGTCCCACGGATAATATCAGCATGGTTATCGACGGGATTTTCCCGGGGGCGGCCCATTGTTATATGGGCGGTAATTTTGACCCCGAGGGACTGTATGGCACGATTGCCGCTACAGCGTCAATGCTGTTTGGCATAATGGCCGGGCGTCATTTGACCGTAGATAATGCGCCGGTCTTTGAACGGGTGGGCAAAATGATACTGCATGGCAGCGTCCTGCTATTGGCAGGCGGCCTTTGGAGCTATATGGATATAATCTGCAAAAATCTGTGGACGGCACCGTTTGCCCTGCTGACCAGCGGCTTTTGTATGTGGCTGCTGGCTTTGCTGGAAATCAGCTTTTCCTTTATGCCGGATTTTATGGGCTGGTTATGCGCTCCCTGGCGCTGGTTGGGCAAGAATGCCTTGCTGTTCTATATTCTGCCGGAAGTGGTGCTGATGACGCTGTGGCAGGTGCATACAGCGTCAGAAATGCCCTTGTATCCCTGGCTATGGTCTGTTACACTGAAGGGCATAGGCAATATTCCTTTGAGTATTCTGCTCTTTACGTTGTTATGGATTTGCTTGTGGCTGCCCCTGGCGAAATACTTGCACAAGCATGATATATTGTTTAAGGTTTGAGAAGGCAGGTGTTAATATGGTTAAAAGTTTTTTGCATGGTAAAATGAAATGGCTGTTGTGTCTGGCGGTAGTCACCTGTGGCTTTTGTTTCGGCAGTATAAACGCCTCAGGGGCTGAGCCCATTCCCTTGCGCGGCATTGTCGAAGGTTTCTATGGCACGCCCTGGACGCAGGAAAAACGTCTGGATATGCTGAAATTCTGTTCTGACCATAATCTTAATGCCTATATCTATGCACCAAAAGATGACCCGTATCATCGGGCCAAGTGGCGTGAACCATATCCGCAGGATAAACTGGCTGATTTGCAGGAACTTGTCAAAACTGCCAAAGCCAACAATGTGCGCTTTATCTTTGCCATTTCCCCGGGGCTTGATATAGAGCTTTCCGGTTATCGGGGCGTACTGGACAGAGTGGCCATGGAAAAGAAACTCATGGCCATGTACGATTTGGGCGTCCGGGACTTTGCCATTTTCTTTGACGATATAAAGAATAAGGACGGCCGCGGCCAGGCGGAATTCTTAAATTGGGTGAATGAACATTTCATCGCCAAGCATGCGGACGTTGCGCCGCTCATTACCGTACCGACGGAATATTTTCGTCAGGATATGGAAGAAAATGGCAGTATCAAGGAATATACGCGGGATTTTTCCCAGACACTCGATAAAAATATCCTGGTGCTCTATACCGGGGAAAAAGTTGTGCCTGACGGGCTGAGTGACACAGATTATCAGGCGGCCCTCAGCCTGTATGGCCGCAAGCTTGGTGTCTGGTGGAACTATCCGGTCAGCGATTATTTGGAGGCCAAGCTGGCTTTGGGATCGGTGGAAAAATTACCGCAGGATTCCGTCATTCCGGCGATATTCTTCAATCCGATGAAACATGCGGAATTGTCGAAAATCAGTTTGTCTACGGCTGCTGATTACGCACAGAATCCCGGCAATTATGACGCCGTTAAATCCTGGCACAAAGCTATCAAGGACTTATATGGGAACTTGGCGCCGGCTATGGAAAATTTTGCTGACCATAGCCAGCACATGGTGGTATCCTGGGCTGTTATCGGCCCGGAAGATGGTGCTGCCCTGCGCGTGCTGCTGAATGAGTACTGGCAGGCTGACAGTCCGGCGGACAAGCAGAGCAAACAGGAAAAAGTTGTTCAGGAATTGACTAAGCTGGACAATAGTCTGGCCACATTAGAACGGCAGCTTTTGCCGCAGCAGCTGGCTGAATGCCAGCCACAGCTGGCCCAGTTGCGGCGTATCATCAAGGCAGACCTGACGGGTCTGGCAGTCCTGGCAGGCGATAAAGCTAAGGCTGAATCGTTTAAACAGGAACTGGCGGAGGTAAGAGCGCATGATAAAACCGCGCTCATATCAGAAACCTGTGCCAGAGCGTTTTTAAATGAACTGGCAGGGCATATAAAATAATAATGCTATAAAAACAGAGGCCATGACTTTGTCATGGCCTCTGTTTTATTATGGTAAAGATTGATTTGTCAACTGCCGTATAATACGCGCCGGACTTCTTCTTTTGTTGTCAGACTAGCCTCAGCTTTATTATCGCCATCAGTTTGCATGGTTTCCATGCCATTGTCGCAAGCCAGCCTGGTCAGCACTTCCTGACTTTGACCTGTCAAAATTGCCTCCCGGATTGACTGGTCAACTACCATCAATTCATGAATGGCAAGCCGGCCGCAGAATTTGCCGTTTTCACCAGCTGCCGTTCTACGGACAAGTCTTTGGGCCAGGACGCCGGTCAGCGTTGCCGCCAGCAAATATGGAGGTACGCCCATTTCTAGCAGGCGGAAAACCGTGGCGGTGGCATTTTCTGTGTGCAGGGTGGTGAGGAGTAAATGACCGGTCAAAGCCATTCGTACTGCCATCATTGCTGTTTCCTCATCGCGAATTTCCCCCAACAGAATTCCCTGTGCGTCCTGCCGTAAAATTGCCCGCAGGCCGCTGGCATAAGTAAGGCCTGCCTTAGGGTTTAATTGTACCTGATTTATGCCAGTTATATGACGTTCGATAGGATCCTCTAACGTAATCCAATTCCGTTCCACTTCGTTCAGCTCACGCAGGGCCGCATATAAGGTGGTGGTCTTTCCCGAGTTCATCGGCCCGGTGACAATTATAAGCCCGGACGGGCGCCGAATAAGCTGGCGAAATTTGTTTTCAGTATCCGGACTAAAGCCCAATTGGCTAAGGGATAAAAGTTCCTCCTGCAAGTTCATCAGTCTGAGTACCAGCATTTCCCCGCCGGACACGGGCATGGCAGCTGTTCTGATATCGAGTTTTTTATCACCGGCAGAAAAAACAAAGGAGCCATCCTGAGGACGGTTGCGAACCGCAATATCCATACCGGCCATAACCTTGATTCTGGAGCTTAGGCGCTGTGCCAGCTCCAAGGGCAGGCGGTAAGGCAGTTCTTGCAGCAAGCCATCGCAACGGCAGCGGAACCGTACTTCCTGTGCTAATGGTTCGATGTGCAGGTCACTGGCACCCAGTTTTACAGCCTGTTTCAGTAAAAAATTAGCCAGGCGTACAATAGCACTGTTACTTTGCTCTGGCATATTTATTCCCGGTTCCAGCTGCTCACGCTGACATTGCGTTACGAGGATATGCCAAAATTTCTCATCATCAGTCACGCTTATACCAGCTTTCTCATTAAGAAATCTGTATTATTATTTTCTGCTGCTTACATAACTTCTTTCTTTGGCAGGTATGGCTTTCCAATCTACATTATTGGCAGCAATGCCATGTTTCAGTCCCCAGGCGGCGGCAATGCCGGCAGCCTCGCCAATGCTCATGCAGGTGGGCTGAATGCGCATGGAGGCCTGCAGGATAAAGCTGGCGCTGATGGCCCGGCCAGCGACAATCAGGTTGCCGATTTCGTTGGTTACCAAGGAGCGGTAGGGGATTTCGTAATAAGCACCCTTGGGCAGCTTTTCCGATACCTTTTCGCCATGGGCGTCAATGAACCAGGCAGTACGGCAGACCGCGTCAGCATAGCGGCTCTGGTTATGGTAATCGTCCTCGACAAGATAATGTTTGCCGCGGATACGCCAGGATTCACGAGCCCCCAGCATAGCGGCCTCCCGGCTGATGAATGCATGCTCGAACCCGGGCAGGTGTTTCACAAGGTAGGCAGCGATATGACGCATCATCTTGCGGCCTACAGTAACGGCTTTGCTGTAGGAAAGCGGGTCAGAGGCGCTGTATTCTACAGGAATTTCCGGGCAGTTCATGCTCATGACGCCGTTTTTGCCGATGATGGAATGGGCCTGCAGGTATTCGGCCTCTTTCTGTGTAAGCTCACCAGATTCCACGCCGCGTGCCATCAATTCTTCCAGCTTGTAACGCTGTTTGCGGTGCATGGCCTCGGCAATTTCAAAATGAGGAGGTTTGGACTTGCACCAGTCTTCTTTTAGTTCGACGGCCACATGCTGGTAGAGGCGATTTAAATCAATGCCGCCCATTTCAAAGCGGAAGGACATGGGCTGGTTGTTGCCGGTCTTTTCATAGCCTTTTTCAAATGGGACGCCGGCAGCGCGGGCAAGGTAGGCATCGCCTGTCGTATCGATAAATGTTTTGGCCCGAATGGCAGCCAGGCCGGCGATAGTCTGCACGATAACGGCGGTGATATTGCCTTTGTCCACGATACTGTCAACCAGTACGCACTGATATAAGATATTGACGCCGGCCTCCTCGCACATTTCATCATAGATAAGTGACAAAGTTTCCGGATTATGCCAAACCTGTCGGGTGACGCCGTCATAGTGTTCAATACCATGACGGTGCAGCCTGTCTTTTACTTCTGCGACATAAGGCGTATCGCTGTCAGGGGCCAGTGTGTCCATAAAAGGATAAACACAGCCGAGGACAGCCAGGCCGCCCAAGGCAATGCCGCGTTCTACGAGAACGGTTTTGGCACCTTTGCGGGCGGCATTTATGGCAGCTGCGGCACCTGACGGCCCACCGCCGCAAACGCATACATCAGTATCAAAGAGTAGGGGAATTTCGCGGCCTGCATAGGCCATGGTTCCTGCCTGCGGCGTGCTGGGCGTGGCGGCCATACCTGGCGTGGTACCGGCGGCCAGACCGGCAGCAGCCAAAGAGGCCATCTTTACAAATTCCCGACGTGAAATAGGGAGCGAAAATGATTTTTGCATGGATAAGCTCCTTCCTGTTTGTTGCATTGCAGTTAATAACTATACAGGAATATTTCTGTCATGGCGTGCTGTTTTCCTTTAATTATCGTGATTAAAAGAATAAAGGTGAGATATTTTTTCATTCCGGCAGGTTGGGGCTTTTAGCCTGGCAAATCAGCTGCGTCAGCGTACCCATAGGGCAGTAAACGCACCATGACCGCGGACGGAATAAAAGCATGGTAACAAGAGCGATGACTTCGGAGGTCAGCATAAGACTATACAGGCCAAAAGCAAATTGTGCTGTCCAGGGGGATACGTCTCCGCTATAGGCCCACTCCCAGGGAAAGTGGAACGTCCATAAAAGCGAAACCACCTGCTGCAGGGATTCGATGCCGCTATAAACGAGCCAGGTTGTATAGAGCACACTGCCGAACATGCCGAAGAAAAATACCATAAAGCCAAAACGGAACGCCTTGCCCTTCATCCAGGCAGGCATATCTTTACGCCGGGAAAAGCCCAACTGCCCTAGAGCCCGTAGTGTCTGCCCGCGGTCGCAGTAGCGGTTGCAAAAGCGCTTATTGCCGAAAAATATCGCCATAATGAGGGGCAGGGCAAAGCTGATAAGCCCGAGCCAGGAAAAGAGAATATTAAAAAATCCCAGGCCGAAGTAAAGCAGCGACCAAATCCACAGATAGTGATACCAATGCTTGTTCATGCGCGCACCTCCAGTTTTATGATGGAGGCTGGACACTCACGGACGCATTTGCCGCAGCCTACACAGAGAGTTTCCTTAACTTTGGCAAACTGCCCTTGATAGACGGCAATGGCACCTAACGGACATACATCCTCACAAGCCCCGCAGGCTGCACATAATTCCCTGTCCGGAACCGCATAGCGCGGTGATAGTTTTTTCGTTATTCGTTCACCCATAAACATTTCCTTTCTGACCATAGTACACAGGCATTATAGGGGAAGGAGAGTATTTTGTCTGTGTTTCGGTCACGATAAAAATTTTTTTATACAATACACACTTTGAGCTTTCAGGGATATAAAGATTAGATAGATAAACAAGAACACCTAAATAAGTGTGGGAATCTGAAAAAATTTAATTTTTTTTGTAATACTTTTTCAGGTGATACGTATATATGTTTAAAGGGCATAAGCCTAAGTGGATACAGGAGGACAGGACGATGAGAAAAGTAGTTATGGCAATGATGATGGCGGCCTTTATTATCTGTGCCAGCAATATTACCGAGGCAGCTGAACTTGACCATCGTGCCTGGACGGTAGTACATGTATCCTACCAGGTACAGCAGGGGGATACCCTGGAAAGTATTGCCAAGAAGTACATGCAGAAAAATACCTACGGTGCCCGGGAAGTAAATGAATTCCGTGAGGGGATTCGGGAGCTTAATGAATGGCTTTTGACCAGGGATATCAAACCAGGGGACATTCTCAGGATAAATTACTGGGAAAAAATAGATAAGTAAGGCAATGGGATGGGACTGATTGCTATAGCAGAGGCCCTCATAAGTCAGGAAATATAATCTGACTTATGGGGGCCTCCATATTGTTCAGGAATTATTTTGGGCCTGCATGGCGGCAATTTTGTTCCGGAGTTCCATTTCGTTAAGTGCCATTAAGAATTCGATACCGTAAATGATAAAACTGACAATGAATTTAAACCAGACAAACAGGGCAAAGAGACCAAAGAGGGAACCGTAGGCAATGCCCATACTGGGGATAAGCGTCATACACCAGCCGTAAATACCTGTGGCGGCCAGCCACAAGAAAGTGACCAGCAGCGCAGTGATAAAGGCCTGTCTGAACGGTGGCGTATAAGAATGGGGCGCAAAGATATAGAAAAAAGTGAGCCAGACAACGAGTACCACAAAGGGCAGGAAAACGCGCAGGAAATTCCACAGTCCGAGGAAAAAGGCCGGCAGCTGGCCGTCCTCATTCAGATAGTAGACCAGGGAATTGCCAAAGACAGGCAGCCCCAGAGAGAGAAATATAACCACCATTAAACCAAAGGTAAAGATAATACCCTTGGCGTATACCAGGATATTATGGCGGTTATCCCGGGCCATGGCAGCTGTATTGGCATAATCAAGGCTATCGGTGGCGCGTGTCAGTATCACCAGACCTTGCACAAAACTGTACAGGGAGAAAAGACCTGTCACCCACATCCACAGGCTGCTGCGGCTGGCCATAATGCGCGTGATATCACTCATAAGCGGCCCGGCCATACGTTCGGGCAGATAATGGGACGCCATACCGTAAATAGCGTCGACCTGTGAGGCCATGACGAACAGCATCAGGTTTACTGTAAATACCAAAAAAGGCAGGAAACCCAACAGAAAATAATAGGTAGTACCAGAGGCCATGTCAAACCAGCTGGAAATGCTATGGTAGGCAGTGAACCTTTGGTAGAAAAAATATATGGTTTCCCAAAGGGGCGTCAGCCGTTTTAAGATGCTGGCTACTAATTTATCCATAAATGCTCACCTTATCTATGATTTTACCCGATATATTCTACACGCTGCGTTTATTTCCTGCGTGCGCCGTATAAATGACAAAAAACACCGTCGCAGGGGGATATTTTGCAGGGTTTAAGACAGCAGCGTAGAAGTTTATATTGTTGCAGCATAAATATTGCTGCCCAAATTAAGCACGGCCATCAGAAATATTGCCGGGAACAGGAGAACATTATGAAACAATATGCTTGTATAGATATAGGCGGTACAGCCATTAAGTACGCAATGCTGACAGAAGAGGGGCAGATTATCACCCAGGGACAGCGGCCGACGAATATCGACACTGACGGCAGCGGTGATATTCCACGCAAAATAGCTGCGATTGTGCAGAGCCTGCAAGCAGAGTGTGGCCAGGCGGCAGGTGTGGCCGTTTGTTCCCCGGGACTCATTGACGCAGAAAAAGGTGAGGTTATATTTGCCGGGCCCAATTTTCCCGGTTATAGCGGCATGAAACTGCGTGCAGAAATAGAAAAGTTGACGCATTTGCCATGTACGGTGGAAAATGATGTAAACGCTGCCGGCCTGGGGGAAAGCTGGCTCGGAGCCGGCAAGGGTACGAAAAGTGCCTTTTGTATCTTTGTGGGAACAGGCATAGGCGGCGCTTTGGTACTGGACGGTCATGTTGTTCATGGCGCGGCTGCGGCCGCAGGTGAGATAGGTTTCCTGCCAAGTGACGGCGGCCATCTGGAACGGGTGGCGAGTGTGCCTGTATTACTTAAACAGACAGGCGCGGCAACGGGAGAGGAAGTTTTTCAGCGGGCGGCCGCAGGCGATGAAAAAGCGCTGGCGGCACTGGATGATATGACGAAAAAGATTGCCCAAGGCCTGGCCGCCATTTGTTGTGTAGTAAATCCGGAGGTATTGATAATGGGCGGTGCGATAATGGCCCAGCAGGATTATTTTGCCCCGCGCCTTAATAAGTATTTACAGGAGCTGTTGCCGGCGGCCTTGCTGGCCAATACGCATATTGCCTTTGCCCGGCTCGGGACAGCCGCAGGCTTTACAGGTGCGCTGCGGTATTTCCTGCAGACAAAGAGAGAAATTTTAGCTTGAAACAGGAATATGCTGCAGTTTTGTGGAAATTATTTGCCATGTGCTTATATCGCAGGCAGATGACGAAAAGGGAGGATTTCGGTAATGAAAAATAAAAAACTTTGTACGGCTGTTCTGTTAGCAACTTTGAGCCTGGGCTTTATGGCAGATGTACCAAGCTCTGAGGCCATGTCGCGGGCAGAAATCTCGCAGATTTCCGTGAATAAACAGGGCAGCAACTTCAAGTATTGGAACAAGGAGGCTGCCTCTTATCAGGCGCTTGTTTCCTATGTTAAAGATGTTACCAACACGAAGAGCAAGAATTTCATTCCCGTGGAAGACCGTATTGCTGTTTATGACATGGACGGGACTTTTATATGTGAGACAGCCCCTTATTATTTTGATGGCATGCTGTTCATTGAACGGGCTGTCAATGACAAGAACTATAAGGCGTCGCCGGCGGACCGGGAGTTTGCCAAAGGGCTGGAACGGTTTATTCGCAGCAAGGATGCTGGTGACAAACTGGGCAGCAGTGCGCCGCATCAGGCCGCTGTGTTTGAGGGCATGAGCTATCCTGAGTACACGTCCTATGTCCGGAAATTTATGGAAACGCCGGTGGAGGGCCTGACTAACCTAAAGTGGGGCGAGGCCTTTTACCTGCCGATGGTAGAAACTATTCAGTACCTGCAAAATAATGGCTTTCAGGTGTATGTAGTTTCGGGAACTGAGCGGCAGCTGGTGCGCGTTCTCGTTTGTGATGCCCTGCATATTCCCGAAAATCGAATCATCGGCACCGATATCGAAGTCAAAGCCAACCATCAGGGCGATAAGAATGGACTGGATTATGCCTATAAAAAAGGAGATTCTCTGGTGCGGGGCAAATTTGTCATCAAGAATCTCCAAATGAACAAAGTGCAATCCATCGTCAGGGAAATAGGTAAGCAGCCGGTGCTGGCCTTTGGTAATTCCAGTGGTGATACCAGTATGCTTAACTATACGGTGAACGATAATAAGTACAAGAGTGCGGCCTTCTTCCTGCTGTGTGATGACCTGCAGCGAGAACTGGGGGATAGCAAAAAAGCGGAAAAATGCAAGAAACTGGCCACGGAAAATGGCTGGGTTTCCGTTTCCATGCGGGACGATTTTAAGACCATTTACGGTGAGAATGTAAAGCGCAGCGCCAAGTGATGTGATGACTTCAGCTTACATGGTCAAAGCGTCCATAGTATTTAGCAGCGGCATAATCACCGACAGCACAAAGAAAAATACCAGACCGCCGACCAGAAAAATGGCAGCAGGTTCAGCTAAAGCCTGCAAGCGTGCAGATTCATTTTCCATCATAACTTTGCAATAGTCAGCACCTTTGGTCAGCATCGTTTCCAATTTACCGGATTGTTCACCGGCAGCCAGCATTTCCTGCAGGATTGCCGGAAAACTAGGGCATTCTTCCAAGGCAGCTCGCAGCGAGCTGCCTTGTTGTATTTTTTGACGCACCTGTCCTAATTGCTGGGCCAGGTAGCTATTGTCCAAGGATTTGCCGGCCATTTCCAAAGCCAGCGGCAGTGCTATCCCCTGTTCGAGCAGGGAGGCTAGTGTCGACAGTGCCAGCATCCAGTCTGTATGCAGGCGTAAACTTCCCAATAAGGGCAGGGCCAGCTGACAGCGTTCATAATACAGTTTTACCTTTGTAGATTTTCGCAGGGCCAGTATGACGAGCAAGCCTAAAATGACAATGACCAAAGTCATATCTCCGTAATCCCTAAGAAAGGCCGCTGTACTTAATAAAATTCTTGTCGGCAGGGGCAATTCCACCTGCAGGTTTTCCAGCATAGCGGCAAAGGCCGGAAGAATCACCAAAGTCATAAAGACCAGCGCGCCTACAGCTGAACAGGCCAGAATCAGCGGATAGAGCAGGACGGATTTAAGTTTTTCCCGGGCAATGGTGGTCTGTTCCAAATAATCAGCCAGACGAATCAATACCGTATCCAGGGTACCGCCGTTTTCACCGGCCTGTACCAAGTGAACAACCTGTGCGGAAAATATTTGCGGATATTTACCTAAGGCCGCTGATAAACTATTGCCTTGCATTACGGCCTGATGCAGTTTATTTAGGACCTTAGTACAGCTGTTTTCCCTGCTGGCCGCAGCTAAATTACGCAGTGCCTCATGCAGGGGAATCCCGGCCTCTGTCAGGACGGCCAGCTGCCGAAAGAATAGTGCCTGCTGTCCTGTCGTAAAGCCTCCGCCCACAAAACTGATTAAATCCTGTAGATTTTTGCGTGTGGACGCAGATTTTTCTTCTGCCGCTATCAGATTTGTTACCCATAAACCTTGCTGCCTGATTTGCCGGGCGGCCTCCTGCCGGCTGCCGGCCGCAATATTTCCTTGAAAATGCTGGCCGGCACGATTGCAGGCCGTGTATTTATAATTCATAACTTTCTCCCTGTTGACGTTCCCAAGTTTCCCGGCTTATCCTGCCATTTTGCCAAAGGTCCTGCAAAGCCTGGCTGCGTGTCTGCATGCCTTGCTGCAGGTGACTCATCATCACCGCTGACAACTGGCTGTATTTCCCTTGTCTGATTAAACTGGTGACCGCAGGAACAGACAGCAGCACTTCGTAGAGTGCGGTCCTGCCGCCGTCAGCCGCTGGCAGCAGAGTTTGGGAAATAATCCCTGTCAAAACCTGGGCGATTAAGGCCCGAGCACTTTCGTGTTCATTACTGGGGAACATTCCTTCCATGCGCAGGATAGTTTCTGCCGCACTGCGGCTATGCAGTGTTCCGAGCACGAGCATACCTGCTGCGGCGGCAGTCAAAGCCGTTTCCAAGGTTTCCCGGTCACGAATCTCACCGACCAGAATCACGTCAGGCATTTCCCGTAAGGCACCGCGCAAGGCCTGCGGAAAGGAATAAAAATCACGTCCCCATTCCCGTTGACTGATAAAACATTTGTCAGGCTTAAAAACATATTCGATGGGGTCCTCTAACGTAACAATATGACAGGCTTTCTCGTGGTTTAGTTCAGCGATAAAAGCTGCCAGCGTTGTCGACTTGCCGGAGCCGGTACGGCCTGTCACCAATATAAGTCCCTGGTCAGTCTCCTTTATCTTTTGCCAGGCTTTAGGGGCATTAAGTTCCGCAAGGCTGGGAATCCTCTCCGGCAGCAAGCGGCACGCCAAAGCCGGCCAGCCTTGCTGGTAGTAAGCATGCACCCTGAACCGCCGCCCGTCATAATTCCATGACATGTCAATTTCCCGTTCGCTGGTCAGTTTTTCCCGTTGATACTCACTCATGATAAAGGCACAAATTTCTGAAAGCACAGATTCGGTCAGCGGGCAGCAGGCGAGTGGCTGCAAGGCTCCCAGGCACCGCATGTATGGCCTTTGCCCGACGGTTAAGTGTATATCTGAGGCCGCGCTTATGATAGCCTTGTGAAAAAATTCCTGCCAATTTATTTCGTCACACATAGACATTCACCTTGATATTTTCTAATGTTAAAGTAATTCTTCTACAAACATTCTTAAATACCTGCCATGAAAGTAAGACATTTGTGGCAGGTTAATGCTCAGGGGAAACTGCCATAGGCGAAATTAAGTCTGCTGAATTGCAGGATTAAACTAATGTAAGGGAGAATTTTCTCTTATATCGAGGCAAGCAAATACGGCGTTATAGGGAAGGCGCTGTTCCGTTGGGAGGTGCAGATAATGGAGCTTATTCAGTTAATTCTTGCCGCCATAATCCTTGGATTCATTTATAAGAAAATGCTCAGGTGGGGCGGGGCAGACAGTATTTCGCCAAAGCAGGCTTATATTTCCTTAGGCCTGGGGGTATTGGCTACGATAATTACGTTTATCCTTGCTATTGTCATTGCTATGTCAATTGTAGATTTAGGATACAATCTGGCAGATATAGAAAATCAATTTGTAAAGGCGTCAGCGTTGGCTTTCTTTCGTGCCGGTTTCCCGGAGGAACTGGCCAAACTGCTTATGATAGTCCTGGAAGTTAAACTGTTTAAGCCGGATAACATCTACAAATACATTTTAATCGGTGGCGGTGTGGGCATGGGCTTTACCCTGAATGAGGAATTAGTGTACGGCGGTACGCTTATGGGCTTTTGCCGTTTCTTTACCGTAGCTTTCCACATGCTGCTGGGCATATTTATGGCAGAATATATCGGCAGGGGGCATTTCCATAAAGCAAATGGCGAACCGTACAAATTGCTATACCTTACGGCTTTTCTCGTGCCTGTAGTTATTCATACATTCTATGACGCTTTGACCGCCTATAATCCGGCTGTGGAGATAGGCGATATTGATGATGAGGTTGTGGGAATGTGGTTATTGGCAGCCATTGTTTTTGAAATCTGTACCATTATCTGGCAGGTTGTGTATATCAAACGTATGAAAAAAATTGCCGCCAAGTATGTTAATTATAAATTCAATAGTATTTCGGCATAAGAAAAGAGCCCCGCGGGGCTCTTTTTTAGTTCGCTTGCAGCAATTGCTGTTTGAGCTGGCGATATTTTAAAGTGTAATAGGGGCCGTTTTGGGCCTCACGATGGTCAAAGCCATAGGCGCGGCGGCTGATGGCCAGGATAGGCGGTGCCTGAATGCGCTTGGCCACGGCCATGCCGGTGAACAGATTCCACCAGCGTTCGAGGTCAGCGATAAATTCCTGTGCTGTGGGGAAATATTTGGCCACGAGGCCCGGGGCACAGCCGAGATTTTCTTCCAATGTGCCGGCTGCATACCATTCCAGAATATCTTCGGGAGCGGCTTTTTGCCAGCGCTCGATAAAGGAGCGGAAGAGGTAATCGTGATAAGGATATTTTAAGGGGTCGCCCTTGCCCTCGTCTACGTTTTGGGCAGAGGAAAGCTCGGCGCTCGGAACAATGTCAATAATTCCCTGCGGCACAACTTCGCGTCCGTAAATGACGTCGTTCATGTAATGGGCCAGGTCATACACCTGATATTTCCACAGGTCAGCCAAGGCGGCCAGGAAACCTGACTGGTCACCGTACAAGGTGGAGTAGCCGACCGTGGTTTCTGCTTTGTTGGCATTGCAGGTAAAACCGCCGCCGAAGGCAGCTGCTGCGCCTGCCAGTACCCGGGCACTGCGGTCACGGGCCTGAATATTTTCCGTGACAAAGGAAGAAACCGTGAGGTTTTGGTTTGACATGTCAGTAAGATAGGTGATGGGCGTTTCGGAAAGCTGTTTGACAGTATGGTCAACGGATTCCTGAATGGGTATTACTGCATACTGGCAACCCAGATTATCGGCCAGCTCCTTGCTGAGTCCTTTGGTCGTCGCGGAATTAAAGACGCTGGGCATATTGACAAGCAGCAGGTTTTCCGGGCCGACAACCTTGGCGTATAATGCCGCGGCAACAGCCGAGTCAATGCCGCCGGAAATGCCAATAACCACCTTTTGCATGTGAATGTTTTCCAGAAAACGGCGGATACCATAGTGCAGGGCGCGGTAAATATGCGCAATGTCAGATTCCGCAGCCGGTGTTATTTCCGGGATAGATGGCAGCTTATCCAAATCCACAATGGTCAGTTCTTCCTGATAAGTGGTGCTGGTCAGGCAGACACCGCCTTTGTCGTTGTAGGCGGTGCTGGCACCATCGAAGGTATAGACGGTTTTTCCGTTGTTTTGCAGGCCGATGGCGTTGACATAAAACAGGGGAACGCCGGCGTCTTTAGCCTGCTGGCCGAATACCCGATGGCGTTTATCATTTTTTCCGAGCGTATAAGGCGAGGCCGAGATATTGACGAACATGTCAATACTGGCTTTTTCCTTTAATATCTGCAGTGGTTCTAAGGCGTAGTTGTCACTCCAGCCGTCTTCGCAAAGCAGACAGCCGATATGATAATTTTTGCCGCGTACGGTAAGGCTGACCGGGGCGATGAGTTCCGCCGGCGTTCTGCCTTCTTCAATAGCCAGCTGCTGCAGGCTGAAGAAATGCCGGGTATCGTCAAACTCACGGTAATTAGGCATCAAAGTTTTGATGACATAGGGATAAGACTGGCCTACAGGTGTAAGCAGCTGGCCGTCCTGGGCGGTGAAAAAAGCATTGTACTTGCGCACACGCCCGTCATTGTTGGTTTTCTCCCAGTCCATGGCGATATTGCCGAACATAACAGTGAGCCCCTGCGAGGCGGCGATTATTTCCTGACCGTAATGTTCGCAGTCTGCGAGGAAACTTGTCTGTTCCCAGGTATCACCTAACAGATATCCGGGAATGGCCATTTCCGGGAAAATGATGATATCGGTATCCTGTTCCCGGGCCTCGGCAATCATGCGCAGCATGGCAGCGGCATTTTTGTCGGGATGACCGGGGATGACTTCCATTTGCGCCATAGCTATTTTTAACAAAGCATTCACTCCAATGCAGTATATTTTTGCGTTTATGGTTAAATGATACGCTAGTTGTCAGGGGAAGTCAAACAAAGTGACTTAAGAAAACGGCACTTACAGCCGATATAAAAGCAAAGGGGGGGAGAGGTATGCGAGTTGCAGGCCTTGATGACAGCGTGGCTGGCGTCACTAATATGGAAAAAGCCAGGACACAGGGTACAGATGCTTTTAAGGATATGTTTGCGGGCCTGGTGCAGGAACGCATTGCTAATCTGACCGAAACGCTCGAGGAAATGAATGCCCGGCGGGCGGAATTGTCCGAGCTGAAAGCCCAGCAGAAATGTACAGAGATAATCCGGCATGTGCTGCCTGATGGCAGTGTTTTGGTAAAAGAATTTGTGGATGGCAAGCTGGACAGCTGCTATCGCAAACCGCCGCATTTAAAAGATGTGCCGGATGACAGTAAGCCGGTTCCCCAGGCAGCTGATGGGACGGAGCTTAAATCCCTGCGCAAAATGAAAAAGGTGCCGGCTGTGCGGATATTTGATGATATATAAGTTATATATAAAGAGGCAGAGGTCATCATACAGTTGATGGCCTCTGCCTCTGTCAGGTTATTGTTTGCGATAATCACGGGGCGAACATTTAAACATTTCTTTAAATGCCCGGGAGAATGTAGAGTAGTCGGCAAAACCGACTTCCTCACTGATGGCGGTGATGGGCATATCTGTTTTCAGCAGGTCACGGGCCAGCAGCAGGCGTTTGCTGCGAATGTACTGGTGAATGCCATAACCAGTGTCGGCCTTAAACTTGCGCATTAAGTAGAACTTACTGATATAGGCCTGGGCTGCCAGTTCATCGATGGGCAGGTCATGCGCCAGATTGGCATTGATGTAGGTGATTATCTGTTGAATCTTGGGGTCATAGGTGGCATTGTTCAGTCCGGATAATTCATGTTCATGCAGGGAACGGTTTAAAAGTATCATAAATTCAATGAACATAATTTCGGTGAAAAGCTCATTGGCAAAGCCCTTGCTCCGGGCTGTTTTTTCCAGCTTGTCCATGTGAAAGAGCAGGTCATGGCTGGTGCCGGGGGGCTGGTGCATGACACTGCTGTTATCACGGGCGTAGGTAAAGCACTGGGCCAGGTCCACATGCTCAGCATTTTGCTGTTGCCAACGCCGTAAAAAGTCCGGCGCTACATAAATGACGATGCGTTCGTATTCTTTATTATCATCAGTGAATACGGGGCGATGAATTTCACCGGCGGCAACAAAGACAATGTCCCGGGGAGCCAGATGATATGTTTTGCCTTCAATAACATAATCTACAGCACCATCAAGAAACATGATTATCTTATGGAAGTCATGATAGTGAAAGGGGATGGGTTTCAAGGCAGCGTCTTTTAAACGGAAAACACGGAAGTCGCTGACAAGATATCCTTTCTTTTCATAGTCGCTCATAATTTTCCCCCTCATAACGAATTTGTTCTTAGTATAGTACAATTTTTGCAATATTGAAAGCATATTTTAAACTTTTATTGCAAATCTGACCTTGCTATAATAAAACCATCGAAATTATTACAGCTTATGCAGATTATAAAGAAAGGCCGGTGAGCAGGATGTTGTTAGTTCGTTTATATCGTGTGGAGGATAAGGAAGTTATGATTATGGACGGGAATCAGGGATATATGCCTGGTGAAAATGCCATCCGCCTGCTGGCCAGCCGTAAGTTTGGTGTTGGTGCTGACAGGGTGATTATCCACAGCGAGATGAACGGGCAGCGCAGCTTTACAGTGTATGACGCTGAGGGTTATGCGTGCGCTTTGACGGCTGCAGACCGCGCGTTGCTGGGACGCCAGGCCGATTGTGAGGTGCGGCTGACGGATTACTTCGCCGGGAAAATGCGTCAGGCTGATGAGTGTGAACTGGCGGCTGCCTGTTAATTGGATATTGATATAATGATAAAGATGGGGCGAGCACTCCATCTTTTTTATATTGCCAAGGAAAAATACTTGACAGCCTATAAAACCTTCGCTATAATAGCCTATGTCAAGGGGGAAACCTTGGCACCTATTTTTAAAGCAGGTGATGGCGATGATGGAGCAGCTCTTGTATTTATCCACGTTGTTTGATTTATATGGGGCATTGCTTACGGAGAAACAGCAGGAATGCCTGCGTATGCACTTGTTTGAGGATTTTTCCTTATCGGAAATCGGTGAAGAGCTGGGGATATCCCGGCAGGCGGTTTACGATAATGTCCACCGCAGTGAAAAAGCGATGGAGTCCTACGAGAAAAAATTAGGCCTGGCGGCCCGTTACCAAGGTGAACGTCAGGAGTTAGCCAAAATTTATGAAGCAATCAAGGGACTGAAACAGCCGGGCAATGCTGAGGCTGTTGATGAAGTCCTGGACCGCTTGGAACCCTACACTGTGCAGGGTCACGGTCAGGAGGTATCCGTTTGATATTTGAAAGCTTATCCGACCGCTTGCAGGAAACATTCAAAAAACTTCGCGGTCATGGCAAGTTGACGGAGGACGATGTCAACGAGGCCATGCGGGAAGTGCGAATGGCACTTCTGGAAGCTGATGTAAACTTCAAGGTCGTCAAGAACTTTATAAAGACTGTCAAGGAACGGGCTATCGGTCAGGATATACTCGAAACCTTGACGCCGGCTCAGGTGGTTATCAAGATTGTTGATGAAGAGCTCACCAACCTCATGGGCGGTACGCAGAGCCGTATCAACATAAGTCCAAATCCGCCGACCATCATCATGATGGCAGGTCTGCAGGGTGCTGGTAAAACCACGTCTGCTGGTAAGCTGGGCTTGTCCCTTAAAAAGCAGGGCAAACGTCCGTTGCTGGTTGCCTGTGATATTTACCGTCCGGCTGCTATCAAGCAGTTGCAGGTAGTGGGCAAACAGCTCGACATTCCCGTGTTTTCCATGGAGCAGGGCACCGATGCGGTGACCATTGCTAAATCTTCTATTGCTTATTCGCAAAGTCATGCCAACGATGTTATCATCATCGATACGGCAGGCCGCTTGCAGATAGATGAAGCTTTGATGCAGGAACTGCGTGATATCAAAGCTGAGGTCAAGCCGCATGAAATTCTGCTGGTTGTGGATGCCATGACCGGTCAGGAATCCGTAAATGTGGCGCAGACCTTTAATGACAGCCTTGGCCTTGATGGTGTCATCATGACCAAGCTGGACGGTGATGCCCGTGGTGGTGCAGCACTGTCTGTAAAGGCTGTTACCGGTGTGCCCATTAAGTTTGTGGGTATGGGAGAGAAACTGGAGGCACTCCAGCCCTTCCATCCTGACCGCATGGCCTCCCGTATCCTCGGGATGGGCGACGTGCTTTCTCTCGTAGAAAAGGCTCAGCAGACCTTTGATATGGAAGAGGCGCGCAAGATGGAGAAAAAGCTGCGCAAGGATGAATTTACCTTGGATGACTTCCTCTCCCAGATGCAGCAGGTCAAGAAACTTGGTTCCCTCGAGAATATCCTGGGCATGATTCCTGGCATGGGCGGCATCAAAAAACAGCTGGAAGGTCAGGATATTGACCTTGATGGCAAGGAAATGCGCCAGATTGAGGCCATTATCAAATCCATGACGCCTAAAGAACGGGCGGACATCGGTATCATCAACGGCAGCCGCCGTAAACGTATCGCCATGGGCTCCGGCACCAAAGTGCAGGACGTCAACAAGCTCTTAAAGCAGTTTGGCGAAATGAAAAAGATGATGAAGAAAATGAAAAAAATGCAAAAGGGAAAAGGGTTCCCGGGCTTAGGCAGCTTAGGCAATCTGGGCCTCGGAAACTTCCCGAAAATGCCCTTTATGCGTTAATTTTTATACACTCCAATTTGCGAAAGGTGGTGAAATTTCATGGCAGTAAAGATTCGTTTGAACCGTATGGGTGCAAAGAAGAACCCTTTCTATCGTATTGTGGTTGCTGACTCCCGTGCTCCGCGTGATGGCCGTTTTATCGAAGTTCTCGGTAACTATGACCCCTCCAAGCAGCCGGCAGTTGTCAACGTTGACGAAGCAAAGGTTCTTGACTGGATGAACAAAGGTGCTCAGCCGACCGATACCGTTAAAAATCTGTTCAGCAAGCAGGGCATCATGTCCAAGTTCGCTGAATCCAAGAAGAAGTAAGCTAAGTGCTTATTGGAAAGAGGCTCGACATGAAGAAACTTGTTGAAGTTATCGCCAAATCCTTAGTGGAGCATCCCGAAGCTGTCGTTGTTGATGAACGGCAGGAGGATGGGCAGACCGTGCTCAGCCTTCACGTGGCAGAGGATGACATGGGTAAGGTCATCGGGCGTCAGGGGCGTATTGCCAAGGCATTACGTACCGTGGTCAAAGCCGCGGCCACTCGGGAAAATACGAAAGTCACGGTTGAGATTATTTAAAATAAAAGCGGCAGGTTTCTTTTTAGGGACTTGCCGTTTTTACTATGTATGAAGAAAAGGGGAACTGTCATGGATTCTATTTCACTGAAAGTGCCTGTTACTATTAAGGCAAAACTTACGGAAAAACTTAAGACGAAGATTCTTACGGAGCTGGAAGAAGGCATTAAGCGTGCTGAACTCGAACTGCAGCAGCTTGATATTCAGGAAAAGCGTGTAATGCAGGAAAATCAGCCGGCTAATCCGGAACAGCCCACGATGGAAGAAGTACAGCGTTTTCAGTCCATTCAGGCTCATTTCGGCCAGGAACGTCAGAAACGTCTGGAATTCCGCGAAGAGTCCAATGCCCGTAAGGAAGAAATGGAAAAAATGGTTATTGGTGCGGAAATCGTTCAGGGCACGCTCGAACATCAGGTGGAAGTCCATGTAGGTGATGACATGCGTGAAATCATGAACGTGGAAGTGCTGGTGGAAGATGACAAGATTATCGCCATTCGCGGCTAAGAAAAACAAACGGGACAAAAATCGCGTTACCATCGGCAAGGTCGGGGCCGCCCATGGCATTCATGGGGAAATGCGGATTATTCCCCTGACAGATTTCGTGGAACGCTTTGCTGACATGACGGAAGTTATGGTTGGCAGTGAACTGCTCCATATTGAAAGCTGTAAGTATCATAAGCAATATGTGCTGATGAAATTTAAGGAATATCCCGTCCGGGAGGCGGCAATGAGCCTTACCGGCAAGCTGCTGACCGTTGACCGCAGTGAGGCGGCGCCGTTAAATGAAGGCGAGTATTACACCTTTGACATCATTGGCCTGACCGTTTTTGACATGTCAGGCAATGAGCTGGGCACGGTGGAAAATGTCCTGCGTACCGGCAGCAATGACGTGTATCAGGCACGCCGCACAGATGGCGGTGAACTTCTGATACCGGCGCTGAAAGCCGTAGTCAAGGAAATTGACGTAGCAGGCGGCCGCATGGTCGTAGATATGCCTGAGGAGATTTCCGATGCGCATTGATATGGTGACAATATTTCCGGAAATGTTTGCTGGCCCGTTTGGTGACAGCATTACCAAACGGGCTGTGGATAAAGGTATTTTGGATATTCATTTTACCAATTTCCGCGATTTTGCTGAGGATAAACATCATCATGTCGATGACAGCCCTTTTGGCGGCGGTGCCGGCATGGTGTTAAAACCGGAACCAATGTATAAGGCTGTGCGTGATGTACTAGCCAGAACTGCCGAATACGCTGCCAATCGCCGGGTACTGATTATGGACCCGTCCGGCCCGACTTTTAATCAGGAAAAGGCCAAGGAACTGGCGGCTTATGACCAGCTGGTTTTTATCTGTGGTCATTATGAGGGCTTTGATGCGCGTATTTATAAACTGGCTGACGAGGCCATCTCGATTGGTGATTTTGTCCTTACAGGCGGTGAACTGCCGGCTATGGTGATTACTGATGCGGTATCGCGTATGCTGCCAGGTGTACTGGGGCATGAAGAATCAGCACCTACGGATTCCTTCTATGAGGGACTGCTGGAATTTCCTCAGTATACACGTCCCCGGGAATTTGAAGGCATGGAAGTGCCGGAGGTGCTGCTTAACGGTGACCATGCCAAAATACGGCAGTGGCGCCGGGAACAATCCCTGCTGGTGACGCAAAAATATCGTCCTGACCTGTTGGCTAAGGCTGACCTTACTGACAAGGACCGCCAGTTTTTGGCAGACACAAATAAATAAATCTAACAGACGAGCGAAAGTTTTCCTGACTATCATTAGCCGGCAGGAAAATTTCGCTCGTTTGTCGTATTGGATAAAGTATAAATGTAATTGTGAGAGATACCAGGAGGATAAGCTATGAAAAAATCCCACATCATCGCTGTTGCAGCAGTTTTGTACCTGCTGATTATGGTCATCGGTGTGGCGGCTTATTTTGCCTATGAAACAGAACATGCCAAAGTAGAAAAAGCACGGCAGGCAGCGCAGACGATGACAGAAACAGCACCTGCGGCGAAGAAACAGGAAAAAGAGCCGGAAGAGAAGGTTGACCCGGCACTTATCCAGGCGGCGGCAGCAAAAAAAGCCGCAGAAAAGAAAGAGCAGGACCTGAAAGGCGGCATGCATTCAGAAACCATCAATGGTGTTACTTACTATAAACATACATGGCCGAAAAAGCTGGCACCTGGTGTGTATTTGCGCCCGTTTGTGGCCGAAGGGCAGGGGGGCTGCCTGCTGAAAAACGACGTTTATTATTTTTACACTATTCATGACGCAGAGCAGACGGCCTGGGTGATGGGGGACCATCTGGACATTGCCGCCGGCGGTCAGACCACGACGCTGTCTTTTGACCCGTCAACCATGCATAAACACATGGCCTCCGATGCGGAATGGCTATCGGAAAATTATGTGGTCAATGCCGATAAGAAAACGGTAGCGGCGTTTAAACGCATTGCCCAGTCCAAACAGGGCAGTATTGTTTATTATAATAGCAGTACAGGCAAGGCCAGACGGCATGAACTGAGCATAGAAGAAGTGACAAGAATTAGTGAAATGGTCGAGTTGTATGAGCTTTTGCAGCAGGACCAGCAGTGACCAATGGGGCAGTGGTAATATTGTTTTGTATGGATTGACTCTATAACCTATTTATTCAAATTGTCAGTTTTTTATATGTGTTTTTTGTGATATAATACTCCTAATGCTGTATTATCAAAGGAGGTGTTGCACCAAATGAAAACAACGATTATCGGTATAGCTGGAGGTTCCGGCTCGGGGAAATCCACCTTTACTAATCGCTTGAAAAGTTTTTTTGGTGAAAACATAACCGTCATTTATCATGACAACTATTATCGCGCTAATGATGCCTTGTCCATGGAGGAACGCCGCAGGATAAACTATGACCATCCGCAGGCACTCGAAACAGATTTGCTCGTTAAGCACCTGGAAGAACTTAAACAGGGTAAAAGCGTAAAATGTCCGGTATATGATTTTACGCAGCATAACCGTTCGGATAAAACGATTACCATTCATCCCAGCCGCGTCATTGTCGTGGAAGGTATTCTTATCTTACAGGATGAACGTTTGCGCGATGCTTTTGACATAAAGATTTTCGTAGAAGCTGATGCTGATGAACGCATTCTGCGCCGCGTGGTACGTGACATGGATGAACGCGGCCGCGAACTGCAGGATATCATTGAGCATTACCTGGCAACGGTTAAGCCGATGCATTATCTTTATGTAGAACCGACGCGTAATGTGGCTGATATCGTTCTCAACAGCGGTTTGAACGATGTGGCTTTTGATGTGATGAAAACCAAAATAGAACATATTTTGGAAAATCCTGATGAAGATTAACAATATACAAATGTCCATTTGACATAACAGAGCGGATTAACTCAAGCAGCCGTAAATCTTGGTATATGGCCAGGATTACGGCTGTTTTTATGTTAAGGCTAAAATAAATGTTTAATAGAGAAGAACAAAGGTCTATGTAAATAATAAAATACTTTACAAATAACTGTAATGGTGTATAATGGTCTTATTAAGAATTAGAGGTGATGTACATGAACGAGAAAAAAAGCAAGGACAGCAGCTTTTCCGGCCAGCTGGGATTCGTCCTGGCGGCAGCCGCCTCCGCAGTAGGTGTGGGTAATTTATGGCGGTTTCCTTATTTTGCGGCAAAGGATGGCGGCGGAATTTTCCTGCTGACGTATCTGATTTTGTTGCTGACGTTTGGTTATGCGTTGTTGTCATCGGACCTGGCCATTGGGCGCCGTACCCAGCTTAGTTCCATTAAGGCCTATGGCGCCATGAAACCTGGCTGGAAGTTTTTGGGAATCCTGACATTTATGGTACCGGCAATTATAATGACTTATTATGCAGTTATCGGTGGATGGATTACCAAATATGCGGTGACCTTTTTGACCGGCAGCGGCGCGGCAGCAGCCAGTGATGATTATTTTGTAGGCTTTATTACCAATCCTGTGGAATCTGGCATTTATGCTGCAATTTTCATGCTGGCAACAGCGTATGTCGTTTACCGCGGGGTAGAACGGGGCATTGAGGCGTCCTCACGTATAATCATGCCAGTGCTGCTGGTTACGGTGGTGCTGATTTCGATATACGTACTGACGCTGGAAGTTCATGACCCCAGTGGTGCAGTTCGTACTGGTTTGCAGGGCATGGCTATTTACTTACTGCCCAACTTTGAAGGCCTGACACTTAGCAAGTACATTCAGATTGTACTGGACGCTATGAGCCAGATGTTTTATTCTTTGAGTGTGGCTATGGGTATCATGATTACCTATGGTTCCTATGTAAAGAAGGACGTAAACCTTAATCAGTCCGTATCCCAGATTGCGATTGTGGATACTGCTGTAGCAGTTCTGGCAGGTATGATGATTATCCCGGCAATCTTTGCTTTCTCCGGTATGGAAGGCATGGCTGCTGGCCCGAAACTCATGTTTGTATCCCTGCCGAAAGTGTTCAATTCTTTGGGGATTGTGGGTATTATCATCGGTGCTGCTTTCTTCCTGATGGCAATTTTTGCTGCCTTGACCAGTTGTATCTCCGTTCTGGAGGCAATTGTGGCCAACTGTATGGAAATCTTTCATGCTGAACGTAAAAAGGTTACGCTGCTTGTCAGCACCTTCTACACAGTGATTACGGTAGTAATTGCTTTGGGCTACAGCCTCTTTTATGTGGAGGTGGGCCTGCCTAATGGTTCTACGGGACAGCTGCTCGATATTATGGACTATATCAGTACGGCCTGCATGATGCCGATTATCGCTTTCCTGTCGGCAATTCTTATCGGCTGGCTGGTAAAACCGGAATGGATTATTTCCGAAATGGAGGCCGATGGCAGCCGCATGCCGCGCAAAGGTCTTTACCGCGTGATTATCCGCTATGTGGCTCCTGTAGTAATGGTAATCCTTTGCCTGCAGGCCTTTGGCTTGATAAACTGATTTTAATAATGCTTTTAAACGCACTTGCCTGGCAGGTGCGTTTTTCTTTTAAAAAAATTCAGCAGGGAAAAGTAAATTGATTGTCGAATCTATAATATTGAGAGAATAAAAGAGAAAGCATTATGAGGGAAATAAATATGGGTAATTGGCTTAGTGCTTACAACTATGACTTTGCTTTGGCAACCATTCCCGTACAAATTATATTGATGGTCGTATATTACTTGCGCCGTCAGTTGCCAACCAAGAAAAGCCAATATTTCTGGCTGGTCATGGTGATGAACCTTTTCATGACAGTTACAGATATTTGGGCATGTGAATTAAATGAAGTTTGGCAGGAATATCCCCTGTCTTTTTCGTATGGGCTTAACATGGCTTATTTTATCAGCTTTATCCTGCGTGGCTGGGCCCTGTTTGCTTATGCGGCTGAGGTGGCAGATGCTCCCAAACGGTGGGGAAATATATTTTCCCGCATTATGACACTGCCGGCTTTGATACTGGTGGTTATGGTGGTATCTACTCCTTGGACAGCGGCAATTTTTACCATGGACCCGGTGTCGGGGTATCATAATACCAGCATGTATTACTCCATTTATTACTGCACCTGGTTTTATATTCTGGCCTCGCTGGGCGTGGTATTTTACTGGCGCAGGGAAATGTCTTTGAAGTTGCAGATGGGCCTTTATACAGGTAATATAATCCTGGCTGTCGGCCTGGTCATGCGTCATTCCTTCATGAATACGCTGGTGACGAGTTTCTTCAGTCTGCTGGTAATCCTGATTATTTACCTCACGGCGCAGAATCCGGACTCTTTTAGGGATAGAAAGGTAGATGTCTTTAACCGGGCTGCCTTTTCGGAAATGGTGACCGAATTTATCCTGTCTGGTGTGCCTTTTTCCTGCCTGGGGATTTGTGTCAAGGATTATATGCTCTATAAAGCTGTTTACAGTACGGAACCGATGTACGCCAGCCTCGCCAATATCGGCGCCTGGCTGAATGCACAGTTTAAGGGATTCTATATTTTCTACTTTGGTAATGGACAGCTGGTACTGCTTAATCAAAGCCTGGACTATGTAGATGTGCAGGGAATGACCAAAAGCATTAAGGAACGTTTCCTGAAATCATGGCATGCCAATGGTGGGGTGGAAGTGCCCCTGGATGTGGATACGATTTTCCTATCCCGTTCCATTCCTAAAGTCGATGTCAATTCCGTAGAGATTTGTTTGGAACGCGCTTTCAGCGAGGTGTCCAGAATTGATAATCCCGAGGTGTATGTAGTTGACGAGATGCTTTTGGAAAAAATCAATCGTCAGGAAAAAATAAAAATTGCCCTGGGCAAGGCTTTACGCAATGGCAGCTTAGAGATAAATCTGCAGCCGTTATATGCTGTTAAACAAAATAAGATGAATGTGGCAGAAGTTCTGGCCAGGTTATATGATGATGAGTTGGGCTATATACCACCACAGGAATTCATTCCTATTGCGGAGAAGTCCGGCAATATTATGGAACTGGGACGTCAGATTTTTGCCAAGACATGTCACTTTATCAGTGATTATGATCTGGCAGCGTTGGGGATAGATTTTGTGACGGTCAACCTGTCACCGGCGCAATGCATGAATAAAGGCCTGGGTGAAGAACTCGACCGCATTGCCAGACGCCATAAGATTCCTTTGCATAAGATTCGGCTGGAGATTACAGAATCTGCCACTGGGGATATGGATACGTTGGCCTCCCAAATGCAAAAAATGGAAAACATTGGCGTACGGTTCCTGCTTGATGATTTTGGTGCCGGGACGTCTAATCTGGTACGTCTGCTGAATTTGCCGTTCAGTATGGTAAAAATAGACATGCAGCTGGTATGGTCATATTTCCGCAGCTCGAGCAACATGCTCGTTCATATTATGAAAATGTTCTGTGATGAAAAAATATCTATTATCGTGGAAGGCGTAGAAGATAAGCATATGGCCCAGACACTGGCTGATATGGGCTGTGAATATGAACAGGGCTATTATTTCTCGCCGCCGCTGCCAGTAGATGAATTTGTCGCTTTTATTGAAAAACATCGTAATACAAAGTGGCTTGAATAAAAGTATGGTGGTTTTTTACTGGAATTGATGGTTTATTAAAAAAAGTGTTTGACAATAACTTCTATGTATGCTAATATATTTTTTGTCAGCAACGCATTGTGGTTGCTAACGCCGGCGTGGCGGAATTGGCAGACGCAGCAGACTCAAAATCTGCCGTTGGCAACAACGTATCGGTTCAAGTCCGATCGCCGGCACCACTTGTAAATCAAGGCTCCGTGAGATTTTCACGGGGCTTTTTTGTTGTATTTTTTTAGGGGATTGACAGCCAGTTGACAGCCACCAGAATTTAATCGGTAGAGTCAAATTTATTTACTTACCCCCATATTTTTATAGGGGTAAGTAAATTTAGGTATTGTTTTAATTTCCTATGCATTTATGTTCAAAAGACTGCTTATTTATAATACGCAGAGATATCAAAGACTACCAACGCATAATCAACCTGCCACGCCCCGAACCACAGAGGCACATACGTATGGCCATGTACAAACGCGCCGCCCAATTCGCCCCCTTTGCCGCCTTGACCGGCTATGAAGAAATAGTGCAGGCAACGGCCCAGGCTCACGAAAAAGCAGTGGCGGGCGGAGCTGTGTTTTAAGTATGATAAAAGGTGCTGTGATATATAATGCTTTTGTATTTCATCAAAGCACCTTTTTGATTTTGACAACTTACTTCGGTAGTAGTCTGCAGCTTGCTATCTTCTTTAAGAAGCGATATCAACGCTGTCTCAGATTTCATTTAAGGGATCAACATTAGAAGTTGTGTCTATGTAGCCCCAAGGTTTATTTTTGGCACATCAGGCGGTGGAGGATAAATGCACCCTCCTGTTACGATTTACATAATCTCAACCGTAAGTTCTTTCTTATCCATCATTTTTATCATCTCCATCCTTGATTCTCTGTCAATAACCGGATTTAGTTCATTCGGGATGATCACATCATCCCAGGAAGAACCCGGGGGATCCCCCAGGGGGGGCGTCTCAATTCCGCCGGCAATCATTTCCATTTCCATAATCTCCAGTTCTTTCTTGTCCATCATTTTTGACAACCCCTTTCCGGTAAGCTTAGTTGACTATGTTTACCTTTGCCTATACATACGCTTGATAAAGTCAAGTATTACATTTTTTTCTCCTGCACTACACACTTTTCGCTTTCGGGGATATAAAGAACAGAAAGCAAAAACAACACTTAAAGATGTGAGGAGGAAAATAAAATGGAAAAGAAATTCATGAATAAGATGGACAATATGGAATTGGACATGGTAGTTGGCAGCTTTGATTACGGGTATGGATCTGGTAAGAATATTTGGGTAGATGGCAAAAAGTACTATGTCGTGTATAATCGTACTCTCAACCAGAATGAGTTTTATGATTACTCTAAAGGTGATGTGACAAGACAAATGATTCAGTGGAATCTTGATTGTGGGGAAACACAAATTCGCTATTACAATCAAAGAGTTGGTGATCTTACGGCCAGTGTGCGGGATGAAGCAAGGTCACGTGGAATGACAAGAAACAAGGTTGCCGTTCGACCGATGACTCGTCTCCCCGGAGTAGGTTCTGCCGGTTAAGACTCTGAAAAAGACGTTCAAATTAGATTTCTCAATAGGCAGAGGGCATATCATAAGGTATGCTCTCTTTGCTATATGTGTAAATATATGTTCTGTGTCCAGCACTATAACGAAAGGATTTTTATGTTCGTTTATAGAATACATATTCAAATATAGGGGAAACGAATGGACGAGAAATCTAACACGTTTGGATTAGGCGATAATAAAGCAGGTGGGAAAATGCTGGATAGGGGCTTGTTTTTGGCGTTACAAGGCTTGCCGGCTGTTGGCAGGAATGAAGTGCTTACACTATTGGCCGGGCCGGAACGAGGGAGCAGAGTGCTGTTGTCTGACGGAAAAATCTTATGGCAGCATGGTACAGGGGATTTTTTTCAGCAGGTTAACGATTCGGCTGCGGTTTTTGTTGACCCGGTGCCAGCGAATAAGGAATTGGTCATCTGCGGTGCCGGCCATGTGGCGCTGGCGGTGATTACTTTGGCCCGGATGGTGGATTTCCATATTACGGTGATTGAAGACCGTCCGGATTACGCAGAGAAGGCGTGTGCGGCAGGGGCAGATAAAGTAATTGTTGAAGACTTTGGCAAAGCGTTGGCCAGGATTCCGGGAGGAGCTAATTATTATTTTGTGGTTCTGACACGGGAACATCAATATGATGAAATCTGCCTTAGAACCATTTTACAAAAAGATTTTGCCTATGCCGGTGTTATGGGCAGCAGGCGCAGGACAGAGCTATTGCGGCAAAGTCTTATTGCCGCAGGTGTTCCAGCAGCGGCAGCAGCTCAACTGCATGCGCCGATTGGCCTGGACATTGGCGCGGAGACGGAAACGGAAATCGGTGTGGCGATTGTGGCCGAACTGATAAAAAATGGGAAGGCTGGCAATTTTCCGGCCAAACTCGTTACAGCTGCCTTGCAGGCAAGCGAGCCGTTTGTGTTGGCGACCATCATCCGCCGCAGTGGCTCGGCA
This sequence comes from Selenomonas sp. AE3005, assembly GCF_000686945.1. GTDB lineage: Bacteria > Bacillota > Negativicutes > Selenomonadales > Selenomonadaceae > Selenomonas_A. The sequence continues at coordinate 312,478 of NZ_JMME01000001.1, forward strand.
CCACGAAATGTCGGCACTAAGATGTTAATATTTGCTGATCATATTGTGGCAACTATCGGCGGTGGCATCCTGGAAACAAGGATTATCAGCCGGGGACGGCAGATGCTTATGGAAAAAGATACGCACGATGTTTGGGAACAAGTGGATATGCGTGGTGATGATGCAAGGGGCGGGCATATGGTATGCGGCGGTATTGTCGATGTGTTATTGGAGTATGTGAACCCGGCAAAGAACCGCTGAGGAGGGAAAGTCATGGAAGATATCAGTAAAGCCGTTGAGCGTAAGGACCATCGGTTAAAGATGTCCGGGCGGGCAGAATATACATGTGATAAACGTATGGAGGGTATGCTCTATTCTGCATTTGTCCGCTCGGAAATAGCGCATGGCCGGATTTTGGATATAAAGCTGCCTGTTCTGCCTGAGGGGTATGTGGCGGTAAGCGGTCATGACCTGTATGACAATCATCTGCCTGTCATTACGGATGAACATGAACAGCCCATCTTTGCTATTGATGAAGTCTGCTTTGTCGGGGAGGCAATTCTCATGCTAGCCGGGCCTGATTTGCAAAAAGTCCGGCGTCTTTGCCGGGAAACGAAAGTGGTTTATGAGGAACTGCCCGCTGTGCTGACGCTGGATGAGGCCACAGAAACGGCCGCGCATTATCATTATCACAAGGGGGATGCAGAGGCTGCTTTTGCGCAAGCGGCGCAGGTGGTCGAGGAAGTTTTCACTACCGGGTATCAGGAGCAGGCCTATCTGGAAGTGCAGGGCATGGTGGCACAATGGGACGCAGAGAACAGGAAAATGCACGTCTTCGGTTCGATGCAAGCGCCGTATCATGTGAAAAATGCTGTGATGCGCGTGCTGGGGCTGGACGCAGAGCATGTCCGTGTGGTGCAGGAAGTTACGGGCGGCGGTTTTGGCGGCAAGGAGGATTATCCCTCACTGATAGCTTGTCAGGCGGCGGCAGCGGCGAAGAAAGCCGGGGCCCCGGTTCGTGTCGTCTATGATCGCCGGGAGGATATGACGGTTACAACCAAACGTCATCCGAGCAGGGTGCGCTATGCCGCAGCTTTGGACGCGCAACATCGCATTATCGCGCTCAAGGCCGATATCTGTCTTGATGCCGGAGCCTATCCGGGATTGTCCAGCGTAGTGCTGCAGCGTTCGTTAAACGTAGCGGCCGGTGTTTATAAAATTGATAATCTCGATGTTGATGGGCGGGCGGTCCTCACCCATACAGTGTCCAATGGTGCTTTTCGTGGCTTTGGCGCTCCCCAGGTTTTTTTTGCTATAGAATCGCTAATGAATCATCTGGCAGCTAAGGTGGGGATGACACCACTGGCGTTCCGGCAAATGCATATGGTGCAACAGGATAACGATACGGTGACCGGCGGCAAGTTCCATTATTATGTTCCCCTTCCTGATTTACTGGCCAAGGCAGAGGAAATGTCTGACTATAGCCGCAAATACGCGGCCTATTCACAGCCGCAGCAGGGACGGTACCGCAAAGGCATTGGCCTGTCTTTGTTCATGCATGGCTGTGGCTATACCGGTTCTGCGGAAAAGGATTTCTTGCGCCCACGTGTCATATTGCGCAAATATGCAAATGATACGGTGGAAATACTGTGCGGCAGTGTGGATATCGGTCAGGGCCTTAAGACGACGTTTAGTAAGATTGCTGCGGTGGTCTTGGACCTGCCACTGGAGCGTGTTATCTTCCACAATCCGGATACCGACCGTGTGCCGGATTCCGGGCCGACAGTGGCCTCGCGCTCTATTATGATCGTGGGGAAACTGGTGGAGCGGGCGGCAAAGAAACTGAAGGCCGTCTGGGAAAGCGGCAAGGAGCAGGAAACAGTGGCTGACTACGAATCACCTGAGCTGATTCCTTGGAATTTGGCTAAATTCAACGGCGATGCTTACCCCGCGTATTCCTGGGGAGTCAATGTCGTTGAACTGGAGGAAGACTGCCTGACCGGAATGACGAAATTGCTTGGAGTTTGGGGTGTATTTGATGTGGGCACGGTTATCGACAACACCGTAATGCTGGGCCAGGCTGAAGGCGGCATACTGCAGGGAATCGGCTATGGTTCCATGGAAAAGATGGAATCAGCAGCGGGGAAAATCCGTCAGACCAGCTTTACTGATTATATGATTCCCACGGCTATGGATACGGTACCGAATCAAATTGCCTTTGTTGATAATTATTATGAGTATGGCCCCTTTGGTGCCAAGGGGGCAGGCGAACTGACTCTGCTGGGCGGTGCACCTGCTTATACAGCTGCAGTTGAGCAGGCCACGGGCAAGTCTTTTCATGCCATTCCGCTGACGCCGGAGCGTATTCTGGCGGCACAGCAGAAATAAGCAGAGGTGGAGAACATGATAGATTTTATATTAAACGGCAAAAAATGCACAAGTCAGCTGCCGCCGCAGAGCCGCCTGCTGGACGTATTACGGGAAGAATTTGGCCTTACGGCCCCCAAGGAAGGCTGCGGCGAAGGGGAATGTGGTGCCTGTGCTGTGCTGGTGGACGGGATGCTTTGGAATTCCTGTATCACTCCCTTGGCCAATGTGCAGGGGAAAAGCGTGCTTACGCTGGAGGGGTTCCGTGATACGGAAAAATACAAGCTGCTGGAAAAATGTTTTGGTGAGGCTGGGGCTGTGCAATGCGGTTTCTGTACACCGGGAATGATTATGGCGGCCGAGGCCCTGCTCAGAAAGAATCCCCATCCGCAGGAGGCAGACATACGCGAGGCGATTTCGGGCAATCTCTGCCGCTGCACAGGTTATAATATGATTATCAAGGCTATCCGCATGGCGGCAGAAAAGGGGGCAGGATTATGGTGAAGACCTATATGCCATGTTCTGTGCTCGAGGCTTTGCGTCTGAAACAGGAGGCACAGTCAGAGGCAATTTTTGTAGCTGGCGGTACCGATATCATGCCGTCTGGCCGGACAGCTCCTGTGCTGATTTATCTGCAGGGGCTGACAGAACTGCAGGAAGTGTCAAAATTTGATGGCGTTCTGCGTATCGGGGCTGGTTGTACCTATACACAGCTTATCGGGGACGAACGGATTCCGAAAATTTTGCGAGAGGCCATGCACGAGATTGCGGCCCCTGCTATCCGCAACGTAGGCACGATAGCCGGAAATATCTGTAATGCCTCCCCGGCCGGGGATACATTGCCGCTGCTCTATGCCATGGATGCCGTGATAGTGATGGGGAGTCTGGATGAACAAGGACAGCTCAGGACACGCAAGCTCGGTATTGAGGCGTTTATCCAGGGCGTCCGCAAGATTACCCTGGAACCGTCGGAAATGGTTCTGGCTGTGGAGATTCCCTGCAATTCTTATGAGCAGATGACGAAATTGCAACGGTACAAAGCAGGCGCCCGAAAAGCGCAGGCTATAGCGAAACTTTCCTTTGCCGGCATCTGCAGGGTGGAAGATGATGTTCTGCAGGATGTACGCCTTGCCTTTGGGGCTGTAGGGGCAACAGTAATCCGCAGCCGGAAACTCGAGGCAAAACTTAAAGGCCTGACTTTGACGGAACTGGCAGCAAGGCGAACGTCAATTGTACAGGAATATGGAGAGTTATTGCGGCCTATCGATGACCAGCGTTCTACCGCTGATTATCGGCGGCAGGTATGTCTCAATCTCTTGGAGGATTTCCTGAGCTTATGAAAACCGGGGCATTGATACTGGCAGCAGGTTTATCCTCCCGTATGAGAGCGTTTAAGCCAATGCTGGAACTGGCAGGAAAAACGCTGGTAGAACACGTCATTGGTCATTTTAGGCAATTTGGCTGTGAATATATTTTTGTAGTGACTGGCAGGGACGCGCAGATTCTGGAGTCATTTTTGACGGAAAAATTTCCTGGTCAGATAGACTTTGTACGCAATCCGGACTACGCAACAAGCGATATGTTTACATCAGTGAAACTGGGCTTAAAAGCTCTGCCGGAAGATTGTACCAGTATTTTCCTGACACCAGCAGACGTGCCATTGTTTGATGCAGCGCTGCTAACACAGATGGACGCGGTTGCCGCGCCAGTTGTACGTCCTTCTTATAAAGGAAAGGCCGGTCATCCCGTGTTGCTGCGAAAAAATGTATGGTGCGGCATTTTGTCCTATCAGGGTGAAGGGGGCTTGAAGGGCGCATTGCAAACAGCGCAGCAGGCGTTCGTGGAGGCTGCCTCCGCAGGTATTCTGCTCGATGCTGATACGCCGGAGGACTTGCAGCGGCTGCGAGAATTCCTGGGCAGATGAATTACGACTAAGAAGGGGCTGGTGCACTTTATAAATGTGCACCAGCCCCTTCTTAATGCTTATTTTTTTTACAATCATAAGGCGTTCTTTGGCGCTGAAATAATTTTTAGCTGCTTATGGAAATAATCAGCAACGAGTTTTACGGCGCCGGCGGTATCTTTGGTAAAGCCATGGTCCTCCTGCGGGAGCAGTTTTACTTCGCTGTTAAAATATATACGCTGATAGCGCAGGCTGTAGGTGTAGGGAACCACAGTATCATGAAGTCCATGCAGCATATAAGCCGGCCCCTGATATTGGGCGGCAGTTTCATAAATCGGTAACTGCTGCGCGGTTTTAACGTAATTGGCACCAAGTTTCAGACCGTCAAAAATATCCACGGCTGCAGGAAGGTTGATTACATCATACTGCTTGCCGAATAGTATGCCGCGAATGGCATCTTCACGCAGAACGGCAGCAGGTGCCATAAGCGCCAGACTTTTTACCTTTTGTGTCCCCAGAATACCTGCTGTCATACTGGCAACAACACCGCCCTGCGAGTGGCCGGCAAAGGAAATAGAGGTAACGCCCGGAAGTTTGGCGGCGTATGCATACACCTTTTTGGCGTCCTCAATTTCATTGGGGACGGTCATGTCCTGAAAGCGTCCCTCACTCTTGCCGTGGCCGTTGAAGTCAAAGCGGAGGGAGGCAATGCCATCTTTTTCCAAGGCATCGGCCAAGCCTGTGAGCAAAGCATGTTCTTTATTAGCAGTGAACCCATGCATGATGATGACCAAGGGATAGTTTTTCTGCTGGCTGGGCGTCTGCAATACACCTGCTAACTTACCGTGGTCACCGTCAATAGTGATATCCCTGCTTTGTGCCAGGGCAGAGTGGCTGCTGCCCAGCAGGCTGATAGTTATCGCCCCCAGCAGGGCCAAACTTTTTAAACTAATCATTGAAACATCTCCATTCCTAAATATATATACTTATTATAATGCCGGCAAAAAATAGTATCAAATAAAACGTAAATTAAATGCGAACCATTGCCTAAAAGCGGGGAATGGTGCTACAATGTGCTTGCAAACAAGTGTATTTCCTGCTGTAAAATGCTTGAATGCGACTGCGATTTTTAGTAACATAGGAACAGAGAAGATTATAGTGACAATAGATAGGGGACTTTGGGGTGGATTGGTTAAAAAAAGCAATCAAGCCGATCGATGTACTGATTGCCTTAGCAGGTATATATTTACTGGTTTTTAGAATTGACTATCAGAATATGGATACTCTCGATAAGGTATACTTAGGGTGTTTTGGCTTTTGGTTTCTGCTGTTGGGGATTAGATGCCGTATCTATTGGAAAGGACAACAATGACGAAGGCTATTTTTTTTGATATCGATGGTACGCTAATCAACATTCGTAAGCACCACACCAAAATAACACTGCCGGTAAAAAGAGCAATTCAGGAATTACGGGCAGCCGGGCATCATACTTTCATTGCCAGCGGCCGTCCCTGGGCTTATTTGGACCCCGAGCTTACGGAATCGGGACTTTTTGACGGTTTTGTCATCATGAACGGCGCCGTGGTCATTCTGGACGGGGAAGTAATTTTCCGTCAGGACATGCCGGCAGAAACAATCCGGGATATGGTGAAACTCGCGGAGGCCAAGGGCGTTGAGTACATTTTGGAAAGTCATCCTTACGTCTACTTGCGTGAAGAGTTTAAGGGGCTGGAAAATGTTTATCGCAATATAGATATTGATGTTGAGAAATTCGTGCGGCAGTTTGACCTGTCAAATGTCAAAGCCGGCAAACTGGAGTTTCTCTGTGATACACCGGGCGCTGACGGCTTATTTGACAAGCTATTGTCCTGGCCGGGGGTAACAGGGCTTATTGACCCGACGCTGCTGAAATATATGGAATTATATGCGGCGGACATTTCCAAAGCTACCGGCATACAACGGGCTTTAGAATATATGAACATCTCCATAGAAAACAGTTATGCCTTTGGGGACGGTCTTAACGATTTGGAAATGATGGGGACGGTAGGACACGCTCTGGTGATGGGCAATGCCGGGCCGGAGTTAAAGGCTTTGGCCGAACATGTTCTGCCGACGGTGGACGAGGACGGCGTGGCCGAAGGAATTTACCGTTACATTCTGAAAAGGCTATGAGGTGAATTATGCGAAATAAACTAGGTATGATTCTGGGGCTGGTATTACTAATTACCAGTCTGCTGACGGGCTGTGGCGCGCCAAACGCGGCAAACCAGCCGGCAGCGCAGAACGAAGAAAAAGCCGCCAGCGCTGACAAAAACAAAGAGCTTACCGTAACCATGCTGAACGTGGGGCAGGGAGACGCAATTCTCATCAAAACTGCGGAACAGACGGTGCTTATTGATACCAGTGATTTGGACGAACAGGAAAAACTGCGGGCAGAGTTGAAAAAAGCGCAGGTTAAACGCATTGATAAACTTATTCTGACACATCCGCATGCTGACCATATTGGCGGCGTGGATGGTGTAGTCCTTAAAGACTACGAGGTTGGCGAAGTTTATGACAACGGAATGCCGTCCAAATCCAAGTTATACCTTAACTATATGAAAAAACTTAAGCAGAAAAATATTCCCCGTCATGCCCTGACAGCCGGAGATGTTCTTGACTTGGGCGGCGGTGTGAGCTTTAAGGTACTGTCACCACCTAAAGATGTTGTAGAAAAAGGCAGTAAGAGCACGGATAATCATGATCCGAACAATGAGTCGGTGGTTGGCAAGCTGATTTTTGGTAATTTCTCCATGATGTTTACAGGTGATGCTGAACAGCAGGCGGAAAAAGTCATGGTCGATAATTTTGCCGGTGATTTGCGCAGTACGCTGTTAAAAGCCGGGCACCATGGCAGCAAGACATCTTCCTCGGCAGCGTTCTTACGGGCCGTACAGCCGGAAGGTGTTCTGATTTCCTGCGGTGCCGGCAATGACTACGGTCATCCGCATAAGCAGACCATGAAAAAATATCAGTCGTTGAAACTGAAAATTTACGAAACAGACCTAAATGGTACCATCGTGGTAACCTCCGATGGTAAAAGCTATAAAATCAAGCCGGAAAGAGGGGACGCACAATGATTTCCGCTTATATTGACCGCTATGAGGGCAGCCTGGCGGTACTGTTGCTGGGGGACGATATGAAAAAAGTCAATTTCCCCCGGGAATATCTCCCTGCTGAGGCAGGCGAGGGGGACTATATCAAAATAGATATAGCCCTGGATGAAGAGGCCAATGAAAAAGCGGCCCAAGAGGCATTGGAACTCCTCAGGGAGTAAGGAGGCAGACTTAATGAATAACGTATTCCGCTGGGCAAGTTTGGTGGGCGTTTTAGCAGTTGTATTGATGATGCTGCCCTTCAAAGCAGAGGCAGCCAGTCAAAATGAATTAAATTATTTTCAAACTAGTAATGTCGAAGTTGAAGGACGTAAAGCCTTGCGTATCGAAATAGGTATGACAGAGGAAAATCCTGACTATAAAGTCACGGAAATGACTTTTTTGCGCCGGCAGCTGATTATTGATATGAAAAATACCCGTCAGGGCAAGCTGAGGGACAATATTGCTCTAAAAGGCAATTTAGCGAAAAAGGTTAATCTGGAAAAACAGGGCGATAATCTGCGTGTCAGCATAGATTTTGTCAATGAGGTAAACAGCAATAATTACCGTATCAGCACGCTGCCAGCCGAACGGCGCAGCAAGAAACCGTTCCGTATAGTCATTGAGGTGCTGGAACCAGGTGAAGGCAGCGATATCAATGCACCGGGAATTAAGGGCAAGACCATTGTCGTTGACCCGGGACATGGCGGCAGCGACAGTGGTGCTGTAGGGCCTACAGGTGTAAAAGAGAAGAGTGTTTCCCTGGCTGTGTCCAGGAAGGTCCAAAATCTCCTGACGAAGGCCGGAGCCAAAGTAATCATGACGCGCACGACCGATGTGGATGTTTATGGCGTCAACGCTACGGACAGGCAGGAACTGCAGGCGCGCTGTGATGTTGCTAACCGCGTTCCGCAGACAGCCTTGTTCTTATCGATTCATTGTAATGCTTTTTCCAATCCGTCGGCTCATGGCATGGAAACATATTATGCCGCAGGTTCTGGCCGGGGCCAAAAGCTGGCAGCATATTTAAATGACGAGCTGGCTAAAGCGGGCGGCCTGTTCAACCGTGGCGTGAAAACCGCTAACTACTATGTACTGCGTCATACCAGCATGCCGGCCTCCCTGGTGGAACTGGCGTTTATTACTAACCCGCGTGAGGAAAAACTGCTGAACAGCGATGCTTATCAGAATAAGCTGGCCAAAGCCATTGTGCAGGGCATTGTCCGTTATTTCCGCGGCTGATTTATAGGGAGATGATTAGATGAAAAAAATGCGTTACATGCTGCTGGCGATGTTGGCACTTATCCTGCTATGCGTCCCCGGCTGTGACAATAAACAGAATAATGCCGGCGATGTAAGCAGCAAATCCGCCATTACAGCGGAAAAGGGCAGTTCGCCGCAGACGGTTACGCCGGAGGCGGAAAAGACACAGACTAACGGCAAACTGACCATCAATGTTTACTATCCTGATGAACAGGGCATGAAACTGGTGGCCGTTAAGAAAACCGTTAAACTGGGCAATGATGATAAGTATACTGCCGCCCTCAAGGCCTTGATGTCCGGTACCAAGGAAAAAGGTTTGGCAACAATTGTACCCAAGCAGGCTAAAATTAAGAGCGTCAAGGTTAAAGACGATACAGCTTATGTAGATTTTGACGAAAATCTGGTCAAGAAGTTCATTGGCGGTTCCACCGGTGAAGAAATGCTGGTAGGTTCCCTCGTCAACACCCTGACGGAGTTCAGCGAAATCAAAAAAATCCAGATTCTCGTAGAAGGGAAAAAGATTGATTCCCTGGCTGGTCATTTTGACCTGACAAAACCGGTTGAGAGAATGACGAATCTTATCAAAAAATAATACTAAACGGGTTTAAGGACGCGCAAAAAACTTGTTTTTTTGCGCGTCTTGTGTTATGATATGAAAAGTATGGCATATTGTCGGCAGCAGTCTGGCGAACGTATGCCTGCGCATGATTTAGATAATACAGGAGGTCATCCCAGACAATGAAAGTTACTGTAGAAAATGGTGAAAACCAGCAGGTTACTCTGACTATTGAGGTTGAAGCAGCAGAGGTTTCCAAGGCAACTGAGAAGGCTGTAAAGCGTCTCGGCAACCGTGTAAATATTCCCGGATTCCGCAAGGGCAAAGCTCCGCGCAAAATCATTGAGCGCAATGTAGGCATGGAAGCTATCATGCAGGAAGCATTCGACATCGTTGCTCCCAAGGCATTCGCTGATGCTCTGGAAGAACAGAAGATTGACCCGGTAACCCGTCCGGACATCGACATCGTTACCCTCGAAGAAGGCAAGGATCTCGTGTTCAAGGCTACGGTTACCCCGCGTCCGGAAGTTACCCTGGGCGAATACAAAGGCCTGAAAGTAGAAAAGAAGGTTGCTGAAGTAACTGACGAAGATGTGGAAAAGCAGATTAAGACTTTCCAGGACCGTCAGGGCAAGATGGTAGACGCTCCGGAAGGTTCCGCTGTTAAAGACGGCGACTTCACGACGCTGGACTTTGAAGGTTTCGTAAACGGCGAAGCATTCGAAGGCGGCAAGGGTCAGGACTACCCGCTGCAGATTGGTTCCGGCAGCTTTATCCCGGGCTTTGAAGATCAGCTCATAGGCGCTAAGATTGGCGAAGAAAAAGAAGTAAACGTGAAGTTCCCGGAAGAATATCATTCCAAGGAACTGGCTGGCAAAGATGCTATGTTCAAGTGCACTATCCGCAGCATCAAGCAGAAGGAACTGCCGGCTATCGATGATGAACTGGCTAAGAAAGTCAGCAAGTTTGAAACGATTGCTGAACTTCGTGCTGATGTTCGCAAGAACCTGGAAGAAAATGCTCAGCGTCAGGCTGAAAACACGCAGCGCACTGAGGCTATCGAGCAGGCTACCAACAACATCACTGTTGACATTCCGGCTGTGATGATTGACAACCGTGTAAACGCTATGATTCAGGAAATGGCTATGCGTCTCGAGCAGCAGGGCATGAACCTGGAAATGTACCTGCAGTATGCTGGCACTGACCTGGCTAAGATTCGCGAAGACTATCGTGAAACGGCTGAAAAGAACGTTAAGACTGACTTGATGCTGGAAGAAGTAGCTAAGGTTGAAAATATCAAAGTTGAGGCTAAGGACCTTGACGCTGAAGTTGCTGGCATGGCTGCCGCTTATGGTGCTACGCCGGTACAGATTCAGAAAATCATTAAAGAGCAGGGTCGCGTTGGCGATTTGGCTGCTACCGTACTCCGCAAGAAGACGGCACAGTTCATCATTGACAACATTGCCTAATAATTCCCTGCGTATGGGGGTATTCCAATGAGTTATGTACCAATGGTCGTTGAACAATCTAACCGCGGCGAACGGGCTTATGATATATATTCCCGTCTGCTGAAGGACAGAATTATCTTCCTCGGCGGTCCGATTGATGATAGCGTGGCTAATGTTGTTGTAGCCCAGCTCCTTTTCCTGGAGTCTGAGGACCCGGATAAAGATATTTATCTCTACATCAACAGCCCCGGCGGTGTTGTTACTGCCGGTCTGGCTATCTATGACACCATGCAGTATATCAAGCCGGACGTTTCGACGATTTGTATCGGTCAGGCTGCCAGCATGGGAGCTGTGCTCCTTACTGCTGGTGCCAAAGGCAAGCGTTTTGCTCTGCCTAACGCCCGTGTTATGATTCACCAGCCATTAGGTGGCGCACAGGGCCAGTCCACGGATATTCAAATCCAGGCCCGTGAAATTCAGCGTATCCGCGAAACCATCAATGATATCTTTGTGGCCACAACCGGCAAAGACAAGGATGCCATCAATACTGATACGGAACGCGATAATTTCATGACAGCCCAGGAGGCCAAGGCCTATGGTATTGTGGATGAAGTAATTACCCGTCCCAAACGGACGAAAAAATCTGACGCAAACGATTGAGGGGTGATGTCATGTTGAAGTTTGGGGATGAGAAAGGCCAGCTCAAATGCTCCTTCTGTGGTAAAACCCAGGAACAGGTACGTAAGCTGGTAGCAGGCCCTGGCGTCTATATCTGTGATGAATGTATTGAACTGTGCAATGAAATCATTGAAGAAGAGTTCAGTGACGAAGCAGAGGTAGAGCTGAAGGACGTCCCGAAACCGAAGGACATCCGGGCTATACTTGACCAGTATGTTATCGGTCAGGATGACGCGAAAAAAAGCCTCTCCGTTGCCGTCTACAATCACTACAAGCGCATAAATATGGGACTGGCCAAGAGTGAGGATGTGGAACTGCAAAAGTCCAATATTCTCATGCTGGGACCTACCGGCAGCGGTAAAACCCTGCTGGCTCAGACTTTGGCCAGAATTCTCAATGTGCCCTTTGCCATTGCCGACGCCACGGCACTTACAGAGGCCGGCTATGTGGGTGAGGACGTAGAAAATATCCTCTTAAAACTCATTCAGGCTGCTGATTATGACGTGGAAAAGGCGGAACGCGGTATCGTCTACATCGACGAAATCGATAAGATTGCCCGCAAATCGGAAAATCCGTCGATTACCCGTGATGTTTCCGGCGAGGGCGTGCAGCAGGCACTCCTGAAGATTCTCGAAGGCACGGTGGCCTCCGTACCGCCGCAGGGTGGCCGCAAGCACCCGCATCAGGAGCTTATCCAGATTGATACCACCAACATTCTCTTCATTTGTGGTGGTGCCTTTGACGGTATCGAAAAGGTCATTGAGGCCCGTTTAGGCCAAAAACAGATGGGCTTTGGTGCCGATATCAAGTCCAAGCGGCAGAAACGCAATGTGGGCGAGTCCCTGAAAAAGATTCTGCCGGAGGATTTGCTCAAACACGGGCTTATCCCCGAGTTTATTGGCCGTGTGCCTGTAGTTGTAACCTTGGAATCCTTGGACGAAGATGCTCTTATCAGCATTCTCACCAAGCCGAAGAACGCACTGGTAAAACAGTATGCCAAACTGCTCGAGCTTGATGGCGTTAAGCTCTCCTTTGAAGATGAGGCTTTAAAACTCATCGCCCGGGAGGCGCTGAAACGCAAGACCGGCGCACGCGGCCTGCGTTCGATTATCGAAGGTATCATGCGTAATGTTATGTATGATATTCCCTCGATTGAAGGTGTTACAGCTTGTCATGTAACCAAAGAAACGGTAAATAATAAAAAAGACCCTGTGCTCACCATCGAAAAGAAAAAGAGGGCTGACAGTGGGGAGGCATCTGCCTGAGGGTAGACGCAAAGCAAGGCGTTGCAGAGGGCAGCGCCTTGTTTAATATTTTAGGATAGAAGAGGAGGGAACCAAATGGCGGAAACACGAACATTGCCATTATTGCCGCTGCGCGGCATGGTAGTATTCCCTTATATGATGATACATTTAGACGTCGCCCGTGACCGTTCCATGGCTGCTATTGAAGAGGCTATGGTTGAGAATCGCGAAGTGATGCTCACCACGCAGATGGATGCGGAAAAGGAAGAGTTTACCCCGCAGGACCTGTATAAAGTCGGCACGGTGGCCGAAGTGCGGCAGGTGATAAAGCTGCCCGGTGACCTGGTCAGAGTTTTGGTGGAAGGCAAACATCGTGCCTTTATCCATGAGTACCATGAACAGGAAAAATTTGATGTGGTGGACGTGGAAGAATTTCACGACCGTATCGATACTTCCCTGAACATGGAGGCCCTGAACCGTGCTGTAGTACATCAGTTCGAAGAATGGGTGCGCATGTCCAAGAAGATTCCACCCGAAACGCTGGTATCCGTGGCCATTATCGATGATGCCGGCCGGTTGGCTGACCTCATTGCCAGCCATTTGAATCTTAAGGTGGAAACACGCCAGGAACTCCTGGCCGCCATTGACGTGAAGGAACGGCTCGAAAAACTCTACGCCGTACTTTCCCGGGAAATGGAAATCCTCCAGATGGAAACGAAAATCGGCAAGCAGGTACGCAAGCAGATGGACAAAATCCAAAAGGATTACTACCTGCGCGAGCAGATAAAGGCCATTCGTCAGGAACTCGGCTATAAAGACGGCAAAGGTGAAGTCGAAGAACTGCTGCAGAAACTGCATGAGGGTAACTACCCCGAAGAAGTCTGCAAGACCGTGGAAAAAGAGCTCAGCCGCTTGGAAACCATGAACAATATGCATGCGGAAACCGGCGTTATCCGCAACTATGTGGACTGCCTGCTCGAACTTCCCTGGAATGACGAATCCGTGGACAATGTTGACATTGCCGCCGCCAAAAAAATTCTGGACGATGACCACTATGGACTCGTGAAAGTCAAAGACAGAATTCTTGACTATCTGGCTGTCCATAAACTGGCCAAGGACCGCAGCGCGCCGATTCTGTGCCTTGTCGGTCCTCCCGGCGTGGGCAAGACCTCACTGGCGGCGTCTGTAGCCAGAGCTACGGGACGGGAATTTGTCCGGGCCTCCTTAGGCGGTATTCGTGATGAGGCGGAAATCCGCGGCCATCGCCGTACTTACGTTGGCGCTATGCCCGGCCGCATTATCGACGGTATCCGCAAAGTGGGTAAGAAAAATCCTGTGTTCCTGCTCGACGAAGTGGATAAACTGGCTGGCGACTATCGCGGCGACCCGGCAGCAGCGCTGCTGGAAGTCTTAGACCCGGCACAGAATTCCACCTTCAGCGACCATTTTGTTGACATACCATTTGACTTGTCAAAAGTCTTTTGGATTGTCACGGCCAATAATTTAGGTAATATTCCGCGTCCCCTGCGAGACCGCATGGAGATAATCCAGCTTTCCAGTTATACCGAAGTGGAAAAACTGGAAATTGCCAAGCGTTATCTGCTGGCCCGCCAGCGGACGCAGAACGGCTTAAAAGCCAAGGATATAACGATTGGTGCCGGTGTATTCAATAAAATCATCGCTGATTACACCAGAGAGTCCGGTGTCCGTGAATTGGAACGCGTTATCGGCCAGGTCTGCCGCAAGGCTGCGCGTAAAATTGTAGAAGGGGAGGAAACTCCCATAAAGATCACCAGGAAAAATCTTATCGATTTTCTTGGTAAGACCAAGTACCATGACACCAAGGCTGCTAAAAAGCCGCAGGTTGGTGTAGTCACGGGCATGGCCTGGACGGAAGTAGGCGGTACAATTCTGCCGACAGAAGTCACGGTACTGAAAGGCAAGGGCAAACTAATCCTCACCGGACAGGTGGGCGATGTCATGCAGGAATCGGCCAAGGCCGGACTTACCTACATTCGCAGCCGTTCCGATAAACTGAAACTGGCCGCAGATTTTTACGAGAATGATGATATTCATATTCACCTGCCGGAAGGGGCTATTCCCAAGGACGGCCCGTCAGCCGGCATTACCATGGCCACGGCTATGATTTCCGCTTTGACCGGACGCAAGGTCAGAAATGACGTAGCCATGACCGGGGAAATCACCCTGCGCGGCCACGTGCTGGCTATCGGCGGCCTGAAAGAAAAGGTGCTCGCAGCTTACCGCGAAGGCATGAAAACCATCATTCTGCCCAAGGACAACGAAAAAGATATCGAAGATATACCTGAAGTTGTCCGGGAAAAACTCGAATTTGTGCCCGTAGAATCCATGGACGAAGTTTTAAAGACAGCTTTAGTATGATGATAAAAAGCCTTCCCGTTTGGGAAGGCTTTTACAAGGAGATGAGAAAATGAGCAATGACAAAGAACGGGTTATTATCACCCAGGGCAAATACATCGCCTCAGCTGTCAGAAAGGACCAGTATCCCGAAGAAGACCTGTCGGAAATCGTTTTTATCGGCCGTTCCAATGTAGGCAAGTCCTCCTTGATAAACTCTTTGACACGTGTCAATAACCTGGCCAGGGTTTCCTCCCAGCCCGGCAAGACGCAGACGATTAACTTCTTTGAAGTCGGCATTAAAATCGCTGAGGTAGAGGAGCGCAAAGCCTTTTATCTCGTGGACCTGCCCGGCTATGGCTATGCCAAAACCGGCAAGGAAAACCGTAAAATCTGGTCAAAATTTATTGAAGAATACTTTCTGACCTCACCGCGGCTGCGTTTTGTCTGTCAGCTGATTGATATTCGTCATGAGCCCATGGCCTCTGATGTGGACATGTTCAACTGGCTGGTGGACAATGACATTCCCGTGCTGATTATCGCCACCAAGGCTGATAAAATCGGTAAAAACGCCCGGGCCAAGAATATTGCGGCCATCAAACGCAAATTGGGCATTAAGGAAATTTCGGTTTTGCCGTATTCTTCCCTAAAAAATGAAGGACGTTCAGATTTACTTGACGTTATCGGTGATTCTTTGTTAGAATAATATCAGAGAAATGTGAATCTGATTCATTTATTTTATTTTACGGAACACCATCGGGAAGAGGGATTATCATGATGGAACTTACGGCTTTTGACAAGTCATTATTAAACTTGCTGCAGGGAAATCTGCCTGTATGCAGCCACCCCTTTGCCAAGCTGGCCGAGGAACTTGACACAGACGAGGAAACAGTCTTAAACCGCCTGCAGGAACTAAAGCAGGAGGGCTACTTGCGGCGGATTGGCACGTTCTTTGACTCCAATAATCTGGGATACAAGGGGACACTGGTGGCCTTAAAAGTTGACCCGTCAAAAATGCAGACTGTGGCCGAGTCCATCAACTCGTACCCTGGCGCAACGCACAATTATGAACGCGAAGGCCGTTATAACCTGTGGTTTACACTTTTGACACCTAATTTGGAAACAGAGCAGCAAATCCTGTCTGAGGTACAGTCCTTAAATGGTGTAGAGGATATGCTTAATCTCAAAGCCAACAAGAAATACAAAATCAATGTGCAGTTTAAATTACATTAAGGGAGAGCAGTATGACCGCAGAAGATATTACAGAGCTTGATAAAAATATCATTCGCGTCCTGCAGGGCGATTTCCCTCTGGTGGCTGAACCATATAAGACACTGGCCGAGCAGGCTGGTGTCAGCGAAGAAGTCTTTATGGACCGCATTCGGGATATGCAGGCGACGAAAAAAATCCGCAAGATGGGCGCTGTCCTGCGCCATCGTGAAGTTGGTTTCAGTGCCAATGTACTGGTAGCCTGGGAAGTTCCGGCCGCGCAGCTTGATGAAATCGCCCAAAACATGGCGAAAAGCCCCTCCGTAACACATTGCTACGACCGCAATACCGCACCTGACTGGCCCTATAACCTTTATACCATGGTTCATGGCCACAGCCGGGAAGAATGCGAGCAGGTGGTAAAGCAGCTGGGGGAGGCCAACGGCGTCAGCAAGCACGTCATGCTCTACTCCAAACACGAGTGGAAAAAGACCGCCATGAAATATTTTTGCGAATAAATGATATATAATGACCAAAGGCCCGCGTGCCTTTGGTCATTTTGCTTTATTTTACTATAAAAATGTGTTAATATGTAAACAGTGTTTTATTAAAAGTGAAATCTGTTTGTTAGTGAGGGATATTTATGGTAAATGACAAAATGTATGAACTTGGTACCAAGAAATCAACTATCCGCACCATCTTTGAATTCGGCCGCAAACGTGCAGCCGAGGTGGGCGAGGAGAATATATACGATTTCAGCTTGGGCAATCCCAATGTGCCCACGCCGGAATTTATCAAGGAAACCGCCATTGATATCCTGACCAATATGGAGCCCAGCGCTGTGCATGGCTATACCGTCGCCCCGGGTAATCCCCAGACGCGCGCAGCCCTGGCTGCAAGTGTCAACAAACGTTTCGGCACTGATTACACCGCGCAAAACTTTTTCCTGACGGCCGGTGCTGCGGCCTCTATTACCATTTGCTTTAAAGCCTTGTTTCAGCCGGAAGATGAATACATCACCTTTGCACCCTTCTTCCCGGAATACCGGGCTTTTGTCGAATCCGTAGGGGGCAAACTGGTTGTAGTACCTGCCCAGCCGCAGGACTGGCAGATTGACTTTGCCGCCTTTGAACAGCTTGTCACGCCACATACCAAAGCTGTAATCGTCAATTCGCCCAACAATCCGAGCGGCGCCGTTTACTCGGAGGCCACGATTAAAAAGCTGGCAGAAATTCTGCAGGCTAAGGAAAAGGAATACAATCATCCCATCTTTATCATTGCCGATGAACCATACCGCGAAATCGCTTTTGAAGGATACACGGTGCCGTATATCCCGAATTACTACGACAATACACTGGTCTGCTACTCTTACAGCAAATCCTTCTCCCTGCCCGGCGAGCGTATTGGCTATATCGTAGTGCCGAATAAAGTGGCTGATTTCGGCAAGGTATATGGCTCTATTGCCGGTGCCGCCCGCGTGCTGACACATGTCAACGCCCCGTCCCTCTGGCAGCTGGTTATCGGCCGCTGTGCCGACAAGCCGTCAGATATCAGCACCTACGTAAAAAACGGCCAGCTCCTGTATCAGGGCCTTATCGACGCCGGTTTTGAATGCGTCAAACCGCAGGGGGCATTCTATCTCTTCCCCAAGTGCCTGGAAGAAGACGACTACGCCTTCTGTGAACGCGCCAAGAAATACGACCTGCTGCTCGTTCCCGGTGCCGACTTCGGCTGCCCCGGCTACTTCCGCGCCGCATACTGCATAAAAACTGAAACCATCGAAAAATCCCTGCCCCTGTTCAAAAAACTGGCAGCAGAATACAAATAACTTTATATCAGTGTTGATATTTAGTTTATAGCAGCCAAGTTTTTAGGCGAATAGTTAATTTACAAATAATGTTTTCGCTGATATTTATTATTTTATGAAAAAAACTTGTTTGGCATAGAGTATATATGGTATCATATATAGGTGTGTACAGGAGGTTTTCTGTTGCATAAATAAAATGAAAGCGGAGAAATGGCATAATGGAAAATAGTCAGGAAGAAGCAATTGATTTAGGCAGATTGATGCAAATAATATATGACCGCCGTAAAATAGTCGGCGGCATTGTCGGAGGCTGCACAGCTTTAGCACTTATTGTGTCACTGGTCTTACCCAAAACATATGAATCAACCACGTTAGTTCAGACACGCAGTGCCGGCAAAGACATCGGTGGTGCGGCAGCTATGGCTGCGGCTATGGGTATAAGTATAGGTGGCAGTTCGTCGGCAGGTTCCCCATTAAATTATATTGAACTGATGAAGTCCCGTGCTGTTTTAGAGCCGGTTATTGACAAGCTGGAGTGGCCTGACGAAAAGAAAAAGCCAGATGCTAAAGGTTTTGCCAAGTCTGCACTTAAAATAGAAAATACCAAGCAAACTAATTTGATAACGGTTACGGCAACAGGAAAAACGCCGGAAGAGGCGCAGATGATAAGCCAAGGTGTAGTGGATAATTTTTTGGCTATGCAGACTGATATGAATAAGCAGACGCAGAGCATATTGGTTAAGTTCCTCAATGAACGAATTTCTGATGCTAAAAAGGATTCTGATGAAGCAGCCACTAAACTTGCCGTTTATTCCAAGGAGCATAATATTTATGCACCTGATGAACAGGCTCAGCTTTTGATGACTAAATTAGACGTTTATGATAAAGCGATTAGCGATACAATTGTTGAGCAGAAATCTGCACAGGCTGAATATGATGTAGCTACGGCTAAAATAGGTCAGCAAAGTTCAAGCGCTCGTGCATATAACATTAGTGATAATGCTGTAGTACAAAAAATTCGTTCAGCTATCGTAGAAAAACGTATAGAACTGGTAGGTTATCAGCAACAATTTACTGATGAACATCCCAGTGTTGTAAAGGCTAAAGAAGAATTAGATAATTTAAACAGTCAACTAGTATCTGAGGTTAATGCTGCTGTTAATTCCAGTGGTGCGGCTAGTTTAAGTACTACTAATGCAACGCTTCTCAGCAATCAGGCGGTAGCTGAAGCTAAGGCTAGTGCGGCTAAAGCTAGCGAAGCTGCATTAAGGGAAAAGAAATCTGAAAAAGAAACTGAAATGGGAAATTTCCCAGAGGCTGCGATGAATTTTATGCAGCTGAAAAGTGATGCTAAGCTGAAAGAAGAAGTGTATCTCAATCTGGTTAAGGAATGTGAAAAGGATAAGATTCAGGAAGCCATGGAGTCCATGGACATTCAGGTTATTGATCCGGCTAATCTTCCTGATGAAGACAGACCGTCAGGCCCACGAAAAAAACTGATAACTGCTATCGGTTTTGTTATCGGGTGCCTAATTAGTTTTGGATATGGATTGATTTGTTACAAACGCGAAGAAGCATAAAATAATAAACGGGGCTGTGCATAGGTGAGAAATCACTTTATGCACAGCCCCGTTTGATTTTCCGCTTTATGAATTATGTATATAGGTGGGGACTAAAATCTATATATTCATAGGGAGGAAAATTTATGAAAACTTATGCCTACATCCGTGTATCATCTTTGGATCAGAACGAATCACGCCAGCTAAAAGCAGTCCAGGAACTCCGTATTCCCAAACGAAATATCTATTTGGACAAACAGTCTGGAAAAGATTTCCAGCGGGACAATTATAAAAAGCTCCTGCGCGTGCTGCGCAAAGGCGACTTGCTTTATATCCTGAGCATAGACAGGCTGGGACGCAACTACAAGGAGATACAGAACCAATGGCGCTATCTGACCAGCGAACTGGAGATTGATATCTGCGTAATTGATATGCCGCTCTTGGACACAAGAAGGTACAAGGACCTGCTGGGAACCTTTATCGCCGATATAGTGCTGCAAATCCTGTCCTTTGTCGCCGAATCAGAACGGGATAACATCAGAAAACGTCAGGCTCAGGGTATAACGGCAGCCAAAGCCAATGGCATCCGCTTCGGACGTCCGGAGGTAAAGATACCGGCAAACTTTGAATCACTGGTAAAACGCTGGCGCAATCAGGGCATATCACTTGAACAACTTTTAAAAGCCTGCCGCATCAGCAAATCTACCTTCTACAGACGACTTAGAGAAATGAATATTTAACAAAAAGGGCATCCTTGCTAACCAAGCAAGGATGTCCTTTTTGTCTATGTCATGTGTCATAAAGTATACTTTTTGATACTCCTAAAAATTGCATTGCAAACAATCAATTTTCTCCTCTGAGTCTCAAAAAGTCCTTTCCGAGAAGAAAATCGCAAAAAAATTAGACATAAGCTGCGCTCTTTGCTATAATGAGTTTTGTGATATTCACGGTGTCAAAAAGTATACTTTTTGACAAAAGTTACATTGCAAGATAAAGGAGAAATAGTATGTTCCAAGTGCGCCAAACAGAAGAAATGATAAACAAAACTTTCCGGCTCCCTCGAAATCTGCTAGAAGAACTGACTAAGGTAGCTGAATCTGAACAGGTATCAGTAAATAATCTTGTGCGTCAATGTTGTGAATACGCATTGAGCAATATGAAAAGTACCTTACAAAAATAAGAAGGGAATTGCGTGACATTGACTTTGGAATCGACGAACAATTCTATAAGCCAAAAGGCTAGACGATATTTTACACCGTTACTATTTATGGCAGGGGACTATATGGCTATCTTAGCCACAGGCAGTTTGGTCATAAAACTTTACGGTCTGTCATTAAACAGCAGCTACATTTATCTATGGCTGCCGCTGACGTTTATCATCTTCCTGGCTCAAAACAGGGCTTATACGGCAATGCAGCCCTTTATCTACACTGTACGTAGTATTTTCTACGCCGTGACATATGGGCTACTGGCTTGCGTAGTGGCTATTTACTTCTTCACAGACTGGCAGGCGGCAAGGTCGTTTTTTGTCGTGTTCTGGCTAGTGGCGCTCATATTGTTATGGCTGGAGCGCTTTGCAATTAGCTTGTGGCTGAAACGTGCGCATCACCTTTACGAAGAAATAATTCTTGTGGGGGCCGGGAGAACAGCGGAAAGGACACTACACTTCTTTCAGGATGATTTGGGGTACCGTTACCATGTGACTGGCATGATAGATGACAACCCAATTTCTGCAAAACTGGTAAACAAATATCCAATCTTCGGTAAAGTCTGCGAAGCAGAACAGATTATTAAGGCATATAAGTGTCAGACTGTGATTATAACCGCGCCAGGGATGGAGAAGGAAAAAATACAGAAACTAATTGTAAGTGTACAGCCTCTTGTACGAAATTTGGCATATGTACCTGACTTAATTGGGACACCAATGATAGGTGTAAAAGCACAGGTGCTTTTTACAGAAGAAATACTAATGCTCCATATGCATAATAATCTTGCTGTAAGACGTAATAAAATCTATAAACGTGTCTTTGATTTGATTTGCTCTATAGCCGGTGGCCTTTTAATATTGCCTATACTTTTGTTGGTGACTATATTAGTAGCTATAGACAATCATGGAAACGTGATTTTTGCCCACCGACGCGTTGGTAAAAATGGTAAAGAATTCCCCTGTTATAAGTTTCAAAGTATGATTCCAAACGCGCAAGAGAAATTGGAAGAATACCTTAAGACAAACCCTGAAGCTAGAAAAGAGTGGGAAGAAAGTTTTAAGCTGACTAATGACCCCAGAGTGACAAGATTAGGGGCATTCCTCCGAAAAACGAGTCTTGATGAATTGCCACAGTTATGGAATGTAATCAAAGGTGATATGAGCCTTGTCGGCCCACGGCCAATAGTGAAAAAAGAAATCGAACGCTATGGCCCGTATTTTAGAGAATACTCTATGGTATTGCCAGGTATAACAGGCATGTGGCAAGCAAGTGGCCGCAGCGATACAACCTATGAAGAACGCGTGGCTATGGATACATGGTATGTAAGAAATTGGTCAGTATGGTTGGATATTATGTATTTGGCAAAGACTTTTCAAGTAGTGTTTTTGGGGAAAGGCGCATATTGAAAAAAGGATGAGAATAGAAGACTTTATGGATAAGCAAAAGCCTATACGTGTGTTACAAATTATTGGTATTGTTTGTGGTGGTGGTGTAGAAGCGGTTATCATGAACTATTATCGAAATATAGATAGAACAAAAGTACAATTTGATTTTGTTATTGATGGCTATGAAAGATCTCTCCTGGATAAGGAAATAGAAAGTTTAGGTGGACGTGTATATCATGTAGAACCTTATAAGAAGAATATTTTACGATATATGAGTCAGATTTATCATATTGTAAAGGGAGGTCAATATAGTATAGTACATTCTAATATGAATACACTATCTATATTTTCACTATTTCCTGCATGGCTGGCTGGAGCAAGATTACGAATCCTGCATAATCATTCTACGGCGGTACAAATTGAAGGGATGCGTACACTGATGAAATATATTTTGCGACCCTTTGCGCCATTGTTTGCAAATCATTATGTGGCATGTTCCGAAATAGCTGGAAAATGGATGTACGGAGAGAGGGCTATGACTTCGGGAAAAGTCGTGGTTTTCAAAAATGCGATAGACGTAGAAAAATACTCTTTTGACATACAAAAGCGTTCAAAATTACGTGAAAGTATTGGACTGACATCAGAGCAAAAGGTAATTGGACATGTAGGCAGATTCGTTTTTCAAAAAAATCACTCATTTCTATTGGATGTCTTTGCAGAAATAGCTAGGCATGATGACAAAGCGGTTTTGATTTTGATAGGAGATGGGGAATTATGCTGTGAAATGAAATCTAAAGCTGGCAGACTGGGGATTTTAGATAAAGTTAAATTTTTAGGCTTGAGAGCAAACGTGGCGGATTTATATAATGTTATGGATGTTTTTGTACTGCCTTCCTGGTATGAGGGATTGCCGGTAGTTTCAGTGGAGGCTCAAGCAAACGGATTGCCGTGTGTTATTTCTGATAAAGTTTCCATAGAATGTTGTCTGACAACTTCTGTGCGTTTTATGTCATTGGAGGCGGGGGTAAAATGCTGGTCAGAGGCTATAGTTGATATGTCATGTGAGCGTAATAATCGGTCAGTTGAGCAATTACGTGAAAATTGCTTTGATATCAGCAGTGAAGGAAGAAAATTATTAGATTGGTATAGGGGTATAAAAGAATCATTAGGATGAGGGGAAGAATATCCATGACTATTGAAATATTAATCGAAAAATCAATTGTGTTTGAGTGCATGGAGATGTGTATATAATGGACTAATTTAAATAATAATAGAGAATTTCTATGGAGTTTTATGCGGATGCTTTAGAGGGCGGTAAAGATGCTTAGATGATACATAAATTAAAGACGTTAATTTGACTTATAAAGGCTGTATAATATGATAAAAAATAATATATCAAGAAATTGGTTTTTTTGGTGGGGATTATTTTTTCCTATGCCAGCATTGGCTTTTGGCTTAGGAGATTATAAAGTAGGTGCTGCGAATTTTATATTACTATGTATTGTTTTAAAGAAAATAGTGGAGAAAATTCGTTCGAAAAAACTGATAAATCGAATATATACGTTACACTTTGCTTTTGCTATAAGTATTGTATTTACAATGTGTGTTACTGTTCTTACGATGAAGAATGATTGGATGGTAAAGGCATTTGGATTTGAAATTAAAATGATATTCTTCTTGTTTTGTTTTATTTTTTTGTTTAATAATGAAGAACTAAAGAAGAATAAAATGTTTTTTTTTGAGGGGTTATTTTACGCAAGTGTGATAAATTTAATTTGGGGATGGGCCCAAATGTATTTTGGATATATTCAAGGGATAAATATTAATAAAGTGGTTTTTGGGGAACTTTTAGGAATAGATGCGGGAATCAATTGGGATCAAAGTGTAGCTCATAACATTGTTTATAGAATTTCTGGATTGTCATGGGAAACAGCTAGTTTCGCAATAATTGAGATAATAGGGTTAATTTTAACTAAAAATTATTATTTACGTGTAATTATAATTTTAACGCTACTTGCATCTACATCAAAAACAGCAATTATACTAATGGCCGTTCTATTTGTTTACTGGCTATATCAAAAACTTAAATTTATTTTTTATAAAGAATATATATTTTTAAGGAAAAAAGAGATATTTAAAATTACAGTGATGTTGGCACTTATAATAGGAGTTGTAAGTTGCTTTAGTGATTTTGCATTTGATTACTTTCAAAGGGCGATAGATTTAGGATTACTTGTAATTGAATCATTAACAACAAATACGAATGCTTCAGCTAATGTACATAAAATGTATTATGAAAAAGTAGTATACATTTTAGATAATTCAAGTATATATAATTGCCTGTTTGGTTATGGTATGTTCACTGCAGGTTTTCCTTATACGCAAAATAATTTGATTGCGTTTAATGGCGTATGGAGCCCAGAAACAGATGTGATAACAATACTTATAGGCAATGGAGTTATTGGTTTTATAATATACTATTTAATTTTAGCTAAAGGTTTTTTAAAAGCGGAAGATTATATTGACAAGAAATTTATATTAGTTCAAATAATTGGCGGTATAACCTATTTGTATTGTCAGGGATGGATGATTCCATTATTTATGATTACTTTATCTAATCTTGGAAATAATGATAAAAATCCATTGAAGATAACGAATAATTGCAGGGGGGGCATATAGTGCATATATTAGTAAATTACACAGGTCGTACTGGAGGTGGAACTGGTGGTGGAGCTGATTATGCCTATAAAATGACTCGAGAACTTTGCAAACTGGGACTGGATGTATCAGCAATTGTTTCCAAGCAAGCAGATAATTTATCTGATTGGCAGAGCTTACCTTTAAGAAAATTGGTACAGATAGATACCTATACGAATAAGTGGCAATTTTTATATAGAAGTGTATGGTTTAAACTAAGAACCAGGCGAAGTTTAAAGTTGGCATTCTACGATGAAAAAATCGATTATCTCTATGTGCCTATGATTACTTATTGGTCATATTGGATAAATGATATATTTCCACATGTAAAACAAATATTGACCTTACATGATCCTGTAGTACATAGTGGGGAAAGTCGTATAAATAGGCGATTGTTTATGAACGTTCAGCGTATCATAACTGCAGATAAACTGATAATTCTAAGTGAGTGTTTTCGTGATTTTACTGAGAAAACATATAAAAAAAAATCTGATGATGTTTTGACAATACCGTTACCATCAATTGACATACCAACAGGAAGTAGAAATATAGGCATTAGATATGATGATAACAAGATAAATTTTTTGTTCTATGGGCGTATCGAGGCTTATAAAGGATTGCATGTACTAGCGGCAGCTTATAGAAAAGTGACCCAAAAGTATAATAATGTAGCACTAACAGTGGCTGGCAGTGGAGATTTTTCTGATTATCAAGCAGATTTCGATACATTGCAAAATGTTACAATTATTAACAGATGGATAAATATGGATGAAGTAGAGAATCTTTTTAAAGGAAAGCGAATTATAGTGCTCTTGCCATATCTTGATGCTACACAATCCGGCGTAACGAGTATTGCAATGTTATACCACGACTTGGTTATAGGGACAAATTCAGGCGGGTTATCAGAACAAATACAACATAAAAAAACTGGATTATTAGCTAAGCCAGGAGATGCTGAAGATTTGGCTAATAAAATGATTTGGGCTATTGAGCATAAAGACGAGTGTAATAGTTATATAGAGTGTGCATATAAAAAAGCGAAGAAAATGACATGGGCTAATGCTGCTAAAAAGCTTCTAGCCTCACTGGATAACATTAGCTAGTTTTATAATATTTTTTAAATTGATGAATGTGTAAGTATTTTGCTTATAATGTGATTGCATGGAGTGTAAAACGATTGTGAATTATAATATAACCAGTAAATTTAGAATGATGGCTATTATGATAAACTATAATGGGTATAAAGACACATTAGAAGCTGTTAGTAGTCTACAACAATCTAGTATTAAGTGTGATATTTTAATTGTTGATAATAATTCAGATAACCATGAAGGAAAAAGGTTAAAGGAATCATTGCAAAATATAGTTGTGTTATGCAGTAAGAAGAATTTAGGTTTTTCAGGCGCTAATAATCTTGGTATTTCGTTTGCATTAAAGAATAATTATGACTATATATTGTTAATCAATAATGACACTACGGTCGCTGATAACATGATAGAAGAACTGTTAAAAGAGTCTGAATATAATGTTGTAGTTTCACCAGCAATGTATTATTATTCATCACCTAATAAATTATGGTTTTGCGGAGGGAAACTAAGCAAAATAACTGGTAGAGTATGTCATTATCATAAAGAGATGAAAGAACCTTTTTATTGCTCTTTTTTGACTGGATGTTGCTGGCTAGTGCATAATAGCATTTTTCGTAAGGTTGGTAATTTATCAGAAGAATATTTTATGTACTGTGAGGACACAGATTTTTGCATACGCTTAGCTATACATAATATAAGAATGAAGGTAGTTCCAAAGGCAAAGCTTTGGCATAAATGTGGCATGTCAAGTACTACAGGTTTTTCAGAGTATTATATGGCTAGAAATAATTTTATTAATTTGAGAAAATATAAAGAATTTTATTCTTGGTGTGCTGTTTATATTGCTGTTTTTTACTATATTTTAAAAATTTGTCGATTTATATTATATAGACATTCTGAATGGAGAGCCATAGTATGGGCGTTGTTGGATGCTTATCATGGGCGTATTGGAAAAACAGATAGAGATTTTACTGCTATTGATTCATAAATATCAAGAAAATATGATGGATTTATAGGATTATAATGAGAAATTATCGTAACGGATACAACAATATTGTTTGTGTTCCATCTTGATTATTAGATGGGGATATATTCATGATGAGTACATGGAGGATTTTATGATTATAACCAGAACACCTTTTCGAATGTCTTTTTTTGGCGGTGGAACGGATTTAGCTTCTTTTTATGAGGAATATGGTGGTGCTGTATTATCATCGACATTTGACAAATATTGTTATGTAAATGTGCGGCATTTACCTCCTTTTTTTGATTATCGCACACATTTGACATATTCAAAACAAGAAAAAGTCAATACAGTGAGTGAAATTACTCATCCTTTGATTCGTGAGGCCATACGTTTTTTGGATATTCGTGAAATTCGCTTGTTATATGATGCTGACTTGCCGGCGCGAACAGGGCTAGGTACAAGTAGTTCCTTTGCTGTGGGGATGCTCAATGCTTTTTACGCATTGAAAGGCAAACAGGTGGATAAAAAGCGGCTGGCAGATGAGGCCATTTATTTGGAACGGGAAATGTGCAAGGAAGCTGGCGGTATTCAGGATCAGATCGCGGCGGCTTATGGTGGATTGAATAGAATCGATATGGATCGTCATGGCTACACAGTGAAACCGATTGTAATATCTAATCAGCGTAAGCGTGAGTTAAATGATCGTCTGATGTTGTTTTTTACAGGGTTTACACGCTTTTCTGCAGATGTACAGCAGAAAAACAGTCAAAGTATGCCAGACAAAATTAAGCAGCTTCTGCGTATGAAGGATATGGTTAATGAAGCTGAGCGAATTTTGATTTCCAAGGGTAGTCTGGATGATTTTGGTCTGTTACTGCATGAATCCTGGCAACTGAAGCGTGGTTTGTCTTCAAGTATTTCAACTAATGCGATAGATGCAGTTTATCAAAAGGCCATGGAGGCTGGTGCTTCAGGGGGGAAGTTGCTTGGCGCTGGCGGTGGCGGATTCCTGCTTTTTTATGTGGAGCCGGAAAAACAGTCGGCTGTGCGTAAGGCTTTGCGTGATTTGTTATATGTGCCATTTATATTTGAAAATACCGGTACGACTGTAGTGCATTATACTGCAGAGGAGTATGAATTAGAGGAAAATAAGTGAAAAATTTATTAACGAAAGAAGCTATAGTTTTGGCTGGCGGTTTTGGAACCCGCTTGCGTCAAGTAGTTTCGGATGTGCCCAAGCCTATGGCTTCGATAGATGCTAAAGGTACTCCGTTTTTGACGTTAGTACTTAAACAATTAGTCAAGCAGGGGGTTGAGAAGGTTATTTTGTCTGTTGGATATATGGCCGAAGTTATTCAACAATTTTTTGGTAATTCCTATGCTGGGATGACTTTGCTATATTCTGTTGAAGATGAACCATTGGGTACAGGCGGTGCAGTGAAAAAAGCCATGACTTTATGTACAGGTGATCTTGTCTTTGTGTTGAATGGTGATACTTACTTCGACGTTGATTTTGTAGAGATAGAGCGGCAGCATCGAAAGACTGGGGCGGATTTTACGCTGGCAGCCCGTGAAATGTCTGATTTTGACCGCTATGGTGCTTTGGTGATGACCGAAGATGATAAGGTAATCGCCTTTTTGGAAAAAAAATACTGCGATCACGGATTTATTAATGGTGGTATCTATTGCATGGAAAGAACACTTTTGTCTGATATGGATAAGAAGACTTTTTCTTTGGAAAAAGATTTTTTAGAGAATAGAAT
Source organism: Selenomonas sp. AE3005 (assembly GCF_000686945.1). Lineage (GTDB taxonomy): Bacteria > Bacillota > Negativicutes > Selenomonadales > Selenomonadaceae > Selenomonas_A. Next base: position 341,109 of record NZ_JMME01000001.1, read on the forward strand.
AGATTTTCTTCATATCGTAGCATATAAATCGAATGGTTATTTTATAGATATTGGTATACCTGATGATTATCAGCGAGCTAGAAAATATTTTGGAAGGGAAAATTAAGTCGTTCACCGAAATAACGAATAATAATTATTTTGAGTATGTTTTACGTGTTGCGAGGGAGGGGAATCTTTGTCTATGAAAAAAGGGTATTATATTTTTTGTGGCACCAATAATGATTTACAAAACGGGTCTTCTGGCGTTATGAAAAAAATGCAAAGACAAGTAGACGTATTAAATAATTATTTTGATACGGAATTTATAACTATTAATGAGCCTGAAAACTATCATAGAGGAATTGTAGATAAAATATTATTTAGGCTACCAAGTGTTTCATATCCTAGAGATTACATTCAAGCTGTTAATTATATGGATTCACCAGATTTTATATATATTAGAAGAACAATGGCAGATAAAAATTTTATCGAATTTCTGTCTGCGCTACGTTCGAAATTTCCGGCTTGTAAAATAATCATAGAAATATTCACTTATCCATATGAAAAAGATGAATTTGATTCTTGGAAGTTGAAGCCTTTTATTTATAAGGATAGAAAATACCGAAAGTTTTATAAGAAATTTATTGATAGATTCACTACGTATTCCCCAGATAAAGAAATATTTGGCGTATCAACAATAAATATTATGAATGGCATTAATACTAAAGATGTTGAGCCCATTAAGCCTTCGGAACATGATGTTAATATACTAAATTTAGTTTTTGTTGGATATATGCAAAAACATCATGGGTTAGAAAGACTTTTAAGCGGAATGTATAATTATTATAGTAAAACTCAAAAGAAAAAGGTTGTTTTTCATATGGTAGGAGATGGCCCGGAGCTTGATAAGTACAAGGCTATGGTGGATAAACTATGTTTATCTGATTATGTTATAGTATACGGACCTAAAAAAGGAAAAGAGCTTGAGAATATTTATAATCAAGCAGATGTAGCTGTAGATTCTCTTTCACTTTATAAAGCAGGGCTTGATTGGTTGAGTTCCTTAAAATCGAGAGAATACTTAGCAAAAGGCTTACCAATAGTATCAGGATGTAGAACGGATGTGTTTGAAAAATACCAATGTGATTATCATGTGGATTTTGCAAATGATACAACCCCACTTGAAATTGAGAGAATTGTTAACTGGTATTATGATTTGTCAAATCAATTTGTCAACAAAACAGAGATGACTAAGGCAGTACATGAATATGCAGTAGAACACTTAGATAGTTCTGTGGTTATGAAGCCAGTGGTGGATTACATCTATTCTTGATAGTTAAAATTAAAGGCATATAAACATTATTGTGAACGTGAATGCGAGGAATTAGATGAATAGTTTATTTTTGAGCTATGTAACTAGTCTTTATTATACAAAAATTAAGCCTAGATTTTCTAAAGCACCTGTGCTTGCTAGATTTAGACCATTTATGTATAAAAATCGAATTGTTTGTAACAAAAATGAGGCTCATTCTATGATTGCCAGTTTTTTGGAAAGTGGCAGACCATGTATGATAGCGAGATATGGATTTACAGAGGCGCAATTGCTCGGAAGATTTTATATGAAATATACGCTTGGTTTTGATCTGGCTAGGCAGTATAAAAGAGTATATGGATGGCTTTATGATACTGCGGGATTCTTTTCAAAGAATCATAAGAGAGTTGAAAGTGATGTTGATAAATTTTGCAATTTAATGATTGATGCAAGTAAGAATGTTGATGTTATTGGTGCCCACTGCGGAATGTTAGAAGATTATGTCATTAATAAATGTTGTCCGAACGATGTAAATATTACATTATTTGATAATTTAGCAATATTCATAGCTGATAAAAGTTGGGGGAGGTGTTTAAAAGGAAAGCGGGTATTATTAGTTCATCCTTTTGCAGACACAATACAGCGACAATACAAAAAACGTATGTCTATTTGGGGGGGGCGTACTGACATATTGCCTGATTTTGAGCTGTTAACCTATAAAGCTATTCAAACTATAGCTGGGAATAATGTTGAATTGTATGAAGACTGGTTTACTGCTCTCGATATAATGATTAATGATATCAAAAAGATTGATTTTGATATTGCTATAATCGGTTGTGGCGCTTATGGATTCCCTTTAGCATCGGAGATAAAAAATATGGGGAAGAAGGCTGTACACTTGGGAGGTCAAACACAGGTCATTTTTGGAATATTAGGCAAAAGATATGACAGCAGTCCTGCTCTTCAAAAATATATTAATGAAAGTTGGGTAAGACCTGACGAGACTGAAAAACCTAAAAATTATAAAGATGTTGAAGGTGGCTGTTATTGGTGAATCATTTCAAAGTGTCATACATGTGTAAATGGATTGTTGCTTGTGTAATAATTATCAGGTTCATGTTTTAATTAACGTAAAAATAATAAGGGGATTGGTGTTTTTTTAATGAATTTTAGTAATATTTATTTAGAACTTATTGCCGGTCAGGCGAAGCTGGCTTTGGTGGGCTTGGGCTATGTTGGCATGCCTATTGCGGTTGAGTTTGCCAAGCATGTTCCGGTGATTGGTTTTGATATCAATGAAAAACGCATATCTGAGTACAGAAAAGGTATAGATGCTACCAACGAAGTGGGGGCAGCTATTGCACAGACTACAGTGGACTTTACAGCAGATGCATCTCGTTTGAAGGAGGCGCGGTTTATCATTGTGGCGGTGCCGACACCTGTTAATGAGGATACCACGCCAGATTTGCGTCCCATCGAAGGTGCAGCACGTACAGTTGGCGAAAATTTGTCTCCTGGTACGATAGTAGTATTTGAGTCAACAGTATATCCTGGCGTTACGGAAGATATATGTATACCTTTGATTGAGCAATACTCTAGACTTAAATGTGGTGTCGATTGGAAAATTGGCTATTCTCCTGAACGCATCAATCCCGGTGACCGGGTGCATACGCTGACTTCTGTGGTCAAGGTGGTATCTGGAATGGATGAGGAATCGTCTAGAGAAATTAAAAAGGTTTATGACATTATCATCAAAGCCGGAACTCATCCTGTATCTACAATCAAGACAGCAGAAGCAGTCAAGGTTGTAGAAAATAGTCAGCGGGATATTAATATTGCTTTTGTTAATGAAGTGGCAATGATGTGCGATCGAATGCATATTGACACAGCAGAAGTTATTGAAGGAATGAATACCAAGTGGAATGCACTGGGGTTTCGTCCTGGCTTAGTAGGTGGTCACTGCATAGGGGTAGATCCATATTATCTGACCAACGCTGCCGAAAAGCTAGGTTATCACAGTCAGATTATCCTGAATGGTCGTAAGGTAAACGACAGTATGGGAGCTTATGTAGCAGATGCCGCCATTAAGCAGATGATAGAAGCTGGTATGGCACCGAAAAAAGCTACGGTTCTGATTTTGGGCATCACATTCAAGGAAAATTGTCCTGATACCCGGAATAGCAAGGTGGCAGATATTATCAATCGTTTGCAGGAATTTGAGATCGATCCAGTTGTTGCTGATTCCTGGGCAGATTCTGATGTAGCTAAAGAGGCTTATGGTGTTGATTTAGTGCCTGCAGATGACTTGCCGAAAGCGGATTGTGTGATTGTGGCAGTCGGACATAAAGAATATCGTAGTATGTCCATGATGCAGCTGAAAAAACTCTTCAAACCGGAACTTTCTGATAGCGAAAAAGTGCTGATTGATGTCAAGAGCCTTTACCGCAAAGATGAGTTAGAGGCTTCGGGAATGCGCTACTGGCGTTTGTAATGGGGGGAAGTAGAACATGAAATATGCATTAATCGGTTGCGGTCGTATAGCTACGAATCATATCAAGGCGGCCGTAAATAATAAGCTGAAGATTGCGGCAGTCTGTGACATTGTGCCGGAGAAAATGGAAGAACTGCTGTCTAAGCATGAGCTGGCGCAGGATAGCAGTATTGTCCGATTTACGGATTATAAGGAAATGCTTACGGCAGTCAAACCGGATTTTGTCAGCATTGCCACGGAATCCGGCAAGCATGCGGAAATCGCGCTGTACTGCATAGACAACGGCATTCATGTGATTATCGAAAAGCCGATGGCCATGAGTATGAAAGATGCGGATGAGATTGTCCGCCGTAGCAAGGAGCAGAATGTCAAAGTAGCGGCCTGCCATCAGAACCGCTTCAATGTAGCGGTACAGAAAATGCGGCAGGCCGTGGAAGGCGGCCGCTTTGGTAAGCTCTCCCACGGTTCCATTCATGTGCGCTGGAACCGCAACCATGGTTACTATGACCAGGCAAAATGGCGGGGCACCTGGGCACAGGATGGCGGCGCCCTGATGAATCAGTGCATCCATGGCATCGATCTGTTCCGCTGGATGTTAGGCGGCGAAGTGGACACCATCTACGCCCAAACCCGCCAGCAGTTCCATGATTATCTGGAATGCGAGGACTTGGGCATGGCGGTAGTGACTTTCAAAAACGGGGCTATCGGCACCATCGAAGGAACGACCAATGTCTATCCGCAGAATCTCGAAGAAACCCTGTACCTTTTCGGTGAAACCGGCACGGTAAAGCTGGGAGGCAAGTCCACTAATAACATCGATGTATGGGATTTTGCCGATGAAACGGAATCCGATCAGGCTAACAAAGGTCTGGAAGAAGCAACCAGCAATGTCTATGGCAATGGCCATACTAGCCTGTTCGCCGATATGATGGATGCCATCCAAAATGACCGCGCTCCTTATGTGGATGCGGAAGCTGGCCGCAACGCTGTGGAGATGATTTTGGCCATCTATAAATCCGCCGCCACCGGCCAGCCGGTAAAACTGCCGCTCCAAGATGTGGCATCCACGGATTTTATAGGGAGATTTGACCGATGAAAATTTTGACAGTAGTAGGTGCAAGGCCACAGTTTATTAAGGCCGCGGTGGTATCCCATGTCCTGCGGCAAAAGCATACGGAAATACTGGTACATACCGGCCAACATTTTGACTATAACATGAGCCAGCAGTTTTTCGATGAACTGGATATTCCCGCGCCGGATTACAATCTGGGCATCAGCGGCGGCAGCCATGGCGAAATGACGGGCAAAATGCTGATGGAGATTGAAAAAGTGCTGGTCAAGGAACAGCCGGACTGGCTGCTTCTTTATGGCGATACCAATTCAACCCTAGCAGGCGCCTTGGCGGCGGCCAAGCTCCATATTCCCATCTGCCATGTGGAGGCGGGAACCCGTACCCATAGCCGTACCAACCCTGAGGAAATCAACCGCATCTGCACCGACCATGTGTCCAGCCTTTTGCTGGCCAGCACCCAAAGCGGCATGGAGGATATGGCAAAGGAGGGGCTTGCCGGACGTGGCCAGCTGGTGGGCGACCCCATGTACGATGCCTTTATCCAGTACAGCGGCAAGAAAAATATCGCCGATATCGAATTGCAGCTCTTAAACGGCGGCACAGCCCGGGTGCCGGAAAAGTATTGTTACTTGACCTGTCACCGTGAGGAAAACACCAATCGGGATGAGGATTTGCAGGAGATTTTCAAGGCCATGGAGAGCCTTGATATGCCGGTAATTTATCCCGTCCATCCGCGAAATCATGCAAGAGCCCTGCGCCTGGCAGAGAAAATGCTGCTGACCAATATCATCCTGGCCCAGCCAGTGGGCTATCTCGAAAGTGCCTGCCTGGTCAAACATGCCCAGTGCGTTGTCACAGATTCCGGCGGCTTGCAGAGAGAAGCGTTCTTTGCCGGGAAGAAGTGCGTGACCATACTGCCCTTTGTCGTCTGGGCTGAAACTATGGTGGGGAATCGCAATAATTTAGCGTCTCCGAAGGCCGAAGATATTTTAGCAAAATTGCAATTGCCACAAACAATAGATGAGGATTATCAGCCTTTTGGTGATGGGAAAGCATCTGAGAAAATTGTAGCAGCCATGGAAAATGCGGAAAGGAAGTAACGATAGTGGTAAATGAAAAAGAATATTTCGCGCATGAAACGGCAGTGGTAGATAATGGTGCAAAAATTGGCAAGGACACGCATATCTGGCATTTTTCGCATGTAATGGGCGGTGCAGAAATCGGTGAAGGCTGCAACTTGGGGCAGAATGTCTTTGTTGCTAACGATGTAAAAATCGGCAACAAGGTCAAGATTCAAAACAATGTCAGTGTGTATGAAGGCGTGCAGTTGGAGGATTACGTGTTCTGCGGTCCCAGTATGGTATTTACGAATGTGCGCACGCCGCGTTGCGAATATCCGCGCAATACATCAAAGGATTATGCAGATACCATTGTTAAACGTGGCGCAAGTATTGGCGCGAATGCGACGATTGTTTGTGGTACAACCCTGGGTAAGAATGCTTTTGTAGGCGCAGGTTCTACGGTAACCAAGGATGTGCCGGATTACGCTATGGTGTATGGCAATCCCGCCAGAATCAAGGGGTATATGTGTGCCTGTGGCGATACCATCGTGGATGCTAATGCGAAGGAACTGCATTGCGACCGTTGTGGTGTGCATGTGAAATTAAATAAAGAAGGTGCGAAATAAATGATTCCTTTCGTAGATATGGCCGCACAGCAGGCTTCTATTAAAGATGAACTGGACAAGCGGCTGGCGGATGTGCTGGCTTCGGGCAAATTTATTCTTGGCCCCGAGGTCAAAGAATTAGAAGAAAAACTAGCTGACTATGTGGGCACGAAATACTGTATTACCTGTGCCAGCGGTACGGATGCTTTGCAGATTGCCTTGATGGCTTTAAACATTGGTGCTGGTGATGAAGTGATTACCACGGCATTTACTTATATTGCCACAGGTGAAGTTATTGCTCAGGTCGGTGCAACGCCAGTATTCGTGGATATTGACCCTGTGACCTATAATATTGACCCGTCAAAAATCGAAGCAGCCATCACGGATAAGACAAAAGCTATTATTCCGGTCAGTCTTTATGGTCAGTGCGCAGACTTTGACGAAATCAATGCCATTGCGGAAAAACATAATCTCGCCGTAATCGAAGATGGTGCGCAGAGTTTTGGCGCGACTTATAAAGGAAAACGTTCCTGTGGGCTGTCTACCATTGGTTGCACCAGTTTCTTTCCGACTAAGCCGTTAGGCTGTTATGGGGATGGTGGTGCTATCTTTACCGATGATGAAAACCTGGCCAAGGCTATGGACCAGATTCACCGTCATGGTCAGGACAGAAGATACCATCATATTCGCATGGGCTTGAACAGCCGTCTGGATACGTTGCAGGCGGCTGTCTTACTGGCAAAAATGACGAAGTTCGATGAAGAAATTAAACGTCGGGAAGAAGTGGGTAAACGTTATACCAGCCTGTTCAAGGACATTAAAGGCGTAAAAACGCCGACCGTCAAAGATGACAATACTTGCGTTTATGCCCAGTACACCATCGTAGTGGAAAATCGTGACGAATTGCAGGCTAAGCTAAAGGAAAAAGGTATTCCAACCGCGGTACATTATCCGATTCCCTTGAACAAACAGCCTATCTTCGAAAATATGAGCCATGTAGGCGCGATTCCAAATGCCGAATATGTGGCAGAGCATGTAATCAGCTTACCTATGAGTGCATGGTTGAAGGATAAAGATATGGATTATATTGTGGAGGCTATTAAGGAATTGGTTTAAGGGTATAAAAATTGACGGGTCATTTTGACCCGTCAAGAATTATGCTTATGCTGTATGGAAGGCATCGTTGCGGGAAAGAAGGTACATGCAATACTGATTCATGCTGATGCCCTCGCGTTTGGCGTGTTCAGCAAGTGCTTTGTGAAGCCCTTTGGGAATACGGAGTTTGAACTGCCCGGAATATTGATTGACTGTTTCTTCCGTAGGCTCGGGGATATCAATACCATCTTCAAGAGCAGATAATAGCCACTCGCGTTTTGCATCTTCGGCATTGCGGGCAACAGAATCCAATGTTTCGCCGCAGGTAATGCAGCCGGGAAGCTCCGGATAGCGGGCACCATAGCCGCCTTCAACAGTATCCGGTATGATTTCTAATTTATAAGGAAGGGCGAGATAGTAGTCAATCGTTTTTGTCTGCTTCATCTTCATCAATCCTTTCGATGGTCTCTTTGACCAAAATGATGTAAATACGCTTGATGGGCTCGTGAGTAGGAATGGTTATGCTGTTATAACCTTCCTTACGAAAAGTAGCATGGCTGCTGCCGCCATGGGGAAACTTTAGCGTGTAGCCGTAGGATAAAAGGACTTTCTTAACTTCGTCAAAACGCAGTCCTTTGTCTAAGTTTTTGATGCGTTGCAGAAGTTTGTCGAATTTGGACATGGTAACACCTCGATTTATGTTTATTATACCGTGGTGTTATATATGGTGTCAATGAGAACTTCGGAAGGAAGAATAAAGTTCTCAATAGCAGAGAAAGTGCAATGGCGTGAGTGGTGTTAGTCTGACTCCGATACCCATATCTTCATGCGGGATTGGTGGTTGGATGCAGAGTCATGCCACACTTTCTCTATACAAAACAAAATTGCATGGTTTTGATGTGATTGCTCAGCCTATATTTACGCCCAAATTGGGCTCGTATCAAACGGCCAAACAAATTTTACAATTTGCTATGGTATGGCAAGCAGGTCGTAGCAAACCTAATCTAAGTGGAGGAGATTATTTTGACGAGCAAGGAAAGATACCGCAAGTTATGTGCGGAGGAGCCGAGCATACCCATATATTCACGGGATTGGTGGCTGGATGCAGTGGCACCTGGGGGATGGGATGTCGTGACGGTGGAGAAGAATGAAAAAATCATCGCTGCTATGCCCTATGTAACGGCAAAGAAGTATGGATTTACCCGTATTGTTATGCCGCCGCTGACGCAAAAGCTGGGCCCGTGGCTTTCCTATCCTGCTGGTCAGAAATACTCAAAGAAACTGGATTATGAGAAAAAGACTTTTAATGAATTGATTGAAAAGCTTCCAATGGTGGATGCATTCCATCAGAATTTTGACTACCGCATTGAAAACTGGTTGCCCTTTTACTGGCAGGGATTTTCGCAAAGTACCCGCTATACCTATGTACTAGATGACCTTAGTGATATGGCGGCCGTTGAAAAAGGCTTTGCTCATGCTAAGCGGCAGAATATCAAAAAGGCTTTGGATAGCAGTTTGACGGTGAAATTTGACTTGTCAGCGAAAGCATTTTATCAGCATCATCAAATGACACTGGGGAAGCAGAATCTGTATGACAAGTCAGTGAGTTACAGTTTTGAACTATTCCAACGGATTTATGATGCTTGCTACGCCCACAATGCTGGGAGGACGATTTATGCTGAAGATGTGGATGGTCATATTCAAGCAGCACTTTTTGTGATATGGGATGAGAATAGCGCCTATGACCTTATTAGTACTATTGATCCAGATTACCGCAAGTATGGCGCAGCAACGTTATTAGTTTGGGAAATGATAAAGTTTGTGGCCGACAAGACAAAGCGGTTTGATTTTGAAGGCAGTATGATTGAGGGCGTGGAAAATTCCTTCCGCAAGTTTGGGGCGAAGCAATATCCTTACTTCAATATCAGTAAAATATATAACAAGCGGCTGAAAGGCTTGCATCATTTGAAAGAAGTTCTTCGCATATTAAGAGGGCGAAATTAATGTTAGTTATTCATTGCAATAATAATTTTCGGCCAGAACGGGAATATATTTTGTCTTGTATATTCCATGACTTTTGGCAGGTGGATTATGAAATAAAATACGAAAAACGATCGGATATAGAAATAGAGTTTGCTGATATGCGGCTATATGTTGCAGATACCTTTCTGCAAATGCGGGAAGATGACTGGCTGACTTTGACAACGCTGCCTCAGCAGCCCTTGGCGCACGTAATGGTGCCGGAAGAATATGATACTTGTGTGACGGATAGGGACTTGCCGGTAATTTATGGTGGTTCTAGTGCGAAGTTGTTCGCACCGGATGATAGGCATTGTACATTAGATATTTTCGGTTCGGCGCTGTTCATGCTTACCCGTTACGAAGAAGTAGTGAAAAAAGAGCGGGATGCATTGGATAGATTTTCAGCTATGGATTCATTGGCGTATCAGGAAGGATTCTTGGAACGACCCATCATCAATGAGTATTTGGAAATTCTGTGGCAGTGGCTAAGTAACCATTTCCCAGAGTTGAAGCGGAAAGAACGGCAGTTTGCGATTATGCCCACACATGATGTGGATAATCCCTTTTGGAGCCTGGGAGTTAATTGGTATCATCGCGGACGAATGTTGGCAGGAGATATTCTGAAGCGGCGGGATTTTTCGCTGGCAAAAGAACATCTTGGCTATATAGCCAATGCTGTCAGCGGAAAATATGCCGCTGACCCGCACAATACCTTTGACATGATTATGGATATCAGCGAAGAACATAATCTGACCAGTCATTTCTACTTTATGACGGCTCAAGGAAGGGACGATAAGGATGGCAATTATGACATCATGCACCCGGAGGTTAGGAAACTGGCTTGTAGAATGATGGAACGGGGACACAAAATAGGGATACATCCTGGCTTTGGAAGTAAGGATACGGCGCAGCTTATCAAGAATGATACCGACAGACTGCGGCGGATGATTGCAGCAGAAAAAATTCCCGTGGATAGCTTCGGCGGCCGCCAACATTATCTGCATTGGAGTGCACCACATACTTGGCAGTATTATGAGCAGGCAGGGATAATTTACGATACCACGCTGAGTTATGCCGACCATATTGGTTTTCGCTGTGGGATTTGCTATGAATACCCCGTGTACAATGTGGCAACCCATGAGCAATATAGTCTGCATGAATATCCGCTGGCGGTGATGGAATGCAGCGGATTGGCGGAGCGGTATATGAATCTTTCCTATGAGGAAATGCTGAAAAGGTGCCGGGTGCTAAAAGATAAGGTTAAGAAGTATCAAGGCATTTTTGTGATACTGTGGCATAATACCAGCTTTATGACGGAGGACGATGTAGTGTGCTATCGAGGAATTTTGGCATGAATATTATAAGGAAGATCATTAACTCTAGCCATTATGTGCTAAAATATTGCATTTTTGTCCGCAATATCAGTATAGTCTATGCTATCGATTCGGTAGGTTATAGCCCTCGATACAGCGCGGATGTGCGCCATGTTACAGCAGAGAACGTGGGCGATGCCGGAATTTTTCAGGCAGATCATTACTTGCAAAGTTTTCATGAATTTTTACAACGAGGAGATGAGGGGTATTATGCCTATCTGGATGGCAAATGTGCCCACCGTTCCTGGGCTCTTCATAATGGTGTGATGGATGTGGACATTTTCTATCATCGTCAGCTGAAGGAAAATGAAGTTTTTATCCATTGGTGTGAGACAGCAGATTGGGCGAGGGGACATAATCTGTATCCTGCAACGTTGGGGCAGATTATTGTCGATAATCCCGGTAAGCGAGTGTGTATATCTGTAAATAGAAATAATGTAGCATCCAGAAGAGGGATTGAAAAGGCAGGGTTTGAATTGCAGGAAAAAGTAACAACTACAGTGGTGTTAGGTATGAAATGGACATCTATAGAAAACATAGCGACTAATGTGTACTGAGGGGGACGTCTATATAAAGAAATTTTATGTACCGTATCTTGATATACAGATCAAAGCAAGTGAAGTAGCATGAAAAAGTTACACATTATCATTATTGCGCAAGGCGTGTCATTCATAATACAGCCACTGATTGATTCAGATAAGGAGGGAGGGGCAGATTGCTAAGAAATATTCTGACATTGTTGACAGGCACTCTGTTTGCTCAGGCGGTAACGATACTGGCGTCACCTATTCTCAGTCGCTTGTACAATCCTGATGATTTTGGAGTATCGGCTTTATATGCAGCATTAGTGGGAGCTGGGACTATTGTCGCTACAGGGAGTCTGGAGTTGGGAATATTGTTGCCTCGACAGGAACGAACAGCGTATCATGTGGCAATGGCAAGTGTTATTTGTAGTTTTGCTTTTGGAATTATCTCTTTTAGTATTGTATGTTTGCTGCATGATGAGATATGTTTGTGGCTTAACAATCCTTATTTTGATGTTTGGCTTTATTTGGTGCCGTTTGGAATTGTAATATCTGCGGTGTCAGGTGTTATACAAAATTGGATCAATCGGCATAAGGAATACAAACTAATGACTTCTGTGCGAATGGCACAATCTATGATAACAGTAGGGCTTAATCTTATACTTGGAATGAGGAAGTTTATTACTGGAGGCTTAGTAATTGGTGCGTTTGTTGGTAGCTTGGCTGGTGTGATGTTGTTATGGAGCCATGTTCGACAAAATGTGCATGATTTTGTTTTGAATCGAAGTAAACTATTGGGGGTTATAAGTAGGTATAAGGATTTTCCTCGATATAATATGTTTTCACAGCTGCTCAATAATTTATCAGCATCTTTGCCAGTATTTATGTTAGGCATATTTTTTTCCCCAGAAGTAGTCGGCTTGTTTGCTATGGCTAATCGATGTGTGAGTTTGCCGATGTCCGTAATTGGCGGTAGTACAGCACAAGTATATATTCAACAAAGTGCTGAATTACGTTGGCAACCGGAAAAACTGCGCAATCTTACTGAATCAGTGTTCAGCAAATTGCTAATGTTATCTATGTTGCCTTTTACCGTTTTATTTGGCTTTGGGGATTATATTTTTGCTTTTGTATTTGGCGATAATTGGAGAATCGCGGGAGAGTATGCTCAAATACTTTGTCCTTGGCTGGTGTTTGTATTTATCGGTTCACCTATATCATCACTACTGTTGGTATTGGATAGACAAAAGGAGAGCCTGATTTTTAACGTGTCAATCTTTATCTTGCGTATGCTGGCTTTTGTGGTGGGCGGATATTATATGGCAGATGCAGAAGTAACGTTGATGTTATATAGTGGCGTAGGATTTTGTATGTGGGTAGGTTTGCAGGGGTACATTCAACGGTTAGCAGGTATTCCGTTGGGAAAATCAGTAAGGGAAATTTTGTTGTATATTGTTGTTCCGTTTGTGGCTGTATGGTTGCTGAGAATCTTATGTTTTAGATTATAAATTGGAGTGAAAAAATTGCTGGAATTACATTTAACGAATAATCGAGCGTTTGCGTGGCAGCAGGCCGGGAATGTGTGGACTAAGGGGTTTTTGTTTGCATCGAACGGACGGCAATATGTAGGCGTGGATTTACCGGAATTCTTTTTAGGTATTGAAACGGAACAAGACTTTGCTGAAAGGCTTCGTGAGGCTAATGGCAGCTTTTGTGTAGCAGTAAAAACTGCTAATGGTTATATGGTGGCTGTTGACCGTTTGCGGTCGATGTTGATGTTTGTGGCGCAGCGTGATGGACGTATTATTATTGGCGATGATGCTAATGCCTTGCGAGATAAGTTAGGGCTGGACGAATCTGATTTGGATGCCTTAAAGGTGGAGGAGTTGCGTCAATCTGGTTATACAGTGGGCAGTCATACAATTTACAAAAGTATAGCTCAACTGTGTGGCGGTGAGTATGCAGTGATAACGGAAAACAACTATTCTATCAATTATTATTACGAGCATACGCATGGCAATTTTATGACGATCAGTAAGGCAGACGCATTTCAGCAGTTGGATGGTATATCTGAGCGGATGTTTAAGCGGCTGATTGAGTCTGTAGATGGACGACAGATTGTTGTGCCTCTTAGTGGTGGTTATGATTCCCGATATATTGTGGCATGGCTTAAAAAGTTGGGCTATGAAAATGTATGCTGCTTTACCTATGGGCGCAGGGATAGTTTTGAGGTACAGATTTCCCATCAAGTGGCAAAAAAACTTAATTATGAATGGCATTTTGTAGAATATACTGATGAAACATGGCAATCGATATTTGCCGAGGAATGGCGGTCGTTTTATGAATACTCCGGGCAGTTAAGCCAGCTACCTCATTGTCAGGATATTTATGCTATTAAGACTTTGCTGGAGCGGGGAATTATCCATAAGGATTCTGTGGTGGTACCGGGATATTGTGGTGATGTGCTTGGGGGAAGTTTTTTAGTCGAGGATAAGACATTAGTGGAGATTAGTAAAACTGGATTGGCAATGTATATCAATAAATGTCATTTCAACTTTATGCAACCTACAAATTTGACCGCTATGGTAGTAGCAGATATAGAATCAGATATATTAAAAGACATTTCAGTTTTAGATTCTTTTAATTCCGAGATGGAAGAGTGGCTGACAAAACATCGCTGGTCAAAGTTTATTGTCAATGCCTTACGCGGCTATGACTACTTTGGCTTGGAATGGCGAATGCCACTTTGGGATAACGAACTTATGGAATTTTGGTATCGTGTACCAAATGAACATAGGAGCCGGGTCACTTGGTATGATGAATATTTGTTGACTGGTGTTTTTAAAGAATATGACATTGATATTGTAAAAGATATGCCTGCACCGCAAAGCCTAGTTGTTTCGAACATCAAGCGCTTAGTGAAAAAATCGCCATTAGGAAATGAGGCGAGGAAATTGCATACCTATATAAGACGGAAATTGGGTAAGGTTCAGGATTTTAATCAAACCAGCAGTATCTGCAATTACATAAAGAATGATTCCAGAGTAACAGGTACAGAGAATATTGCTGATCCGAATAATGTTAATGCATTTTTGGTACAGTGGTATTTGCAGAAAATAATAGAATATCACTGATTGTCCTAAACGGGGGATACGATTCATAAAGTGTTAATGCATTTTTTATGAGTTCTTTAATTTATTTTTCGATAAATTAGTCATTTCCACTATTTTATAAATTGATGTGCTTTAATAAAATGAATTTGAAATTTTATATATGTATAATTAAATTCTTAGCAGGGAGGTATATAGATGGGCGACATAATAATGTCGGTGGTACAGGAAATGCGCCCCAGTCAGTGGACAAAAAATATGTTGGTTTATGCGGCGTTACTTTTTGGCGGTAGTTTGTTTGCTGAGAATAAGCTGTTACTGACGACAGTTGCTTTTGGGGCGTTTTGCTTAGCTAGTAGTGGTGTGTATTTTGTTAATGATATTGCTGATGTAGAGAAGGACAGGTTGAATCCGAAAAAATGTAAACGACCGATTGCAGCAGGTAAAATTGACATGCCAATTGCGTGTGTCTGCGCGGTGCTTTTGTTTACGGGGGGGGGATATCTTTCTTATACAGTAAATGAAGGTTGTTTTTCTTTGCTTGCAGTATATGTGCTACTGAATATTGGTTACACGTTTTACCTCAAACATATTGTTATTATTGATGTGATGATTATTGCGGCTGGGTTTGTTATAAGGGCTGTTATGGGGGCGGTGGCCATAGGGGAAGATATGACCATGTGGTTTTTACTGTGTGTGATGTTTTTGTCTCTGTTTCTTGCCTTGGGGAAACGGCGGCATGAACTTGTGGCCTTGGAAGATAACAAAGTTGCTCAGGGACGAAAGGTCTTGCAATTTTATAGCGTTGACCTTATTGACCAATTTATGACCATCGCCACAACAGCATTGCTTATCTGTTATGCCCTTTTTACCGTAGATGTCAATACTAAAAACCATGAAAGCATGCCTTATACTGTGCCGTTGGCGTTATATGGCATGTTCTACTACCTCTATGTGGTGCGGGTGAAGCATGGTGGTGGCGCACCGGATGAAGCATTATACAAGGAAAAGCCAATAATGGCTGTAGTTCTTCTGTACTTAGTCAGCATTATTGTGATTCGTAACTTGTGATGGGGGAAATTTATGAACTTTGTTAATTTTATATTGGTTCTTGCAGGAGTACTGTTAAATGCTGCGGCTCAATTATGCATCAAGCAGGGAATGAATATTATTGGTAACATTTCGCTGGATACTGGAGCTGTTTTAGCAATGATTCTTAGAGCAGCTACAAATCCATATATTATTGCAGGCTTGACGTGTTATGTAATTTCCGTACTGGTTTGGATGGTCGTTCTTTCTAAAGTTGAAGTAAGCTTGGCTTATCCTTTTTTGAGCATTGGCTATATTGTTACTGCTTTCGTGGGTTATTTTTTTATGGGCGAAACTTTAGGGCTGTATAAGATACTGGGAATCGTTACGATTTGTGCAGGTATCGGCATTATGTTCAAGGCATAAGGGGGATTATTTAATGCGTTATGTAGTAGTGGGTGGTAATGGTTTTGTAGGATACCACTTGGTGAAAGAGTTGTTGACAACAGGTGAAAACATTGTTGTTTTAGATACGTTGCGACCCAAAGCGGATATTCAAGATAAAATTGTGTATCAGGAAATGGATATTCGTAATCAGAAGGCTGTGGACAGCTTTGCGTTTACTCCTGACGATGTGGTGGTACAGTTAGCTGCAAATCAGTATCATGTCAAGGTGCCCCAAGGGGAAAAAGCAATGCATGACTATTTCTTTGGTACAAATCTTGTTGGTACGCAAAATCTATTGGTGTCAATGGAAAAGCAAGGCTGTAAAAATATGATTTTCTTCAGTACAGATATGACTTATGGTAAGCCACAATACTTGCCAGTAGACACTAAGCATCCGCAAGTGCCGTTTGGTTACTATGGTGCTAGTAAAAAAGCTGCTGAAAAGGTATGCCGTCAGTATCGAGAAAAAGGATTTAACATTACAATTTTCCGTCCACGCATGATTTTGGGGCCAGGAAGATTAGGAATTTTAGCCAAATTATTTCGGCTGATGGATTATAATTTGCCAGTACCACTTATTGGCAAGGGCAAAAACTGTTATCAGATGGTATCGGTATTTGACTGTGTACAGGCCATTATAAAATGTGTTGAGCATGGCATACCTAATCGTGAATATAATCTGGGTTCCGATAATCCGCCGACGGTTTATGAGCTTTTGCATGATGTAATATATGATGTCGGCTCACATTCCTCCCTGATTCGTACAAACGGAAAAATGGTAAAAACGATATTAGCTGGAATGGGGCACTTAGGAATTTCTCTCATGTATCGGGAACAATATGAAATTGCTGATGAGAATTATATTCTTGATATTCAAGCAACCAAAGATGAGCTTGGATGGCATCCTCAGTATAATGACAAGGATATGTTATATTCGGCTTATGAAGCATATAAAGGGGCGGGCAACTGATGATTTATGTCTTAATACCTTTTTTGTCATGGTGCATAGCAGGCTGTTTGAAATTTGTGATTAACTGCCTGCGCTTCGGGCGCAAGGCGAAGTCAATGATTGGCTATGGTGGTTTTCCAAGCACCCATACTACTATAATGTCATCAGTGGTATTCTTTGCAGGATTTAAAGAAGGATTTACTACACCATTGTTTTCCATAGGGTTAGGGGCATTGTTAGTATTGGTTATTGATGCTCATGGATTGCGCCGCAAGGTGGGAGAACAAGCAAAAATCTTGAATGAGTTGCAGGATGATATAGCTTTGCGGGAAAGTATGGGGCATAGCTGGGGAGAAATCTTTGGCGGCCTGATATTAGGAATAGCAATCGCATATTGGAGCAGTATTTTATCGGGGGAAATATGAAACTAAAAACATGGCGACAATTAAAATTTTGTTACGCG
The DNA here is from genome assembly GCF_000686945.1 of Selenomonas sp. AE3005. Taxonomy (GTDB): domain Bacteria; phylum Bacillota; class Negativicutes; order Selenomonadales; family Selenomonadaceae; genus Selenomonas_A. Next base: position 358,641 of record NZ_JMME01000001.1, read on the forward strand.
ATTATTCTGTTATCGATTATCCTATACTTAATGAGACCATTTTTCTCGGTAGAAATAACAGACGAGGTTTTTGCAGTTTCGGAAATATACAATTTTTCACAAGGTAATATTCCCTTTATGGATGTATGGACAGCTCAAACGGGAGCTTGGTTTTTTACCCCGTTTTTGAGTTTATATATGTATCTTAATGGTGGCTTAGATGGAGTGGTCTTGTATTTTAGGATTTTGTATGTAATAGTAGCTTTCTCGTTAGTGATAATCACTTATTATTGTTTGAAGCATCAAACTGTTTATGATGATAAAATACCTTTTTATACGCTAGTGCCTATATTGTTGCTAGTTCCATATTCTACGTTCATGTGGTCGTATAATTATTTTTTGAGTTATTCCCATTATTTGGCTGCTGTATTATTATTTACGATAAATAATAATGAGCGGGAATATGGTAAATATTGCTTGATGGGAAGCATCATGGGGATTGGATGCTGTGGCTATCCGCCGATGATTATTTCTGCTTTTTTGCTAGCTGTGCCAATTTACTGGAAGCACCGTCGTACTTATGGTAAATATCAAATGATGGCCTATCTGGTATCAGGAATGACGATTGGGAGTTTGTTCCTGTTATATATTTTTAGTCATGGCAGTTTGGAACAATTTTCATTGGCATGGGAAGCAATCATGCACTCTCCGCATGAGGAGGGGAAGGTTTTCGGTTTAAAAGGAATTTTACAGATTTTTGTAAAACCTTTTTTGAGTAAAGACCTATTTTTTATATATTTGCTTGTCGTATGTGGTGTAGTTTGGCATTGGCGAAAGACAGATAGTTTTTTTAGGTATTGCTGGTATTTGCTTTTTGCTATTTGGCTTTGTACATACTCTACTCATCCAATGTATGTTTCCCTTGTTATATTAGTATCGATAACTTTTTGCTACTATCTGTGCAGCAAAAGAAGGTTTGTGGAAAATATGGGAATGTCAGTATTAACATTTGTATTAGGAGTGCTGGTTTACTGCATTTCCTCGGATAATATGAGTATTATAGTGGCCATTGGTGTTTTGGGCTCTTTGGCAATGTTTTTGTCAATTATATATTGGTGGCAAATGTACCGTGAAGAAATATTAACGGAAAAAATATTTCATATTGGACTGGCAATGTTATGTTTATCAGTTCTTAGCTCATATACTTATGTTTATCGTGATGTACATCCTTGGCAGGTTGAAGCGAAAGTTGAGTCTGGGATTTATAAAGGGTTGTACACGACCAATGCTCGTAAACAGTATGTGGAAACTGTTGAGAAATTTGTAAACTTTAATGTCGCGCATGAAGATAAAATTTGTACTACTTGTTTAGCACCTTATGTTTATCTTATGGCTGAAGCTAAATGTTTTACACCATGGACGTGGGATAGTCAATTCTTAGCCAGGGGGAAGAAGAATGCAAAGCCGTTAATAAGTTGGTTTGAGGCCAAGGGCGAGTTGCCAGATGTATTTATTGGTGTGTCATGGAAGGGATATGAATATCCTAATGATGCAATCGAGATAAACAGGTTTATGAATGAAAATGGATATAGACTGGTGGCAGAAGATTATATTAATGGCGAGCGTATTTGGTGTTGGCGGCGTTGATTAATGATTGATTATGAATCGTGGAATTATTTGAGGAGGTGATGTTTGTATGTAACTGCAAAGTAATACAGTGTACTCTGCTATAATGATGTATATGACAGACTGAGCATTATCTTTTCAGGCATTGCTGAGCGTGGCGAGTTCAATGCCGCATATATCAGTATCAGGAAACGCGAAAAGTTGCCAATGCACAAGCGTTTCTGTCAGGATTTAGTGGAGCCCTGCTTTCGGACGGATATCAGGGCTATAATAGCGTAGACAACGTCAATCGCCTTGGAGGCTGGCCTCATGCGCGCCGTAAGTTTGTCGATTCACTTCCGCAGAAAAAGGAAGGAGCTGCCGATACGGTTGCTGGTCAAGGCGTCCTCAAGATAAACAAATTGTTTGAGATTGAGGATAATCTTCGGAATTGTAGCCCTGCTGAGTGACAAAAACAGCGAAAGTTTCAGTCAAAACCAGTGATTGAGGATTTCTTCACGTATATTGAGTCCAAACGGGATATTGTATTGCCCAAAGGGAACCTTGGCAAGGCTATTAGTTATGCTATAAATCAGAAATCGGAGCTCACCTCATTTTTAAAGGATGGAAATGTTCCAATCCATAACAAAGCCTGCGAACGAAGTGTTCGTGCATTCTGCATTGGCCGCAGAGCCTGGCTTTTTGCAGGATCGCCCAAAGGTGCAGATGCCAGCGCGTATATATACAGTCTTGCAGAAACAGCTAAAGCGAACGGAAGGATTTTATGGGAATTGGTACCATCCAGATGATTTGCAGCAGAAGTTTAATAAGATTAGCGACTATTGCCGTGAGCAAGGGATAGAGTTGGTGTTTGTATTTCCGCCAACACATATTGATTTGCAAGAAAGAGTGGCAGATTTTTGCTTAACGGAATATTATCGAAATTATAAACAGGAAATTCGTCAGCTGGGATGGAAAGTATATGATTTTGATGTACCTAATGAATTGACAGTGAACAGGCTGTTGTATAAAGACCCATATCATGCAGGGAAAGAAGTAAAGGAAAAAGTTGTACTTGATGTGTGGGAAGATAAATAGAGAACTAGAGCCATGATATGAACGATGTTTGTTGTTCTGACCTTAACTTAATGAAATTGGTCAATTTGCCCCGTCAATAATTGTACTTATGTAGTATGAAATGCATCGTTGCGTGAAAGTAGGTACATACAATACTGATTCATACTGATACCTTCGCGTTTGGCGCATTCCTAAAGTGCCTTGTGAAGTCCTTTAGGAATGCGGAGTTTGAACTGGACAGAGTATTAGTTTCTTTGAGGAAATATGATTCATGATTGATGTTAATAATAAATTGCTCGAATGGCGCGAGTTTTATGGGTATAAACAAAAACAGGTTGCGGAAGCTATAGGCGTCAATCGTACTACATATGCAAATTATGAATGTGGCAGGCGTTCTCCGGACATAGATGGGTTGGTCAGGTTGGCCAGGTTCTATGGGATTTCTCTTAACGAGTTGGTAGGTTGTAATACAAGTGAATCTGACAACATGGTTTTGCTGCCTCGTGACAGGCAACTGTTGGAGAATTTTCATAAGTTATCTGACATAAAGCAAAGGGCCTGCTTAGCCCATATGAAGCTTGATGTAGAGTTGGATTTTGAATTTCGTGACAAATAGTGGTATTAACTTAGGCAAGTATGACAAGGGGGAAGGTGCTGCCTAAGTCAGAAGATATTGCCAGGCTCGCCAGCTTCTACGAAATGAGCGTGGATGAATTTTGGATGCTTAATGGAATAGTGTTATAACAAGGCATTAAAAGTAAGGAGGGATTTGCATGCGCAAGAAGATTGTATCGGCAGCAGCTATGGCAGATAATAAGGCTATTCATGACTGGCTGATGAAGGAAATGGCAGCACAAGCCAAATAAGCAAACAAGCCGCTGAATTAACGGGCTGTATGTCCTGTTAGTTCAGCGGCTTTACTTTGCCATCATGAGATTTTTCGGGTTAATAAAAGGATATGTCTTACTTTTATTGCATTATTTTTATTCGATATTATTTGTAGTTCGTATTTTCCAGAAAATAGTCTGGAAGTTTAAGCCGCCAACTGAATTTGGCGTAGGGCATTGGAAGCACCCTTATGATGATATAATGACTTGGGGAGTAAAGGCAGTGTTAGATGCCGACTTTGCACTGAACAAATTCCTTGGTAAAAGCGGTTTACGCTTGCCTGGCTTATCGGCATTAATGATTGGTACGGTATCCTGGTTATAGAGATCCGTTTTTTATCATATTTTGAAGTCTTGGGTCATATTTTGCGAATTTGTGTAACTCTTCGTTTGTGGGCCAACGATATCCATTCATAAGGTAATTACACCAGTCGTAAACGTCATAGTGCATGACATATTGTGCGCCGCCATATTCACGGCATTTTTCTATAAGTCCGCTATTACGGATAAGATTTTTTCGTTCTTCGCGAGATATGCCACGTTCCTTGAGAACAAGCATAATCGTACCAAAGAATTTTTTTACTTCAATACGAAATGATGAAAATAGCATTTATAATTCCACCTTTCTAATATTTGATATGTGATTAATAGCGTCTTTGATAACATTATATCACTATATTATGGCAAGAAAAAGTTAAATCATAAAACGTTTTCAAAGGTAATGGAGCTGCCATCGTCAGCAAAGCTGAATATAGCAGGATGGAAAATATATAAATCCTTCATATTGAGTACTCCAAGCGGCAGACACCTTGTGCGAAGAAATTCGACGGGAGGGCGTTATATGGTAGAAAGCATGAAAACATGGTATAATATGGTAGTCTAACTATATACACAATAAGAATCGAAGTCAATACCCTAATGGTGTTGGCTTTTTCTTATTATATTTAGGTTTACAAGTTGACACATATTTATAATAGTGTTATTATACTCATTGTACATAAATGTCTAGTGGAATAGCACTTATATTATTCCATTTCTTGAAGGAAGGTCTTATTTATGAATGGTTTAACACTAGTGGGCTTTGCCCTGGTGGCCTTTGTGGCTGCTTATTTCCTGTACGGGCGTTGGTTGGTGCGGACATGGGGAATTGACCCGACAGCTAAAACGCCTGCACAAATGTACGAGGATGGGGGAGATTTCGCTCCGGCATCACGGTTTACAGTTTTTGCACATCAGTTTTCTTCGATAACTGGGGCCGGGCCTGTGACTGGGCCTATTATTGCGGCTATGTTCGGTTGGGCACCGGCTATGCTTTGGCTGCTGGTAGGCGGCATTTTCTTCGGTGCGGTACAGGATTTCACGGCTCTGTATGCGTCAGTTAAGAATCAGGGCAAGAGCATGGGTATGCTGATTGAACAGTATGTCGGTGCTGCCGGCAGACGGTTATTCCTGTTGTTCTGCTGGTTGTTTACTTTACTGGTTCTGGCAGCGTTTGCTGATATCCTGGCCAATACGTTCAACGGCTTTACCAAGGCTGGTGCGTTAAATGTTCCCGGGGCTCAGGCAGCTACTATTTCTTTGTTATATATTGTTGTAGCTATGGGCTTTGGCTTTTTTATCCGCCGTTTTGAGCCGTCCGGGATTGTAAAACTGCTCGTGGCTATTGTATTGGTTGTGGCAATGTTTGCAGTAGGAATGGAGTTCCCGCTGTATCTTGATGCTAACAGCTGGCGTTATGTTACTTTTGGTTATTGCTTTATTGCTTCGGTACTGCCCATGTGGCTGCTGATGGAGCCGCGTGATTATCTGAGCTCTTTCCTGCTTCTGGGTATGGTATTTGGTGGTGTAGTAGGAGTGCTGGTTGCCAATCCGGTCATCAATATGCCTGCCTTTGTTGGTTTTACGGTTAAAGGTCAGTCTTTGTTCCCAATTCTCTTTATCACGATTGCCTGCGGTGCTGTGTCCGGTTTCCATAGTCTGGTTTCTTCCGGTACTTCTTCCAAGGCTATTAAAAATGAACGTGATATGCTGCCGGTTGGCTATGGGGCAATGCTTGTTGAATCCCTGCTGGGTGTGGTCGCTCTGGTAATTGCCTGTGCAGCTGCCAGCAATGGTACTTTGCCGCAAGGGACGCCGTTCCAGATTTTTGCTGGTGCTATCGGCGGTTTCTTCCAGATGTTCGGTCTGCCGGCTGCAGTTTCGGCCTGCATTATAACCATGTGCGTGTCTGCACTGGCCATGACGACAATTGACTCAGTGGCCCGTATCGGCCGTATGTCCCTGCAGGAACTGGCAGCGCCGAGCGAAGGCCAGGAGGGAACCCCTGTAGAAAAATTCCTGATGAATCAGTATGTAGCAACGATTATTACCTTGGTACTGGCTTATGCATTGTGCCTGGCAGGTTATATGAATATCTGGCCGTTGTTCGGGGCAGCTAATCAGTTGTTGTCAGCATTGGTACTGATTTCCTTGGCATTGTTCCTCAAAACCACGGGACGTACGGGCTGGATGTTATATGTACCGATGACGTTTATGTTCCTGGTGACCATGAGTGCGCTGGTACTCAGTGTAGTTGGGATTGTCGGCAAATTGTCTGCAGGAAACTTTGTATTGATGGTGGACGGCTTACAGCTGGTGCTGGCAATTGCGTTGATGACATTGGCTGTCTTGGTTGCTAAACACTGTGGCAGCGGCTTGCTGAAGTCTGACGAGCCTGAGACTGTAACGGAATAAAAGAGTCCTTTCGATAAATATAAGATAAGGAAAAGCCCCTCGGTAGCTACTCCGAGGGGCTTGCTTATTGATAGCTTTTATTAACCTTTAGCTATTTATATTATACCATATCTTGCAAATTTGACAAGGATAATATAAAATAAAGCGTGCTGCGGATCATATCCCTCACCGTAGTGAAGGGAGGTGAGCTTATTGATAGATACTTTTATTAACCTTTCTTTGTCGGTCGTAGCAGGTGTAATTAGCTACTACATCTGCAAGTGGCTGGATCGGCAGTGACGCAGCAACAGCACAAATGCTCTGAATAGCTACCAGAGCGCAAGCCCGGCCGCATGGTCGGGCTTTTTTACTTGTAACTTCCGATAAGTATAAATTATCGGAAGTAAATAATATAGCAAAAAATAAGAAGAATCCACGGCGTTATTGTCGTGGATTCTTCTTATTATATAATTTATTTTTGAACTGATGTTCTCAAACCGCCAGCCAATATACTTGTTACCAGTTGATTCAAACTTACGCCTTCGTTTTTTGCACTTAAGGCTAAAGCTCTGTGCAAACTCTTAGGAATGCGCAAATTAAATCTGCCGCTATATTCATCATCACTTTGCGGTTCCGGAATAGCAATACCATCTTCTAAAGCTGCTAATAGCCAGTTTTCCTTTGCGTCTTCTAACATTGAAAGGATTTCTTCTTTTGTCTCGGCTTGTGTGATACAACCTTTTAAATCAGTTATATAACCTACATAGCCTCCTTCTTTAGCGGCAACAATAACTTCCTGATAAGGAAGTGACATATAATACTGGAGATCTTTCTTCATTATTACCCCTCCTGTGATTCATCCCATAAATCCATTACAGTCTTTACATAAGCCTCTTTTACATAAGGTGCTTTACGTGGTACGGTCAACGGCATGCGGCCTTTCTTTCTATAGGTATAATGACTTGAACCGCCGCGAGGTTGGCTTGCTGTATAGCCCAGACTGCGGAGTACTTTATCAATTTCATCAAATGTAACAGTCTTAGGGTTATTGCGTATTTTCTGCAATAATTTTTCCCATTTACTCAACGGACTCACCTCAGTTTTATAGTACCATATTTAGTACTATATGGCAATATAAAACAGGCGCAACCTGTTTTAGGTCACGCCTGATAAAATGTTAAATTTTACAGCAGCACTTTATGGCTGAGGTTTACACGGCCCTTGTCGTCGATTTCTACGACTTTGACTTCGAGCTGGTCACCAACTTTGACTACGTCCTCCACGTTTTCTACGCGGCGGTTAGCCAGCTGGGAAATATGGCACAGACCTTCTTTGCCCGGCAGCACTTCGACAAAGGCGCCGAACTTCATAAGTCTGGTTACTGTACCCGTATATACCTGGCCTACTTCGACTTCACGGACGATATCTTCAATCATCTGACGAGCTTTCTTCATACCTTCTGCATCATTGGAGAAAATGAAGATATTGCCATCTTCATGAATATCAATCTGTACACCAGTAGCGTCGATGATACCCTTAACCACTTTACCGCCGGTACCGATGACTTCGCGAATCTTGTCCACCTTAATCGTGATGGTTTCCACTCGCGGTGCATACGGTGACAGGTCAGCAGCCGGTTTGTCAATGCATTCCAGCATTTTGCCAAGGATAAAGGCACGGCCGCGTTTAGCCTGCTGGAGTGCCGAGGACAGAATGTTGCGGTCGATACCGGCAACTTTGATATCCATCTGGATAGCCGTTACACCGTTTTCCGTACCAGCAACTTTAAAGTCCATATCACCAAGAGCGTCTTCCATGCCCTGGATATCAGTCAGAATGGTATAAGCGTCCCCTTCCTTGACGAGGCCCATGGCTACGCCGGAAACCGGGCGCTTGATAGGCACGCCGGCCTGCATCAGGGACAAGGTGCTGCCGCAGACAGAACCCATGGAGCTGGAACCGTTGGACTCCAGAATTTCGGACACGAGGCGGATAGTATACGGGAATTCTTCCGTGGAAGGAATAACCGGCACCAGCGCGCGCTCCGCCAAAGCACCATGACCGATTTCACGGCGTCCCGGGCTACGGATAGGTTTCGCCTCACCGACGGAATAGCCAGGGAAATTATAATGATGAATATAATGTTTAGTTGTTTCGGGGCCAAGGCCGTCAATAACCTGTTCATCACTCAGCGGGCCAAGGGTGGTTACAGTCATAACCTGCGTCTGGCCACGGGTAAAGAGTCCGGAACCATGTGCGCGTGGCAGCAGGCCGACTTCGCAGCTGACCGGGCGCACTTCTTCAAGGGCACGGCCGTCCGGGCGAATCTTTTCATGGGTAATCATGTGACGCACGATTTCTTTTTCCAAATCATGCAGCGCCATGGCAATTTCCTTATCCATTTCAGGATAATCTACAAGGAAGTGTTCCATGGTGTCAGCATTGATATCAGCGATATGGGCATCGCGGTCCAGCTTGTCCGGGTTACGGGTAGCGGCGTCCAATCTGTCCTTGGCATATTCGCGAATAGCCTGTTCCAGTTCTTCCGGCACGGTAAAGAGTTTCGTAATGCGCTTTTCCTTACCGCAGGCCTGCTGAATTTCTTCCTGGAAAGCTACAATGCGTTTGATTTCCTGATGGCCGTACAGAATGGCATCGAGAATGACGTCTTCCGGCAGTTCGTTAGCACCGGCCTCTACCATCATCACGGCGTCTTTGGAACCGGCAACGGTGAGGTTCAGCGTGGAAACTTTGCGCTGTTCTTCCGTGGGGTTGATAACGAATTCATCGTTTACACGGCCGACACGAACACCGGCAATTGGGCCCATGAAGGGAATATCAGACACGCACAAAGCGGCTGACGCACCAATCATGGCTGCCAGTTCCGGAGCGTTATCCTGCTCCACCGACATAACCGTAGCTACTACCTGCACATCGTTGCGGTAGCCTTTCGGGAATAACGGACGGATAGGACGGTCAATCAGACGGGCACAAAGAATGGCGTCGCTGGACGGACGGCCTTCTCTTTTTATAAAACCACCGGGAATTTTGCCGGCAGCATACATTTTTTCTTCGTAGTCAACAGTCAGCGGGAAAAAATCCACGCCTTCCCGGGGTTCAGCGGACGCTGTGGCTGTAACCAGAACCACCGTATCACCATAACGGACAAAGACAGCGCCATTAGCCTGTTTAGCCAGTTTGCCGTGTTCAATGGTCAGCTTACGGCCGCCCAGTTCCATTTCAAAACTCTGCATATATTTGCCTCCCTATAAACTTCTTACGAAGCTAAGTATTCGACATATTTTATATTTATCCTTTATACAGGATGATATACAACAAAAAAGCGGGAAAGATCCCGCTTTTTTCTCCAGAAATCGCTTATTAGCCAATCGTAGCGCGGATGCCGAGCTTAGCGATGATGGAACGATAACGCTCGATGTCCGTCTTGTAGAGGTAGCTGAGGAGACGGCGGCGATGACCAACCATCTTCAGCAGGCCACGACGGGAATGATGGTCCTTCTTGTGCTCCTTCAGATGATCAGTGAGATACTGAATGCGAGCAGTCAGTACAGCAATCTGTACTTCCGGGGAACCCGTGTCACCTTCGTGAACGGCATACTTCTTCATGATTTCCTGTTTTGCTTCCTGAGTCAGCATTGTAAAACTCCTCCTATAAATTAAAAATGTCCTGCAGCTAAGATAACGTCGGAGTACCTCGCAATCTGAGCTGTGGATTGTGCGAAAACACTTTAGTAAGTATAGCACAGCAGCTGATACCTGTAAAGTAAAATTTACTTAATAGCGCATTCCATAAAGACGCGGTCATCGCTGCGGATTTCACCGGACAGGTGCTGATATTCTATGCGCTGCGTCATGTTAGGAATAATCTCATAGCCAAGTTTCTTATGCGCTGCCAGGGAGGCCTCGTTGATAGTTTTGGTACGGCTTAACATCTTAGGCACGTCAATTTTCTTGCGTAATTCTGACTCCATGTCCGAAAAAATCTGATGTTTGCGGTAAGCCTTGCCAACACCAACTTCTTCAATGAACCAGTAATCATTGATAGCAAGGCCGTTTTCTGCCGCAATAGCAGCTACGGTCTCATTCTTAGCCAGGGGTACGGCGGCTAAAAAGCCGGCACAGCGGTATATCTCCTGGTCAAGGCAGAAAATTATAAGCCCTTTATCAGCATAATTTTTAAAGAGTTTTTCTACCTCTTCTGCCGTAAAATACTCTTCGTATGGCGGTTCGGAAAAACACTCCAAATATGTTTCGAACAGCTGGGTTTTAGCAAACAACTCTGCCATGGAAACCGGGTTATCGACGGTAATAAATTCTAAATTATTTATCATCATAAACTCCTGTAGAATCACAAACCAGCGCGGCGTAGTCCTTAATGAATTCGACAAACTGGACATCAACATCAGAAAAAGCCTTTTCCCTGCCCCAGTTAAGCGTAATCTGTACGTCCTGCAGCGGTTTTAACTGACGGCGGACAAAGTTTTTCTCTGCCCGGGTGACAAAATTGGGCAGGATAGATACCCCCATGCCGTTAGCAACGAGCTGCTTTATGGTCTTTATCTGGGACGTACACAGCATGATGTTGGGGACAAAACCTGCGTCATTACAGCGCCGGGATACTTCCTGATACTGGAAGGTGCGTGGCTGCTGCATAATGAACTTCTCATCTTTGAGGTCATTAAAACTAACGATTTTCTGACTTGTCAACGGATGTGACGACGGCAGGCAGACGCTCATGGAATCACGCATGATGATAAAATTATCTTCCGCGGCAGAGCTTACTGCGCCCAGCACAATGCCAAAATCCAGTTCGCCCAAGGTCAGTTTATGGCGGACTTCCTCCGAGTCGCTATACTCATGGACATCGAGGTTGATATTGGGGAAAGACTGCTGAAATTTGGTAAACAGGTCCGGAAAAAGATAGGCCTCTACCATGGGGGGCAGGCCAAACTTTATCGTCCCCTGGTAATCGCTGCGGTAACGCTGCATATCCTTCAGCGCCACGCCCATATCCCCCATTATTTTCTGGGCATGCAGCAAAAATGCCTGACCGGCCTCCGTGAGATTTACTTTCTTCTGACTGCGGTCAATGAGTGTCAGGCCCAATTCGGCCTCAAGTGCTTTGATGGCCTTGGTTACTGAGGGCTGTGATACATGTAGCGATTCAGCGGTACGCGTAAAGTTTTTCCAATGACTAATCGCACAAAAATACTCCAACTGTCTAAATTCCATAAAAAGGCTCCCCACACATTTATATAAGTAACATTCAGTCTATGTATGTTCCGCTATTTTTCTATCTATGCGAAACTCTTATCTATTCCCTAATATACATTATACTATAACTGAAAGTTTTTGTGGGGAGTTTTTAAATAAATCCCCTGAATGTCCATGTCAGACACTCAGGGGATAATTAAAAATATTATTTTACTACAGCGCCGGTGCTAGCAGATGTGGTCATACGGGCATAACGGGCCAGATAACCATGGTTGATTTTCGGCTCGGGCTGCTGCCAGTTTTGACGACGGCGTGCCAGTTCTTCATCACTGACGGAAAGTTCCAGTTTGCGGTTGGGAATATCAATGATGATTTCATCACCATCTTCAATCAGGGCAATGGGACCGCCCTCCATAGCCTCAGGCGATACATGGCCTACGCAGGCACCCTGGCTGGCACCGCTGAAACGGCCATCGGTGATAAGACCGACTTTGAGACCGCGTCCCGTGATAACAGCTGTAGGATTGAGCATTTCCTGCATGCCAGGGCCGCCCTTGGGGCCTTCATAACGAATGACCACCACATCACCATCGTGAATTTCACCGGCCATAATGGCATCACAGGCAGCCGTTTCCGAGTCATAGCATTTGGCTTTGCCCTTATAAGTCAGCATATCCTCAGCTACAGCGGAGGCTTTTACTACAGCGTAGTCAGGCGCCAGATTGCCTTTGAGGATAGCAATGCCGCCCTCGTTGCGATACGGTGCGTCCACAGAGTGGATAACCGTGTTATCTTCGACAGGCGTGTTTTTAATTCTGTCGCCAAGGGTTCCCGTAACGGTCAGTGCGTCAAGATGGAGCAGGTTTTTCTTGGACAGTTCGTTCATTACAGCGGAAATGCCTCCGGCCTCATTGAGGTCTACCATATGGTGCTTGCCGGCAGGGCTCAGTTTCGCGATATAAGGCGTACGGCGGGAAATCTCGTCAAAGAGCGGTGCCGGAATCTCAATGCCTACCTCATGGGCGATAGCCGTCAGATGCAGAACCGTATTTGAAGAACCGCCAATGGCCATATCTACGGAAATGGCGTTTTCAAAAGCCTCTTTCGTCATGATATCACGCGGACGGATATTCTGTTTTAAAAGCTCCATAACTACTGCCCCGGCACGCTTGGCAAGCAGACGGCGGCCACCGGTATAAGCGGCAGGAATTGTACCATTCCCCGGCAGAGCCATCCCCAGCACTTCTGTCAGGGAGTTCATCGTATTGGCGGTAAAGAGACCGGCGCAGGAGCCGCAGCCTGGGCAGCATTTAGCCTCCAAATCGGCCATTTCCTCAGCGCTGATATCGCCGGCGGCAAATTTACCGGCAGCCTCGAAGGCCTGGCTGACGCTGACATCATGTCCCTTGTAACGGCCGGGCAGCATGGGGCCGCCGGATACTACAACGGCAGGAATATTCAGCCGGGCTGCAGCCATCAGCATACCAGGAACGACTTTATCGCAGTTTGGAATAAGCACCAGGGCATCAAAGCCGGAGGCCATGGTCACAGCCTCAATGGAATCGGCAATGAGTTCACGGCTGGCCAGCGAGTATTTCATTCCCGTATGGCCCATGGCGATACCGTCACAGACACCAATAGCCGGAAATTCAATCGGCGTACCGCCGGCAGCGGCTACACCAAGTTTGGCAGCCTCAGCGATTTCCCGCAGGTGAATATGACCGGGAATTATTTCATTGAAGGAATTGCAAATACCGACCAGCGGCTTATGCAAATCTTCCGGGCCAAAGCCATTGGCATGAAACAACGAACGATGGGCGCAGCGGGTGGCACCCTTTTTTACATTATCACTCAGCATATTTACACTCTCCTAAGTTTTGGGATACAAAGCTGTTTACAAGTTTACAACATTACAACTTAAAATTCAATACCCTGCTGGGCTTTAATACCTTTTTGATACGGATGTTTTATTTCTTTCATTTCCGTTACCAGGTCAGCACGCTCGATAAGGCTGTCGCAGGCATCACGGCCCGTCAGTACCAGGTGCAGTTCAGCCGGACGTAAATCCAGCAGCTCCTGCATATCCTGCTCGGTAATAAGCTCATATTTTACGGCATAGTTTATTTCATCGAGAATGATCAAATCCCATTTGCCATTTTTGATTTCTTCCTTGGCACGCTGCAGGGTTTCCTGGGCTGCGGCTTTATGTTCCTCCTGTGTCGTTGGCCCTTTGTTGGTAAATCCCAGGCCACCCTGGTCAATTTCGATACGGTCATCAATGTTTTTCAGGGTTTCAATAGTCTTTAATTCTCCATAAGTGCAGCCGCCCTTGATAAACTGCAAAATGAGCACACGGAAACCATCGCCCCAGGCTCTTATCGCCAGCCCGAGGGCAGCTGTGGTCTTGCCTTTGCCGTTGCCCGTATGTACTATTACTAAACCATGCTTTTTCATTCCACATCACCTCAAAAATATGCTATACTTATTATAATTACGTTAAAATGTATAAAAATCCTGTCAATGTTGGTGTTATTTTATGAAGAAATTTTTGATATTTTTACTTATAACTTTGGGATTTACGGTTTTAGCGGCTTTTATGGCAGAAAAAACCGACGTAATGGGGCTGCGTTCCATGACGCTGCAGACTTCCTTTGATGAACATGACGGACACATGGTCTTGTCATGGACACCGCTGCCCTATCCCTGTTTTTATAAAGTAGAAACCTACTCCCCCACTACAGGACTGGTGGAAGGGGAGCCGGCGCAGCATTTTTGGGGCAGTGGTATAACCATGAAAGCCTCTTATGATGTACCAGCCGGGGCTATTCCCATGAATTACCGGGTTACGGCCTACGGCATGTTTGGCCCGCTCACGGAACCTTCCGAGCCCATTTTAAACCCGCTGCACACACAGGAAAAACTAAGTCCCGTAACTATTTATCACTATGGACAGAACAATCCGGCCAGCCTTATGCCCTTCCTTGTCTGGCACAGCGTTCCCAATGCCGTCTGCTATGAGGTGGAACTCTTAAGCGGCAAACCGGCCCAGGAAGGCGGCGTCCTGCCGGATAAGGCCAATCACCTGGACAGCACACAGCAGATCTTCACCAACGGCTGGCAGGCCGATTTAAAGAAGTACGCCGGCCGCAAATTCATTTACTGGCGCGTCCGGGCACTCGATATTCACCACCAGCCCATTGGCGAATTCTCACCGGCTGAAGAACTGTATATCGATGCCAGCCTGCCTCAGCCCAATCACCCTTTACTCAACGAGTACGACCAAATGCCAGGGTTTACCATGCCGATATATCCCGTTTACCAGTGGATTCCTTTGCATAATATTGCCCGTTATGAAGTAGAGCTTATGGTAAAGCCACCTGCGGAAGAAAACAATGGCTTTGCTACGCCTGATGCCGCCTGGCGCAAAGTTGTGGACTCAGCTACAGCCTGCTATGACGAATATCCCCGTCCTTATGCCGGAGATTATTACTGGCGTGTCCGGGGACTTGATAAGGCCGGCAATCCCATTGGTGTCTGGTCTGACACGGCGCACTTCATTGTCAAGCAGCAGCCGGAGCGTGTTCCCGTAGCAGTACTGGGTGACAGTATCACCCACGGCGGCGGCGCTGTCTCCAATTCTCCGGCAGCTTTGGAATACAGCTACACGACATATTTTGACTTTCCATGTTTGAATCTGGGGCGCAGTGGTGACACTTCCACAATGACCATGCAGCGTTTTGAACAGGATGTACTGCCCTTTAAGCCATTGAATCTCATTATTCTTACTGGCACCAACAGCCTCAGGGCACCGAATCTCAATCCGGAAACCATCATCAACGACCTTGAGGCTATCCGTCAGAAGTGTGAGGCCAACGATATTCGTCCCATCTTCCTGACGCTTATGCCCATCAATCCTGCCAATATTCAATTCGCTTTTCGTACCATCACAGACAAACGCTGGCAGGAAAAACTCCAACAGGTCAATGGCTGGGTACGCAATCAACCCTATTTTATCGACCTGGAACCGTACTTCTATGATTCCAGCCGAAAGGTCATGGATACGAAATTCTCCATCGATGGCCTCCATCCCGATATTATCGGCAAAATGCTGATGGGGGAAATCATCAATCAGCATAAGGACGTATTCCGCAAATAATATACTAAAAGACTGGCAAAAAGCTCTGCCAGTCTTTTTTAGTGTTCTTGTTTTTAGAAATAAACGCCGCCACGAATCCAGAAGTGACCACTGTTATCAGTAGAATCTGAAACTGGTTTTTCTGGCCCTAACCGCCATGCAAAATCGGTGCGAATGAACCAATCTTCATAACGGGAGAAGATAAGGCCAATGCCGGCACCTTCCAAATGACGATAGCTATCGCCAGCGTTACTCATGCGGAGAATGCCGCCGTGGTCGAAATAGAAAGCCAGCTGCAACTGTTTATCCTGTTCTTTAAGCGGAATCAAATGACGCAGTTCAGCTCTGACGATATAACCGCTGTCACCGGAGGCCTCACTGGAAGGATAAGCACGTACGCCGTTGAACCCACCCAGGCTCATATGCTCTGAGGAATCCAAATCCTGATATGCGTACTGGCCTCTGCCGGAAAGCAACAGATACCAGCGAGGATTCAAGTCCTCACGGCGTGTGATATAACCTTTGAGTTTGTAGTAGCTGCCACTAGGATGATTTGGACTTAGCGTATCTTTTGAGTAACCTACATTACCAAACTTGTTCTCAATGCGCCAGAAGGTACTGCCATGATGGTCTGTTTCATCACCATATAAAGAAAGAATTATGGCATTACCATTTTTATCATCTGTAAATCCAGCTAAGCGGTATTCATCTTTCAAGGCGCTGTGCTCATAGCGAATGCCTGTATAAAGATTATTTTTTTGACTGCGGCGAATAGCATAATCAAGCCCCACATTAAAAATACGGGCTGTACCTACAGCATCCAACTGCTCATATTCCGCACCCATATTATAACTTAAAACGTTATACCCTACAGATGCTTTCAAGCCATCCACAGCTACGGGAATAGAATAATTGAAACCATAGTTATATAGTTTTTTGTTGGTATATAAACCACCAATTGCAAAATGGTCACCTTCATGGGCCAAATTTAGGAAATCGTAATCAATTCCCAACTCGTTATAACCGGTATGACGGTTGCCGTAATTATCTACGGTGACAAGTCCCTGTTTGCCCTTGTGCTTGTTGAGGTCAATTTCCACATGTACCGTACCTGGTTCAGAACCCTGGGACAGTACAGCCTTGGCGTCAGCACCGGCTAAATCTGACAACAGCCAGATAGCACGCTGCAACTTATCTTTGGTCAGGTATTCGCCCTGTTTCAAGCAGCGTACTTCACGCGCTACAGCCGAATCATGAATAGTCGTATGGTTGCGGATAGTCAGCTTGTCAAACTTACCAACTTCCACAGCATACTCTACAATGCCGTTGGTGATTTTCTGCACAGGCAGATATACGCGTACCGCCACATAACCACGGTCACGGAAATACGCTGACAATTCGTCAGCACCTTCCTCCAAATCACGGAAGGAGAGTAGTTTTCCCTTGCGCTTATCGAGGACAGCCAGCAGCTTTTCTTCCGGGTAAATATCCTGCCCAGTCACTTTAAAGCCCTTGACTTCTACCTTGACTTCATCCGGTAAATCAAGTTCCGGACGGGAATCAGGTATGGACACATCAGCTTTGTCTTTTTTGTCTGCATCAAGTATAGCCTGACGTCTTTCATTGGCATCTTCAGCCAGCTGACCGGCATTGATACCTTCAGTTCCTGGGACAGGAGCAGCATCTACTGCTGTAAAAGATAAGCTCCCCATAGTTGTTGCCAGTAAAACAGCCCTGGTTAATTTATTTACTAACAATCAAAATACCTTCTTTCCTATATGTGTAGTGTTTATTACTTACAAAGACATGCGCTGAATGCGATAGCGATACTGATACTGCTATCGCATTCAGATATTTTCACATGTCCGGCAAATCATTGATAATGTTTAATGCTTCATGTATATCCGTAACGGTATTACTTAAGAAGTGACGTTACCTCGCTCTTGTTGTCGAAATGAATGTAAACGCCATTCAAATCATCGAGCGTGATACCCATTTCTTTAAAGGCTGCAAACAGGGCCAGTGACTCAACTTCCACGTTCTTAGTCACTTCACCTGCCAGCAGAATGCTCTTACTAGCATTATCCGTCGGATAAATGTCAAAGGTAGAACCATTATAGGTCAGTTTGAATTTAGCTGTACCGGCCTGTGTAGTAAGTTCCTTATCATACTCCCGATACTGATTCTGCGGCTGGTCAGGTTCCGGCAGGACCTTAGCGGAGGGTTCCATCTTCACCTTATCCGGGTCAATGGAAACATCATATGTGCCATAGAACTTAACCTGATGTAATTCTTCACGGAAGAACGGCAGTTCAGCACTCTGCAAACCTAATACCCGGTCAGTACCAGGTGCAGGACGATTGGCTGTCGTGTAAGAAGCCGAACCGTCCACATTCGTAGTGGTGAGGTTATCAAGCTGTGGTTTTTCATAATTTTGATTCTTATTTGACTGAGGTGTTTGCTGTGGTGTTTGCTGTGGTGTTTGCTGTGGTGTTTGCTGTGGTGTTTGCTGTGGTGTTTGCTGTGGCTGTGGTTGTGGTTGTGGTTGTGGTTGTGGCTGCGGATCTGGCTGTGGATCTGGCTGTGGATCTGGCTGTGGATCTGGAATCATAGCTTTAGTTACTTTAAGTGTTCCAGGATTAAACGCAGTCTTATAGCCGAAATCTTCCAGTCCCACTTTGGCATTTGCCGTATTTTTCAGCTCAATACCATCCTTATATTCACCTTCGACATCAGGCGTAACACCATCTTTCAAGCCTGCTGCCACCTGGTCTAACTTATAATTGCTCTTAAGGGCATCAACATCGCCATCCTTGAAATTTGCTGTAAATCTGCCGTTCAAAGCACTACCATTAAGCATGTAGCTTTCAGCATAATCCAATACAGGCATTTCCTCGTCAGCTGCTTTTGTTTTATCATTAGCCGTGTAAAGAACTTCCGGCGTAGCTTTGAAAATGAAACGGTTATGGGAATCATCAGCAGCATTGTACTGGAATCCAGTCTTGCCCCAGCTCCAGACAGCAAATTCATTACTGTTCAAATTGCCAAGGTCATCACTAGGATTATCAGAATAGATCTTCCAGGCACTGCCATCGCCAACCTGTATAGCTTGTTCTGGTACTGATGCTCTTAAGAATCGCATTGTTGTTACGGGAACGGCAGTTTTGTTGTGGAAATTACCCTGTGCAATTATTTCTACGGCCTTTGAATTATTTTGAGCATCGGACTTTATTTTACCGTTAATAGTTACATCATTATCTGCGACCATACTGATAGTATTACCAGCAGTAATTGCCCCCGTGGTTATATCATGATTTGGAGCTGCCGCTCTTGTAACAATAACACCGTCTTTCCGTGCATCATCGCCAGCAATAAGTTCTACCAAGCCACCAGCATTTGTAGCCCCGCTAATAGTGGTATTATTAGTAGATATGGTCTTTACATCATTATCAACATACACAGAACCCTTGAGGTTAATGTTGGCAGAAGATGCTACAGTCAAGTTGCTCAGCTTAGTATCGTTACCAATATCACCACCAATAGTAGTTTCACCAGCATTGATATTTAAAGCTGTATGTGCAAGATTAGTTTCAATCACACTGTACTTATATTTGTCATGATTACTACAAACATCATCCCACTTGGCATAGAAACGATCCTTAGCCGTATTAGGATCATATGCTGAATAATTTACACTTAATGCAGTTTGCGAGCCTTCGTTACTTTCACCTTGATCATCATTCGGTTCACCGGGCGCAAAGTTGCTGTATATCACATTACCATTTGCATCTATAGGTTTTTCACCGTGATTATTTCTCACTGATTCCGAAATACTACTAGGCTTCTTATAGTCTTCTTGGTTTAAATATTTCCCTATCCTTTGAATAAAGAAAATTGTTCCTTTTTCATTTTCATTACCATCAACCCAGGCCCAATAACGTACGGGGTTACCGTCAGCATCCTTGTACCAGCCACCGTCTAAAGCAGTATTACTATTACTTTTTTTGGCTTCTACAAGAATTTTCACGGTACCATCAGTATTATATTGTACTTCTGGTTTACCATCTTTTAAGATAACATTACCATTCTCGTCAGCTTTTACGGCAACTACATGACCACCAACAAAGGCTTCGGACTTATTGTTAGTATCAGGTGGAATCGTTGCACTGATAACAGCATCCTCTAAGGCTCCCGTAATTACAGCTAAATACGACTTTGCTGTAGTGTTATCCCCAAAATATGTCTTTGCTGCAGCATTAGCATTTCCCCAGGTTGTATTAGAACCATTATTCCAAAGGCTATATGCATTCGCTGAGTTGATTGTTCCGTTAACAAAAACACTACCGCGTTTTATATTATTCTTATCAGTATTATCTTCTGTATACAGATCTACAGTATTACCAGTTGCCAGCAGTACTTCGTTCCCACCGAATGAAATATTGCCGCCTTTCGTATTTATGGTACGAGTTGTCTGTGTCTCGTTTTTTATCAAATTAGTTAATTCATCATTTTTTAAGCCAATATACGTACCATTATCGCCTGTCGTTGTAAAATCGCCACCGTTTGTAGCGATATCACTGCGGATAATTACAGCACCGTCACTGCGGGTAGATTTCGTGCTATCTTTATTATCCCCATTCAGGTTTACATCCAGCTTTCCTGCTTCGCTCGTAATAGCAGCATCCACACTAATATTGCGGCCAGCAGTCAGGGATAGACTCGTATCCTTTATGCTTCTATCGTCATTTTTGTCAGCCTTTATAATATTCCAATTAATCGTTATATCCGAATAATAATCCTCCCGTAACGGACTGGCTACAATATTGACATTTGTATCACGCAAGGTATCACTAAGGGATGTTGCACTAATTACAGCCTTCTTCTTCTCTTCTGTGTTTCCAGTGGCAATTGTATCAATAATCGCATTCGTACTAAGAATATTTAAGGTTCCTGCCCCTTTATCTGCAGATTCTGCATCAATTTTAGAGCCATCTGCTACTTGCACCTTATCGCCAACAAGATTTACATCTCCCAGCAATATCATATTGCCAGCATCATCCTTATAAATTCTGTTAGCGGCTGAAACCTTCTCTGTATTGACTAAATCCTGCATTACATTTTGTGCATCCTTCGCCTTCATTAAGACTGCCTTTAATGTACCGCTGTTTATGACCTGTCCACCTTTGCTTAAGTTTTTGACGCGAACACCTATTTTGCTGTCATAATCTAATATCTCTTCTGAAGATTTAGCCGAGGCATTATCCAGATTAAACAACTCAACGCTATCACCAGAAACCAAATTCACCTGCCGTGCGTTGATTGTACCTTGGTTTTCCACTTTGTGAGCAATCAACGCCACTAAACCATTTTCAGCTTTAATATTGGCAAGATTGGAGACCGTTATTGGTTCCTCAGTATTTCCATTGAATTCATAAGTACCTTTGTTAAAATTACTGTTAATAATATCTCTTGTTGATGCTACTAAGCTGCCAACCTCGACTTGTGCACCTTCACCAAAGGTAATACCGTTTGGATTGATTAGAAATACTGTGCCATTTGCGTCACCAGATAGCGTTCCGTATATTTCTGATAAGTTGTTACCCGTTACACGATTTAACACCAGCCAGCTGCCACCATTTTCACGATGGAAATTTACGGAATGGTCTTTGGCGATACTAAAGTCACTCCAAGTTGCAACAGATTTGTCTTTTCCAACATTTAATTCCAAATGAGTATCACTAGATTTTTCTACATTTTTGGATACGCCGTCTGATTCCAGCCCTACCGGCAAACCAGAATCTGGCATCGCCATCACGCTCGGCATCCACGCCGTGGCCATAATGGCTGCTGTCAGAGCCAACATTTGTTGTTTTCTGAATTTTGCAATCCTTTTCATAAGCTGCCTCCTCCTTTTCTAATTCTCTTTTAATAATAAAAACCAAGCATAGTATAACATAATCAAGGACATGTGACCATATTATCACGCAAAATAATCGTAAAAAATTTATAATTGTTACAATTATAAAATGTTTTACACTAAAATACGCATTATGCGTGACAAAAGTCACAGGCTGGATTGTGACTTTTGTCACATCTTTTAGGCTGTTTTACTTTCAATTACGAAAGGAATTGTCACTTTTCTTACTGAAATGCGTGTAAACACCGTCCAAATCGTCAAGAGTTATGCCCATTTCCTTGAAGGCGGTAAACAGCGCCTGCGACTCAACATCCACGTTTTTAGTCACATCGCCAGCTATAAGCATATCCTGGGCAGAACCATCAACAGGATAAATATCAAAAGTAGAACCGTTATAGGTCAGCATGAATTTGGCCACGCCTGTTGGAGTAGTCAGTTCCTTTTCATACTCACGATACTGGTTCTTTGTCTGTACAGGTTCCGGCAGAACTTTGGCCATGGGTTCCATCTTTACCTTGTCCGGGTCAATAGAAACATTATAGGTGCCATAGGATTTTACCTGCCCACCTTCTTCACGGAAGAACGGCAGTTCAGCACTTTGCAAACCTAATACCCGGTCAGTGCCAGGTGACGTACGAGGAGCCGTAGTGTAAGAGGCCGAACCGTCAACATTCGTGGTAGCATGTGGGTCAAGCTGCGGGGTTACATCACCAGGGTTCTCGGTATTAGACTTCGGTTGCGGTTTTACATCACCGGGATTTGTATCTCCTTCCGGTTCTGTGGGCGGCGTCGGACCTGGTTCTATGCCAATAACCGTCAATGTACCAGGTTTAGCATCTAAAATATATCCATGGTCACGTGCCGTAGTTTGCATGTTGGTAAAATCAATCTTATAGGTGCCAGCTGCCGCATTGGCAGGAAAACCTGGCGACTGCGTACCAACATTATTAAGGCCATACTCAGCAAGCAGGCTGTCGTCAAAACCATCGCGGAAATTGTTTGTATAACGTCCGCTTAATTCGTTATTGAAGGTATAGCCTGTGTCAGTAAGTACTTCCCCAACCTGTTTGCTGGCATCGTTGGCCGTAAAGGTAAGCGTCGGGTTGTACTTAAAGACAAAACGATTGCCTGTAGCCGCAGAAGTCGATGTACCATCCCAGCCCCATTCGGCAAAGTTGCCACTGTCAAGATTACCCAGATCGTCACTAGGACTGTCAGAATAAATCTTCCAGGCACTGCCGCTGCTCACCTGTATCGCTGGGCTCTGATCTGCTGTAACAGCGTTTAATCTAAACAAACGCATGGGAGTCACTGGCACGGCAGTATTATTGTGGAAATTCCCCTGTGCCCTGATTACCACAGCCTGCTGATTACTGTCAGCCTCTGCCTTTAACGTGCCATTGATGGTAACGTCATTATCCGCTGTAATACTTATGGTTTTACCAGTAACAGCATTAACATTTACATCACGTCCGGCTATAGCTTTATCAGCGCCGGTGCCAGCAAACAAGGAAACATCTTTGCCAGCCTCAGCAGCTTGCGCAAGTAAAAGACTATTTACAGCCGTTGCCGACAGATTCCCATCAACCTGCACGGAGCCATTAGCTTTGATATCGGCATTAGCATTGACGGTCAAGTCATTCAACTTGGTAATACTGCCCACATTCCCCTGCAGGTCAACCTTATTACCCTTGATGTCAAGGGAAGTTTTCCCCAGTTCCGTTTCTACCACATAAGTCTTTATGAGGTCATTGTTATCATGGATGTCCTCATAGATATCATCCCACCGGGAATGATAGTTTATGGCCAGACAGTTCTGGGTATTTATTTGAATTAAATCATCATTAGGTTCATTCGCAAGGAAATTGGTATAGCCATAGGCTTTGCCAAAATGTTTGAGCTGCTTGTAATTCGCTTGGGTAGGTTCAATGCTAGTGCCCTGGGCACTCTGTATAGCCTGCACATAAAAGACCTTCCCTGCTTCAGGCCCGGTCACCCATGCCCACAGGCGCACCAAAGTGTTGTCGTTGACCTTGTACCAGCCGCGATTTCCGTTCTCCGCTCTTACATTGTAGCTATTTTTCCCATACGCCGTATCAGTATAGATGAGCTGCAGCTTTCCTTCAGGTATTTTGCCATCAGCTGTCAACCCTATTAAATTTATGTTGCCATTTTCGTCTACCGTACAGGTAACACATTCCGGCATAGCCACCACATGGCCGCCGATATGGGATTCCGCTTCAGTGGGGGCCACAGAATTCACTACAGCATCCTCCAGGCCGCTGGTGATGACAGCCAGGTATCCCCCCTGTTCCTCAGCACTTTCCTTGGACCCCTGCAATGTTACATTATGTAATGCGCCGGATTTATTGTCCCAGGGAATCTTAGCGCTAGTCCTTCCTATGGTGTACTTGTTTCCTGAATCCACCTTACCAGTAATGGTAACATCACCAGCAGACTTGCCGTCTGCTACAGTCGTATCCAGTGTCACCTTGCCGCCGGTTGCCAGCAGGACTTCACCGTTCAGGGTGATATTGCCGCCGTTCGTTACCACAGTCCGGTCTTTACCTGCTTTTTCACTATCCTTCAGCCCAAAGTATGTTCCGTTCATACCAGTAGTGGTAAAATCGCCGCCATTGGTGTTAATGTTGGCTCTGATAATAGACGCACCATCTATTCGCTCAGATTTACCATCCAGTTTGTTATTGGAATTCAAGGTAAGATTTAGTTTGCCGGCCGTACTCGTAATATCCGCATCCACACTGATATTGCGCCCGGCCGTCATGGTTAGGCTGGTGTCAGTTCCATCTTCCTTTTTTATCTCATTGGCAACCTTAATGTCTGTGAAGTCTGTCGGGCTGCCAGGTTTTGCTACGACATTGACATTGGTGGTTTTTAGCGAGGATGTAATAACGCGATTATTGACCACATTGCCACTATCTGTTGTAATAACATCATGGCTGATATTGACATTGTCACTTTCAATGTTCCAGGTGCCAGCCTGACCGTTTTCCCCTGCGGCATGAATGCTGGCCACCTTAAAGTAGCTGGAAGAGTCTTTTTTTAATTTTTTGTTACCTGCTACCAGTAAGTCCTTAGTGCCGATGGTATTGATGACACCGCCATTCACCGGCCCATCAGCTTTTACATTACCTGCCACAATCAGCTTCTCAGCCTTCAAAGAAATACTGCCGCCATCGGCCACCTTTTCCCCATCAATTACCGATGTGGCCTCGTCCTCACTCAGTCTTCCTATAGCCTTCACAGCATTCTCGGTGACTATGCTGTTGCCCTCAATGCTGATATGACCGCCGTTGCCGCTCTTAATGGTTTTGCCGTCTTTTGTCTGTCCGCCATTGGCTCTTATATCGCCGCTATTCCAAATACTATAGCCACGAATATCTATATCGCCGCCATCCGCCAGAATTATATTACCTTCTGCGTCCTTCGTTATCTTCTTGGCAGCTACTACGCCGGAATTTGCGATTATCCCATTTAAGGCCTTCTTAGCCTCCCCGGCTGTCATCACAACATAGCCATCATTAGCCGACAACGTACCAGAGTTGAGGATATTCACGTCAGCGCTCTCATCTACGCCAGCATTTACCTTAATGCCAATCTTGTCATCCAGTGCCAGCTCAATTTCATTACCTGTTCCTATACCAATCTGGCCAGCTGAAATTTTACCTTTGTTTATTACCTGATGGGCAAGGAGAACTACCTTTTTATCATTGGACATGCTGATATTGGCTAAATTATTTATGACACCAACAGTATCGCCTTTCTCAAATAAATACTTGCCATTTATAAAGTTATCATCAGTGATATTCAAAGTCGAGGCAACCAGGCTCCCTACATCTATCTTAGCACCTTCACCAAAGGTAATGCCACTAGGGTTTATCAGGAATACTGACCCGCCTCTTCCTTTGATTTCACCATATATTTCTGACATTGGCCCGTTGGGAACACGATTGAGCACCCTAAAGCCATCTGTTCCCTTAAAATTTACTCGTGCACCACTGCCAACATTGAAGGTGTCCCAGTTTATAACAGCACTGCCGTTAACTTTCACGGACATCTGATTTTTCTCTTTAACAATACCATCTCTGCTTATGTCGGCATTACCTTTGATTAAGTTTTCTCCTGTGGGCAACGCATCTGTTGCTGGTGCAGCTATCACGCTCGGCATCCACGCCGTGGCTAAAATGGCTGCTGCCAAAGCACATAATCGCTGCTTGCGCAGCTTTGTTATTCGTCGCATAAGCATCTTCACTCCTTTTTAATCTATTTTTAATAGTCTGACCATTTTGAGTATAGCACCTTTTTTGATAATTGACTATATACTTTTGCAAAATAATGTAAAAAGCCACAGAAAAACTGTGGCTTTTTAAGATATCATTGATATAACGTTATTTAGTTGTCTTTAGGAGCAACAGCCAACGCCTCCGCATCGAGAACGATGTCATCATCAACCTCAGACACTTTGACCGGGCCGCTGCGTCCCTTTAAATCGTCAATTATTTTTTTGCCATTACTCTCTTTAGCGGCGAAAGGGTAACACCTCTTTCTTGCCATCAAAATGAGTATATACGCCGTCCAAATCATCAAGGGTTATGCCCATTTCCTTGAAAGCGGCAAAGAGCGCCTGCGACGAAACATCCACGTTTTTAGCCGCATCGCCAGCCATTAAAAGGGCTTTGGCCGAGTTGTCTACCGGATAGATATCAAAAGTAGAACCGTTGTACGTCAGCATAAACTTAGCTGCACCGGCCGGTGTTGTCAGTTCCTTTTCATACTCGCGGTACTGATTCTTCGGCTGGTCTGGTTCAGGCAGAACCTTCGCCGTTGGCTCCATCTTGACCTTATCCGGGTCAATGGAAACATCATAGGTGCCATAGAGTTTTACCTTACCGCTTTGCTCACGGAAGAAAGGCAGTTCAGCACTCTGCAAACCCAAAACTCTGTCAGCACCGGGGCCGACGTTGCGTTCTGCCTCTGTATACGATGCTGATCCATTGATATTTGTGGTCTCATGAAGGTCAAGCTGTGGCCGATTATATTCATATTGCTCAGCAGATGGCTCTGTTGGGGCTGTGGGTTGAACCGGCGTTGATGTTGGTGTGGGTGTTGGTGTAGGTGTTGGTGTAGGTGTAGGTGTTGGTGTAGGTGTAGGTATTGGTGTAGGTGTTGGTGTAGGTGTTGGTGTTGGGGTGGGTGTTGGTGTTGGGGTGGGTGTGGGTGGTGGTGTGGGTGTTGGGGTGGGTGTGGGTGGTGGTGTGGGTGTTGGCTTATCTTTTACAATTAGATTACTGGGTACAAGTATGTTCTTATATCCTGCTGCAATTACTGTATTTTCACCAATATTGAATCCGATTGTATATTCCCCAGGATTTGCTTCCTTCGCGTAACCTTCGGACACAGTGCTGATGGTATTCAGTTTAGCAGCAACATCCTCTCTAGCGAAGAATTTATCCCTATAGCCATCAAGGAAATTATTAGTATACTTGTTTTCCAGCTCATTCTTAAATGTATAAGCAACCGGAGTCTTTAAAGTACCCCATTCTTTTTCTCCGCCATCCTCGGCAGTAAAGGTAAGTGTTGGGTTATACTTGAAGATATAACGATTGCCCTCGGCAGCCGTGCTAGTGTTGCCATTCCAGCCCCATTCGGCAAAATTGTTGCTGTTCAAATCGCCCAATATATCTGCGAACGGCGTATTAGAATATACCTTCCAATGACTGCCCTCACCAACTTTCAGTGCATTGGCACTATTAGAAGCCTCATTTAAGAATCTCTCTTGAGCACGAATTTCAATGGCATTTTGTGTATTCTCTGCAGAGGCAGCAAGAATGTTATTTATATTAACGTCTTTCTGAGCACTTATAAAAATACTATTATCGACAGCAACTGAATCACCTGTAATAACATTACCTTTGGAATTTATATCTAAGTTTGCTATCTTTGTAATATTTCCAATTTTATCTGATAATGTTGTATCACCGGCATTTATACTTAATGAGCTGTGTCCCAACTTGGATTCAACCATGTAGTTGTATATATATTTGTTATTTGCGTCAACTATATCATCTTCTGTATCATCCCATTGCGAACGTAATATTTTGCCTAACTGATTTAATTCATATGTATCATAATTCACAGCCAATGCAGTCTGACTTGTGTGTCCTTTGTCATCATTAGGCTCGCCAGGAGCGAAGTTGACGTAATACCCACTTACTACATAGCCATGATCTGTTTCGGTAGTATCACCTATATCATGGGGAGTGTAGTTATTTCCTGCAACATTTTCGCCATAAATTTGTACGTAAAAAATTTTACCTTTTTCTTCACCTTCAGTCCAGGCCCAATAGCGTGCATAGCTTCCATCTCTAAGCTTATACCAGCCACCATTTTTTCCTGATACATTTGTGTTGTCATTGATGATGGTTTTTACAGATTTATTATCCCCTTCCCCTACATATAACACTTCAGGTAATAAGCTGCCTTCAGTGGTCACTTCACCGTTTCTATTCCTGACTTCGACAGCTTTTCCTTCCGAATCAACAACATAGTCAACATCTGGGCCGCAACCATCTTTATGCACAACCTTACCATCTTCATCAACGTAGTTTCCTTTAGCGGTTTTTACTGCAACTACATGACCACCAGCATATGCTTTCTGTCTAAAACTAAAATCCAATGGAGCAGTAGAAGATACTACTGCATCTTCCAAGGAACTAGTAATAACTGCCAAATAAGAGTCGCTTTCAGATTTAGCTTTCGATTCAGCCTCAGACCACGATAGCGGTTTTTTCTTATTCGTTGATGGATCCTTATTGGTAATAGTTTCATAATAATTCGCAGAATTAACCGTCCCATCTATAATGACACTACCATTCTTATTATTGGAGGTTGTATCTAATGTCACTATGCCACCAGTTCCTAATAAAACTTCAGCACCACCAAGTTTAATATCTCCACCATGAGTCTTTATATATCTATCGGTGTTAATCTCTGACTTATTCTTAATGCCAAAATACGTCCCATTTGTCTTTACATCATTACTATTAAACTCAGAAGTTTTAAAATCACCTCCGTTGGTATCAATATTAGCTCTTATTATATTGGCACCGTCATGGCGAATTGAATTTGTCTTTTCAAAACCAGCCGTATCGCCTTCTAATATAAGATTCAACTTGTTTGTCTTGCTCATGATATCTGCATCAACACAAACATCACGTCCAGCTGTAATAGTTAATGTCGTATCGTTTGGAATATTTGAGACATTAGCCTCCAATTCATTTGCAACTTTTGTAATAGGTTCGCTAATATGAACATCAGAGAAATAATTTTGAATTGTTGGACTGGCCGTAATATGCACATTGGTATCAAGCAGCGATTGGCTGATAACATCGCTATATATAGTATTATTAGCGCCACTCTTATCAACTGTTAATACTTTACCAGTACTGTTCCAAGTTCCGGCTTTAGTTCCATCTTCTGATACAGAGTGGATATCAGCGCCATTAATCACTTTGATATTTTCATAGCCAGTAGTGGTAATCGTTCCCCCTTTGGATACTAACTTTCCACTAACTGTAACATTAGCAGCCGCCAATGCGATATTACCGCCATCTCCGGTAAGTTCTACCACCTGCTTACCGTTTTCATCTTTGCTGACTTTGATTTCTTTGGCAACTTGAATCGTTCCCGTGTTTTTGATAAGGCTGTCAGCAATATTCTGATCTATATTTTTGGTATTAAAAAGGATTAAGTTTTTTTCAGGATCAATCTTGGCATCATTTGGCAAATCTATCTGCATGCTTATTTTATCAGTATAGCTTAGTTCAATTTTATCCCCAAAACCCATGGCAACATCTGATGCAGAAATCGTACCTGCGTTATTGATAATATGAGCCAGGATTGCCACATAGCCATCTGTGGCGGCGATATTAGCCGTTCCTTCTACAGTTATGGCACGTTTATTATTATCTGCTTTTTCAAATACATATTTGCCTTGCATGAAACTTTCGTAATCCGCTTTCATGGTAGAGGCTACCAAGCTGCCAACATCGACTTGTGCACCAGCACCAAAGGTAATACCATGGGGATTTATTATAAATACTGTCCCCCCAGTGCCATTAAGAATACCATCAATACGAGAACTGTCATTTCCTGTTACACGGTTTAAAACTGCCCAACCAGTATCATTCGGCTTACTAAATGTTACGCTATGGCCTTTTGCAATGTTAAATGACTCCCAGTTTATAGCCGCTTTATCAGCATTTAGTGTGACCTGCATTTGTTTTTCTTTAGAGGTATCAACTACCGCACCTTGTAATAAGGCTTTATCATTAGTTGCTAATACCGGCAAATCAGGAGCCGCCATCACGCTCGGCATCCACACCGTGGCGATAATGGCTGCGGTCAGCGCCCCTATGCGCTGTTTTCTGTGTTTCGCTATCCATGTCATTTCGTTCCCCTCACTTCCCCTTTGTCATATCTGTAGCGTTACTCAAAATTGTATGACTATTCTAATTATAGTATAGCAAAAATCTTTTCTTTTGAAAAGATTTTACTACAAAAAACCACGGCTTTAGCCGTGGTTTTTTATCCCAGTTTGGCTCTTCTGTCACTCCCCTGCAAAGAGCAGTGCCCAGTAATAATGCCCATCTTCCTTATTGTACTTGCATTCAACACCCATGCGCACATAGTGGCGGCCAAGGATGTTAGCACGATGAGTTGGAGAACCCATCCATGCACGTACAATTCTCTGAGCGTCTTTAACCCCGCTGACTGCCAGGTTTTCACCAAACCAGCCGCAAGTGCCATTTTCCAGAACTGATTTAACATCTCTGCCATCAGGACGCTGATGTGCGAAGCTCACCTGAGCCTCTTTTGCTCTTACATCTGCACAACGACCGATCATGTCATCGAGTACCAGCGGCTGCAAGCCTGCATTAACTCGTTCAACATTCACGAAATACTGCACTTCAGTCCGAATATCGGAAGCAAAAACAGGAGATGCTACAATCAGAGCTGCGAACATGACCAGTGCAAACATAATGCGCTGCATAGTTCTCATAGTAACCTCTCCTTTGCTTTGTTACAAATCCATTGCTTTGAGCACAATGTCTCCACACTTTATGCCTCCCCACATAAGCAGGGTACGCAGGATTCTTCACAAAACCAGTAAGATAGTTACGTCATTGCTGACTGCAACGTGTTTTACTGTTACGGCTATCACATAACCGTACAATCCGCAGTTCTGTTAACCTATTCAGTTAGGAATATGACCTTTACACGTTTATTATAACATGCAAAGGTCAATATGGCAATATCTGAAAATTATTTCTTTTATGACAGCATATTTACCAGTTCTTCCGGGCTGATGAGTTTTGTCCCTACCTCCCGGGCTTTGACAGCTTTACTGCTGGTACTGTTGACGTCCTGAATGACAAGATAATCTGTTTTGCTGCTGACAGCTTTCCCCTCTTTGCCGCCGGCTGATTCAATAAGTTCCACATAGTAGCTGCGCGGCTGGGCCATTTTGCCGGTAAGCACAAATATTTTTCCGGCATAGTCACCAGCAGGCGCTGCCACCTTTTCATAAGGGGCAATGGAAACGTATTGTTCCAGATTCGTGACTGCCTGCATAAAATTCTCCGCGGTAAGAGTTTCCGCTGTTTTCGGACCGATGCCATTGATTTCCTGCAGCATTTCCTGCGGATTTTCAGCGGTGGCTATTTTATCAGCCAGGTTTGACAAGTCACCGAAATTATCCGCCAGAATTTTGCCAACATCGCTGCCAATACCAGGCAGGCACAAGGCTTTGATAAAGCGCGGCAGTTCAACATTTTGTCTGGCGGCTTGGATATTGCCGTAGAGCTTTTCTGCGGACTTGCGGGCAAAGCCTTCCAGGGATTCGAGCATTTCTACGGTAAAGTTAAAAAGCAAAGTATAGCTGAGTTCGGCCGCCGGCGTCTGTGTCTTGGCGTAGGCCACCATCTTACGGGCGGTTTCAATGGACAGGCCATCAATGTTTAAAACATCTTTGCTGCCCACAAAGGCAATGTCCTGTGCCAGACGTTCATCACAGGCCGGGTTAACACAAAACTGCTGGCCATTGACTTCTTCGAGCGGCTGACCACAGGAGGGACAAACAGCCAATGAGATTTCCCCCGTGCCTTCCTCTAAAACTCTGGTAATCTGCGGAATGATTTCATTGGCCTTATGAATCTCCACCGTAGCACCGATTTTTATCCCCAGTTCTTTAATCATGGCCGCATTGTGCAGCGAGGCCCGGGTAACCGTGGCCCCATCGATTTCCACCGGGTCGACCACAGCCACCGGCGTAGCTTTGCGGCGCCCCATCTGCCAGATGACATCACGGACAACCGTGACAAATTTCTCTGACAGTGCCTTATAGGCAAAACCATTACGCGGATGATGGGCAGTATAGCCGAATTTTGCCAAGCTGTTTTCCTGGCAGCTTTTAATGACGATACCGTCAATGGGAATGTTCTGCCCCTTTAAGCTGGCGTAATAGTTTTCGATAGCCGGCAAAGAGTTATCTGCGTCAGTCAGTTCCTGCATGTCCGTAGCCGTAAAGGCCGTCTGCTCAGCAATAATTCTTCTGGCCGCCAGCGGCGTAATATCTTCCCCGGGTATTTCATAGCAGACATAACTAAGATAATCCACAAACGGGCTGCGCTCCTTACGCCGCAAGATACCTGCCGCCGCATTGCGCATATTCTTCATGGGTTCTTCGCCCTGGGCGGTCAATTCCTCATTCATTTTGGCAAAGTGTTCCTGCGTGATATAAACCTCGCCGCGAACAGCATAGCCGCTGTTATTAACACCAGCCCCCTCATAACGGCTGATAAAATTAGGCAGCACCTCACCAATCCGGCCGCCCAGACCACGGGTAACAAAACGGCAGGAACCATCAGCATTAGGATAAGCAACGACCGTCAGTCCGTCATACTTCGGCTGAATCACGACCGGCCACAATTCTGCAACCTTTTTGACCAGGTCCGCCTCACTATCCACGCCCTTAGTCCATTTACTCAGGGATGTAACCGGATGGGGATGGGAAAACTTGTCAAAATCCCCTGCCGCACTGCCGGGCACATAGTTCAAATCCTCAACACCATATTTATCAATATAAGACCGCCGCAAAGCATCGTATTCTTCATCAGCCAAAACAGGATTGTCCAGCTCATAATATTCCCGGTCAGCCTTTTTAATCGCCGCCAGATGTTCTTCACGAGTCACTAATATTCACCTTCTTTATAAACGAACCCCTTTAGACATGACATTATTTTCAATACAGGCAGGCAAAAGCCAGCCGCAGGGGGATTGCTTTACGGAGCGTTTGACGCCGCTGCGTCTCAGCGCAGAAAAGTAATCCCCCTGCGACTGGCGTCTTTTCACCTCATTGTTAGTATTAAAATGTCAATGTCAAAAGTCAAAAGTCAAATGTCAAATGTCAAACCTTGCTAATCGGCGCATATTTCTGCATCAGTCCTTTGACGCCCTGTCCCGGGAAGGCAATCTTCAGCTCAACTTCTTCACCTTCACCCTTAACAGAAACGACTGTACCAACACCCCATTTACCATGCTGGGCCTTATCCCCCACCTTCCACTCTACACTGGTGTCGGGGCGGATAACGCCGGTTTGTGGCTGCACATTGACGCTGCGCTTTTGCATGGAGTTCAATACTTCAAACGCTGACTTAGCCTTATCCGTAAAGGCTGCCGGATTGCGTCCCATCTGACTGGCACTGGGGCGGAAAGTCATGGTACCGCTGCGCTGCTGCGGTCCATAATGGTTGGCATTGGCAAAGCCATAGGAATTTGCCCGGGGGATTAACGCCTCCGTATATTCCTCCGGGATTTCCCCCAGGAACCGGGAACGGACAGCCGGACTTGTCTTACCGTAAATGGTACGCTGCCGGGCACAGGTCAGATAGAGCTTGCGCTCAGCCCGGGTAATGCCCACATAGCAGGTACGGCGTTCTTCCTCAATTTCATTTTCATCCATCAGGGTACGGGAATGTGGGAACAAGCCTTCTTCCATGCCAATCATAAAGACCGTGGGGAATTCCAGACCTTTGGCAGCATGGAGAGTCATAAGTGTTACCCGGTCATCTTCAAGCTCGGCATTGTCGATATCCGAAACCAGGGACAAAGTAGCCAGGAAATTTTCCAACGTGGGATTTTCCTCGCTCTTTTCAAAGTCACGCGCCACGCCGATAAATTCCTTAAGGTTTTCGATACGGCTTTCATTTTCCGGCTTGTTTTCTTCTTTAAGTTCGCGCAGGTACCCGGATTCTTCCAATACCTTTTCGATTAAATCATCGATATGCATATTGGCCTGATAGCCCATGTATTTAAAAATAAAGGTCGCAAACAGCTCCAAGGGTTTCTTGGTGCGTGCCGTAATACCGGGAATGGCATCAAGTGTATCCGGATTGGAAATGACATCAAAAACCGTCAAGCCGTTAGCGTCAGCATAGGCGGCGATTTTGCCCAGGCTCGCAGCCCCCAGGCCGCGTTTGGGCACGTTGATAATCCGCATGAGGCTGACAGTATCCAAAGGATTGTATATCACACGCAGGTAGGCCAAAATATCCTTGATTTCCTTGCGGTCATAGAACTTCAGCCCCCCGACCATAGTGTAGGGAATGCCGGAACGCATAAAAGTTTCTTCGACCACACGCGACTGGGCATTGGTACGGTAAAGAATAGCAATATCACCATAGGAGGCATTAAAAATGGTCTTTTGTTTCATGACCGTGGTCGCTATGAACTGTGCTTCATCCCGTTCATCACCGGCCTCATATACGGTAATTTTCTCACCAGTGGTATTTTCCGTCCACAGTTCCTTTTTCTTGCGGTTGATATTGTGTTCGATAACCGCATTAGCTGCCGCCAGTATATTCTTGGTAGAACGATAGTTCTGCTCCAATTTGATAGTACGGGCCTCCGGATAATCCTGCTCAAAATCCATAATATTGCGGATATCAGCGCCACGCCAGCCATAAATTGACTGGTCAGCGTCACCCACAACACAAAGGTTATGGTGCTTGGCGGCGAGAATCTTGGTCAGCTGGTACTGGGCACCATTGGTATCCTGATACTCGTCCACCAGAATATATTTAAAACGGTTCTGATATTTTACGCGGACTTCCTCATGTTCTTCGAGCAGCAGCACGGAAATCATCAGCAGGTCATCGAAGTCCAAAGCATTATTGGTACGCAGTTTCTTGGCATAAAGCTTGTAGATTTCCGCCACTTTCTGCTGGAAGAAACTATCCGCGTCCCGTTCCATGGCCTTAGGCCCCATCAACTGGTTTTTAGCGTTGGAAATAGCATTTTGCACAGCGCTGGGTGCATACTGCTTGGGGGCCAGATTCATTTCCTTAAGGCATTCCTTTATGACCACCTGGCTGTCACTGGCGTCATAAATGACAAAGTTGCGCTTATAAAGGCCCGTGGCCTCAATTTCCCGGCGCAGGAATTTAGCACAAAAAGAGTGGAAGGTGGAAAGCCAGACGTCTTTTGCACCTTCACCAATCATGCGGTCAACACGGTCACGCATTTCCGTGGCAGCCTTATTGGTAAAGGTAATGGCCAGAATGCTCCACGGGGCCACGCCTTTAGCCAAAAGATTGGCAATCTTACAGGTCAGTACCTTGGTTTTACCCGAGCCGGCACCGGCCATAATGAGCAGCGGTCCGTCGGTATGCTCCACTGCTTTTGTCTGAGCGGGATTAAGTCCTGCAAATATATCCAAAATAGCCTCCTAATTACTATCCTCAGAAATAAAACCCGCCCTCTCCCGAAAGAGGGGCGGTATATATGTAATTTACGATTATTTGCTAATGCACTTTACAGCCTCAGAAAGGGGCGGAATGATCTGTTTCTTACGGCTCATGACGCCGGGCAGGTATACATGAGTACCGCTGGCATCCTTCTTGAAGGCCTCACCGATAAGCGTCTTGGGCGAACCGGCATAGAGCAGGTAAGTTGCCTCTTCGAGTATATCCGTAACCATAACCAGGCTCATATCGAAACCATCATGCTCACAGATTTTCGTCATAGCCTCAATCAGCTGCGGTTCCAAATCCATGACTTCCTTGGTGTCCATCACAGAAATCTGGCTGACGATAATGCGGTAGTCGCCAATCTGGAATTCCTTCAGGTCATTCTTGGCAATTTCCGAAGGCGTCATATCACCGATGCCGGAACCAGCTTTGAGCATAGCCATGCCGTACTCGTTGATGTCTACGCCGGCGATTTCAGCCAGACGCTGAGCCGTTTTCTTGTCGTATTCCGTGCAAGTCGGGGATTTAAAGAGCACTGTGTCGGAAATGATAGCCGACAGCAGCAGGCCGGCAACAGATGCCGGGATATCGATATCCTTCTGCCAGTGCATGTTGGCAACGATGGTAGCCGTGCAGCCGACCGGCTCAGCATGGGTGAAAATCGGTTCGCTGGTCTGAATACCGCCCAGACGATGATGGTCCACGATTTCGAGAATCTTGGCCTCTTCAATACCTTCAACAGCCTGACCGCGTTCGTTATGGTCAACGAGAATAACCTGTTCACGTTCCGGAACCATGAGATTATCACGGCTTACCACACCAACGAGCTTGTCGTTTTCTACTACCGGATAGTTGCGGAAGTTGGTTTCTTCCATCGTGCCCTTGATATCGGAAAGCATATCCAGCGGCTTGAAACATACCGGATTTTCATGCATGATACGGCGGATAGGCACGCACTGGTTAATCAGGCGGGCTACGGTATAAGTGTCATAAGGCGTAGACAGGACAAACATGCCCTTGGCCTCAGCAGCCTCAATCACATCGGCAGATACACGGCCATTGCCCGTAACCACCAGACAGGAAATCCCCTGATTTACGATATCGATAAGAGTTTCATCATGGCGGTCGCCTACGAGTACAACATCATTTTCATTGATTATGTTTTTAATCATGCTGATGGAGCCGGCCGCAATACGCACATTGCCCTTGATGAAGTCGCCTTCTTCGCCGGATACCAGTACCTTACTGTCGGTAGCAGCGATAACATCACGATAACGTACACGCATTTCTGCCAGGTTCTGCATACCCAGTTCCTGGAAATAACGTTTAGCCAGGTCAGAAACCGTCACAATACCTACCATTACACCCTTGCTGTCCGTAACGGGCACGGAACGCAAATCATGTTCACGCATAACCTCACCCAGACGGCGCAGGGTATCATGCTGACGTACCACGATTTTGCTGTCGAGCATAACATCCTTGACACGGGGATACAAATCAGTCAGCAGCAACGGCTTTTCCACCTTGAAATACTCCAGAGCGTATTTCGTTTCAGCATTCACCTTGCCAGCCCGTGCCGGAACAACATTTTCGCCCAGAGCCTGCTTCAAATGAGCATAGCCGATAGCCGAACAGATGGAGTCCGTATCGGGGTTGCGATGACCGATAGTATAAATAGGTTTTGCGCTTTTCATAAAAGAAAATTCCTCCTCATATAATAGACGATATTGTAGATATCGCGTTAATTACAATTCACTTGCGTCAGGGCGTCAGCCATTGACTCCTGGAGCCGGCAGTCCACCTTGATATTGTCACCATGGGGCAGTTCCTCCGCCGCATGACGCTTAGCCATTTCGGCAAATTCCTGAGGCTTTTCGGCCCGTTTAACGGAAATCTCGGTTGGCGCGGTTACACCAATCTTAATCTTACCACCACTGACTTTGACAATTGACACCACAATGTTGTCGCCAATCATAATTTCTTCATTTGCTTTTCGGGTCAAGACCAACAAAGTCCCATCCCCCCTTTATTCCGTTACAGTCAATGATACCACAAACATAAAGGTAATTTCAAATCTTGACAAAGAAAAAACCTTCCAGAATGGCAATTTCTGAAAGGTTTTCGGTTATTCGCTTATAAATTAGTCCTTAACGTGATATTCTCCGTCCAGGATTTCAGTTTCGTTGAAGAAAATATGAATTTCCCGCTGCGCATTTTCCGGGCTGTCGGACGCATGAACGGCGTTGCGGCTGCCACTGGTGGCAAAAAGTTTACGGATAGTACCCTCAGCGGCTTCGGCCGGGTTGGTCTTGCCGTGCAGTTCGCGGATACGGGCAATGGCATTTTCCCCTTCCAGCACTAAAGCAATGAGTGGCGCCGAAGTCATAAAGCCCACCAGGTCATTGTAATACGGGCGGCCGATATGCTCAGCATAATGAATGGAGGCCAGACGTTCGTCCATTTTGAGCAGTTTCATGCCGACAATACGAAAACCTTCCTGCTCGTAGCGTTTGATGATGTCGCCACTATGATGTTTGGCAAAAGCGTCAGGTTTAATGAGTACCAGTGTTTTTTCCATGTTAAAAATTTCCCCTTACTGTTTATTTTTGCGCTTCGAGTTCATCCTCATAACGTTTTGCTATCAGTCCGTAATTATCCACGGATACCTTCAAGGCCTCGATTTCATCATCACGTAAAGCACGGATAATCTGGGCAGGGTTGCCATATACCAAAGAATTCGAAGGTATTTTCTTATGCTGCGTCAGCTGCGTGCCGGCACCGATGATAACATTATCACCGATTTCCGTATGGCCAAGAATAACAGAACCCATGCCGATAAGGCAATTATTGCCGATTTTGCGGCTATGAACGACGGCATTGTGACCAATGATGACATTGTCGCCTATTTCCGTAGGCTCATCAAGCATAACATGAATGGTGCAATTGTCCTGAATATCACAATTCTTGCCAATGCGTATTTTCTGAAAGTCACCACGCACCACAGCGTTAAACCATAAATGGCTGCCTTCGCCGATTTCCACATCTCCTACGACAGTAGCCGATGGTGCGATAAATACATCCTTCCCTATATTGGGCGCTTTTCCTTTATACGACAGGATAGTGCTCATAGATACCGCCTCCTAGTTCGTCTAGTATAATTATTATTTGCTCTTATATTATAGCAATTTATGCAAAATTGTGCAAATCCGGCTGACCGTAAGCAGTTATGAGCCTGTCATAAATTTGTTTTGATGTCAGCATTTCTGTAACGCTCCGTCATACACCAGCTTTGTCCGTTCATCAAACAATACCCACAGAACTTCGTCAAACGCCTTAGGGTACTCCTTTACGACTTCTCTGACCGCCCCAATGGCAATCTCCGCTGCCTGTTGCACGGGATAGGAATACACGCCCGTTGATATTGATGGAAAAGCCACGCTACGGATGCCTCTCTCAATGGCCAGCTCCAGTGAGTTACGATAGCAGCCAGCCAGTAGTGCTGCTTCACCATGACTGCCACCATGCCATACCGGCCCCACAGTATGGATGACATAACCGCAAGGCAATCTGTATGCCTTGGTAATCTTTGCCTGACCTGTCCTGCAGCCATTCAGAGTCCGGCACTCTGCCAAAAGCTCCGGCCCAGCGGCTCTGAGTATGGCTCCATCCACGCCACCACCGCCAAGCAGGCTCTCATTGGCGGCATTGACAATGGCATCGGCATAATGTTTTGCCGTAATGTCTCCCAGTTCCGTCCTTATAATAGTCATGTTGCTATTCTCCCCCTTCTGCTTATTTCGGTAAGTGCAAACACACCAAAGCACATGATTGGTGTCACACAGGAGCGTAACCCCTACACCATATCTTTGCGCCACTTCTTCTGTCTGCCGTACTACCGGACAGGCATCGGCATCAACGTAAATACGCATCACAGCATATTGAAGGTGAGCTTCATGCCTTTATGGATTTCATTCTGCTGACAGCGATTCGGGCAAAGTACATTCTCGCTTTCGTAAGGTACAAAAATCTCTTCTACCTCATCCTGATATAGCAATTCGATGCTGTAGATGCTTTGCTCATTCATAAGCCTCTCGAAAACACTCAATTTCCCACGGCCTAATTTGTCGGCACTTTCCCTTAAACAAATGCCTACCTGCTTAGCCTTTTTGCTGCGTCTGTATATACCGTCCTTATAGGAAATATATTCCAGCACCTCACCGAAATACAAGGACTCCACATCCTTGATGTCGATGATGACGCTCCCACCATTTCGGAACTTCAATTTGATTTCAAGTATATCAGCCATTTATAGTCCCCCATAACTACATCCACTATTACCGCATCTTCAAGTCCAACAGCACCCTGTCCGTCACCCAAGGCGATATTACCGTGTATCCAATGCCCGCTCCATCCAGGACGGCCTTGATTTCCTCATCCTTCACCTTAGCCCGCTCCAGATTGGTTTCCTTACGCCCATCAATGCTGATGAATTCGTCATTCCGATGGAGTAAATATTCCACATTGTCACCCACCAGCTCCGTCTTATGCCCCTTGCGCTTCAGCTTCGAAAAAATATCTGCGGCGATGGTGCTCTTGCCATGATGGATGAATCCATCCGCAACTACAAAGCTGGCAACGTTTCTGCACCAATCGATTTAACGGGGTTCTAACCATGAGTTTTGCTATTCGTATGGGAATCCCGGAAATATACCCACGATATTGAACCGCTAACCAAACGATATGGAGTCAAAGTTTGGCAGTCTTATCTGGAGAACAACACCAGCCGTGCTATGCGTATGTACTGGGTATATGGACCAGAGCGCCAAACAGCACCAATATCACAGATGCACTTTAAATGCCTTTTTTATTCTGAGCATGACATCTATTATCCAATCAAACTGCCCTGCCCACTGGCTCTTATCGTCAAATTTTACATCGTTCTTTTCTATGCCGATTCGACTTGCCTTGCGTTGTGGCAGTTCGCGCCAATTTAAGGTTAAGCCGGCATCACTTTCGATTTTCTCTTTGTTTTTCTCAAGTTCATGAAACAGCTTCTTATCATCATCGATGTAAAGCTCAACATACAATTCACTGCGTTTCGTCTATCATGTTCCCGTCCTCCCCTTATTTACAGCTGCACTCAGCACCTTGCCGATAGGTTCACGAATAAGCAGGTTTGCTGAAGTATCCGCCCTGGTGGCTGTCTTATTGATGACCACTAAGTTATCCCCTCGGAAATAGTCCAGCAGACCTGCCGCCGGATACACTGCCAAAGATGTGCCGCCCACAATAAGCGTATCGGCTTTGCGTATGGCTCTTACAGCATTTTCAAGTACCAGTTCATTAAGTGCTTCTTCATAGAGCACGACATCCGGTCGCACAACACCACCGCAATGTGCACACCGTGGAACAACCCCCCTGCAATTTTCTTGCAAAGCATAGTCTAAGCTATAACTTCTGCCACAATCCATGCAGTACCACCGCATAACCGTTCCATGAAGTTCATATACTTCTTCGCTGCCAGCTTTCTGATGCAAACCGTCGATATTCTGTGTTACAACAGCCTGCAACTTCCCCCTGCTTTCCAATTCAGCCAACGCCTGATGTCCTTCATTGGGTGTTGCTTCCAAAAAAATCATTTTGTTAAAGAGGAATTCAAAAAACTCCTCCGGATGGCTCATCAGGAAGGTATGAGACACCATTTCCTCCGGACTGAATCGTTTGTTCAGCTTTTGATTATAAATACCATCAGCACTGCGAAAATCTGGTATCCCAGACTCTGTGGACATCCCCGCTCCACCAAAGAACACAATGTTGGAGCTGATACCGATTATTTTGGCTAATTCATTTGTTTTGCTCATCGTAATCATTCCTTACCTTGCCGCATAGTTTGATGCCTTTGTAGTAGCCATCCTGGTTTATGGCAGATGCCGCCATCGCTGGAATTGTCATAGCAAGCAGTAGCAGAACTGTAAATATGGCTGTCAGCTTCCTCATGGTCGATTACCTCATTTCAACATCTCACTTAAACTGTGGGGAATTCCTCGCGGTCCTCGTACAGCATAAATTCCATATTCCCCTTTGAGCAGTGCAAAAGGGAATTCATCTGACTTGTATCGCTTCAGCAGCTTGATTTTCATAAGCGCCGTGATGGTCAATCCCTTTTCGGCATAATCGAAAGGTATATGACATCCATTATGAGTCCGTACCACTTACGGTTATCCTCATGGCGAAGAACGGCATAGTGCGGAAATCGCCGCCACAGATGCTTCGGCTCTGTCCTATATTTTCCATTTGCGTACCGAAGCACATCTTCTCGCAATGTTTTCACCACCATCACCTCTAGTCAAAAATTCGCTGGAAACTGGCTTAATTCCTGCCTTCATGCCCATTTTGCACACCCTGCAAATGGTGCTTTGACAAATACCTGCACCGTACAAACGGGGCGCTTTCTGTCCTGCACCCCCCGGAGCAAAAAGCCGCAAAAGTCACCATCCTTATCCATGACCTGAATACAAGTCTCTCCTATACGATGCAAAAACACCTCGAAGCCCCTTATTTCATAGGGGTTCGAGGTGTTTCGCGCTCTTTGTGCTTGTATCAATTCGGCTAAGATTTTGTCTACGATGATATCCGAAGGCTGCGGCGCTGTCATGTATAATTTATCACCATAGATGTCAAAAAAGCCTTGCAGAATGGCTGTCCTCTGCAAGGCTCTTGTAGCTATTTTGACTGGTCAATTTGACTTGTCATTTTTGACCTGTCAAATCTGTTGACTCGTCAATGTCGTATTGGTCTTTTTTTCAGCATCGATAAGTTCCTGTGCGGCGGTCAGCTGCAGTTTTACCTGCTCCGTTGACGTACCGCCCAAGGAAATACGCTGGTTGACGCAGGTCTCGGGCTTCAAGGCCTCGGCAATGTCAGCCTCAAAGAGCGGCGAGAGTTCCTGCAGTTCCGGCAAGGTCATATCGGCAAGATATTTGCCCTCGGCAATGCATTTGTGCACCGCCGTACCGGATACCGCATGGGCCTGACGGAAGGGCATGCCCTTCTTTACCAGGTAGTCGGCAAGATCAGTTGCATTGGAGAAATCCTCCTCCACAGCCTTGCGCATAACATCTTTCTTGACCTTCATGCCACGGATAAGCTGAGCATAGACACCCAGGCTGAATTTCACCGTGTCGATGGCGTCAAAGATGCCTTCCTTATCCTCCTGCAAGTCCTTGTTATAAGCCAGCGGCAGGCCTTTGACCGTGGTCAGCATGGCCATCAGGTGGCCGAATACCCGGCCGGTCTTGCCGCGCACGAGTTCAGATACATCGGGGTTCTTCTTCTGCGGCATCATGGACGAGCCTGTGCAATGGGCATCGTCAAGTTCCACAAAGGAGAACTCCCGGCTGCACCACAGAATGGTTTCTTCAGACAATCTGGACAGATGCACCATCAAAATGCTGGCTGCGGACAGGAATTCCATGATGTAATCGCGGTCGCTGACAGCGTCCAGGCTGTTGCCGTAAATCTGCTCGAAATTCAGCTGCTTGGCCACCATTTCCCTGTCGATGGGGAATGTCGTCCCTGCCAGAGCGCCGGCGCCTAAAGGCATTATATCGGCACGCTGGTAAACACCGCTAAACCGGGCAAAGTCACGGGAAAGCATGCCAAAGTAGGCCAGCAGATGATGGGCAAAAAGAATCGGCTGTGCCCGCTGCAAATGCGTGTAACCGGGCATAATAACATCCTGATTCTTCTTGGCAGTTTCTATCAAGGTTTCCTGCAGGTTGATAATTTCCTGCTGTACGGCCACAACTTCGCGGCGAATGTACATGTGCGTATCGAGCGCCACCTGGTCATTACGGCTCCGGGCGGTGTGCAGCCGCCCACCAGCCTCACCAATGGCCTCAGTCAGCCGCTTTTCGATATTCATGTGGATATCTTCCAAATCCACCGAGAAGTCAAAATCCCCAGCCTCAATCTGCTGTTCGATATCCTTAAGGCCCTGCAGAATGGCCCCGCAGTCATCATCGGAGATAATGCCGCACTTGGCCAGCATGATGGCATGGGCAATGGAGCCGGCAATATCTTCGTGATACATGCGTTTGTCAAAGTTTATGGAGGCCTGGAATTCGTTGACCATTTCATCTACGGTCTTGGTGAAACGGCCTCCCCACATGGCCTCACTCATTTACCCGTCTTCTCCTGCATCAGAGCACGAACTTTGAGCGGCAGACCAAAGAGGTTGATAAAGCCCGTAGCATCAGCCTGGTTGTACACATCATCATGTTCAAAGGTTACAAATTCCTGGCTGTACAGGGAGTACGGGGAAGTTGCACCTGCGGAAATGATATTGCCCTTGTAGAGTTTGAGCTTAACCTGACCGGTAACCGTCTGCTGCGTGCTGTTGACAAAAGCGTCCAGAGCCTCACGCAGCTGGCAGAACCACATGCCATCATAAACTAGTTCAGCATAACGGATGCCAACCTGCTGTTTGTAATGATAGGTGCTGCGGTCAAGGCAGAGGTATTCCAGTTCACGATGTGCATAGTAGAGCAGGGATCCGCCCGGATTCTCATATACGCCGCGGGACTTCATGCCCACCAGACGGTTTTCGCAGATATCTACGATACCAACGCCATTGCGGGCACCGATTTCGTTGAGTTCGGTCAGCAGTTCTACAGCGCCGAGTTTCTTGCCATTGACAGCAACCGGTTCGCCCTTTTCAAAGTCGATGGTCACATATTCCGGTTCGTCCGGAGCATCCTTGGGAGCCTT
Organism: Selenomonas sp. AE3005; assembly: GCF_000686945.1. GTDB lineage: Bacteria > Bacillota > Negativicutes > Selenomonadales > Selenomonadaceae > Selenomonas_A. The sequence continues at coordinate 402,786 of NZ_JMME01000001.1, forward strand.
GGAAATCAGGAACATGCTGTCCTTCGGTTCATTGGCCGGGTCTTCAAGGTCTGCACCTTCATGGGACAGATGCCAGATGTTTCTATCCATGGAATAAGTTTTGTTTTCCGTAGCAATGGGGATATCATGTTTCTTGGCATATTCGATTTCGGCAGAGCGGGAATCGAGATCCCATTCACGCCACGGAGCAATCAAAGTGATGTTCGGTGCCAAAGCCTTAACGGTCAGTTCAAAACGCACCTGGTCATTGCCCTTGCCGGTAGCGCCATGAGCGATAGCATCTGCGCCTTCCTGCTTAGCGATTTCCACCAGTTTCTTGGCAATGATCGGACGGGCAAAGGAAGTACCGAGCAGGTACTTATCTTCGTAAACAGCACCGGCTTTGAGCGTCGGCCATACATATTCCTTGAGGAATTCTTCCTTAAGGTCAGCAATATAAACCTTGGAGGCGCCTGATTTCAGAGCCTTGTCATGCACAGCGTCCAGTTCGTCCCCCTGCCCTACATCAGCGCAGCAGGCGATAACTTCGCAGCCGTCATAATTTTCCTTGAGCCAGGGAATGATAACGGAGGTATCAAGACCACCGGAGTAAGCCAGAACTACTTTTTTAATCTGTTTAGCCATAATGAAATACTTCCTTTCTGTTTCTAAATCTATAAACGCCTTAACCCATCGTCAGGGCCATAATGGCTTTCTGGGTATGGAGGCGGTTTTCTGCTTCGTCAAATATAACATGAGCATTGGCCTCTAAGACTTCCTCGGTGATTTCCTCACCGCGGTAAGCCGGCAGACAGTGCATTACGATAGCCCGCTTGTCAGCGTGTGCCATAAGCTCCTTGTTGACCTGATAGGGCGCAAAGATTTTCTTGCGCGCATCGTGCTCATCTTCCTGTCCCATGCTGGCCCAGGTATCCGTAACCACGATATCGGCGCCTTTAACTGCCTCCACCGGGTCAGTTACAAGTTCAATGCTGGCACCCGTGAGTTTGGCATCTTCCTTGGCCTGTTTGGTCACGGCCGCATCCGGCTGGTAATCTGCCGGTGTTGCGGCCACAAAGGTCATACCGGCCTTGGCACAGCCATACATGTAGGAGTTGGTCATATTGTTGCCATCGCCCACATAAGCCATCTTTAGGCCCTTGAGGTTCTTGCCCTTATGTTCCTGAATGGTCAGCAGGTCAGTCAGCACCTGACAAGGGTGGAGTAAATCCGTCAGCGCATTGATGACGGGGATATCGGCATATTTTGCCAGTTCTTCCACTCTGTCATGACCATAGGTACGAATCATAATACCGTCCAGATAGCGCGACAGCACACGCGCCGTATCCTTAATGGGTTCGCCGCGTCCCAGCTGCAGGTCACGGTTCGAGAGGAAAAGCGCCTGCCCGCCAAGCTGGTACATGCCAACTTCAAAGGAAACTCTGGTGCGCGTCGAGGATTTTTCAAAAATCATACCCAAAGTCTTACCTTTGAGCAGATGATGTTCAATCCCTGCCTTTTGCTTGGCCTTCAGCTCATGGGCCAAAGTCAGAATCTCCTGTACTTCATCCACAGATAAATCGTGGATGGACAACATATCGCGTCCTTTTAACATCCAAAGCCCCCTTAACCGGCGTATTTGCCGATAACTTCATCCATTACGGCAAATGCCTCATCAACCTGTGCGGTAGTGATAATGAGCGGCGGGATAAAGCGCAGCACCTTACCCGCTGTGCAGTTAATGATAAGTCCTTTTGCCAGACAATCATTGACGATATCCCGGCCATGTTCAGCACCTGCAAGTTCTGCACCAAGAATCAGGCCTTCACCACGCACATCTATAATAAATTTTGGATATTTTTTCGCTAATTCCTGCAATTTTTCCTTAAAATATTTGCCTACGACCTGAATATTTTTAAGGAAATCAGGCTGCGGTACGGTATCAAGCACCACATTAGCGGCAGCACAGGCCAGAGGATTACCGCCGAAGGTCGTACCGTGGTCACCAGGTTTAAAGGCTGCCGCCACTTTGTCGGTGACGATAAAAGCGCCGATGGGCATACCGCCGGCCAGCCCCTTGGCCAAGGTTACAATATCCGGCTTAATGCCGTAGTTCTCATAGGCAAAGAACTTGCCGCTGCGGCCGATGCCAGCCTGGATTTCATCGAGAATCAGCAGGGCACCATGCTTATCGCAAAGTTCTCTGACCTGTTTGAGATAATTACCATCCGGTGTATGAACACCGCCTTCGCCCTGAATGGTTTCGAGCATTACCGCCGCCGTCTTGTCGCTGATTTTGCTTTCCAGTTCGGCAATATCGTTGTAATGCACGTAGGTGAAACCTGCGGGCAGCGGCCCTAATCCTTCATGGTAATGCGTCTGGCCTGTCGCCGTCAGCGTAGCCAGGGTACGACCGTGGAAACTGTCCCAGGCGGAAATGATTTCCGTCTTATCGGGATTGATGTTATAGCCATACTTACGGGCAATCTTGATAGCCCCTTCATTGGCCTCGGCACCGGAATTACCGAAGAACGCCTTATCCAGGCCGCTGAGCTTGACAAGTTTGGCCGCTGCGTCAGCCTGCGGCTTGGTGTAGTAGAGATTGGAGCAGTGAATGAGTTTTCCTGCCTGCTCCGACACTGCCTGTACCAAAGCCTTGTTGTTATGCCCCAGCACATTTACGGCAATGCCGCCCAAGAAGTCCAGATATTTCTTGCCGTTTATATCCCAAACCTCGGCGCCTTCGCCGTGGTCGAGAACGATTTTATAGCGGTTAAATACCGGCAGATAGCTTTGCTGGTCCTCCGCAAAAATTTCCTGTTCCTGCATATTATGCCCCCTTACCGCACTACCTGAGTGCCAATGCCCCGGGAAGTAAAGATTTCCAGGATGATGGAGTGCGCGAGCCGCCCATCAATGATATGCGTCTTGCCTGCACCCTGTTCCAATGCCGTCAGACAAGCCTCCACTTTGGGAATCATGCCGCCGGCAATAATACCTTCTTTGATGTATTCCTTTGCCTCTGGCAGATGTAAGGTGGAGATAAAACTTGACTTGTCATTAAAGTCCTTGTAAATCCCCTCAATATCTGTCAGCAGCAGGAGTTTTTCCGCCTGCAGGGCGCCAGCGATTTCAGCAGCTACATAATCAGCGTTGATATTGTAACTTTCACCGCCATCACCGACACCAATCGGCGCAATAACCGGTACATAACCCTGGTCAAGCAAATCTTCCAAAATGCCGGTATCAACCTGTTCCACTTCGCCGACATAGCCGATATCGACCTTTTTGGTGTCCTCGCCTTCGTAAACCGTGGCCAGTTTCTTCCGGGCTTTTATCAGGCCGGCGTCCTTACCGCTAAGGCCTACAGCGCGTACACCGCGGCGGTTCAGAAGATTGACAATCTCGGAATTTACCTTGCCGTCAAGCACCATTTCCGCAATTTCAATGGTTTCCTCATCGGTGACTCTGAGTCCGGCCACAAAGTCTGACTCCTTGCCCACTTTTTTGAGGAACCCCGTGATATCCGGGCCGCCGCCATGAATTATCACCGGGCGGATACCCACATATTTCATCAAGGCGATATCCTGCATGACCTTTTCTTTCAGGTCATCGTTAATCATGGCATTGCCGCCGTATTTAATAACAATGGTCTTGCCGTAGAACTGCTGGATATAGGGCAGGGCCTCCACCAATATGGCGGCTTTGTCTTCTGCTGTAAACATGCCCTGTCCTCCTTAGGTGTGATACTCACCGTTAATCTTCACATATTCATAAGAGAAATCACAGCTCCAGATATCGGCCTTAGCGTCGCCTTCACCCATATCAATGCTGATAACGATATCATGAGCCTCCATGACCTTCCGCAGTTCTGCTTCATCATATTCTGCACCGACACCGTTGGCATAAACGGGGATACCGCCAAACTTCACCACGGTTTTCTGCGGGTCCATGGGTACGCCGGCATAGCCGACAGCACAGATAACGCGCCCCCAGTTGGGGTCTTCACCGAAGAACGCCGTCTTTACCAGCGGGCTCTTGGCAACACTCATGCCAATGGTCTTAGCCTCAGCAAAATTTCTCGCGCCCGTCACAGAAATGGTCAGGAACTTGGTAGCGCCTTCACCGTCAGCAGCAATCTTCTTGGACAGTTCCTGGCAAATATTCTGCAGAGTAGCCTTAAAGAGCTTGTAATCATCGTTTTCCTCGGTGATTTTTGCATTACCGGCGGCGCCATTAGCCAGAACGATAACCATATCGTTGGTGCTCATATCGCCGTCAATGGAAATCATATTGAAGGAAACCTCGACAATTTCCGACAGAGCCTTCTGCAGGAGCTTGCTGTCAATAGCTGCGTCCGTTGTAATAAAGCAAAGCATGGTGGCCATATTCGGCTGAATCATGCCCGAGCCCTTGGCAATGGCACCAAAGCGTACTTCCTTGCCGCCGAGCGTGATTTCCGTAGCGCAGGCCTTGGAATATGTATCCGTGGTGATAATGGCCTTGCCGGCATTTTCACTACCATCAGAGGACAGTTCCTTGACTGCCTGCTTGATACCATTTTCCATCTTGTCCATCGGCAGGTTCACACCGATAACACCGGTGGAGGCAACAACTACATCATCAGCCTTACAGCCTAATGCCGTTGCCGTGATATCCTGCATAGCTGCCGCGTCTTTTTCGCCCTGCTCACCGGTGCAGGCGTTGGCACAGCCGGCATTAGCCGTGATGGCATGCGCCATTCCCGTGGCGATAACCTTCTTGGACGCACGAACCGGCGCTGAGGCTACGGCATTCTGGGTAAAAGTTCCGGCTACTGCGGCCTCCTGCTCCGTATAAATTACAGCAACGTCGAGATTGCCGCTTTTCTTAATGCCGGCCTTGACACCAGCGGCCTGAAAGCCCTGCGGATAAGTTACACCGGCTTTTTTATGTACATCACTAAACATATATTTTCCTCCTAAAGGTTAGTATTATCAAGGATAAATAGGCACGAAATCAAGCCCCATACGTTCTTCAAAACCGCAGGCAATATTGAAATTCTGTACCGCCTGTCCGGCAGCGCCCTTTACCAGGTTGTCTATGGCTGAAAGCACAATCACGCGGCCTGTACGTTCATCTACATGCCAGGCAATATCGCAGAAATTAGAGCCGCGCACTTCCTTGGTGGAAGGATATGCCCCGGCACCGAGCAGACGGATGAAGTATTCCTTGCCATAAAGTTTGGCAAATGCGGCCGTGACCAGTTCTTCTGTAACCCCGTCTTTCAGATTTGCGTAGCAGGTCGAAAGAATGCCGCGTGACATAGGCACAAGATGCGGCGTAAAATTCAGCAGAACCTTTTCCCCGGAAATATCGGTAAGTGCCTGTTCAATCTCCGGCGTATGACGATGTTTGGCTACATTATACGCCCGGAAATTATCGTAAAGTTCCGGGAAGTGGTTCGCCTGTTTGGCGCTGCGCCCGGCTCCCGATACACCAGACTTGGCATCGATGATAATGCTGTTAACATCGATTAAATGCTGTTTGGCCAGCGGTGCCAGTGCTAAAATACTGGCGGTGGTAAAGCAGCCGGCGTTGCCGATAATCTTGGCGCTCTTTATCTGTTCGCGGTAAAGTTCTGCCAGACCATACACCCGTTCTGCCTCCTGATGTGTATGCGGGACATGATACCAGGCCTCATAGACGCTAGTATCGGCAAAGCGGTAATCGGCTCCGAGGTCGATTATGCGTACCGGCTTGCCGGCCAAAGCTCTGCCCACTTCCATAGCATGGCCATGCGGCAAGCCGATAAAGATAAAGTCGCTGTCCTGACCGATGCTTTCGATGTCCTTAATGCTCTCCAGCTGCATGTCATAAAGCCCACGCAAGTGAGGGTAAAGACTGGCAATGTTTTCTCCTGTATGACTTTCCGAGGTTATGTGGACGACCTCTGCCTGAGGATGCTGATACAGCAAACGCAGCAATTCAGCTCCGGCATACCCCGTTGCGCCAATAACGCTGACTTTCATGAATAATCCTCCTTCACATGCATAGCTTACGATAAACTGACCTGTCAGCGCGGATTGCATACTGCTAATCGCCGCCCGGCAAATGTACTCTGTAAACTATGTTTATAATTATACATCGTTAATGCATAAAATTGCAAGCCCCATTTGAAATAAATTCATGATATACTATTTAAGAAGCATTTAATTATTTCAAGGAGTTCAAGATGAGAAAAAATAAAAAACGGCGAATTTACCGACAATTTTTTCGCTGGTGTTTCTTTCTGGTCACGGTATTCTTTATTACCTTCCTGCTGGCAGGTGGGACAGCGTTGTTCTCGCCAAAGACCTGGCAGCATGCCGGCGATTTTCTGCCCAAACTGGAAAGCCGTCTGCCAGCCATTCAGCAGCCGGATATTCCCCTGCAGGTTTCGACCACTGACAGACTCAGCCGTATGCTGTTTATCAAAAGAGCTGTCGATGCCCGTATCGATAAGGAACATTATGTAAAGCTGGAAAATATTCCGTCTGACCTGCAAAAAGCTGTCATTGCTGTCGAGGACAGCCGCTTTTACAGCCATCACGGCTTTGACGTGGAAAGTATCATACGCGCCACCCTGGTCAATCTGCAATACGGACAAATTGAAGAAGGCGCCAGCACCATCACACAGCAGCTCGTAAAGAATTTGTTCCTTAGTCACGAGCAGTCCTTCGGCCGCAAGGGGGAAGAATTGCTGTTGGCTCTCGACATGGAAGCTAATTACAGCAAAGAAGAGATTTTGGAGCTTTACCTTAATACCATTTACTACGGTTCTAATTATTACGGTATTGGGCCGGCAGCTGAAGGTTACTTTGGCAAACAGACACAGGAGCTGAAACTGCCGGAATGTTCCATGCTGGCCGGGCTACCCAATGCCCCTTCACTCTATTCCCCTTATGTTGACTTTATGCTGGCCAAGAAACGCCAGTTTGTCGTTCTTGACGCCATGGTCCGCAATGGTTATATCGATGACAGCACCGCCGAGTCTGCGAAGATAAAACCACTTTATCTGGCCAAGGGTGCCAAATAAGCAGAATACAAGGTAAAAAAATGGAGACAATCCTCCCTAAGGAGTATGTCTCCATCTTTTTATTTCTTTTTGTTCTGGTCCTTTAACTGTTCAGCAGCGGAACGGTCAAAATGTTTATAGAACTGTTCGCTAAGGTTAGTGAAGGTATTCACGGTGTCCTTTTCACTGCTGTTGGCACGGATTTCGTAAGTGTAAAGCAGTTCGTTAGTGCCAGCTTTGAACACATCAAAGAAGAACGTAGTACGGCTGTTGTTAGCTACCGTCAGTACTACGTAAGCGTCAGCATAATCAGCTACGTTTTCCTTGAAAGTCTTGGCAGCCTGACGGCGGTCCAAGGACTTGATGTCTACGTTCTTAGCTGCTTTGACAGCCTCTGCTACAGCATCATAAGATACTACATAGCTGCGGGATACGCGGCTGGAATCATACACAATCTGCGTCAGCATGTCCTTATTCGGAGCTTTTTCATCAACCGGGGTATAAAGCGGTGCAGCAATAGCAATACGCTTTACAGCCGTGATATCAGCGCCCTCTTGAATCGTCACCTGGTCAGCATTGGCAAAAGCCACCTGTGCGCTGAGTACTACCATGCACACCACAAGAAGCATTTGAACAATTTTTTTCATGGATTGTTTCCCTCCATAATTATAAAATTTGGCGAAAAAATATCGCACATTCGTAATTATACACTATTTTTATTCTTTCTGCCAGTATTTATCGCAGTTATTACTGACCAATAAACGACAGGACAGCCTGACGCATATCTGTTTTGGCACAAACGTCCTGATGACGGGCAGCCTTTTGTTTTAAAGCACCTAACCCCTGCGGAATCGGATTGGTGTTCAGCTCCTGTAATTTAGCCAGCAGGGCGAATTCATCGAGCCCTTCCGTGCTGACCTCCAGAGCATTTAAAACGCTGCCGTTAAATTTATACGGACTGGCCGTGGAAACAACTACCATCTTGTGGTCATCGCCGGTGGCTTTTTGGTAGTTTTCTGCCACCTGCCAGGCCACAGCTGTATGCGTGTCCAAAATGTATTTATGCTGCTGGTAAACCTTATGTATGCAGGCTTGCGTTGCCTGGTCATCAACCCAGTCAGCCCAGAATTTTTCCTGCAGCAGCTGACGCGTTTGCCCATCGGTCTCATAAGCGCCCTGCGTTTTCAAGTCCTGCATCCAGCCGGCTACCTTGGCTTTGTCATTTGTCAGATGGTACAACAGACGTTCGAGGTTGCTGGAAATCAGGATATCCATCGACGGTGTGATGGTCTTGAAGAACTGCCGGTTTCTGTCATAACGGCCGCTATGCAGGAAATCCGTCAGAACATTATTAGCATTGGAGGCACAAACAAGTTTGTGAATTGGCAGCCCCATCTGCTGTGCATAAAATGCCGCCAGGATATTGCCAAAGTTTCCTGTAGGTACAGTGAAGTTAATGGCCTCACCCTTCGTAATCTTACCGGCCTTGCGCAAATCGGCGTAGGCACTGAAGTAATAGACAATCTGCGGTACGAGACGGCCCCAGTTGATGGAATTGGCGGAGGACAGTTTGACATTCTGCCCTGCCAGTTTTTGGGCAAAATCACTATCGGCAAAAATATCTTTAACACCGCTCTGCGCGTCGTCAAAATTGCCTTTTACCGCAGTTACATTGACATTAGCCCCTTCCTGCGTAACCATCTGCAGCTGCTGGATACGGCTGACGCCACCCTCGGGATAGAATACCATGATGGAAATCTGCGGTACGTCCTTAAACCCTTCCAACGCCGCCTTGCCGGTATCACCGGACGTGGCCACGAGAATCAGCACCTGGGATTTTTCCCCGGTCTTTTTGAGGGCAGTGCTCATCAGCTGCGGCAGCAGCTGCAAGGCCATATCCTTGAAAGCACTGGTCGGGCCATGCCAGAGTTCAAGAACCTGCATATCCCCTAAATCCGTCACCGGCGCTTTGGCCTGACAGTCAAATTTTCCCTGACCATATGCTTTGGTCACGCAAGCCTGAATTTCCGCCGGCGAATAATCCGTCAGAAATAAGCCTAACACCTTGGCCGCCCGTTCTTCATAAGTTAAGGGCACCAGGCTTTCGATAAAATCTTCATCAATGGGCGGCAGGCTGTCCGGCACAAATAAGCCTTCGTCACTGGCCAGCCCCTTGATAATCGCCTCAGCTGAAGTTACCTGCTCACTATTTCCCCTGGTACTGCTGTAATTCATCAAACCGCCTCTTTCCTAAAATATATTATCTGCTGATGGCCGTTACCGTGGCCTTGGCCGCCGTCACTAAATCGGCTGGCTTTAACAAAATCTGTTCACCGCGCTTACCGGCACTTACAGCAATAATCTCCTGCGCCAGCGCGCTTTCATCAAGGAAAACAGGATAATCCTTCTTGGCCCCTAATGGCGAACAGCCGCCGCGGATATAGCCTGTCAGGGCAAATACTTCCTTAAGATGTACCATTTCCACACGCTTATTGCCCGAGGCCGCTGCCAAAGCCTTTAAATCCAGCTCGCCGCCGCCCGGAATCACCGCCATGACCACGCCATTCTTATCGCCACGGCAGACCAGTGTTTTATACACCATTTCAATCGGCATGCCCACAGAGGCTGCCACATGCACCGCTGACAAGTCATTTTCATCAACCTCATAGGTTTTCAGCTCATAGCTGATACCCAAAGTATCTAAAATACGCGCCGCATTGGTCTTAGCCTCTTTTTTCTTTTTTGCCATAAAATAAATACACCTGATTTCCTTTTATTGTCCATGAATCATTATACAGCTATTTTACAAAATTGGCTATAGTATTTTATATTTATCATCAATTTTGTAAATCATTGTTTTGCCAGGGATTATATTTTCACATATTCCGAACCAAGTTCCATTATCTTAAGCCCGTTGCCTTCCAAAACAGCCGCCAGGTCATGGGCGGTGCCGTTGAATTCCAAGTCCACGGTGATGTTTTGCCAGGCGCTGCCCCGTACAAATACGTTATGAACCCCGGGCAGGCCCTGCAGATACTCTGTGAGCTCTGAGATATTGCCCAGCTTGCCGCCGGTGACCAGCAGGGTTATATGCTGGCTGGGGTTGGCAGCTTTATTTAGGGCGGCCTCCCCTACGGCCTTGGCAATGCCACGGCTCGCATTACGGGCAGCCTCCTGCTCAGCATTCGGACCACGACGTTCCGATTTTCCCTGAAAGTTGCCGGCATAAATAACTTCCCCGGAATTGGCATTGAGCAAACGCAGGGAAATTACCGCCGCCGCTTTTTTCAAATTGGCAAAACCGGGACGATTCACGTAATCGGCCAGACTACCGACGCTCATATCCACCTGCGCGGTAACAATATAATCCACAGGCGACTGCACCTGCAGAGCCTGCCATAACTGCCGGTCACCGCTGGCATTAGCAGCCAGCAGGCGGCGCCGCAGGGAGTCCGACACCTGTCCTAAGTCAACCACCCGGGAAAAGCCCTGACTGGTCAGCCCGCTGATAATTTCGTTTTCGACGCTTGGATATGTCTTACCGCCCCGGTCGACAGCGAGAACACCGATACGGGGGTCCTGCATATTGGCCTTGATAACGGCCTTTTTCTGCGCCAGGGTTCCCAGGGCCGCACTGATTTTCTGCTCTTGTACATCAGCTTTGATTTTTACCTGATATATCCCGTTTTTATGGGAGGATTCCAAAACTTCATAGCTTTTGATATAACCATCGGCCTGTGTATAGACGCGGTCATAAATAAGCCGGTAATTCTGCACATAACTGCGGCTGTCGACCATAACACCGACCTGCTGTTCCACGGCCTCCCGCAGCGCTTGTTTCAGAGCACTGCGCTCCGAACCGCCCATGCCTGTCACGGTAACAACCGCAGCCGATACAGGCTGCATGCTGACCAATAAACTCAAGGCGAGCCCTGCGCCTATTGCTGAAAATCTCCCCATTTATATTCACCTCCGCAAGATTGCTGTCACATATATATTTTATGGCAAAAAAAGGTCATCTGACAAGTCATTTTAACTGTCAGATGACCTTTGGGTACGGTTAATTCATCTACCTAAAATCAGCCGATCTTTAATTTTTCCTGAGCCGATACGTGGCGGTTAAAGCCCACTTCCTCTTTAGTCAGGCCCAAGGCCAGGCCAACGAGCTGCTGGAGGTGCAGAATAGGTACCTGGGCCTGGGAATGTACGGCATGACGTCCTTCCGGCTCGTACATATCGAGCTGCATCTGGCACAGCGGGCACGGCGTAGCAATAGCCATAGCCCCGGCCCGGTCTGCACTATCTACGATTTGACCTGTCACGGTCAGTACATCATGTTCGGCGGCCAGCTGTGCATGGAAACCGCAGCATTTACGGCTGGCATCGAACCAGACAGGCTCGGCTCCCAAAGCACGAATAAGACGTTCCAGATATTCGGGGTGCTTGCCATCGCCGTGGTCCATAACTTCCTGCGGACGCAAAATATGACAGCCATAATAAGCGGCAATCTTAACACCACTTAGCGGCTTTACAACCTTGCCGGCCAGAAGTTCCGGATGTTCGTCCAAAATCCACAGGAAATGCGTAACCTTGCTGGTGCCTTTGTACTCGTAAGGATGGCCAGATTCCTTAAGAATGCTGTTGACCTTTTCCTTCAGCTTGGCGTCCTTATCCAGACGCATTTTGGCCGTGCGCAGCTGCAGGGTGCAGGTGTTGCAGACGGTCATAATATCCAGCCCCATATGCTCGGCAATCGAGATATTACGGGCGTTGATAACCAACGCTGCCAGGTCATTAACTCCCTGGGCATGCGAGGCACCACAGCAGGTCCAGTTGGGAATTTCCTCAATTTCGATATTCAGCTTTTCACATACTTTTTTCAGCGAAGTGTAGGCCTCAGCTGCAGCCCCTTCCAGCACACAGCCCGGAAATAATGCATACTTCATAATTATTCAGCCTCCTTCGCTGCCGCCTCAGCATTCTTGACAATCTTGCGGATAGTATCTATTTCAGGATTTACTTTATGCGTATCCAGCGGATTCATCTTACCCACACGCATGAGGCGCAGGGCCATTGGTGCACGAAGTCCGGCCATAAGGAAACCCTCGGACTTGATGTTCAGCTTGGATTCATCAAGCGTACCGGACTCGCTGATATCATCATAGATAGCTTTGGCATGACGGGCACCGACGTTATCATCAAGCCCCTTCTTAAAGGTAGCCTCTTTAAGTTTTTCGATGGCACCGGCCGGGTCCAGTCCTTTAGGACATTTCGCCGTACATTCCTGACAATTAAAGCAACGCCAAAGGCCGGCTTTGACCACGGCTTTCAAATGTTCTTCCGGACTCTTGTCACGGGAATCAGCCACCAGTTTTTCCGCCTTGACGAACACAAACGGGTCAAGGAAGTCTTCCTGATTCAAGGTGTTCTTGTTGCACTCGGACACACAGGAACCACAGAGAATGCAGCCGGCGTATTTCTTGTATTTGTTGAAGTCCTCCGGCGACTGTTTGCAGCCTTTATCCTTGGAGAACTCATCTTTGGGCTGCACCACAGGTTTGATTTTCTTGATACGGGCATACTTGGGATCCCAGTCCACAATCAAATCGCGGATAACTTTAAAGTTGCCCAGCGGCTCAATGGTCAGTTCATTAGTGTCATATCGTTTTACCAGATTTTCTACGAGCATTTCGCAGGCCAGTTCCGCATTGCCGTTGACGCGTACCGAGCAGGCGCCGCAGATACTCGAGCGGCAAGAGCAGGTAAACGACAGCGTGGGGTCCTGTTTTTCCTTGATTTCAATCAGGGCCTCCAAGACTGTCATACCGACTTTTAAGGTCACGGTATAATTCTGCACCCATTTTCGGCCTTCCACGAAGCGATGGATTCTAAGTTTCACATCCATAATCAATACTTCCTTTCTTTCGGCTGGTATTTCGTGATAACAACATCTTTGTACTCAGAACGGTATTTACCCGTTTCCTTGTCCTTGAAAATCAAGGTGTGTTTCAGGAAGTTTGCATCATCACGTTTCGGGAAGTCACGCCGGGAATGACCGCCGCGGCTTTCCTTGCGGGCCAGGGCCCCCTGTACGATAGCATGGGAAATCTGCAGGAGGTTGCCCAGTTCGACATACTGCTCGAAAGCGGTGTTATATACATGAGAAGTATCGCCTACATAGCAATGCGCATACTCTTTATCCAAAGCGTCCAGTTCGGCGCTGGCCTGCAGGAGCTGAGCCTCATCACGGAATACGCCGACTTTGTACCACATGGTGTTAATCATAGCATCGCGGATTTCCGGTACGGATTTATTACCTTCCCGGCCGCGGCTGGTTGCCTTTTCAAAGTTTTCCTTCCATTTAGCGCAATCCTTAGCCAGGCTATCCTGGCTGCCAACATAGGAATTGGCCTTGGCAAATTCAGCCGCACCATCGCCAGCCGTATGACCAAATACCAGCACTTCCGACAACGAGTTTGCACCCAGACGGTTGGCACCATGTACGGATACACAGCTGCACTCACCAGCTACATAAACACCCTTTACACGGCTTTCACCGGTATGGAAGTCAGCCATCTCCAGTCCGCCCATAGAGTAATGACAGGTTGGGGCAATGGGCACAGGTTCTTTGGTAATGTCAACACCGGCAAAACGGCGTGACAGGTCATACACCTGACCGAGGCGTTCATGGATTCGCTCTGCCGGAATCTTGGTAAAGTCCATATATACGCCGGCATGAATGCCTTCACCGACACCGCGTCCTTCTTCAATTTCCGTGGCAATAGCCCGGGCTACGATATCACGGGTAGCCAGTTCCTTTTTCTCCGGCGCATATTTTTCCATGAAACGTTCGCCGTTCTTATTTATAAGCAGTGCACCCTCAGCACGGCTCGACTCGGAGAGCAGTACGCCGTTAGCCGAGAGGCCCGTGGGATGGAACTGTACCATTTCCGGGTCTTTAAAGGGAATACCCACGTTCATTCCGGCGACAATACCATCACCGGTGGAGCTGTACGGATTGGAAGTACGCACCCAGTATACGCGGCCATATCCGCCAGTAGCAATAATGACGGATTTAGCCGGCACGCCGAGCAGGTTGCCGCTGCGCATATCCATGGCGATTACGCCGTTAAGTTTGTCACCGTCCATGCTGATTTCCAGCATCTGACATTCGGAAATGAAGTCGATGTTGTTTTCCAGGCACTGCTCAAACAGTGTATGTACCATTGCATGACCAGCACGGTCCTCAAAATAAGAGGCACGCGGATGACTGTGGCCGCCCATCTTACGCTGATGGAAAGCACCGTCTTTCTGACGATTAAAGGGATAACCCATATAATCAAGTTCATAAATGTTGGCACCGGCACGTTCAGCAAAATACTCAACTGCGTCCTGATCGCAGAGATAGTCACCACCCTTGATAGTATCAAAGACATGGGATTCAACGGTGTCCGTGGGGTCGCTCACACCCGTTACACCGTTCATACCGCCCTGCGCCATCGTAGAGGCAGAACGCGTGGGAACCAGCTTGGTCATTACAGCGACTTTCAAATCTTTCCGCTCAGCCGCTGCCAAAGCTGCTCTCATCCCGGCGCCACCGCTGCCGATAACCAGCACGTCATAGGTTACGTCGCCAGTTTTAACCTTTTCCGGAATGTTTTTGCCATCCCAGGCAAAGTAAGTGCCTGCTGCCAGTACGACACCGGCAGCCGCCGCTCCTTTTATAAATGTGCGGCGTGAAATTTCCGTTGACATATTGCTTTCCCTCCTAAAATACACTTAGGCTTTCCCATAAATCCCATGGAAACATTAACTAAAACTAATTATATATAAATAACAGCTATAAGAGAAATACATACTCCTTATAGCTGTTATTGGAAAAAACAATATTCAGTTGCCTTGCAAAAGCTCGATAAATTTTCGGGCGGCCTGCGATAGATGTTTATTCTTGCCATAAGCCGCCACGAGCTGACGGTCGTCCACCTGTTCTTCCAAGCTGAAGAAACACGGCTGTTCCGACCAGCGGCCGTTATTTACGACCATATCTGTGACGAGTGTGGCGCCCATACCGGCAGCGCAAAGCTCAGCAGCATCAATAATGCTGTTGGCCTCGAAAACCACATCAGGACTGCACTGCGTTTCTATACATAAATCCTTATAAATCCGCGACATTCGGCGGCTTTCCTGCAGGCAGATAAACGGCTGGCCATGCATACGGGCAAAGGACAGCGTGGGATATGGTTCCCCCTCCCTATGCCTATAGCCCTGCGCAAACGGATGTGTTGCCGGCAGTGCCAGCAAGGTTTTTTCGGATAACAGCGGTATACGCTCAAAATTGTTTTCCAAAGATTCATAAATAAGGGCAAAATCCACTGCCCCCTCGGCCACGGCTGCCTTTAACTCGTGCACACTGCTTTCTTTCACCATCAGCCGTATCCCTGGGTAACGGCGGTGAAACTCAATGATAGGCTGTGTCAGATAACAGGTAGAACGTGTTCGGGAACTGCCGATAATGAGCGTACCCGATTTCATGCCCGTAAGGTCAGCTGTTTCCTGCACAAGTTCATGGTAAATCCGCTGCATTTCCTTGGCCTTACGCACATAAATTTCCCCGGCCGCCGTCAGCTGCAACGGTGTCTGGCTGCGGTCGAAAAGCGGCAGACCGATTTCGCCCTCAATCTTCTTTATGGACTGTGATAAAGATGGCTGGGATACAAACAACCGTTTGGCCGCAGCCGAAAACGTCCCTTCGCTGGCCGCCTGTAAAACATATTTCCATTCATGTTCGTCTATCACCGTAATCTCCCCTTTTCTTCCCTTTTTTATCTTCCCATATATATTTTACGCAAAAATTACGCATCTGACAAATATAACCTCTGCGGAAAACTGCCCCTGATTGACTTGTCATTTTTGACCGGTCAATTTTATCTAAATGCGTTTGACAGTCAGCGAGTTCTTAAAAGTATCCCGTTCATGCATGCAAGGGGTTCACGGGGGAGTAATTTTTCTGCCCCCGCAAACGCCTATACAATTGCCACGAACCCGTTCTCCTGTTACAAGAACATCTATGTACTTGCTCCCTGTCACTGCGAAATAATAATTTTAAACTGACGCTGCTTAGGACGGAGGTGGTGATGCTTTTCGCAGTGGAACGACTGTCCGAACGCAGTGAGGACTGGCCCACAAACAACAGTCTATGGATATTGAGATGAACAATCGCGCCGACTGCTTGCCGGCGCATGTAGCTAGAAAAGTCCAAACTTTTGCTGGTGGGTCATTCAGTGCAACAGCGAAAAGTATTACCACCTCCGCCCCACTGCGCTGTAACAAATAAAAGTAAGCAGGCAATGACCGTCAAACTGCAATTTATCAAAAAAGTCCGTTGACACATTTTTGTCAACGGACTTTTAACTTACATGCGGTAGATTACCGCATATTATTTGCCAGCGAGTGCCTTGTAGCCTTCGTAACGGCCCTTGGCATCGTTCTGGGTCTTTTCAAAGAGTGCCTCAGCAGCCTCCGGGAAGGAGCGCTGGAGGTTGATGTAGCGGTTTTCGCCCATCAGGAATTCCTGGAACTTGTCGAAGTCCGGTTCCTTGGAATCGAGGCTGAACGGGTTCTTATCCGTACCCACGAGCTGCGGGTTGTAACGGTAGTTCACCCAGTAGCCGCATTCCACGGCCAGTTTAGCCTCGAGCTGGCTGTTGCCCATACCCTTGCGGATACCGTGGTTGATGCACGGTGCATAAGCGATAATCAGGGACGGACCATGATAAGCCTCAGCCTCAGTGATAGCCTTCATGAGCTGGTTGTGGTCAGCGCCCATAGCAACCTGTGCCACATAGACGTAGCCATAGGACTTAGCCATCATGCCGAGGTCCTTCTTCTTCGTCTTTTTACCAGCAGCGGCAAACTGAGCGATAGCTGCAGCCGGCGTGGACTTGGAGGCCTGACCGCCCGTGTTGGAGTAAACTTCGGTATCGAAGACGAGCACATTGACATCTTCGCCGGATGCCAGTACATGGTCAAGACCGCCGTAGCCGATATCATAAGCCCAGCCGTCGCCGCCCAGAATCCACTGGGAACGTTTCACGAAGTAGTCCTTATTATCATAAAGCTTGCTGAGCTGTTCATCGCTGCCCTTTTCGGATTCGAGGAGCGCCGTCAGCTTATCGGCACGTTCACGGGAGCCTTCACCCTCGTTCATGTTGTCCACCCATTCAGTGAGGGCTGCCTGCAGTTCTGCACTGCCCTTGCCTGCCTCCACAGCAGCCTTGGCATCAGCAGCCAAAGCATCACGGACGGATTTCGTGCCCAGGAACATGCCCAGACCAAATTCGGCGTTGTCCTCGAACAGGGAGTTTGCCCAAGCCGGGCCATGGCCCTTATGATTCTTGGTGTACGGCATAGCCGGAGCACTGCCGCCCCAGATGGAGGAACAGCCCGTAGCATTGGCTACCATCATGCGGTCACCGAAGAGCTGCGTCAAAAGTTTAGCATACGGGGTTTCACCGCAGCCTGCGCAGGCACCGGAGAATTCGAGCAGCGGCTGTTCAAACTGGGAACCAAGCACCGTCGTCTTCTTCATCGGGTTCTTCTTCGGCGCAACCTTCTTGGCATCTACGCCGTAGTCGAAGAACACCTGCTGAGCCTTGAGCTCATCATCAAGCGGTTTCATATCGAGAGCCTTCACCGGGCAGACCTGAGCGCAGTTGCCGCAGCCCAGGCAGTCCATCGTGGATACGGCTACCGTGAAAGTGTAATCCTTGATGGCCTTCGTCTGCTTGGACGGGAAACCAGCCGGAGCATTCTTGAGTTCTTCTTCCGTCGTGAGTACCGGACGGATAGCAGCATGCGGGCAGACATAGGAGCACTGGTTACAGCCAATGCACTTGTCCGTATTCCAAACCGGTACATTGATGGCCGTACCGCGTTTTTCGTAAGCCGCACCGCCAACCGGGAACGTACCATCTACCATGTCTTCCGTAAACTTGGAAACCGGCAGCTTGTCGCCTTCCTGACGGTTCATGACTTCCTGGATTTCCGTGATGAATGCCGGAGCATCTTTCACCTCTACAGCATCATCTGCGGCATCAGCCCAGGCAGCCGGTACTTCTACGCGATGGAGGGCCTCGATACCCTTGTCGATAGCGCCGTTGTTCATGTTGACAACTTTTTCGCCCTTCTTGCCGTAGGACTTAACTACAGCGTCTTTGAGGTATTCCACAGCTGTTTCGAGCGGAATGATGGCAGCAATCTTGAAGAAAGCAGACTGCATAACCATGTTGAAACGGCCGCCGAGGCCAAGTTCTTTAGCGATATCCACAGCGTTAACCGTGTAGAATTCGATTTCGTTCTTGGCGATATAGCGTTTCATGGCAGCCGGCAGGTGCTTGTCAAGGTCTGCATCCGACCAGACCGTGTTGAGCAGGAACTTGCCGCCCTTTTTGAGTCCGGCCAGCAGGTCGTATTTATAAACATAGGACTGCTGGGAGCAGGAAATGAAGTCGGCGTTGTTGATGAGATACGGGCTCGTGATGGGCTGCTTGCCGAAACGCAGATGGCTCATCGTGATGCCGCCGGACTTCTTGGAGTCATAGGCAAAATAAGCCTGGGCATACATGTCCGTCTTGTCACCGATAATCTTGATAGCGCTCTTGTTGGCACCAACCGTACCGTCAGAGCCAAGGCCCCAGAACTTGCAGGCCGTCGTGCCAACAGGGGTGAGGTTCACATCGCTCATAACCGGAGTCAGGCTCGTATGGGTTACATCGTCATCAATACCGATGGTGAAACCGTCTTTCGGAGCGTCTTTCTTGAGTTCTTCAAACACAGCGAAAATCTGGTCCGGCGTCGTGTCCTTGCCGCCCAGACCGAAACGGCCGCCCACGATGATGGGGTTAAGTTCGGAGCCATAGAAAGCGGATTTAACATCGAGATACAGCGGTTCGCCCAGGGAACCCGGTTCCTTCGTATGGTCAAGCACAGCAACCTTCTTGACCGTCTTCGGCATAAACTGGAAGAAGTGCTTGATGGAGAACGGACGATAGAGATGTACACTCATCAGGCCGACTTTTTCACCCTGCTTGTTGAGGTAGTCGACCGTTTCCTGTACAGCCTGGCAGACGGAACCCATGGCGATGATGATGCGGTCAGCATCTTTAGCGCCATAGTAGTCGAACAGGTGATGTTCACGGCCCGTGATTTTAGCCAGGTCTGCCATGGCCTCTTCAACGAGTTCCGGCAGAGCCTCATAGAACTTGTTGGACGCCTCGCGTTCCTGGAAGTATACGTCCGGATTCTGCGCGGTACCGCGGATAACCGGATGGTCCGGATTCAGCGCCCGGCGGCGGAATTCTTTTACAGCCTCCCAGTCGAGAATCTTGCCCAAATCATCATAATCCACAACTTCGATTTTCTGAATCTCATGAGAGGTACGGAAACCGTCGAAGAAGTTAATGAACGGCACACGGCCTTTAATAGCCACGAGATGGGCTACAGCAGCCAGATCCATAACTTCCTGTACGCTGGCCTCACAGAGCATAGCACAGCCGGTCTGACGGGCAGCCATAACGTCCTGATGGTCACCGAAGATATTCAAAGAGTTAGCGGCCAGCGCGCGGGCGGATACATGGAACACGCCCGGCAGCAGTTCGCCGGCTACCTTGTAGAGATTCGGAATCATCAGCAGGAAACCCTGCGATGCAGTATATGTGGTGGTCAGCGCACCAGCCTGCAGGGAACCGTGTACGGCACCAGCAGCACCAGCCTCTGACTGCAATTCAATTACGCGGACTTTCTGACCAAAAAGATTGGTCTTGCCTTTAGCAGCATCCTCATCTACATGTTCTGCCATCGGGGACGATGGAGTGATGGGATAAATAGCTGCCACGTCGGTAAAAGCATAAGAGATATATGCGGCGGCCTGGTTGCCGTCCATGGTTTTCATCTTTTTGCTCATGTTGTGTTTTGCTCCCCTCTTAATTTAGAATACAATACCAAACAGATACCATTATACACCGCAAAAAAACAATTGTAAACAAGGCCGTCCCTTACAAAAGAAAAATCCCCCACCAAAACCCGGTGAGGGATAAAATTTCATAATAATGGTCGGGATGACAGGATTCGAACCTGCGGCCTCTTCGTCCCGAACGAAGCGCGCTACCAAACTGTGCCACATCCCGACAACGAATAATAGTATACAGCATGTTCCGGCACTTTGCAAGTCTTTTTTTAGATTTATTTACGTTTTAGACTTCTCTGTTGCCGGTAAGGACTTCCCGTATGTCCTATAGCTTTCTTTTAGGAAATTTTCAGAAATAAAGAGGATATTTCTCCCTCTTGTCGAAATAAAGCAATAAAAATCTTGGGGTTTATTTTTGCCGTAAGTAAATGGGAGTATACGGGAGTGTGATTCGCCAATGATTAAAAACATGACCATCTACGTTATCCTTAAACTTGAATATGGCAAGGGCCAGGAGAACGTCTTTTCCAGTATTCTCAATGTTTCCTCCAGTAAAAGTACCGCTGAAACCTTCAAGGAACACTATGAAGAAGAATTCGCTGATGAAATTCAAAACGAACATGATGGCCGGTTCGTGTCCATCCACATGCACAAGGCCTTAGTCCAGCTGGACGATGAAATCATCGCGCCGGACATGTTCATCCGCTTTATCGGTGACAAAAAAATCCGCGATAAGTATTAAGGCATTAAAAAGGGACTGTGATATTCACAGTCCTTTTTTGCTGCCGCTGCTCCGCTTTTCCCGCCCGCTGCGGCGTTCATGGAGTTCAGCACATTTTTCAACGATAAGACGAACAACCCAGGAAGGCGGCCGCGAGGCCTCCTTGTGAAACCACATTTCCACCGTACGGCTGGGAGCTCCCAGGAGCTTTTCACAATCCCGTGGCGTTATCCCCCACAGCTCACGCATGAGTTTCATCGGCTCATCAGCACAAGCAATGCGGTCCAGTTCAGCTGCTTTTTTCAGTTCTTCCACATCCACATTGAAACCTGTTTTACGCTGGAACCAATTGGGTATGTCTTCACGGGTAACCTTAGGCATAGTCCGCCTCCTCATGCTTTAATTGTGTTTTTCACTTTAAAAGCGTTTCTAATTTATCTACGATGATATCTGCCAGCTGGCGCTTGCTCATCAAAGGATAGTTTTCACTCCGGCCATCACGGAAATAGAGCTGCACACGGTTGTTATCCACCGCAAAGCCGGCATCCTTAGCCGATACATCATTGGCTACGATAAAGTCCAGATTCTTTTTCGCCAGTTTCCTGCAAGCATACTCGGCGACATTGCATGTTTCGGCGGCAAAACCTACCAAAATCTGCTGCTGTTTCTTTTGCCCCAGTTCCCATAATATGTCAGGATTACGTACCAGGTGCAAAACCAGTTCATCATCACTTTTTTTAATTTTCTCAGGCGCAACCGTCTGCGGCCGGTAATCAGCCACTGCCGCCGACATGATTACACCATCTGCGCTGTCATACTCAGACAGTACGGCCTCGCGCATCTGCCGGGCGCTTTCGACACGCACGGTATGGATATTAGCCGCATCCGGGTCTTTAAGAAACGTAGGCCCGGCTACCAATGTTACCTGTGCACCGCGGCTGGCAAGAGCCTCGGCCACGGCAAAGCCCATCTTCCCCGTTGAGTGATTCCCGAGGTAACGTACGGGGTCCAATGGTTCAATCGTCCCCCCGGCTGTTACGATTATTTTCCTGCCGGCCAGGTTTTGTGTTCTGCCCATATAGGCGCAGACATAGTCCACAATATCTGCCGGTTCCGGCAGGCGTCCCCTGCCTTCCGCACCGCAGGCTAAATGTCCGGCAGCCGGTTCAATAATCATAACACCACGGCGTTTCAAGGTGGCAATATTATCCTGCGTCACCGGATTTTCATACATATTCGTATTCATCGCCGGAGCCATAATCACCGGTGCTTTCGTTGCCAGCAGCGTGGTGGTAAGCATATCATCGGCCATGCCGGCCGCAGCTTTAGCCAAAAGATTAGCTGTAGCCGGAGCAATCAGCACTAAATCAGCCAGATTGGCCAGGGCTATGTGCTCGACATTGTAATTGGTCACCTTATCCCACATGGAAGTATTTACCGGCTGACCGGTGATTTCCCGGAAGGTCAGTTCCGTAACAAAACTCGTGGCAGCTTTGGTCATAATGACATGAACCTCAGCCCCGGCCTTGCGCAGACGGCTGGCTATTTCCACAGCTTTATAAGCCGCAATGCCCCCTGTTACCCCCAGCAGGATTTTTTTTCCTGACAGCGCTTTCATCTTACAGGTCAGCCTTGGAAATCTTATAGTTAATTTTGCCTTCAGCAATCTCTTCTAAAGCATTGGTAACGTCCTTAGTGGATTTCATTTCGATATTCTTCAGTTCTTCACCATCTACCAGCTGACGGGCACGCTTGGACGCACAGACCACCAGACCATAACGGCTGTCTACCTGGGACATCAATTTATCCGTGGAAGGATTTACCATGCTCATTTCCGGTTTGCTCATTACTTTCATTACTTTGCCAACTCCTCAAATATTTCCTGATTTTTTTCTACACGGCAGTGTTCCGCCGTACGAATGGCCATAATACGGCTGACAGCTTTTTTCACCGTGTCATTTACAACAACATAGCCATACTTTCTGCCATCTTCGATTTCTTTTTTTGCCGAACCCATACGCTTGGCCAGGGATTCAGCAGTTTCCGAACCACGGCCGCGAATACGGCGTTCCAGCTCCGCCAGAGACGGCGGTACCAAAAAGATAAACAGGCCGTCCGGACATTTTTTCATAACGTTTAACGCACCCTGGGTATCTATTTCCAGTAAAATATCTTCCCCGGCGGCTAAGCGCTCCTCGATTTTGGCCAGCGGTGTGCCATAATAGTTGCCATAGACATTAGCATATTCCAAAAAACCGCCCTCGGCAATTTTTTTTTCAAAATCTGCTTTGTCCATGAAGTAATAATTCTTGCCTTCAACTTCTCCAGCCCGGGGCTGCCGGGTGGTAGCTGAAATAGAATAAGCCAGGTCCTGCGCCTGAGTCAGCAATTCACTGCATACTGTGCCTTTGCCGGTCCCCGACGGGCCTGAAACCACTATCAATAGTCCTTTTTTCATGCCTCTTCTTCGTCTTCCTTTTCTTTTTCCGTCTTTACTTCCACATCATCGTCATCTTCAACCCGGTGAGCCACCGTTTCCGGCTGCACCGCCGAGAGAATAACATGGTCACTATCCATGATAATAACCGCTCTGGTCCGGCGGCCATAAGTGGCGTCAATCAGGCGTTCACCGTCACGGGCCTCTTGAATAATGCGTTTTATGGGCGCCGATTCAGGGCTGACAATCGCAACAATACGATTGGCTGAAACGATATTGCCAAACCCGATATTGATGAGTTTGATATCCATTTATATCTCCCCTATTCGATATTCTGCACCTGTTCGCGAATCTTTTCGATTTCACTTTTCATATCAACAACCAGTTGGGCGACTTCGGTGCTGTTGGCCTTCGAGCCAATGGTATTTGTTTCCCGGTTGAGCTCCTGAATCAGGAAATCCAGCTTGCGTCCCACGGGCTCGGCTGCCTGCATGATTTTGCGGAACTGGCCGATATGACTTTCGAGTCTTACCACTTCCTCGGTGTAGTTTACCCGGTCCGCATAGATTGCCGTCTCCTGAATAATCCGCGCCTCATCCATTTCCTTACCGGCTAAGGCGTCTTCCACCATGGCCAGCAAATGGTTCCGGCGACTTTCCACAATGGCCGGTGCCAGCTGGCAGACAAGCTGGCGCATATCTGCCAGTTTGTCGAGCCGCTGGGCAAAGTCAGCCTCAATATGTGCCCCTTCGCTGCGGCGCATGGCGTCAAAAGCCGTCAAGGCCTCGGACAGTGCCTGAAACAATACGGGCTGCAAATCAGTCAGCTCTGTGCTTTGCTCTACCTTGAGAATATCAGGAAAGTTCACATAGACTGCGGCATCATCGGGGCGCGGAATATGCAGTGTATCACTTAGCTCATTAAGTGCCGCCTGATAGGACAGCGCCAGATTCTTATCCACCCGGATAAGCGTCTTACCTTCCCGTTTGTCAACATAGTTAATAAAAATATCAACTTTGCCACGGGCGGCTGTCTGGCTTATTTTCTGCCGCAGGGCATCTTCCCACTGGCTAAGCTGCCTGCCCATGTGAAAGTTCAGTTCCAAAAATCGCTGATTGACAGCCTTAAGTTCCACCGTGACTTTGTAATCAGCGGTTTCCACCGTGGCTGCCCCAAATCCGGTCATACTCTTTAACATTATCTGACCTCACAATCTGTGAGTTTGCCGGAAAACACTAATTCTGCCGGTCCCGTCATAAAGACATGGTTGTTTTCCGCCCACTTAACAATTAACCGTCCGCCGTCTAACTGTACCTCTGCCTCGCGGTCCAATTTGTCATTTAAGATACCGGCGACCACCGTAGCACAGGAACCCGTACCACAGGCCAGCGTCACCGCTGCACCACGTTCCCAGACACGCATGCGTACATGCCGGCGGTCTTTGACCTCGACAAATTCCGTATTGGTTTTTTTCGGGAACAAAGCGTGACTTTCAAACTGTCTGCCCAGTTCATAAATGGGGAAGTTTTCCGCATCATCGACAAAAATAACACAGTGCGGATTACCCATGGAAACAGCTGTCATTCTGTAGGTCTTACCGTCAACTGTGAGCGGTTCATCAATAACTCTTTGACCGTCAAATCCAGTTACGGGAATCTCCTCCCCTAACAGATGCGGTTCGCCCATATCTACCTTAACACCGGTCACCTGCCCGTTTTCCAGAATGATTTCCGGCACCAGAACACCAGCCCCGGTTTCCACGGTAAAGCAAGTTTTGTCTGTCAGGCCAAAATCATAGATATACCGGGCAAAACAGCGAATGCCATTACCGCACATTTCCGCCTCACTGCCGTCAGTATTGAAAATACGCATACGAAAATCAGCGCAGTCAGATGGCAGCACCACTAAAATACCATCAGCGCCTACACCATAATGACGGTCACAAACCTGCTGCGCCAGTTTGGCATAATCGGCAGGTACATCTTGCCGGCAGTCAAACAGAACAAAATCATTGCCACAACCCTGCCACTTCGTAAATTCCTTCATGTACTGCATAGCCTCCCGTCTTTTTCATTAACATATATAATAACTGCTTATACGCTTTTTTTCAAGGTTTTTCTCACGTTTTCGCCCTCATACACCACCAATTTAGTAAATATCAGTAAATTTTGTACTAACAATAAAATTGCAGTTTGACAGTCAATGAGTTCTTAAAAATATCCCGTTCATCCGTGCATAGGGTTCACGGGGGAGTAATTTTTCTGCCTCCAGCAAAGATATTTACAATTGTCACCAACCCGTTGCACCCGTAACAAGAACATCGATGTGCCTGCCCCTTATCACAGCGAAGAATACATTTAATACATACGTTTCTTAGGGCGGAGGTAGTGATGCTTTTCGCAGTGGAACGACTGTCCGAACGTAGTGAGGACTGGCCCACAAACCACAGCCCCTGGAAACTGAGATGAACAATCGCGCCGACTGCTTGCCGGCGCATGTAGCTGGAAAAGTCCATACTTTTGCTGGTGGGTCATTTAGTGAAACAGCGAAAAGTATTACCACCTCCACCCAACTGAGCTGTAACAAATAAAAGTAAGCAGGCAATGACCGTCAAACTTCCATAAAAAACTCCCGTTGACGCGCATTTTTCCGTCAACGGGAGCTATATGATATTCGTTTAAAAAATCGTCCACAACACCAACAGCACAGCCAACAACAATTTAACCCCGATTGTCACCAACGACAACAACGTCCAGGGCGAATCCATATCGTCTAGCTGTTCCAGCAGGATAGCTGTCACATCAGCCGACTCGGCCTTTAGGGCACGCAGCTGATAAAAATTATGAGTTGAATCAATAAACAGCGCTGCCACAGCCAGATAAAAAGCCACTAACTGCCAGGGACGAAAATCAACATACTGATAAGTGAAAAACATCCCCACGCAGTCAATAAGCAGCAACAACGCACCGACAATGAAAAACATCCGGCCTATATAAGCTCCGGAAAAGAACTTACCCATGGACTCGATTTCTTCCCGTTGCTCCTGCTGCTCCTCCTCGTTGTCATTATTCAGCCTGTCCATCAGCATTTTTAAGGACGAACCGGTAACAAACAGCCAAAACAACGCATAACACTGTATCATAAACATTAGGCATCCTCATATTCCAAAGCATTTTCCTCGCAAAAATCACGAGCCATAGCTTTAAATTGATCCAGACAGAAATTTTCCCAGGCCTGCTGCAAAAACAAATGCTTTACCTGCTGGCGGAATTTCAGCGCCGGCGAGGTGCCCTGCAAAATGCCGTTCAGGCGTTCCCTGACCTCGGGGCGCTGGTTATCAGCAAAGCGCTGCATCATTTCCCCTTCTGCCGCATCTACGGCATTGGGCAGCGGCAGATAATGCTGCCAGTCATCTTCTATGTCAAAAACATGATTCATGGCCTCTTCCTCGCCTAAATCATCCTGCAGAAAAACAACCCTGCCGCTGGCAATATCAATATATCCCTGATGCATGTCCGACTGAGACAAGGCCTCAGCCAGGTCCTGTATATTAACTTTCATGGGTTTCTACTTACCTCCCCCAAAGAATGTATTTCTATTTTCTACCATTTTGGGAGAAAAAGCAAGAGGCGAATACTTATTTCTGCCAGCTTACTCATAAGGGTCAATAGTTCCCAGAGAATTACCGTCAATATCACGTAATTTTATCGGATTAAGAATTAGCTTATTATCCTTAATCCGCAAACCATCTGTATGAACCGTAAAGCCCGCAAACTCAATGGCCACATCATAAAACCTTAAATCACGGTAGCTTTGGTCAAAACGGCCGGAAATACGCTTGAACGGAATCAGGCTGTAGCGTCCTTCCCCGGAAGTAAAAGTCCCATTGGTCGTTGTTTCTCGGCCGCTGCCTTTGGAATAGAGATTTATATCCAAATCCACAGGGCAGGACAAGGAACTTCCGGGCAGGGCCTTTTTCGCCTGCAGATTCTCCCCCTTGCCATGCAGCCAGTAGTAGCGCGTATCGAGGTCATAGACGCCGTTAGCGGTCAGATGACCGTCATATACATCGGCCTCCACGTCGGAGAAATACAGTTTTTCCCCATCGTAATCAAGACGCCCCATGACATTTTTAAAGCTCAGTCCGGGAATATGCAGGTCTTTCATCGTAACACGGCCATCACCATCAAAATTATTCAACGGGCCGCGCAGCCGGCTCTCAAAGGTCATTCTATCATGAATGTTTATGCCCATATCCAGCGATGATGGGTCGACTTCCAAAAAGACCAGCCGCAAATCCCCTTCCGGCACTTCTTCACCGTTAAAATCAACCGTGCCCCTTAATTTAACGCCATTACCAATCATCGTGCCGCCAAAAGCGCCCGTGGTAAGGTCAAGTTTCATTTCATCATCGGTGTTTATATCAGCAAACAGGTTTACACGTGACAGCAGATAATGACGTGCTTTATAGAAAACCTCCAGCCGGCAGTCCTCAAAGCGCAGCTTTAGACGGATTTTCTTTTCTTCACGGTCAAAGTTGCTCCAGTCATTTGCCATTTTTTCCGCCCGTTTACGGCGGCGGATTTCGCCAATACGCTTGCGTTCCTCTTCACTTTTGCCGACCAGACTGACCTTCTTCTGCCAGTCCTCATCTTTCTCTTTTACCTTCCGCATTTCCGGAGATTGCTGAATGAAATCCACTGACATGTCATCGTTTAAATGAATAGATACAGCTGCATTCTTTATGGTCAGTTCCTGCAAAGTGGTGGACTTGATATGACCGATAACAACATCCCAGGGACGGGCCTGAAAACTGCCTTCGGGCACGAGCAGGAGCAGATGGCCATCGTTATCATACCATTTTAAATTGGTAAAAGTAACATAGCCATTTATATGGGCCACTATTTTTTCAGCCATTACCGTGCCTTTAAGCATGTCCTGCTCATTCATGGCCTTATTGAAAATACCTGCGGCTCCACGGCTGAAAACTTCCAGTATCAGAAATGCCGTTATACATATAACCAGCACTGTAGTCCCCAATACTCTTTTCCAATGCGTTCGAAGCCACAATAATTTCATCGTTAATCCTCCTCATCGTGCTGCAGCAGCTTGTCAGCCTGCAGCTTAACCTGAGGCCAATCTGCGTTGATTTTTTCCCCCATGAGTTTCTTGCCGGAGGCGTCGGGATGCAAGCCATCAAGTCCGTATTCTGTGGGCAGCAGGCCGCCAAGACTGGGAATTGCTGCTGCCGTATCAATATGCACCTGCGTACGGATAAAGGCATTTACCACAGCCAGACGCAGCTGCCAGTCCGGAGCAGTGTCCTCTTTAAAGATATGCTGGATATTATCCGGATTTAAAGCCGGCAGGGTTAAAAGTATCGGTCTTATATCATTTTCCAGACAACGCCGCTGTATTTCCTGCAGGCATTCAATAACCCCCTGCGGGTCCGCACCGGCACGCAGGCTGTTGCTGCCGGTCATAATCAGCAGATAGCGTGGATGAAAGGGCAGTACATCACGATTGAACCGTTCAAGTGTCATCTGCGCCGTATCGCCGCTTTGTGATAGGTTTATCGTCGGAAATGATAAATAGCTTAAATAACTGAATTCAAAATCCGCGGGGCCAAAGGAGAAATGTCCGCCGCCATGACTGATACTATCCCCCAGTACGCCCACTTCCCATTTGTCCTCAGGCGAAACTCTGTAATACTGTGGCTCAGACCAGGTTCCCCAGGGCTGCCCCTCCGCATCAAAAGACCGCACGCGCCAGTAAAAGCCACGGGCATAAGGCCTGGGTTCCGTATCGTAAAGTTCGGGCATGTCAGCCGTCAGCACGGCCAGCTGTCTGGCCGCGGGGTTGGTGACAGGATTTTCATCATACAGGACTATTTCATAACTTTTAGCCTTAGCCTGCTGCACCCAATGATAGACAGGGTAAAGCAGTACGCGTCCATTCTCCCCGTTATAATCTGCCACCGGCAGCGGTGCATTCATTATGGGAATATCCGCACTCGTCCACAGCTCCTGCAATTTACTGAACGTAGTTAAAGGCTTGTCGTCAAAGTCCATGGAACGGACACGCCAGTAAATAGGGCCTTTGCCCAAAACAGCACTGGCAAAATCTGCCAAGGGAGGATTATAGCGGTTTTGATAAACACGCCGGTTGCGAAACGCTGCTGACGGCGACTCACTATCCGCTTTTATAAAAAGGGGCTTGGAGGTAAAGAATTCCACTTCGTAGAATACAGCATTAGTATCCTTTTCCCACTCAATAACCGGTGAAAAAGAAACCGGAGCCGCCTGGCTGGTTGTGAGCATCTCAATATTCCTGGACTCAGTATCATTTTGTAATTTTTGCTGATAAAGAATCGCTCCTAAAACACCGCCTATAATAAATACCGTCAGCGCAAAAATAAGCATATACGTTCGGTATTTGCGCAATAACTTCATTTTAACCTGTCACCTTGCATTCTCTGATAGATTTTTATTTGTTCCGCACGGACCCAGGCCCCGATTGCCGGTCCTTTGAGGCCTGCCGGAGCCAGTTTTCCGTTTACCTGCTGCATTCTGCTTATCAACGACTCGGCTTGTTCCAGATAAGACGGCAGGCTATGATGGTCCGCCCGGATAACGGCCTGAAAATCTGCTACGGCTAAGGGAGCAGCTGCGATATCCAATAGCAGTTCGACGATTTTCCCTGGCTTTTCCAGCCGCGGGGCACGCATATGCTGACGAATGACAAACAGGCCTGCCTGCAGGAATTTTTTAGGCATGGTCATTCGCTTATTCCAGGCGTGCAAAACATCTATACCCTTGGATTCATGACCGTAATGATGCGGCAGCATCGCCTGCGGTGTCCTGCCCTTGCCCAGGTCATGTACAAGACCGCAGAATCTGGCTAAAACAGATTCTGTTTCTGCGGCCACAGTGTCAACGACCAACATTGTATGGGCAAAAGCATCGCCTTCAGGATGAAAAGCCTGTGGCTGTGTCTTGCCAATAAGGGCCTGCAGTTCCGGAAAGGTTACAGACAACAAATCTGTCTCGGCCAGAGCCCGGAAAAACAGCGATGGCTGCGGACTAGCCAATGCACGCAGCATTTCCTGCCACAAGCGTTCCGTTGGTTCAGCAGCCAGTTCAGTGCGGCACTCCTGCATAGCCGCTTTGATTTCCGGCGATAAGACAAAACCAAATTCCGCCCCCTGCCTGGCCGCCCGCAACGCCCGTACCGGGTCCTCAGCAAAGTGTTTTGATACGGGACGCAGTACACCTGCAGCCAGGTCAGCCCGTCCATTAAACGGGTCATATATCTGCCCTTCCGGCAGTTCCATAGCCATACTGTTAATGGTCGTATCGCGGCGGAATAAATCCTCCTCCAGTGTCACCTCACGGCTGTAATCGACTTTAAAGCCCCGATAGCCCTGGCCATTCTTCTCCTCTTTGCGGGCAAAAGCCACTTCCGCATATTGACCGTCAATTGTTACCAGATAAACAGGAAATGATTTTCCCACTCTTTTGGCGTCCGGAAAAATCCGCTGAAAATCAGCCTCGGTAATATTGCAGACCAAATAATCCTTATCATGGGGCGTCACCTGACGCAGATAATCGCGTACCCAGCCGCCGACAATAAAAATCCTGGCGCCTGCTGCCCGCAGGTTGTTTACAAATACTGTTTCTGTCATTTTCATCACAACTCACAAAAGCCTCCCCAGACGGGGAGGCTTTATCTCATTTATCATTTAATATATGCGCTCCGCGTGTATCCAAATCTAATATCATAATATCAGACTTTACGCCATGACGCAAAAAACATTCCTGCATTGCCTTTCCTACAGCCTCTTCCACATGATGACGCTGCAAGGTATAAGCTATCAGGCAGGGACCGGCACCGCTAAGGCTGGCACCTAAGGCTCCTGCTTTGCGGGCTGCGGCAAAAACATCATACATTCCCGGAATCAGCGGGGCACGATATGGCTGATGCAAAGCGTCCTCAAAGACATTCTTTAAGAACTTTTCGTTGCCCTTGCACAAGGCAGCCACGAGCATACCAGCCCGGCCAATATTATTTATGGCGTCCTTCAGGGATACTTTTTCCGGCAAAACCTCACGCGCTTTGCGTGTCGATAACGGGAAATCAGGAACCGCCACGACTAATTTAAGCCGCAGTTTGGGAATGAAAGTGAAACACTCTACCTCACCCCTGGTTACTGTACTGACCGTAAAGCCACCATAAATGGCCGGCGCCACATTATCCGGATGACCTTCGATATCCGTGGCAAACTGCAGCAACTCCCGCCGGCTGAAACGATTATCCAGCAGGATATTAGCTGCTTTAAGACCGGCTACGATGGCCGTCGCGCTGCTGCCCAGTCCCCGGGAAAGCGGCACTTGATTTTCCATATGAATAACCGCACCCGGATACTTTTTTTCCATATGCGCCTGTTTTAACAGATACTGCACAGCACGCCAGACTATATTACGTTCGTCCACCGGTATATTCTGCGCCCCTGCTCCTTTGATGGTTATCTGACAGCCGGGTTCCGTTGTCAGGCGCAGCTGCAAATCATTATAGACCGTACAGGCAAGTCCGATGGAATCAAAGCCCGGCCCGCAGTTGGCACTGGTTCCCGGAACCCGTACCCAAATACTACGACTATCCAAGCGCTTACCCCCGTTCCTGTTCTACACGGATAACACTGCGAATTTCATCGACTACGTCCAAAGCCGCCAGCGCTGACAGGGCGGCCTGCATCTGTGCATGCTCTACGCGGTGCGTGATAGCCACAATTTCTGCATGGTCGACCACATTGCGCTGCGTCTGAATTACCGATTCCAGGCTGACCCCGGCATTACCAAAGGCCGTAGCGACATAGCCCAGTACGCCCGGCTTATCATCAACCAGCAGCCGCACATAATAGGACGATTCCGTTTTATCCAGCGGACAAAGCGGCTTATCTTCATAGCAGGTGCAAAGTACCCGGCCAAAAGTCCCTCGGACAATATCACGGGAAACATCAATAATATCGGAAACAACAGCCGACGCCGTGGGCAGTGAACCTGCCCCCTGCCCATAGAACATAGCCTCGCCAATGGCATTGCCCCGAACAAAAATCGCGTTAAATACACCATTTACCGACGCCAGCGGATGTTCCTTCGGCAGGAATACAGGATGGACACGCACGTCCACACCAAGCTCGGGAATATCCTTACCCACAGCCAGCAATTTTATCACATACCCCAGGTTTCTGGCGTAATCAATATCATCAGGCGTAATCTTCGTAATGCCTTCCACAGATACGTCTTTTAACTCTACTCTGGTATTAAAAGCAAGCGAGGCCAAAATTGCCGCCTTGCGGGCAGCATCCAAGCCGTCTACATCGGCCGAAGGATTAGCCTCCGCATAACCTTTTTCCTGAGCCTCTTTCAGTACACTATCATAATCACTGCCGCACTCAGTCATTTTCGTCAGCATGTAATTAGTAGTGCCGTTGACAATGCCCATTATCTCCGTTACCTGATTGGCAGTCAGGCACTGTTTTAAAGGAGTGATAATAGGAATGCCGCCGCCGACACTGGCCTCAAAGAGAAAATCCACATTCTTTTCTTCAGCCATGGCAAACATCTCTTTGCCGAACTGGGCCACAACATCCTTATTCGCGGTGACTACACTTTTACCAGCCGCCATGGCCTTAAGCATGTAGTCCTTGGCAGGATTAAGTCCCCCCATGAGTTCGACCACAATATCGATTTCCTTATCATTTAAGATATCATCGATATTGGTAGTCACCTTATAACCATCTAAAAAAGGGCGTACCTTGCTGGAATCACGCACGAGCACCTGCTGCACCTGCAGCTCTGCGCCAACGCGTTCAGTAATTTGCCGGCGGTTCATCTCTAAAACTTTGATGACGCCCGAACCAACTGTTCCAGCGCCAAGGATTCCGATCTTAATAACCTTCTGCATGTGGTACACCCCTTTTTAATTTGCTTATGCCTGTCCGAGAACTTCCAAACGCTTTACGCCATCTACCATGCGCAGTTTATCCAGGAGCGCCTCCAAATCTACGCTGAGATTCATGGTCTCAATGGATACCGTGGCATTGGCCACCCCCTGCAAGGGAATGCCCTGGTTGATGGTCATAACGCTGCCGGAATCGGCAGAAATCGTCTTCAGCACATTGGACAGTACACCTTTTTTGTGTTCCAGCAGGAAAGTCAACGTGACAATCTTATTCTGGCTGGCTTCATAGAAGGGGAATACATAATCCTTATACTTGTAATAAGCACTACGGGACAATTCCATCTTTTCTACAGCTTCATTGATGGTGCGTGCGTCACCACGCTTAAGCATTTCTTTAACTTTGATAGTCTTTTTTATAGCTTCCGGGAGAATTTCTTCACGGACAAGGAAAAAACCACTTTTCTGTTCGTTCATCATTACGCCTCCAATGGATAATATTCTACTGACAAAAGATAGTATACCATACGTTGTATACATTTGTCACTTATAAATTTTACAAACGTCTACATTACCCATACTTTTTTTACGTTAATTGTATCATTTGAGCTAAAATAATAGTATATTTAACACATTTTATTAGCTTTTAGCTGCCTTTATTTTACTTTCAGTACCATTTAAAAGACGGCCAATATTGGCATGATGACGAATAATGATAAAGGCTGCCGCCAAAACACCAAAGAGAATAAACGGCAGTTCATAACCCAGCAGCCAGGCCAGCAGCGGTACACAAGCTGCAGCCACCATCGAACCTAAGGAAACATACCCCGTAATCTTCACAATGGCCAGCCAGATAAGGAATACAATCAGGGCTGGCAGAGGCATCAGTACTACCATAACACCCAGGCCCGTAGCTACACCTTTGCCGCCTTTGAACTTCAGGAACAACGAACAGGAATGCCCCACGATGGCCAAAATGCCACAGATAATCATAAATACAGGTGTACCTACCAGCAGGGAACCGGCGTAAACACTGACAGCTCCCTTGGCAAAATCCAGCAGGAAAATTGCCGTACCGGCAGTTTTGCCCAGTGTACGCCAGGCATTAGTAGCCCCGATATTTTTACTGCCATGCTCACGCAAGTCCGTATGCCAAAAAACTTTTCCGAGCCAAAGGCCATTGGGAATCGAGCCCAGAATATAAGCCAGTATTCCTGCTATAAGCATATTTTCCATCAGTAATCCTCCTCCTCGTCACGTGCCCGTACAATCAGACGTATAGGCGTTCCCTCGAAACCATACATTTCACGCAGGCGGTTTTCAATAAACCGCAGATAGGAGAAGTGCATAAGTTCCGGGTCATTGACGAAGATGATGAACTTCGGCGGTTTGATATCGGCCTGCGTCATAAAGAGAATCTTTAAGCGGCGGCCACGGTGCATCGGCGGCGGATTGATGGATACCGCATCGCGTATGAGTTCGTTAAGGACGCTGGTCTTGATACGCATGGACTGCTGTTCAGCCACGTATTTAACCAGTTCCGTCACACGGCCGACGCGCTGACCGGTCAGTGCCGACGCATAGAGTACCGGAGCATATTGCAGAAAACCAATTTCCTCACGCAAATCTTCAGTAAAGCGCAGGGTTGACTTGTCATCTTTTTCAGGATAAATATCCCACTTGTTGACAACAATCACTACGCCCTTACCGGACTCATGCGCATAACCGGCAATCTTCTTATCCTGTTCGGTGATACCTTCAAATGCGTTAATTACCATCAGCACAACATCGGCACGGTCGATAGCACGCAGGGAACGCATCACGCTGTACCGCTCTACCGGTTCATCAATCTTGCCGCGGCGGCGCATACCGGCCGTGTCAATCAGCATAAACTTCATATCGTCTTTGACGAAATGCGTGTCAATGGCATCACGGGTGGTGCCGGCCACATCACTGACGATAACTCGTTCTTCGCCAAGCAGCTGGTTAACGAGCGAGGACTTGCCGACATTCGGACGGCCGATAACGGCAATACTGATTTCGTCCTCGTCCTTTTCTTCCGGCACTTCTTCGGGGAAGGCCGCTACGATAGCGTCCAGCAGGTCGCCCAGATTCATGACGTTGGTAGCCGACAGGGGAATCGGGTCACCCAGGCCCAGATTATAGAACTCATAAATGTTCATTTCGAGCTGGGGGCTGTCAATTTTATTGACACCCAGGATTACCGGCTTTTTCGTATTGCGCAGAATCTTGGCCACTTCTTCATCAGAGGTTGTCAGACCTGCCCGGCCATCAACCAGGAAGAGAATTACATCCGCCTCTTCCATGGCTATTTCCGCCTGGCTGCGCATGGATTTTAAAATATGGTTGCTCTCATCAAATTCGATACCACCGGTATCAATCATGGTAAACTCATGGTTCAGCCATTCTGCGTCCAGATAAATTCTGTCCCGGGTAACGCCGGGCATATCGTCAACGATGGAAACACGTTTCTTGCCAATCTGATTAAACAGCGTGGACTTGCCCACATTTGGGCGTCCGACGATGGCAACGATAGGTTTGCTCATTGTCAGCCTTCTTTCTTGTACTTATTCCACAGGTTTCGTATAACCTGCATTACTCTGCCAGGTATAGGCAGTTTCGCCGCTGCGGTTCTTATGATAATTTGACCAGTCAGTAAGTGCATGGTAGTAATCTGCCCCACCTTGCACCGGTTCTACGCGGATATCCCGGAAATGCGCGGCAAATTCCTGCAGGCTCATATCGTCAAGGAAGATATCCTCCCCCGCCCTAAGTGCCGGTTCGGGGATAATCAGTGCCTGCCGCTTATCACCTTCAGGCATAGCCTGCAAGGTATCGATAATATCTTGCGCTGTCAAAAGTCCCGATACATTGACCGTCGAACCAAAATGCTTATTCTCCACAGGGACAATACGCACCTGCAAATTGCGGACATGCAGGGACTTAGCCAATTTTTCCAAAACCGGCGCAACAGCGGTTCCCGTAACCACATCAATCACAAATGGTTCGTCGTAGCCGTCTGACATGTCAAAATCCTGACATGTCATTTCCCAGTCATTGATAAAACTGCGCGTCAGGCCAATGCCATTATCGAGCTGCGGAAAGCCGTCATAGAAATCCGTAGGCGGTACGTCACGCCCGGCCAGGAAGTAAAATTCATCTCCCAGATAGAGGAAAGTACGGCCTTCTTCCTGCTGAAATTTACGCTGCCACTGCTCGACCATATCAATAACCTTGCCGGCACTTTCCCGGTCAAACTGCTGCAGGGGATACGGGTCAGTGCGGTATTTGGTGATACCCACAGGCACTATAGCCATGGACAGGGCATGCGGACGTCGGGCGGCGATTTCGCGAATAGAACGTTCCAATTCTTCGCCGTCATTAAGGCCTGCGCAGAGCACAATCTGCGTATGGTATTCAGCGCCGGCCTTTTCCAGATTTTCGAGCTGCTCGGTAATCCGCGCCGCCCCCTTGCAGCGCAGCATCTGGGCCCTGAGTTCCGGATTCATACACTGCACTGATACATAAAGCGGTGACAGATGGAACTGCTCAATCCGCTTAAAATCTGCCGGCCCCATATTGGTCATGGTCACAAAGTTACCATAGAGGAAGGACAGGCGGTAATCATCATCTTTAATCGACAGGCTGTCCCGCATATCCGGGGCAATCATATTGACAAAGCAGAAATAGCAGTTATTGGCACATTTGCGAATGCCGTCAAATACTGCCGACTCAAACTCCACACCGAGTTCTTCATCAAAATCCTTGTCAAAGGAAATGATTTCCCGGTCACCATCGGCATGTTCTACCAGCAGGTCAATTTCTTCATCGGCCATGGCAAAACTCACATCAATAATATCACGCAGTGGCTGCTCATTGATGGCGATGATTTTATCGCCGGGAGCCAGCTCCAGTTCTTCA
The DNA here is from genome assembly GCF_000686945.1 of Selenomonas sp. AE3005. Lineage (GTDB taxonomy): Bacteria > Bacillota > Negativicutes > Selenomonadales > Selenomonadaceae > Selenomonas_A. The sequence goes on from NZ_JMME01000001.1 coordinate 439,825, forward strand.
GCCAGACTCCCCTCATTTACTCGGGAAATTATCCCCGCGTATTCCTTTCTCATATATTTATATCTCTTTCATTCTAGTTCTAATTAAACAAAGGAGTGATGGAAAACATCACTCCCCTGAGTTTATTCATTTATTTAGCTAAGCTCTTAGTTAGCTTTCGTGATGGACAGCGAAATGCGTTTACGCTTCGTGTCGATGCGCAGAACCTTAACCTTAACTTCATCGCCAACATGAACAGCCTCATCAGCACGTTCAATGCGCTTTTCAGCCAATTCACCCATCGGAATCAGGCCATCAAAGCCCGGTTCGATTTCCATGAAAGCACCGAAATCAGTCAGTTTGATGATTTTGCCTTCAATGATGTCGCCTTCAGCATACTTTTCAGCATTATCGAGCCACGGATCACGCATGGTGTCTTTTACGGACAGGGAAATGCGCTTTGCATCCTGGTCGATGCTCTTAACGTAAACATCGAGTTCCTGACCAACTTCGAGGACATCAGACGGATGCTTAACACGGTTCCAAGCCAGGTCGGAGATATGTGCCAAACCATCTACGCCGCCGATATCGATGAATGCACCGTAGTCAACGATACGCTTAACGGTTCCGCGAACCACCGTATCAGCCTGCAGATTGGAGAATACTTCGTCTTCCTTCTCAGCACGTACAGCCTCGAGGAGCTTACGGCGGGAAAGAACGAGACGCTGCTTGTGAACATCGATTTCGATGATTTCACATTCAACAGTCTGGCCAACATATACAGACAGATCCTTCACGAAGTGAAGTTCCATCTGGGAGGCCGGAATGAAACCACGGAGACCGTTAACGGAGGCAACGAGGCCGCCCTTAACAACCTGGTTAATCTGAGCCTGAACGGTTTCGCCGCGTTCCATGATAGCTTCCATATCTTTCCAGGCAACCATGCGGTCAGCTTTCACCTTGGAAAGGATACCGCCGTTGTCGCCGCCCAGGGAAACGATGTAAACATCGATTTTGTCGCCAACTTTTACTACGTCCTCAGCGGACTCCGGAGCCGGGTAAGCCAGCTCGCGCTTCGGAATAGCAATTTCCTGCTTGTATCCGATATCAACATAGGCCTCATCACGGGAAACCTGGATAACTTCACCGGTTACAACGGTGCGCTCCTGGATATCCGGCATTGCATTTTCAGCCTCTGCTAAGAGTTCTTCCATATTCATCTGTTCTGACACTTTTTATATACCTCCTTGATAATCCAGTCAGGTGTTGATGCACCTGCTGTAATACCAATTTTTTCAATTTTATCAAACCACTCGTCCTGCAGTTCCTCTGCAGTTTCGATGTGGTAAGTTAAGCATTTTTCTTCGCAAATCCGCGCTAGTCGCGTGGTGTTGGCACTGTTTTTACCGCCAATCACCAGCATTAAATCGACCTTAGCCGCCAAAGCCAAAGCTGCTGCCTGCCGCTGATCTGTAGCTGTACAAATGGTGCGCTGTATGCGTATATCACGGGACTTTTCCAATAACCGTGACACAATCTGCTTGAATTTAGCACCGGAGAATGTCGTCTGACATACAATCCCTAACTTAGCGCAGGAATGTAATGCCTCTGCCTCTTCCTCTGTCTCCACAATTGCCGCTTTACCGTCAGACCATTCAAAAATACTGTGGACCTCCGGATGACGCTTTTCACCGATAATGACAACACTATAGCCATCATCAACCAGCGCTTTTGCGGAAAGCTGTGCTTTTTTTACATGAGGACAAGTCGCATCCACCAGTTCAAGCCCGCGTTTTTTCGCCTCGGCGTAAATCTTCGGACCTACACCATGCGAACGAATTATTATCGTCCCTTCGTCCATCTCCGCCAATTCGTCAACAGTACCAACGCCCTCATTTCGCAAGCGTTCCACCATCTGCGGATTATGAATTATCGGTCCCAGTGTGCAGGCTTTGCCATCTGAAGAAGCATTCTCTTGAGCGATGGTTATGGCGCGCTTTACACCATAACAAAAGCCTAGATAATCTGCTAAAATGACTTCCATACATCAACCACCATAATTTAATTATGCGAAATTGGTATAGGACATACCCTTTTTCACAATCTATCATACATAATAGCATAGCCAGACGGCATTTGGCAAGAAAATTTTTGACAATTGACCTTTATTTTTTTGTCAGTTCCTGGCTTTAACCACCAGTATGCAATGTCCCTGGACAGCAATTGTCCCGGCATTACCTAAAGTAGTAGTAACAATTTCTTCGTCCGGATAAGACAACCGGCTGCAGATATACAGGCTGGTATCCGCAGGCCAGCCGTTCTTTAGCAATAGTTCGGGAATTGTATGCGAATTGTATTTGCCATCAGTCAGCATGCCCATGATTTTGCCGGGAGCATAATTTATGGCGTCAGCTGCTGGCTCGCGGCCATGAAAACTCACCCACTGGGCATCATGCCACGGCAGGGCCAGGCTGGCAAAGGCATATTGCATAGCGCTTATGCCGGGAATAACCTGTAAAGACTCAGGAGAAAACTCCCGGCGCAGGGCATCAAGCAGTGAGTAATAGCCCGGGTCCCCCGAAACCATCACCACCACATTATGCTCAGTCAGCTGCGACGCCATAAACGCCATAACGCCCTTGATATCTGCCGTAACAGCCATTGTTTCCTGCCCGGCATGGGCAAATTGTGCCAGAGCACGCCGGCCGCCGACTAGTACCTTGGCTGACTTGATGGCCTGCAATGCTTTAGGAACAATATAAGCCTCATTTCCCGGGCCGATACCGGCGACAATTATCTTATGTTTCATCTTGTACCTCCCAGCCCCAGGCTCTGCCCATTTGCGCAGCCATGTCATCCATGCCCAAGAGTTCACCTGTAAGGCTCACCAATACTGTCCCCACCTGCACCTTTTGGAACAGATAACGCTCTGCCCGCATACTGGCCTGTTGGGCCAGGCGCCGGCAAACTGTCTGCCGCAGATTATACGCCGTCAGTACCGCCAGAGCATCTTCCGTGGTATTGCTGGCCAGCAGTTGCTGTACCCCCTGCGTACTCATGCCGGCCGCCGCAGCATAGGCCGACATGGTTTCCAGCCGGGCATCGGCAATGCGGTTATGCGTATAAAACACCCCGGCCGCTACTTTCACCAGCTTGCCGATATGACCAAAGAGCATAATCCGTTTAACATCGCGTTTGGCTGCCGCCTCCAGCATAAAGCCGATAAAATTACTTGTCTGCACCATGGCCTCCTGAGGCAGCTGCCAGCGCAAGGCAATTCGTTCCCCGATTTTTCCCGGCACAAAGATTAAATCGGCAAAACCTGCAGCTCTCGCCACATCAATCTGGGGCACCAGTGAATTTTTAAAGCCCTCTTCCGACATTGGACGCAGGACGCCTGTTGTACCAATCACCGACAGGCCGCCTTCCACCCCGAGGACAGGATTTAATGTCTGCCGGGCCAGTTCTACACCGGCCGGAATGGAAATCGTAACCTCCAGTGGCAGGTCCTCACGGCCTGATAATTCAGCCACAACCTGCCTGATAAGCTGCCGGGGGCCGGGATTGATGGAAGGTTCCCCCACCGCCACCGATAAGCCTGGTTTGGTAACGCGGCCGATTCCCTCACCGGCCTTAAAGATTATTTCGCCCTGCTCTCCCGGCAAATGACGCACCGCTGTGAACACGGAAACGCCATTGGTAATATCCGGGTCATCCCCGGAAAACTTAATTACCTCTGCCTCCAGCCCTCTGGCCGTTTCCCGTACTGCCTGCACAGGAATAATCAGCTTTGTGCCGTCCAGGGCTGTAAGTTCGACGTTTTCCCATTCCAGCCCGGCCTCGTATAATAGAACAGCTTTTACCCCGGCTGCAGCACATGCACCGGTCGTGTAGCCGCTGCGTAATTCATCTGCCACAAAAATCCCTGCCTTTCAAAAAAGCCGCCATAACGGCGGCTTTTATTTATTCAACTGACGATTGAGGAAATCACGGCCAAAAACAGTCAGTGTATAGTAGAAACCAATTAAGAAAGGAATATACTCTGCGATAAGCCGCCAGCATACGGCCACAATCCCTACGGTTCCGGCAGGCACCGTTTCACTGAAGAGCAGTACAAAGCCGCCTTCAGCAATGCCCGAACCTCCGGGAGTCGGCGTAAAATACAGGAGCATATTGAGGAATATCATGCGCCCCATTACCGTGTACCAGTCCGCGTCCGTAACGCCCAGTCCGAGCAAAAGACAGGGAACTATTGCATAAATGCACAACAGGTTAAGGCCTGACTCCACAAACACCAGGAGCATTTTCCACGGCGCCTGCAGGAGCAGATTGATAGCACACTTGGTATCGCGGTAAAAGGCAAAAATCTTGCGGCGGCGCTGATGGCGCATGTGCCGGGTAAAGCGGATAACAAAAAAATCCAAAAAGCCCCTTCTTGCCCCGATTACAATAGCTACAATGACCACAAAAGCTGTAATTGTTATGGCCATCAGTGTCGTATTGGATACGCCCGGCACAATGCCATTATCATGCATAAAGATAAACGGCATACAAAGCACCAGAAAGAAAATCGACAGCAGCGTGCGGACGATAACCAAAACAGTAGCCTTGCCCGTAGGCACACCGGCATGACGCAAAAACATCAGCTGGGCCACAGCCCCGCCCGTCGCCCCGGGAGTCAGCAAAGCCAGGAAGTAATTGCCAAACACGACCTGTACCGCTTGATATAAAGTTATTTTCTCATTGGATATCTTTACCATGTGCATCAGGCGGCTGCCATCAAAGAACATGCCCAACGCCACGGCAAAAACGGCCAAACCAATCGACCACGGCTGAAACTGATTAAGATTCTGCAGGGTATTGATATCCACGGTAGTGTAAATAACCACACCGGAAATTATCACAACCAGCAATATTAAACCAATAAACCGCTTGTAAAATTTATTCATGCAAACCGTCCCTCAGGATAGTTATTTATTCGCCCTTAGGGCAATTCTTCCTCATGCTGGGCATAAGCGCTATGGTTATGAATGGATTCATAGTTTTCACATTCCAAAGAGAACCATTGCAGCCCTTCAAGCCCGCGGAGTGTCAGCACTGTATCCCTGAGAATATCCTCAACGAACTTGGGATTTTCATAGGCAGCCTCAGTGACGAATTTTTCATCCTCACGTTTAAGCAGCGGATAAATGGGCGAAGAACCCTGCTTTTCCACCATTTCTGCCAGATCCTCAATGTAAATGCAGTCATAGCCCGGCTTAAAGCGCAGCTGAATCCGGGCTACAGACCGCTGATTATGTGCACCATAGGCCGATATTTCCTTACTGCAGGGACAAAGCGAAGTAAAAGGTACTTCTACCCCCAGCTGGAATTCCATCGGCTTATCCTTGTCCTTATGTCCCCTAAACGAGCAGTCAAGGTCCAAAACAGAAGTACGGCCGCTTACCGGGGCAACCTTATCCACGAAATATTTAAAGGATAGTTCAACCTCCGCCGAACTGGCCTCCAGCTTGGTCAAAGCCTCACCGAGCATGGCCTCCATCTCCGGTTCTGCCAGTGGTTTCTTGCTCCAGGGCATGAGAATTTCAAGAAAACGGCTCATGTGGGTTCCCTTGTATTCACTGGGCAGAGATACGGTAAATCTCACCCGGGCCAGGACCTGCTGGTACCCGCCCTCACGGGTTTTAATCAAAAAGGGCAGATGCGCCTCTTTAATCCCCACCTTTTGAATATCAATGCCCCGGCCGTCGGCACGATTTTGTACGTCCTGCATATTAACCTCGCGTTTCGTATTCCACAGGGTCTTCGACACCGGCCTCGGCAAAGCCCTGCAGGCGCAGTTTACAGCTGTCGCAGACGCCGCAGGCTTTTTCGCCGCCCTTATAGCAGCTATGGGTATACTGCAGGGGCGCACCTAATTTAGAACCCAGCTGGACAATTTCCTTCTTGGACAGTTCCTGCAAAGGTGTTTCCAGCTTAATCTTATTCCCGTTCACTGCCGTTGCCGTGGTGGCATAGTCAGCCAGCTCCTGGAATTTTTTGATGAATTCCGGACGGCAGTCGGGATAACCGGAATAGTCAACCGAATTAACGCCGATATAAACATGCGCAGCGCCTACCACTTCCGCATAGGCCATAGCATAGGACAGGAAAATAAGATTTCTGGCCGGCACATAGGTCACCGGCACATCATCACGATTTACGTCGCCCTCAGGAACGTCAATGTTTTCATCAGTCAGCGCCGAACCGCCTATGGCGTCCATATTGGTTTCAATAATCAAATGTTTCGGCACATTGTAGAACGCCGCAATTTTCTTGGCGCCCTCTAACTCAATGCTATGACGCTGATGGTAATTAAAACTTATCGGGTATATTTCATAGCCGGCCTCTTTGGCCACAGCCATACAGGTGCAGCTGTCCAAACCGCCGGACAGCAGTACCACTGCTTTTTCTTTTGCCAATTCTTACATCTCCTTATTCTTAACCACGAATGGCCTTTATAGCGGCTGCCACATCGTCCGCTCCGTAAATGGCCGAACCGGCCACCAGTACGTTGGCACCAGCCTCCTGCACCAGCTTGCTGGTTTCGGCATTGATGCCGCCATCTACTTCGATATCACAGGTAAAGCCCATATCCTTGATGGTATGGTACAGCATGTGGATTTTCTCCAGCTGGGAACTGATGAACTTCTGACCGCCAAAGCCAGGATTTACAGTCATAATCAGCACCATGTCCACTTCAGGCAGGATTTCCTCAATCATAGACAGCGGCGTGCCCGGGTTCAGGGCAATACCAACTTTGCAGCCGGCTGCCTTAATCTGCTGGATAATGCGGTGATGATGACGGGCGGCCTCCCAATGGAAGGTAATGATATCCGCTCCGGCTTTCGCAAAAGCCTCAATCTGATTTTCCGGGTGTTCCACCATCAGATGAACATCAAAAACCGCCTTGCTGGTAGGACGCAGGCTCTTTACCACCAGCGAACCAAGGGTGATATTGGGCACAAAGGAACCGTCCATAACATCAATATGAATGTATTCTGCACCGGCATCAGTAACTTTTTTCACCTCATCAGCCAGATAGGCAAAATCAGCCGATAAAATGGAAGGTGCTACTTTAATCATTTATATTCCTTCTTTCGTTTCAACTTTTGACTCTCTTGTATTTCCTGATAAATGGCCTTATAGGCCTCATAGCGTTCTGCCGTAACTTCACCACGCTCCAATGCCTGCTTTATGCCGCAGTCCGGTTCGTGCGTATGGCTGCAGGGTGCAAACCGGCAGCTGTCGAGATACTGCCTGAACTCCGGAAAAAAACCGGCCAGTTCTGACAGGTCAATCTCCCCGAGTTCCATAGCACTAAAGCCCGGCGTATCCACAATATACCCATCACCGTAAGGCATAAGCTCAGCCACTCTTGTCGTATGGCGTCCGCGTTTTATCTTGTCGCTGACACTGCCAGTCAGCAGCTGCAGATTTTCATCAATGGCATTCAGCAGGGAGGATTTCCCCACACCGGAAGGTCCGGCAAATACGGTTACCTCGCCTTGCAAAGTATTGCGCAAAGCCTCAATGCCGATATTATCCTTGGCCGAAACCCGCAGGACCTTATACCCTGCCTGCTCATACAGCTGCAAAAAGCCGGCAATATCTCCGGTATACAGGTCTGCCTTATTGACACAAATAATGATTTTTTCCAGTCCTGACCATTCGGCCAGCACCAAAAAACGATTAAGCAGGAGCGGATGTAAATCCGGCTGCGCGGCGGCAAAGGTCAGAATGACTTGCGAGACATTGGCCACAGCCGGCCGTTTCAGCAGGCTGATACGGGGCAGCTGTTCTTCAACAACGCCAGTACCATCTGGCAGTATGCCGATGAGTACCTTATCGCCAGGAACAACCCCGGCACTGCGGCGTGTCTTTTTGAACTTGCCCCGCAGCTTGCAGCTGACCAAGCCTGTGGCGGTCTGCACGTAAAAAAAGCTGTTATAGGCCTTAATCACGCGCCCTTCCTGTGTTTGCATAAATGCTCCTCACTATACATATCAGCGGCTCTTACTCGACTCATTAGGTTTGGGTGCTGTAGTTGTTTCCTTGCTGCTGCCAGCTGCCGGCTTGCTGTTTTTTTCCTCAGTTTCCTTGCCGGCTTCAGCCACCACCAAATGAACCGACTCACCAGCTACAGCGTCAACGCCGCCGGACGGCGACTGGCTGATAACTGTCCCGGCAGCCTGTTTGCTGGCCTTCTTTTCTACACCGCCGACTTTAAAGCCGGCATTGCCCAAAGCCTTGCGGGCTGATTCGATCGGCAGTCCTGTAACATCAGGTACGGCAGCCTTTTTCTCTTTTTTACCCTTGCTCACTACCAGGTCAATGCTGAGGCCTTTGGTCACTTTCGTACCGGCCCGTGGGTCGCTGGCAATAATCACACCAGCCTCTTCATCATCGGAATTTCTCTCTGTTACCCGGCCTACTTTTAAGCCCATTTTTTCCAATTTCGCGATGGCATCGGCCCGTTTCAAGCCACGCACATCAGGCATCTCGATATTTTCGCCGCCCTTGCTGACTTTGATGGTTACAAGACGCTCCTCCTTGACCTTGGCTCCGCCCTCGGGATTTTGCGAGATAACCATACCGGCAGGAACCTCTGCGTCAAATTCTTCATCAACCTTGACGCGCAGGCGCTTGTCCTCGAGAATCTGTTTGGCCAGAGTCATCTGCTTGCCGGTTACATCAGGCACTTCCACTTCGGAATTGCTCCAGAACTTGCCAAAACTCAGAAAAGCGCCGACAAAGAATCCCATAATCAAAACCATTGTCAAGCCGACGATAAATTTTTTCGACTTGAATACAGCCTTTTCATTTTCCGGCTCTTCATCATCATAATTTGCCGTATAGCGCTCACTGCGTGGAGCCACAGCCGATTCCTGCACCCGCGGCAGTACCTGTGTAGCATAGGGGTCACTGACCGCAGGGGCAAAGCCGCCGCCGAGCATCTGCATAGCCTGACTTATATCCTGAACAAGCTCCCGGCTGCTGGGCCGCATGTTGGGATCTTTGCTCATCATGCGCGAAACAATAGCCTCCACTACCGGCGGTATACTGCTGTCCAGCTGTCTTACCGACAAGGGCTGCTCCTGCAAATGTTTCATGGCAATGCTCACCGGAGTTTCCCCATTAAAGGGCAGCTGCCCCGTCAGCATTTCATAAAGCACCACGCCCAACGCATACACATCAGAACGTGGGGTAATCATCGTCCCCTTGGCCTGCTCCGGCGAGAAGTAGTGCACAGAACCAACTACATTCCCCGTATAGGTCATTGTCGATTCCGTGACCGCCCGGGCGATACCAAAGTCAGCCACCTTGGCACTGCCGTCAGGCATCATCAGTATGTTATGGGGTTTGATATCGCAGTGCACCAAATTATTGGCATGGGCATGAGCCAGGGCACTGGCAATATCCCGGGCCACACGCAGGGCAGCAGCCGGCTGCAGATGTCCTTGTTCCTTTATCAGGTCCTTTAAGGTACTGCCAGGCACGTATTCCATGACAATGTAATGGTCTTCTTCCATCACGCCGACATCATAAATATTGACGATATTGGGATGGGAAAGTTTGGCCGCGGCCTGTGCCTCCCGATGGAACTTCTCAATAAATTCTGTATCACGTTTAAATTGTTCATGTAAAATCTTTACAGCTACCGGGCGGTCCAGCAACAAGTCCTTAGCTTTATATACATCAGCCATACCGCCGCCGCCAATGAGCTCCTGTAATTCATAGCGGTTATCCAATACACGCTGGTTCATTTATTAGTTCCTCCCCCAAGGCTTTGCTTAGTTCTGTAAACTCAATATTATCTTACGGGCAATAGGCGCCGCTACTGTACCGCCGCCACCGCCGTTTTCCACAATAATGGCAAAAGCTATCTTACGATTGCGCAGCTGGGCTGAACCGATAAACCACGCATGGTCCTCGCCATGCGCATTCTCGGCTGTACCGGTTTTCCCCGTCACACGTACACCGCTGACCTGGGCAGCCCGCCCCGTTCCCTTGGTAACTACATCTTCCATGAAACTATCTATCTTTGTGGCCATCGCGGCCGTTGTGGCTGTCAGCCATTTTTCCGGCCGTGTATCCTGTACTATCAGTCCGCTGGGCGTAACCACCTGCTGTACCAGATAAGGTTTCATGATGGTCCCCTCATGCGCAAATGCCGCTGCCAGCAGGGCCATATGCATGGGCGTGACCAGCAGGGTGCTTTGACCAATAGCCGTCTGGGCCTGGTCACCATTGCCCAGCGTGCCAAACGCCGGCAGATGGGAACTGGTCATCACGATGTCACCGCCGATTGACTGGTCAAAGCCAAAACGCTTAAAAGTGCTCTTCAGCTTGTCATCTTTTAAACGCATACCCAATGTGCCAAACGTCACATTACATGATTCCGTCAAGGCCTTGCGCAGATTAACCTGACCGTGAACCTCGCCATGACTTTCCCGAATACTATGACCGCCGCCAACGTCCAACTCACCGGAACAGGAAAATTCTTCCTGTTCGGTCGTCACAGACTCTGTCAGGGCAGCGTCAGCTATCATGGGTTTAATCGTGGAGCCCGGCGGATACATACCCTGAACAGTGCGGTTGAGTAAAGGACCGTCTGCAACTTTAGACAGATTATCCCAGTTAGCCTCAATATTATTAGGGTCATAGGATGGCGAACTTACCATCGCCAGCACGGCACCGGTATCCACATCCAGTACCACCACTGCCCCTTTACGGCCATCAAGTCCGTCAAAAGCAGCCTGCTGGGCATCAGATTCAATCGTCGTCTTTACATCGTTGCCCTGCTCTGTCTGAAAAAGCTGTGCCAGCGGCCCTAACCGCGTCATATCATCGGTTAGCCCGAGCAATGCCCGGTTGGCATGTCCTTCCAGGCCGGCACCGCCAATATTTTCCCCATTATAACCGGTAACCTGCGCCATAACAGCACCGAAAGGGTAGCTGCGGCTGCCATCGCTGCGTGTCTGTGCCAGCGCCCGGCCCTGGGCGTCTAAAATACTTCCCCGGCGTATATCGGCCCTGGCCGCTGCCTGACGCATATTCAACGGATTATGCGCCAGCTCATCGCCTTTCCAGACGGTCAGATAACCTACATAAACGACCAATACGGCCACAATCAATAGCAGGCATACAGCGCCCTGTAATATTTGCCGTTTTAATTTCCAATCAGCCATTTCCCTGCTCCTTTGTCAGTGCTAACAGCAGAGCGAGCAAGATAAAACTCGATACCATAGAACTGCCCCCGTAACTTACAAAGGGCAGTGTAATGCCCGTCAAAGGCAAAAACTTTGTCACACCGGCAATAATAATAAACATCTGCAAAATTATCAAGGTAGAGCAGCCAGCCATCAACAGGGCCTCACTGGCATTTTTCTGCCGCAGCGAGGCGCGAATCCCGCGCCAAAATAAAAGCACATAACAGGCTATCAGCATTATGCCGGCCGTCAGGCCCATTTCTTCCACAATCGCGGAAAAAATAAAATCAGTGTGTACTTCCGGAATAAACCCGGGATGGCCATAGCCAAAGCCTGTGCCCCAAATACCACCGGTTCCCAGGGCAAAGAGGGACTGCACTACCTGATAGGCCATGCCATTAGGGTCCTGCCACGGGTCAAGCCATATGTCAAAACGCACCCGGACATGTCCAAACATCGCATAGCTGGCCACAGCAGCCACAGCCATAAAGGCCAGTGCCAAAAAGACATAGGATTTGCTGCCCGTAGCCATATACGTCATCAGTAAAGCCATACCGAAGAACAGCAGGGCTGAACCTAAATCTTTTTCCACCACGAACATTAAAACCGCCATGCCCCAAATACAAATCAAAGGGGCGATAAAACGCAGCGGCGGCAGCTGCAGGAACAATATTTTATGAACTGGCAGTGTAAGTACCCGGCGATGGTCAGCCAGATAAGAGGCCAGAAAAAACAGCAGCACGATTTTACCAAATTCCGAAGGCTGCAGGGATACAGGACCTAAAACAAGCCAGTTTTTGCTGCCGCCAATCTCCGTGCCAAACAATAATGGCAAGCCCAGCAACAGTACACAGCCTATGCCGAGCAGATACGGATAAGCCAGCAGCCGGCGAATCCGCGGCCACAGGCGTATGACGACGAACATCACCAGCATGGCAATACAGAGCCATTGCAGCTGTCTGAGCAACAGCGCCGGTTTTAAGCGGGCTATTTCCACCAGGCCGATACTGACCAGCATTAAAATCAACGGCAGGATATAAACATCCAAATGACGTTTTACCACCACCACCTGTATGACAATGGTTAAAAATATCACTGCGGCCAGATACGGCAGATACACCCAGGGCTCCTGCAAAGTCTTGGGCGTAATATGCATACCGGCTGACTGCATTTTCATATACAGAACGCTCATTCCACATAAGAATACGCCCAATGGTGCAGTGAGAATACCAAAATTCTTCATGACACTCCCACCACGATTACTGTCACATTATCGGAACCGCCGCCTGCAAGCGCAGCGTTTATCAGTTCCTGTGCAGGATTATCTTGGGCCTGCCGCAGAATACGGACAATCTCCTCATCAGTTACATGTTTCATCAAGCCATCTGTAGCGAGCAGAAACACATCACCTTTATGCACGGCCAGTTCGCCGCTGTCAATCTGAAGATTTTCCATAGCACCTACAGCACGGGTGAGCATATTACGCTGCGGATGATGCTGGGCCTCCTCTGCGGTAATAGTGCCTTTGCGCAACAATTCCTCAACGTAGGAATGATCCTCCGTTACCTGCGTGAGTTTATCGCTGCCGGCAGGCAGGATATACAGCCTGCTGTCACCGACATGAGCCCAGGCCGCTGCCTCATCAGTATCATTGACCTGCAGCATTGTTGCTGTCGTTCCCATGCCTTCATAAGACGGATGTTCCCAGACACATTCCCGAATTGCCTGGTTAGCCGCAGCTATGGCCTCACACAGGTCTGATTTGGCGATATGCTCCCTGGCCGCCAAAACTTCCTGCACCTTATCCACCAGAATTTTACTGGCCACCTCACCGGCAGCCTCACCGCCCATGCCATCGGCTACCACATAAACCGAATCAAACATTGCTAAATTATCTTCGTTACCTTTGCGCAAAAGTCCCACATCGGTAGCTGCAAAAACCTGCTTCAATTCGTTCACCTCTCGAACTTTAGGGTAACCATGCCAATACGAATCATATCACCCGGTTTCAAATAGGCCTTGCCCTGTAAAACCTGACCATTTACATAGGTGTGATTAACACTGCCTAAATCCTCAATCACATACTGTGCTCCATGCAGGAAAATCGTCGTATGACGATGCGAAACGAAATTTTCCGGAATGACCACGTCATTTTCCCGGCTCCGCCCTATGGTGATTTCGTCCTGAAAAGCAAACCGCCGGCCTGCCAGTGACTCCTCTTCCGCCTCCACCACAGACAACACAGCCTCATTTTTGCCATAAACAGGCTTGCGCTGTTTACGCATTTCCTGACGCACATCCCTGAACATCTTATTCATCAGGCGTAAAACAAAAAATATCAGCCACAAAAGCATGCCGTATTCCAGCAATACCCGGACTATCTTTATCATTATCGCCGTTGTCGGCACTCAAATCACCTCATAAATTAAAACCGTAGCCCCGATACTTATCTTATCTCCTGCCTGCAGGCAATGAGATTCAACAGCTTTGCCGTTTACAGCCGTACCGTTGGTACTTTGCGCATCGTAAAGCACATGACGGTGATTTTCGTAGGCAATCCAGGCATGCAGACGCGATGCTTTTGTATCAGTCAAAATAAATTCATTCTTCTCGCGTCTGCCAATATATATCTGCTGCTCACCAATTTCCAGATAGGCGTCCTTATCCGGTCCCTTTATCACCTTTAATGACGCTATCCGCAAATCCCTGGGCAGATTAAGCGGCTGCCTGCCCCCCTGCAGCGACGGCTTGGCCAGTACCAGCGTGTTGGGCTCATCATATTGGGCAGCCGTTTCCTCTTCGGTAAAGCGTGACTTGATTTCATATGTGCCACGCTGCCTGGTGCTGTCAATCTGGCAGCTTACAGTCAGCTTGCCGCGCAGCAGGTAGTCCTGCAGAATTACCTGCTTTTCCACCGCCAGATACAGCTCATCCATAATACGCTGGGCACACAGCCGCTGATAATCCTCCTTGGCCAGGAAGAATATATATTGATTGGGAATATCTTTCTGGGCTTTGCCACTGCCCTGCCTGGCAATTTCCTTTTCCAGTCCCTTTATAAGTTCTACAGGTTCCAGGTCACTGCTAAAACGTTTATTGAAAAAACCTTCAATGTGATCTTCTAAAAATGTTTCCCATTTGCGCATGCCCATGTTACCAGGCCTCCTTCACATTTGGAAACGTAGTTGTTCAGTATATCGTAATTTTACCACGGGTACGTCATTTTTCAAGATGTTTATTACGCAACTGGCCACAAGCCGCCTGAATATCAGTGCCCATTTCCCGGCGCACGGTGACGTTCACATGATGGCTGGCTAAATAACCTTCAAACCAATCAATCCGCGCCTTGGAGGGGCGCAGCAAATTACGCTCCACTACCGGATTTATGGGAATAAGATTGACGCTGGCCAGCTGGCCGCGCATTAAAGCGACCAATTCTTTGGCCTGCTCCTCGCCATCATTAACACCATCAATGAGAATGTACTCATAAGTCACGCGACGCTTGGTTTTATCTGCGTAATTTCTCGCAGCAGCCACCACATCCTGTATAGGATACTTGCGATTGATGGGCATAAGCTCGGAACGCAGCTCCTGATTGGGGGCATGCAGCGATACCGACAAGGATATGGGCAGCCCTTCTTCAGCCAGCTGATACATACGGGGAACTATGCCCGAAGTGGACAGGGTAATATTACGGTACCCCATGCCCAAGGTATAAGGCTCATGAATCAGCCGCAGAAATTTCAACACTTCCGCGTAATTCATCAGCGGTTCACCACTGCCCATAATGACCATGGTATCAACTTTGCTGCCGTTTTCTTCCCGGAGCATATCATTTATGACTACAGCCTGCGCCAAAATCTCGCCACAGGTGAGGTCCCGGGCCATACCGTGCAGCGTTGACGCACAAAAAGCGCAGCCCATATTACACCCTGCCTGCGTGGAAACACAAATGCTGTTGCCGTAGGGCTGACGCATAAGCACCGTTTCAATAGCCGTACCATCAGCATACTCCAACAGAAATTTCGTGGTCTTACCGTCCTGGGAATCCAGCCGGGCCTTAACCTGCGGACGGGCGATTACAAACGCCTGCGCCAGCTGCGCACGCAAATCCTTGGAAAGATTTGTCATCGCCCCAAAATCCACTACCCCTTTTTGATAAAGCCATTGGGCAATTTGCTTGGCGCGAAACCCCGGTACATTATAAGGCTTTAACGCCGCCTGCAGTTCAGCGAGCGGCATGCCAAAAATATTTATCACTTAATTATCCTTTCCGTTTGCACATACGGGCAATGAAAAAGCCATCAGTACCATCACGCTGCGGATAGAGCTGTACCATTTCCGCCTGCCGCGGCTGCGGCAAGAAGGCGCCTGTCTGCTCCAAAGTAAACTCCGGATGATCAGCCAGGAATTTTGCTACCACTTCCTGATTCTCCGCCGGCTCGATTGTACAGGTACTGTACACCAGTACCCCGCCGTCTTTCAGGGCCTTGGCCGCACTGTTAAGTATCTGCAGCTGCAATTCCGGCAGCCGGGCAATTTCTTCCGCACTCTTATTCCAACGGGCATCAGGTTTGCGGCGCAAAACACCGAGCCCGGAACAGGGAGCATCTACGAGCACCCTGTCGGCCATGGCCTCATATTCATCGCCCACCTCACGGGCGTCGAGCAATGTCGGTTCAATAATATCAATGCCTAAACGCCTGGCGTTCTCGGCAATGCGTTCGAGCTTATGCTCGTAAATATCACCGGCCACCACGCGTCCTTCATTGTTCATCAAAGCAGCGATATGTGTAGTCTTGCCGCCAGGAGCACTGCAACAGTCGATAATCAGTTCTCCCGGCTGGGGATCAACAACATGCGCCACCAGCATGGAACTTTCATCCTGCACCTGGCAGCGGCCATCCTGCAGCGGCGTCAAATCATCCAGGGAACCATGCGCCGTTATCAGCACGCCCTCCGGCGTCCAGGTACTGGCAGCTGCTGCAGCACCAGCCGTCTGCAAAGCTGCCAGCAAATCTTCACGGTTAGTTTTTAACGTATTGGTACGCACCGACAGCACCGGCTGACCATTGTCGAATTTACATAAAGCCTCGGCCTCGTCAAAGCCAAACTGTTTCACCCAGTGCTTTACGAGCCAGTACGGGTGCTGTTCCTTTAAAGCCAGCCCTTCCGTGGCCTTGCCTTTGCCTTCGGGGAAGGCCGCCTTTTCCGGCTCACGCACCGCGGTGCGCAAAACGGCGTTGACAAACTTCACCGTACCGGCATGACTGTATTTCTTGGCCAGTTCCACCGCCGTATTACAGGCAGCCGAAGGCGGTACTTTATCGAGATAAAACAACTGGTATATCCCGAGGCGCAAAACCTCACGAATCAGCGGGGGAATCTTCTTTAACGGCCGGTTCACATAGCGCCGCAGTATCCAGTCCAGGGTATCACCGGCCTTTACTGCCCCGTAAACCAGTTCCGTGGCAAAGCGCCTGTCCTGGTCACTGAGATTTGCCTTGCGCAAATGTTTGACCAGTGCCACATTGGCATAGGCTCCCTTTTCATGAACTTCATTTAAAACTTCGCAGGCAAGTTCCCTTGCTTTATCCATTATCTTGCTCCTTGGGAATAATGATTTTTTCTAATTGCTGACGTACTTCTTCCATATCAACGTGGGTGTTATAACAGGGCCCATTAGGGCGAATGTTCAGCACTCCGACAGCCGGCAGCGGATAAACGTCCTGAATACCGCTCATTAAATCACGCTCACAGGCAATCGCCAGCACAGCTTTTGGCCTGGTGTTATAGACAACCTGCCGGGCCAGCGTTCCTCCCGTAGCCACAAAGAAGGTAAATCCCATTTCATCGGCCAGTGTCACGAGCGCCCCGATATCACAGCCGCCACAACGTTTGCAATTATGCGGGTCACGGGTAATTTTATGCGGACAGGTCGCCAGCTGCAGGCAGTGCGGTGTCACCACCAGCAATTTATCAGCCGGCACTTTAATGCCCATATTGTTAAACATCAGATTGCTGGTGGCAATGAAAGAACCTTCCAGCCGCCGACGGCTGATACCAAATATTTTGGCAATGCGCACCGCCAAAGGAAACAACATATTGATAAGCTCATAATTCTGCCGCTGCAGAAAGGGCAGCCTGGGCAGGCCGTTGACCGCCAGTATCATATTGCCAATACCTGAGAGCGCCACCAGGGTGATAAGCACAAAGACAGCCCCGAGCAGACCGGGCAGAAAATCAGCAATGCCAGCCAGCCCCGGCCGCGCTATATACCACACGCCATAAAAAGCAGCTGCCATCAAGGTGGTCGTCAATAACAGCATGCCAATAAACAGCCGCTTTTGCGGCCGTTTCGGCAAAGTAAATTTTTTTGTCGCTTGTTTCTGGGTTAAATCTGCCATTAAAGCCTCTCACAATGTCCTGCTATTTTAGCTGCCGCTAATCAGTTAAATCTGGCCTCTGGTGTAAACGTATGGCCATTAAGATAATCAACGGCTTTCATTTTCTTTTTCCCCGGTGCCTGCAGCTCCACGATTTCCAAAACTTCGTCAGCAGCCGCTACAAACAGGCCCGTCTTTTTATCAGCACTGACAATACTGCCCGCCGGCAGAGTTGTGTGTTCGCCCGTGCGGCGGGTACGCCAAATCTTATACTTGGCCTCATCCATAAAAGTATATGCTCCGGGCCAGGAATTAAGCCCACGCACGAGATTATGAACTTCCTGTGCTGTTTTTGACCAGTCAATCTGACCTGTCAACTTCGTCAGCATCGGCGCATAATTGGATTCCCCGGACTGCGGCGTCCTTACCAATGTACCGTCGGACAGCTCCGCCAGCGTATCCATCAGCACCTTGGCCCCCATGGACATCAGGCCGTCATGCACCTCTTCCAACGTGGTATCCTCACCGATGGGCATTTCTGCTTTAAGCAGCATATCACCGGTATCAAGGCCGGCGTCCATAAACATCGTGGTAACACCGGTTTTCGTTTCGCCATTGATAACGCACCACTGCATGGGCGCTGCCCCGCGGTAACGCGGCAACAGTGACGCATGCACGTTAATGCAGCCATAAGGCGGAATATCCAAAATCCGCTGGGACAGAATCTGGCCAAACGCCACAACTACCATCAAATCCGGCTGCATTTCCTCTAACTTGGCAGTAAATTCTTCCGTCTTGATTTTTTCCGGCTGATATACCGGCAGGTTGTGCTCCACAGCCCAGGCCTTTACCGGCGACGGCATTAACTTCTGCCCCCGGCCGCGCGGTTTATCCGGCTGGGTAATCACGGCAATGACCTCACATTGTTCATGCAAAGCCGCCAGGCAGGGCACAGCAAAATCCGGCGTACCCATAAATACTACACGGAACTTCTTCAACCCTGATTCCCCCTATGCACACTCTGGGCAATATCGATAAACAACTGGCCTTCCAAATGGTCAAGCTCATGCTGAATGCAGCGGGCCAACAGACCTGTAGCCGTCAAATTCTGTATTTTGCCGCGGCGGTTGGTGTACTTCACCTTGACCTTAGCCGCCCTGCTTACTTCGCCATAAATATCCGGCACAGACAGACAGCCCTCGGTATCAACGACCTCGCCTTCCTTGAAGGTGATAACGGGATTTATCATTTCGAGCAGGCCATGGTCGTCCTGACAGTCAATGACCACCACACAAATATTCTTGCCAATCTGGGGAGCGGCCAGGCCAACGCCATCGTTGGCATACATGGTTTCCGCCATGTCGTCGAGCAGTTTTTTCAAACTCTTGTCCACCCGTTCCACAGGTACTGACTTATTCTTTAACACCGGATTGCCGGCCTTTAAAATATCAAGTAATGCCATAAATTCTCCTTATTTTTTCAGCTTGCCAGCACCAACAGCTATCTGTAATACCGTTTCACCGGCTTTTTTAAGGGACTCCAACGGCAGATATTCAAACCGGCCATGGAAATTGGCCCCACCCGTAAAGATATTAGGACAGGGCAGCCCCATAAAGGACAGGCGTGCACCGTCCGTACCGCCGCGAATCGGCTGCACGTCCGGCGTAACACCGGCAGCGAGCATGGCCTCTTTGGCCAGGTCCACCACGTACATATTGCCGTCCTCAATCTTTTCCAGCATATTGAAGTACACATCATGGTGCTTGACTTCCACAGTGCCCTCACCATATTTTTGATTGAAGAACTCCGCCAGCTGGTCAAGAAATGCCTTGCGCTGCGTAAACTTATCCTTGTCATGGTCACGAATAAGCATCATCATCGTACAGGTTTCCACATCACCGGACATCTTATACACATGATAAAAGCCTTCATGACCTTCCGTATACTCCGGTTTTTCCCCGGCCGGGAGCATCTGCTGCCACTCACAGGCAATGGACAGGGCGTTTTTCATCTTGCCTTTGCCATCACCGGTATGCACGCTGACACCATGGAAAACAATCGTCGGATTGGCGGCATTAAAGTTTTCATACTCCAGCCCCCCCAGTTCACCGCCATCGATGGTGTAAGCAAAATCAGCCGCGAACTTCGCCACATCGAATTTATCTGCACTACGGCCCGTTTCCTCATCAGGCGTGAACCCTACGCGAATCTTGCCGTGCTGTACTTCCGGGTGCTGAACCAAATATTCCATCGCACTGACAATGGCCGTAACCCCGGCTTTGTCATCGGCACCCAGCAAGGTAGTACCATCAGTGAACATAATATCCTGGCCCTTGTACTTCAAGACTTCCGGAAAAGCCTTGGTGGAGAACACAATGTTCTTCTCCTTGTTCAGCAGGATATCCTGGCCATCATAATTCTTTACAATCTGCGGCTTTATATCCTTGCCCGAGGCCGACGGGCTGGTATCCACATGAGCAATAAAGCCCACCGTCGGTGCATCTTCCCTGCCGTTGGCCGGCAGCGTAGCCATCACATAACCATGATTATCGAGGTCTACATCCTTAAGCCCGATTTCTTTCAGTTCTTCGGCTAAATGCTTGGCCAGAATCATTTGTCCCGGTGTGCTGGGGCAGGCCTTGTCATTATCTTCATCGGACTGCGTATCGAAACTTACGTAATCCTCAAACCGTTTTACCAAAACATCCATGCTTAAATCCATGAAAAAACACCTCGAATAATTTTATTCTGTTCATACATCCCATTATTATAGCATAACTGCGCCCCAGTTAAAAGAAATATAGCAAAAAAGCCCCCTATAGGTTATAATGAGGGACAGATTATATTATTCAGCTTTTAGGAGACAAAGCAAATGCACCAGTATTTATTCTTTATCGGCGACTTTCCTGTACGTGCTTACGGATTGGTTCTTTCCCTTTCGATTATCCTGGCCACCGGCGTGGGATATTTCCTGGCCAAGCAGGACGGACGGGGCGCGGAAAAACATATTGTAGATTTAGGCATTTACTGCGGACTGGCCGGCCTGTTAGGCGCGCGGCTTTGGGATGTGTTCTTTTTCGACTGGGATTACTACTCCCACCATCTCTCAGAAGTTCTCAATGTCTGGCAGGGCGGCATGGCCATACAGGGCGGTGTGTTCCTAGGCGTCCTCACCGGCGTTTACTACTGCCAGCGGCATAAGCTCGACACCGTGCATTTAATGGACGTACTGGCTCCGGCCATCATTTTAGGGCAGGCCTTAGGACGCTGCGCCAATCTTTTAAACGGCGACGCCTTTGGCGCACCTACCGGCGGCAATTTTGGGATTATCTATCCCGCCACGACGCTGGCAGCTCACACCTATGGGCAGCAGCCCCTCTGGCCGGCAGAAATTTGGGAAGGCCAGCTCGATGTAGTAATCTTCGCCCTGCTGCTCATCTACCGGGCGACGGTAAAACACGCCAAAGGCCAGTGTTTTGCCCTCTATGTTATGCTTTACTGCGCCGTACGTTTCGGACTGGAATTTTTACGCGGCGATTATGCCGACAAAGTGCTGGGCTTTATGACCAGCGGACAGACCACCAGTGCTATCGGCTTTATCCTGGCCTTAGGTGCATTCCTGTTGCTGCCCAGAATAAACGCGGCCAGCAAATGACTTTTGACATTACAAAAAGGCTTGACTTGTCAGTGACAGGTCAAGCCTTTTTATTATAACGCCGTTGTTCCAGTTTTGCCATAGGCAAAACTTCCTCTTGGCGTTTCAACGAGGCGGGAGATATGCTCGTCGCCTGTTTTGGTATTCGTGCCCCCACCTGCTGAGGCGGGGGACATTTTCTTGCCTCGTTATATCTCCCGGCTTATTGGTCAGCCAGCGGTTTCATAGTCGGGAACAGGAGTACGTCGCGGATAGAGGCAGCGTCCGTCAGGAACATTACCAGACGGTCGATACCGATACCTACACCACCCGTGGGCGGCAGGCCGTATTCCAGTGCCATGACGAAATCTTCATCCATGCCATGGGCCTCATCGTCACCAGCCTCACGCTGTTTGAGCTGGTCCTCAAAACGTCCCTTCTGGTCGATGGGGTCATTAAGCTCGGTAAAGCCGTTAGCCAGCTCGCGGCCATAAATAAAGAACTCAAAACGGTCCGTAATGCGCGAGTCTTCAGCATTACGCTTAGCCAACGGCGAAATTTCCGTCGGATGGCCGGTGATAAAGGTCGGCTGCATAAGCGTTTCTTCGACTTTTTCTTCAAAAGCCTGATTCAAAATACCGCCGATACCGTGGCGTTCTTCGTAGGGAACACCAATTTCATCAGCCAGTTTGCGAGCCTCTTCCACGGTTTCGCAGGCCATGAAGTCCTTGCCCGTAGCCTCTTTAACTGCATCATTCATGCTGATACGCTTAACTTTTGACAGGTCAATTTCCACACCCTGATAGTTGATAACCGTCGTGCCCAGTACTTTTTCCGCAGCGTTGACCACAATACCTTCCGTCAGGTCCATCATATCGTTGTAATCAGCAAAAGCCTGATAGAACTCAATGGAGGTAAATTCCGGGTTATGACGCACGTCCATACCTTCGTTACGGAAGATACGGCCGATTTCATAAACACGGTCCAGACCGCCGACAATCAGGCGCTTGAGGTTAAGCTCAGTAGCAATACGCAGGTACAGGTCAATGTCGAGCGTATTGTGGTGCGTGATAAACGGACGGGCAGCTGCACCACCGGCAATGGTGGACAGAACCGGCGTTTCCACTTCCAGATAGCCGCGTTCATCGAGATACTCACGAATGGAGTTGATGGTCTTGGTACGGCGACGGAAAGTCTCACGCACATCCTGATTCATGATGAGGTCGAGGTAACGCTGACGATAGCGGATATCAACGTCCTGCAGGCCATGGAATTTTTCCGGCAGCGGACGCAGTGACTTGGACAGCAGGTCAAAGTCTTCTACGCGCACCGTAACTTCACCGCGATGCGTCTTAAATACAACACCGCGAATGCCGATGATATCACCGATATCCAAACGGCGGAACTGGCCTTTGTACTTCTCTTCGCCCAGTACGTCAATTTTGAAGTAAACCTGAATATTGCCCGTACGGTCATTCAGCGTACAGAAAGACGCTTTACCATGACCACGGATAGCCATCAAACGGCCGGCAATAAATACTTCGGGGCCTTCTTCGTCCCCTTCCAGGCCATCATACTCTTTTTTGATATCTGCCGCATAGGCCGTTACTTCATAGCGATGACCAAACGGTGCTACGCCCAGCTCCTTGAAGGCCTCCATCTTTTCGCGGCGGACCTTCATCATTTCGTTGAGGTCTTCCACCGGAGCCTGCTGCTGCTTATTCTCTGCCATAAATGCAATTTCTCCCATCTATACTAAGCCTTAGCTTAAAATTTCCTTGATTTCGTACTTGATGATGCCAGCCGGTGCATGAACGTCAACGACAGCACCAACCTTCTGGCCCAACAGTGCCTGTCCTAGCGGGGATTCATTGGAAATTTTGCCTTCATCCGGGTCAGCCTCTGTGGAACCAACAATCATAAAAGTTTCCGGACCATCTTCAGCAAATTCCAAATCCACAACAGATACACGGGAACCCATCTGAACTACATCACCGCTGCCAGCTTTGATGATATCAGAATTACGGATTTTGGCCTCCAAGTCCTGAATCTCACCTTCCAGGAATGCCTGTTCATTTTTCGCATCATCGTACTCGGAGTTCTCTGAAAGGTCACCCAGGGCAATTGCTGCCTTCAGTCGTTCAGCCACCTCGATACGCCGTACACTTTTAAGGTAATTGAGTTTTTCGACCAGTTTATTATAACCATCTTCGGTCAGCATGACCTTTTTATCTGCCATGTTTAACGCCCCTTTGCTATTTCATAAGTATAATATAGTAACTAGCTTATTATATGCCGACAGGCCTGTCCTGTCAACCTTGGAAGGAGTATGCACCTGACATTTTGTACACCGGCTGATTTATTTGCCGATTTCAAACGGTGTCCCTTCCATATTGAGAATACTCACACTCTGTTCCACCACTGCCGAGCAAATCTCACGCAATCTGGTCTGGATACCAAAAAGCTGTTCATTAGTAGCTGCGTCCTCTATTTCCCGGATGTTATTTTCCGCAGTGTAGGCCAGGTGCAGCACCTTCCCCACCTTCTCCCGGCTGGCCGTCATTGCCACCAAGGGCTTGCTGGAGTTCTCACCGAGCTGCGCTGTAAGCGGCCGAAATAAATCCGCTGACAACACCGCTGCAAACTCCTGCACTTTTTTCCTGTTTATCTTTAACGATACCCGGCAAAATTTTTCCTGCTCCGTAAACCGCGGCTTGTTCCAGTCATTTATCGTTTTAAGAATACGTTTGGTATCCTTTTTGCCTATGGCCAAAATAATCCCTCCCCTTCACACAAACAGCAATCTGCTAAAAGTTCCGCTGACTTATATTGTCAACGGAACCAACAATTTTTATATTCGCCCGGCATACCAGGGCATTTTACGCTCATGCTCTACGCTGGTCCGGTCATCATGGCCGGGCAATAAAACAGTTTTTTCCGGCAAAGTCATAATGCGCCGGGCCACGCTGCTGAGCAGAGTTTCTTCATCGCCGCCCGGCATATCCGTACGGCCATAGCTTTCATAGAACACACTGTCCCCCACAAAAGCCACACCATCTTTTGCGCTGTAATAAGTACAGCCATCGCTGGTATGTCCCGGGACTGCCAGCAGCTGCAGCTTATGCTCAGGATTGTCTTTTAAGGTGATAACGGACTCATCCGGGAGGTAGGTTACATTTTCCAGCACAATCCCCTGCCCCGTCTGTATTGACAAATTCCAGGCAGGATTTTCCGCATAGGCCCTGCCATTTTCGTGCATGCACACTTCCGCTCCCCAAGCCTTTTGCAGTTCACTGACGGCACCAATATGGTCAAAATGCCCATGTGTCAGCAGGATTTTTTCAATAACAAACCCCTTTTCCGCGGCAATTTGTTCGAGCTTATCAGCCTGTGCGCCAGGGTCAATTAAAAAACCATGCTTAGTCGTATCGTCAATATAGAAATACGCATTGGTGGGAAGGTATTCGGTAACAACAGCCTGCAAAATCATCCGTATCACCTCATTTTTTATATCTGATATTCAGCCTTCAGCGCGGCAATTCTATCCATTACCTGCTGGGAAAATGCCGCCAGAGCCTCTTTGTCCTTATGGTCACCGGTGAACTGCAGCGGCTCACCATAGATAACCTTCAGTTTTGGAAAGTGACCGCCGTTGGCAAAAATTTTATCCGTACCGATAATGGCGGCCGGCACAATCGGTGCTCCGCTCATAGCAGCAATCAGGCCTACACCGGCCTCGGCCTTGCCCATTTTGCCGGTACGGCTGCGCGTTCCCTCGGGGAACAGCCCCAGGCAACGCCCTTCTTTGAGTACCTGCAGGGCAGCTTTGATAGCCCCACGGTCAGCGGCACCACGTTTTACCGGAAAGGCATGGCAGGCAGTAATCGCCCGGCCAAAGATGGGATTCTTAAAGAGTTCAATCTTGGCCATATAGCTGACCGGCCGGTGCAGAAAAGTTGCCACAAAAGGCGGGTCCCAGTTGCTCATGTGATTAGCGGCTAAGATTACCGCGCCGTCTTTGGGCATATTCTCCCGGCCATAAATTTCCGCCCGGAAGAACAGCTTAAAGAAAATACTGAAGATAAGCTGCAATAAACTGTATAACATCTTGCACCTCTTATCTTAACGGCACATAGCGAGAATGCGCTCAACGACTTCATCAATGGACAATCCCGTGGTATCGAGCAGGGTTGCGTCCTCTGCCTGTACCAGCGGAGAAATTTCCCGTTCACTGTCAGCTTTATCACGGGCAGCGATATCGGCCTTCATCTTTTCCATATCGATATCATAGCCTTTTTCCGTCAGTTCTTTGTGACGGCGGCGGGCCCGTTCTTCAATGGAGGCGGTGAGGAAAATCTTCACGTCGGCATTAGGCAGGACATTAGTGGCGATGTCACGGCCATCCATCAGCACACTGCCACGCTCGCCCATCTTGCGCTGCAGGTCAACCATCTTTGCCCGGACAGGTCCGAGGGCTGCTACCTGCGACACGATGGCGCTGACTTCCGGCGTGCGGATTTCGCCTGTCACATCAGTACCATCTACGGCTACCGTGGTCTTGCCGTCTTTATACTGCAGGTTAACATCAATATCCTTGACCACTGCCAGAATCAGTTCATCAGTTACCTCTTTGCCCTGCTGCAGGGTTTTCCAGGCCACAGCACGGTACATAGCCCCCGTGTCGATATAGGTATAGCCCAGCTTTTTGGCAGCTAATTGTGCCACTGTGCTTTTGCCTGCCCCTGCCGGGCCGTCTATTGCTACTACTAAGTTCTTCATTACTGTATTTCCTCCAATGTCTGATAAAATTCGGGATAAGAGATATTGACGCACTGGGGATTTTCAATCTCCACGCCTGCGCCCACGGTTCCCAGAATAGCCAGGGACATGGCAATGCGGTGGTCATCATAGGAAAAGGCCGCAGCCCGTTCAATTTTGGCACCGCCGTGGATAACAAGGCCGTCCTCCCGTTCTTCTACGGCTCCGGGAGCCAGCTTGTTAAATTCTTTGGCAATCGCCATCAGGCGGTCGGTTTCCTTGACTCTGAGTTCACCGGCCCCCGTAATCACTGTATCGCCCTGGGCACAAAGTGCAGCTACGGCGATAATGGGAATTTCGTCAATCAGGCGCGGCATAATCTCCGCCCCAAAGGATACGCCCTGCAGCTCACTGTATTCCACCAGCATATCCGCTGCGGCTTCCCCACCGCTCGTACGTTCGTTCTGCAGGGTGATTTTGGCGCCCATGTCTTTGAGCACGTCGATAATCCCCGTGCGCGTGGGGTTAATGCCTACATTTTTGAGCAGGAGCTTACTGCCCGGTACGATACTGCCGGCCACCAGCCAGTAAGCAGCCGAACTGATATCGCCGGGCACTTCGATTTCCGATGGTGCCGTAAATTTCTCAACCGGCTGAATGGTCACGGCCGTGCCTTCTCTTTTGAGCTGTACCCCAAACGCTGCCAGCATCTGTTCGGTATGGTCACGGGAAACAAAGGGCTCATTGACCGTCGTTTCCCCGTCCGCAAACATTCCAGCCAGCAGGATGGCAGATTTTACCTGCGCACTGGCTACAGGGCTGTCATAGTGCATTCCCTTAAGTTTCTTTTGTGCCGGGACAACTGTTATCGGCAGTTTGGCATTGTTTTCACGGCCATAAATCTGCGCTCCCATCAGCGATAAAGGCTTGATTACACGCCCCATCGGCCGCTTATGCAGGGAGGCATCACCGGTAAACGTTGACAAAAAGGGCTGAGCAGCCAATATGCCCATTAAAAGGCGCAAGGTGGTGCCGGAATTGCCGGCATCAAGAATGGTTGCCGGTTCTTTAAGACCATGCAGGCCGTTGCCTGTGACAATCAGCTCTGTATCGCTGATAAATTCCACCTTGGCTCCCAGCATTTCCATACAGGCTGCCGTGGACATGCAGTCCTGGGCATGCAGGAAGTTCTTTATCCGCACCGGTGTGTCACCCAACGCGGAAAACATCACGCTGCGGTGAGAAATTGACTTGTCACCGGGTATTACAATTTCGCCTTGCAGTCCCTGACGGGCTTTTTCTATCTGGATTTTTTCCATTCTGCCAACCCCTTTATATAAACCTAATCGTTCCACACACTCCAGTTGCCGGCAGCCGCTCCCATGGAGAAAGCAGCCTGCAGGTTATAGCCGCCCGTATAAGCGTCTACGTCCACCACTTCCCCGGCAAAATACAAGCCTTTAACCAGCTTAGACTCCATGGTCTTGGGATTTATCTCCTTGACGGAAATGCCTCCGGCCGTCACAATGGCCTCGGCTATCGGTCTTGCCTTGGTGATAGTCAAGGGCAAATGCTGTAAGGTCTGTCCCAGCCGATGACGCTCTTCCACGGTCACCTGATGAACAGGCTTATCCATTTCCAGGAACGCTGCATCGAGCACCGGTTCAATGAGCTTATGAGGCAGTAAATCAACCATGGCATTACCCAGCTGTTTGCGCTGATACTTGGCAAAATCTCTTTGCAGGCGGACATCGAGCACATCTTCGGCCAGCGCCGGTTTCAGATTCAGTTCCAATTCCACAAAGGATTCATTCTGCAAAGCCTCAGTCGCCGCCCGGCTCAAGGACAGGATAATGGGGCCTGTCACCCCAAAATGGGTAAACATCATTTCCCCGAACATATCCGTCTTTTTCTCACCATCGACGAGCAGTGTGGCCTTGACATTGCGCAGGGAAAGGCCCTGTACAGATTTCACCCATTCTTCTTCCGTTTCCAGGGGAATCAAGGAAGGACGGATATCTACCAAGGTATGGCCAAGTTTCTGCGCCATCTTGTAGCCGTCCCCTGTTGAGCCTGTACCGGGATATGAGGCACCGCCGGTACAGAGAATAACCGCATCCGCTTTCAGACTGGCACCGCTTTGTAGTTTGACCGCCCTTACCAGATTATCCTGTGCCAGAATTTCCGCCACCGGGCTGTCTGTTTCAATCTTTACGCCGAGTTCATGGAGCCGGTGTACCATGGCATCCACAACGTCCTGAGCCTTGTCGCTGACAGGGAAAACACGCTGTCCCCGTTCCACCTTGGTTGGCACTCCCTGCGACTCGAAGAAATAGATTACATCTTCATTATCATAAGCGCGCATGGAGCTGTTGAGAAACTTGCCATTGCCATGAATATTCTTGATGATTTCCGGCACCGTGGCGGCATTCGTGATATTACAGCGCCCTTTGCCGGTTATCAGCATTTTTTTGCCCGGACGTTTCATTTTTTCCAGTATGGTTACATCAGCACCATTTTCCGCAGCTTTGATGGCGGCCATCATGCCTGCCGGTCCGGCACCGATTACAATGATTTTTTTCATACACGTTCTATTCCTGCTATTTTATAGAGTTCGTTTATTTCATCAGCGGTCAGCGGACGGTACGCGCCCCGTTTAACCCCTGCCAGCGTAAGGCCGGCAAATTGTACACGTTTCAGGGCTTTTACATCTGTGCCAATTGCCGCAAACATGCGGCGCACCTGACGGTTGCGTCCCTCGTGAATAGTTATTTCTACTTTGGCTGTGTCTGCTGCCACCGTGAGCAGCTTGACCACTGCGGGTGCTGTCAGGCCATCTTCCAGCCTTATACCCTTGCGCAGTTTATCCAGGGCATTTTCCGTAGGCACCGGGCTGACTCTGGCCACATAAGTCTTATCGACCTTGTAGCGCGGGTGCAGCAGGCCATTCATCAACTGGCCATCATTGGAAATAAGCAGCAGCCCTTCCGTATTATTATCAAGCCGCCCCAACGGATAGACACGCTCTTTAACTTCCGGCAGTAAATCCAAAACCGTACGCCGCCCACGTTCGTCCTTAGCTGTTGAAAGATAACCTTTCGGCTTGTTCAGCAGAAAATAAACGTTTTCCTCTGCCAAGGTCAGCGGCTTGCCATCCACACAAATTCGCTGGCTGCTGCTATCGAATTTGCCGCCCAGTTCCGTTATGGTCTGACCGTCAACCGTAACCCTGCCAGCCAGTATCATGCTTTCGGCCGCCCGCCGGGACGCAAGCCCGGCTTGGGCGATGATTTTTTGCAAGCGTTCAGCCATCAAAAAATTCCTTTCCACAGATTACGCCACCAGCTGAAGATGCTGTCCCAAAAAGAATAGTATTCCACATCTTGGGCTGCCAAAAGGTAAACTGCTCCCTGGCGCTTGCCATTGTAATAGCAGACCACCTTGCCCACTACATCACCTTTTTTGATGGGAGCCGCAATTTCCTTAGGAAGTTCCAATTTTTTCTCCAGCTTGCCGGTTTCACCCTGTTTTTCCACAGCCACTAAGGATTCTGCAGCCACCAGTTCCAGTTCATCTTCATTCCCGTCACTGACCTTTACCTTGGTAACAACGTCACCTTTTTTTACCAGACTCTTAGGCGTAGCGTTTTTGAACCCGTAATCCAGCAGGGCAATGGAATCATTCCACATGTAGACACTATCCAGCACGACGGCAACAAGCTGCATGCCATCGCGGCGCGCCGCTGATACCAGGCAGCGCCCGGCGGCATCAGTATAACCTGTTTTTACGCCATTGCTGCCCCGATAAAGCCAGAGCATCTGATTTTCATTACGGAGTTTCTTGGCCGGGTCTTTTACCCAGTCATAGATTACTTCCTGCTGACTGACAATTTTTTCAAAATTCGGCAGGCTGTAGCCATATGCCGCAATTTTGGCCAGGTCATGCGCCGTGGTGTAATGCTGTTCATGCGGCAGGCCATTGGGATTGACAAAATGCGTATCATTGGCACCTATGGCCGCCGCTTTTTCATTCATCATTTCCACAAAGGCCGCTTCACTGCCAGCGATATGCTCCGCCACCGCAATGGTCGCGTCATTGCCGGAATGCATCATCATACCGGTCAAAAGCTCACCCAGGGGAATTTTATCGCCCTTTACGAGCCACAATGTGGAACCTTCCATACCTTCGGCATTTTTGCTCACCGTTACCACATCATCAAGATTGCCTTTCTCCAAAGCGACAATCAAGGTCATCATTTTCGTGGTACTGGCCGGATACCGCCGGGTATCACTATCCCGTTCATACAGCAGCTGACCGGTCACCGTATCCATAACCACAGCAGAACGCGCTGTCAATTTCTGCAGGGGGTCACTGGGACTTATAACCAGTCCCGGTATATTGGGTAATTCCGGCTGGACATACACCTTGTCCTGCACCTGGGCAGATACCGGCATAGCCTGCGGCACATTTATCATCATAAAACCGGCAGCGCCTAACATCAGCGCCGCCAAACCTTTACCAGTGATGGCTCGTTTCAAACAAAAACACTCCAATAATAGTTGAATAAATTTGATACAAACACACTTTTCCCTTTTGAAACACCTAAAAGCGGCAAAAATAGTGTATTCGTGTGCGAGTACCGAGGAGCCTTGCTACGACTATGTTCCGAGCACTTTGTGATACGCCTCTGGGCAATACTGCCGAGCGTACCTTATCCAGTTACAACCTCTACGAACTCACATAATAAACATTCTACCATAAAATAAGAAAGGAATACAAGAAAATTGGCACGGGACTTTGCCCGTGCCGACGCTTATCTTCAGCGAATGCCTGTAGCATCTGGACAGGAGTTCGGACTCACCATCACTGCCCCCATGCCATACTGGTCCTACTGTATGAATTACATAGTCACATGGCAATCTATATGCCTTGGTGATTTTTCTCAAACCGATACTTCTGCCCTGCCTGCGGGTATTTCTCGTGGTCAACCTCGCTCATGAACATATCCAGCGGCCGACAGTATATAGCATAACTGCCATAAAGTGCCTGATACACGCAGTAAATCTCCTGCGACTCTGTGTGCATGACAGGACACGCCACGACTTTATACTCTTTTCCCTTGAAGTGATGCCACACTTCTCCACTTTGCGGTATTGCCCTGCAATACTTGGCACAGAGCAATCGCCGCTGCTCCTGAATTTCTTTTGTTTCTTCCATCAACGCTTCCTCCCCAGGCGCACACAGTGGGATGACATTTATGACTGGCTCTTCATAGGGATGGACAGTTCTTATAGCCCGTAAGGTGCTAGTCAGCTTATCGCTGCTGACATTGACCTCAACCTTGAGTTCCTCTGCCTCACTCACTGTGCCTTCAGTTCCATTATACGGACTGGCTCCCCGAAGCGGTCTCCATGTACCCTTGACACGAGAGTAAGACAAGCAACTATCGTAATTGCCAATATGCCCGGCACCAACTAATTGCAACGCACTTTGCAACATAGAAAAATGTGATTCTGGTATGTATATTTCCAGTTTAAGCCAATCCATCGCTATTCCTCGCTATCTCCAACATACGAGCCAGCCCACTTGCAAACTTCTCATTATCTGCCCCGGTGCGTTTGGCCGGGCCTTTCAGATGCACCTTCTTTTTTGACCGTCTGGCTTTTTTCGCCATATGACGCTCCATCAGCAGGCGGTCGATGTTTTCAGCAGTATACTGCCAGCCGTTCTGATGTATGGCATAAGCTCTCTTTCCCAAAGCCATCGCCGCCACGCCGTAGTCCTGAGTTACTACGACGCCATACCTCTCCAGCGTCTTCAGTCTGTGCACCTGCTCGGCAAAGAGGCACAGCTGATCCTGCACGATATAACCATTATACACCACCGAAAAGTCGTTCTCCACCAAATATAGCACAAAAAGGCTGCCCAGCATATTGCCAGACAGCCAACCATATCCCTAAATTTTAAATTCCTCTGCCACCACGCCGCTTTACATCTTCATCAATCCTACGTTTCCAGCAAGGCATCAGTGGCTCCGAACAGTTGCGCACATGATGAATAGCCGCACCCAGGACTTCATAATTAAGTGCTGTCCCCTCCTCATCGCACTGATAGGTGACAGCCCGGTCAGCATGGATGCCAATATGTCCTGCGGCCTCTATTGCATCCATATTTGCTCCCAGAAACAGAAACTCCCAGCCGTACCTCTCCTTCTGACGCTCCACCATTTTCTTGACCTTACTGTGAGTATACCTGCGACTGGCATTCTCCATGCCATCTGTGGTGATGATGAATAGTGTTTTCTCCGGTCGGTCCTCATCACGAGCATACTTGTGGATATTACCGATATGATGGATAGCACCACCTACGGCATCAAGGAGAGCTGTACAGCCACGGACGAAGTAAGTATCCTCAGTCATCTTCTCCACCTTGTCCATCGGCACCCTGTCATGGATTACCTCACAGGTGTCATCAAACAATACTGTGGAGACAATAACTTCTCCCGGCTCCTTACTCTGCTTCTTGATGAGCGAGTTGAAACCACCTATGGTATCAGACTCCAAGCCGCTCATAGAGCCACTCCTGTCCAAAATAAATACGATTTCTGTTAAACCTTTCTTCATTGAAAACGCCCCCTTATCTTTGATAGCTTTATTCTACCGAAGATAAGGAGACGTTAGGTCGCCTGCCATGCGACAATTTCAGCAACCCAAAAGTGGCTGCTGGAAGGCAAACAGAGTTTCATTTATGGTAAAGATGTCGTACTCCTTCCGCTGAATGAAATATTCTATAATTATATCTGCCTTACTGCTACGAGATAGAGCATAGCCTGCCCGTCCGATAAAATCCTTGGTTTCATCCAAATTCAGTTCCAAAGCCACCGCAAAGGCCAAAGCTGTTGCCTTGCTTGGCTTGTAAGCAGGATTGTTGCGGATTTTCGAGAATAGCTTGCGATCAACATTTGCCCGCTTATATACTTCTGGGTCTGTCTTGCCTTTGGCATCGATAAGCCGCAGAAGTGCCTCTGAGAAGGTATCATCCACTTCAGCCAACAAATCCTCTAGGGAGCGTTTTTTCTGCGGCTTTAGAAATTTTGGAATGTCTGATACTTCACCAGCACAAGTTTCATCACCTAAACAAGTTGGTACTTCCGTGAATCTGTGCCTATCACGGTAATCATCCCGATATTCCTCTTCCAGCAGTTCCTCGACATATCTCGTATCCAAATAGCTTTGTACATCCTCAAACAGGCTGCTGGAAATTTTGAACGCCTTATGGTCAAACACCACAAGGTAGACATCTATCTCATGGTCGAGTAAGAAGTCACGTATAGCCTGGGTTGCCACAGCTATAGCTATCTCCGCCGGGCATCCAAATATCCCTGCCGAGATAAGTGGGAAAGCTATCGAGGCGCATTCGTTGTCAGCTGCCAGCTGTAGGGAATTTGCATAGCAACTGGCCAGCAACTCACGCTCGCCATGCTTGCCATCCTGCCAAACTGGGCCTACCGTGTGGATAACAAACTTAGCGTGAAGTCCATAGGCCGGTGTAATCACCGCCATGCCTGTATTTATAGCACCGATTTTCTTCCGTGCTGCCAGCAGCTCTGCGCCTGCCGCCTTGTGTATTGCCCGGTCAACGCCTCCACCTACTATAGGTTTTGGGTTCGCCGTATTGACGATGGCATCGACTTGCATTTTCGTTATATCGTTGCGTACAATTTCTAATGGCATTTAATCCCCTCTCCCCATTACCGAATCATTCCAGATATGCTTTGAACGGCCATACAGTGCGCAAATCAGTTATTTCTTCAAGTCTGCTTAATTTCACCATTACTTTCCCTTCTTTACTAGTCTTGAAACAAAGTCGCGTGCTTTATTTTAACGGCTCCATTTAGCTATTACGCTTGCTTTTTTATCGTATGTGCTAATTCGCCGTAAAAATAGCGTATTCCTTCATTTGTATCTCGAAAATGACGGTGGCACAAATGTGACTAAATATAAGGTGTATTTCTTTATAGGTGTTAGGAAACAATTGGCACGTGACTAGCCCGTGCCCTCTACCCTTATATGAATTTCCGTCCGCTTGTTGAGGCTGGTGCCGGAAATGAAACTGTCAGCATACACATCTTTACATGACAGATTGTTCCTAGCGTTGTAAAATATACTTATTCTAATCTTTGGGAGGTATCACTTTGACTGCATCGAAAAAAGCTGCAATCGGTGGTCTTATTGCAGCTTTGTATATTATTTTGACCTATCTAGCTGAGATTATGGGTATGGCTTCTGGGGCCATTCAAGTGCGATTTTCTGAAGCATTGACTCTTTTGCCCTGCTTAACGCCTGCGGCAATTCCCGGTCTTACCGTTGGCTGTCTGCTGGCTAATCTGCTGACTGGCTGTGCGCCTTGGGACGTAGTGTTTGGTTCATTTGCCACCCTGCTCGGAGCCTTTGGCACATATGCCCTAAGGCATAAGCCATGGCTTTCATGGCTTGCTCCCGTTATCAGCAATACAATAATTGTCCCACCCATAATCATTTTTGTGTATGGCATTGAGGACTTTTGGCCTTTAATCGCATTTCAGATATTTATAGGCGAGACAATAAGCTGTGGTATTCTAGGCTCCATTGTTTTGCGTTTGGCAAAGAAACATAACATCCTCAATCACTAATTCGTGTTTATCTGATAACACAGTTGATTGACCTGTTTCATGTACTGCAGGCTAGAATTTATACCTAGATTTCAAACATTACCGTTTCACGAAATATAATAAAGGAGTCACAACGTGCCCCGGCACCAATTACACGCACCTCACTATAAGCCGAAGTCAAAATATGATTGGTGTCGCAGAGAAGTGTTACAGGCAATTCATATTTTTGGGCCACCTGCTCTGTTATTATTACTACTGGGCAAGCATCTGCATCAACATATATCCGCATATGACGGCCTCACTTCATCTTCAAATCCAGCAATACCTTATCTGTTTCCCACGGCGATATGACCGTATAGTCGATACCTGCCCCTTCTAGAACAGCTTTGATTTCTTTGTCCTTTACCTTGGCCCGTTCCAGATTTGTTTCCTTGCGGCCATCAATACTGATGAACTCATCATTGCGCTGCAACAGGTATTCCACATTATCAAACTTGGCATGCTCATGCATAACCAGCTGGTCAAACAGTTCATCCGGCGTGTTGTTGTAAATGATGTTAAGCGGCAGGGGCGAATCGCAGACTGCATACTCCACGCCATACCGCTCCAACGTCTTCAGCCGATGTACCTGCTCAGCAAATAGATACAGCTGATCCTGCACGATGTCCGTAGCATTCTGATACCAAAGCCACTTAGCGTACTCGCCCACCAGCTCCGTCTTATGTCCCTTACGTTTCAGTTTCGAAAAAATGTCTGCGGCGATAGTGCTTTTGCCAATGCCTGCACCGCCGTAAAAGTTCAGTACCTTCAACTTAAAACTCCTGTTCGTTCTTAGAATTTTACAATACTCATTATACACCACAGAAGGGCTGTTCTCTACCAAATATAGAACCAAAAGGCCGCCCAGCATATTGCCAGGCAGCCAACCACATACCTAAATATTCAATCTCCATGCCATCTGTATATAAGGGGACATTTGGCCGCCTGTCATGCGACATTTCGAGATGTCATGCTTGATGGTTGCTGCGAAGATATTCGTTCATATTGGTAACCATTGTGTGGATTGCCCTACGACCGCCATTCTTTGCCTTAATGTACTGCCTCCACCGACGCAGCACATCCTTCAAGGGTTCATCCAAATAGGAATATGTCTTATCCTTTATCCAGTCAGGAATACCGTAGGCAGCTTCAGCAATGCTGCCGGTGATAGCCGCCAGCGTATCACTGTCACCGCCAAGGGATATGGCATTGCGTATAGCATCCTCGAAGTCCGTGCTTTCCAAAAAAGCTATTATCGCCTGTGGTACAGTCTCCTGGCAAGTTTCGTTGAACTTATATGTTGGACGTATCTCATTCAGCGTACGGGATAAGTCGTAGCCGTATTCGTTCTCAATATGTTCTTTAATGAGTCGTTTACATTCTGCCGGATTATCATGGATTGGTTTCTCATAATCTCCGTGATAACCACCAAAATAATATCGGCACATAAAGATTGCATCCGCAGTCGCCATTGCCCCTTTGATGCCCTCCGGATGGTTATGTGTAACCTCTGCAGACAGACTTGCTCCAGCCCTGCCATTTGACGGCCACATTCCCGTTCTGGCACAGAAACCGCAATCCATCACCCAGGCACAGGGTGAAACACGCATTGCCGAACCATTGCCAAAGCTGTTATAAGGCTCACGATTATCCGAAAACAGCCATGCCCCAAATCTGCCGCCATAGCCAGCATCCGGGTACATCCGACCATACTTCTTCATGGCATCAATAAAATCATCCTTTTCGCCACCATTCATAACGGCTTCAGCTACGGCACAGGTCATAACCGTATCATCCGTGAAGAAGCAGTCATCCCGGAACAGTGGAAAATCCTTTGTCTTGATATTGTTCCACTCGTAAACAGAACCTACAATGTCACCAACAATTGCTCCCAGCATAGCATTCACTCCTTTCTTTTGTAATTCTATTCTAGCAAAAGACTATGCTGGTCAGGTCGCTTGCCATGCGACAAATCAGCAACCGAGAAGTGGCTGCTCGAAAGCAAAAAGTGTTTCATTGATGGTAATGATGTCGAACTCTCCATGCTGAATGAAATACTCCACCTGCATTTTGGTTATATCGTTACGTACGATTTCTAAAGGCATTAACTCACCTCCATGCTGACTGCTGTACTCAATGCCTTGCCAATAGGCTCGCGAATAAGATCGTAATCATTTCACTCCTGGAAAAGAATTAACGTACTTGATTTTGATATCCGGGAAATTTTCGACAAACTGTACGGTAAAGTCTTCCCCGCTTTCCACGAATTTCCACTCGCCGATATCATCCGGGAAATATTCAACAACCTTAACCTTCAGGTCAGGGAAAGAATCCACCACCTTTACTTTGATATCTGCAAAGTGCTCCACCACTTTCACCCTGCCGCATAGTTTGATGCCTTTATAGCAGCCATCCTTGTTGATGACAGATGCCGCCATAGCTGGAACTGTCATGGCAACCAGTAGAACAATCGTGAATATTGTTATCATTTTTTTCATATCCAGTCACCCCCATCAATATCAAATTTCGCTAATGCAACCATAAATCCTGCTTTCATAGCCATTTTGCCCCCCTCTGCAAACGGCATCCTCCCTCTGTCCCTCTCGGCGGCGCAAAGTCACAAATCATAGCCCAGCCCTTTCATCTCTTTAATTATCCATAACGCAAAAACACCTCGCCCCCCCTATTTCATAAAGGGGGCGAGGTGTTTATATTTTTCTTATCTACCTTTATTGCAGGACATTTTATTACCAAGCTAGAATTTATCCAAAACGCCTATATACAAAAGGAGAATACCTATGCGAAATAAAAATAATTCCGTTATATTGGGGTGCGCTTTGTTCCTTATTGGATTACTTATTTGCCATACCACTGTTGAAGGAGCAGTTCACCAGCGAGACATCAACTATCCAGCGTATATGCAAGGCATTGATTATGGCACTGGCGTGACCTACATAGTAGGTCACAATCCACCTGACTCAGATACCGTATGTACAGCCATTGCATATGCAAATCTGAAACGAGAATTGGGCATAAATGCAGAGGCTCGGATTGCCGCACCGCCCAATGCTGAAACGACCTACGCCCTAAGATATTTTGGCGTCAAAGAACCTTTGGTGCTTGAAAATGCTTCTGGCCAAAACATTATTCTTGTAGACCATAACAGCTTTGCCCAAGCAGTAAAAGGCATGGAAAGTGCCAATATATTGGAGGTGCTTGACCATCATAATATGATTGGCGATGTAAAGACCTCAGCTCCCATTTACTACCGCAATATGCCGGTAGGCTGTACTGCCACCATCGTTTGGTTGGAATATATTGAGGCCAATGTCCCTATCAAAAGAGATATGGCCGGTATGATGCTTTCGGCAATATTATCCGATACTGATAACCTGCAAAGCAGTACAACAACAGATCTGGACAGGCAGGCGGTATACAGCCTTGAGAAAAAAGCAGGTATAAAAGATAGGTCAGCCTATTTCCTTGCTATGGAAGAAGAATTCGCTGCCTATAAGGATATGTCGGATAAAGATATTTTCTATTCCGATTACAAGGAGTTTAAGATTGATGGTATTTCTTATGGGTGTGCCACAATTGTTGCATTGACACCGGAAAAAAGGCACGCTTTGGAAAAAAGACTCGGCGATTGGATATCGAAGAATTACTCTACGCAGAAAATGAATATGCTGTTCTTAAAAATCCATGACCTTGAAACATACGCAGCAACTATTTCCTGCTATGGTGACGGTGCTCTGAAATGCGCTACAGAAGTCTTCGGCAATGCCGAAGAAAACAAGATTGTCCTCGAGAGAAACCTTTCACGGAAAAAGGTAGTTCGTCTCCTGCAGCCGCAAATAAAAAAATGGGCAAATAAATAACTCAATGCGAGGCTGTCCCAAATTCTGTGTAAACTCCCTGTAGCAATGTAAAACAGGTATAGTATTTTTTTTCTTTCTATATCGAAGTATAGAAATCCTTTGTCTGCACACCAAGAGATTCTTGGTAGTGCAGGCATTTTTTATTCCGGAATTCTCCCGTCGAAATAAATGGCAAGCTGGGCATGGATAAGGCTCCAGTCTTGGCGGCGTCCTGTCCATTTCCTTGTAATATCCATCATGGCCAGATAAAGCATCTTCAGCAAGCTGTCATCTGTCGGGAATACAGATTTGGCTTTTGTCACTTTCCGTAGTTGGCGGTTAAAGCCTTCAATAGTATTAGTGGTGTAAATCAACTTTCTTAGCTCTTTGGGAAATTTAAAGTAGGTGCTCAAATTAGCCCAGTTATCCTGCCAGGATTGGGAAATCTTGGGATATTTCTTATCCCAACGCTCCGAAAATCGCTCCAATGCAGCCAGGGCAGATGGCTCATCTACCGCTGCGTAAACCTCTTTCAAATCAGCCATAAGTGCCTTGAGGTCTTTGTAGCTGACATATTTGCTGGAATTTCGCAATTGGTGGATAATGCAGTTTTGTATATCTGTCTGTGGGAAAACCGCCTCTATGGCTGCTGAGAAGCCCGTCAGGTTGTCCGTGCAGGCAATGAGGATGTCTTCTACACCACGGTTCCTGAGACTGTTCAGGATGTTGGCCCAGAATTTGGCACTTTCGTTCTCGCCTACCCACATCCCCAGTACATCTTTGTGTCCGTCCATGTCAATGCCAATGGCGATATATACGGCTTTCTTGACAATTTGCCCCTCACTGCGAACATGGTAATGAATGGCATCCATAAACACTACGGCATAAAGGCTTTCCAGTGGACGTTGCTGCCACTCTCTGGCAATCGGCAGTATTTTGTCTGTGATGCGGCTAATGGTGGTGTCTGACACCTCGATACCATATATGTCTCGAACGTGGGATTCAATATCACTGGTAGTCATGCCTTTGGCATACATGGAGAAGATCTTCTCCTCAATATCCTGACTTATGCTGGTCTGGTTCTTTTTGATGAGTTGCGGGTCGAACTCTCCCTTGCGGTCTCTAGGGACAGAGACTTCAACTTCACCAAAGCTGGTGCGAAGGTTCTTTTTGCTATGCCCATTGCGGCTATTGTCGGTATCTTTGTTCTTATAGTCGTACTTACCATAGCCCAGAGATTCATCCATCTCGGTTTCAAGGCCGTTTTCCATAAATTCGGCAATGGTTTCCCTGAACAAGTTCTGGATGTCCTCCATACTGCCAATGTTGCTTGCCTGCAACAACTCCCGAATCTTTGCTCTGCGAGCTTGTTCTTCTGGACTGCGTGTTTTTCTGCTCATGATAAAACCTCCCCAAATGATGCTCCTATTTTACATCACTGGGGAGGTTTACACAAAATCCGGGATAGACTCCT
>NZ_JMME01000002.1:0-298110 GCF_000686945.1 Selenomonas sp. AE3005
ATTGGAGGCAGTTAATTTTGTGTAGATTTCGTAGACTGTGTAGACGAAAATGCACTATATTATATAAGGAAGTAAATTGTTATGATAGAGCTCGTGTAATTTCATATTACGGCAATTTAAAAGTCCTGGCCGGATGGCCAGGGCTTTTTTTGTATATGAGGGTATGATAGAATAAGACAAAAGCTGTAAGCTGCGAAAGGAGCGTTCACACATGAGAGAAATTACTTTTGTCTGCTATCCGCGCTGTACGACGTGCAAGAAGGCGGAGAAATGGCTGGCGGATAAGGATATCGCCGTGAAGGTACGGGATATCAAGGAGGATAATCCGAGCTGCGCTGAATTGCGTTTATGGCATGAGAAAAGCGGTCTGCCGTTGAAAAGATTCTTTAATACCAGTGGCCTTAAGTACAAGGAACTGGGTTTGAAGGACAAGCTGGCAGGCATGAGTGCTGATGAACAGTATGAGCTGCTCAGCACGGACGGCATGCTGGTCAAACGGCCGTTACTGGTTATGGAAGATAAAGTCCTGGTGGGATTCAAGGAGCAGGAATGGCAGGATTGTTTTCAGGGCTGAAGGCTTTTTTCCAGGCATCTTCTAACATAGCCATCGTCCAGCGGGCATTGGCCGGGCTGGTGGAAGGCAGCTGATAGAATTGAATGTCTGTGCGCCCGAGCAGCTGCTTATTATACTTCTTGAAACATTGGAATGATTTACCGCCGTTAAAGCAGATGGTATGCAGATGAGGATATTTTTCGAGCAGGGCAGCAAAGTCGTTGCCCTGATCATTTTTTATAGCTGAATCCAGACTGCCTTCTCGTTCGCAGACGGCTATGGAATCCCATAGGGCAATATGATGACGCAGCAGCATTTGCAGGCGTTCGGTATAGCTGACAGGGGCGGCCGTATTTTCCAGAATGTGCGCCAACAGGGGCCAAAAACGGTTTTGGGGATGGGCATAGTATTGATTTGCCCCAAGGGACGCCACGCTGGGCATGGAACCAAGGATAATATGTGTGCAGTTTTCGTCAATACTCGGAGCAAAGCCTGTACAATAGGAGCTGACTGTAGACAATTTATCACCGCCTTAAATGTTTGTTTTTATCATATCACGCCCGGCGTAAAAGTTATAGGACTTTTCTTGCCAAGAGAGCGGATTCCTTGTTTTTTTCACCTTTAATCTGTACAATAAAGCTGTGAAATGTTTTGTGTATTATGAATATGGAGGGAAAGGTATGGCAAGCAGATTTTATCGTTGTAATGTTTGTGGCAACCTTATAGGCCTGATTCATGATGGCAAAGGCGAGCTCGTGTGTTGTGGCCAGGGTATGCAGGAATTGACAGCTAATACTACTGACGCCGCTCAGGAAAAACACGTACCGGTGGTGGCATACGACCAGGCAGCCGGCGTACTGAAAGTTACGGTAGGTTCAGTGGAGCATCCCATGACACAGGAGCATTTTATTGAGTGGATTCATGTGCAGACGAAACAGGGAGGCTTGATGCGGCATCTGACACCGGAGGATAAACCGATGGCGGTGTTCAGACTAGCCGAAGGTGATGAACCCGTGGCTGTATTTGAGTATTGCAATCTGCACGGTTTGTGGAAAAAAGATATGTGCTGAAAGAACCCCTGACAGCTGTAAGCAAGCAGTCTGTCAGGGGTTTATTATTCTAAGTTATGGAATCAAAATGTCCCACGCCGCATAGGCGGGGGACAAATATCAAAACAGGCGGCGAGCATGGCTGCTGACTCGCTGCAACGCCAAGAGGAAGTTTTGCCTATGGCAAAACTGGGGCAACGGCGTTATAATGTGATTGTTTGCATTTAATAATATAAGAGGTTTTGGAATGGCATTTATTGAGATAAAAAATCTTTCACATATATATCACCGGGGGACGGAGCAGGAATTATGCGCCCTTGATAACGTTAACCTGACGGTGGAGGAAGGCGAGTTTGTTGCTGTGCTCGGGGCCAATGGTTCCGGGAAATCAACGCTGGCCCGGCATATCAACGGCCTCCTGCTGCCCGATAAGGGGCAATGTCTGGTGGCCGGGCTGAATACAACCAATGCTGAGGAATTATGGCAGATTCGTCAGCAGGTGGGTATGGTCTTTCAAAATCCGGATAATCAGCTCATTGCCGGGCTGGTCGAGGACGATGTGGCTTTTGGGCCGGAAAATCTGGGTATGAAACCGGCGGAAATCCGCCGCCGGGTGAGCCGCGCTTTGGCTGCTGTAGGCATGGAGGATTTCCGCCAGTTTGCCCCGCATTTGCTCTCAGGCGGTCAAAAACAGCGGGTGGCCATTGCCGGGGCTTTGGCCATGAATACGAAATGCCTGATTTTGGACGAGGCTACCGCGATGCTGGACCCTGAAGGCCGTCAGGAGGTCATGGCGGCCGTGCAGCGCCTGCATGAGGAAAAGGGACTGACGGTTATTTGTATCACTCATTTCATGGATGAGGCGGCCCAGGCAGATAATGTATTTGTCATGCAGGCCGGGCATATAGTACAGACGGGGACGCCGCAACAGGTGTTTGCCAAGGCCGAACCCTTGCGCAAATTGGGACTAGCTGTGCCCCTGGCTGTAGAACTTACCTGGAAACTGCGGCAGCATGGCCTTAATTTGCCGCAGGATATACTGACGGAAGATGATTTGGTAACAGCGCTGGAGGCAGCTTATGTCCATTGAAGTAAAAAACGTAACTTATATATATATGCCCAAAACACCCTTTGAACGGGTGGCGCTGGCCGATGTAAGCCTTACCATTCCGGAGGGGAGTTTTACGGCTATTGCCGGTCATACCGGTTCGGGCAAGTCTACGCTGGTACAGCATTTGAACGGCCTGCTTACGCCGACCAGTGGGGCGGTGCTTGTGGATGGCGTGAATATCGGCGATAAGAGCAAGACGGGACGTCAGCAGGCGCAAACAGCCCGGCAGCAGGTGGGCATGGTCTTTCAGTATGCAGAACATCAGCTGTTTGAGGAAAGCATTGCAGCGGATATCGCCTTTGGTCCGGCTAATCAGGAATTATCCGCAGAAGAAATAGACCAGCGCGTCCGGGAGGCTATGGGCATTGTCGGTCTTGATTATGATACATATCATGACCGCTCGCCGTTTTCACTCAGCGGCGGCCAAATGCGCCGGGCAGCCATTGCCGGCGTGCTGGCCATGA
The DNA here is from genome assembly GCF_000686945.1 of Selenomonas sp. AE3005. GTDB lineage: Bacteria > Bacillota > Negativicutes > Selenomonadales > Selenomonadaceae > Selenomonas_A. The sequence goes on from NZ_JMME01000002.1 coordinate 3,178, forward strand.
GGCCTAAGTATCTGGTACTCGATGAACCGGCGGCCGGTCTGGATCCGTCCGGCCGGGAGGAACTGCTGCAGCAGATTAAACGGCTGCACAAGGAACAGAACATGACCATAGTGATGGTTTCCCATAGCATGGAGGATATTGCAAAATTGGCGGATAATGTCATTATTATGGCGCAGGGGAAAGTGGCTGCACAGGGAACGCCCCGGGAAGTTTTTGCCCAGGACAACTTATTAAGACAGGCTGGACTGCGGCCGCCGCAGATTGCTGTCATGATGCAGCGGCTGTCTGCTGCCGGCCTGCCCGTCAATGCTCATGTACTGACACCGGAAGAGGGGCTGCAGTCCCTGTTGGAGGTTTTTCATGTTAAATAATATTATGCTGGGCCAGTATTTCCCGGGGGATTCCGTCCTGCACAGGCTTGACGCCCGGGTTAAGCTGGTACTGCTATTGTTAATGCTTATAGAAGTCTTTGTTTTCACCAGTGGCCCGGCCTATGGTTTTATAACCGTGGTGACAGGGCTGCTTATTTTTCTGTCCGGCGTGCCGGTGCGGCTCGTACTGCGTTCTTTAAAGCCGCTGTGGTGGATTGTCATATTTACGTTTGTCATTCATTTATTCAGTCATCCCGGACAGGAACTGGCACGTGTGTGGCATTTTGCTATTACGCAGGAAGGTGTGGTGCAGGGGACGCTGATCAGCCTGCGCCTGCTGCTGCTGATACTGCTGTCCACCCTGCTGACCTTTACGACCAGTCCCCTGCAGCTGACAGACGCCCTGGAGAGCCTGCTGGCTCCCGGTAAATGTGTCGGCATGCCGGCGCATGAGCTGGCGATGATGATGACCATCGCCCTGCGGTTTATCCCTACGCTTATCAGCGAAACGGACAAAATCATGAAAGCGCAGCAATCACGGGGTGCTGACTTTACGACCGGTAATATTCTGAAACGGTTGAAAAACATGGTGCCGATTCTCGTGCCCCTGTTTTTGTCGGCTTTCCGCCGGGCTGATGAACTGGCCCTGGCCATGGAGGCCCGGTGTTATCGTGGCGGTCAGGGACGTACCAGGATGAAGGAATTGCGGATCAGACGTGTGGATTACTGGGCCATGGCGGCCTTTGTGGTATTTAGTATGGTGATGGGAGTCAGCCTTTATATATGAAACCAGAGCATAAAGCAGAAATGAAAGCACGGCGGCGTAATGTTGCCCTGACGGTAGCTTATGATGGCACGGCCTATCATGGCTTTCAGCGGCAGTCGCCGCCGATTACAGCTGTGCAAAACGTGCTGGAGGAAAAACTGGCCATGGTGTTTGGCGACAGCATTGAACTGGCCGCCTCGGGCCGCACAGACGCCGGGGTGCATGCCTACGGGCAGGTGGTGAATTTCTTTACCAATGGGCGTATTCCCATAGAGAGAGTTGCCCGGGCAGTCAACAGCCTGCTGCCGCCGGATATTACGGTGAAGGAGGCCTGGGAGGCGGCTGGGGACTTCAGTGCCCGGCACAGTGCCAAGGCCAAAACCTATATTTACCGCATTCAGCAGGGAGAGACGCCTAATCCCCTGACGGCCCGTTATGCCTGGTATGAACGCCGGCCTTTGGACATAGCCCAAATGCAGGCGGCTTTGCACCTGCTCGAAGGGGAGCATGATTTTAGCGCGTTTCGGGCGGCCGGGGGCGCACCGATGAGCCCCATACGCACCATTTATGAGGCTAAAGTCGAAGAATGCCCCGGGGATATACTGGAGTTTACCCTGTACGGCAATGGCTTTCTCTATCACATGGTGCGTAATATTATCGGCACCGTGGCTAATGTGGGCCTGGGGCGCATAAGTGTGGAGCGCTTTGGGCAGATTCTGGCCAGCCTGGACAGACAGCAGGCCAGTGCGACGGCGCCGGCCTGCGGCCTTTATTTGTATAAGGTTGAGTACTGACTGGCAATGCCGAAAGGGGACAATTGTGACAATTTAACTTGCGTCTAATCTTTGAATCGAGTAAAATATGTAAGGAACCTGTAAAAGGTTTATTTGGAAACATTTCAGGTGGTGAAACAATGAAGTCCCTTTTAAATGTGGGTATAGATGTGGGCTCTACGACCATCAAGCTGGTTGTTCTGGACCATGAAAAGAACATCCTGTATAAAAACTACGCGCGCCATTTCTCGGAAATCGGCAGTGCCCTGCAGGAGAATCTAACCCAGTTAAAATCTATTGTGGGTGAGCGCAAATTCACTTTTGCCTTGACGGGGTCGGCTGGTATGGGTATTGCCCAGCGTATTGGCCTGCCTTTTGTGCAGGAGGTTATCGCCTGTGCAGCGGCTGTGAAGAATCTCATTCCGCAGACTGATACGGTAGTGGAACTAGGCGGCGAGGACGCCAAAATCACATATTTTGGTGAGGCGCCGGAGCAGCGCATGAATGGCGTTTGTGCCGGCGGTACGGGCTCTTTTATCGACCACATGGCCTCCTTGCTGTCCACGGACGCTGCCGGCCTTAATGCTCTGGCAGAAAAGGGCCAGCAGATTTATACTATTGCCTCCCGGTGTGGTGTGTTTGCCAAAACGGACATTCAGGCTCTGATGAATGACGGGGCCGCAAAAGCTGATATCGCGCTGTCAATTTTCCAGGCAGTCGTCAATCAGACCATTGGCAACCTGGCACAGGGGCGTCCCATTGATGGACATGTAGCCTTTTTGGGCGGCCCACTGCACTTCCTGCCGGAACTGCGCCAGCGGTTCATCAAGACGTTGAACCTCGACGCAGAACATGTGGTAAATGTCGATTACGGCAATTACTTTGTGGCCATGGGGGCGGCGTTGTCGGAAGAGGCGCAAGTCATCGATGTGGCCAGACTCGAACAGGGGATTGCTGAGGCTAAATCAGCCGCAGCCAGCGAAACGCGTAAAGCGGACTTTACGCTTTTTGCCGATGAGGCAGAATATCGGGAATTTAAGGAACGGCATGACCGGGATAAGGTAAAACGCGGTGAACTCAGCACATATGAGGGGCCGGTGTACGTGGGTATTGATGCCGGTTCCACCACCACAAAGATAACGGCTATCGGCCGGGATAAGGAAATACTCTACACTTCCTACGGCAGCAATCAGGGCTCACCTCTGGCCACGGTGGTAAAGGAGATTCAGGCTCTGTATGCGGCTATGCCGGCGCAGGCCTATGTGGCCAGCACCATGACCACGGGTTATGGTGAGGCCATTGTCAAGGCGGCTCTGCATGCCGATGGCGGTGAGGTAGAAACCTTTGCGCATTTGCGGGCAGCGCAGGAATTTTGCCCGGAAGTGACTTTTGTGCTGGATATCGGCGGTCAGGACATGAAGTGTTTCTTTGTCAAAGACGGCAGTATCGGCAATATCACTTTGAATGAGGCCTGCTCGGCCGGCTGCGGCTCCTTTATCCAGAACTTTGCCGAAGGCCTGTCGATGACGCCGGCAGAATTTGCGCAGAAAGCACTGACCTCCAAGGCACCCGTGGATTTGGGCACACGTTGTACGGTGTTCATGAATTCCAAGGTCAAACAGGCGCAAAAAGAAGGCGCTGAAGTAGCGGATATTTCCGCCGGTATCGCGTTCTCGGTCATCAAGAACGCCCTGTTCAAGGTTATGCAGCTCAAAGACGTACGTGAGCTGGGCGGCCATATTGTCGTACAGGGCGGTACATTCTATAATGACGCTGTGCTGCGCTGCCTGGAAAAGCTGCTCGACCGGGAGGTTATACGGCCCGATATCGCCGGCCTGATGGGCGCTTACGGTGCGGCCATTCTGGCGCTGGAAAGCGGTCAGGAGAAATCTGAGCTGCTGCCGGCAGACAAACTCGCAGACTTCAAGGTGGAGACCAGTTCCTACCGCTGCAAGGGCTGTGGCAACAGCTGCCTTATTACCATGCAGAAATTCCCCGATGGCGGCAAGTACTTCACCGGCAACCGCTGCGAACGGGGCATTGGCGGCAGCAGGCAGACGGAAGAGGAAACACCGAATATCTACGCTTATAAATACAAGCGTGTGTTTAAATATTACCGGCCCCTGGAACATCCCAGCCGTGGCACTATCGGTATCCCCCGGGTACTGAATATGTACGAGGATTATCCCTTCTGGTTTACCTTCCTGACCTTCTTAGGCTATCGGGTGGAGCTGTCGGGCAAATCCAGCGCTAAGATGTACTATAAGGGCATGGCTACCGTGCCCTCGGACTCCTTGTGCTATCCGGCCAAGATTACGCATGGTCATATCATGGACCTGGTGGAAAAGGGCGTAAAAAAGATTTTCTACCCCTGCGCTCCTTACAATATGGAGGACACGGTTCATGAGTCGGATAACCATTTCAACTGCCCCATTGTGGCGTCCTATGCGGAAAATATTCGTGGCAATATGGACGTTCTGCGTGAACAGGATATCGACTTTATTCAGCCCTTCCTGCCTATTCATGACAAAAAAGGCCTGACACAGCGCCTGTTTGAGGAAATGGGGAAGAAGGAAGGCATTAGCAGACAGGAAATCTCTGCTGCCGTGGAAGCGGCCTATATTGAAATCGAGCATTATCGTGAAGATGTGCGTGCTTACGGCCAGAGAATCCTGGAGCGTATAGAAACGACAGGGGAGCAGGCCATCATGCTGGTCGGCAGACCATATCATGTGGACCCGGAAATCAATCATGGTATTCCTGAGATGATTCAGTCCTACAAACTGCCGATTCTTTCCGAGGACGCGGTTTATCATATGCCGGTTAAGTCACGGAAACTCAAAGTGGTCAACCAGTGGAGCTATCATGCCCGGTTGTATCATGCCGCGCAGTTTGTGGCCGAACATCCGAATCTCACCCTGATTCAGTTCAGCTCCTTCGGCTGCGGTCTGGACGCCCTGACCACCGAGCAGGTCAAGGACATTCTGGAACGTCACCAGCGTATTTACACCATGATTAAGCTGGACGAAGTGTCCAATCTCGGCGCGGCCAGAATCCGCCTGCGCTCGCTGATGGCAGCGCTGGCCCGCAAAAAGCCCTTCCCGTATCGGGAAGTTGCGGAAATCGAGCGGCCGCACTTTACGGAGGAATGCAAAAAGACGCATACGGTACTGGCACCGCAGATGGCGCCCATACATTTTGAGCTCTTTAAGACAGTACTTAACAAGCACGGCCTGCGTGCCGTAATTCCGCCTATGCCGGACAAGAAGGCCATTGATACCGGCTTGCGGTATGTACATAATGATATGTGCTATCCGGCCATTGTGGTTATCGGCCAGCTTATTTCCGCTTTAAAGGACGGTCTGTGCGACCCCGACCATACCAGCATTATGCTGTTCCAGACCTGTGGTGCCTGCCGCGCCACCAACTATCTGAGCGTGCTGCGTCAGGCGCTGAAACACGCCGGATTCCCTCAGGTGCCGGTCTTTGCGGTACATGGTCTGAAGGAGGAAACAGATTCCTTCCACATGGGAAGAAACATGCTGGTTGATGCCATCAAGGCTGCGGTTTATGGTGATACGCTGATGAATGTCCGCAACCGTACCATGCCTTATGAAATCACCAAAGGTTCGACCAAAGCGCTCTTTAACAAGTGGATGGAACGGGCCAAGGAGGAACTGGTCAAGGGGAATTACTTCCGTTTCCAGCGTAATATCAAAGCGATGGTCAAGGACTTTGACAACTTGCCGGTGGATGAAAATCTGTGGAAACCCAAGGTGGGTATTGTCGGGGAAATTCTCGTTAAATATCACCCGGTGGCCAACAATCATATCGAAAAGGTACTGATGGACGAAGGCGCCGAAGTGGTTATGCCGGACTTTGTGGATTTCTTCCTGTACTCGGCCTATGACCCCATTGCCAGACATGATTTGCTGGCCGGGTCTTATCGGGATGAGTTCTTCGGCAAGATGTTTATCAAGATGATTGAGTTCTTCCGCCGGCCGATGAAAAAAGCATTGGCGGACAGCCGTCACTTCCAGCCACCGCATTCTATTTACCAGACAGCACAGCTGGCGTCCCGGCATGTGAGCCTGGGGAATATGGCTGGCGAAGGCTGGTTCCTCACCGGTGAAATGGTGAAACTCATCGACTCTGGTGTGCCCAATGTGGTATGTCTGCAGCCCTTTGGCTGTCTGCCAAACCATATTACCGGCAAGGGTGTTATGCATGAACTCAGAAATGCCTACAAGGGGGCAAACATCACAGCCATTGACTGCGATGCCGGTTCGAGTGAAGTTAATCAGCTGAACCGCCTGAAACTCATGCTCGCCGTAGCCAAAGAACGCGGCCCGCAGCAGGAGAAAAAAGAAGATAAGGATTTGGCGATAAATCGCTGAATAAATGCAGATAAAAGTTCCGTTGACATTTTCTTGTCAACGGAACTTTTTTGTAAATTACAGTTTGATTGTCAGTGCGTGCTTACTTTTATTTGTTACAGCTCAGTTGGGTGGAGGTGGTAATACTTTTCGCTGTTTCACTAAATGTCCCACCAGCAGACGACTGGGCTTTTTAGCGGCCTTGCGCCGGGCAGGCCAGCGGCGCGATTGTTCATCTCAGTATCCAGGGACTGTTGTTTGTGGGCCAGTCCTCACTGTGTTCGGACAGTCGTTCCACTGCGAAAAGCATCACCACCTCCGCCCTAAGCGATGTCCGTTTAAAATGAGTATTTCGCTGTGACAGGGAACAAGCACATCGATGTTCCTGTTACGGGAGCAACGGGTTCGTAACAATTGTAAATATCGTTGCTGGGGGCGAACGGGGGAGTGATTTTTATGCGAGGAGCGACCGCCTGAGCACAGCGAAGGCCGGCACACTATAGTACGCAACTAAGCAAATACGCTGAAAGGAGCGCCGTTGGCCTGCCCGGCGCAGGTAACTGGACAATGATTTTTTACGAGGTGTGTCGTTTAGCGGGGGCAGAAAAATTACTCCCCCGTGAACCCCGTGCACGTATGAACGGGATACTTTTTAGCACGAACTAACCGTCAAACTGTAATTTATAAAGCAGTAATAGCATTTAATTTGCAGATATTAAATGATTGGGGAAGGAAAACAAATATGCAGCGAAGAATTATTTAGGAAAACCAATATCGATTTAATGTTGTCACTTTATGGAGGCGATATCATGCTGATTGGTGTACCCAAGGAAATCAAAAACAATGAGAACCGTATTGGACTTACGCCTGCGGGGGCGGAGGCGCTGGTGAAAGCCGGACATAAGGTTTTCATTGAACAGGGCGGCGGTCTGGGCAGCGGTTTTACTGATGACGATTATACTGCTGTCGGAGCTGCTATCGTAGCCGATAAAGCAAAGCTGTTTGCTGACTCCGATATGATTATCAAGGTTAAGGAACCTTTGGCAGAGGAATATGACCTCTTCCATGAAGGACAGATTCTGTTTACCTACCTGCATTTGGCACCGGAGCCGGAACTTACGGCAGCTCTGCTTAAGCATAAAGTGACGGGTATTGCCTATGAAACGGTCGTGGGCAGGGACGGCAGGTCTCTTCCCCTGCTGGCACCTATGAGTGAAATTGCCGGACGTATGTCTGTACAAATTGGTGCCCAGTTCCTGGAGAGCCGTTATGGCGGTGCTGGCGTCCTCTTAGGCGGTGTCAGCGGTGTAGCACCGGGGCAGGTGGTAATCATCGGCGGTGGTGTCGTTGGCACCAATGCGGCTAAGGTGGCTGTGGGGCTCGGGGCCAGAGTGACGATGATTGACCTGTCCATTGACCGCCTGCGCTATTTGGACGATGTCTTTGGTGGACGTGTGTCCACCGTGATGTCGAACAGCTATAACATTGCGGAATGGGTAGCGAAAGCAGACCTGCTCATTGGCGCTGTGCTGGTGCCTGGCGCCAAGACGCCGCAGCTCGTGACGGAGGATATGGTCAAGACCATGCGCAAGGGTTCTGTTATCGTCGATGTGGCTATAGACCAGGGCGGCAGTATTGCCACCTGTGACCGGGTGACGACGCATGATAATCCGACCTTTACCAAACATGGTGTCGTTCATTATTCCGTAGCCAATATCCCCGGCGCTGTTTCCAGAACATCTACCCTGGCTCTGACAAATGCGACTTTGCCCTATGCCCTGCGCATTGCCGGCAAGGGCTGGAAAACCGCCTGCCAGGAAGATGCTGGCCTGGCAGAGGGCCTTAATACCGTTGCTGGGAAACTGGTAAACCGCCCGGTGGCAGACGCCCTGGGACTGGAATATACCGACAAGGCAGAATTTATTTAAGCAGTGACAATATTTTTGCTAACTTAAAGGCCCTGAGCAGTCAATATTTTGCTGACTGCTCAGGGCCTTTGCTGTTTGTTTATGCGAGAAATAGTGGTGACTGTTGGAAGTCATTGCGCGCAGTACCGGCCGGGCAGGTGAGGGCGCGCAGGTCGGTGGCGAGGGTGTCATAGCGCAGCATGGCGGCCAGTGGCGGGAGGTCAGCTGGATTTTGACAGCGTTTTTGACTTGTCAGGTACTGGCTGGTTTTTGTCAGCAGGGGAATACTGCTATGTATTTTGATACTGTGCAGCATTTCCTTCCCCCGGGGGCTGGCGGCCAGCAGACGGGCGTATAAGGGGCCTTGGCCGGAAAATGCGGCCATTTCGGCAGAGCTCAGGCCCAGCAGCAGGTACATAAGCGTCCGGGCAATGCGGCTGGAGGGATAGCGCTTGGTGGTGACAGCCTTTATCAGGCTGGTCCAGTCAGCAGCCTGCCGGGCACAGTCGCAAATGCGGTTTTCCAATCCTTCGTTGACACCATAGCAGGCCTGCAGGTCAGCTATTTGACTGGTCAATAGTTTTGTTTTTAGCGGGAGCAGCAGACGGTTCATTTGCGGCAGCTCGGTAGCAGTTATATTACGTAGGCGTTCGTAGACAGCTGGCGGCAGGGAAGGCTGTAATTCTTCCACGGCGCCGCTGTTGTAGAGGTGACGGCGGATTGCCGTGGCACTGGCAAGAGTTCCTGCCAGTTTTGGCTCATGGTAGCCTGCGCCCTGACGGGCAATGAGCAGGGGCTTTAGGGGCGAGGACAGCAGCTGCAGGCTGCGCAGGTATTCCAAAGCCAAAATATTGTTGGGCTGGTGGAGAATGCAGGTGGTATCATTGTCAGTTCCCAATATATCCGTAATGGCCTGGGCATAGGAACGCCCCTGGCCGACAGTCTGATGGAGCCTGGCCTGTACGGCTGGTTTGTCAAGCTCTGCGGCCAGCTCGGTCAAAGCTGTTATATCATCATGTTCGGCACCGAAGGCCAGCGTGTCTACAATGCCCAGCCGGGAAAGCAGGGCGACACCGCCACGGGCGAAATCCTGCGCACTGCGGCAGGCAAAGACAAAGGGCAGTTCCAAGACAAGGTCACAGCCACAGAGCACAGCCAGCCGGGCCCTTTCCCACTTATCGAGCAGTGTGGCCTCGCCGCGCTGGGTAAAACTGCCGCTCATGACGGCGATAATCCGTGCGTCACTTTGCGTGCGTATTTTATTTATCTGGTAAAGATGTCCGTTATGAAATGGATTGTACTCAGCGATAATTCCCGTAACCTGCATAATTAGGCCTCCCTGAAAATGTCATGCTTTCAATTTAGCAGAAAGCCCACGGGATTTCAACCTTGGGCTTGCCTGGCGAAAGAAGATGGTGTGCGTTAGAATTGACAAACTTCCTTATAAAGGTTAAAGTAATATTAGATGTAGATTAGAATTATTGCAAATTTGTATTTCTTGGTGAAGAGGGATAGCCATGGCACAACACAAAGATAATATGTCCAGGCATAGTGATAAAAAACTGACATTACTGGCGGTATTTGTGCTGTTGCTGACGGTAAGCTGCTTGATATGGACTATGTGGGCGCAGGACAGCAGTTATCAGGAAGAACAACCTGTCGCTGTGGTAGCTGCGGCTGACAGTGGCAGCGGCCCCCGGGTGGTGGGCGGTTTTGTGCCGGAAAAATATCATGGACCGCCGGCTGTCAGATGGGAAGGAAACCTCCTGAGCTGGGAATTTATCAATGGCCTGTTTGCCTTGATTTTTGCCCTGGAATTTTTGATTTTCCCGGTGCTGTTCTGGCTGTGGTTTGGCAAGGAGAAATGAGTTTATATTTTTATGGATAGTTTGACTTGGGTTATCTTTGATATCATGGGGACGATTGCCTTTGCGATATCGGGAGCCATGGTGGCCATACACCGGCGCATGGATATCTTTGGCATTATCGTGCTGGCCTCGCTGACAGCTGTGGGCGGCGGCATGGTGCGTGACGTGCTGGCAGGCATTACACCGCCGGTAGCGTTATGCAATGTCACGGATTTCATGCTGGCGATAGTCACCGCCATTATTGTGTCGCTGGCGTATAGCTTTTGGCCCTATGCTGCGCCGAATAAAGCGTTTATGCTGTGGCTGTATAATATGTTTGATACGGTGGGGCTGGCCGCTTTTACCATTACGGGCATGCTGACCGGACTGGCCTGCCATGCCGGCAATCCCTACGTGCTGCCAGTGCTGCTGGGCGTGATTACCGCGGTGGGCGGCGGTATTCTGCGTGACCTGATGGCCAACCGCATGCCGGCGGTGCTCTACAAGGATATCTATGCGACGGCCTCGCTGGTGGGAGCGGTTTTTGCCTGCCTGCTGCAGACTGTGGCTGATACAGTTACCATGGCCTGGGTGTGTTTTGTGCTGGTCATCGGCCTGCGGTTTGGGGCCCTGCATTATGGCTGGCATTTATTCCATCCCCGGAGCAGTGAACGAAAATACGATAATTAAAAAATAGGAACGACTTTTGGCGGTCGTTCCTATTTTTGTGCAATTATTCTTCCGGGCCGCCGTCGGCGTCCTCGGTGAGCTTGCGCTGCCCCAGCATAGTGGTCAGGTCATTGCGCGTGAAACTGTAGGTGAAACTGGCAAAGTCCTGCTCAGGATTGTAACGGCTGGAGGGAGCATTCAGCAGACCGCAGATGGTATCGTAGAGCATATCGTTGGTGAAGTAGCGGTGCTGATGGTCGTAGAGCGCCTGTGTATGGCGCGGCATGGCCTCGTGGTACGCAGGTGACAGGTACATCCAAAACGGGATACGCACCATGTCAAAGCTGAACACATCGGGATTATGGGAAATCTCCAGATTTTCCCCGTGGTCGGAGAAGTAGACCATTGCCTGCAGGTTCAAATGTTTCTGGGCGTAGTCAAAAATCTGGCTGACAACATAATCTGTGTAGAGGATACTGTTGGCATAGGAAGGTGTAGAAGTAGCAGAAGAATCTTCCTCTGTGGTCTGGAACTTGTTGAACGTACCAGGATAGCGGTTGTTGTAGTAGATATGGCTGCCCATGATATGCAGCACGACAAAATTGTTTTTTGACGGGTCAAGCTGGGAAAGATAGGGGAGCAGTGACTCGTCATATTTGTCCGAGAACGTGTAGGAATCATCGGTCCAGGTTGCGTGGTCGGCTGTCTTGGCCACGAGCGTGATGGCGCTGTCATACTGGCCGTAACGGCCCTGATTGCTGAACCACCAGGTTTCATAGCCGGATTTCTTGGCGACGTCCACAATGGAGGCGGACTCAAAGAATTCCTTGCCGTTATACTGGCTCTGCTCGGTCAAGGCCCGCTGCAGCACCGGCACGGTCTGGGACCAGGACGCATAGGCGTTGGTAAAATTGATAAAGCCAGGTTCGCCGCTGTTGAGCTTTTCGCTGAGCCAGGGCGTATCAGCATAAGGGAAAGACGGCGTATAGGCCTGCATGTAGTTACGGGAGGCCGACTCACCGATGATGACGATGACCGTACCCGGGGCTTTGGCCGCCAGAGTGTTGCGGTCGTCGATTATCAGACTGTCAAAGCGCTCGTCATGGCCGGTGCTGTATTCCTGCGTCTGCTCCACATAGGTGGTCACATCATTCCAGAGCTCGGCAAAAGAGGTCTGGGGCAGGTAAAAGCTGTGCGCCCAAAGTGAGCAGAATACCAGCAGGCCGAGTGTGGTAAGCCGGGCTGCACTGGCGTCTTCATCAATGGTGAGCCGCGCAAAGTGGAGATGGGCCCGATAGCACAGGTAGATAAAGAGGCCAAAGCTGGCAAAGATGAGCAGTGCCGGGACAAGTCCCAGATTGGACTGGATAAAGTCAATGCTTTCGTTGTAATTGGTCAGATACAGAGCCATCAAGGAGGCCGGTGTCAGGCAGTGCCAAAAGAGGCAGTAATAAACCCACTGGATAAACGGAATGGCCAGCCCGGCAAAATTCAGGAGAGCCATAAACAGGGAACTGATTTTTATATGTCCCAGACGGGCCAGCACGCTTTCCAGACTCATCATGAGAATGAACGCGGCGACACCCACCACGAAATCAAAACAGATTTTGGACTGATACCAGCCGGTGTTATAGGTCCACGTATAGAGCAAAGGAAAGGTCATGCTCCAGCCCAGACTGGTGATGAGATTCGGCAGGGCCGCTCGGCAGAAGATGGACAGCCGGGTGGCATACTGCATAAGCACCAGGGCGATGATGACGGGCAGCAGTATGGGCATAAAGTACTTGGCACCCATATCCTGGCCAATGTCGATATAAAAGGCAATCAGACAGCAAAAGTAGCTGGCGGCAGCTGCTAAACGACGAATCAAAGCGTCCTGCTGTGCGGTATTCATAAGCATAAACATTCTTCCTTTATATATATTGAAAAACACACCGACAATTCTACACGAAATAAGCGGTCACGTCAATTGTACGGCGGACAGGAAGTAAAATACTAGGTAAACAAAAAATTATGAATATGTTGACAAAAATTTGTCACAAACGGCCTGAGTCCTTGACTTTTAAGGCAATAGAGGCGTAAGATATAATTGTGAAAAATTTTAGAAGTGGGGGTTATTTTATGGACAAGAAAGATTCATTGCGTCTGGAAAATCAACTCTGTTTTCCCTTGTATGCCTGCGCTAGGGATGTAGTGAAGGCATATCGTCCGCATTTGGAAGTTTTGGGATTGACCTACACACAGTACATTTCCATGATGGTCCTTTGGGAAGAAGGACGTGTCAGTGTACGTGATTTAGGTAAGAAACTCCATTTGGATTCGGGCACGCTCACGCCGCTGCTCAAAAAACTGGAAAGCCGTGGCTATTTAAAGCGTGAACGTTCTACGCAGGATGAACGCGTGGTTATTGCCTGTATTACCGATGAGGGCCGCAAGTTAAAACGGGCGGCAGCCAAGATTCCGCAGGCTATGGCCAGTGAGCTTTCGGCATTCCCGGAGGACGAGGCCAAAGAGCTGTACAGACTGCTCTACAAGCTGATGGACATATTGCAGGAATGCAATGACAAACAGGAACTGACGGGCAAAAAATAATTTACTGATAGCAGAAACGGCAGAATCAAAGGGATTCTGCCGTTTTTTGGGTGAGAAAATAAGACCAGTGATGATTTTGGTCATTGCGCAAGAGGGCGTTATTTGCTACAATATATACCGTTATGGGAATTAACACATACTACATATAGAGGGAGGCGTGAGGAGATATCACATATATGGTGATATCCATAAGCAGCATGAATTTAAAAACTGTGACAAAGCGCTCTGGCCATACTGTGCCATATAACCGTGAAAAGATTTACAACGCCATTGTCGGTGCCAACAATGACAGCGGCAAAAAAATGACACCGAAGGATATCGACGAAGTCACCAGTCAGGTGGAATGGGATATTCAGGACCGGGAAAATGTCAGTGTAGAAGAAATACAGGACGTCGTAGAACAGGAACTCATGAAATATGATTTCTACGATATTGCCAAGAAATACATCACTTATCGTCAGAAACACGCCGAACGCCGTACGGCACAGAAACATCTCATGTCGTCCTATCGGGATATTTTCTTTGCTGACGCTGTGGATGTGGACTCCAAGCGCGACAATGCCAATATCAATACCGACGCCTCCATGGGTATCATGCTGAAACTCGGTGCCGAAGGGGCCAAGCACTTCGTGGATAACTATGTGCTTACCGACGAATTCCGTGAGGCTGACAAGGAAAACTGGATTCATATCCATGATAAGGATTTTTCCCTTATCACTTTCAACTGCTGTCAGATTGACCTCTTAAAACTCTTTAGGGGCGGTTTTTCCACGGGGCATGGTTTCCTGCGTGAACCTAATTCCATTCGTTCCTATGCGTCCCTGGCGGCTATTGCCATTCAGTCCAATCAGAACGATATGTTTGGCGGCCAGTCCATCAACGCTTTTGACTATGCCATGGCTGACGGCGTGCGCAAATCCTTCCATAAGGCTGTTATTTCCGAGGCGCACAAGGCTTTGATGTATCAGTTTGATGACCATGACTTCGGGACGGAGCAGGAATTCAAGGCTGTATTCAAGCCGGTTATGGACTTTGACGCCTGCAGTTATACGGAAAACAGTGATGACACCCGGGCTGTAGAATCCACAGCTGCGATTAAGACGGCTTTGGAAAAGGTGCTGACGGACACCTATCAGCTGCCCACCACGGAGGCCGGCCGTCTGGCCCGCAATGTTTACCGCTTGTCCTGCGCTGACGTGGTTGAGGAAACCCATCAGGCCATGGAGGCGATGATTCATAACTTCAATACTCTCCATAGCCGTGCTGGTGCGCAGGTACCGTTCAGCTCGCTGAACTACGGTATGGATACTTCGCCGGAAGGCCGTCTGGCCACCCGTGAGGTGCTTAACGCCATCTGGTCTGGTCTGGGCAACGGCGAAACGCCGATTTTCCCGATTTCCGTGTTCCAGTTAAAGGCCGGCGTCAACTACAACCCCGAGGACCCCAACTACGACCTGTTCCAGAAGGCCTGCAGAGTCAGTGCTAAGCGTCTGTTCCCGAACTTTGTGAACATCGACGCACCGTACAACCTGCAGTACTACAAGCCGGGTGATTACAACTCCACTGTGGCTACGATGGGCTGCCGTACGCGCGTTATGGGCAACATCAACGGCCCGGAAGAATCCGGCAGCCGCGGCAACTTTGCCTTTACGACCATCAACCTGCCCAAGCTGGCGTTAGAGGCCAAGGGCGATATGGACAAGTTCTGGCAGCTGTTTGACAAGTACATCAAAATCAGCCATGACTATATTCTGGCACGCCTGGCCGTTATTCAGGAAAAGCACGTATACAACTATCCGTTCCTCATGGGACAGGGTGTGTGGATGGACAGCGAAAAGCTGCGTGCTGATGACAGCATTAAGGACGTGCTGAAACATGCATCCTTCTCCATTGGTTTCTGCGGCCTGGCCGAGTGCCTTAAAGCCCTTATCGGCAAGCACCACGGCGAAAGCGAAGAGGCCCAGCAGCTCGGACTTAAGATTGTCGGCCATCTGCGTGAGGCTACGGATAAATACACCGAGGAAGAGCATATGAACTGGTCCTGCTTTGGTACGCCGGCTGAGTCTACGGCCGGTCAGTTCCAGCGCTCCAACCGCAAGAAGTACGGTGTTATCGAAGGTGTAACCGACAGAGGCTATATGACCAACAGCTCCCATGTGCCGGTCTATTACAAGATTAAGGCCATCGACAAGATTCGCATTGAGGCGCCGTACCATGCGCTGGAAAATGCCGGCCATATCGCTTATATCGAAATGGATGGCGACCCCACGAAGAACGTCAAGGCCTTTGAACGTCTGGTACGGGCCATGCATGATGCCGATATGGGCTACTTCTCCATCAACCACCCTGTAGACCGTGACCCGGTCTGCGGCTATACGGGCCTCATTGAAAATGAATGCCCTCACTGTCACCGCAAGGAAGTAGAGAGCGGCCGTTTCACCATCAACCGCATGAAGTAAGTTAATAAGGTGAGATAGCAGGGGCTGTGTCAGGCAGTCCCTGTTCTTTTACAGAGGACTATTGTCAAAACTTTAGTATAAGAGTTATAATATAATTGATTGATACAGACAGAAAGGAAGCGGATAAAATGGCAGCAGACAAGAAAGACAAAGTAGAGCGCAAAACAGAGCTGGACAGCAAAAAAGAAGCTCTGGCCAGTGCCCTGAAGAAAATTGAAAAGGACTTTGGCAAGGGCTCTATTATGCGGCTCGGAGACGCCCAGGCCCGGATGAATGTGGAAGTTATCCCCACGGGCATTCTGCCGCTGGATATCGCCTTAGGCATTGGCGGTGTTCCGCGTGGCCGTATTATCGAAATCTACGGCCCGGAATCTTCCGGTAAAACCACCGTTACCCTGCACATGATTGCGGAGGCTCAGAAGAACGGCGGTATTGCCGCCTTCATCGACGCCGAGCATGCTTTGGACCCGGTTTACGCCAAAAAACTTGGCGTAGACATTGACGAGCTGCTTGTTTCCCAGCCGGATACCGGTGAACAGGCCCTGGACATCGTCGACGCCCTGGTACACAGCGGCGCTGTGGATATCATCGTCGTTGACTCCGTAGCTGCGCTCGTGCCGAAAGCCGAAATCGACGGTGAAATGGGCGACAGCCATGTCGGCCTGCATGCCCGTCTGATGAGCCAGGCCATGCGCAAACTGACCGGTGTTATCAACAAATCCCAGACTGTGGCCATCTTTATCAACCAGATTCGTGAAAAGGTCGGCGTAACCTATGGCAACCCCGAAGTGACCACCGGCGGCCGGGCACTGAAGTTCTACTCCTCGGTACGCATGGAAGTCCGCAAGGGCGAAAAGATTACCCAGGGTTCTGACCTCGTCGGCAACCGCACGAAGGTGAAGATTGTCAAGAATAAAATCGCGCCGCCGTTCAAGACCGCAGAATTTGATATCATGTTCGGCGAAGGTGTATCGCGCCTGGGCACGCTTATTGATATCGGCGTGTCGCTCGACATCGTGGAAAAGAGCGGTGCCTGGTTCTCCTACGAAGGCACGCGCTTAGGCCAGGGCAAGGAAAAAGCCAAGCAGGCCCTGGAAGAGCAGCCGCAGCTGGCTGAGGAAATCGAGGCCAAGGTACGGGCCAAGCTCATGAGCGATGAAGACGCTGCCGCTGCCGCCACACCTGTAGACGCTTATGAGGACGATGATGAAGTCTAAGCGCCCTTTAAAGCCGGCGCTGGTCTATGCCGTGGACCTGCTGGCCCGGCAGGACTACAGTGAAAACCGCCTGCGCGAAAAGCTGACGGCCAAAGGCTATGAGGACGAGGAAATCGAGGCGGCTGTTCTGCGCCTGCAGGAAAAGCATTACTTAAATGATGAAGAATCCTGTGGCCGCCGTTTCCGTTACTTGTATACGGAAAGCAGCTACTCCGTGCGCCAGATTTGCGTTAAGCTCATGGAGCGCGGCTATGCCTCACGGCTGGTGAAAAGCTGTATTCCCGAGGACAGGGAAGAGGTCAGCCAGCGCGAGTACACTGCCGCCCTGCGTGTGCTTGAAAGCAAATACCGGCGCAGCCAGGACAAGCAAAAACTCCTGGCCGCCATGTTCCGCCGCGGCTTTCCCAGCAGCTCCGTTTATCAGGCCGTAAATGATTTCTTAACGGACGACGAAGAAGAATATTAAAAAAAGCCCTCACCGGGGATGCTTTCCTGCGTTTTGACGCTGGGAAAACCATCCTAGGTGAGGGCTTTTTTTAATATAAATTTTTTTATATTAAGTTGTAATACATTTTCTTCTGGGACGTATGTATCTATGTAAAAGGAGGGCTGATTATTATGTTATTAGAACGAGCTGTTAAAATGGTAATGGAACGGAAGGGTTATTATATCAGCCCGACTATAAGTATTATCATCAAAGCCGATAAAGCGTCCTTGACGGCGGTGGCTGCTGAGGCGCAGGGGCGGGGGCAGGAGCATAACAGCTGGGTGACCTGCAAGCGCCGCAAGGGTACCGATGAAGTGGTGGGCTATGTCCATGTATCGCCGGCCGCAGTGGCTAAGGACGGCAAGGAATACTTTGTCATAAATGAGATAGGCTGCTGTATGGATATTAAGCTGGCAGAGTTCTGTGATATGATTAAAGCATCGGCCATGTGATTGTCGCCGAAGATGTGCATAAAGGCCTGATTGAAGTGGCAGCCGCCTGAGGGGGCTGATTTATATAAATAGTGTTCATACATAGACAAAAGCTGACAGGTCAAATAATTGACTTGTCAGCTTTTGCTATGCATAAGATATTTATTTCTGGCAGCGTTCGATAATCTGGCGTGCTACGTATACGCCGCTGGCACCAGCCTGAGAGAGGCCACGGGTTACGCCGGCACCGTCACCAATGGCAAAGACGTTTTTGAGTTCCGTTTCCAGCTGGTTGGTGAGTTTTACGCGGGAGCTGTAGAACTTGACTTCGACACCATAGAGCAGGGTGTCGTCATTGGTCATGCCGGGCGCAACGTTGTCGAGGGCCTGAATCATTTCGATGAGGTTGTCCACATGACGTTTTGGCAGAACCAGGGAGAGGTCACCGGGAGTAGCCTGCAGCGTCGGCCGGGTAAAGCTCTTGCTCATGCGGTGGGCATTACTGCGGCGGCCTTTCATCAAATCTCCGAAACGCTGTACGATGATACCGCCGCCCAGCAGGTTCGAGAAGGAGGCAATGCGCTTGCCGTACTGGTGGGGGGAGTGGAAAGGTTCGGTGAAACGGTTGCTGACAAGCAGGGCAAAGTTGGTGTTTTTGCTCTGGAGTTTCGGGTCGCTGTAGGAGTGGCCGTTTACCGTCATAATGCCATCGGTGTTTTCCATGACCACATGGCCGTGGGGGTTCATGCAGAAGGTACGCACCTGGTCGCCGTAGCGTTTCGTGCGGTAAACCAGCTTGGCCTCATAAACCTGACTGGTGATGGGGTTCCAGATTTCATCAGGAACTTCCACGCGGACGCCAACGTCAACGCGGTTGTTTTCCTGCTGGAGGCCCAAAGTGTCGCATTCGTTGGAGAACCATTCGGCACCGGCACGGCCCGGCGCTACAATCAGGTATTCAGCGGTGAGGCGCTGACCGTCAGATAACTCCACCTCATTGCTGCCCTTACCATCAGAATGAATGTGAGCCACGGGGCATTCGAAACGGAATTCGACTTTGTCCTTCAGATATTCATAGGTAGCTTTAAGCATTTCCAGATTGTTTTCCGTGCCGAGATGGCGGACACTGGCGGAAAGCAGGTGCAGGTCATGCTGCAGGGCACGGTAGCCGATATCACTGTTTTCGGTGCTGAATACCTGCGCCGGAGCACCGTGTTTCATGTTGATTTTATCTACATAATATATTAAGTCCATAACTTCTTCGTCGGACAGGTACTCGTTGAGCCAGCCGCCGAACTGGGTGGTGAAGTTGTATTTGCCGTCGGAGAAGGCACCGGCGCCGCCGAACCCGCGCATGATGCTGCATGGCTTGCAGCCGATACAATTTTTTACCTTGCCGGCAGAAATGGGGCAGACACGGGTATAGATATCCTTGCCGCTTTCAAGCAGCAGTACTTTTAAAGCAGGGCTTTTTTCTGCCAGTTCATAGGCTGCGAAAACACCTGCAGGGCCGCCGCCGACAATTACAACATCATACTTATTCATGGATACTTTCCTCCTAAAATATCGTACAATTTTATTTTTGCACGCACGAAAAGAGCGCAGATTATGCCTGTACCGGGATAGACTAAGGCCATCTGCGTTTAAATTTGGAGCTTTTCGAAAAACCTTAGCTATTATACGGGAAGGTTTTCGAGAATGCAAGTGTTTTTTCCTGCTTAAGCGAATTTTTTCCGCGAAAATACGCGAAAAAGTGTCCGCTATGACAATAAAGATATAGTTACTATAAAAATAAAGTTGCCAAACGAGGGATAATCACAGTATAATTTAATCTGTTGTTGTAAATATGTAAATAAAAGAGGAGGACTTTTTTTGACACATCAGTTAGCGATTATCAATACGTTTATTCTTTATATTGGCCTGATGATGGCTATTGGCGTTTATTATTACCGCCGTACAAGAAACATGAGTGATTACTTTTTGGGCAACCGCAAGCTGGGGGCCTGGGTGACGTCCATGAGCGCCGAGGCGTCGGACATGAGCGGCTGGATGCTCATGGGGGTGCCGGGCTTTGCTTACCTGGCCGGTCTTAATGCCGGCTGGATTGCAGTGGGCATTGCCCTGGGCACCTGGGCCAACTGGCACTTTGTGGCGGCCCGGCTGCGCAAGTACACTGAGCTGGCGAAAAATTCCCTGACGGTGCCGCAGTTTCTGGAAAACCGCTTTGAGGATAACAGCGGCCTGCTGCGCACTATTCCAGCCGTATTTATTTTGATTTTCTTTACTATATATACTTCTTCAGGATTTGTGTCCTCGGGGCGTTTGTTTGAAACGGTCTTTGGCCTTCCTTATGAGTATGCTATTTTCATCGGTGCCGGTTCCGTGGTGTTCTATACCTTGGTGGGCGGTTTTTTGGCGGTGTCCCGTACGGATTTTATCCAGGGTGTAATGATGTTCTTTGCCATTCTGATCGTGCCGATAACTGCCGGTATGGAAATGGGCGGCTATACGGCTGTGGTTACGGCCATTGACGGTGTCAGCCATTCGATGCTGGAGCCGTTCACCAAGCCGGACGGCACGACTTTGGGCGCGATTGAACTGCTCTCCCTGCTGGCCTGGGGTATCGGCTACTTTGGCCAGCCGCATATTTTGGTACGCTTTATGGCAATTTCCAGTTCCAAGGAAATCAAGCAGGCCACTCGTATTGCCATGACCTGGGTGGTGTTGTCACTGGCTGCGGCTGTAGCTGTCGGCATGGTGGGACGTGTGTATCTGACTGACTCCTTGATGGGAACGGAGGCAGAAACCGTCTTTTTGGTAATGACGAACCAGCTCTTCCCGCCGATTATCGCCGGCCTGATTCTTTCCGCCGTACTGGCGGCTATTATGAGTACCGCGTCCGCGCAGCTTTTGGTGGCAGCGTCAGCCTTTGCCCAGGATTTTTACCGCACTTTGCTGCGTAAAGAGGCTGAACAGACAGAACTCATTTGGATCAGCCGGGCATCGGTACTGATTATTGCCTCGCTGGCTATTTTTATCGGTCTTAATCCGTCAAGTTTCATTTTGGATATGGTGGCCTACGCCTGGGCAGGTTTTGGCGCAGCGTTTGGTCCGGCACTGCTCTGTTCGCTGTTCTGGCGCCGGACGACGCGCAATGGTGTTCTGGCCGGCATTATTGTCGGCGGTGTCACGGTTTTGGTCTGGAAACAGATTGACTGGCTCGGACTGTACGAAATCGTGCCCGGTTTTGTCCTGTCCCTGCTGGCTGTTTACATCGTGAGCAAAATGGATAAGGAACCGGCAGAGTCGATTACCAAAACTTTTGACGCAGTAGGAAACAGCAAAATTTAAAATAATTTTTATAATTAGCAGGGATTTTATCACAGCATAGCGAAAAACTAGTTATTGAGATTCATGTATCACTTAGATGGTAAGATAATGTAAGGAAAAAACTAGAGAAGCAGGTGAGCATTTGTGGAGAAAGTCAAAGTATTGATCGTCGATGATTCGAAGGTCAGCCGTGCAATGCTCGAAGGAAATTTGGCCAAAACCAACTTCGAGGTATGTGCGCAAGCCAAAAATGCTGCTGAGGCGGTGGAGCTTTACGAGCAGACAAAGCCGGCTGTGGTAACCATGGACATGAACCTTCCCGATGCCGACGGCATAGAGTGTAGCCGGAGAATTCGTGCTATTGATCCTGACGCTAAGATCGTTATGATCAGCGCCATGAAAGACGCCAGCCTGGTAGCCAAGGGGCGTGAAGTAGGAATCAGTGCCTTTTTGCAGAAACCTGTCAGTGTAAATGAGCTTATCGATACGCTGATGATTCTTTGCCAGAATAAGGTTGGCAAGGTAGCTGTCCTGCGTGAGTCCTATGCCAAACCGTTTGTCCGTGCTTTGCAGCAGGGCATTTTCAGCATGACCGGGATTCACAGTGAGGTTGAGCTGGAGGAGGACAGCCGTGCATTCCTGGAGGTAAGCGGTATTGCCGTTATTGTCGGTCTTACAGGCTTGCCCAATGGACGGGCAATCGTTTATATGGATTCAGATACCATGCATAAGTTCTCGATGATTATGCTGGACAAGGAAAGTGTAGAAGATATTACGGAAGATGAGGCCAGCGAATCTGTAGAAGAGGCTGTGAATATCATCGTGGGACGTGGGGTGTCCAATATCAATGATGTGTTCAAAGATAAGGAAATGCGTATTACGCCGCCGGGCACTATTGTGGGCAGCAAGATACGTATAGCCAGTCCGAAACTGACAACCTTCCGTATAAGCGCCAAAACACGCGTTGGTGAGATTAACATGAGTGTAGGATTTGCGGAAGGAGAATGATAAGATGGATGCAAAATTAGTTAATCCGTTCGTCGATGCATTCACAACCGTAATGCCGCAGCTGGGGTTCGCTGAGCCTAAGCGGGCAAAGATGGGGGTAAAAACGAAGAATGCGGTGAGCCTGGGCGTATCCGTTATTGTAGGGTTCACCAAGCAGATTCGTGGTAATGTTGTTTATAATATGTCTGAGGATACGGCGAAATTTATCGCATCGACTATGATGATGGGAATGCCTGTGGCAGAATTTGATGCCATGGCGCAAAGTGCTATTTCGGAAATGAGCAATATGCTCACCGCCAATGCCGCAACCAATCTCACGGGTATGGGGCTGGAAGTTGATATTTCCACGCCGTCCCTGTCGATTGGGGAAAATTTCCAGGTGAAGATAAGCGATGACAACTATCTTACGGTGGAAATGGATTTGGCTGGTCATATGGTAGAACTTGATATTGCAGTTGAACAGCAGTAAAGACACACTAAGTTGAAAAAAGCATTGTATGCAAGACCTATGCGTACAATGCTTTTTTCAGACGTGCTTTATTTATGGGAATATTTTTACAAGGAGGACAACATGAAATTTAACAGTTTGCGGTTCAAATTTCTGGCTGGGTTTATTCCCCTGTTTGTGGGCAGTTTTGCGGTGTTCTTTGCTATAAGTTACTATATGTCCAGTTCGGCATTGACGCGTAATGCAGATTTAATTGCCCAGGAAATTGGCAGCGGGACCGCCAAGCAGCTCGAAAAAATCTATCAGGAACGGGAACTCACGGTGGAGTCACTGACCACGAATCCCATCATAATGAGGGGCACGCGGGAAGAACGTGTCAAGGTGCTGGCTGATACGTTGGCCAAGCGGAAAAATTTCACCATGCTGGCGTATTCTGATGTTGAAGGTCATGCTGTAAGCGATAAGAACAAGGATATGGACCGCACGACACGGGCTTATATCAAGCAGGTGCGTGAGACGAAAAAACCGGTGATGACGGGGCCGTCCGTGTCGGGGACCAGCGGCAAGCTCATTACCATTATGGCCTATCCGGTACTTGATAACGGCGTGCTGACTGGTATTGTTTACGGTACTATTGAGCTCGATGATATCACTAAGATTGTCGGTGAGATTAAGTACATGGAACATGGCCGCGTTTATATCGCGGACCAGGACGGTCTTTGCATTGCCTATGCCCAGCTGCCGGAAGAAGTGGGCAAGATGGACTTGTCCAAGGAAGTCTCCAGCAAGAAAATCGATATCGCGCTTGTGAACGGCTTTACCAGCGCTGTGCAGCAGGATAAGCAGATTTCTACAGAATATACAACGTCCCAGGGCGTGCCGTCACAGGCTGTATTTACGCCGGTGCACCTCGGGTATCGTACCTGGATTGCCGTATCGGTAGCTCCCATTTCTGAAGTACGGGCCGATGCGTATAATCTGATAAAGATTATGGGACTGGTGGCTGTGTTAATGGTGCTGGCTATCAGCGCTGTTATCTGGGTGGCATCGAAAAAGATGTGCGAACCCATCGTGGCCCTGCGCGGGGAATGTATTGCCATCAATGACGGTGACCTGCGTTCCCGTCCGCTGGCTGTAGATACGAATGATGAACTGGGGGATTTGGCCCGGGGATTTAAGCAGATGCGCGAAACCATCAGGGAACTTATCGGTCACCTGCAGAGAAATGCAGAGAAGGTGTCGGCGTCGGCGCAGGAACTGACGGCTGCCTCCCATCAGTCGGCTGAGTCAGCCACGCAGGCCGCACAGCAGATTGCTGATATTGCATCTGGTATCGCCCACCAGTCTGACCTGGCTGCTGGCGCAGACAATACGGCAGAGGATATTGCAGAGCGTACGGAATCTGTGGCACAAAATGCCGACGCTATAACGGCTGTTACGGAATTGACTGTAAACAGCGTAACTTCCGGCCGCGATTCTATCAATAACGTAGTGAAGGCTATGGATAGTATCAATGCCAGTGCTACCACGGTTAAAGCCTCCATTAGTGAGCTGGCCACCCGTTCGGAAGAAATCAGCAAGATTGTCGAGCTGATTTCCGGGATTGCCGAGCAGACCAATCTGCTGGCGCTGAATGCGGCAATTGAGGCTGCCCGGGCTGGTGAGGCAGGGCGCGGATTTGCCGTAGTGGCTGACGAAGTGCGTAAGCTGGCTGAAGAATCCGCCAGCTCCACCAAGCAGATTGGCGATTTGGTAAATCAGATTCAGCTGGATATGAAAAAAGCCGTGGCTGCCAGTGAACAGAGCGCAGCCAGCGTGGCCAACAGTATGGATTTTGTTAGAGATGCCGATGCTGTGTTTGAGTCAATTAAGATTGCTATTGACGCACTGGCTGGCGGCATCAGAGAAGTTTCCGGCAATATCAAGAGTGTAGCCAGCGGCACGAAGTCCATGAAGGAGGCCGTCAAGGAGATTGCCGAGGTCAGCAACGTCAACGCCGCTCATACGGAGTCCGTATCGGCAGCTACTGAGGAACAGTCAGCCTCGGCTGAGGAAATTGCAGCGGCCACCCGCAGTATGGCCGAGCAGGCTGAAGAACTGGCACATGAGATTGAAAGATTTAAAGTTTGATTCATAAGTCAGTGTGTGCTGACGCAGGAAAAATTTGACATATTATTTAGCGTGAAAAGCCATAGAATCGCTTTGCCCAGGCAAAAGGCTTTTCACGCTAATTTTTTATGTTGGGAAAATTTATTACTGTACGCTGGTGGGGAAAAACGCTGTGAGGTCAGGGCGCAGGAGGCAGCTTTTTCGGAGAGGGCAGTGGCTTGCTTTACGGGGAGTGTAAAAAAAGAAAAAAACTGTTGGCAAGGTTTGGAGTTTGGTTTATAATGGTGTACAGTATGTTTTAAAGAGGTGGCTATATGACGGACACGCTGGCAGTCGAGGTGACTGTGGAAGGTGTGCAGGTAGATACAACGGGGGAAAAGACCGTGTTGAAAACCGCTGCACAAGGTAAGTATACAGCCCGCGCAGGCAAACATTATGTGCGTTATGAGGACGCCTCTCTTCACGATACGGTGGTGCCCACGGTGCTGAAATTTTCCGCTGAGGGTGTGACGCTTATCCGTCGTGGAGCAGTGGATATGCAGCTGGAGTTTCGGCTGGGCAACAGAACCCGTAGTGTGTATAGAACGCCCTACGGTAATTTTGATTTACTGGTTGATACGAAAAAGCTGGATATTATATTTGACGGCGGACAGGGCAGAATCGTGGCGGAATATGATTTATTTCTCAACGATGCCCTGCAGGGACATAACACCCTGAATGTAGTTGTAAATGCTTTGCCGGACTGATACCCTTGGGGGAAAGCCGGCAGAGGATAAATAAATTAGGAGGATTTTGGATTGGATATTAAAGACACACTGACAGAAGCCATTGTTGCGGCTGCGAAAAGTGCCATTGCTGATGGCGTGTTTCCGGAAGGCGAACTGCCTAAGGTAGTGCTCGAAGTACCGCCCCAGAAGGAATTCGGTGATTTTGCCACTAACTTTGCCATGCAGTCGGCACGCGTGTTCCACAAGGCTCCCCGGCAGATTGCGGAGGAACTGGTAAAACGCATAGAGGGCGATTGGCTGGACCATGCGCAGATTGCCGGCCCCGGTTTCCTGAACTTCTATTTAAAGGGCAATGTGCTCTATGATTCCTTCCAGAAAATCCTGGCCGCCGGGGAAAGCTATGGTCAGCTGCCGAAAAAGGACGCGCCGAAAATTCAGGTGGAATACGTCAGCGCTAATCCCACAGGCCTGCTGCATGTAGGTCATGGCCGTGGTGCTGCTGCCGGTTCTGCGCTTGTGAATCTGCTGCGGGCGGCTGGTTACCCCGTGGAAAGCGAGTATTACATCAATGATGCCGGCAATCAGATGAACAATCTGGCCCGTTCCGTTAATGCCCGTTATCTGGAACTCCTGGGCCAGGACGTAGAGTTCCCCGAAGATGGCTATCATGGTCAGGATATCATTGACACCGCGCAGCGTATCATCGACAAGGAAGGGGACAAATACCTGTCCATGAGCGATGAGGAGCGTCTGGAAATCTTTAAGGACCTGGCCTATGTGGAAAAGCTGGCTACCCTCAAAGAGGACCTGGAATCCTTTAATGTAACGTTTGACAACTGGTTCAGTGAACGCACGCTCCACCCGGAGGCTGTTAAAGCGGCAGTAAAAATCCTGCAGGACAATGGCAATATTTATGAGCAGGACGGCGCCCTGTGGCTGAAATCCACGGCTTATGGCGATGATAAGGACCGTGTGGTTATTCGCGACAATGGTGTGCCTACCTATCTGGCAGCCGATATTGCGTACCATCACAACAAGTACGAACGCGGTTTTGACCGGCTTATCAATATCTGGGGCGCTGACCATCATGGTTATGTGTGCCGTGTAAAGGCTGCTATGGACGCTCTCGGCCATGATTCCGAAAAACTCACGGTACTGCTCCTGCAGATGGTAGCCCTTTATCGTGGCGGCGAGCTCGTGAAGATGAGCAAGCGTACCGGCCAGAGTGTTACGCTGAATGAACTGATGGAAGAAGTTGGCACCGACGCTGCCCGTTATTTCTTCCTGATGCGTTCGCTGGACAGCCAGCTGGATTTTGATTTGGATTTGGCCAAGAAAAAATCCAATGATAACCCGGTATATTACATTCAGTATGCGCATGCGCGTATCTGCAGCATTTTCCGTCAGGCTGAGGAAAATAAGTTGGCAGTCGGCGCACAGCCGGAACTGTCCCTGCTCACTGATGAATCGGAGCTGGACCTCATCAAGAAGATTGAGGAGTATCCGGAGGAAATCGAACGGGCGGCCCGTGATTACGCCCCCCAGCGTATTGCCCGTTACAGCTATGACCTGGCCAGTGCCTTCCATAGCTTTTATAACCGCTGCCGCATCGTAGGGGTAGAGCCCAAGCTGGCTGAGGCCCGTTTGGCTCTGGTGCAGGTGACGGCGCATGTTATTCGTCATTCCCTTGGTATCCTCGGTGTATCGGCACCGGAACAGATGTAATTTTTGGATTTGGAAGGAGACCCTTAGATTATGGATTTTATCAATAGCTCGGAAGTGGATATTGCTTATCATGTGCTGACGGAAAAAGCACAGACGATGTATTATAAGGATTTGGTTCTCGATGTTATCGAGAAAAAGCATAAACCGGTGCAGTCGCTGTCTGCGGCCATTTCAGAAGTGTACACTCTCATCAACATGGACAGCCGTTTCCAGTATGAGGGGGACGGCCAGTGGGGCCTGACGGAATGGAATCCGCCTGAAGTTAAGCGTCATTCCAGCCGTTCCAGCGCCACCCGTTCCAAGGCAGCTAACAAAGAGAGCAATAATCGCCAGAAAAAGCTGGAAAGCATTCAGGAATAATAAGGAGGCAAAACCATGGCAAAGTATATTTTCGTTACTGGTGGTGTGGTATCGTCCCTGGGCAAAGGTATCACGGCAGCGTCTTTGGGCAGACTGCTGAAAAGCCGCGGTCTGAAGGTTACGATTCAGAAGTTTGACCCGTATATCAACATTGACCCGGGAACGATGAGCCCTTATCAGCACGGCGAAGTTTTCGTAACTGACGATGGTGCGGAAACTGACCTCGATTTGGGGCATTATGAGCGTTTTATCGACATTAACCTGTCGAAGAACAGCAATATCACCACTGGTAAAGTATACTGGTCGGTCCTCCACAAGGAACGCCGGGGCGAATACTTAGGCTCCACGGTGCAGGTTATTCCCCATATCACTAATGAAATCAAGCAGCGTGTTTACGATGTAGCCAAGGCTGATGGTGCTGATGTGGTTATCACGGAAATCGGCGGTACGGTAGGTGATATCGAAAGCCAGCCGTTCCTCGAGGCTATCCGTCAGGTCAAGAAGGAAGTCGGCCCGAAGGATACGCTCTACATTCATGTAACGCTGCTTCCGTATATTTCTGCAGCCGGTGAGCTCAAAACCAAGCCGACGCAGCACAGTGTTAAGGAACTGCGTGCTATCGGTATTCAGCCGGATATTCTCGTATGCCGCACGGAAAAGACTATTTCCAAGGACATGAAGGAAAAGATTGCCATGTTCTGCGACGTGCAGCCGGAGGCTGTTATCGAGAACCGCACGGCGTCCACGATTTACGAAGTGCCGCTGATGATGCAGCGTGAAGGTCTTGACAAGATTGCCCTGCAGAAACTCAACATGGACTACGGTCCGGCTGATATGTCTGACTGGGATAAGATGGTCTACAAGATTAACAATCCGTCCAAGAAGGTCAAGGTGGCCGTGGTCGGTAAGTATGTAGAACTGCCGGACGCTTATATTTCCGTGACGGAGGCGCTCCATCATGGTGGTATCGATAATGATGCGTCTGTGAAAATCCAGTGGGTTAACGCGGAAAAAATTGAGGATCCGGAAACGGACCTGTCGGAAGTGTTTGTGGGCTGCAAGGGTATTCTGGTACCGGGCGGCTTTGGTGACCGCGGTGTGGAAGGCAAGATTAAGGCTATCCAGTATGCACGTGAGAACAATATTCCGTTCCTCGGCCTGTGCTTAGGCATGCAGTGCGCCGTTATCGAATTTGCCCGTCACGTCTGCGGCATGACGGACGCACACAGCTCCGAATTTGATGCTGAGACTAAGCACCCGGTTATCGACCTGATGGAATCCCAGCAGGGGATTGAGGACAAGGGCGGCACGATGCGTCTTGGTTCTTATCCCTGCACGCTGCGTGAGGGTACGCATTCCCTCGCCGCTTATGGTACGGCCAATATTGCTGAACGTCATCGTCATCGTTATGAGTTCAATAACAAGTATCGTCAGGAACTCACGGACAAAGGTCTGGTTATTGCCGGCACGCTCCCCGATGACAGCCTCGTAGAGATGGTGGAGGTAAAAGACCATCCCTGGTTCGTGGCTACGCAGGCTCACCCCGAGCTCAAATCCCGCCCGAACAATCCGCATCCGCTGTTCAGAGATTTCGTCAAGGCAGCTTTGCAGGTTAAGTAATTTTTATACTTGATATAGAGATAGCCTGGCGGCTTAGGGAGGTTTGACACGCTCCGCTTAGCCGTCAGGCTAAAACTATTTTTGCCTTTTATATCCGCGTGAAAAGTCAAAACTCGCTGCGCTCAGACAGTAGACTTTTCCCGCGGATTTTTTATAGTGGGCAAAAAATAGTTTCTTAACGCCTGCCGGCAAACGCTGCGCTTTGCCAAACCTCCCTAAGCCGCCAGAAGTTACTATTCTGGCAATTGCTACGATAAAAATCGCCTTAACCATTAGGACTGTGCAATTGGCAAGAATTATACATTAACAAATATTACGTAGTGAGGCCGGGAATGGGGGAGTATTCTAAGCGACGCGTTAGGTGATGGGCGTAAAGAACTTATTTTTTTCTCAAAAGGAAGTGGACAAAGGTTTTGTTTGAGCGCAGCGAGTTTAACCTTTGTCCACTTCCTTGATTAAGAGAAAAAAATAAGTTTAGCCCATAACCGTAGCAGAGCGTGAATACTCCCCCAGTCACGGCCGTTCTGTAGGAATGTGTATAATCAACTGTTAAACGGTCTTTTTTTAATGAAAAATCTTTGCAACAGGCAGGATAAGCCACTGCACTCGTAGAAATACTGTATTATCAAAGGTGATACAGTCAGTTGTAAGGAAATGACTGCAAACTGGGATTTTGTTAAGGAAAGGAGGATTTTCAATGCTTATCGATACGGCCTGTTCTTTGGCGTTCTACTGCCAGCGCTGCGGCCGAATCCAACTGCAGGATGTACCACTCTTTAGCGGGCAGATGCATTTCGTTATGGAGTGTGGGAACTGTGGACACGAGATGGGCAAAATTACCTTGCGGCCGCGCAAAGGACTGGAACTGAAAACGGAATGCGGTGTGTGCAACGGCAAAAACCGCCAGACTATTTCCTGGCGACAGCTAAAAAGACTCAGGTTTGCCAGACTTTACTGTCAGCACGATAATTTTGAACTAGGCTACATTGGCAGATGGCAGGATATTGCCGAATTTCTGGATTTTAATACAGCAGAATACGATGCCCTGCATCCGTCTGATGGCGATGGGTTCATCGAACATCAGCAGACGCTGCTGGAGGCACTCAATCGCATTCACGATTTAGCCGCCAGTGGTGAGCTGGAATGTACCTGTGGCAGTGCCGACATAAAGGCAGCACTGCAGCGTGATTCGGTTCGCCTTGATTGCCGCTTTTGTGGCAATTACTGCGAACTCCCGGCGAAAACAGCGGCAGATTTACAGGCACTTAAGCCTGGCCAGGGGACAAAATTTACCTGGCGCATGCGCCCGTGGCTTGACGTAAGGGAGAAATAGGATTATTATAAATAAATATCGATATATTTACGAGGGACTATCGGCGTGAACCGACAGTCCCATTTTCGCGTAATATATCCGGGATGTAAGGAAACGGTACGGGTTATTGAGGTGTGATGATGAATTCTTTGTTTGCTGTCTTGAACAGCAATTCCGGCATAAAAAAACTACAGGACAGTTTGGCAGGAAAGCCCCAGGAAACATTGGTCTACGGTCTTTCCAACTCGCAAAAGCATGTGGCCTTTGCCGCAGCTTACAAAGCCGCACCACAGCCGCTGGTCATTCTTGTACATAGCAGTGAGGCCCTGCAGGACTGGCGTGAAAATCTCCTTTCCCTGCTGCCGGACACGGAAGTTTTGGAACTGCCGGAACTGGATATAATGACAGTGCAGGCCGAGGCCCGCAGTATGGAACGGGCGGCCAGGCGCATGGATGTATTGGTACGCCTGATGCGCAAGGACCAGGTAATCGTGCTGGCCAAAACCACGGCGGCCGTGCAGAAGGGCATGAGCCGGCAGGACTTTGCCCGGCTCAGTGTCAGCGTTAGTCTGGGCGAAGAAATGAGTCTGGAAAAATTCCTGCAGCGCCTCGTACAGCTGGGTTATGAACACGCCGACGAGGTGGAGCGTATTGGTCAGTTCAGCTCCCGGGGCGGTATTGTGGACGTTTATCCCATCAATGGCGAAAATCCCCTGCGCGTGGAATTTTTTGGCGATGAAATAGATTCTTTGCGTGAATATGCGCTTGATACCAAACGCTCCATCAGAAATATCAACAGTGCCTCCATTATGCCGCTGGCGCAGACGGATAGCGCCGGACAGGCGGAAGTATTCCTGTCATTTTTGGAAGGACAGGGGACGGTTCTCTTTGACGAGCCTATGCGCCTGCGTGAGCAGATTCGCACGATGGTCAGGGAGAACCCCGATATCAAGGGCAAGGTATTTTCCTGGGAAAATCTGCAGGAGGCGGCCCGGGAGAACCGTGTGCTGTATTCCGCTATGCTCCTGCAGCAGGTTCATGGGGCTGAGGCTGCTAAGACCATCAGCTTTACGGCTCCCAACGTGGCGACCTTCCATCGGCAGATGGATTTGCTGCAAAATGAAATCGGCCGCTGGCTCGGACAGAAACAAAAAATACTGATTCTGCTCGGGGATAAAAGCAAGGCAGATTCCCTGCGCGAAATGCTGGCCCGTAACCGTTATCCCGCGCTCGTGATGGAGGATGGCGCAGAGCTTAGGTCTGATTGCGTCAACATTCAGGTGGGCATGCTGATAAACGGCTTTGAAATGGCCAGTGCCAGCCTTGTGGTGGTGACGGAGAAGGATATTTTTGGCCATGCCAAGCGCCGGGCAGTCCGCCGTCAGAGCAATGGTGAAAAACTCGCGCATTTCCGGGATATCAAGCCCGGTGATTATGTCGTGCATGCCGCACATGGTATCGGTAAATATGTTGGTGTAGTCACTTTGGAAGTGGCCGGGATACATAAGGACTATCTTCATATCAAATACGGCGGTGATGACAAGCTCTATGTGCCTACGGAACAGGTTAACCTGCTGCAGAAATACATTGGCGCCGAAGGCGAAGTGCCGCGCCTGCACCGCATGGGCGGTACGGAATGGGCCAAGGCCAAGGCGCGAGCGAAAAAATCCGTTGAGGATATTGCCAAGCAGCTGATTGAAATTTACGCCAAAAGACGGCAGGCCAAGGGCTTTGCTTTTTCGCCTGACGACAGCAGCCAGCATGACTTTGAGGACGCTTTCCCCTATCAGGAAACGGACGACCAGTTAAAGGCCATCGAAGAAATCAAGACGGATATGGAACGCGCCAAGCCCATGGACAGACTTTTGTGCGGCGACGTGGGCTTTGGCAAGACAGAGGTGGCCATTCGGGCGGCTTATAAGGCAGCTATGGACGGCAAGCAGGTCGCGGTGCTGGTGCCGACGACGGTACTGGCTCAGCAGCATTTCCAGACCTTTAATGCCCGGTTTATGGATTTTGGTCCGGAAGTGGACGTTATCTGCCGGTTCCGTACGGCCAAGGAACAAAAACACACCATTGAACGAGTCAGGGAAGGCAAGGTTGATATCCTTATCGGCACACATGCTATCCTCAATCAAAACAAGGTGCAGTTTAAAAACTTAGGCCTGCTTATCGTCGATGAGGAGCAGCGGTTCGGCGTCAAGCAAAAGGACAAAATCCGCAAGCTGGCCGCCGGGATTGACGTGCTGACACTATCGGCTACGCCGATACCCCGTACCCTGCATATGTCACTGGTGGGTGCCCGGGACATGAGTATTATTGAAACACCTCCGGCAGACCGTTTTCCCGTACAGACTTATGTGGTGGAAAACAACGATGCGGTCATTGCCGGGGCCATTAAGCGTGAGCTCAAACGCGGCGGCCAGGTCTACTTTGTCTACAACCGTGTGGATACCATTGACCGCATGCGCGAAAAACTCGAGGCTATGGTGCCGGACGCGCGGATTCAGACAGCCCACGGGCAAATGCCCGAGGAAATGCTCGAACGGGTGATGATGGACTTCTACGAAGGCGAGTACGATATTCTGCTGGCGACCAGTATCGTGGAAAACGGCCTTGATGTTGCTAATGCCAACACGATTATCGTCTACAATGCCGACCATTTTGGCCTGTCACAGCTTTATCAGATGCGTGGCCGTGTCGGACGCTCTCATCACATGGCCTTTGCTTATTTCGTCTATCAGGCCGACAAGATTCTCACGGAAACAGCGGAAAAACGCCTGCAGGCGATGAAGGAATTTGCCGAGCTGGGAGCCGGCTTTAAAATCGCCATGCGCGACCTGGAAATCCGCGGTGCCGGCAATCTGCTGGGCTCGCAGCAGCATGGGCACATTGCCAGCGTCGGTTTTGAAATGTACTGCAAACTGCTCGAAGAGGCTGTGGATAAACTGCAGCATGGGGAAAAGGAAGTGGCTGAAGTACAGCCGGACCCCATTATCGATTTGCAGGTGGAGGCCTATATCGATGGCGGCTATGTCAGCGACGCCATGCATAAAATCGAGATTTACCAGCGCATTGCCGGGATTCGTAATAACGAGGAAATCCGCAGCCTGCTCGATGAACTCATTGACCGTTTCGGTGAACCGACACCGGCGGTAATGAAATTGCTGGAAGTGGCGCGGATAAAAAATTACGCCCGCAGCTTGAAACTGCGCACCATCAGCGAACTGCCCAAGGCTTTGGATATTTACCTGCTGCCGGGGCACCGCCTGCCGGCCAAGGGTATGCTGGCCATCAGCAAGGTTTTGGGGCGCAGTATGCGCTCCCTGCCAGGGAAAAACGGTTATCGTTTCACCCTGCATGACAGTCAAAAGAAGAACATAACGAATTTTGTCCTGCGGCTGCTGCTCCTGGCTGCCGGTGAGGAAGACGCGGCGCTGCAGACAGCAGGACAAAAGGCTAAAGCAAAGATAACAACGAGGAACTGAGGAAGATATGGCAAAGATAACGGTATTAGGTTTGGGACCCGGCCATGAGGGGCTTATCACCCGGGAGAGCTGGCGGCTTATGGAGGCGGCAGAACATCTTATCCTGCGCACGAAAATCCATCCGACGGTGGCGGCTTTGGATGAGGCCGGCATAAAATATACGACTTATGACGGCTATTATGAAGAGGCCACGGATTTTGAAACCCTCTATCGCAGCATTGCCGAGGATCTGCTGCAAAAAGCTGCGGACTTGGGTGAGCTGGTCTATGTAGTACCGGGCAGTCCGTTGGTGGCAGAGCGCACAGTGGTACTGCTGCGTGACTTGTCAAAAGCAACGGCGGTGGAAGTAGATATCCGTCCCGGCATGAGCTTTGTGGAAGTCATGTATACGCGGCTGGGCATTGACCCGGTGGAAGGACTGACCATTCTTGACGCCTTGGATATTGAAACGCTCAAGGAGGCCCCGGCCCAGTCCCTGATTATCACGCAGGTGTACAGTCAGCCTATTGCCTCGGACGCTAAGCTCATGCTTATGGAACTTTATCCCGATGAATATGAGATAACCTATATTCACAACCTGGCAATGACAGATGAAAGCATTAGGCAGATTCCGCTGTATGAGTTGGACAGACAGCCGGATTTAGACCATCTGACCAGCTTATACATCCGCCCACTTAAGGGCTGAATCCTCCCCAAAAACAGGAAAAATGCGTTGTTTTAAGGGGGCAGGCGGTGTTTTTCCCGGAAAACCCTTGATTTTTCGGGATGTTTCTGTTAAATTCTCTTATAGCGGATTATTCCGTGGGCTGCCGACCATGGCCGGCAGCCAGTTTAATCTTCTTTAAGGAGGCTACGATACATGAATAAAACTGAATTGGTAGCTAATGTTGCAGAAAAAGCAGGTCTGACGAAAAAAGACGCTGAAAAAGCTCTGACCGCTGTACTGGAAAGCGTACAGCAGGCACTTATCGAGGGCGACCGTGTACAGCTTATCGGCTTTGGCACTTTCGAGGTTAAAGCACGGGCAGCACGCATGGGCCGTAATCCCCAGACGGGCAAGGATATGGAAATTCCTGCCTCCAAGGCACCGGTATTCAAGGCTGGCAAGGCTTTGAAAGACGCTGTCAACGGCTGATATAAGCAATATACAGGACCGTGTCCCCTAGGGGGCACGGTCTTTTTTGAAATAAGGAGAATGATATGCAAGGGAAGAGTGTCTTAATATCCGGCGGCACGTCAGGCATTGGCCTGGCTGCTGCCCGACAATTTCTCGTGGCCGGTGCGCGTGTGGTCATTTTAGGCCGCAGTGCAGAACGGGGACAGGCGGCTGTCGCGGCGCTGGGCGGCGGTGCAAACCTGCGCTATGTTCGCTGTGACGTGTCAAAGGCAGCGGAATGCCGGCAGGCCGTGGCCGAAACAGTACAGGCCTATGGCTCACTGGATGTGCTGGTAAACTCCGCCGGAATTTACGTGGAGGGTGCCATAGAAGATATGCAGCCGGAACAGCTGGAGGCGGTATGGGATATAAACGTCAAGGGGACGTATTATCTTACGCAGGCAGCCGTGCCGGCGCTCAAAGAATCACGGGGCAATATTGTTAATGTGGCCTCTGATGCCGGTGTGCATGGCAATTACTACTGTACTGCCTATTGTGCGAGCAAGGGGGCAGTGGTGATGTTTACGAGGGCACTGGCTTTGGAACTGGCCGGCTTTGGCGTACGGGTGAATGCCATCGCCCCCGGTGATATCCTGACACCGCTGACCGAAAAACAGCTGCAGGCAACAGCAGACCGCGAACAGGCTTTGGCCGACATGGCCTCTGTCTATCCGCTGCGGCGTATTGGTACCCCGGAGGAGGCGGCTGCTGCTATAAAATTTTTGGCCTCGCCGGCAGCGGCTTTTATCACCGGAACGATTTTAAACGTCGACGGAGGCCTGTGTGCGTAATTTTATTTTCCGCGGCAGGTTGTTTTGTGATACAATAGGCAAGTGTGTAGGAGAGGAGGTGCAGGCATGAGCGCAAAAAAAATCCTGATATTGACGGCGTCTATCGGTTCGGGGCATATAAAGGCTGCGGAGGCTGTAGCCCGGGAACTGGCCAGTCAGGACCCGGAGGCCCAAATTGCGGCCGTGGACTTTATGGCCCGTTCGACGGCCTGGGGACACTGGCTGATAAAACGTGTCTATCTGGAAATGCTGCGCTTTGTCCCTAACCTCTACGACGTGTTTTACAAGGTATCCGGCGGTGAGGCTGGCGGCAGCCTGGCACAAAAGAGTGTGGCTTGTTTCATGCTGCCGGTGTTTGCCCGGTTGTATAAAAAGTATACGCCGGATATCGTCATTTGCACCCATCCGTTTCCGGCAGCGGCTGCGTCCCTGTGGAAGGAGCAGAACAACAGTTCCCTGCCGTTGGCGGTGGTGATGACTGATTATTCCCTGCATCAGGTGTGGCTCTGCCCTCGCGTTGACAGTTATTTTATGGCTACGGACAGCATGCGGCAGGCGATGGAGCGGCAGGGCTTTGCGGATAAGGAACTGCAGGTTACGGGCATTCCAGTCAGCAGCCAGCTGCAGCAACTGCCGGATAAGGAAAGTATGCGGCAGGAGCTGGGAATAAACCTAAAAGATAAAGTTATTCTGTTGATGGGCGGCGGCCTGGGGCTGGGCGGAATTGAGCATACATTGGAGGCGCTGGAAACCATCGAAGAAACGCTGACGCTCCTGGTCATTACCGGGCGCAATGCCGACCTGCTGAATCGGGCGTCAGCGTTTGCCGAAACTTCCCATCACCGCCTGCATATCTGGGGCTATACGGATGAGGCGCATAAACTCATGCGCGTGGCGGATATGCTTATCACCAAGCCGGGAGCACTTACCATCAGCGAGGCTTTTGTTCTGGGACTGCCCATGCTGCTGCATGACCCCATTCCAGGGCCGGAAACGGAAAATGCGGTGTACGCTACCAAGAATGGCGCGGCCTTGTGGCTGCATCCCGGGGAAAAGCTGGCACCGGCCGTGCTCGAAATGCTTAATGATGACACGCTGGCCCGTATGGGCAGCCAGGCACTGGCTTGTGCCAAACCACAGGCCAGCAGCCAGATAGCAGCAGCGTTATTACGTATGTGATAAAATTATTTTTCCGGCAGCAGGTTTTTGACCGTTGAACGGGGAATAATATAAAATGCAGATTCTCTATAACTCGTAAATTGTGGGGAAGATTGGTGAGAAAATATGGCTGTATTTCAATTACAGAAAGATACGACCAATAACTTTATATGCCCGAAATGCGGAAAGCCGCTGCACTTTGTTGACGGCCAGGCGGTGCAGATAGTACAGGGCCGGGCTGATATGTCTGCGGTGCTGCCCAAGTACGAGTGTTATGATTGCGGAATATATTTTCAGGAACTGCTGGGTTCCGGCTTTTATGATGAGCATGATTTGCCCAAGACAGCCTGTCCGCCGCAGAAAGCGAAAAAAGTCGTAAATACCGGTGACCTGCCGCCGATGATTTTGCAGCGTGATGCCAATAATCAATGTGTCTGTCCCCGTTGCGGCGAAATGATGGATTACATCGAAGGCCGGGCTGTGCAGCTGGTGGATGGCCGTCCGGATATGGAAAATGTAAAGGGGCATTTTCGCTGTAAGAGCTGTTCTTCGTATTTTCGTCCCATTGCCTCTACCCAGTATTATCAATGGTCGGAAAAATAGAAAAATCTTGCCAGATAGTTGATTTAAGTTTATTATAAGGTTTGGACTTAATTTTTGTGTAAAGGGAAGGAGGTATGATGATGGAATCGAGAGGTAGACAAAGGAATATCAACTGGTTTGCTGTGGTCATGGTTGTCATCATCATGTACTTTGCTTCTATCCTGGTATCGCAGCAGATTTATCTGAGCCAGGCGGCCGATGATTATGCTGCAGCCAAGTCACGTCTGGCCGCTGCGGAAAAGGAAAATGAGGCTCTGAAAGCAGAGCAGCAGCAGCTTAATGAACTGGGCTATATTGAAAAGGTTGCCAGAGAGGATCTGGGTATGACCAGAGCCGGCGAACTGCCCTATAGTACTGGTCATAAATAAGCCTTGTGCTCCTTGACACTAATTAGTTGTCAAGGGTATAATAAATCCTGTATTTTCAAATACCTAAGGAGGAAGTATTAATTTGTCCATTGAAGTTGGCAGCGTGGTTGAGGGTGTAGTATCAGGTATCACCAATTTTGGTGCATTTATCGAATTGCCCGAAGGTAAAACAGGTCTTATCCATATTTCAGAAGTCGCAGATGAGTATGTCAAGGATGTGCATGACTTCCTGACAGAAAAAGACAAGGTCAAGGTAAAGGTTGTAGCAATTGATGAAAAGGGCAAAATCGGTCTCTCCATCAAACAGCTTCAGGAGAAAAAGGCAGACGAGCCGGCAGCAGCCGAGCGTGAAAGCCGTCCTTCCTTCCGTGCACCGCGGTCTAATTTTGGCGGCCGTGATTTTCGTAAGCCCGGTCGTTATGGAGCATCTTCTGCATCCTTTGAGGATAAACTTTCCAAGTTCCTCAAGGACAGCGATGAGCGTCTGACGGACTTGCGTCGTAAGACTGATTCTAAACGTGGCGGCCGTGGTTCGCGTCGTTTTGACTAATTAAAAAAAGCACTCTGAAAAAGGGTGCTTTTGTACTTTATGACAGACAGAAAATGCTGGAAATAGTCGAACAATTTTGCCGGAAAAACCGCATATTGCCGCCAGGGGCCAGGATACTGGTTGCTTGTTCCGGCGGGGCCGATTCTGTGGCCCTGCTGTATATCCTGTGGCGACTGCGCTCCCGGTACGGCTGGCAGGTGGCGGCCGCTCATTATGAGCATGGTATAAGGGGGCGGCAGTCGGAGGAAGATGCGGCCTTTGTCAGGGAGTTATGTGCCCGGTGGCAGATACCCTGTTTTGTGGAGAACGGTGACGTACCGGCCTTTGCACGTGAACAGGGGTATAGTCTGGAACAGGCGGCCCGGATAAAGCGCTATGAGTTTTTGCAGCGTATCTGCAAGGAGCAGGGGCTGGAAGTTATAGCCCTGGGACATCATGCTGATGACCAGGCGGAAACAGTGCTGATGCGTATCCTGCGCGGAACGGGGATAACAGGACTGGCGGCTATGCGGCCGGTCAGCGGCCAGCTGGTGCGTCCGTTACTGGGCGTTACCAAGGAGCAAATTCTGAGCTTTTGCCAGCAGGAGGGGCTGCCCTTCCGGCTGGACGCCACAAATTTTGTGGCTGATTGTACCCGTAACCGGCTCCGGCTGGAGCTCATTCCCCTGCTAAGGCAGGGATATAATCCGGAAGTGGAACGGGGGCTTTGTCAGCTGGCAGCCGTGGCGGCTGAGGCCGATGATTTTATCAGCGGTGAAGTGGCGCGCCTTTGGGCCGACAGCAGTATTGTACGTCCTCATGATTATGCCCTGCGGCAGGAGGCGCTGCAGAATCTGCACCCGGCACTGGTGCGCGGCATTATTCGCCGTTGGTGGGAGCAGGTCACAGGCAGCAGCCTTGACCTCAGTTATCGGCAGACGGAACTTTTGCGTGACTTATTGCAGGCTGGCACTACCGGCAGTCAGCAGGAACTAAGTCACGGGTATGTGGCGCGTTTGCAGTATGGTTTTTTACTGCTGCAGCGGGGTGCGGCTGAGCCGGCTGTGGCAAGGCCTGTGCTGCCGCTGCTTTGCCCCGGCAGTGCTGAGGTGGGCGGTTATACTGTTCATGCCCGATGGGTAGAGCCTGAGGCTGTTAATAAAAGCACAGGGCCGGGAGAATTATATCTGGCCCCGGAGGTTTTCTCCGGGCAGCTCGTATGGCGTTCCCGTATGCCCGGGGACTTTATGGAACTGCCACAGGGGCATAAAAAACTTAAGAAACTGCTCATTGACGACAAAGTGCCGCAGCACGAGCGCGACAACCTGCTGTTACTGGCAGCAGGTAAGGAAGTAGTATGGGTGGTTGGCCGGCGGCGCAGTGCAAAATGTCTGCCGGATGATTATGCTTATAAAGAAAGCCAAAAAATATTATACATAAAGCTAGAGAAGAGAGGATTTTATCATGTTACATGAAGATATCGAAAAAGTAGTGTTTACCGAGGAACAGATTCAGACCCGTATTGCTGAATTGGCCAAAGAAATCACTAACGACTACAAAGACGCCAAGGAAGATATTTACTGTGTAGGCATTTTAAAGGGTGCTGTGATGTTTTACACGGACCTGCTCCGCAAGCTGGAACTGCCGGTACGCATGGATTTCATGATTGCCTCCAGCTATGGTAATGGTACTTCCACCACGGGTTCGGTAAAGATTTTGAAGGATTTGGACTACGATATAGAAGGAAAACATCTTATCGTTATCGAAGATATTATTGATACGGGGACGACGATGAATTACCTTTCCAAGTATTTCAAGGAGCGCAAACCCAAGTCGGTAAAGCTCTGCTCCCTGTTGTCTAAGCCGTCGCGCCGTTTGGTTGATGTGAACATCGACTACTGTGGGTTCACGGTTCCTGATGAGTTCCTGGTAGGTTATGGTCTTGACTATGCCGAGATTTATCGTAACCTGCCTTATATCGGCGTACTTAAACCTGAAATTTACGCCTGATAACAGATAAAATCCTGAGGGGGGAACCTCTCGGAAGGAGGGCAATGGATTGAATAAGTTTCTACGCAATGTAGGTTTTTACTTGTTGATAATATTGGTGGCCATTTCCATAATTGACTACTTTTCGACAAGGAACACAACAAAGCAGGAAGTGGGGTATACGCAGTTCCTGCAGCAGGTGGATGAAGGCAAAGTAGCTAAGGTTGTCCTCATTCAAAACACCATTCGCGGTACGTTGTCCGATGGTACGGAGTTTACGACCATCACCCCGGACAATCCCAACCGTGACCCGAAACTCTTTGACAAGTTGTCGGCTAAAGGTGTGGAGATAAATGCGGAAAATCCGCCGGAACCGCCCTGGTGGTCGACGATGTTCTCGTCCCTGTTGCCGATTCTCCTGCTGGTGGGTGTATGGTTCTTCATCATGCAGCAGACACAGGGCGGCGGCGGCCGGGTAATGTCCTTTGGCAAGAGCCGGGCCCGTATGAGCGGTGCTGACAAAATCAAGGTCAACTTTAAGGACGTGGCTGGTGCTGATGAGGCCAAGCAGGAACTCGAGGAAGTTGTAGAATTCCTGAAACATCCGAAGAAGTACAATGACCTGGGGGCACGTATTCCGAAAGGTGTACTGCTCTTTGGCCCTCCGGGTACAGGTAAAACCCTGTTGGCCCGTGCTGTGGCCGGTGAGGCCGGTGTACCGTTCTTCTCCATTTCTGGTTCGGACTTTGTGGAGATGTTTGTCGGTGTCGGTGCCTCCCGTGTGCGTGACCTGTTCGACCAGGCCAAGAAAAATGCTCCCTGTATTGTCTTTATCGATGAAATTGACGCCGTGGGTCGCCAGCGTGGTGCTGGTGTAGGCGGCGGTCATGATGAACGCGAACAGACGCTTAACCAGCTGCTTGTTGAGATGGACGGCTTTGCGGCTAATGAAGGTATTATCATCATCGCCGCTACCAACCGCCCTGATATCCTTGACCCGGCGCTCCTGCGTCCCGGCCGTTTTGACCGTCAGATTGTGGTTGACAAACCGGATGTACGCGGCCGTCTGGCCATT
Source organism: Selenomonas sp. AE3005 (assembly GCF_000686945.1). Classification (GTDB taxonomy): domain Bacteria; phylum Bacillota; class Negativicutes; order Selenomonadales; family Selenomonadaceae; genus Selenomonas_A. Next base: position 44,870 of record NZ_JMME01000002.1, read on the forward strand.
CTTAAGGTTCATACCTCCGGCAAGCCGGTGGATGAAAAGGCTGACCTGGATATCCTGGCACGCAGAACGCCGGGCTTTACCGGTGCTGACCTCAGCAATCTGGTCAACGAGGCTGCCCTGCTGGCTGCCCGTCGTGACAAGAAAAAGATTTACATGCAGGAACTGGAAGAGGCCATTGAACGTGTTATGGCCGGCCCTGAGCGTAAGTCTCATATCATGAATGATGAAGAAAAACGCCTGACGGCTTACCACGAAGGTGGTCATACGCTCGTGGGCATGATGCTTAAGCATGCTGACCCGGTACATAAGGTTACGATTATTCCGCGTGGCCGCGCCGGCGGTTATACGCTGATGCTGCCCAAGGAAGACCGTAATTACGCTACCAAGTCAGAACTGCTTGATAAGCTGAAAGTGGCTATGGGCGGCCGCGTGGCTGAAGAAATCGTCCTTAAGGAAATCAGCACGGGGGCCTCGCAGGATATTCAGCAGGCAACGCGCATGGTCCGCGGCATGATTATGCAGTACGGCATGAGCGATGTGCTGGGCCCCGTAGCTTATGGTGAAAGCCAGAACCATCAGGTGTTCCTTGGACGTGACTTCCATCAGGAACGCAACTACTCCGAAGAAGTGGCCAGCGAAATCGATAAGGAAGTCCGCAAGTATCTGGAGGCTGCCTACGAGGCCTGCCGTCAGATTATCACTGACAACCGGGATAAGCTGGAGCTTATCGCTCAGGCGCTGATGGAACGTGAAACCCTCACGGCCAAGCAGTTGGAAGAGTTGCTGGAAACGGGTAAAATTGCCGATGATGAAAATCAGGAACCGCCGAAAGACGACAACGACGGTCCGAAAGACGGCGATCCGGCCCTGATTCCTCCCACGACTTTGACGCAGCAGGCACAGAATGATGCTTTGGATGCTGAGGCAGCCAAGGAAAAAGAAACCGTGCCCGTAGGCGGAGTAGCGGAAAATTCACGTGAACCTAAGTTCAATGTGACGCATTACGATAAGTAAACATATTTAATAAGTGGCTTTAACAGGCCACTTATTTTTTTTGTCTGTTCGTATACAATATAACAAACATGCTAAGGCGTTTGTATGCGGTACGGGAACTTAAATATTACTGGTGATAATTGTCACGTCGTATAAAATAATATATAATTATGGATGTATAAATAATAAGCAATAAACATTGGAGGTAGAGTTTATGTTACTTGCTGGAGGATTGATTGTGGTCCTTACCTTTGCGCTGATTATCAAGAAGATTGAGGCGCGTCTGGTCCTGTTCCTGGCCGGTGTCATCATGTGTCTGATTGGCGGCCTGCCGGGAGATATCATGAAGGCCTTTATGAAGGCCATGACCAACAACTCTTTGGTACCGACAATTTGTACGGTAATGGGTTTTTCCTATGTCATGAAACTGACGGAATGTGACCAGCACCTGGTGCAGTCAATTTCCGGCGTGTTGAAAAAAGGCCGTATGGTTTTAATTCCCTTGTCTTTCTTTTTGACCTGGTGGATTAGTCTGGCCATTCCGTCTGCTGCTGGCTGCTCGGCTGCCGTAGGCAGTATTCTGATTCCGACACTGATTGCCGCCGGTGTCCATCCAGCTATGGCGGCAGCAACGGTACTGGCTGGTACCTGGGGCAGTGCCATCAGCCCGGGCAATGCGCACAATCCCTTTGTGGCTGACCTGGCTGGTACGGATATGATGACGGTAATCATCAATGAAACGCCGGCCTCGGTTATCGCCTCGGTAGCCTGTGTCGTGGTAATGACCATTTATGCCGTTTTATTCAAGGAAGGGGCGTCGGAAGAACGCCGCGAGGCATATCTGGCTAATATCGCAAACGAACAGCATCACGATATGCATAACTTCACGGTAAACCCGTTGAAGGCCATTGTACCGCTCGTGCCGCTGGTGCTGCTGATTCTTGGTTCCAAGCAGGTAGCTGTCCTGCCGGAAATGAGCGTGGCGCTCTCTATGATTATCGGTGTTGTTTTGGGGTTCCTGGTTACCTGGTCTAACGCGCAGGAAGTCTGCAGGAATTTCTTTGATGGTATGGGCAGTGCTTATGCCAACGTTATCGGCCTGATTGTCTGTGCCAGCGTGTTCACCACGGGTATGGCAGCTGTAGGCCTTACCGGTGCCCTGACGGAAGTGATGAAGGGTTCACAGTCGGCCGCAGCGGCTGCCGGTACTTTTGGTCCGTTCTTTATCGCTGTGATTTCCGGTTCCGGCGATGCCGCAGCCTTTGCCTTTAATGGCGCAGTAACGCCCTTTGCTGAACAGTTTGGTCTGTCCATTATGGATTTGGGTTCCCTGGCGCAGATTGCCGGAGCCATGGGTCGTTCCATGTCGCCGGTGGCTGGTGCAGCTATTATCTGTGCCGGCCTGGCCAAGGTCAACCCCATGGAAGTGTCCAAGCGCAATGCTTTGCCCTGTCTGGCAGCCGCATTGGTATTGATGTTGTTCCTATAAGATTTTTATGATGAAAGGAAGTCTTGAACAATGATTGATGAAAAACGCGTATTGGCAGAATTTCTGGAGCTGGTACAGATTCGCTGCTCCACACATGATGAACGCGAAGTCGCAGATTTGCTGACCAAGCGGCTGCAAGCCCTGGGAGGAACCGTTCACGAGGATAACGCCGGGGAAAAACTCGGCGGCAATACCGGAAATCTGGTAGCTGATTTTGCCGGCACAGTGGACGCGCCTACGGTTATGCTGACGGCGCACATGGACTGCGTGGAACCCTGCGGCGGTGTAAAGCCCATTGTCAAGGACGGTATCATTCGTTCCGATGGGACTACCATTTTGGGCGGTGATGATAAAGCCGGTGTAGTGGCTATTTTAGAAACCCTGCGTCAGCTGAAGGAAAAGAATATTCCGCATGGCCCCCTGCAGGTGGTGTTCACTGTAGCTGAGGAAAACGGCGTACACGGCTCGCAAAATCTGGATAAGAGTCTGCTGCATGCAGATTTCGGCTTTACGCTCGATACGCATAATCATCCCGGTCATGTTACGTTCATGGCTCCCGGCAAGAATCAGATAAAGATTCATATTGAGGGCAAGGCCAGTCATGCCGGTGTAGCGCCGGAGGCCGGTATCAACGCCATCTGTGCGGCCGGGCTGCTCATTGCTGATGCACCGCAGGGACGTATTGACGAAGAAACCACCTGTAATCTGGGGAAAATCTGTGGCGGTTCGGCCACTAATGTGGTAGCAGAGAGCTGTGATGTATTCTATGAAAGCCGCAGCCGTGATAAGGCCAAGCTGGATAAGATTACGCAGGAAATCTGTGACCATTTCACCAAGGGGGCTGAGAAAACGGGCTGCAAGATTACGGCAGAGGTCAGCCCGGACTATGGGCCGTATCTGCTCTCTAAGGAATCCCCGGCTATTCAGACAGCTATCAAAGCTGCTGAAAAATTGGGGCTGCCCGTGGAACTCGAAGAGTCCGGCGGCGGCTCAGATGCCAACCATTTCAATACCTATGGCGTGCCTACGGTTGTGCTGGCCGTCGGCATGGAAAAAGCCCATACGAAAGAGGAATACATTGAGGAAAAAGACCTGTATGATTCCGCACGCTGGGCATTGGCTATCGTGCAGGAAACGGCTGCCGGGAAGTAAGCAGGAAAACTTAAAGGGATTGCTCGCACAGTTATAATGAGTCCGTTGACGCTTTTGGGTGTCAACGGGCTTTTTGCAATATCTATGTAATTGTATGCTGAGCAGCGTGTTTATTTACCGGCAAAAGGATTTTCGCCGCCGGCACCGAACATTAAAATATGATGAATGTATGTAGATTAAGAGGAGTTTTTGTTATGTGGAAAAAGAAGATTGCAGCGGCGGTTTTGAGTTTGAGTCTGGTTTTGCCGCTGCCGGCGTATGCCTCTGTACAAAAAGATGGTGTGCATATCACAATCATGCATACCAACGATATGCATGCCCGGGTAAAAAGTACTGATGATGAGGGCAAGACAATTGGACTGGACTGGATTGCCGGGGCTATATGGCAGCAAAAAGCAGCTGATGAGGACACCCTGGCCTTAGATGCCGGCGATACCTTACACGGGGTTACGCTCGTGAATGTAAGCCAGGGCAGCAATATGGCTATGTTTATGAATCTGGCCGGTTATGATGCCATGACACCGGGTAATCATGATTTTAGCTATGGCACCAGACGGCTGCTGGAACTGGCTAAAATGCTTAATTTCCCCCTGCTCAGTGCCAACATTTTGGATAAGGAACAGAAACAGTATATTTTTCTCCCGTATAAGAGTTTTGCGTACAACGGCGTGAAGGTGGCTGTCGTGGGGCTGACTACGCCGGAAGTGCCAATAAAGACAAATCCATTAAATGTGACGGACCTTGTCTTTGCTGACCCGGTGGCTGCCGCCAAAGACTTAGTGCCCAAATTACGTGCTACCCATGATGTGGTAATCGGCCTTATGCACATGGGCCTGGATAAAAGTTCGGCGGTAACTTCGGAGTCGGTTGCCAAAGCTGTGCCGGGGTTTGACATTATAATTGACGGCCATAGTCATACAACTCTGCCTCATGGTAAGAAAGTAGGGAAAACGCTTATATGTCAGACTGGTCATTATGGCCATAATCTGGGCAAGGTAGAGCTGGTAGTAAAAGACCATAAACTGCGTAAAGTCAAGGCCTCGCTGCTCGACCGCAAAGCTGTGGAAAAAGCTGCCAAGACGCCTGATGAAGGTGTGGCGGCTGCGATACAGGAAATTGACACGCAGGTGAATAATGAGCTGGGTGTAGTCGTGGCCGAATCTCCTCGGGGACTCACCGCTCAGAAGGAAATCGTGCGTACGCAGGAATCTGAACTGGGCAATCTCCTGGCCGATGCTCTGCGTAATGTGACCGGCGCTGATATTGGCATGGTAAACGGCGGCAGTATAAGGGCCGGCCTGCCGCAGGGCAGTATCACCAAGTCAGCTGTGCTGAATATCTTACCGTTCAACAACCGGGCAATAAAGCTGGAAGTTACCGGGGCTGAAGTAAAAGCTGTTTTGGAGCATTCCGTGGAGCATTTGCCGGACGCTTTCGGCGGTTTCTTAAATGTCAGTGGCCTGATTTTCGACTTGCACGAAAAAGCAGCAGTTGGTCAGCGCGTCAGCAATGTGCTGGTCAATGGCGAACCCTTGGACAACAGCAAAAAATATACGCTGGCGCTTAATGACTTCACGGCCGCCGGCGGTGATGGATACGATATGCTGAAAGGTGCCCAAATTGCAGGCGATTATGGCAGCCTGGAAAATATTTTTATCGAATATCTGCAGCATAATGGTCTGGAGGGGATAGAGACAGGCCGCATTAACGTGGTGAAATAAGTAGGGAGTGTCGGCTATGGTTGTATGTGACTTTTGTCCGCATCACTGCCAGCTGGCGGAAGGACAGACAGGCTTTTGCCGGACCAGGCGCAATGACGGGGGGACGCTGGTCAGCCTAAACTATGGGCAGGTGACGTCCCTGGCCCTTGACCCTGTCGAAAAAAAGCCCCTGTATCATTTTTTCCCCGGCAGTTATATTTTGTCTGTGGGCAGTTTTGGCTGTAATATGCGCTGCCCCTTCTGCCAAAATTATACTATCTCTCAGCATGGCGCCGAAGAAGTGCAGGGGTATCTGGCGCCGGAAAAGCTGGTGGAACTGGCAGTTAAGTATCAAAAGCAGGGGAGTATCGGTGTGGCGTTCACTTATAATGAACCTCTGCTCAGCTATGAGTATATTATGGATACAGCGCCGCTCTTACGGGCGGCCGGCCAAAAGGTGGTACTGGTCAGCAATGGTCAGATTAGTGCCCGGCCCTGGAAAAATTTACTTACCTGGGTCGATGCTGTTAATATTGACCTGAAGGCTTTTGCATCAGACGTATACACATGGATGGGCGGCGACCTGGAAACAGCCAAACAGACTATTGCCATGGCTGTGGCTGCAGGTGTACATACCGAGGTGACAACACTGGTGATTCCCGGGAAAAACGATGACCGGGAAATATTTACGGCAGAGGTACAGTGGCTGGCAGGACTCAGCCCTGAGATTCCGCTGCACCTGTCACGTTATTTTCCGCGGTATAAATGGACAGCGGCAAGCACGCCCCGGCAAACACTTATAGATTTACAGGCCATTGCCATACAGCATTTGCACCATGTGTATTTAGGAAATGTATAGCCAGGCAAGGAGGATTTTTGTAATACAGGAAAAACTACCCTGGCACCGGATATTTGAGGCAGAATTTTTCTGGTAAAAAAATCATGCAGAAAACTTAAGAACGTGTTATACTAAAAAGGCTTTTCCAGGGGAAAAGCCTTTTACTATTGGTAAATTAAAAAGGAGATATGGAAATTGAAGTTCTGGCAAAAGTTTTCTGCGGTTTTTGTAGTGCTGTGTATGCTGACCATACATTTGCCGGTAGCAGCCGGTGAGGGCGGCGAGCCAGAGGTAACTGCTGAGGCAGCCATTATAATAGAGAGCACCACCGGACGGGTGATATGGGAAAAAAATGCTGATGCGCATTTGTACCCGGCCAGTATGACCAAAATGATGACAGGGATTCTGGCCCTGGAAAAAATGGATATGAAGTCTGCGGTTACCTATTCGCAGTACGCGGCATATACTGAGTCCAGTCCCTTGGGGGCCCGGCCAGGTGAGTCGCTGGTGGCCAAGGATTTGGTGACCGGCCTGCTGCTCGAATCGGATAACGGTGCCGCCATTGCCCTGGCCGAGAAAATGGCCGGTGATGTAACGAGCTTTGCGGCGGAGATGAACAGCAAAGCCCAGCAGCTGGGTATGCATGATACTAACTTTGTCAATCCCAACGGCCTGACCGATAAAGATCATTATTCCACGGCCCGTGATATGGCAAAGCTGGCCAGATATGTGATGAAAAACAATGACTTCCGCAAGATTGTCGGCACCTCTGCCCGTGACATTTACTGGCGCAATCCGGTGGGAAAAATGTACAGGGCTGAGAATACCAACAAACTGTTGGGCAAGTATGACGGCATAACAGGTATTAAAACCGGCTGGACAAGGGCTGCCGGCGGCTGTCTGGCCGTGTCAGCCAAGCGTGACGGCGTGGAGCTTATCGTGGTGCTGATGAAAGCTGATACGCCCGATGACAGATTCACGGACGGGGCTAAACTGCTGGATTATGGATTTGAACACGTGAAGATGGCCAAAGGGCCGGCCAAGGAAAAGGTACGCCATAAGGTATGGGTAAAAGGCGGCGAACAGGCTACTGCCTATGTATATCCGTCCCAGGATATTGATTATCCCTTGATTAACGGTGAAGATACAGGCAAGTACACCCTGACCTACGATGTGCCCAACGTAGTGGATGCACCCCTGCAGGCAGGCGAGCCGGTAGGACAGCTTGTTCTGCGCTATGACGGCCAGGCTGTTGAAGAAGTGCCTATGATATCGGATAAAGTGCCGGGCGGCTTTAGCGTCGGCTCCTGGCTGGTAGGTGTCTTTGAAGGCGTATTAAAACATATATAAGAAAAAGCATTCCAAGTCTTTACTGAACCTGGAATGCTTTTTTAGTGTCAGTTGGCAGCCACGGCTTTGGCGGGGCTGTCCTTTTTCGTAATCATAATTTTATCGATACGGGCACCGTCCATATCCACAACTTCAAAGGTCAAATCCTGCCAGTCAATTCTTTCACCGGCTTTGGGAATATAACCGAAATAGGAAGTGAGGAATCCGCCCATGGTCTGATAGTGATCGTGGTCCTCGTCCGGCAGCTCATCAATGGAGAATCGGGCTTTAAAGTCGTCAATGTCATAGAGGCCGTCCACCAGCCAGCTGTTTTCGTCCCGGGCGGTAAGCTGGGCGGTATCTTCCTCGTGGGGCGTGAATGACTCACCGACGATTTCCTGCAGAATATCGTCCATGGTCAAAAAGCCGATAACGCCGCCGTATTCGTCAAGCACCATGGCCTCGTGAATCCCCGTAGTGCGGAATTGTTTCAGCACCCGGAAAGTTTCCATGGAGCGGGGGATAAAGAGGGGCTTACGTATGAACTGGGATAAATCCTGTACTTCATGGGCCAACGTGGCATTGAGTAAATCCTTGGCGTAGAGCACGCCGCAGAAATCGTCCAGACTGTCCCGGCCCACCGGGAAAATATCCTGCGGTGTTTCCCGAATCAGGCGCATATTTTCCCACAGGGAGTCTGATAAATCCAGCCATAACATCTGCGTCCGGGGTGTCATCAGGGCATAAGCTGTTTGGTCGCTGAGATGGAAAATCCTGTCAACCATGGCTTGCTCTGTTTTTTCAAAAGTGCCATCTTCTGTGCCCTGCTCGATGAGGTCCTTGACTTCGTCCTCGGTGACAGTATCAGCAGCATAGGGATTGATACCGAAGATGAGCAGAATGACATTGGCGGAGCCGGACAGCAGGGAGATAAAAGGTCTGGTCAGCCGGGCCAGGGCCTTTATTATGCCATGATAGCGCATGAGAATCTTTTCTGGATTATGTACGGCTGTTTTTTTGGGAATGAATTCTCCGAGCAGCAGGGAGAGGTAAGTAACGAGCAGGATACTGATAACCATGGATACAGGGACAGCCTGTGGCATGTCCTGCAACAACCCGGCCAATAACGGTGCCAGCAGCACACCCGTGCATACGCCTGTGAGAATACTGCTGAGGGTAATGCCGCTCTGGGCAAGCGTCAGGATTCTGTCGCTTTGCTCCAATAGTGCCAAAGCGCCTGCCGCGTCCTTATGACCATCTTCGGCCATCTTTTCCAGTTTACTGCGATGACTTTCGCCCAAAGCCGTTTCCACCAACGAGAAAAAGCCGCTGGTAATCAGAAAGGCGATTAGTAAAATAAGTAATAAACCCACGTCAGAACTATCCAACGAAAAGTCACATCCTTTTTTAAAATAGTTTAATTAGTTCCATTCTACTATATTAAAGAAGAAAAAACAATTGCCTGGATGGGAGGGTACTGCAAAGCAGGATGACTTGTCAATTGCCTATACGCTATGGGCAGCAGGCAGGAGGTTCATGATGTTTGTCGAACTTGTAAGGAAATAGATAAATCAAGCATAAGTAAACGGAGGTCACTATATGAATGGGGCGGGGATTGGCCAGACCGTAAGGACTATCAGCATTTTGAAATATCGACAGCCATAACGGAAATTCTATATCCGAATAATAAATAAAGTTGTCCGCGCATTCGGATAGTGGAGCCATAAAAACGTGAAGGGGGAGTATAGTTATGCAAAGAAAGATTTTACCAGTTGGCCTGATAGGTCTGCTGCTGATGGCAGTGCTGATGCTGCCTGTGATACGTGCGGAGGCTGGGCATCTTGAGGATATTTCTGCCAGAGGTGTGATTCGGATTGGTACCACCGGAGATTACATTCCCATGTCATACTTAAACCCGCAAACCGGAGAATACGAAGGAATTGATGCTGAGCTGTCACAGCTTATTGCCGATTCCCTGGGGGTAAAAATCCAGTATGTGCCAACTACATGGCCGACGCTTGCCGCTGATATGCAGGCCGGGAAATTTGACATTGCCCTTTGCGGCATTTCGCGCAATTATAACCGGGCAAGAACCATGGCTATGTCGGATGCCTATGGGGAAGGACTTTTTGGCAAGACCATACTCTGCCGTGCCAAGGATGCAAAACGTTTCCAAAGCCTGGCAGATATTGACAGACCGGAAGTGCGTGTGATGATAAATCCGGGCGGTACAAATGAAAAGTTTGCCCGGGCAAATCTCAAACAAGCTAAGATTATCGTCTATAATGACAATGCGGATATCCCTCGTCAAATTGCAGAGGGTAAGGCAGATATCATGATTACAGAAACGGTAGAGGCTGCTCACTATGTTCGCATGGACAAGCGGCTGGCCGCACCTCTAAAGGATAGTCCATTTACCCGTCATTCCTGTGGCATTCTGATGAAAAAAGGCGATCAGGAATGGCTGAATTACATCAATTTTGTACTGGCAGAACTGAAGATGGACGGCACTCTGGGGAAATTGGAAAAAAAGTATCTGAAATAGAAATAAGCCGCTGAATTAACGAAATGTAGAGACCCCCATAAGTTAGATTTCTTTGTCTAACTTATGAACACGGCTCGCTAAGATATATTCTGCTGTGTCAGGGAAAACGCCTGCGTACTTGGAGACGCAGGCGTTCTGTCATGATTAGCCGTTGCAGGCAGGATGTTCACGATGTTTGTCGAATTTGTAAAGAAATAGATAAATTTAGCATATTCCTTTATAGAAGGGGCAGATGATATGGCAAGTGAGGTTGTACATAACCATGCACCAATCACTCGATGAACTTTGAGTTCAACAGACTGGGAGTGTGGGGACAAAAGGGGGGGAGGAGGCTCTGCTTCGTTGCCAACAGCATTTTGGTCAGGATTATCAATTTACTTTCCAGATTCAAAAGTGGTTTGGAGTACTTAAAGGCATTGTCGGTGAGTTAAATAAGCTGATTGTTAAGATGATGGACATCAGGGATTGTGAACTCATTGACATTGCAAGCGAGATAGGGAAACGAGGGACATCGTTAAAGGAGTAGTTTAAGGTATGGGCGATTACTGGCGGATGGTACGGAAAATATTGCGCAGACGGCTGAGCATCAGGGGCCGGTTACTGCTGCTCCTGCTTATAAGCAGCTTGTTGTCGGCCCTGGTGTTTGCAGGCTTGTCCTTTTATGGCGTTACTTTCGTGCAAAAAGATATAGCAGATTTTGGGGGGCAGCTTTCGCAGGAGGGAGCTGCATACACCCAGGAATATATAAATAAAACCAGTAAGGAGACGATAGCAGACTTAGCCAGGTCGAAAGCTAACTTTATTGACTATGAGTTGGCACATATGGAGCATGATGTGACCATTTTAGCAGATGCTTTGACTTGGATACATAAGCACCCGTCCAATTATTTGCCAGCTGCTGTTCTTGACCCGTATAATGGGAAAGTTCCGCCGGCTGCGCCCTGTATTATTTATAGTCCTGAGGTGCGAAAACGTGGGATTGAAACGGTACGGCAAGAAGTTGAGCTGGCTGCCAATATAACGGGTACGATGGTGCCGATGGAAAAAAACTATGATTATTTTAGTTATTCCGCAACCTATTTTGGTAGTAAATCCGGGTTTTTAATTTGCAGCAGCGTCTTTGTTGGGGATAAGTACAGTCCGATATCTGATGACCCGGCTTTTAGTTATGACCCTTGTGTCCGCCCGTGGTATCAAAATGCCATCAAGGCCAATAGGGCGGTATTTTCTTTGCCTTATCTCACAATTTTGACGGCGGAACATAGTGACGTTGAAGTTATAAGCTGCTCAGCGCCATATTATGACGCTGAGGGAATTGCCGGCGTAGCAAGTCTTGATATAGCGACTAAAGAGCTGCGTCAATATATTACGAATACGGCCATTGGTGATAAGGGCATTAACTTTATCATGAACAATGATGGCAAGGTCATTTTTTCACCGGTACACGAGGGCGTGCTGGCCGAGACAGATAAACAGCAGGATTTACGGAAAAGTGAGTCGGCGGAGTTTGCCAGGGCAGCTTATTATATGACTAACGGCGAAAGTGGTGTATTGCCTGTTGAGCTGTATGGCGAAAAATACATGCTGGCGTTTGCGCCACTCCCTACGATGAAATGGAGTCTGGGGATTCTGGTGTCACAGGACGAACTTTCATCTTCCCTGCAGGAAAGCCATAACTATTTCATGGGGCAGATGGAATCATTCAGTGATAATTTGCAGCGTGAGTCGATTTTATTATTGCAGATGGCTGTGTTGGCGTTTTTTATCATGGTGGTTATTATGATATTTACGTCGAAGGCGCTTTCTGACCGGTTTGTAAAGCCGATAAAGCAAATGGCTGATGGCGTGCGTGAAATTGCCAGTGGCAATCTTGACAAGAAACTTGATATAACTACCGGCGACGAAATCGAACATTTAGCCATATGCTTTAATTCTATGACTGATGAGCTGAAAGCCTATATTGATAACTTGTCTAAGGCAACAGCTGAGAGGGAAAAGGCGGCAGCGGAGCTTTCGGTGGCCCGTAATATTCAGCTGGGCGCATTGCCGCAGGATTTTTTGACCGCTTACCAGGAATTTCAAATAAATGCGGCCATGGATGCAGCCAAAGGGGTAGGCGGAGATTTTTATGATTTTTATATGACGGATGAAAATCATCTGGTTATAACGATTGCTGACGTGTCAGGGAAAGGGATTCCGGCAGCCCTTTATATGATGCGCGCCAAAACTACGTTAAAGAATATGGTCTTAAGGGCGAAAAATGCTGCTGATTTTGCCGATTGTATGAAGATGGCGAATCGAGAACTTTGCCGGGAAAATGAAGAAATGATGTTTGTGACGGCGTTTATGGCCAGGCTGGATTTAACAACAGGAGAATTGGTTTATGTAAATGGCGGTCATAATCCACCGCTGGTGCATGCGGATGGCAAGTTCTGTTATTTGCAGCAGGCCAGAAAACATATGATGCTGGGCATAAACGAGGACGAAATATATGAGGCGCATAGTTTGGTTATGCAGCCGGGGGATATTATTTTCCTGTATACAGATGGCGTGACAGAGGCTATGAATGAGGCCGAAGAACTATATTCCGAAGAGCGTTTGCAGGCAACATTAAATAGGCAGACGTCAAAAGATGTAAAGGAAATACTCGCAGCTGTTCGTCAGGATGTTAATACCTATGCGGGGGACGCGGAGCAATCCGATGACATAACCATGCTGGGGCTGAAATTTTGTGGCAGCTTGGCTGATGTGTAGAACTGCTTAGTAAAAGAGTTCCATGCATGGAGTGCCACCGTTATGGACATCACCCTTCAAATCTCAGCGTGAATATGCAGCCTACAATATATGGAGAAGATAAATATATGCGAACACCAATATATACTGTTTCTGAAGAAAATTATCACCAAATAGTAGAGTGGCTAGAAAAAACTTTTTCCGAACTGGGACTATCCCGAGAAGAAATATATAATGGCGAATTATTGCTAGAGGAGAATTTCTTTCACTTTGCCACAGCTTCTGGTGATGAAAATAAATTTCAAGCAAAAGTAGAGGTTACAAAGCACTTTGGTGAGGTCAGCCTTCGACTGATTGCCCCAGGAAAAGCCTATAATCCACTCAACGACATAGAGGAAATTCCAGACGATGAGCAAAAACAATACAGCTTGGGTATATTAAAAGCGCATAAGGATGACATAAGTTATGCACGAAAAAATGATGTAAATATTATTTCTATCCGTGTACATCGTTCAGGCAATAAAATTGCCATTTATACACTTATTGGCCTTGTGGTGGGCCTCGTTGTAGGGATAGGAGCTAAAAGTGTACTTGCTCCGGATATACTTATATGGTTGGTTGACAACATATTTGATACGATTGAAAAATTGTTCATGAGTGCGTTGATGATGGTCATAGCACCATTGGTTTTTTTCTCGGTTATCGAGGGCATAACGAGTATGTCGGATGCAGCAGATATCGGGCGTATGGGTGGAAAACTTATACTTTTATCTATTGTTAAATTATCTGTAATTCTGGTCATGTCAATGGGATTAGGCTTTTGGTTAGGCGCTATGCCGGACCTTATTTCAATGCTGAATGAGGAAAGCAATTCCGCGGTAATCATGTCTTTAAAGGACGTAATGATAAGCATTGTTCCACCCAATATTATTGCTCCTTTTTTTAACAATAATCTTCTACAAGTACTGTTCCTAGCTTGCTTTTTGGGCTTTATTTTAGCTAAGTCAGGTGACAGAGGGCTGCCTGTTCGCGAGGTAATCGTATTTGGTAAGCGCTTTGCTATGGATGCTGTGAGGGCAATTATGCCGGCTATGCCTATTGTAGTTGCAGCTTCTATGGCAAAAATGATGATAATTGTCGATATTTCGGTCTTTTGGCCGTTTAGCAAAATTGTCATTTCTGCGTTTATCGAATTTTTAATAATCATTTTGAGCGAAGCCGTTTTTTTGGCAATTATTGGTAGGGTTTCGCCGTTGCCGTTTGTAAAAAAATTTCTTAGCTTTAGTGTTTTACCATTTTCTGTCCGCAGTTCGAATGTATGTTTGCCTGCTACGCTGGAATATTGTTCCGATAAGCTGGGTATTGATGAAAAATTAGCACTTTTTTCTGTTCCTATCGGCATTCAATTTAATATGCTAGGAGGCTGTGCTTATGTAACAGCTATTGCTATTTTATTACGGGTAACAATAGGGTTGCCATTTGATTTTGAATTTTTAATCACCTTCTTCTTTGCAGCGCTTATGATGTCGTTTACTTTTCCTAGCGTACCAGGTGCAACGGTTATTGTTATGACTTCAATTTTTGGTATGGCTGGAGTGCCAACAGCAGCAGTTACCTTATTTTTTGGCATTGACCCTTTGGTAGATGGCATTAGAACAGTAAGTAATATGGTCGGAAATTTATCCTCATCATTTCTTTTGGCACGATTGGAAGGAAAGCTGGATAAACATATTTATTATGAATAATAATGTAACTGTGAAATAATGCGTTGAATATCCCTAGCGAATAATCACCGTGGTTACGGATTTATTCAATCCTTCGTGGAGGAAATTCTTGCAGAAGAGCGAAAAAGATATAGATGTTCATGCAGAAGGTGCAGAGCAATCCGATGACCTTACCATGCTGGGGGTGAGATTCCTGGGCAAAATTAGGTTGGAACAAGCAATAAGCTTGGAGTTAGGAAGGTTGGGGAGTAGAATGACATTGAAGATGAAACTGGCAGCCGGTGTGTTTTGCGCGCTGGCTTGCATGCCTATGGTGGCGGAAACTGCCCCAAAATCGGATACTATGCACCGGTGGGAAGTGACTTCCAAGGACACAGGCGGCACCCTGCTGTTTTCCGATAGCCCGGAGTATGTGGACAGACCGGGGATCCTTTATCAGGACACCGTGAATGGCGAGGTGAGGGTGCTTTTCTATCATCTGAACAACACCAAGGTGCCCCAGAAAGTGGCAGTGGTGCTGGAAAATGCCAACTCCGAGGAGCAGTACAACATAGTACAAGTGACCCGTGGCGGTACAGCCAAGCCCAGCGAATACTATCTTTGGGTGGGCAAGAATACACAGCGCCAGTATTTTGGTGAAAAAGAGCTAGATCTCGTTTTGTTGTTGAAGAATAGGAAGCGCCTGCTGCAGTCCGGCATGGATGAAATTATCCTGCAGCCTGGAGAACTGGTGTATGGAGTCTACGATTTCAAAGTGGATCATCCTGTGAAGACCTCCGTCATCATGTATCCTGCCAAGGCGGACCCTGTGGAGTTCATTGAAAAGGCCAAAGTGCTGCCCAGGGACTCCGTGGCCCTTCGTGGTACTTATAAGGGCATGGACAGGGTGATTACCTCTGAGCGGGAATATGACCCGGAACGGGATGGCATTGTCTACATCATGCTGGCGGATAATAAATTAGACAAATACAAGGCAGGGGTGGATGCCACCGATGGGAGCCAGACGATGAATTGTGGCAATTATGGTGTGCTCTATAAGATTGCTATACCTGTCAAAAAAGGGGCTCCCAAGGTACAGTACTACTTGTCACCTTTAGGTGGCGTCTATGCCGGCATTATGACTGTGCGCCGGGGGCGCAGTCAACATACGAAACTGATTGAGACGCCAGAAGGCCCCGGCTATTTTGGGGATCAGACTGCCCCGGAACCGGAGAGTGTATCCAAAGCTCGTGAAGAGGGGACAGCCCTTTTTGGCAACAACATGGAGCTGGCTGATTTAGGCTGTTATGACAACTCTGTACCCAACTACTTCGAATTCTCCCCACCGGGGGCTTCGAATCTTCCTGCCTGCCTGATACTCATGCCGGCCGGTGAATGAGCAAGGGCCTGTTGCATGGGCAGATTAATAACAATGCCATTCATAGTAGAAAGCAAGGTAATATGAATAGGATAAAGACGATTGTCGCATTATTACTTGTGATTTGTGTTTTTACCGTTGCCTGCAATGGCAGCAGAAAAGGAGCAGAGAGAAATGAAGATTGGGATTATCGGAGCCATGAAGCCGGAAGTGGATACTTTGCAGGAAAACATGCAGGTCACGCGCCGGGAGACCAAGGCCGGAATGGAATTCGCCCATCAGTTTTGAGGAATTTGCAAAGCAAGCAGCAAAAAATTCCGCCAGTCTGGTACAGTTCATGCTGGAGCATTGGTGAAATGGTTACGGTGGGTCTAGATGAAAAACATCCATTTGGATGCTATGAGGAGGGAATATGTTCATTCAAAAAAAACATTGCTTGTTTCTGTTGCTTACTATCGTATGTTTCTTGATAGGCCATAATGCCTTGGCTGTCGGCGCTTCTGTTATTCCCGGGGATGCCC
Source organism: Selenomonas sp. AE3005 (assembly GCF_000686945.1). Classification (GTDB taxonomy): domain Bacteria; phylum Bacillota; class Negativicutes; order Selenomonadales; family Selenomonadaceae; genus Selenomonas_A. Next base: position 61,251 of record NZ_JMME01000002.1, read on the forward strand.
GAACGGAGGAATATTTGCCCATGCTCTCCGGGAAGCGGGTGGCTCTTTTTTGCAACCATACAGCCAGAATAGGCGAAGAACATCTTTTGGATGTGCTCTTGAAAAATGGCCAGCAGGTGACAGCCATCTTCTCTCCGGAGCATGGCATCAGGGGCGACGCTCCGGCGGGGGATTCTGTAGATAGCGGTACGGATGCAAAAACAGGGATTCCTATCCTGTCCCTTTACGATGGGGACACTGTTATGCCAGCTGAGAACGACATGGCCAAATTCGATGTGCTGGTCATTGACATCCAGGATGTGGGGCTGAGATATTACACCTATTATATCACCGTATGCGATCTCATCGAGGCTTGCTCGCTTTATGACAAGGCGGTCATTTTGCTGGACAGGCCTAACCCTAACGGACATTATGTAGATGGACCGATTTTGGATATGAGCCTGAGAAGTCATGTCGGACGGCTCCCTATCCCGACGGTGCATGGCCTGACTTTGGGAGAACTTATGAACATGGCTATCGGCGAAGGTTGGCTGAACCTTAGCAATAAGCCAAAATTTACTGTGATTCCCTGCCTGAACTATAATCACCGGACAGCTTACACGCTGCCGGTGCCGCCCTCCCCGAACCTTCCCAATATGAAGTCCATCTATCTCTACGCCTCACTTTGTCCCTTCGAGGGCACGACGGTAAGTGTCGGGCGGGGGACGGAGCATCCCTTCCAGTGTTTCGGCGCTCCGGAACTGCAGGGGAAATACGGCTATAGCTTTACGCCCACCAGCATTAAAGCAGCACATTCTCCCTTACGGGAGGGAGAAGTCTGTTACGGTGTAGATTTCAGTCAGGAAAACGAGCTGAAATTGCGGGCGAAAGGGATGGATCTATCCTATGTGGTGGAGGCATATAAAATCTTCCACAGGCAGGGAGCGGGAGAAAAGTTTTTTATGAAATTTAATTCCAAGAGGTTTGGCAGAGAGATGGTGTATTTTGATTTGCTCATGGGCCAAACCTATGTACGGGAGGCTATTCTGGCCGGAAAGAGTGCCCAGGAAATCAGTGCTATGTGGCAGGACGATGTAAAGCGTTTCAAGGAACAGCGGCGTCCCTATCTATTGTACGCCGAATAAAATCATCCCCACTTTTTTATGTGGTTCGACCTTTATCTTCAACAACACCCAGAAATACAGCCTTTCCAGCCTTCGCTCTGCTGACCAAGCCGGATGGGAAAAAGCAGACGAGGCTTTTTTAGAAGAAGTTGCCCATAAGAGCTGCGAGAAAAATCCTGCTAACATAAAAAGGCAGGATTAAAGTCATAAATAGCGAAATATACCAACAGGCGATTTATATAACAAGACGTTAAAAGGCAAGGAGGATATTGGCATGCAAAAGAAGATTATGATGGCGGCAACTATTGCAGCTTTGGGCTTTAGCTTTGGCTTTGGTGGTATGGCGCAGGCGGAGGTCAGTCAGGCTCCGCAGAGAGCTGTGCAAACAGCGGGACCCGGCGAGGATTCAAGCGAAGATAAAAAGCTGGCTTCGCAGCGTTTTGTCAGCTCAGAACTCATTCAGTCAAAACTTGACTATCAGATTTGCCTGCCGCGCTGGTATGATTCCGGCAAAAGCTATCCGCTGATTATTGTCATCAATGATGTGAATGGGGAAACCGACGGCAAGGCTTTACTGAAACAGCCGGATGGTGTCAGCGCCTGGGTGGATGAACTGGAAAATAAGCAGCAGTATGCTATCGTTCTGACGGTTCAATCAACGAAAGACTTTGAGACGCGTGTCGGTCGTCTTTCCAATACTGAGGGCATGAATATTCTGCGCTCATTGCTGCAGGATGTGCGTCAGAACTATGCGGTCAACAAGAATGCCATTTATGGCATTGGCGAGAATAGAGGGGCCTGGGCCATACAGCTTATTAGCGAGGAGCTGCCCGGCTATTTTAAGGCAACCTATCTCGATGAGAAGACCGCCGACGGGAAGGCAGATAACAAGGCTATTCATGATTGGTTGATGAAAGAAATGGCAGCACAAGCCAAATAAGCAGATAAGCCGCTGAATTAACGGGCTGTATGTCCGGTTAGTTCAGCGGTTTTACTTTGCCATCAGGGGATTTTTCCGGTTTACAAAAGGAAATGTATTAAACATATCGAATTTATATAAATATACACTTTTTTATAGTGAACATATTGGGATATTGGGTGAACAGGGAGTAAAAAGATGAAAAGGAAAAATTTCAAGCCAGAGGGGAAACTGGCATATTATATAGTCGCTGCTTTGCTTACGTCGGTATGCTTGGGGGTAAATGCGCCTGCTTATGCGGCCGAGGCTGATTTTCAGACAGATGAGTATAAAGCCAGCAATGGGCTGGAGCTTATCAACGCCGCCACGGTGTACAACAAGGGTTATAGCGGCAAGGGAATTACTCTTGGCGTATGCGATTCACCGACAAATTTTGCCCATCCGGAATTTTCTTCGAAAAATCTTGCCCGGATGATTCGGGATTCCTGGATGGTCGGGGGAAAGCCGGGCGTATATGATTGGGACGTCTTAAGACATGGCACCCATGTAGCGGGCATTGTGGGAGCGAGCAAGAACGGTATTAGCATGCATGGCGTAGCTTATAATGCCGACCTGGTCGGTGTGCCTGTAGGATATGACCTGACGGAAAGAGGGTCCACAGACTTCAGCGATCCTTTTGCGCCCTTCTACGCAAGAGATAATGTCAAAGTCATCAACAATTCCTGGACAGATCCGGTGTATTTTGATGAAGTCCTTAGCGGGAGTGTACCCGAAATGCTAAATAACGCCAACAGTTTAGATGATTTTTCAGAAAAATTCATGGCCTATTTAGCGGAGTTTGACACGAGTCATAGTAAGCAGGTAGCGGCTTTGGGGGATGCTACTGCACGTGGCAAGCTGCTCGTTTTTGCCGCGGGCAATGCAGGCCATCCCACACCGTCAATTCAGTCAATGTCTGGCTGGTTTTATGATGCTGCGCAAACGAACTTAATCAATGTCACGGCGCTCAACAATAATTTTGACAACTATAGTGATGGGATTTTTTACAAAAAAGGCATGACGCGTCATGCTGATGGTACCATAAGCGGCAATTGGCTGATGACCTTTTTCTCTGACGGCGCGAAATATGCGGAAGAATATACCTTAGCGGCACCGGGCAGTAATATTTTGTCCACCAATGCCAACTTTGCCGCCGAGCCAGTAAAATACATATATGATTCGGGCACCAGTATGGCGGCACCCTTTGTAACGGGAACTGCAGGCCTGGTGCAGGAAGCCTTTCCCTACATGAGTGGAAAGGAAATTGCCGATACGCTGCTGTCCACTGCCAACAATAATATTACGGTGAATAAAGGTTATTTCGTGACGCGTCAGAATGATAACGGTAGGTTAAACTACAATGTATTTTACTTTGACGGCAACCCTCGCACCGCCGAACAGATTCAAAGCGATATTAACGCCTATTATGCTGATGACTTGCCCTATGGATATACCCAGCCTGACTATGCGCCGATTGCTTATTACAACGTGCCGTTACAGGCCTTTATTGGTCAGGGCGTGGTAGATGCAGGCAAAGCGGTAAACGGTCCTGGGGCGCTCAATGCCCGGCGGCTTGCGCCTGCGGATGTTACGGATGCTTATTCTGCCGACAACAGCCGCACTGTTATGTACCCCATTGATACGAAAGGTTATGATTCCACCTGGTCAAATGACATCAAAGAAATCAAGGTGGGCAAGATTGCCGCCGACAGCACGGAGGCAGACTTGAGGGAACGGTACAATTACTATAATACCAACTGGAATCTAAGCAATAGCGCCGCCACGGGAGCCGCGCTGTTAACCCAATTGTATGTGAAAGCGTATAACACCAATGTGGAAAATGGCGGTATGGAGGGACTGAATGTCGGTCTTATTAAAAGCGGCGCGGGGCGTTTGTCTCTGACCGGGAACAACACTTACGCAGGGGCGAGCGTGGCCAAAGGGGGAATACTTTCCATTGACGGCTCGGTGGCAGGTGATGCTTACAGTGTAGATAACGGCACCATTGCCGGGCGCGGCACTATCGGCGGCACGCTGTACAACCGTAATATCGCCGTAGCTGGGGACGCTGCGGGCACTGGTAATCTCACCATGAAAAATCTCGTCAGCACGGGAACGCTCGTTTCTCATGTGACGGTTGGCGAAAGCCCTCGCTTTATCGTGCAGGAAACGGCAGACATAACGGACAGCAAGGTGCTGCTAAATAACGTGCTCCCCGGCGAGAGCCGCGAGGTACTGACGGCGGGAACGGTGCAGGGACATGCTGCAAACTCGGCTGATAAACCGCAGGCAACTACGGGGATGCTTAGTACTTACGCCCAAACGGTGGGCAACACACTGACGGCAACGGCGATTGCCGCCAATAATCTTGGAAATGTTGACGGACAGCTGTCAGAAACCTATCAGGCCATGAACCGCATGTATCATAAATTGACTGATGACCGTCGCGAAGAAATGCGCACGCTTTATAATTTAGAGCCTGACAGCGCTAAAGCGGCCCTGACGGATATCAGTTCATCAAGAGCAGGTGAATCCCTCAGTGTTGTGCAGACGAATACACTGGTTTCTCATGTCATTTCTGACAGGCTGAACACGGCTTTTTCCATGGAGCCGGTCAACGTGCGTATCAGCAGCAATAACCTTGCTGATGCTGGCAGTGACAATGGCATAGATATACCGGTGAACCTGCCTGTTGCCGCCGAAAATGGGGCCTGGGTAAAATTCACCAAAAACTGGGGCGGCCTCAAAGGCGGCGCCCATTACCATGGCAGTGCCATCTCCGGCGGTTACGACAAAGCCTTTGGGAAAAATACGCGTGGCGGTTTGTTTGTGGCGTACAATACGCTGAATCTGGGCAAAGATACATCAGCTTCAAATATCTACGACACCCGTATTGGTATTTATGGCGGTTATCACAAGGGAGCAAGAGATGCTTACTGGTATGCTGATTACGGCTGGCAGCGGAACAGCCTGTGCCGTGGACTGTCCCATTTGGGAATAGAGACGATGGCCGATTATCGCAGCTATATTGCTGAAATCGGCGGCGAATATAAATATGACCTGCATGCCGAAGATGGCAAAATTTGGCACGTCAGTCCCTACGTCAATATGCAGCTTTCGTATATGCGGCAGGATGGTTACAATGAACAGGGGGCAGGTGTATTCAATCAGCAGGTTGCCTCGAAAAACAATACTTATTTTGCCCTGGGGATGGGTGTCGAGTGGAAACGCTATTTGGGCGTGGGCAGTTACGCTATGCGGTTGGGAATAAAACACGCTCTTAGTGGTGCCGACCCGCATCTGAAATTCAACTACGAAGGCGACAATGGGCACAGCTATACACTTAATAATAGTCAGGATAAGACCCATGTAATTATGGGGATATCTGGCGAAACCGAATTTACCAAAGGCTGGCAGGCCGGCGGCGATATCATGCTGCAAAAGGGTGCGCATGATAAAGATTTGACCGCCAGCATTATGTTGCGCCGTGTTTGGTAATCAAATTGGTCATTAGCAGGAGGATGTTTCGACGTGTTTGTAATGTAGTTTGGAGGGAATGAACATGGAAAAATCATTTTCAATTCCGATTTCTCGGCGGGCATTTATGAAACTGGTGGGGATGGGAACCGTAGGGATGCTCGCGGAAACAGCCATGCCGAGCGGCAAAGCCGCAGCAGCCCCGGCAGGAGTGAATGGCGAAGGTCTGCCAACGCTGCTGACCGCTGATGTCTGTGTGGTTGGCGGCGGTGCGGCAGGGACGGCGGCGGCCATCAGTGCCGCACGCGCAGGCGTAAAGGTTGTACTGGTCGAGCGGGGGATTTCTCTTGGCGGCCTGGCAACCCAAGGGTGCGTTTTTCCTTGTATGCCTACTTATGCATTTGAAAGCGATACTCCTTATATAAAAGAACTTAACAAACGCATAGAGACCAAGGCTGGCTTTGCGCCTGTGCCAAATCTCCCGGAAACGGACACACATTATGGTGAGGGGATGGGAGCTTATGTACCGGAATTGCTGACAGAAGTCTATGATGAATGGTGTGAGGAAACGGGAGCGACGATTTTATATGATGCTGCTCTTGTGGGAGCGGTTGTAGATGCCGGAACCATCACTGCTTGTGTGGTGCAGACCGTAGAGGGGCTGGGGAAAATCCAAGCCAAGACGTTTATTGATGCCACAGGCGATGCCCTGCTGTCGCGATTTGCCGGAGTCCCCACGGAAAAAGGTTCGGAAAAAAACGGGCGAAACCAGCCCATGAGCCTGCGGTTTGAAATGGGAGGCATAGATGTACCGAAAGTTTATCATTTCTTTCATGATAAACTGAAGGACACCTGGTTAGAAGAAAACTGGTCTAAAAAATTTAAGGAAGATGTGAAAAAAGGCCGCGATCCGTTTTGGGAATTTGCCAAATGGAAGAAAACCGAGAATGTCTTTCGGGAAGGCGTTAAGAAAGGCGAGCTCACGGAAGATGATGTTCTGTATATCCAGGCCTTTTCCGTACCAGGCAAGCCACATACCATGTCCATGAACTGCCCGGAAATGCCGCCGTTGATGTTTTCGGCCACAGATGCTGTTTCACGCAGCAAGGCAGTATCTTTTGGGCGGAAGATGATGCGCCGTTTGGCCGTTTACTTCAAGGGCAATATTCCCGGCTTCGAAAAAGCCTATATCAGCCGTGAAGCCAGTATGGTAGGCGTGCGCGAGTCTTGGCGGATTCGTGGGAAGTACTATATGGAAGCTGATGATTATCTGCAGGCACGTCATTTCCCCGATGCAGTCTGCCGGACGGCATACCCCATTGATATTCATGATGTGAAGCTGGATTTTTTTGAAAAGCTGAAAAAGGGGCAGTATTACGAAATCCCCTATCGCGCGCTGGTGACCAATGAGCTGTCCAACCTGTTGGTGTCAGGACGCTGTGCCAGCGGCAGTTTCGCTGCGCAGGCTTCCTTCCGTATACAGCCCACCTGTATGAGTATGGGAGAGGCAGCCGGTATTGCGGCAGCTTGGGGACTATCGCGGAACATTCCTGTAAATGAAGTTAAATGGGAGGATATACCTGCTGAAAAACGCAGTTATGTAAGCCAATAAATGTAAAAAGGCGATATCAGTCAAAACTTGACTATCAGATTTGCCTGCCGCGCTGGTATGATTCCGGCAAAAGCTATCCGCTGATGATTGGCTGATGAAGGAAATGGCAGCACAAGCCAAATAAGCAAACAAGCCGCTGAATTAACGGGCTATATGCCCGGTTCAGCGGCTTTTCTATGTCCTTGTGAACCTTTTGGTTGGGGTTCACACAAGAAGATATTAAGTTTTATTTGCGAACAAACACATTGCGGCAAATAGCATCGCCCATGGTTTCTTCCCAGATGTAGTTGTTGCTGAATTTACCAGCGCTGCGTGCATCTTCGTCTTCTTCAATGGCCTCGCCGTTCATGATGTAGACAAAGCCATCTTTGGTGTTCGGACGGATGGCCAGCATGGAGAGCAGACCGAAAGCCTCACCGGTGTGTCCCACCAGGTCGATTTCCGTATCTTTGCAGAAACGGGCTGTACTCTTGCCGTCCATCTGGTAAATGCCCAAACCGTAGGAGAGAATCGTGCCGCCATAGTTGTTGCCGTTCTTGGTTTTGTCGTCATAAACCCATTCGCGGCCCAGCATGGTCTTAACCGATGCCGGGGAGAGAACCTGTTTGCCCTTGTAGCTACCATCGTTAAGCAGCATGGAAAGCGCATGGGAAAGTTCCTCACAGGAAATCCGCAGGCCGCCTGCTGGGGAAAATACCGTAGCATTGGTGCCGGGAACATAATCTTTTAGGCTGTAGGTATCCTGGAAGTTTTCGGCATAAGGATTTTGCAGGGCAACAGTATCTTTGGCCGGCTGCCCCTGTGGATATCCATCCTGTGTAGCGCGCCATGGTCCTTTTTCATTCCAGACGCCGGCGCTATCTTTTTTCTGGTAAACTGCGCCGAGTTTCTTAAATTCCTTCTGGCTGAAATTGCTGGGCAGATAGTCAGCTTTTATATCCAGCTGTTTTAAGATATGGTTCTTTTGATACTTGTCAAAGCGTTCGCCTGTAACTTTTTCGATAATGGTTCCTAAAAGGCCATAATTGAGATTGCTGTAGGCAAAGTATTTGCCTGGTTCCTGGCCGGCAGGTGCAAAGTGCGCACCATCTTCGTAGAACTTGCCATCTTTGCGGAAGAATTCTTGCAGCCCCATCTGTGGCGGAATGCTGTAAATCTTACCATCACGCAAAGAGGATTGGTGAGAGGCCAACATTCTCACGGTAATGGGCGTATTCGGATAATTGGGGTTTCTGAGCGTAAAGCCCAAATATTTGCTCACATCGTCGTCCAGATTAAGTTTTCCTTGTTCGACCAGCTGCATAATCGTGAACACGGTAAACATCTTTGAAACGGAAGCTACGCGAAAACGGCTTTCGCGGGTAAAGGGGTGATTTTTTTGTGGATTCTGGCTGTCGATAATAGCTGAACCTTGAAAGCTGCTGTAAATTTCTTTGCCATCCTTAAAGGCGATTACCCCTAGCCCTGGCACTTTCGTGCCGGTATCCCCAACCATTTGGGCAAGCTCGTTGTCCAAATCGGCCTTGCTTTCCTTACTCATAGCCAGACAACTGCTCATGAGCAGGCAGAACATCGCCAGTATAATCGCGGTGATTCTTTTCTTCATACAATCCAACTCCTTTTACGATTTTCATGCAAATGGCCTTATGCCTTAACAGGATTCTTTTATAATAGATGTTTTTTTCTGAAAAGTCAATACAAACTGCGCAGCCACCTAAAGAAGTTTTTACGATGTAATCACGAACAATTTTTCAGTTCACAAAAGGAATGGCAAGGAATAAGGGCAGGATTTTAGCTGATTTTATAGAATAGTTAAATGCATATCGACAAAAAACGCAATTTAAGGATTTTTGCAGCGCATCGGCTATCTCATCCTGACCACGGCACTTACGGCCATTGATGCGACGCTTAACATGAGTGTGTTTGCCGGTATTATCAGTGGTATCGATGAAATCAAGGGGGAAATAAAAAGATGAAAGGTCTTTTGTCAGCAAGGAAAAATTTGGCCTGGCTCGGTCTATTTATCTGCCTGCTCTTGAATCTTTTGTGTTTGTCCCCGGCTCAAGCGGCAGAAATCCTTAGGGAAACCATCCCTTTGGCGCGAAATGAAGTGCCGCTGCATTTGGAGCGTTATATAGAGCAGGACGGCAAGACAAAGCGTCCCCTCTTGTTTGTGCACGGCGTGACCTTTTCTTCCCATGAATTTGATGTTGATTACAAGGATTACAGTTTGGCGCGATATTTTGCCAAGCACGGATTTGAGGTTTGGCTGCTGGATATTGCAGGCTTTGGAAATTCTGGCAGCGTCAAGGATGGCTTTATGCCGGATTCGGATTATGCTTCGGAAGATATCGCAGCTGCTGTGAAGCTCATATTGGAACGAAATAATCTTGCGTCCCTGGATATTTTGGGCTGGAGCTGGGGGACTGTGACCAGTGGTCGCTTTGCCGCCAAGCATCCGGAGATGGTGCATCGCCTTGTGCTTTATGCGCCTATAGTAGCCGGGCTTGGTGAGCAAGAGGTGAAGGAGCCTTTTAATAAAAATACCTGGGAAGGTGCAGCCTCGGATTTTCAGAGGAAAGCTGACGGAAGCATAGATTTTGACATCGTGGAAAAGCCTGTGGCAAGCACCTATATTGATAATGTCTGGCACTACGATAAGGATACAAGTCCCAATGGTGGTAGACGGGATTTGCTTGTCGGTAGGAGTGCGCGACTTATTCCGACAGAGAGCATAAAAGCTCCTGTGCTGATAATAGCCGGGTCCAAAGATCAGTATGTGTCGCCTGACTTATGCGACGAAGCGTATAGGACACTTCCCAATAAAAAAGATTCGAAGATTTTGATTGTGGACGGAGCTGCCCACGCAATGCTGATGGAGCGTCCGTATTACAAGCTGTTTCGGGAAAGGGTATTAAGTTTTTTGAATAAAGGCTGATGTGCGATATGAAAGCAAATGTCAGAAAGCAACAGAATAAGGAGAATGCGAAATGATTATAGAAAAGTGTATGAAACGGGGTGCGTTGAATTGTTGAAAATAATATTTATGTTCTTATTGACTGTGCTTTTATTGCCCTGGTGCTCTGCTCAGGCGGGAGGCAGGATACTGTTTATTCCCCATGATGACAGGCCGATTTCCTATCATCAGACAGTAGAAGTGGTGGAGGCCGCCGGCTATGAGCTGGTGCTGCCTCCTAAGGAGCTTTTAAGCAATGCGACCAACATGGGGCATCCGCAGGAACTATGGCAGTGGCTGCGGGAAAATGCACCCAAGGCAAAATCGGCTATTATAGCGTCGGATTCTATGCTTTATGGGGGACTGATACCTTCGCGAAAGCACGAGGTTAGTCAGGCAGAGATTGCGGAACGCTTGGAAAATTTCAAACGGCTGCGGCAGGATAATCCCCGTCTGCATATCTACGTCTTTGATTCCCTGATGCGCACACCGTATCAGGGGTGGGCGGGCAATATCGAGGAGCCTGCCTATTATGAGCAGTATGGCGCGGATATTTTCCAGTACACCAAACTGTTGGACAAGGGAGAAACAGGTAAGCTTTCCGCTGCAGAAAAACGGGATTTGCAGGCATACGAAAAAGCGATTCCGCAGGAGTTCCAGAAGGATTGGTTTGGCAGGCGGGCCAAAAATCTGGCTGCCACCAAAGCGTTGATGGATATGACGGCAACAGGCACCATCGACTATCTTATCTTGGGAAGAGATGACAATGCCCCCTTGTGCCAGACACATCGGGAAAACCGGGAAATTTTGGCTTATGCAGAGCAGAAGAATTTGCCCAAGAGCAAATTTCAATCCATGCCGGGGATTGATGAATTCAACATATTGCTTTTGAATCGGGCCATCAATGATATGACGTGGAATATTCCCTTTGTTTGTGTTCGCTACGCTCCGGGCAAAGGCGGGGACACCGTTCCGGATTATTCCGATGAGAAGATTTCCGAATCTGTTGAAGCAGCTTTGAAGATTGCCGGGGGGCTGCAAGTGAGAACCCCCACGCGGGCAGACCTGCTGCTGCTGGTCAATACGGAGCAAAAAGGCAGGACAATCGAAACCCTAAATGCCATGCCTACGGAAACGGATTTTGTGCCGGATTTGAAGGCTGATAAAGGTACAAAAGCCTTTGCTAAAATGGTTGAAGAGGCTGTAAATGCCGGCTATCCTGTGGGAGTGGCGGACATAAAGTATGCCAATGGCGCAGACAATGCCCTGCTGAATATTTTGGAACAAAAGAACCTGCTGTTCAAGCTTAAGACGTATTCCGGCTGGAATACTGCCACCAATTCAACGGGCTTTGCTCTGGGCACGGGGATGCTGACGGGAAAAATGACCAATGCTGCCAAGGATTACCTGCTGGCGGTGCGCTATCTGGATGACTGGGCTTATCAGGCCAATGTGCGCTCACATGTGGGCACGGAACTGGTGCGGAACTTTGGCAGTTACAAGTATTACTACAATCTGGATGACAAGCTCGCTTTTGCGGAAAAGCGCAACACGGAGCTTATGCGGGATTTTGCCAGAAAACATATGCCCAATATTTCTACAGATTTTACCGTTAAGAACCCCTGGCTTAGGATGTTCGAATGTGATGTGGTCTTTCGCTAAAAGCAAATAAATAAAAAGCCGCTGAATTGACGGACTGTGTGCCCGGTTCAGCGGCTTTTCTATGTCCTTGTGAACCTTTTGGTTGGGGTTCACAAAAGCAGATATTAAGTTTTATCAGCGGACAAACACATTGCGGCAAATAGCATCGCCCAGGGGTTCTTCCCAGATGTAGTTGTTGCTGAATTTTGTCGTCATAAATCCATTCGCGGCCCAGCATGGTCTTAACCTATGCCGGGGAGAGAACCTGCTTGCCCTTGTAGTTACCATCGTTAAGCAACATGGAAAACGCCTGCGATAAGGACGCAGGCGTTCTGTCATGATTAGCCATCGCAGGCAGGAGGTTCACGATGTTTGTCGAATTTTTTTTAAGGAAATATATAAATTTTACATATGCTTTATGTCATTGAGGGAATAAGGCGTATGATTCATGTATAGAGGAGGCAGCTGATATGGCTAGTGAGGTTGTACAGAAAGAAACAAAGTTGGCTAATGGCTGGTTGGCTTGGCGTGTCGAGGGTCGGATAGATATTTCTAATGCCGAGTCTATTTATTTAAGTGGCGAAAAAATTGTTGAGCGTGAGGATAAGACTGTTCTGGATATGGAGGCTGTGTCGTATATTTCCAGCGCAGGACTCCGTATACTTTTGCGCCTGTATAAGAAAGCCAACAGGGAAGGTAAGGAGTTTGCGGTAGCAGGGGCTGCTGGTATGGTGAAGAAGATTCTAATCGATAGTAATATGAACTCGTATTTAAACATGCGCTCCTCCCTGGAAGACCTTTGAGTTTCGCAGACTGGGGGTGAGGGGATAAAGGGGGTGGAGTGATGTCAGTCAGCAAACGTCTGAGCTTTAGTAATGATGATTTGGAAATAACAATTGAGGATGTTCGCGAGGTTTTTGAAAAATCCCCGGTTTCGGAAGATGATTGCATAAAGATATGTCTTCTGCTGGAAGAGGCGCTGCTGCGTTGCCAGCAGCATTTTGGTCAGGATTATCAATTTAGCCTGCAGATTCAAAAGTGGTTTGGGGTACCAAAAGTCATCATTCGCATCAAAGGTGAGGCCTATAACCCGCTTAGTGATGGTGACTTTGATGATGATGATATATTGCCGGCACAAGTTTTAAAAGGACTTTTGAATTACGAGCAGGCCGAGACAGTTTATACCTATAAGAATGGCTATAATGAGATTAGTACCTATGCCAGAAAAGCCTGGAAACCTATAAAAATACCTGGCGGTTCGATTACTATAGCGGCACTGCTGGCGGTAGTGTGTGCTTGTGCCAGTGATATGCTGCCCCCGGAATTACATGAGGCGGTCATACACGATGTGGCAGAGCCTCTTTTAAAGACGTTGATGGGACTCATCGTTGCGGTTACCGGGCCGTTTGTTTTTATCTCCATCGTTAATGGGATTTGTCTTATGGAGGATGTAGCCACTTTTAGTAATGTGGGGCTTAGGGTGATACGCCGCTTTTTTATCGTCATGCTGTGCATGTCACTGTTTGCGGCGGGAGTATGTCAGTTCTTTTTTCCTGTGGTGGTTATAAATGGGGAAAGCAAGCTAGCACTGTCTGAATTGTTCCAATTATTTTTGGGCATTTTCCCCCGTAATTTTTTTGCCCCCTTTGTCGAGGGGAATATCCTGCAGATAGTCTTCATTGCGATACTGACAGGTATCAGTATTTTAACCTTGACAAATGTGATTCCTAACCTGAAGGTCATTGTGGGTGAGTTGAATAAGCTGGTTGTCAAGATGATGGACATTGTTTCCAAAGTTATATATGCGGCGATATTTCTGAATGTTTTCAAGTCGATTGCTGGTAACAGTATGGAAACAATTTTGGCTGTATGGCGGATTGTGGCCTCCAATTATGCATTTTGCATCGGTTTTGGGATGCTTATGCTCATGCATATTGTTTATAAGTACCGGATAAATGTGGCGGATTTCCTGCGTCAGGGGGCGAAGGTGTTTCTGGTATCTTTTTCAACTGCAAGCAATACGGCAGCTATGTCGATAAATATGGCCTTTGCCAAAGAGCGTTTAAAAATCGAAGGTAAATTCTGTGATTTTTGGCTGCCATTATCCCATGCCATGTTTTCCCCATCCGCAGCCGCGGCGCTGGTGGCAGGTGTTTTTTATACGGCTTATGAGGCACAGCTGCCGTTATCTTTATTTTCGCTGTTTGTAACCATTATTTTGGCCTTGCAGCTTAGTATTGCGACACCGCCGGTTCCCGGCGGTATCATGGCTATTTATGCCATTATATTTAAGCAGCTGGGACTGCCTTTTGATTCCATTGGTATGCTGATGGTCTCAGCCGTTTTTGTGTTGAATGTATCCTCGGTTATGTCGATGTTAATCAGGGATTGTGAACTCATGGACATTGCTAGCGAGATAGGAAAACGCGGGGCGTCGTTAAAGGAGTAGTTCATGACTTTGGTAATAGCCTTTTGGGGATGTGTGATTTGACTTTTTGTCATTTATGTCGTATACTAGGCAATGGATGTTAGCACTCAGCCTTATGGAGTGCTAAATAAATGGCTAATAAGCAAATCATATACAGAGAGGCAGCGATACAATGGCTAAAGAAACCCATGAATTTCAAGCGGAAACCAAACAACTGTTGGATTTGATGATTCATTCCATCTACACGAATCACGAGATTTTCCTGCGTGAGCTCATTTCCAATGCGTCTGACGCAATTGACAAGGTACATTTTGCCAGTCTGACCAACCGTGATATTCTCGAAGGTGACGACAGCTACGAAATCTTCCTCGAACCCGATAAGGACAACCATACCCTGACTATCCGTGATAACGGTATCGGTATGAGCCGTCAGGAAGTTATCGAGAACATTGGTACTATCGCCAAGTCCGGCACCAAGGCTTTTATGGAGCAGCTCAAAAAAGCCAAAGAGGCCAGCGAAGGCGGCGAGGGCAATACGGATAAGGAACTCATCGGCCAGTTCGGTGTTGGTTTCTATTCTGCCTTCATGGTAGCCGAAAAAGTGGTTATCGAAACCCGTAAGGCCGGCGAGACGGAAGGCACGCGCTGGGAATCCACGGGCGATGGCTCTTACAGCATTGAAGAATGTGACCGTGACAAGCGTGGCACGAGCATTACGATTACGCTGGGCAAGGAATTCTTCGGCGACGACGCCGAAAGCGACTTCACGGAAAACTACACGCTCGAACGTCTGGTCAAGAAGTACAGCGACTATGTGCGTTACCCCATCAAGATGAACTTCGAGCATGAAGAAACGCCGAAGGACGATGAAGGCAAGGAAATCGAAGGTGCTGAGAAGGTTAAGACCATCGAATGCCGCACGCTGAACTCCATGCAACCGCTGTGGACGAAGAACAAGTCTGATATCAAAGACGAAGAATACGACGAGTTCTTTAAGAATCAGTTCCATGAATGGGAAAAGCCGATGGAAGTGTTCCATACCAAGGCTGAGGGTTCTGTAGAATACACGGCCCTGCTCGCCATTCCTTCCCGCGCACCGTTCAACCTCTATCATACAGACTATGAACCGGGCGTACAGCTTTATTCCCGTCATGTATTTATCATGGACAAGTGCAAGGACCTGCTGCCGGATTACCTGCGCTTTATGAAGGGGCTCGTTGATTCGCCTGACCTGTCACTCAATATCTCCCGTGAACTTCTCCAGCAGAGCCGTGAACTTAAAGTAATCGGTAAGGCACTGGAAAAGAATATCTTGAAATCCCTGGCACGCAAGCTGAAGAACAAACGTGAGGATTACGAGAAATTTTGGAATGAATTCGGCAAATCCCTCAAAATCGGTGTTTACAACAGCATGTATGCCGGCAGCGACACCATCGATAAGCTCAAAGACCTGCTGCTCTTTATGAGCTCCAAAGAAGGCAAGCTGGTGACGCTGAAGGAATATGTAGAACGCATGCCGGAAAGCCAGAAGAAAATCTACTATGCTACGGCTAAAGATAAGGAAACCATTGAGCAGCTGCCGCAGATGGAAACGCTGCGCGACAAGGGCCTCGAAGTGCTTTACCTGCTCGACCCGGTAGATGAATTCTGCATTGAAACCCTGCGCGAATACGAGGGTAAGAGTTTCCATTCCATCAGCCGCGGCGACCTCGACCTCGATGACGCCGAAAGCCAGGAAGTCAAGAAGGAAACGGAAGACATTCAGAAGAAGAATGATGACCTGTTGAAGGATATCAAAGAGGCGCTGGGTGAGAAGGTAGCCGATGTAAAGGTTTCTGCCCGCTTAAAATCCAGTGCTGTCTGCCTGGTGGCTGATGAGGCCGGTCCGTCCCTGTCCATGGAACAGACTTTTGCCGAAATGAACAATCCGATGTTCAAGGCTAAGCGTATCCTCGAAATCAATCCGCACCATGACCTCTTTACGCGCCTGCAGGGCCTCCATGAGGCCGGCAAGGATAGTGCCGACTTCAAGGATTACTGCGACCTGCTCTACACGCAGGCCCTCCTTATCGAAGGCATTCTGCCGGAGAACCCCGTAGAGTTTGCCAACAAAGTGGCTAAGCTCATGGCTAAATAAGTCATATAAAGATAACGCCCCTATATTGTCATGACAAACTGACAGTATAGGGGCGTGCATTTTTTTAACAAAGGCAGGATAACGAAATGAGATGGAGAAATTATATCTGTAATAAGTAGGAGCTTAAATGAGGGAATTAAAATCTAAAAATTATATTACACTTGTCGATAAGGTTCAAAAGACATATAAAACAAAGAAAACTATTGGTGAAATATCATTGAATGGGTTCGGTAGAAAATGTGGTGGCTGTCATAAATAATATATTATATATGGAATTATATACTAGGAAAAACTGTAGAGGATATTTAATAAGAAATAAGTAAAAGTGATGAGGCTTTACAAGCAACATAGCCAAGATGTAAATACAGTGTTTGAAACAGAGTCGATTGAAGTTCATTTTATGAACGGTAAGTATATACTAACGAGGAATAATATTATGAATCCGTTATCTAGTAAGCCTAAAATAGTGGTATTTGGTTTAGGCCAGCATGGGGTTGATACTATTAACGAACTAGTGGAGAATAATTATGTAGGCTTGAATTATGTTGTTATTGATTCTAATGGTTGTACGCTAGGAAAATCTAAAGTTTTGGTTCGCATTAGCTTGGAGAATCATTTACCTAAAGGGTTAGGAGTTAATACTACTCCTGAAAACTGTCGCAAGGCGGTAAGGGCTGAACAAAAAATAATACAAAAACAGTTGAAAAATGCCGATGCTGCAATCATAATTGCAGGACTTGGCGGCAATACTGGGGCAGGGATAGCACCGGTACTCTCGTCGCTTTGTATAAATCTGTGCCCAATAACTATATTCGTTGGTGTGCTGCCTTTTGAATCTGAAGGTATAAAACGTCGTAAAAAAGCTAGCGATAGCCTAAATGAAATAAGAGAATATGCGGATAATATAATAATGTTAAATTCTGATGAAATTTATACGGACGTGAATAAAAAGCTACCGACAAAACAAGCTTTTAGCCTAATTGATAAAATTTTATGCAAAACAGTCTGTCATATTTATGAAAAATTAAAAGAAGAATATTCCAGGTGTTATCATTTTGAAACAATCACAGGAATACTTCCGCGTGAAGGCTTAATCTCTGTAGATACTGATAACAATAAGGCCGCGTCTGTTTCTATAAAAGAGAAAGATAGGATAGAGTGTTATTCTGAAGATAGATTCATGTTTGATAAAGCAGGTTTACCTAATTATGGTGAAATTCCTGATATAAACAGTGGCGGTGTAGATCATGGTATGGATTTTATAGACATACCTAAGTGGATGAAAAAGCCGCTATATCAATCTCTTGAACCTCGGCCTGACGGTAAGGTTATATGTCAAAAGTTACGTACTATGCGCGTAGAATTAGCCAGAGTAAACAATATACCGTTTCTAAGTGAAGAATGTACTTATGATGGGCCATGTGCAGGGACATGCGAGAAATGCGAACAAGAATCAGCATACTTACGTGAAAAGTTAAATGAACTCTCTGAGCATGAGCGCATATACCCCCATCATATTATAGGCAAGGTGGATGATGTTCTATGAAGGGGGATATAGTAAGATTGCATAGGCATAGAATGGGAATAGATGGCTCGGGCATATCTACTTTAATTTTGTTCTATGGTTGCCCTTTACGCTGCAAATATTGTGCTAACTGGTACTGCTACCAGGAAAGCACTTACAGAGAATCCTATACGTCTAAAGAACTTGCTGAACTACTTAGTTGCGATGATATTTACTTTAAGATGACAGGTGGGGGGATAGTCTTTGGCGGTGGAGAGCCATTACTACAGGCTGAGTTCATTTTTGAAGTATGTCAGATTACCGATTGTCTATGGAAAAAGCGTGTCGAAACATCATTATATGCAAGTTGGGAGAAGATAGAATTCTTACTAGGTTTTATTGATGAATGGATTATTGATATCAAAGATGTCAATCCGTTAATCTATAAGAATTATACGAAAAAAGAAAACGACATTGTTCTTTCAAATTTAAGACGTTTACTTTATTATGTTCCAAGAGATAAGGTTTTGATTCGAATACCATCAATCTTTGGATATAATACATCTAATGATGTAAAGAAATCGTTACAAACTATCAAAGAAATGGGATATACAAGAATAAATACGTTTGATTATATATTATAATGAACGGGAGTGGGAGTTATGTCAATATATTTCACCGAAGAGGAAAGCCAGTTAATAAAAGAAGGAAAGAAATTGTTTCCTGGTGAAGGCGTTGGTTTTAACTACGATGAGTGGAATAGTGTTATAGAATGGAAAAAATGGCTTATTGATAAAATCACAAAAGAAAAGGAAAGACAATCAAAGGCACAGATTTTAAATACCATTGACAAGTGAAAGCACGATTAGGTTTATAATTATAGAATAGTCGAGGCGGGAAGTTATGTTCAATGTAGATTATGATTTTACAATGGATTCTCCAGGTTACTGGGATGGCTTTTGGACACGAAACGATGGCCTCGGAGCAGGTGCATGTGACCCTGATGCTTGTAGTCCTACTCTACAAAAATATCATCAGCTAATTTGGAGTAAGCCCTTGCCAAACGGAGAATTGTTTGATTTATCTCTTGGGACTAGCGGGACATATTTGAGCTGGCGTAATATGCGTTTTGGTAGTGACTCTATATTAGCTAGTTTTCGTTACAGAGATAATAGAGATGTGATTGATGCTGTAAAGCATCATATGTCTGATTACAAATCATTCATGGAGAATTTCTTGCATAAAGCGTATACTATCGGAGGAATGATAATCTTCCCTAAGCATGCTAATAGCATGAATCAACGCAGAGGGACGGACAAGCAAATTCGTGACAGATGGGATTTGACACTAGAATGTATCCGAAGATATTACAATGGAGAGCCAAGCCCGTTGTCAGATGTTATGTATGAAGACCGCGACTTTTATGCTTTATTTAACGATTTTAAGGGATATGTGGATTTCTTCTATCTTCAAGATTGTGTGACCAAAGATTATAAGCAAGTTTATTTTTGGTTGGGGGATGGTACCTTTACCACCACTCCGTTACCGCGTACTGTTGATGAATATTTGGGATGGATAGCAGCGGAACTGGATTTCCTTGATAAACGCAACGCCAGAATAAAGGCAGCGCTATCTTAAAATATGAAAAAAGTATATTCTAACTTTAGGCGTGTAATATATGAGAATGTTTTATTCTGTTTATTATAAAAATGCAATAGTACCATGAAAACTCATTTTTAGCTAAGGTTGACATGTCAAACTTAAGTGGTCATGGAGTATAGCTGTGAAGATGGCCTAATCCAATAAGTGTTCTTTGAGCCCATCTTGGATAAAATGTTAAAGGCAACGGCCGTAGCGCATAAAGAAAGGTTATGTGCTACGGCCGTTGCCTTTATTATTATTGTTATTACCCTTGTGTATAACAATTAGTTTATATACGTTCTTCTTTTTTGGCCAGCCAGCGTGAGTCTAGTTCCTTTTTCTTGGTCAGTATCCTGTCCTGATAGATATCTTCAATCACCAGTTTGCAGATGACGATGAAGGGGACGGCGAGGAACATGCCGGCGGCGTCGAGTAGTTCACCGCCCAGGATAATGCCCAGGATTATCGCGATGGGGTGCAGGTGCAGGGATTTGCCAATCAGGGTTGGATAGACAAAATTGTGATTTATCTGGGTGAGAATCAGATAAAAGCCTGCTGTCTGCAAGGCCATAAGGGGATTAACCGTGGCGGTCAGCAGTGTACCGAAAGCCGAGGCTACCGTAGGCCCCAGTACGGGAATAAATTCGCAAATGCCGGATACTACGGCAAACACCGAGGCGTAAGGCAGGTCGCGTATTGTAAAATACAGAAAGACAACGACTGCGGTGATACAGCATATTACGAGCTGGCTGCAAACGTAAATCCTCAGGGAGCTGAGAATCAAATTGAAAAGGTTAAGCACCCGGCGGTTATCGCGCTTAGGAAAAAGTCCGGCCAGATAGCGCTTGATTTCTTCGCCATCTTTTAGCAGGTAGAAGGTGACGAAGATGATGATAACCAGGTCGATGACTTTGCTGAATAAGGAAATAAGCAAAGTCAGGGAGGATTTCAGCGCTGCCATGCTGGCGGTTTTCATTTCTGCCCAGATGTTGTCGATTTCTCCCTGCAGGAAGTCAGAATCCTGTAATAACGGGATGTTTTGGATTTGTTCCGTTATTTGGGGGAAGTCTGTGACAAAGCGGCTGAAAGTTGGGATAAAGCTCTTGGACACGAGGGCCAGGAGCAGGAGCGTCAGGCTGATGAATAACAGTAAAACAAGACCGGCCGCCAAGGCCCGGGGGATTTTGGCGGCGAGTCTGTCAACCAGGGGGAGCAGGAGCAGCTGGAGGAGCAGGGAGATAAAGATAATAAAAGCCAGCTGCGGCATGGACCAAAAGGTTGACAGCAGGATGGTAAAGGTCAGGCCAAGAAGAATGGAGGTACGGTATTTTTTTAAAACCATAACTGCTCCTTACTTGATTTTGTTGAGGCGTTCGGCCAGAACACTGGCGCTTTCATCATTGTTGTTGCAGGTGATGATAGGCTGCTGGCCGAGCATTACAGTGTTGCCATCGGCATAGGCGTCAGCTTTGTTGTGGCCGTTATGGTAAGCGGCAGCCAGATTGCCCATGACGAAGTAGGCCCGTTCCTTGGCACTCATATCACCGTGAGCGGCCGGGGTGCAGAAGTCCTTGGTGTTGACTTTGATAAGGCCGTCCTTGTTGGTGACATGACCGCCGCTGTACTGGTTCAGTAGTTTGGCGTAGGCATCACGGCGGTCATCGTTGGCCGGATGGTCGGACAGGAACTGCTGGAAATCGGAGGGACGGCTTTTGGACTTGTCCATAACGCGCTGCCAAACGGCGGCACAGGCCCCCGGATTGTAATTGGTGTGGGTAATGTAGCTGAAGGCCAGTTTGTCGGCTTCGCGTTCCATGGGCTTAGTGATGTGGCGGTTGTTGACGACATTGGCCATGATGACGCCGAGCTGGGAACCGGTAGCGGCACCGAGAATCTGCATATTCAGCGACTGACGGGCACCTTTGGCCGGGTGGTCTTTCTGGCCGTGGCCCATTTCGTGGCCCAGCACCACGGCGATTTCGTCTTCATTGGTCAGCATTTTGTAAAGGCCGGTATTGACGCTGAGGTTGTGCCCCAGGGTGCAGAATGCGTTGAAGCTGCCCTGATTGTTGATGAAGTAGTTGTACGGTTTATCGTAAATGGAGGGGTCCACAGCACCAATGGCGGAGGTCAGGTTGGACATGATTCTGTCGAGCTGTTCATTCAGATAGGCGTCGTTGTTGACACCGTACTCGGCCTGCATCTGCTGGAACAGCTGCTGACGTCCCTGTGGGTCGTTGTTGTATCTTTTGATGGTGCTGTCCAGCTGGGAGTGGGCGGCAGCCCCGGAGATGATAGCGCCGATAATGCTGGCGGTACTGGCCTCGGCAGTCGGAGCTGCGCTGGGAATATAAGCCAGCGGTAGTGACAGGCAGACCGCGGTAAGACCAGTGATGACTTTGCGAGTGAGTTTTTTACTATCCATGATAACGATTCCTCCTGTGTTGTGAATATTTTCTATAAATATTATAGCGAAAAAAAGCAGAAATGTGGTGATTTTTTCTTAACTTTAATGAGATTTTAATCGATGTACTAAGAGGGACGTGAATAGCAAGGAGGCATGACGATGAAGGAAAAAGTATGGCGTACCTGCCGGCTGATGATAAATGGCCTGGCGCATAAGGTACAATTCAATCAGGCAACGATAGACAATCTGTTTATTCCTTTTTTGCGGCGGATGAGCAAGACACAGAAAAAGCTGGGGCGGCGCATGATAATATTTATGGCGGCACCGCCGGGCGTAGGCAAGTCAACTCTCGCGCTGTTTTTGGAAAGGCTGTCCAATACCGATGAGGAAATCGTACCGGTGCAGGCCTTGGGACTGGACGGGTTTCACTATCCCAACAGTTATCTGACCACGCATAGCCTTAACCGCGACGGGAAAAATATTCCGCTGAGTTCCATTA
This sequence comes from Selenomonas sp. AE3005, assembly GCF_000686945.1. GTDB lineage: Bacteria > Bacillota > Negativicutes > Selenomonadales > Selenomonadaceae > Selenomonas_A. Next base: position 83,614 of record NZ_JMME01000002.1, read on the forward strand.
AAGGCAGTCCCGAAACGTTTGCGGTGGATAAACTTATCGGCAAGCTGACGGATGTACGGCAGGGCGATATCCGCTGGCCGGTTTATGACAGGACCATTCATGATGTCATAGATAATATGGTGACGGTGAGACGTCCTATTGTTATACTGGAGGGGAAATGGCTGCTCTTAGGGGAGGAGCAATGGCAAAATGTCCGCAGTTTTGCCGATTACACCTTATTTGTGACGGCTGACCCTGTTGACCTGAAAAATAGGCTGATACAGCGGAAAATAGCCGGCGGCAGCACGCTGGAGGCAGCAAAACGATTTTATCAGCAGACTGATAAGATAAATGTGGAGCGCTGCCTGAAAAAATCCTGGCCGGCCGAGGAAACATGGCAGATGCTGGCAGATGGTGATTACCAGCTGAAAAATAAGGTAATGCCCACCAGGATAGTGGACAGGGAGGCCCTCTGGCAAAAGCCGGATGTACGGGTGAAAAATCCCATTTTGGGCGGCCTCAATCAGCGCAATGGTGAAGGCGGTGTCGTCCAGCCCCTGTATGATGAGGGCTATTCCCATGGCCTGTCGATGGCCCGTAAAGCCATTCTGAGAAAACTTTACGAGAGTGGGACGATGAGCAGCAAGGCGATATTGGATACATTCCAGTTAAGTGCCGAAGAGTTTCGGGAGATAATGAAATAAAAAACAGGCAGGAGCCGTGATGCAGCGGCACCTGCCTGTAGTGTTTTTACTTAACTTTGCTGGAGAAGAGATAGACTAAAATCGTCAGTACGATACCGCCAATACCCCATTCAACACCTTTTTCCATAAAGGCATAGCCGGTCGCGGCAAGGCAGAACAGCACGGCCCAGAAGGTCTGCTTGGCATTTTCTTTGCGGAAGGCGAAGGTTTTGTAGTCCACGCCGGTGAGCTTTTGAAAGCATTCGGGGCAGATAATCCGCTGGCCGCCATCTTCCGTTTTATTTACGAGTGCCTCTTTCTCCGGCAAATCACGCTGGCACTCAGAGCATTTTAACATATAATTACCCCCAAAATAATGTCCAAAATAAATACCTTATCCATTTTACTTCATTTGGTTGGTTTTGGCTAGGTTTTCTTGACACTCATAGGGAAAAACATTAAAATAGTAAGGTATAGTTAATGAACTATCAAGGAAAAAATAATGCATAACAGCAAATAAGAAACAAGGGGGTGAGTATTATCGTTATCGAAATAGTAGTAGCGGTAATAGTTGCAGCAATCATCGGTGCTGGTGTGGGTTACACCATGCGGAAACGCACGGCTGAAGTACAGATAGGCTCCGCTGAAGAAGAAGCAAAACGCATTGTAGCGGATGCACAAGAAAAAGGCGAGACGAAGAAGAAAGAGGCACTCTTAGAGGCGAAGGAGGAAATCCATCGTCAGCGTCAGGAAATCGAACGGGAGACGAAGGAGCGCCGCAGCGAACTTCAGCGTCAAGAACGCCGGGTAGTGCAAAAAGAAGAAAATCTTGACCGCAAGCTGGATTCTCTGGAAAAGAAAGAGGAAAGCCTTTCCCGTAAGGAATCGCGCCTCGATAAGACGCAGCAGGCGATAGATGAGATTCACGAGCAGCAGAAAGCCGAGTTAGAACGAATTTCCAGTCTGACGACGGAAGAGGCTCGGACAATGCTCATGGCCGAGGCTGAGGAAGAACTTAAGCACGAAAAGGCCATGAAAATCAAGGAATACGAGCAGCAGATTAAGGACGAGTCCGACAAAAAGGCCCGGGATATCTTAAGCCAGGCTATTCAGCGCTGCGCAGCTGACCATGTGGCAGAAACCACGGTTTCTGTAGTGGCTCTGCCCAACGATGAAATGAAGGGCCGTATCATTGGCCGTGAAGGCCGTAATATCCGCACGCTTGAAACCATGACCGGCATTGACCTCATCATCGATGATACACCAGAGGCAGTTATTCTGTCCGGCTTTGACCCGGTACGCCGGGAAACGGCTAGAATTGCGCTCGAAAAGCTGATTCAGGACGGCCGTATTCATCCGGCCCGTATTGAGGAAATGGTCGAAAAGGCCAAGCGGGAAGTGGATATGCGTATCAAGGAGGCCGGCGAACAGGCAACCTTCGATACCGGTGTACATGGTATCCATCCTGAACTGATTAAACTGCTCGGACGTCTGCGTTACCGTACTAGTTACGGACAGAATGTCCTCAATCATTCCATCGAGGTAGCTCATCTGGCCGGTGTTATGGCATCGGAGCTGGGCTGTGATGTGACTCTGGCCAAGCGCGGAGGTCTGCTCCACGATATCGGTAAGTCCATCGACCATGAAGTGGAAGGTTCCCATACCACTATCGGTGCAGATATTGCCCGTAAATTCCGGGAGTCCAAGGACGTTATCAACTGTATTGCCTCACATCATGGTGATGTGGAAGCAACCAGTGTGGAAGCTGTCCTGGTGGCCGCAGCTGATGCCGTATCGGCAGCCAGACCTGGGGCCCGCCGCGAAAGCCTGGAATCCTATCTCAAGCGTCTTAAGCGCTTGGAAGAAATCGCCGAGTCCTACGAAGGCGTGGAACGCTGCTTTGCCATTCAGGCAGGCCGTGAAATCCGCGTGATGGTTAAACCGGACAAGGTGGACGATGCTGAGGCTGTGGCTTTGGCACATGACATTGTCAAGAAAATCGAGGACGAGCTGGAATATCCCGGTCAGATTAAGGCCACGGTTATTCGCGAAACCCGCGTCGTCGATTATGCAAAATAAAGCAATTTACGCATGACAGTTAGGAGGGTGTAGGGCGTGAGCCTTGCGCCCTCTTAATCTATTGAGAGGAAAAATGATGTTTGGGTTTAAACAAAATGGCAAAGCTGATAATGGCCGTAATCAGGCCAGTATCGGTGTGCAGCTGATAGCCTCCCTGCTTGTCTGCTATCCGGAAATATATACGGTGACTTACGAGCCCAAGGATACGGAAATAATACTGGACTTTGTCGTAAAGGGGAGCCCTGCCAGCCATGAGGAAATGGAAGAATTTGCCAGGCTGCTGGATGAGAGTGTGCAGACCTATCACGCTTTACATGGCGGTGAACCTGTTTGGCTGGCGATTGATGCCGACGTACAAGGTCAGCGGATGGTGGTGCATGTCAAGCGGCAGCTGAGCACTATGCTGCGTGGCGAACTTGATTTGCTGACACAGTTGTTCCGCGATAAGTTCGGGGATAACCTGCAGGCTGATGGGCATAATGTGGACGTGCTGGAGCCGGAGTTTTCCTCCCTGCAGAGCAATCTGCTGGACCAAATGCTGGACACAGCGCAGGAACAGCGCATTAAGGAACGCATGATAGGTATGCGTGATAAGGATAAGGTACTGGTTTATAATCGCTGAGAGGAGAACGATATGCGGATAATGCTGACTGGTGATGTGGTAGGCAAACCGGGGCGCAAGGCTTTTGCCCAATATACGCCACGGCTGCGCCAGGAAAAAAACATCGACGTGGTCATTGTCAATGGGGAAAATTCTGCCGGCGGCAAGGGCTATACGCGCAAGTCTTTGGATGGTCTGTATCATGGCGGCGCTGATATCATCACTTCGGGAAATCACGTCTGGGATAAGAAGGATGTGCTGGAATTTATCGATAGCGAACCTTTTCTCATTCGTCCGGCCAACTATCCCGAAGGAACGCCGGGGAAGGGCTATTGTATCTATCCCTTTAAGGCGAAAAACATCGGCGTGATAAATCTTTCCGGCCGGGCTTTTATGCCGGCGCTGGATTGTCCCTTCCAAAAGATTGAGGACATTCTGCACGAGATTAAACAGGAATGCGATATTATCTTCCTGGATTTTCATGCAGAAACCACATCGGAAAAAATGGCGATGGGCTGGTATCTTGACGGCCGGGTAAATGGTGTCGTGGGCACGCATACCCATATTCAGACGGCTGATGAACGTGTTTTGCCGCAGGGTACGGCGTATATCACGGACTTGGGCATGGTCGGCCCGTGGAATTCTATTTTGGGCGTCAAGACGGAAATCATTCTGCAGAAATTCACGACAGCTATGCCCTGCCGTTTTGACCTGGAAGAAAGCGGCCCCATGGTCTATTCGGCGCTGATTGTCGATATTGACGATGCGACGAATCGCACAACGGGTGTGGAACGCATTATGATAACAGAATAAAGCAAATAACCATAAAGATTTTTTCATGAGGCAGGAATTTTTCCTTGTACGCAGAATAATAAGTTAGTATCAAATAGGTGTTGTTATAGGAAAATCGTAGACAATGTTGCAGTTTTGTTGCAAGAGAGGACGTGTGCTAATCATGGAAATCTTGAAAGTATCTGCTAAATCTAACCCTAATTCCGTGGCAGGGGCGCTGGCTGGCGTGCTCCGAGAGCATTCCAGTGCGGAAATGCAGGCAATTGGTGCCGGAGCGCTCAATCAGGCAGTAAAGGCTGTGGCCATTGCCCGGGGATTTGTGGCTCCGCATGGCATTGACCTTATCTGCATTCCGGCCTTTACCGATATCAATATCGAAGGGGAGGAACGGACGGCGATTAAATTGATTGTCGAACCGCGCTGAGCAGGGTACAGGAGTGACATAAATGGCAAGTGATTTGCACATGCACACGACGTTTTCCGATGGCAAACTGACACCGGAAGAACTCGTGGCAGCGGCAAAAGCTGCCGGTCTCAAATACATAGCCATCACTGACCACGATACCGTGGAAGGTGTCAGTTATCTTTATGAGAACGGAAGTTATCCCACCAAGGGGATACACCTGATACCGGGGATTGAATTCAGTGCTCATCATCCGGTGCGGGAAATCCATATTTTGGGATACAACGTGGATATTTATTATCCAGAGCTTATCGATAAATTAAATGATGTGACGGAGGCGCGCTGGACACGTTTTAGTGAGATGGTGGAAAAGCTGCAGCAGCTGGGGTATCCCATCACCGAAGGTGAGGTGCTGACACTGGCAGGCAGCAGCAAATCCATCAGCCGCTCCCATATTGCCCGGGTACTGGTGAGGAAGAAATGCTTTGCCACGGTACGTGAGGCTTTTAGTGCAGTGCTGCAAAAGGGGAAGGCGGCGTATGTGCCGCATTACCATCTGGAAGTCGAGGAAATCATCGCCCTTATCAAGGCTGCTGGTGGTACGCCGGTACTCGCCCACCCCAAACTGGTCGGTGATGATGAACTGGTGCGGGATTTGTGCCAGCGTGGCATTGAAGGTTTGGAAGTATTCTATCCCCAGCACGATGCGGAAGATACGGCGCGCTATTATATGATGGCGAAGGAATTTAATCTGCTGCCCTCGGGAGGGTCAGACTACCACGGTTATCCCACCAGATATCCGGCGGAGATTGGCCTGTTTACGCTTGAGGATAAATGGGCAGAGGCTTTTTATCGTAAGCTGGGAAAATTTAGTTAAGATTTAGTAAGTAGGAATTTAGTCAGGAGAGCAGTATATGGATGTGATAGCTTTAGTCGGGCCCAGCGGCACCGGCAAAAGTCACCACGCGCTGATTGTGGCGCATCAAAATAAGGCAGATGCTATTATTGATGACGGAATCCTGATTAAGGACGGCAAGATAGTGGGAGGCCATTCGGCTAAGAAGGAGCCCAGCAAGATTATGGCTGTGCGCCGGGCTATTTTTGTGCTGCCCGGTCATGCTGAAGAAGTACAGGCCGCCATTAAGGAGGCTAAACCGCACCGGATTCTCATTCTGGGGACTTCGGAAAACATGGTCTTTAAGATTGCCAAGGCCTTGCATTTGCCTCAGATTGCCAAAATTATTCATATTGAAGACGTGGCGACCAAGCAGGAAATGGCTATGGCGCAATTTCATCGTCTAAAGGAAGGCAAGCATATCATTCCGGTGCCCACCATTGAATTGAAACCGCATTTTTCCGGTTATCTGGTGGACCCCCTGCAGACATTGTTTAAGCGGTCATCAACCAAGCGCCGCCGTTTGGGTGAAAAATCCATTGTGCGGCCGGTATTCAGTTACTTCGGCAAGCTCAGCATCGATGACATGGCCATAAAATCCATTGTGAAAGCCACAATGAAGAAGATGGAAGTTGTCACCAAAGTGGATGGCCTGAAAGTGGAACATCTTATGCACGGTGATGAGGACCAGGGCCTGATGATTGTCTGCGATGTGGTGCTGACCTATGGCAACCATATTCCCACTTTGCTGGCCAAAGCGCAGCAGGAAGTGCGGGAGGCTGTGGAGTATATGACGGGCATGATAGTCCATGAGGTCAATATTCGTGTAAAAACCTTATATGTGAAAGCATAAAAATCCGGTCAACTTTTGTTGACCGGATTTTTTACGCCCTTAACGCAGGGAATTGATGATAATCAGGAGCAGCGTCAGCAGCTGTCCGCACAACGCTCCCCAAGGGGGCAGGAAAGGAACGCCCAGAGGGAAGAGGAGGCCGGCGGCTGCCGGGATGGTTATAAGCCAGGCCGCAACGGCGATGGTTTTGTTTTGGGAAACGCGTTTTAAGGTGTTCTGACTGATATCAATCAGGGTATTCAAATCCCATAATTGACCGCTTTTGATAAAGATGGCACCCGGAGTCTGGGGCTCGGGGGGAGTTTCGGCAGGTGTGTGCTCGTCAGCTGCCGGAGCAAGCTCGATGGCTGTGTCAGCGACAGTCTGCAGTTCGGGGGGGATAATGCCGCGTTCCACAATGGCTACGCCCGTGCCGCGTGCTTTGAGCAGCTGCAGTTCCCGGACCTTGCCCTCAGGGCTCAGCTGACTGTGTACATCATCTAAGCCGGCCTTGCGCCCCAAAGCCTCAGCTGTGCGCTTGTTCTCACTGGTCAGCATGATAAGGCGCAAGTGGCGGCGTTTTAACTTGCGCAGGGTGCGCATGGTATCATCGGCAATGCCGTCATCGATGGCAATAATGCCGCGGCAGTATTGCCCGTTGGCGACAAAGACCGTGATGTGGCCGCGTTGTGCCAGCTGGTCGTTTTTGGTGACCAGGTCCGCCGGTACGCTGATTTTTTCGTGTTTGAGCCAGGGCAGGCTGCCGACGCGCAGGGAGTTGCGGCCGACGATGGCCTCGACGCCGCAGCCGGGAATTTCGTTGAAGGTCGTGGCGTCCAAAAGATTTATATTGCGCTGATGGGCTGTCTCATAAATGGCCTGGCCAACAGGATGGACGGCCTGCTTTTCGGCGGAGGCCGCGAGGGCCAGCAGGGTGTTCTGACTGACGCCGGCCGGGCAGAGTGAGGCGACATAGGGACGTCCTTCCGTGATGACGCCATGCCGGCTCAGTACCAAGGTGTCAATGGTGCTGGCTGCGAGAAATTGTTTTTGGGAAGGAATGTCGATATCCGCCTGGTCAGCCAGGCGGCGTCCCTTAATAAAGGGGAGATAAGAACTCAGCAGCCAGGGAATGGGCAGGGCGGCGATAAAGGTAGTGACCGCTATATAAGTGATAATGGGAATGGACTGGCCGTTGCTGAACCAGTAATAGCTCGTGAGAGCAGCTGTCAGCAGCGGCATAATTATATAAAGAATACAGCTTAGATATTTTTTCATATTTATCCCTCGTTTCTCTTATAGCATATTCGGCATGGAGCAGGCGTTTCCCTTTTAAAAAATATTTGTATTACCATGGTGATTTATGTATAATGAGGTATAGTGATGCTTTAAATAGGAGTATCATGTATAACGGGGAGGTTATTTTTAGTATGATTGGTGACAAGTTACGCAACGAACGCGAACGTCAAAAATTAACTATTCAAGATATCGCCAAAGGAACGAGTATTCGTTCCGTGTATATAGACGCCATTGAAAAAGGTGAATACGATAAACTGCCGGGCAAGGTTTATGCCAAGGGGTTTGTCCGTAATTACGCCTCATTCCTGCGGATGGATGCCGATGCGGCTGTACATCAGTTTTCCGAGGAGAACCATCCGGAAGATGTAGCAGCTGCCGTCGAAACGGAAGAACGCCTGCAGGCAGCAGAAGAACGTACCCGTAACGAAGTGCGGAATAAACTGGCTACGGGCAGCGACTTCCGTGAACACGTATCAGAAAGCAACAACCGTCAGAATGCCTGGCTGATTGCCGTGATTGTTTTACTGGTGGCAGGCGGTGCTTATTTCCTGTTCGCCATGGACGATGGCAATACGGCCAGCAAGGCTCCGGCTAAACAGGTAACGCAATCGGCCAAGAAAACTACCAGCAGCAAACCGGTGGAAAAGAAACAGGAAGAGCCGGCTGTTAATGTAGACGGCGTAGAGCTGATGGCCAAGTTTACTGACCGCTGCTGGACGCAGGTCGTAGCTGACGGCAAGACCGTTTACGAAGGCACGATGGAGGCTGGCAAGTCCGAAACCTGGAAGGGCAAAAGCAAGGTCGTTATCACGGCCGGTAATGCCGGTGCTGTTGAACTGAGTGTCAACGGCAAGTCTATGGGCAAGGCCGGTGATGTAGGCCAGGTTGTGGAAAAGAGCTTTACGCCTGATGGCCAGGCTGATGCTGCTAGCAGCAAGGCAGACAAAAAGGATAGCAAGAAGTAATGAAAGATTTTTTGCCAATCAGCAAAATAGATATGGCTGACCGGGGCTGGGACGAATTGGACTTCGTCTTTGTCTCCGGTGATGCCTATGTGGACCACCCCAGCTTTGGCCCGGCTATTCTGTGCCGGCTGCTGGAAAAGCATGGTTATAAGGTAGGGATTATTCCCCAGCCGGACTGGCATTCTACCAGGGATTTTAACCGCCTGGGAAAACCACGGCTGGGGTTTCTTGTGTCTGCGGGGAATATGGATTCCCTGCTCAATAAGTTTACGGCAGCCAAGAAAATGCGTCATCAGGACGCTTATTCACCGGGGGGACGCTCTGGTTATCGCCCCGAACGGGCGACTATTGTCTATTGCAACCGCCTGCGGGAGCTGTATCCTGATGTGCCCATCATTATCGGCGGCATTGAGGCCAGCCTGCGGCGGCTGGCTCATTATGATTACTGGTCTGATAAGGTCCGCCGTTCCATGCTTGTGGACAGCGGTGCTGACCTGCTCATATTTGGCATGGGTGAACGGGCTTTACTGCAGGTGGCAGCTGATTTGCAGCAGGGCGTGGAAATCGGCAATATTCAGGATGTGCCGGGAACCTGTTACAAGGTGCCCAATATGGATTATGTCTGGGATTATCTGCCGCTGCCCTCGTTTGCCGAGGTGGCGGCGGATAAAATGCAGTTTGCCGCTGCCTTTAAGCTGGAGTATCTGGAACAGGACGCCTTCCGCGGCCGCAAGCTGGCCCAGCAGAATGATGAATGGTGTGTGGTGCAGAATCCGCCGGCCAAACCATTGTCCGAAACGGAAATGGACGAAATCTATGATTTGCCCTATCAGCGGACCTGGCACCCCATTTATGACAAGGACGGCGGTGTACCGGCTATTGCGGAGGTACAGTTCAGCCTGCTGAGCCAGCGCGGTTGTTTTGGCGGCTGTAATTTCTGTGCGATAATCTCCCATGAGGGGCGGATTATTCAACGGCGCAGTCATGCCTCCCTGCTGCGTGAGGCCCGGATACTTACCCGGCAGCCGGGCTTTAAGGGCTATATCCATGATGTGGGCGGCCCTACGGCAAATTTCCGGCGCACGAGCTGTGACGGACAGCTGGAGCGGGGAACCTGCCGTGGCAAGCCGTGCCTCTCACCGGTGCCCTGTAAGAATCTGATAGCTGACCATAGCGATTATATAAAGCTGTTACGTGAGCTGCGCGCAATTCCCGGGGTGAAGAAGGTCTTTGTCCGTTCCGGGGTGCGGTTTGACTACCTGCTGCTGGCCAAGGACGAATTTCTGGAAGAATTGTGCAAGTATCATATCAGCGGTCAGTTGAAGATAGCGCCCGAACATATCACTGACAGGGTGACGCGGATGATGGGCAAGAGCAATCGTAAAGTTTATGAGCGCTTTGTCGATAAATTTACGGCGATGAATAAGAAATTGGGCATGAAACAGTATCTGGTGCCCTATTTCATGTCCAGCCATCCCGGTTCCAAACTCGAAGATGCCATTGAACTGGCCGAATTTATCCGGGACCGGGGCTATCATCCCCAGCAGGTGCAGGACTTCATTCCGACGCCGGGAACCCTGTCCACCTGTATGTGGTATACGGGGATAGACCCGTTGACGGGAGAGGCGGTGTATTCTGCCAAGTCCCATGAAGAAAAATTGATGCAAAGAGCTTTGATGCAGTATTGGCTGCCTAAAAATCAGGCTATTGTGCGTAAGGCCCTGACCAAGGCCGGGCGGTTGGATTTAATCGGCTATGAGAAAAAATGCCTGGTGCGCCCGGAGAGCAAAAATGACAAGTCAAAAATGACAGGTCAAAAAGCTGGCAGGCCCAAAAACAATGTGAAAAAGAAGGTGCGGCGATGAGATGCCCATATTGTAAAAATAATGACAGTCGTGTTATTGATTCCCGGTCGGCAGAAGAAGGGGCAACTATCCGCCGCCGCCGTGAATGTACTGCCTGCGGACGGCGGTTCACCACTTATGAAGTGGTGGAAAAGCAGCCGCTGATGGTAGTGAAACAGGACGGGCGACGGGAAGTGTTCAAACGGGAAAAAATATTAAACGGTATTATCCGTGCCTGTGATAAACGTGATATTTCCCTCGAGAGTATTACCAATCTGACCAACGAAATCGAGCGCGATATCCGCAATACGATGGAACAGGAAGTGTCCACCAGCGATATCGGCAAATTGGTGATGAACCGTCTGAAGGATTTTGATGAAGTGGCATATATCCGTTTTGCGTCCGTGTATCGGAAGTTTGCCGATATCAGCAGCTTTATGGAGGAACTGCGTGAGTTGCAGGCCCATAAGACCAGTGGCAATGGTCATGAGTAAGGAATGATTGTGGAGGAGTACAGCAGTTGGCTTGGCAGTTAAAACAGGAGTTAAAGGAAACTTTGGCGGCAGAGGAAGGTTATTACCGCTATCCTTTGGGCACCCGTCTGCCCGTAGCGCTGGTGTATCCTAATTCATATTTTGTGGGCATGTCTAACCTGGGGCTGCATATAATCTACGAACTGCTGAATAAACGCAGTGATACGGCTTGTGAACGAGTGTTCCTGCCGGAACGCAAGAGTTTGGAACGCTATGAAAACACCAGAACGCCGCTGATGAGCATTGAAAATCAGCTGCCTTTGCTGCAGTTCCCCTTGCTGGCGTTTGTGCTGTCCTTTGAAATGGATTACTTCAATGTCGTAAAAATGCTGACGCTGGGCAAGGTAAAGGTACGGGCCGAGGAACGCGGTGATATGGACCCCGTGGTCATCGCCGGCGGCCCGTGTGCAACTTTTAATCCCGAGCCTTTGGCAGAGGTTATTGACGCTTTCATCATCGGTGAAGGGGAAGTAATTATGCCGGCTTTTATGGATACGTTCTATAAGGCCCGGCAGGAAGGCGTCAGCCGTCAGCAGCTCCTGCAGCGGCTGGCGCAGGTGCCTGGCGTTTACGTGCCAGCGTTATATGAACACCGTTATGAAGATGACCGGCTGATGGCGGTAATTCCGCAGGACGGTGCGCCGGCCAGTGTTTCCCGGCAATGGGTACGTAATCTTGACGAGTATCCGGCCCATACTGTGGTGCGGACGGAAAATACGGAGTTCAACTTCTATCTTATCGAAACCGCCCGGGGCTGCGGCCGCCATTGCCGTTTTTGTATGGCCGGCTACTGTTTCCGCCGTCCCCGTAACCGTTCCTTGGACGTGGTGACCAGGGAGGTCAAAGAGGCGCTGCAGTATAAAAAGCGCATTGGCCTGATGGGGGCAGCGATTTCCGATTATCCGGAAATCAATGAACTGTGCAAGGATATTCTGGGTGAAGGTTTATCCATGTCGGTAGCCTCTTTCCGGGCCGATTCTGTCACCCGGGAATTGGTGGACTCGCTGGCACAAAGCGGTCTGAAAACCCTGACGATGGCGCCGGAGGCTGGCAGCTCCCGTATGCGTGCCATTATCAACAAGGGCATTGAGGAAGAACATCTCTTCCGGGCCATGGATATGGGACTGCAGGCCGGGATACGTCACTTCCGCCTCTATATTATGGTCGGTCTGCCTTTTGAAACCGATGAAGATGTGGACGCCATTGTTGACCTGGCCGGCCGGCTTAAAGACTACATGGAGGAGCAGGGCAGCAAGGGCACGCTTACCCTCAGTGTCAATCCTTTTATCCCCAAGCCGTTTACGCCGTTCCAATGGCTGCCTATGGCCGATAAGAAATATGTGGAACGGGCCTTTAAAAACTTGACGCAGGGGCTGCGTAAGCGTAAAAATATTATCGTGGGCGTGGAATCTCCCAAGGAGGCCTACATTCAGGGCGTACTGGCCAGGGGTGACCGCCGGGTAGGGAAGGCGCTGCTGAAGGCCTGTGAACTGGGAGGCAGCAAAGCCTTTAAACGCGCGTTGAAGGAATGCGGCCTGCAGGCCGCAGATTATCTGTACCGGCGCCGGGAAGAACATGAAGTGTTCCCCTGGGAGGTGCTGGATATGGGCTTTACCAGGGATTATATTTACCGGGAGCTCGGCAAGGCTGAGGCCCTGCAGCCAACCTTGCAATGCTTTGCGGGCTGCCATCGTTGCGGTGTATGTTAGTACAGCATATCTATACACTGATTTAGACGTTTTTTTAGTTTATATATGGACGCTGGGTTACACCTGTGTTATTTTATAATAGTAGGTGATAATGTGAGTTATGTACTGGAACACTTAGGTAATAATCTATGGCGGGGGCGTTTTACGTCCTTTGACGAAAAAATTTGTCAGCATGGCTTTGCCGGCAGACTGGGGGGCGTAAGCAGCGAACCTTATAAATCGCTGAACCTCGGACTGCACGTCGGGGATAATCCCGAAGATGTCTGGCAGAACAGGCAGATATACTGCCAGTCACTCGGCCTGCCGGCCGCCAGGCTGGTTACGCCGGAGCAGATTCACGGTGACAGGATTGTCCGTGTCACGGAAGAAGATGCCGGCCGGGGGGCAAAGGAATATGCTGATGCCATCGCCGGTACAGATGCACTTATCACAGATGTGCCGAACCTGCCCTTGTTCCTCTGCTTTGCCGATTGTACGCCGGTGGTTTTCCTGGACCCGGAAAAGCGGGCTATCGGGATAGCTCATGCCGGCTGGAAGGGGACGGTGGCTGGTATTGCCGCCAAGACTGTGGCGCGGATGACGGCGGAGTTCGGCTGCAAGCCTGCGGATATAATTGCTGGTATTGGTCCGGCCATCGGACCCTGCTGTTATGAGGTCGGGGCAGAGGTCGCCGCTAAATTCCGGGAGGCTTTTCCTGAGGACAGTGAGGCTGTTATCAAGTCTGATAATGGCAGGCTGCATGTGAATCTTTGGGAGGCCAATCGCCGCCAGCTGTTGCAGGCAGGCTTAAAGCGTGATAATATCGAAATGGCTGATACCTGTACGGCCTGTGAACATCAATGGTATTTTTCCTATCGGGCTGACGGCGGCCGGACGGGGAGAATGGCCGCCATTATCGCTTTGAAGGGGGACTGACCATGAGTCATGATATTGCCAAAGCCTATCAGGATGTGCTGGCGGAAATCGCAGCAGCCAAGGCCAGGCGTACCGAAGTGCCCCGGGAGGCAGAGGTAACGCTGGTGGCTGTGACCAAAAATCACGATGTTGCGGCTATGCAGACAGCCATTGCTGCCGGTGCTGTTCACGTGGGGGAAAACCGTGTGCAGGAGGCAGCGAAGAAGTACGCGGAAATCGGTGCTGCTGTCAAGTGGCATATAATCGGCCATTTGCAGACAAACAAAGTCCGGCAGGCCGTGAAGTTTGCTGATTTAATCCATTCGGTTGATACCCTGCATTTGGCAGAAACCATCGACAGTGAGGCTGCCCGTATCGGCAAGGTGCAGGACGTGCTGGTGCAGGTTAATCTGGCTAAGGAAGATAGTAAATCCGGTGTCTACGCCGAAGACCTGGAGGATTTGCTTTTTAAGGTTGACAGCCTGCCTAACCTGCGGCTCAGGGGGCTTATGTGCATGGCGCCTCACTATGAGGACGCAGAACTGTGCCGCCCGTTGTTCAAAAATATGTATAAAATTTACAAAAAGATACAGGAGTTTGACTATCAAAGGGCGAATATTAACTATTTGTCAATGGGAATGACCAATGATTATCAAATTGCTGTAGAAGAGGGGGCTAATATCGTTCGTGTAGGCACAGCGATATTTGGGCCGCGTCAGTATTAAAAAGGGGACGAATCATGAGTATTATCGATAAAGTCTGTGGAAAAATGGGGCTGATGGACCCTGTTGATGATAAACTGGATAAGTATGACAAATATGATAAATATGAAGAAGATTTAGGCACAGAAGAATCAGATCTGCGGGAAGAAGAGGAAGAGAGATTTGATATGAGTCATGAACGCAATGATAGTGCCCGGAATGTGGTAGATTTTCAGTCGGCAGCATCTGCCCGGGAGAACGGAACTGTCACTAATATGAAGATGAAGGTTATTGTCATCGAGCCCAAGACCTTTGATGATGCCCAGCAGGTAGCCAACAATCTGCGTGAGAAGAAACCTGTTGTCATCAATTTTGAAAAGACTGAGGCCGAAGACGCCAAGCGCATTATCGACTTTATCAGCGGTACGACCTATGCCTTGAACGGTGAAATCAAGAAGGTAGGGCATAATGTATTCCTGTGTGCGCCGAGCAATGTCAATGTCAGCTACACGGAAGAAGAACGCAAGGTATCTACGGAAATGCCGTGGCTGAATAAGTAAGAGACGGCGGTAATACTCATGGGTAGTGAACAAAAAGAAAAGTTAATCCGGTTTTATAAAGGCACCGAAGGTGAAGAAACCGTAATTAAATTAGTGGACCTAGCTGAAAATGTTCAGCGTACGCAAAAATTCCGCCTGTCGGGGTTTCTTGACCCCTATGGTCAGGAAATTGCGGAAACCGTAGCTGCCAACTACGGCAATATCCGTGTGGATTTTGCCGGCGGCTATCAGGGGGCTGAACGCGCCCGGGCTGTATTTATACACGAGGATTTTGGCGGCACGCCGGCTGGCTTTGACATTGACTGTATCAAAGCCCAGTGGAATGGCCAGTTTGCCCGGCTCAGCCATCGTGATGTCTTAGGGGCTTTGATGGGGCTGGGTATTGAGCGTGACTGTATCGGTGACCTGCTCGTGACCAATGACAGTGTACGCATTTTGTGCCAGACGAAGATGGCGGAGTTTCTGCTGCTGAATCTGACGAAAATCGGTGCTGTGGGTGTGGAATGCACCCGGGCGGATCTGGCAGAAATCGCCCCCAAGGAAGAACGGTGCAAGGAGATTCGCGCTACCGTGGCCTCCCTGCGCGTCGATTCCATTGCGGCCGCTGGTTTTGGTTCGTCACGCAGCAAGGCCGCCTCGGATATTGCTGCCGACAAACTCAAAATAAACTGGCAGCCGGTCAAAAGTGCCTCGCAAAACGTCAAAGAGGGGGATATCCTCTCCATGCGCGGCCGCGGCCGTCTGGAAGTGGCTGAGGTCAGAGGCACGACGAAAAAGGGCCGCACTGTGGTGGTCTTAAAAAGATATTTATGATTACATAGAAGTTTCCTGCGGAGAATGAGCCGCAGGAAATTTTTTTTGCGTTTTATTAAAAAATTTGGTAAAGGAATTAGCGAAAATAAAGCGAATAGTACATAATGTGGTTTTGTCATGGCCTTTTTTAAGCGTGGCAGAAAATAGCAGGAGGTATGAGCATTTATGTTAAGCAGAAGAAAATTTTTGCAGCTGTTGATGGCTGGTGGCGTGACGGTAGCTTTTGATGGGCTGTCCTGTGTGCAGGCCTTTGCGGCAACGGGGGATACGGTAAAGCTGACAATTTTGGGTACAAGCGACGTGCATGGCCGGTTTATGCCCTGGGACTATGCTACGGATACGGAGGACCGGTCCGGCAGCCTGGTGCAGCTCTATACAGCTATCAAAGAGATTAGAAAGGAAACCCCCAACGTTATTCTGGTGGACTGTGGAGATGCCATTCAGGATAACAGTGTGGAGCAGTTTAATACCAAGCCGCAGCAGCCGATGATGGTGGCGATGAATGAAATGGGTTACGATACCTGGACAATGGGCAACCATGAGTTTAACTTTGGCCTTGATGTGCTGAAACATGTTACGGACCAGTTCAAGGGGCGGTCCCTGTGCGGCAACGTCTACTGGAGTGACGGCCGCCGTTATCTGCCGGCCAGCACCGTGGTGGAAAAAGCCGGGATAAAGGTGGGCATCATCGGTATCAATACGCCCATGATTACCGAATTTGAAAAGGATACTGACCACCTAAAGGGTGTGACGGTTAAAAATCCGACACAGGAAACGCGCAAGGCGATTGCCGAACTTAAGGGCAAAGCTGATGTGCTGATTGGCGTTATGCACATGGGACTGGAAAATGAAAACAATAATCCCGACACCAGCGTTACGGACGTAGCTAAGGCTAACCCCGAACTTACAGCTATTGTCGCCGGTCATATGCATAAGAATGTCAGCAGTGCCACTGTAAATGGTGTGCTGATTTCCGAGCCGTACAAATACGGCCAGATGCTCACCCGTATCGACTTGACCTTAAAACGCAGTGGTGACAGCTGGAGCGTCAGTGAAAAGACCGCCAAAACCATTCCAGTTAAGAACTATGCCAGCGACAAGAAACTCGTTAAACTGCTGGCACCGTTCCATGCTGCTGCCAGAAAGACCGCTAATGAAGAAATTGGCGTGGTTAAGGGAATGAATATGGTGCCGCCGGATTCTATGCCGGGTATCAGCGAAGTACAGGTAAATGATACACCGCTGACCAATTTCTTCAATGAAGTTCAGCTTTATTACAGTGGCGCTGATGTAACGTCTGTCATCATCAGCCGTGATAATGCGCAGATGGCTGTAGGCCCGGTACGGCGCAAGGATATTGCCTTTAACTACCAGTACACCGGCGGGGAAACGACCATCTTTGAAGTCAGCGGCAAGGACCTGCGCGCTTATATGGAATGGTCGGCAGAGTATTTCAATCAGAAACAGCCGGGCGATATTGCCCCGAGTTATAATCCGGTACGCCGGGCCTCCAAGTACAGCACCAATGATATCTTTGGCGGCGTGACCTACATCATAGACCTGACCGCTCCGGCCGGCAAACGTATTAAAGACCTGCGGCTGAAACGTACGGGCAGGCTTATCGAGGATAACGATACGATAAAACTGGGCATGAATGCCTATCGTATGCACCAGCTTACGGCCAAGAACGGTATTTTTGCCGGCCGGCAGTTCAAGCAGCTCTGGACAAGTATCGAGGCCATGGGGGAAACAGAAGGTACTATCCGCAATATGTCTATCAGGTACATCCGGGAAGTGAAGAAGGGTGTCATCGAAGTCAAGCCGGTAAACGACTGGCATATCGAAGGCTTTGACAGGCAGTCGGCCAGCTACAGAAAGGCAGCTGAGCTGCTGCGTGCCGGGAAAATCAAACTTCACAACTCTGCCGATGGCAAATACACCAATATTGTTTCCCTTAATGAGAAGGATATAAAATAATATGATGAACGGTGGCGGCCTTAACTGGCCGCCATTTGTATTGTGGCGTTTTGGGAAAAAATATGATAAGATAAATGAGATTGGAAAATAAGGCGAGAAATCGCAGCATACAGATAGGGGATAATAATTTTGCTTACACCAATGGACATACATAACAAGGATTTCAAGCGGAGTTTCCGTGGCTATAACGAGGATGAAATAGATGATTTCCTTGATAAGGTTGTTAATGACTATGAAAAACTGTTCCGTGAAAATGACAAGCTGAAGGCTGACCTGGCCCGCTCCCAGAAGGATATCGAGCAGTATCAGCAGCTGGAAAAGAACTTGAAGGACACGCTGCTGGTGGCACAGAGAACCGCTGAAGAAGTTACGAGCAATGCCCGGAACAACGCGGAAGAAATGCGCGAAAACACCACGAAGGAGTGTCAGAATAAAATCCAGGAAGCTGAGATGGAGGCTGACCGCATTATCGAGGAGGCCAGAAACAAAGTTCGGGCCATCGTGAGTGAGTATGACAGACTGGTGCGCGAGAAAAATCATTTCCTGCGCAAAATCAAGATAACCATGGAATCTGAACTGACGATTCTCAATGAAACGCTGGCGGAGATTCCCAATCCTGAACGGGACGAGCAGCAGACCCGTACGCAGGGAACGCAGGCCGAGGCCTTGCAGAAAGCCTTGGCTGACCATCAGGAACAAGTGCAAAATGACGAAACAGGGGAAGAAAAAGAGGAGGATTAAGGGCGCGTAAATGGCTTTGGGTTTGTTTTTGCTACTGCTGGTAATAGACCAGGCAGTAAAATTTTTTGTAGAGGCAACGATGTTGCCGGGGGAGAGTATCCCTTTGATTGATGGGATTTTTCACATTACCTATGTGCTGAATCCCGGCGCGGCCTTTGGTATTTTTCCTCACCAGAGTTGGTTCTTTATATTGGCCGGCGCAGCAATGATTGCTGCGTTTTTCCATTACTACTCCTGGCTGCAGCGTCAGTGCGGTTATTTTCATTATGGCTGTGTAGCCTTGCTGGCCGGAGCGGTGGGCAATCTTATCGATCGTATCCGCAACGGACTCGTGATAGACTTTTTTGACTTCCGTATCTGGCCGGTGTTTAATATCGCTGATGTGGCGATTGTTCTGGGTGTGGCCAGTATGATTTATGCAATACTTTTCAAGATAAAGGAAACGGACGAATAATGGCTAAAGAGGTTTCATATAAAGCAGAAGAGGCAGGCAAGCGGCTGGATGTGTTTCTGGTGACATATCAGCCGGAGCTGTCGCGCTCGCATATACAAAAGCTTATTGACCAGGGGGCAGTCCTGGTGGACGGGCAGGTGCGCAAGGCCAATTATAAGCTGCGCGGCGGTGAAACGGTGAGTCTGGTCATTCCCGAGGCGGAGCCTGTCAGTGTGGAGCCGGAAAATATTCCGCTGGACGTGCTCTATGAAGATAAAGATATCATCGTTATCAATAAGCCCCGGGGCATGGTGGTACATCCTGCGGCTGGCGTGCATACGGGGACACTGGTCAACGCCCTGCTGTATCATTGCCATGACCTTTCGGGGATAAATGGGGAGATTCGTCCCGGGATTGTCCACCGTTTGGACAAGGATACCTCCGGCGTGCTGGTCTGTGCCAAAAATGACGTGGCCCATCTGGACCTGGCAGAACAAATCAGCACGAAAACTGCCCATCGCATTTACCGGGCCATAGTCCACGGCAACATCAAAGAGGAGGCCGGGATAATCAAAGGCGATATCGGCCGCCATCCCACAGACAGGAAGAAGATGGCGATTGTCCGGGAAAACGGCAAGCCGGCGGTGACGCATTTCAAGGTACTGGAGCGTTTTGGGGAGTACACACTGGTGGAATGCCGGCTGGAAACAGGCCGTACCCATCAAATCAGGGTGCATATGACCAGCATTGGCCATCCCCTGGTCAATGACCCCAAGTACGGGCCGAAGAAAAGCTCACCTTTTGCCATTAAGGGGCAGGCCCTGCACTCGCTGAGTCTGACACTTAATCATCCTGTCACGAAAGAGGAAATGACCTTTACGGCGCCGTTGCCGCAGGATATGGAAAAAATCCTGACGGGGCTGCGCAATAAAATGGCCAAGATAAAATAATTGTTTTTGTTGAGGAGGGACCTTATGCCGGAATTTATCGATAAGGCAGTGCTCATGGATTCAGAGGGCATTCGCCGGGCACTGACCCGTATTTCCCATGAAATCGTGGAAAAGAACAAAGGGGTAGAAAACATCGTTCTGGTGGGCATTCGCACCCGGGGCGTACCCATTGCTGAACGGCTGGCGGAAAATATTGCTAAAATTGAAGGCCAGCAGCCGCCGGTAGGTGTCCTTGACATTACACTCTATCGTGATGACTTGTCAACTTTGGCTTATCAGCCCATTGTCCGGCCGACGGAATTGCCGGTGGATATCACGGGCAAAACCGTGGTGCTCGTGGACGACGTGCTTTACACGGGGCGCACTATCCGGGCAGCGCTCGATGCCATCATCGACAACGGCCGTCCGAAAACCATCCAGCTGGCGGTACTAGTGGACAGAGGTCACCGGGAACTGCCCATCAGGGCTGACTTTGTCGGCAAGAACGTGCCGACTTCCTCCCGGGAAGTAGTCAGTGTCCAGCTGCAAAATACGGATAATGATGAAAAAGTCGTTATTCGCGAAATCAAAGAATGACAAAAAAGCAGTGAGCCATGTGACTCACTGCTTTTAACTTATGCGGTTATTTATTCTGCGTCAAACAGGGGCAGAGCCTCGAGGAAGATTATGTCCGTGCGCTTAGCGGCATCGCCTTCAGCCAGAACACAGGCCTCACCGATAACCTTGCCGCCGGCTTTTTCCGTCAGCTCGGTGAGAGCTTTCATGGAACCGCCGGTGCTGATAACGTCATCGAGCAGCAGAACATTCTTGCCTTTGAGACGGTCTACATCAACACCATCGAGGCACAGTTTCTGCACGCCCTTAGTCGTGATGGAGATATCTTCTACCCACAGGGCATTTTCCATGTATGCCTTGACGGATTTACG
Source organism: Selenomonas sp. AE3005 (assembly GCF_000686945.1). GTDB lineage: Bacteria > Bacillota > Negativicutes > Selenomonadales > Selenomonadaceae > Selenomonas_A. The sequence goes on from NZ_JMME01000002.1 coordinate 104,223, forward strand.
GGCTACCACATAACGTTCCATACCCAGTTCACGGGCCAGGTCGGCAGCCAGGGGGATACCTTTGGTTTCTGCTGTCAGGATAACATCAGTATCAGCAGGAATCTTTTTGGCTAATTCCTTAGCACAAGCCAGAGTCAGGTCAGGGTCACCCAGCATGATGAACCCGGCAATTGCCAGCTTGTCAGTGACGTTTAAAATGGGCAAGGAACGCTTGCAGCCAGCCACTGTTAAATCATAAAATCTATTGGCCATAGTACACCTCTTCTTCATTTTTACGGAACTATTATACGCTCTTTTCCGATGGAGTGCAAATTTTATTGTACTATCCTGCCGGAATTGTGTAAAATATAATATTGTGATTTAACGAACAAAGGAGGCTGTTTGGTTGCGTATCTTACTAACTAACGATGATGGCATAAAAGCCCCGGGGATTGAGGCCCTGGTACGGGCTTTGCATAAAGAACATGAAATTATCGTCGCGGCGCCTATGGTACAGCAAAGCGGCATGAGCAACGCCCTGACTATTGGTCCCCCCATTGAGGTGGCCAGGGATACGGAAATGGAGTCACGTTACGGAATTGAGGCCTGGGCCATTGGCGGTACGCCGGCTGATAGTGCCAAACTCTATATAGAGGCGCTGGCCGGGACGGCACCGGATTTGGTCGTATCCGGTATCAATCACGGGGCTAATCTGGCCACGGACGTGATTTATTCGGGGACAGTTGGCGCAGCCATGGAAGGTTATTTCCATGATATTCCGTCCTTTGCCTTGTCTTTGGACGTGCATAGCGAACTCAGTTATGATGACGCGGCAGCGATTTTTGCCCGTGACCTCGAAAAACTGCTGCCAGACACGGATAAGGTGTTTCTCTACAATGTGAATTATCCTGTATTCCTGAAGGACGGTGAGGCTCAGTATGTCTTTGGCCGTCAGGGCAAGCGTGATTATATCAATGCTTTCAGCCGCGAAGAACGGGACGGCCGGGTGTTTTACACCATGGCCGGCGAAGTCTACGACTCGGATAAGGGCAGTGCTACGGATATTTACGCCACGGAGCAGGGCTATATTTCTGTGACGCCGCTGGTCACTGATTTGACTGACTATGTGGAGCTGGACCGGCGTCTGGAAAAATAGGGTGACGGTGAGACTGGTTTCGTGATAGAATAAAGGTTGAAGTTTTTTTGAAGTGTAGGGAGGATGTTACCATGGAATCCATGATTCGCGATATTAAACTTGCACCGGCCGGACACGATAAAATCGAATGGGTTAAGAACTTTATGCCCGTTATGCGTGCCATTGATGAGGAATTTTCCCGGACGAAACCCTTTGCCGGCAAGAAAATGGTTATTACACTGCACTTGGAGGCAAAGACGGCTTATATGGCCGAGGTCTTTAAACATGCCGGCGCCGAGGTGGCTATCACGGGCAGCAATCCGTTGTCTACGCAGGACGATGTGGCCGCAGCGCTGGTCGAAGATGGCGTGAATGTCTTTGCCTGGCATGACTGCACGGAAGAAGAATATTTTAAGTTCATCGACGAGGCCTTAAAGATTGAACCGGACTTTATCATCGATGACGGCGGTGATTTGGTGCATACGCTGCATACGACGCGCCGCGATTTGCTGCCGAAGATTGTGGGCGGTTCCGAGGAAACGACGACAGGTGTACACCGCCTGCGCGGTCTCGCCCAGGAGGGCAAACTGGAATTTCCGATGATTGCCGCCAACGATGCCTACATGAAGTTCCTGTTTGATAACCGTTATGGTACGGGCCAGTCCACATGGGACGGCATCATGCGGACCACGAATCTTGTTATTGCCGGCAAGACCGTGGTTATCGCCGGTTATGGCTGGTGCGGCAAGGGCGGTGCTATGCGTGCCCGCGGCCTCGGTGCCAACGTAGTCATCACGGAAGTTGACCCGATTAAAGCCATTGAGGCTATTTTTGACGGTTTCCGGGTTATGCCCATGGACGAGGCCGCTAAAATCGGTGATATCTTCCTGACATTGACCGGCGATAAGGACGTTATCGTAAAACGTCACTTCGAATCCATGAAGGACGGTGTTATGCTGGCTAACTCCGGCCATTTCGATTGCGAAATCAACATTCCTGAGCTGGAGAGCCTGGCCAAGTCCCGCCGCCGTGTGCGCAATAATATCGAAGAATTCCTGCTGCCGGACGGCAGAAAGATTTACCTGCTGGCGGAAGGCCGTCTGGTGAACCTGGCTGCTGGTGACGGTCATCCGGCCGAAATCATGGACCTGTCCTTTGGCGTGCAGTTCTTCTCCATGATGCACCTGCTCGAACATGGTAAGGAGCTGACGAAGGAAGTGCATTTAATGCCGGAAGAAGTCAATGTAAAACTGGCAGAACTCAAACTTAAATCATTGGGAGTGGCTATTGACGAGCTTACTCCGGAACAAAAGGCTTATTTGAACCTTAACTAAGCAGTAAACAGGGAGTGTAAGAATTTGAAAACTTTAATAAAGAATGTTTATGTTGTTATGCCGGATGGCACGACACCGGTTACCAATATCATGCTGGACGGGCAGAACATTGCCGCTATTGGCGATGTTCCCGATACGTTCCGTCCCGGCAAGGTCATCGACGGTAAGAATCATCTGGCCGTACCCGGCTTTGTCAATGCGCATACACATACATCAATGACGCTGCTGCGCAGTTATGCTGATGATATGGCGCTGATGGACTGGCTTAACGACATGGTTTGGCCGGCAGAGGCCAAGATGAATGAGGAAGATATTTACTGGGGTGCTATGCTGGCGCTGGTGGAAATGGTACGCTCCGGTACCACGACCTTTGCCGATATGTATGGCCCGTATATGAACCGGGTAGCTGAGGCCACGCTGGATACTGGTATCCGTGGCGTTCTCTCCCGTGGTATCATCGGTGTAGCTCCTGATGGCGATAAAAAGCTGCAGGAAAACGTAGACCTCTACAAAGAATTCCACGGCAGCGGGGACGGCCGCCTTACGGTAATGTTTGGCCCTCATGCTCCTTATACCTGTCCGCCGGAGTTCCTGCAGCAGGTGGCTAAGACGGCGCAGTCCTTAGGTGCCGGCATTCACATTCATATGCATGAAACGCGCACGGAAGTCGAGGATTCGCTGAGGCAGTACGGCAAACGTCCTTTCGCCTGGGTAGCGGAAACAGGGCTCTTTGACTGTGACCATGTTTTGGCTGCACATTGCGTGCATCTTGATGATAATGATATCGCCATTATGAAGAAATACAAGATAAATGCGGCGCATAATCCCGGCAGCAACATGAAACTGGCCAGCGGCGTATGCCCGGTACCGCGTCTGCTCAAAGAAGGCATTGTAATGGCTCTGGGCACGGACGGCGCATCTTCCAACAACAATCTGGATATGCTGGAAGAAGTAAATCTGGCCGCTATGCTCCATAAGGTCAATGAGTATGACCCGCTGGCTGTACCGGCGTTTGAGGCCCTGAAGATGGGTACGGAATACGGTGCCAAGGCTGTGGGTATCGATAAACTGGGCCGTCTGGAGGCTGGCTGCAAGGCTGATATCACGCTCTTTAACATGAACAGCCCGGCCTGGTTCCCTCGCAACAATCTGGTGTCCCTGCTCGTTTATGCCGCTAACAGCGGTTCGGTGGATACGGTTATCTGTAATGGTAAGGTCATTATGGAAAATAATGAAATCAAGACTGTGGATGAAGAACGTATCTGCTATGAGGCCCAGCGTTGTGCTGAACGCCTGTTAAAGAAATAATGTTGAGGTGATACCTTGAAAAAGAAGACAAGCGAGGGGAAAACAACCACCCGGCGCAGCCGCAGGACAGCTGTAAAAAAACGTCCTGAGGCCAGCCGTGCCAATCCCGAGCGGAAATACGAGCTGCTGGGCTTGTCACTGGCAGCCGTCAGCCTGATTTCCATCTGTGGTTTGTTTGGCCTCAACGTCGGCTTTGTTGGGGTGTATTTTGCCAAGTGCCTGCATTATATGTTTGGCATTGGCGCCATCGTCATATCCCTGCTGATACTGTTAATCGGTTATCAATATATTGTCAAACACCATGGCCTCGTGTATTCGCCCCGTTTCTTTGGCCTGGCCCTGCTCTTCTGGTCCACACTGGCCATCTGGCACCACTTTGTGGTGCCGCCCGGCGAGGAGATTCTGCCGGACAGCCTGCCCCGGGGCGGCGGCCTTCTGGCCGGCGGCCTGCTGCTCATGCTGCGGCGGTTCTTTGGTGTTGACGGTACGATTATCCTGCTCGGAGCCGGTGTAATCGGCTCCATTCTGTTGTCCACTACCTGGTCCCTGGCCAATGGTGTCCTGCGCACGCAGCGCACCGCTGTACGGGGGGCCAACGCCACCGGCAAAGCCGTGGCTGTGGCTTATGAAAAAGTCGCCGACGTCAGTGAACGCGTCGAGGAAAAAGTAGTGGAGAAGGTAAAAAATTCCTTCTACAACCAGGAACAGGATGACCATTTTTCCGCCCAGCCTTTAGACGATAAGGTGGAGGAGCCGGCAGTGGCTGCGGCCGTGGAAGAAACTGCTCCCGTTGCACCAGTGGTGCAAGAAACACCGGCGGCCCCGGCAGAACCGGAACCTGAACCATTGCCCAAGTTTACCATTGAGTATGGCCGCAGTGAGGACAGTGAACCGCTCGTCGAGGCGGATATGGACGAACTGCTGGCTGAGGCCGAGCAGGCGGTGGAAGAACCGGCAGCAGAGCCGGTTATCAACGTGGCTCAGCCGAAACCGGTTGCGCCCTCGAAAAAGCCGCTGAAGGAAGAGAGCAAGCGGACAGCAATGCCGTCCTATGGGGAAATAGCTCCTATCCGCCCGGCAGCTGCCATTTTAGATGGCTCCGAGCAGACGGTAACGGAAACGCCGAAACCCGTAAAGCCTTATGAACTGCCCAAGGTTACGGAGATTCTCAGCAAACACAGTAAAAAGCAGAATGTGGCTTTGGAAATGGAAATCGAGGAAAATGCCCGGACCTTGCAGCAGACATTGGCGGACTTCAAGGTGAAGGCCACGATTATCAATGCCTGCCACGGCCCGGCTGTAACCCGTTATGAACTTGAACCGGCACCCGGTGTCAAAGTCAGCAAGATTACCAATCTGGCTGATGATATTGCCCTGCGGCTGGCGGCCAGCTCCGTGCGTATAGAACAGATACCCGGCAAATCAGCTATCGGTATTGAAGTTCCCAACAAAGAACTGGAAGGCGTACAGCTCCGCGAAGTGCTGGAAAATCCCAAATTTGATAAAGCCAAATCCAAACTCACGGTAGGGCTGGGCATGGATATCGGCGGTCAGGGAATTTTTGCTGACCTCGGCAAAATGCCCCATCTGCTGGTAGCTGGTGCTACAGGCTCCGGTAAATCCGTGTGTATTAACACTTTGATTACCAGTGTCCTGTTTAAGGCCAAACCTGACGAAGTTAAATTTATCCTGGTGGACCCCAAGATGGTGGAATTGTCCAATTACAACGGCATTCCCCATCTGATGGTGCCGGTGGTTACCGACGCCAAGAAAGCAGCCTCCGTGCTGAACTGGTCCGTGCAGGAAATGGAAAAGCGTTATGCCAAGTTCGCGCAGAACGGCGTCCGCAATATGCAGGGATATAACGACAGTTTCCCTGAGGACAAAATGCCGGCCATCGTCATCATCATCGACGAGCTGGCTGACCTCATGATGGTAGCTCCCCACGATGTGGAGGACGCGATTTGCCGTCTGGCACAGAAAGCCCGTGCGGCCGGTATTCATATGGTACTGGCAACGCAGCGCCCCTCGGTGGACGTTATTACCGGTATTATCAAGGCCAATGTGCCTTCCCGTATATCCTTTGCCGTTTCCAGCCAGATTGACTCCCGTACCATTCTGGACCGCAGCGGTGCGGAAAAACTGCTGGGACGCGGTGATATGCTCTTCTTCCCCATCGGGGCGTCCAAACCGCGCCGTGTGCAGGGGGCTTTCATCAGCGACGAAGAGGTGGAAAAACTGCTGGACTTCATTCGTTCCCAGGGACAGGAAATGGAGCCCAACGAGGAAATAGAGGCCTTTACGGAACGTGAACTGGCGGAAAATAACGATGAGGAGAGCAGTAAGGGCGGCGGCCGCAAGGCTCCCAAAACAGATGAACTTCTTATGGACGCAGTCAATCTCGTCATGAGTACCGGTCAGGCCTCGGCCTCCAGTATTCAGCGAAGGTTCCATATCGGTTATACCCGGGCGGCCCGGCTGATTGACACCATGGAGGAGCTGAACATTGTCGGCCCGAACCTGGGCAGCAAACCCCGGGAAATTTTAATGAGCAGTGAGCAAGCGCTGGATACGCTGGCCAATGTGTAAGGAGTTTTATTTTGCATATCGTACTTATCGAACCCGAGATACCCGGCAACACCGGTAATATTGCCCGGTTGTGTGCCGCTACGGGCATAGAGCTGCATTTGGTGCGCCCTTTGGGCTTTTCCACCGATGACAAGCATTTGAAACGGGCAGGACTTGATTACTGGCATTTAGTCAAAGTGCATTATCATGATAATTTTGACCAGGTGCTGCAAGAGTATCCTGACCATAAGTTTTACTATTGTTCCACGAAGGCCCCCCACGCCCATACGGAAGTGAACTACGGGCATGATGACATGCTGGTCTTTGGCAAGGAGTCAGCCGGCATTCCCGAGGAGATTTTAAATGCTCACTGGGAATCATGTGTGCGTATCCCCATGATTGAGGACGCGCGGTCGTTAAACCTCTCCAATGCCGTGGCTGTTGTGGCTTATGAGGCCCTGCGTCAGCAGAATTTTGCCTCGCTGGCGGAAAAGGGCCCTGGGCTCAGAATGTGGAATAAATGAGAAAGGGAATCATAAATTGCGGATAAATGAAAATTTTTTAGCAGCTTGTGGAAAAATCCTGACGCAGGACCAAATATTGCTCGATGCCTCCATGCGTGAGCATACCACATTTAAAATCGGCGGCCCGGCAGACTGCCTGCTGCTGCCCAAAAGTCTGGAAGAAACCCAGCGCCTGCTGACGCTGGTACAGGAATACGAACTGCCCCTGACCATCATCGGCAATGGTTCTAACATGCTGGTGCGGGATAAAGGCATTCGTGGCGTAGTCATTAAATTTGCCCGGAATATGTCTGCTATCCGGGTGGACGGCAGCCGTATGGTAGTGGGGGCCGGTGCCCTCTTAAAAGATGTATCTGATGCGGCGGCTGACCATAGCCTGGCTGGTCTGGAATATGCCTGTGGCATTCCGGGCAGCATCGGCGGTGCGGTCTTCATGAACGCCGGCGCTTATGGCGGTGAAATGAAAAACGTGGTGAAAAGCGTTAAAGCTGTCACGCGCAGCGGCGAGGTGAAAACCTATGCCAAGGACGAACTGGAACTGGGCTACCGTCACAGTATTTTCCAGAGCAATGGTGAGGCCATTGTGGAAGTAGAGCTGGAACTTACCTCTGGTGAGGAATCGGCTATCCGTGCCGCCATTGCCGATTTTACAGCCCGGCGCGAAAGCAAGCAGCCATTGGAAATGCCCAGTGCTGGCAGCACCTTTAAACGGCCGGAAGGCTATTTTGCCGGCACGCTTATCGACCAGACCGGTCTCAAGGGCCTGCAGGTGGGCGGTGCCCAGGTGTCAACCAAACATGCCGGTTTCGTGGTCAATGCCGGCGGTGCTACTGCCGAAGATGTGCTGAACCTCATAAAGGAAGTGCAGAAACGGGTAAAAGAGGCACATGGTGTTGAACTTCAGCCAGAAGTTCGCATGATTGGTGAAATTTAATAGCAGGAAAAAGAACACTCCTCTCAGAATATTACAAGTAAGATTCCGAGAGGAGTGATTTTTATGCGGTTGGAATTTTTAGGCGCAGCCCATACGGTGACGGGCTCCTGCTATCTGCTGGAGGCTCAGGACCATAAGTACCTCATCGACTGTGGTATGTTTCAGGGGGCGCGGCGGATTCGGGAACTGAACTATCAGCCTTTTCCCTTCAATCCTGCCAGTATCGATGCAGTATTCCTGACGCATGCGCATGTTGACCACTGCGGACTGATTCCCAAATTGGTTAAGGACGGCTTTAAAGGCAGTATCTATGCTACTCAGGCCACCTGCGACCTGGTGCAGATTATGCTGCCGGATTCAGCGTTTATTCAGCAGTCTGATGCCGAATCCTTCAACCGTAAAAATCAACGCCGCGGTGAAGAACCCGTTGAACCCATTTACACCATTGACGATGCTTATGAGGCGCTGAAACACTTTGTCCCTGTGCCCTATGAGCAGGAATTTACCTTAGGAGAACACCTGGCCATTAAGTATTACGATGCCGGTCATATCATTGGCTCAGCGATTGTGGAGCTGTTGGTTAAGGAAGGTGACAAGGAGAGTAAAATGGTATTCTCCGGTGACCTGGGCCAGCCGAATCAGCCCATTATCAAAGACCCCACGATACTGAACGGCGCGGACTTTCTGGTGGTCGAGTCCACTTATGGCGACCGGCAGCACCCGCTTTATGACAAGGAAACCCGGCTGCTCGAGGTCATCAACGATACGATGGACAGGGGCGGCAATGTCATCATTCCGTCCTTTGCGGTAGGCCGTACCCAGACATTGCTGTATTATTTCTACAATCTTTGGAAACAGGGGCGGCTTGACGGTGACATTCCGATTATTTTGGACAGTCCGCTGGCCATCAATGCCACTCGTATTTTCCTGAAGAACTTTCAGGACTTTGATGAAGAGGCCATTAAAATGTTCGGGGATAATGAGAAACTGGTCGAATTCCCCCAGCTGCGTATCTGTAAGACGCCGGAGGAATCACGGGCGCTCAACAGCTCGGAAGGTTCGGCTATCATCATTTCCGCATCAGGCATGGCTGACGCCGGGCGTATCCTCCATCATCTGAAACATAACCTTTGGCGTCCGGAGTCCACGATTCTCTTTGTGGGTTACCAGGCTGAAGGCAGCCTGGGGCGCCGGCTGGTCGAAGGTATCAAACGCGTCCGGATAATGGGCGAGGAAGTGGCGGTCAAAGCGCAGATTCAGGTACTCAATGGCTTTTCCGCTCATGCCGACACCAATCAGCTGATGGAATGGATTAGCAATTTCCAAAATCCCAAACCGGCGAAAGTTTTCATCGTACATGGTGAGGCCCAAGGGCAGGAATTCCTGAAGAGCAGGATTCAAAAGGAATACAAGGGCGAGGTCTATATCCCGTTCCGCGGCGATGCCGTGGTCATTCATGGCCGGGCCTGTGAGGTACAGCCGTCCAATATTCCCGAAGTATCGGTGGAAATGGAGATGGAAGAACAGCTGCGTATCTTCGACGCGGAATACCGCAATTTGCGGCATAAAATCATGCAGCTTGTGGTACGCCAGCCCAAGACGATGGAACCGCTGCTTAAAGCGATTACCAAAGGTTTTAACTATCTAAAGAAACTTTGTGCCCCGTTTAATATTTAAGGATAACGCATAATAAAAGCCCTCCTCTGTGAATAACAGCTAAACTTGACGCCGGCAGCGGCAAGGGTTATTTACAGGGGAGGGCAGTTTTTACTAGGGATGTTTACTGACGGGGGGACTGATTGTTATCCCAGCAATAGCCACCATGACCATGCGGGCCACGGCCACGGCAGTGCCAGCCGTCAGTTGACTGGTCAGATTCCTGCCAGCAATATCCGGGACGGTCAGGATTAGCGGCAGCCATTACGGGAACGGCACTGGCAAGAATGAGTCCGGCGGCACAGGCAGCAAATATTTTTTTCATGGTAATACCTCCTAAATGCAAAATAGATTGTTTGATGTTATTATTATTACAGGTATATGTGACGAAAGTGTTACGATTGGTGACGAAAATAAAATTTTCTTTATGACTGGCTATATTTTAAGGAGGATTTATGATGGCAAAGCTGCTAATCGCTGATGATAATGCGGCCATACGGGAGATTTTGCAAATTGCCGCTGACGCTGCCGGTTTTACTGCCTTGCTGGCCAGTGATGGGGAGGAGGCCTGGCAGATATTTACAGAGGGCGGCATTGATTTGCTTTTGCTCGACGTGATGATGCCCGGACTTGATGGTTTTGCCCTCTGCCAGCGGATTCGCAGGGAGTCAGATGTGCCGATAATCATGATAACAGCCCGGGGAGATGATTATGACCGCATTATGGGCCTTGATATAGGGGCCGATGATTATGTGGTAAAGCCGTTTTCCACGGCCGAGGTAATGGCCAGGGTTAAGGCTGTGCTCAGACGCTGGCAGAAAAATGAACAAAGTGCAGGGGCTCTGGCCTGTGGCAATCTGCGTATACTGGAAGGGACAGGCCGGGTGGAAGTGGCAGGAAACGCACTGCCCCTTACGCATAAGGAATATGACCTGCTCTATTTATTTATCAGCCATAAACAGCAGATTTTTTCCCGGGAGCAATTACTGGACTTACTCTGGGGCTATGATTACAGTGGTGATACACGCACGGTTGATACGCATATCCGCCGGCTGCGTGCCAAACTGGAAAAAGCCGGGTGTCAGGGCGGCGTTATTGCTACCGTATGGGGACGTGGGTATCGCTGGGATTGTGAGGAAGGGCAATGAGGAATATGTCATTATGGCAGCGCATGCTGTTGTACTTTTCCGTCGTACTGGTCTTATTTTCGCTGCTGATGGGCATAGCCTTTACGGTGTTATTTGCCCGGCATAGTCAGGTAATCCATCAGGAGGAAATGCAAAAAAGAGCGGTGGCGCTGGCTGCCGTGATTCCGGCCATGCGCGAGGCCGGTGAATGGCTGCAGGCAAATGACGGTATGGCGGAACCAATGATGCGTCACGGCCATGGTCATGGCCGGCACGGCATGATGAATAATGGCGGCTGGTGCCGGCGGCAAATCAGCGGTGACAGTTCCTTCTTTCATCAGCTCAATGAGCTGGGGGACGGCGATGTTTGGCTCGTAGCTGCTGACAGTCAAATGATTTGCTCCTATGGCAGTCAAAATGGTGATACCATGACAGAACTGCCACGGGAGGCCGAGAACCTCATCACCGCGGCTATGCGTGGTGAACGTGTGCAGAGTCAGGCCTTTTCTTCGCTGCTGGGGACGCCTGCCCTGACAACTGCTGCGCCCATATACTTTGATGGCAGGATAAAAGGCGTGGTACTCTTGCACCATTCCTTAAAAAATATGGAGCAGAACCTGTGGCAGGGGCTGCGGACGCTGGGATTGTCCTTGCTGCTCGCCCTGGTGCTTACGGGAATAATCGCCTTTGTCCTGACCAGAAGGTTTTTACGGCCATTGCTGCAAATGCAAAAAACAGCCCGGGCCTATGCTGCCGGCGACTTTACGGCCAGGACGGGCATAGTACAGCAGGACGAGCTGGGACTGCTGGCTGCGGACATTGACGCGCTGGGCGCAGAATTGGAACAGGCCAGACACGAGCGCCAGGCCATGCAGCAGCAGCGGCAGGAATTCCTGGCAGAAATATCCCATGAACTGCGCACGCCTTTGACAATTCTGCGCGGTACACTGGAAGTACTCTGGCAGGGAATGGTAAAAACGCCGGAACAAACAGCCAGTTGTCAGCAGCAGGCTATGTCGAGCCTGGCAGGCATGGAAGTGTTGGTGCGTGATTTACTGGAATTGACGCGCCTGCAAAATCCCGGCTTTAAACTGACAGAGGAACAGCTGGACGTGACAGAGGCTTTTCGTGAGGCCGTACAGCAGGCGCAGGTGCTGGCAGACAGGAAAGGCATTGAATTAAGGGCTGAGTTTACAGAACCACTCGTGGTGACAGGCGACTACGGTCGCTGCCGTCAGCTATTGCTGATTTTACTGGACAATGCGGTGAAGTTCTCCCCGGCAGGTGAGACGGTGACAGTCAGCCAATTGCGGCAGGGAAAAGGCTGGAAATTTGTGGTGGCAGACCATGGCTGTGGTATTGCGCCAGCCGAGATAGAACATATATTTACGAAATTTCATCGCAGTCATGACGGGAATAATAAGCAGGGAACGGGCCTGGGGCTGGCCATTGCCTGGGAAATTGCCCAGCGTCATGGCTGGCGTCTGTCCTGTGTAAGCCAGCTGGGAAAAGGCAGTAAATTTATAATTTCGCAGTCATAAAGGTAAGAAGATAGCCCTGCCTTTTGTCATAAAAAAACCGAAGGAACTGTATGGCAGTATCCTTCGGGTTTTTATTTTAGGATGTTTTCTTAGGCTCAGGCAGGAGAAAGGTAGCGGCAGCACAGCAGACTGAAATGCCGAGAATGACCAGCATGACCGCCACAATGCCGTAGCTGTCGGCGTACCAGCCCAGCGAGGGAACGATGATACCGCCAATACTGAACGACAGCCCCAGTGTGACGCCTGAGGCAAAGCCCAGGCTCTTGGCCAGGTAACTTTGCCCTAAGACCACGAACGCCGCGTAGGGCCCCTGCATGGCAAAACTCATAGGAATCAGCATGGCGTAAACGGCCCAGATATTTTGCGTAAGAACAACGATGGCCAGACAGGGCACGAGCAGACAGCAGCCATAGCGCAAAGTGTTTACATAGCCCTGACGGTCAGCCAGCCAGCCGCCGACTAATGTGGCGGCAACGCCGGTGATGGAAATAATCGACAGTGTGGCACTGCCGACCGCGTGACTGGCACCGAGTACCTGAATACAGAACAGCGGCAGAAAACTGCTGATAGCTGTAAAGAGAGTGGAACGGAAAACGATGACGAGAAACAAACGGGAAAAGCCGTGCCAGTCGTTTTCCTGTGGTGCTGATTGGGCCTGCTGCTTGCTGGCCGGGGAGGACAAGAGGCGCTGCGATTCCCGGCGAATGGCCGGCGAGGCCAGGGCAATCATGGCGGCTGTAAAGAGGGAGGCAATGCCATAGAAAGCCGTGCCATGCATGCCAAAGGTCGTGACCAGGAAAACGGCTAACAGTGGGCCTAAGCCAAAGCCGCCATTACCGCCAACGCTGAAAATACTCATGCCCTGTCCTTTTTTGGCGCCGGCAATGGCATTGACATTACGGGCGGCCTCGGGGTGAAAGATGGAGCTGCCAATGCCCATGAGCGTGACAGCGGCAAAGATGCCCCAGTAATCGGTGACAAAACCGGTCAAGGCCAGGGAAAGACCGGCCATCAATACGCCGAGTACCATGAACCACTGCCGGGAGCCCTTGTCCGCCAGCCAGCCAAAGAGGGGCTGGATAATGGAAGAGAGGAAGGACGAGGCAAACATCAGACCGGCGATGGAGGTGTAGTCCATTCCATATTCACTGACGAAGAACGGCAGCAGGGCTGGCAGGGAACCGCTGTTGATATCGACGCTCAAATGGCCGGCTGACAGCATATAGAGATATTTTTTATTCATGGGGAAGTCCTTTCAGGGTTACTGTGGGTCCTGCGCCAGAATCGGCGCTAATTCCTGCTCGTCAGGCGTGATGTAAAGTGTCTTTTGATTGGTAAAAATGACAAAACCCGGTTTGCTGCCGGAGGGCTTTTTTACGCAGCGGATTTCCGTGTAATCTACCGGTACTTTGGAGGAACCCTGCGCCTTGCTGAAATGCGCGGCCAGCTGGGCGGCCAGCAGAAGTGTTTCCTCGCTGATTTCCTCGCCACCGTTGCGCAGAATGACATGCGAGCCGGGAATATTCTGCGTATGAAACCAGGTGTCATTAAAACTGGCTGTTTTGCAGGTCAGTTTATCGTTTTGGTAGTTGTTTTTGCCTACGAGAATCTGCGTGCCATCGGGGGCAGTAAAGCGGAAGGGATGGGAGGGCTTGTCATTGTTTTTGCGTTTGAGCTTTTCACGCAGATAGCCGCCTTCCACCAGTTCGTTGTGAATCTCTGCGATTTCCCCGATACTGGCAGAGGCCAGCAGGGAGGCCTCGATACTTTCCAGATAAGTAATAGAGGCCTCGCATTCCTGACGTTGTACCTGTAACAGCTCCTGCGCCCGTTTCAGCTTGTCGTACTTCTTGTAGCACAGCTGCATATTCTGAATGATGGTATAACGCTGGTCGAGGGGAATGGTGATTTCCTCGCCGGTCTCACTGTATATATTAACTACGGTGATGGCGGCATCTTCATGGTCATTGTACTGATATTGGTAAGTCATCAGATTGTCGCCGCGAATTTTATATTCCTCCGCGTTTTCGGCGGCCGCGATTTCCTCGTCTAACTTCACCAATTTGTTTTCGGCCCGGTGCAGTTCGTTCTTCACGAGCTTTTTAAACCTGTCCTTATCGGGCAGAACATAGCTGCCGGCCAAAGCGCTGGCCTTTTCCAGCATGGCACTGATGTTCGGGAACGAGAGCGTAACAGCGTCACTTAGATAATGCAGGGGAAAGGCAGCCATGGCCAAAACTTTTTGCTGACCGTCGATGAGAATTACCGGCTGAGGTGTCTCGCCGCTGGCAGCCTCACGGATTTCGGACAGTGCGGCACTTACAGCCTGGAAGTCAACGTCCTCTAAAGCACTAAGGCGAGTGCTGGGCGCAAAACCGCCGAGAAAACAAACTTCTTTTGCTGATACCGGGCCAAAGCCCATGCAGGTGCCCAGCAGTGCCTTGTCCAGACGTTCCTCCGGTGAGTTTGCCTGAAGACGCGCCATAACCTCTGTCATAGGTACCGTAAAAAGGTCGAGCTTGTCCTGCCCCGGGGGTAGTTCGTAGGCATCGCCCGGGAGTACGGTGCGGACACGGCTGCTGTTGGTGCCGATTTTACGCAGGGCGTCGATGATAACGCCGTCCTGAATCAGAATGATATTGCTGTACTTGCCCATCAGCTCGAGCACCAGCGTTTTCGTGACGATTATACCGCCGGCGGCAATGCTGTCCATGTCAATGAGAATAAGACGGTCCAGCCCATGCTGGCGGATGGCAGCAATACGGCTGTTTTCCAGCTGCTTGCGCAGTACCATACAAAAGACCGGCGGCTCGGGCGGATTCTCTAAGTTTTTCGTCAGCAGATGGGCCGTGGGATTCTGGGAATTTATACTGATATGCAGCTGATGATTCTGCCCTGGCTGTCTGATGGACAAAACGATGGACTGCTTATTAGGCTGGGTTATCTTATCTATGCGCCCCCCGGCGAGAGCGTCATTCAATTCACGCACCAACGGGCGCATGGAAAAGCCGTCAAGACTCATGATGTATCTCCTTAATTTCCGAATAATAGACTATCCTCAATTATACCCCACACGGAGTTGACCGGTCAAATTGACATGTCAGTGATGGTCGATTCATGATATAATGGCAGTAAGTATAGTAAAGATAAGAGGAACGATGAATGTATACTATTGAATTTAATCATTGGCGAAAAATAATCGAGGTGATTTCTCGATATTCAGATAAAGTAGAATGGGTAAAACTGTTTGGTTCCAGGGCCAGGGGCGATGCTAAGGTGACATCGGATATTGATTTAGCCGTTTCTGCTAGCTCAGATGTGATAACAAAATTATCTTTAGCCTATGAAGAAAGCTTATTGCCTTATACTTTTGACATTATTGACTACAAGCGTCAAACAAATGATAAGTTGAGACAGGCAATAGATAATGATGGGGTATTTATTTTTAGCAGCTCAGGAGGCGAAACAATTATGACAAGAATGAAGATAGAAATGAAACATGATGATTATCACCATGCTTTGGAACGGTTACAGTCAGCGTTAGGAAAAGAACCTGATGCTGATGATATGTATTTGGATGCTACAATTCAGCGATTTGAGTTTTGTTTTGAGCTCGCATGGAAACTGATGAAGGTTGTGTTGGAATATGAAGGGATTACAGTCAGCAGTCCTCGTTCCAGTATCCGTGAAGGATGGAAACAGGGGATGATAGCAGATGCTGAAGGTTGGCTGGATATGCAGGAAAAGCGTAATTTATCAGCACATACCTACAATGAGTCAACGGCTTTGGAGGTTTACCGTCTTATAAAAGAAAAGTACGCAGACCTGCTGCTGGCATGGGATGAGGAAGTTTTAAGGCGCTTGCAGGAAATTTAAGCAAATGGATAGGGATTGACTTGTCAATGAGGGGGCTGATATGTCATTTTGACTGTCAGCCCTTTTTGGCGTTCTTATTGATGGTCAGAATCATATAGAACTGTAACGCGAAATTAATTCGTGAGGGTAGTGCAGGGGGAGTGACACACCTAAAGCACTCAGGCATTCCGCCCCACAGACCGCCGCCCAGCACAGCCGGTCACAAGTTCGCGTGTCCGTTGCTTTGGGTAGACAGCAAGCTGTCCACGTCAGCACCGACACGGGGAAATTTATTTATTGCTGTTTATGCTCCATTGTGCTAAAATGAGATAAACAGAATGATATGAAAGTGCTCCATTACGGACAGCACCGAACAAAAAAGCCCCGGCAAGTGTAGGAACCTGCTTAGGGCTTTTGTTGTTTTCAGATAAAAATGGCGGCTGACAAGTCAAAAGTTAGTCGCCTGTTTTTTCGTTTGCTGAAGGATTATACTGAATAATGTAAAATAATATAGGTGATGATGAAGAACACTATAATAATTAGGAGGAGTATAATCATGCGAACATTGATTTACATGGCTATGTTGCTAATTACATTTATGTCCGTATGTTTTGTAAGTAACGCCAGAGCAGAGGGATACCCGGATTATTTATGGGGAAATAAGAACTTTATCTTGTGTGGCGCGCACAGGGGATATGCTTGCTATGTTGATAAAAGCTCATTAGTTGTAGAAGAGTATAATCCGCCAGTGTATAAACTTGCGGTCAGAGTGGTGAATGTTCCTGATGCTGACCGGGGGAATGTAACGCCGTCTGATACGTATGTATGCCATATGTTCTACGATTGGAACGAACGAAAAATGTATGAGCTAGGCCACGATGGGAAATGGAGATATATTTATCCGGTAGGGCCTATGGCGAAAACTGGTCATTACTTTGTGGGTGAAATGGCTTTTTATATAGCGTATAAAATGAAATTCTATGGTGGTAGAGAGTGGTACGACGAGGAGACTGGTCGCTTGCAGTATCCTAATTGGAGCGATTCATTGTATACGTTGGTGGATAAGGCAAGATAGTAAATCCTAGCACAAAATCGGAACTGCTTGAGCGAGTAAAAAATAGAGCAGTGCTGATTCTGCATCCGGCCACTTAGTTAAATTATGAAATGTAAAATTCATAATAAAAGGGGAGAAAATATCATGCGTAAAGTAATTTCTCTAGTATTATTTGTGATAATTATTGGTATGCCTATGGTTTTTGCGAATGGAATAGCAGATGGTATAGATATTACCAATAAAAAAGAGGACATACATAATATGTGGGGAATAGTACCTTCTTATCCGATGAAAGATAGGCGGGAACGAGATAATTATTTATATGCTGATAAAAATTTCCCAGTATGTGGTGTAGATACTGCTACGGTATATTTTATGGATGTAAAAAGTTGTACTTACTATATTGACAATGGGGTGGCCTATTTGAGCTGTATTGTTTATGCTGGTGGCGGTGGTGCAGATAAGAATGGAAATCCTGCCAAGGTAAGTCCTAATACCTATAGATTTTCTACATATAAGACGTCTAATGGACGAGTTATTCGTTTTTTAAGTTGTGTCGTTGGTAGAACAGGGGAGAATATTTCAGCTAAAGAATATAAATATGACAATGGATTCCTTTTGGGGCTTTTTTGGAGAATTGCCGGTGTAACGGAACTCAGTAAATACCTTGATTAAAATGCTGCAAAAGATGCTATTGATACAGATAGTGCCTTTGAGTAAATAGGTGGCGAATCTATTCTAACTTATTGGCCAAGAGAAAATTCTTGAATATACTAGCAAAGGAATAATAATATTTGAGGCACTACCGCGTGAAAAATAAGAAGCATTAGGGAACAATGAGCAATTCCATATGCCAGATGAGCTTCCAGCGGTTTAAAGATATGTGGAATTTAGATAATGGCCTTGCTTTTGACATGTCAACTCGGTAATATAAGAACTGTAAGGAGCTTTCCCATAATAATCCCTAACTGAATACGTCTCGGAAATGACAATTTTGTTTTGGTATCTACGCAGCCATGCGTTAGATATATATTTGGGTTGTCATTCCGCAAAAAGGCCGCAGGGTGACAATCCGGCGGCCTTTTTGCTTTTTCTAGACAGGAGGGAAATATCATGCGTATTAACGAAAAGACCACCTTGAAACTCTCTCGGGTGCTGTCCACCAACGCCTCCGGCCATGAGGTGCTGAATTACGTGAACATCACGAGCGTGAAACCGGAAGTCGCGGACGCCGACATGCTGGCTATCGGCCAGGCTTTAGGTGATTTGCAGAGCCTGCCCCTGCACGCTGTAGGGCGCATTGACAGCAGTGACCTGGCAGAGTAAGGAGGAGGTAAATCATGAAAACCACACTGATTATGAATTTCAAGCTGACCAACGGCAAGGCTACGACTCTTTCTCTGACTTATCCCCGTGAGGATTTGACGGAGGCGGAAGTCAAGAAGGTAGCTGACACGATGATTGCCAAGAATTTCCTGACAATCGGTGAAAGCAGCCTGGCCTCACTCGATAAGGTCTTTGTCCGCAAGGTCGAAGAAACGAAACTTCCGTAAGGGGCAGTTTACTGCAGAGCCCCGGCGTAAGCTGGGGCTTTTACACTATAAGGAGCGTCATATGGAACAGATGATTTTTAACGCAGTTTGTGCTGTGGGCTTCCCTATAGTGGTGACATTATATCTGCTGACCAGCTTCAAGGAGTCCATGGATAAATTCACTGACAAGTTGGGAGAATTTATCCAGGAGTTAAATCGGTGTGAAAAGTAGAAGCAGCGGACGCCACTGACATGTCATTTTGACTGTCAGCCCCTTGTGGTTTGGCTATTGTATTGCCGTATACAGGTGTTGTGTCAGCATTACGCCGTAGGTCATATAGAAATGGTAGTAGAGCAGCAGCAGTATCAGCACGGCGAGGTTGCTGGCGGTGAAGGTCAGCAGGTAGGCTTTGAAGGAAATCACGCTGGCCATGGAGGCGATTATGGTGCCGAGACCGCCGATAAAATTCAGTAGTAGTAGAACAATTTTTTCATGCAGGGTTGTGTCTGACTGTTGTGGCATGGTTACATCACTTTCGGGGGGCTTAAGGTTGCTAGATAAATGGCGGCCGCTTACGAGCATAGCGGGAGCGGTGATAGCGAGATACTCTAGGGGGCGTAGTTAGAATTGATGAACAAATAATCTATTGTATGAAATAGAAGATGGGACTATGAAATAAAAAATGTGCCACAGTCATTGTTATTAAGAGCTTGTCTTGCTTATTAGTTGTGTTGGTGATAAAATCGTAATAAAGAATCAGTTGTGTGAGGAAGGTGAGATGAATGGCTAATAAAGTAAAACAAATAGGTAAAATGTCTGTTAAAATTATTTCTAATAGTGATTTAACTCTTCATGATGGGCTTATAAGCACCAACGATGCTGAAATGGATAAGCGTGCTGTGGCTGCTGTGCGTTCTGCCATTCATAAAGCCCAAATATGTAATAAACCTATAGCTCGTTATGATATTAAGACTCAGAAAGCTTTTTTAGAATATGCTGACGGGAGCATACAATATGTCAATTAGGAAACCGATGATATTGGTAATAGCTGGACCTAATGGTTCAGGAAAAAGCACTTTTACACAATATTTTGAAAAAATCGGGGAATATACCAATGCGGATGATGTTGTAGCAGCTACGGGGATGGATAATGGAGAAGCTGCCCGTTTGGTTGACCAAAAAAGATATGATGCTATTGCCGCTAGAAGGGATTTTACCTTTGAAACGGTGTTGTCATCAGAATATAAATTGAATATATTGAGAAAAGCTAAAGCTGAAGGATATTTTATAAAATGTATTTTTGTGTTGACAGTAAACCCTTATATCAATGTTGCAAGAGTAAAGACTAGAGTGGCTCAAGGCGGACATGATGTCGAGAAAGACAAGATTGTGACAAGATATAAGAAGTCTTTGGCTAATATAAAAAAGTTATTGGAAATATGTGACATCATGCATGTTTATGATAATACCGAAGAGCCTTGCAGAATAATTAGGAAGCATAAGGATGATGTTTCGATATTTGCTAATGCTTTATGGAGCGAAGATCAGATATTAGACTTAATGGAATAAAGTAGATAGGGAAAACGAAGGGCTGACATGTCAATTTGACTGTCAGCCACTTTTTGTTTGCTATGGAATTGCCGTATACAGGTGTTGTGTCAGTATTCCGCCGTAGGTCATATAGAAATGATAGTAGAGCAGCAGCAGTATCAGTACGGCGAGGTTGCTGGCGGTGAAGGTCAGCAGGTAGTAGCCGGGTTTGCTGAAACGTGTTTGCAGGTAGGCTTTGAAGGAAATGACACTGGCCATGGAGGCGATGATGGTGCCGAGGCCGCCGATGTTTACGCCGAGCAATAGCGGCGTGTAAGCGGTGGTGTAGTTGGCCAGCAGGACGGTGGCCGGTACGTTGCTGAGCAGCTGGCTTAAAAGAAGTGATACCCAAAACTCGTGGCCGCTGAGCATTTTTGCCGGCCAGCTTTGGAAAAACTCGATGTGGCTGAGATTGCCGACGCCGATGAACAGCAGGGCAAAGAGCAGCAGTAGTTTATAGTCGGCCTCCTTGTATAAACGGTGGTTAAGCAGGGCAATGGCTGGAATTACGATAATGGCCAGCAGGGTGAAGTCAAGGAGATGTACCACATGAAGAAGGCAGAGGCCAAAGAGCAGCAGCAAAGGGAGGATTTTTCTCCATGGCAGGGTGGTGCCTGGCTGCTGTGGCAGGGTGACATCGCAATCGGGGAGGCTGAAGGCAGCCAGATAAATGGCAGCACCGCTTATAAGCACAATGGGGGCGGTGATGGCAAGAAATTCTGATGGTTCAAGGCCGTAGTGGGAATAGATGAACAGGTTTTGCGGATTGCCGATGGGAGTCAGCATACTGCCGAGGTTGGCCGCGATAGTCTGCCAGCAGACAGTGGGGACGATGAGGCGTATTCGCCGGGCCTCGGTAAAGACCATAATGGCCAGGGGGACAAAGATAATCAGGGCGACGTCATTGGTGATGAACATGGAGCTGAAATAGCAGCTGAAGATAAAAAATCTTCCCAAGGGACGGCCGGAGGCGCTGCCATGAAACACCTGCTGAAAGATGGCAGCAAAAAAGCCGCTGAGTCTGAGGCCGGCCACAATGCACATAAGAAAGAGCAGTAGGCCCAGCAGGGGCAGGTTGATGCGCGGTATGATTTCATTTAAGCCGGGAGGCGCGATTAGGCTCGTGACCATCGCCAGTAACAAGGCTGCGGTCAGGTCAGGATTCTGGCGCAGCTTTTGGTATATATACATAGGTAAACTCCTTTGTCGTTTCTAATCAAAGACAAAGTATAACATAATTGGTTGCGTATTCACAGGGGGAATGCTAGAATTTATATATCTTGAAAGACTTAATGAATGGTGGTTAAAAATACATGCTGACAGCCAGCGTCTTTGTTAATATTCCCGTAAAAAGCATAGCCAAGGCTTATACCTACAGCGTGCCAGCCGAGCTTTCCTATTTGGAGGCAGGCTGGCGTGTTTTTGTGCCTTTTGGCGGGCGCAAGGTCGAAGGCTTTATTGTGGCGGTGGCGGAAAAATCGCCAGAGGAACTGGGGGATATTAAGTTAAAGCCCATCGAGGCGGCAGTGGACGAAGAGGCCTGGTTTTCGCCCTTGATGCTGCAGGCGGCCAAATGGCTGGCAGATTTTTACCTGTGTTCGTTTGCGGAAATGATGCGGCTGTTTATGCCGGGGAAAAGCGGTATAAAGATAAATGTCTGCTATCAGGCGGTGGCCGGCCAGGAAGAACATGTGCTCTTGCATATGCCTGGCTATAGGGAAATTTATAGCTGTCTGACAAGTAATCCCGGCAGCAGCAAAAATGAAATTGCCAAGGCCGTGCCATTAGCTGGTGTTGACCTGGCACAGGCTTTAGCAAAACTATGTCAGTATGGCGTTATCCGCAAGGAATATTTGGCACAGAGCCGGGAAAAGCTGCGATATGAAAAATATGTCCGTTTAAAGACGGCTGTTACGCCGGACCTAACGGCGGCGTATAAGCGTAAAAAAGCCCAGCTGCACCTGCTGGAACTATTAGCCGCAGCGGCAGAGGGCACGCTTGACTTTAAGGAACTTAAGGCCTTGCAGGTGTCCACGGCGACGGTCAATAATCTCACGGCAGCCGGCCTGGTGGAAATCGGGCAAAAACGCGTTCTGCGTGACAGTTATGCTGCCAGTCACAGCCAGCGGCAGGAAGTAGAACTGACAATTGACCAGCAAAAAGCGTTAGAGGCGATGGAGCCTTATCTGTCAGCCCGGGAGTATCATGGCTTTTTGCTCAAAGGGGTAACGGGCAGCGGCAAGACGCAGGTTTATATGGAAATGGCGGCCAAGGTTAGGGCGGCAGGACGGCAGGTCATCGTATTGGTGCCGGAAATCGCGTTGACAGGTCAGGTGGTGATGGCCTTTAAAGGTTATTTCCCTGATGATATTGTGGTCATGCACAGCCGCCTGTCGCTAGCGGAGCGCAATGATGCGGTGGTCCGGGTGCGCCGGGGCGAGGCTGGTATCGTAATCGGTGCGCGGTCGGCGCTGTTTACGCCGCTTGATAATATCGGGCTGATAATTATGGACGAGGAGCAGGATTCTTCCTATAAACAGGACGAATCGCCGCGTTATCATGCCAGAGTGGTGGCCGAGGAACTGGCTAAAATCCATCAGGGTATTTTATTGCTGGGCAGTGCGACGCCGGCCATGGAAAGTTATTACCGCGCTATACAAGGTGAGCTTACCCTGCTGACCATGCCCAAGCGCATTGGCAATATGCCGCTGCCTGTGGTGCAGTGTGTGGATATGCGCCAGGAATTGCGTATGGGCAACCGCCATATTCTTTCCCAGGCATTGCGTCAGCTTATCGAAGAAACCATGGGCAAGGGCCAGCAGATTATCATCATGCTGAACCGCCGGGGTTTTTCGACCTTTGTCATGTGCCGTTCCTGCGGCGAGGTCATCAAGTGCAAACTCTGCGGCCTGCCGCTCGTCTATCACCAAAGCGGTAAACTCGCCTGCCATCACTGCGATGTGACAGAGCAGGTGCCTGACGTGTGCCCTAAATGCAGCAGCCGTTATATCAAATATTTTGGTTCCGGGACGGAAAAGCTGGAGCAGGAGCTGCACCAGCTTGTACCTTCGGCGCGTGTTATCCGCATGGACAGGGATACGACTAATACGAAATTTGCCCATCAGGAAATCTTGGAAAAGTTCCGCCGGCATGAGTATGATATTTTGCTGGGGACGCAGATGGTGGCTAAGGGGCATGACATTCCCAATGTGACGGCGGTCGGGATAATAAGCGCTGACTCCAGTCTGAACCTGCCGGACTTCCGGGCGGCGGAACGCTGTTTTATGCTGATTACGCAGACGGCAGGCCGGGCCGGGCGTCATGGCACCCAGGGCAAGGTTATCATTCAGACTTATAATCCCGAACATTATGCCGTTACCTGTGGTATGGCCCAGGATTACGAAGGCTTTTATGAGCAGGAACTGGCCATGCGGCAAGGACTTTTTTATCCGCCGTACAGCCGGATTGTGAAACTGCTTTTTCAACATGAGGACGAGGCGGCGGCCAAGGGCAGTGCCCGGCAGCTAATAAATGACTTCAACAGCCATTTTAGCGGGCAGCAGGGCCGGCTGATTATCGGCCCGTCGCCGGCGGTGATTGCCAGACTCCGGGGGATTTACCGTTATGTGGTGCTGATAAAGACCACGGATATAGCAGCGGTGCAGGCTTTCCTGCGTACGGCAGGCTTGCATTTGCGTACCGACGTGGCCATTGATATTGACCCGATTACCATGCTTTAAGTATGGCGGTTTTTGTGCTATAATGACTAGGTATGTTTTTTAGCAATTAACATCTATGGATGGTGAGAAAATGAAAGTTACTAAAGAAGATTTGCAAAATGTAGCTGTTCTTTCCCGTCTGGCAATCTCTGCCGACCAGGAAGACAAGTACATTGACCAGATGGATAAAATCCTGACCTATATGGACAATCTGTCCGAGCTGGATACGGAAAATGTTAAGCCGACCACTTACGCCCTGCCCATGCAGAATGTGTTCCGCAAGGACGAAGTGAAAGAGTCCCTTGACCGTGAGGCAGCGCTCGCTAACGCGCCGCTCAAGGAAGACGGCTACTTCAAAGTACCGAAGGTTCTGGAAGACTAAGGCAGGAGGATTGAACGTGAGATTATATGAAAAACCGGCTCATGTACTCCATGACATGCTGGTGAATAAAGAGATTACAAGTGTAGAGCTCACCGAAGATGTGCTGGCGCGCATTGACGAGGTGGAAGGCGACGTTAAAGCATATTTGACCGTAACCCGTGACGAGGCTCTGGCTCAGGCCAAGGCCGTGGACGAAAAGATTGCCCGCGGCGAGGAGATTTCCTTCCTCGAAGGTATCCCGGGCGCCATCAAGGACAATATCTGCACCAAGGGCGTAAAGACGACCTGCGCCTCCAAGATTCTGGAAAACTTCGTACCGCCTTATGATGCTACGGTAATGACCAAGCTCAAAGCCGAAAATCCGGTTATCCTGGGCAAGCTTAACATGGACGAGTTCGCTATGGGCGGTTCCACGGAAAATTCCGCATACCATCCGACCTGCAACCCCTGGAATACGGAATGCGTACCGGGCGGTTCATCGGGCGGCAGCGCCGCATCTGTAGCTGCTGGTACGGCAATTTGGTCTTTGGGCTCCGATACGGGCGGCTCCATCCGTCAGCCGGCCTCCTTCTGCGGCGTGGTAGGCTTAAAGCCGACCTACGGCCGTGTTTCACGTTATGGTCTCGTGGCTTACGGTTCTTCTTTGGACCAGATTGGCCCTGTGACGCGCGATGTGACGGACTGCGCCAATATTCTCAACATCATCGCTGGCCATGATGATATGGACTCCACTTCCAGTGCCGCGGAAGTACCGGATTTCACCAAGGCTTTGGTGGAAGATGTGAAGGGCCTTAAAATCGGCCTGCCGAAGGAATACTTCGTCAAGGGCATGGACCCCGAAGTGGAAAAGGCTATCCGCACGGCTATTGAAAAGTACAAGGAAATGGGCGCGGAAATCGTCGAGATTTCGCTGCCGCATACGGATTATGCGATTTCCGCCTACTACCTCATTGCACCGGCTGAGGCAGCAACCAACCTGCAGCGTTATGACGGCGTAAGCTATGGCGAGCGTGTTGAGGGTGAAGACCTCGTTGCCATGATGACCAACACCCGTACGGAAAAATTCGGTGAGGAAGTAAAACGCCGTATCGTTATCGGCAACTACGCTCTGTCTGCCGGTTACTATGATGCTTACTACCTCAAGGCCATGAAAGTGCGTACGCTTGTTGCAGAGGACTATGCCAAGGCCTTTGAACAGGTGGACGTAATTCTGGCCCCGGTTGCCCCGACGACGGCCTTCAAGATTGGTGAAATGGCTGGCGACCCGCTGCAGATGTACCTGCAGGATGCCTGCACCGTACCTTTGAATCTGGCTGGCCTGCCGGGTATCTCTATTCCCTGCGGCATGAGCAGCAAGGGAATGCCTATCGGCATGCAGCTTATCGGCAAGGCGCTGGATGAAGAAACCATTATCCGTGCGGCTTACACCTATGAACAGAGCCAGGAGTATCACACGAAAATGCCGCAGCTGGGAGGTAACAACTAATGAAGTACGAAGCCGTCATTGGCCTGGAAATACATTGCGAATTAAAGACGAAAACCAAGATTTTCTGCGGTTGTGCCACGGAATTTGGTGCTGACCAGAACACTCATGTATGCCCGGTTTGTCTGGGTATGCCTGGTGTACTGCCCACGGTAAATCAGCGTGTGGTGGAGTTCGGTATCAAGGCTGGTCTGGCCACGAACTGCGAAATCAACAAGTACAGCAAGTTCGACCGCAAGAACTATTACTATCCTGACCTGCCGAAAAACTGGCAGACGTCCCAGTACGACCTGCCGATTGCTGAACATGGCTGGGTAGATATTGACGTGGACGGCGAAAAGAAACGCATTCGCCTGACGCGTATCCATATGGAAGAAGATGCCGGCAAGCTCGTGCACTCCGGCACGACCATCAAGGATTCCGCGTCCAGTAACGTTGATTACAACCGTACCGGCGTACCCCTCCTCGAAATCGTATCCGAACCGGATATGAGCTCGGCCGAAGAGGCCCGCGCCTATATGGAAAAAATCAAGGCCATCATGGAATACATCGATGTGTCCAACTGCCGTATGGAAGAAGGCAACCTGCGTGCTGATATCAACGTATCCCTGCGCCCCGTGGGCACGAAGGAACTTGGCACCCGTACCGAGATGAAGAACATCAACTCCTTCAAGAACCTCGAAGATGCCATTAACTACGAAATTGAGCGTCAGACGGAGGTCCTCGAGGACGGCGGCCATATCGTGCAGGAAACCCGTACCTATGACCCGGCCCGTGGCATTACGCTGTCCATGCGCAGCAAGGAAAATGCCCATGACTACCGCTACATGCCGGAACCGGATCTGCCGCCTATCGTGACCAGCGAAGAAACCATCGAAAAGTACCGTAGCGAACTGCCGGAACTGCCCGATGCCCGCCGTGCACGTCTGGAAAAGGATTTCGGCCTGTCTGATTACGATGCCGGTATCATCACGAGCTCCCGCGCTATGGCTGAGTATTTTGATGCCGTAGTGGCTACGGGCGCTGACGCCAAGCTGGCTGCCAACTGGATGATGGGCGACCTGGCCAAGAACCTCAACGAGGAAGGCCTCGACATCAGCAAATCACCGGTGGACGCACAGCGCCTGGGCGAAATGATTCAGCTCATCATGAAGGATACCATTTCCGGTAAGATTGCCAAGAAGGTTTTCCAGGAAATGTGGACGAATACCGACAGCCCGGAAAAAATCGTCAAGGACAAAGGCCTTGTACAAATTACCGATACCAAAGCCATCGAAGGCATTGTGGACGAAGTTATCGCCAACAATCAGAAAGCTGTTGACGACTACAAGGGCGGCAACAAGAAAGCTATCGGCGCTCTCGTAGGCCAGGTTATGAAGGCCTCCAAGGGTAAAGCCAACCCGCAGATGGTCAACAAGTTATTGGCTGAAAAGCTGAATTGATAAAATCAGTAAAATAGCCTTCCCCTTGAGGGGAAGGTTTATTTTCTTTTTTGAAAGGAGAAATCATGCAATACAAAGCAGCCATCTTTGATTTGGACGGCACATTGATTGACTCTTTGGCCGACCTGGCCGACAGTGCCAATGAAATGCTCACAGGCTACGGCTATCCGACTCATGGTCTCGACAAATACCGCTATTTTGTCGGCAATGGTTCCCGTAAACTGATTGAGCGCTGCCTGCCTGCTGATAAAGCCGCAGATTCGGCCTTTGTGGATGAGGCATTGGCGAAATATAAAGTGTGCTATGACCGCAATCTTACCCATAAGACCGCTTGCTATGCCGGCATAATGGACATGCTGCAGACTTTGCAGGCCAAGAATATCCCCTTGGGCATCTGCACCAATAAGCATCAGTCGGCTGCGGATATCATTGTGGCAAAGCTGTTTCCGCAGGATATGTTTGTGTCAGTGATTGGTGACTGTAAGGACCTGCCGCGCAAGCCTGATCCGCAAAAGGTTTTGCTGATTGCCGAGAAGATGGGCGTAAAGCCGGAAGAAGTTGCCTAT
Organism: Selenomonas sp. AE3005; assembly: GCF_000686945.1. Lineage (GTDB taxonomy): Bacteria > Bacillota > Negativicutes > Selenomonadales > Selenomonadaceae > Selenomonas_A. The sequence goes on from NZ_JMME01000002.1 coordinate 131,953, forward strand.
TTTGGTGATACCAGCGTGGATATGGATACGGCAAAGAATGCCGGAATGCTTTCTGTTGGTGTAACCTGGGGATTCCGCCCAAAAGAGGAATTAGTGGAGCATGGGGCGAAGATACTCTTAGATACCCCCATGGAATTATTCAGCAAGGTAGAGTTTTAAGAAAGAGGAAGTTATGAGCAAAAAAGTTCCCGTCGAAAAAGGAAAAGCTTATGAAATCGTAATCAATACGCTGGGCACCAGCGGTGAAGGCGTAGGACGCTATGAAGAGTTTACGGTATTTGTGCCCTATGCCCTGCCGGGCGAAACGGTGGAAACCGTCATTGATGAAGTGAAAAAGACCTATGCCAAGGGGCATGTCAAAAAAATCATCAAGCAAAGTGCGGACAGAGTGGAGCCGGTTTGCGGCATTTATGATAAATGCGGCGGCTGTCAGTTGCAGCATTTAGACTATATGGCGCAATTAAAAGCCAAGCGTCAGCAGGTTATCGACGCGGTGACGCGTATCGGCAAACAGCCGGACTTGTATGTTGAACCCACCATTGGCGCTGCTACGCCGTGGAATTATCGCAATAAAATGCAGTTTCCCATCGGTAGGGAAAAGGGCAAGACCATTATCGGCTGTTTTGCCCAGGGGAGTCATGCCATCATTGACACCACTGACTGTCATATCCAAAAGGAAGGCAACAACGAAGTCGTCAACGCCGTACGGGAAATTGTCACCAAGCTGAATATTCCCGTCTATAACGAGGATAAACATACCGGCGTCCTGCGTCATGTGGTAGGGCGCGTGGGCAAGAATGGCGATATTATGGTTGTCATCGTTACCGCCACCAAGACCATGCCCAAGGAAAAGGAATTTGTCAAAATGCTGCGGAGCAAGCTGCCCAAGGTGGTCAGCGTTCACCAGAATATCCAGACCTATCACAACAACGTTATCATGGGGCGTGATACCAAACTTCTCTGGGGACGGCCGACCATTCAGGACAGCATTGGCCGCCTGAATTTCCATATTTCCCCGCGTTCCTTCTTCCAGGTCAATACCAGTCAGGCAGAGGTTCTCTACAACAAAGCCCTGGAATATGCTAATCTGACCGGTCAGGAAACCGTTATTGACGCTTACTGCGGTACGGGGACAATCACCCTGTTCCTCGCGCAGAAAGCCCATAGCGTTATCGGCATAGAAATCGTTAAACCGGCTATTCTTGACGCGCAGAAAAACGCCCGCGATAACAATGTGCGCAATGCTGAGTTTATCGTAGGCGATGCTACCAAGGTTATGCCACGTCTCTATAAGCAGGGCGTCCGGGCGGATGTAGTAGTCGTAGACCCGCCGCGCGCCGGCTGTACGCCGACTGTCCTGGAAACCTTCGCCAGTATGCAGCCGGAACGCATTGTCTACGTATCCTGCAACCCCGCCAGCCTGGCCAGGGATATTGCTATTCTTGATGAATTAGGCTACAAAGCTGTAAAAGTACAGCCTGTTGATATGTTCCCGTGTACTTCGCACGTCGAGACGTGCGTCCTACTCGTTAGGGAGTAGATATCTGACGATGAAATGGTATCCATTAAGGTTGATTTGGATGGTATCGCACTTGATCAGGGCAGATATGTTCCTCCGACAAAGCCGACCTATAAGAACATCAAACAGTGGATTTTCGATAAGTACGGCTTCAATGTATCCACACTGTATATCGCCCAGGTAAAGGACAAGGTCGGGCTGGAGAAGCGGAAGAACTATAACCCGGGATCAGGTGAGGGAAAGGTTCCTGTCTGCCTGCCTGAGAAGGAAAAGGCAATCATGGAGGCCTTCAAGCATTTTGGTTTGATCTGATTTAGGCGTTGGCTAAAGAAATCGCAAATACGTTGAACCTACATTTATTCTGAAAGTGTTTTTTTATAAAGAACTGCTCCCTTTTGTAGGGCAGTTCTTTTTATTAATCGAAGGGAAAAAACACATACCTGATAAATCCCAGAATCCTTGACTAAAATGGTTTGTAGTGCTAGAATGGGGGCTGGTTATATACCAAATAATCCCCAGAGGTGAGAGGAATGGCTAAACAAATTCATATTCGATTAGAGGATTCTCTGTTTGAGGCTCTTTCTGAATATACAGATACATCAGGCCAGTCTGTTCAGGACGTTATTTCAAGTTCTATAATGCAGATGTTAAGTAATCAAATGCAGGCGGCGGAAAGCAAAGAGGCAAGGTTTACATTTATAGACTTATTTGCCGGAATCGGAGGAATGCGAATCGCATTTGAACGCCAAGGTGGCGACTGTGTTTATTCAAATGAATGGAATAAATACTGCCAACAGACATATTTTGCTAATTTTGGAGAGCAACCGGACGGTGATATAACAAAAGTCGATGCGAGGATAATTCCAGATCACGATATTCTGGTAGCGGGATTTCCCTGTCAACCATTTAGTATAGCCGGTGTATCCAAGAAACAGAGTTTGGGGCGTGCAACAGGTTTTGAAGATAAAACACAAGGAACACTCTTTTTTGATGTATGCCGTATCATTAAGGCAAAACGGCCTAAGGCGTTTATGCTTGAAAATGTAAAGAACCTGAAAAGCCATGATAAAGGCAACACGTTCAAAGTCATAATGGAGTCTTTAGATGAACTTGATTATGAGGTTTTCCATGCAATACTTGATGGTCAGAATTATGTGCCGCAGCATAGAGAAAGAATCCTGATAGTTGGCTTTGACCGGAAACGATATGGAAATGATTTTGATTTTAAGTTTGATATAACACCTGCAGAACCCAAACCATTGATGAAAGACATCCTTGAAGAAACACCTGACTCTAGATATACCCTCTCGGACAAGTTATGGATTTATCTTCAAAACTACGCTGAAAAACATAGAGCTGCTGGGAACGGATTTGGCTATGGTATAGCAGATCCAAATGGTATTGCCAGAACTTTAAGTGCAAGATACTACAAGGATGGATCAGAAATTCTTATTGCACAGGAAGGTGGTAATCCCAGAAGATTGACTCCCAGAGAATGTGCAAGACTTCAGGGTTTTCCTGATAGTTTTAAAATTGTTGTATCCGATACCCAAGCATATAAACAATTTGGAAATTCGGTTGTAGTTCCTTTAATGACAGATGTTGCAGGTCTTATTGTTTCGAAACTCGATGAAATGGATGGTGAAAGCTGTGAGTCTTGAAAGCGGATACTTGAAACAGTACTTTAAGGGTATTATTGCAAAAAAGCTGTCTGCTGTAGAAACCACACCAAAAACCAGTAATCAACATGAATTCAATGCGGCATCAAAGATGAAGGAAATTTTTGGGCTTGACGATCGGAAATTCAAAGCGGATTTTCTTTATATCGATGATGAGCAAAGCTTTGGTGCAAGTGATTTTTTGACATGGTACGATGCAAGAAGAAATCATCCTACGAGGACAGAGTACCGACTGTATTATCCTTCTACTACAGTTTCTGAAGCAGCATCCGTTGGAGATTCGCTTTTTATATGTGTAAAGCAGGATGAAACAATTTTATGCATTATATCATGTAAAGATGCCACGATTACGAGACAGTTATACTGGTTATTTGATATTGAATCGAATGATACTGGCAAATTTACTCAGAATGCGGATCTTCAGACAGACAGCGGACAGCTAGAATTTGTTGCTCGAACTATACTGACTCAGATTGGAATTGAATATATTGAACCCGACAACCAAGGGCTTCTCTCTCAGCTTCTTGAAAGGTTTGGAGGGACTTTTCCAAAGACCGAAGTATTTTCTAAGTATGCGCGGTCTCTTGTCTCAGATGTTGATCCAATAAGTGATCCGGATCGAACGCTGACTAAGTGGTTTGATATGGAAGAGAAACTGTTCTTCCTTTTAGAACAACATACCATTCGCGAAAGACTAAAGGAAGGATTTTATGATGGCGAGGATGTAGATGTTGATGGCTTTGTTAAATTCTCGCTATCAGTTCAAAATCGAAGAAAAAGCAGGGCCGGCCTTTCATTAGAAAATCATATCTGCGCATTGCTGGATGCAAATGGGATAGCATATTCACACACTCCAGTTACGGAGAACAGATCTAAGCCAGATTTCCTTTTCCCTGACATTGTGTGCTATCGAAATAATGAATTTCCTGCCAGCAGATTGATGATGCTTGGTGCCAAGAGTACTTGTAAGGATAGATGGCGGCAAGTTCTGGCCGAGGCAGACAGAATAGAAAAAAAGCATCTATTGACCCTTGAGGCGGCAATCAGTACTTTTCAGACAGATGAGATGGCTGACAAAAAACTTCAACTGGTTATTCCGCAGTCAATTCATAAGACATATACAGAGAAGCAGCAGGCTTGGCTGTTTTCTGTTGAAGATTTCTTGCATGAAGTAAGATTGAACCAAAGGTTGACAGCCTATGCTTCCATGCTTAAATAGTGATGGATAAAATAAGCATTGCAGAGAGAAGCAAAAACATGTCGGCCATCAGAGGCCAAAATACCAAGCCTGAGCAGCTGATACGACAGTGGTTATTTGCGAAAGGATATCGATATAGGCTTCATGTGAAATATATCCCTGGACACCCGGATTTATATCTAAGCAAATATAATACAGCTATTTTTGTGAATGGATGTTTCTGGCATCGTCATAATAACTGTAAATATGCTTACACGCCCAAAAGCAATATAGAGTTCTGGCTCAAGAAGTTTGAAAGCAATATCAGACGTGACGATGAGGTGAAAAAGCTGCTTGAAGAGCAGGAAATAAAGCAGCTTATAATTTGGGAATGCACAATAAAGAAAATGTCAAAGAATGTTGACGACAGATGTGAAATGTTAAGCAAAATAGAGCTGTTTTTGTCGAACGATGATCAACATCTCGAGATCTAAGCGAAAATAATATATCAATCATTATTACAAAAGGACGTCTATAACAATGACGTCCTTTTGTAATATACGAAGAATGTTTATAATAATTTAAAAATATTATACACATATCTTGACGTAAACCGGATGCGGTGGTATAGTTATTAACAGGAAATCAAAATATAACGGACATATTCTGAAAGGAGCTCAAGATGAGTGAGACGAAAAGAGAAAAATTTGTGAGATTGGCAGAAGGAAGAACTAATAAAATCATAGACACGCTGCAGCTTCTGGGCAATCTTTCCAATACGGGAGCTTATGAGTACTCTAAAAAAGATGTGGATCAAATGTTTAAGGCAATTGAAGAGGCTATGACAGATACCCGTAAAAAGTTTGATAAAAGTGAAATCAAAGAGAAGAGAAAGTTTTCCTTTAAGGATTAAGGAGTAAAAAATGTTTATATGGCAAGATAAGTATTATTGGGATTTCTCTGATGAAGGCCGTTCCGCACCAGATAAAGGGCCTGCCATTACTGGTACAAAGATGTTTCGTGGAGGCCACTTTAAAAATGTCATTCGAGAAACAACTCAAAATGGGCAAGATCAAAAAAATCCAGAATTACCCACAGAAATACCAGTACGTATGACATTCGAGTATTTATTACTGGATCGTGAAGATATTCCAGGAGTGGATCGTCTTAGTTCTGTCATAGAAAAATGTTATTCATATATGAAGGGGAAACCCAAGGTTAAAATGGATGACATAGAGATACTTGAAAAAGCAAACCAAAAATATCTGAAGGCATCAACAAAAGTACCTGTTTTGAAAATCAGTGATTATAAAACCAAGGGCCTTTCATCTATGAATTATGAATCTCTGATGAATAATGAAGGGATTACGTATGATGGAAATGAGGATCGAGGAGGGTCTTTTGGCTTCGGAAAATTTGCCCCGTATTTATTATCACCAGTAAACACGGTTTTATACTCTTCGAAAACAAGCGATGGTAAATATCTATTTCAAGGTAGAGCTTTGCTTTCAACATTTGAAGAAGACGGAGATCGTAAACAGGGAACCAGTCTTTTTGGATATGTTAGTGAAGACGGGAGAAGAATTCTTCCTATAGATAATCCTCAGGATGTCCCAGCTGCATTTAGACGTGATGAACCGGGAACGGATTTATATATTTTAGGTTTTGATCGTTCAGATGATTGGAAAGATCAAGCTGTTTTTAGTGCCTTGGAAAACTTCTTCTATGCTATCTGGAAGGATAAGCTTGAAATCGTTATTAAGGAAGGCAACGAACAGATTGAAATAAATAGCGATACTTTGGACACCGTAATAACAGAATATGAGGAAAAGGCGAAAAGATACGAGGAATATAGATGCTTTGAATTTACTGCTCCGATTTTCTGGAGAGTTTTAAATGATCCAAGAACTGTTTTTGTCTCAGATCATGATTTCAGAAAAAAAGGAGAGGTTCTTCTTTATATTTTAATGGGTGAGGATGTTGAAGGCCGATTTGTATTACAGATGCGTAATTCTGGCATGAAGATACGAATTGTTGATAATTTTAAGCGACTACCTCCCTTCAATGGGGTTCTAATTGCGACTGGTGCGGGAAAAGAGACTGAAGACTACAAAAACAATATCAGCAAGTTTTTACGTGAAATGGAAAGCCCGGCCCATAATTCATGGGAGTTAGAAGACATTAAAAAGCCGGAGATAGTGGGCGAAGCGAAAAAGGTAATAGAGTCATTACACACTTGGATAAGAAGTACTGTAGTAGACCAAATGCCAAAAGATGATGGGACCCCTATAGACGCTTTTGGATTAAATAAAATACTTCCAGATGTTACAGGTTCCGGTGATAGCAAGATAGAGGAAGCTGCAGTGTTTAATTTTGTCCCGCTCCCGGTCGAGACTAAAGAAGGGTCTAAAGAACGTCCTGCTAGGGAGATTATAGTTAACGGCAGAGGAAAACCAGACCCGGACCCTGATCCCGATAGGAAGATTAAGCATCCTAACAATCATCGTAACAATCATCCAAAGGGAAAGGTGGTTGCGAAACAGATAAGGCTTCAGAAAGTTAGGACACCATATCTGGATGAAAAAAAAGCGTATAAAGTATCGTTTATCTCTCCAACAGATGCGGATGATCTACTTCTTAAAATTAATGTTAGCGGAGATGATTCAACAACATTTGAATCGAGTGCCACAAGTGCGTCTTCCAAGGGGAAAAGACTTCAAATCAAGGACGGGTTTATACATGTCCCGAATGTGAAAAGGAATGAAAAAACAGCCCTTGAGATAGTGATTGCTGAAAGCGAAGAATGTGCATTGGAGGTTAAAGCATATGTTAAGAGCTGATGTAAGCTATCCCTATCCAGTATTGAGGCCAATGGCTGTTGATTTTGCAAATACAGTGTTTTCAGATCAGATTCATGTGGAAAACACAGCTACAGGGTATAAGCTTATAACGAATTTTTCTGTAAATAATGAGAATATTGCTCAAATGATTGAGGGAGGAATTCTTTCATACGCAGTGTTTGTCACCTGCCGTTCTACCTTGCTCAGAAAAATGTTTTATATTGATAATGATAATCCGATTATTAATATAGCGGCGAAAGATGTTCATTATCAAGTAAACTATACAGCTTTTATGGTTGTGCTGCAGGATATAGATTCATACTGGAATGAGGATTTTGAGGAAGACTACAAGGAAAATCATTACAGATTAGGTCGCGGATCCATCTTTGCAATTGGATCTGAAAGACAGTTTCGTGCATTGTATGACAAAGATATTATTCATGATGCTGCTTCTATAGTAAGTATTTCTGGCAGTGATGAAGAAAAGTATATGAGAATAATTTTGGACAGCCCGCAAATAAAGGTTGTCCTCCCCACAGAGCAGGTAACAAAGTATAAGGGCTTTAAAAATGAAAAATCAAAGTATCCTTTACTTCATTCTATTTTTGTTGTTCCTGCTTTGGTTGAGGCTATTAGTACAATGCAAACAACTGAACCAGAAGGCGATATGGCGCATCGCCCTTGGTTTATTACGCTCGAACAGGAACTAAACAAGCTTTCTCAGAAACTTAATGAGCCTCTGGATAATCTTTATGATTATCCAACAAGGACGGCGCATATTCTTTTAGAAAATAATTCTGGGATTGCATTAAAAGCCTTGGAAACACTGGCATAAAGGAGGATAAGAATGAATTTGCAATTTTTACGGCAAGAAGCACTCGATGTCTTATCCCGAAGTATTCCGGAAAATATTGAACTGTATGCGGATCAGGAATCCCCTTGGATAAACGACTTTTTCGTCAAGCATGAGATAAAGGTTCCTAGTTTTATGTCCGAAATTGACATACCAGACATAGAACTGATATATGGAGCTGATTCCAAAAATGATGCTGAAAATGCCGTTCGGTTATATGAGGCTTTCAAAAACCGCATTTATCCTGTCCAGGCAATGGATCGCAGGCTATGGGTTCAGTTAACACATAATGAATTCTATGGGTACATGCGAAGCAGGTGGAATGTTGAAAATACCTTAAATGACAGAGGAACGAATGGAACTGTTACAGACAGATATTTTGTAAGCCGCGGGTTGTTTAGAAACGGCATATCTCGGTTATATTGGATTGCGGAATCGACTTATGACGAATCACTGGAAGATCCGTATGAGTACACTCGGTTTTTGATTGGATATCAAGATCTAATTAATCAGGTTGACGGCAGATCTTTATGTAGAAATAAAAACATCTTACACTCATGTCTTAAAACACTAAAAAATGCAGGAGATCTCACTGAACGTCAAAAAAGACTATTTTTCGAGGGCATATGCAAACGAGGCGGAGTAAAAGTACTTGATGCTTTGCCGATGGATGTACTTGATGATTTGTGCAAGAGTACCTTGGAACGAGTCCTAGAAATTAAGCAGATAAAGAATGGAAGTAAAGTATATCTACAGGCGGTAGATTCTGACATCAGTCTGGTCATTATTGTTCGAAATGGGAAAGCATATAGGGGTAAATCATTATTTAAAACCAAGCCAGATAACCTCTATAGACTGACTGTGGGAAACGAAATGGAATTGGGAAAGAAAAAATACAGGATTACTGATATTAAGTAACCAGATAATGCAACTGATAGAATCATAAATACCTATAATAACAAAGCCCTAATCGGAAGCGGTTAAGGGCTTTGTTATTTTGTTTTCAAAAAACGTCATATTTCGCTCCTTCCCGTGGCTGTCAGATAGGAGGCCACACCGCCTCCGAAAATAACAAGAGCCTGATTACGTATAAGGGCCGGGATACAGATACCTCATTCTCCACATCAGCGGAGGAAAGATATCAGTACCCTTGGATAACTGTGCCTTTTATTCGTAATCAGGCTCTTTTCCATGTGTACGTTCCGGCCCTCGGTCGTCTTCGGGCGGAAAGGAACGGATATTTATATACCTTATAAGCTGGCTGACGGTTCCGTGGTACTTGTGGAAGTCACACCGGAGACTGCAGAATTTATTCTCATGAATGACCGGGAGATTGCGAATGCAGACCGCAGAGAGCGATACCACACGCCTTACCATATTGATGCCCTGGAGTATGAAGGCGAGGATTATGCAGTTCATGAAACACCGGAAGACATCCTGATCCGGAAGGAAGAGAAAGAGCATCTGGATGACATGCTGTCATGCCTCACGGATACGCAGTTCCAAAGGCTGACCATGAAGGCGGAGGGCATGACGCTGCGGCAGATTGCGGAAGCAGAAGGTACAAATGTGAACGCTGTCAGGGATTCCCTTTTGCAGGTAAGGAAAAAACTTGAGAAATACAGGGATGAATTCTGAAACCACACTGTACAAAACGGCCTGTTTTTCTCCGTATAGTGAGCGGCCTCTCTCAAATCTGCAGGGAAGGAGGAAAAACCAATGTATGAGAGATTACCGCAGGAACTGAAGGCCCATGCCGGTTTCTGCGGATGGAAGTATGAACAGCGTGACGGCAGGAAGACCAAGGTACCGAAGACCGTCACTGGAAGGAATGCCGATATCAGTAACCCTTCCGACTTCTGCGGGTTTGAAGAGATCCTGAAGAAGGCCGGTAACTACGATGGTATAGGCATCGCTGTCAGGGATGACCTTGCAGCCATAGACATCGACCACAGCATCGTGGATGGAAGCCTCACGGATCTGGCAGCGGGGATCGTGGAGAAGGTGCGGAGTTATATGGAGATAAGCCCTTCCGGCGAAGGCATCCGCATCATAGGGAAGGTAAGCGGCTTCACCTATGACAGGGAGCGGTATTACATCAACAACCGGAAGCTGGGGCTTGAGGTATATGCACCTGGCGGGAAAAGCCGTTTCGTCACGGTGACCGGCAATGCAGTCAGGGATTATCCCATGCGGGATATAACGGACGTTCTGCCGGAAATCCTTGAGGCTTATATGCGGAGGCCGGAACCGCAGCAGACAGAGGGCCGCGCAGATGCTCCCGGAAGCTTCCTGACGGATGAGGAAGTGACGGAGAAGGCGGCAGCGGCTGTGAACGGTAAAAAGTTCGCTGACCTCTATAACGGGGATATCAGCGGCTACCCATCACAGAGCGAGGCGGAACTTGCTTTCATGACGATGCTGGCATTCTGGTGCGGCGGGGACGCGGATCAGATGGACAGGATCTACCGCGGCAGCGGCCTGTACCGGGCGAAATGGGAACGGGCCGATTACCGGGAGCATACACTCAGCAAGGCCGTGAACGGGACAGCAGATTTCTATATGCCGCCGGAAACCTCGTCAGCGGATGAGGATTTTGAAGCCCTGAACGATGCCCAGAAGGCCTGTGAAGAGCCGATACCGCTTGAGGAGATGACTGTACCGTCTTTCCCGGTCGATGCACTGCCGGAGGATATCAGGGACTATGTCCTTGCTGTCGCGGAAAGCACCCAGACGCCTGTGGATGTGGCTGCATGCGCTGCCCTGTCTGTCATCTCCATCGGGATGCAGGGGAAATATGTGGTCAGGCCGAAGCCAGACTGGACGGACCCGGTGAATACCTTCATCGCTGTGTTCATGCCCCCTTCTGAGCGTAAGTCGGCTGTCTGCTCCGCAATGGGGAAGCCGATGAACGAGTATGAGAAGGAATGGAACAGGGAGCATGCGGCGGAGATCGATTTCAGCAAGTCGCAGAAGAGCATCCTGGAAAGGAGGCTGAAGGCGCTGGAAGATCAGGCTGCGAAGGGCAAGGCGGAAATGGAGGATGTCCGAAGGGCGTCAGAGGAACTGTCAGCTTTCCGGGAGCGGAAGCCCCTTCGCTATTACGGGGACGATGTGACCACGGAGAAGCTCGTCAGCATGATCTCCGAGAACGGCGGCAGGGCAGCCATCTTCTCCCCGGAGGGCGGCATCTTCGACCTTCTGAAGGGGATGTACACAAGGTATGTGAATATCGATGTCTTCCTTAAAGGGTACTCCGGGTACCCGATCCGTGTGGACAGGATAGGCCGGGAGAGCGAGGTCATCTATACCCCCGTGCTTACCGTCATGCTGATGGCACAGCCCAGCGTCCTTGCCGGGGTAATGGAGAATGGGAATTTCAGAGGCAGAGGGTTGACCGCAGGGTTCCTTTACTGCATCCCGGAGTCATATGTCGGAAAGAGGAAATACCGCTCTGAGCCGATACCGGAGGAAACGTACCGTAAGTATGAGCGCTACATCAGGAATATCCATGCAGATTAGCCGGATATGCAGCCGGAAGCCATCACGCTGTCACCGGAAGCGGACAAAATGCTTGAAGCCTTTTCGGAGGAACTGGAGCCGAAGCTGAAGGCTGAGTATGCCGATATAGGCCACTGGGCCGGGAAAATAGTGGGAAACACTGCTCGGATCGCAGCACTCCTGTGCAGGGCTGGAACGCCTGTTACCCGTGACTTCCTTGATGTCAGCGAACCGCTCATCATAAGCGGCACGGTTATGGCTGATGCCATCCGCATCGGAAGGTATTTCATCGAACATGCGAAAGCGGCATTTTCACTCCTGGGGGCGGATGAAAGGATACAGAACTGCAAATATGTCCTGTCTGCAATCCAGAGGGCAGGGCTTACGGAAGTCAGCCGGAGGGACATTATGCGGCTGTGCAGGACGTTCAAGACAGCGGAAGAAGTGCAGCCTGTGATAGACCAGCTTGCCGATTATGGGTACCTGGCTGAGAAGAAACCGGAACGGCAGACGGGCAGCGGAAGGAATCCATTGCCTGTCTATCTGGTGAACACAGGTGCCTTGGACAGAAAATGATTATGTCCTATTTTGTCCCGTTCGCTGATGAAGCGTGAAAGCCAGTAAATACGGCAAAAAATGGAATTATGTCCTTTTTGTCCTTTGTCCCGAATGTCCCTAAGTCTATAACTACAGCATGAAAAAGATATTTATATATATTCAGGCCTTTTCCATACCAGGTAAGCCATACACCAGTCCATGAACTGTCCGGAAATGCCTGCATTGATGTTTTCAGCTACAGATGCTGTTTCACGCAGTAAGGCAGTATCTTATGGGCGAAAGATGATGCGCCGTTTGGCAGCTTATTTCAAGCGGAATATTCCCGGCTTTTAAAAAGCCTATATCAGCCGCGAAGCCAGCATGGTAGGCGTGCGCGAGTCTTGGCGGATTCGTGGGAAGTACTACCTGGAAGCTGATGATTATTTGAAGGCACGTCATTTTCCCGATGCCGTCTGTCGAACGGCATATCCCATAGATATTCATGATGTGAAGCTGGATGTATTTAAGAAGCTGAAAAAGGGACAGTATTACGAAATCCCCTATCGTGCCCTGGTGACCAATGAGATGTCCAACCTGCTGGTGGCAGGACGCTGCGCCAGCGGCAGTTTTACTGCCCAGGCCTCCTTCCGTATACAGCCCACCTGCATGAGCATGGGAGAGGCAGCCGGCATTGCGGCAGCTTGGGGGCTTTCCCGCAACATTCCCGTAAATGAAATTAAATGGGAAGATATACCTGCTGAAAAACGCAGTTATGTAAGCAAATAAATGAAAAAGGCGATAGGCTAAGTAAGCGGAGGTCCCTATATGTTTAAGCATAGTTTATCTCGCTGTGACTTTTGGAAAAGCATAGCCTGGGGCTTGCTGTCGATATCAATACACGTTACAAACCCTATATAAAACATGTTTATGGTAAACGAATTAGTAGCATTTTTTGTCATCTTGTAGGCTGCACGTAACCTGCATATATGATACTATAATATGGAGGTGAAAAATCATGCTGTATAGTTTGGAAAATGACAAATTATGTGTGCAGGTGCGCAGTTATGGTGCCGAATTACGTTCCATTAAGGAACGTGCAGATGAAACGGAGTATCTGTGGGATGGCAATCCGCAGTGGTGGAAGTATAGTTCTCCAGTGCTTTTTCCCATTGTCGGTAAATTGCAGGATGGAAAGTATCGTGTGAACGGCAAAGAATTTGAACTGCCTGGCCATGGATTTGGGCGTATCTCTGAGTATCAGCTGGTAGAGCGCCGCCAGGACTATATAGAATTTGCACTGAAGTGGTCAGAAGAATCTCTGGCCAGCTATCCGTGGAAGTTTCAGTTGAATGTGGCGTATGCCTTGAAGGATAAAACGGTTGAAGTAATCTGGAAGGTGCAGAATTTGGATGACAAGGAAATGGTCTATTCCATAGGCGCCCATACAGCTTTTCGTTGTCCCTTGGTGCAGGGGGAAGAATTCAGTGATTACTATCTGAAATTCAATCAGGAAGAAGATAACCTCAATATGCCGCTTAACAGCAAAGGACAGTTCCTCAAAGCGCACGGTGAGACACACTTGCAGGGGCAGCAGTTAGACTTAAATTACAAGATGTTTGCAGGAGACGCTTTAGCTTATAAGGGACTGAAGTCAGATGTCGTGTCAATCTGCTCGCATAAGAGTGACAAGAAGGTTTCGATGGAGGCCAAGGATTATCCCTTCTGGGGATTCTGGACTCCGGCGCAAGGTGGGGCCCCATTTCTTTGCTTGGAACCATGGCAGGGGCATGCAGATTATGAAGGATATGATGGCGAGTTTGCAGAACGCGAAGGCAGCCTGAAACTTGCCTCAGGTGAAACGCAGAAGTTCCATTACACCATCAGGATAGGCTGAGGTTATTAAAATAGAGCTTGCTGGCAACAACTGTTATGTTTTGTACGTTTCTTTGTACAAGCTGATAAACAAATCTGTTGGCTAAGCCACAATCAAGCACCTATGCCGTAGCAGGGTGCTTTTCTTATGAAAGAAATGAGGTAGGCCTTAAATGAGGCAAAATAATAGAGCCGCCTGCAATCTCTGCAAGCGGCCCCGATTCGTTACTTACTGACCTTTTCCCAGTAGTTAATGCGAAGAACATCGCCCTTCTTCATATCCCTGGTCAAGAGCCAGTCATTGAGCTCCCTGATACCCTCACGGAATTCGTTAATATCACGTTTCCCGTAGGTATTCTTCTGTAAGTAGGTTTCAGCAACACTCTGAAGAGTGTCGCCTTCTTGAACTTCGTAGGAAACATGGACTACCGTCCAAGAGCGATGATCCACTTCGGCGGCCTCGCTAACGCTCCCTACACAGACAAACAAAGCCGCCATCAATGCGATAACCACTTTCCTCATCTTCTTACCCTCCTGGGCTAACCCAATAATAAAATAAGTATGATTACTATGAGATAGATTATTCTATCTAGGAACATCATATTCCTGCTAGTTTTTCAATGTCAATATTTTTTGTCAGAAATATTTTTTATGCAGCAATGTGGGGCTGATGTAGCGGAATATTCAGCTGCCAGTAAGAAGGAGATTGGTCATCGACACGGAATTGTTAAAAGAGGAAGAAGAAATTGAGGCAGCAACGCTAATGAGGAGCATGGCTTGCGTGGCTGCCGAGAGGGGGGAGTAAGTCAGTTGGTTAGAGCTTGAATACAGGAATTTTTGCTGAGTTTAGAATGTGCATTTGGGGGGCAAAGTTATTGGATATTGAAAGCATGGCCAGATATTGGTCGCAGGATGCAGAGAATTATGGCGACATAATACGGAAAGAACTGGCCAGTTTTCGTGTAGAGGCCTGGCAGAAATATTTGCAGGAAAAAATGCCTGCACATACCCGTAAGGTGCTTGACTTGGGCTGCGGTCCCGGATTCTTTTCCATTATCCTGGCTAAAATGGGGTATGAGGTAACGGCGGTGGATTGTTCTGAGGGGATGCTGGCTCAGGCGCGGCAGTTGGTTGAAAGCGCAGGCAGCAAAATAACGATAAAGCAGATGGATATCAATCATTTGGATTTTTCGCATGCTGCCTTTGATGCCATTGTGAGCCGCAATGTTACCTGGACTTTATCTAATCCGTGGCAGGTATATGAGGAATGCCGGCGAATACTGCGGACAGGTGGACGACTCCTTCTATTCGACGCTAATTGGAATATGCCGCTTTATGACGAATCTATGGCCAAACGGGCCGAAACTCGGCGGAAAGAATGCTTGCGGCAGTATGGAGATGCTTTGGATTCTGCAGCAGATATAACCGAGCCTTTTGACCCGTTGCAGCTGCCCCTCAGTGGGATAAAACGCCCTTATTGGGATGTGGAGCTGTTGCGTAACATGGGTTTTGGCGATGTGCATACAGAATTTGATGTGACGGACAGACTTTGGGATGATAAAGAACGCCTGCTCTATGGTGAAACGCCAATGTTCGGTGTTTTTGCCACGAAATTCTAGGAGGACACGGCTGATGGTTACTTATGAATATGGTAATCCTCATGCGGCCATAACGCTTATTCAACCAGTGGATGACCATGATATGGCAGGCATTGAGGCGGAAGTGACGGAAATTCAGAGGCTGTCCGGCCAAGAAACTCACTTGTTGGCGGTCAAGGTGGAAAGCTGGAACCGTGATTTATCGCCGTGGACTGCTCCTGCAGTTTTCGGTTGTGATGATTTTGGTGCCGGGGCAGGAGAAATGCTGGCCGAAATACTGAACTTGTGTCAGGATGAGAGTAAGGTTTATTACCTTGGCGGCTATTCGCTGGCAGCGTTGTTCTCCCTTTGGGCGGCTTATCAGACCAATAGATTTGCAGGTATTGCTGCTGCCTCACCTTCCATGTGGTTTCCGGGATTCGTTGATTACATGAAAGGCAGTAGGATTCAATGCTCAAACATATACCTCAGCCTTGGCGATAGGGAGGAAAAGACAAAAAATGCGGTTATGGCCAGCGTGGGCGATTGCATTCGGAATGGATACGCATGGCTGAAGGAGCAGGACATCCACTGTACATTGGAATGGAATGAGGGTGGACACTTTAAAGAGCCGGAGATTCGAACGGCAAAAGCTTTTGCGTGGCTGTTGAACTCCAGCATGGCAGTGCGGCATAGTGCCGGGACGGCTGGAGCTTAGAAGGTGGAAGGCTTTGGGGCTTATTATATAAAGGATTATTGATACAAAAAAGGCCCTGACTGTTGTTACTTGGGGAAGTGACAGTCAGAGCTTAATGAAATTATGCGAACTGGGGAAGCTCGCTAATGGTACTGCTCAATGGGGATTAGGGGAAGAGCAGCACCATTAATGCTATGTGTGTTATTATAAGACATAACAATGCACACGATACTGTAATTATTTACAAAGTTTCAGCTGACTGACAGTATAAATACACATTCGGTTAAGAGCAGGAGCTATAATCAGTAGCGCAGCTGGTAAAAAATGAAACGTTGAGGTGATTTAGATGACAATGCATGAAGTTATTTACTGGTATCTGGCCATAATCAATATCGTGGTGCTGGTTATTTATGGCGGTGATAAGCTCTTTGCCAAACTGGACACCTGGCGTGTGCCGGAGAAAGTTTTGCTGTTGTTTGCAGTGTTTGGCGGCAGCGTGGGGGCTTTGCTGGCTATGCAACTGTTCCGCCACAAGACACGCCACCTTAAATTTCGCTATGGTGTTCCAGTGATATTGCTGTTGCAGATAGCAGGAATTGTGTACCTGCATGTAAATTTATAATGCCGGCCCAGGAATATCCAGGGTTGCAGGAAAGATTTTCAAACAGGGGCAGCTTTTCTCGGATTGGGTTGATAGTAAAGCGGCATGGGCTAAAAGCTCGTGCCGTTTTACTTATTTTGTGATAAAATTATCTTTAATTGACAAGGGGAGGTGCTGGTGTGAATAAGGTACGGATAACTGTGGTGCGGAAGGCTTGCTATCCGGATTTGATGGAAAAGTACGAGAATCCCATCGAGCACGCCTGTGATATTGAGGAAGGCGCTGTGTTTATAGCCAATGGGTGGCAAAGACCAGAGGGGTTATGTGAAAGTGCCTGGGAGTCTATGTCACCTTTTGTCATGGGCTTAGCGCATGGAGCAGAGGGTTTTTATGATGGCTGGATGAAGAATCCGCGTTCAGCGATGATTTCCTGCAACGATGGCTTTCGTCCGGTGAGCTTTCTGTTGGAAACATTAGAGGACAAGGCTGACTGACATATAATATATTGAGAGTTTTCATGAGCTGTTTGTGACCTACGGCCGGCGTATGGCAGAGCAGTTGATGAAATTGTAAAAAGGAAAGCGCGTAGTTGATGGCGAAATATTCCATGAGGTGATTTTACCATGGATAGAAATGCAATGGAGCGCGCCCGGGGCTGTATGACGGCGGCGGGGCTGTTTTTTAAACCGGGGGCTGAAGATATTTCACAGGCGATAGAACTCGGGCTGCGGACGGATGAAGAACCGGAAAGCATTTATGAGTCCTGCATTAAGCGGACCACGGCTGATAAAGGCGTATTGGCGATGACCTCGCTGATTATCTTTTTCCTGGTCAGGGATGGTGTCAGTGTCAAGAAGGCCTGCATGTCGGCGTGGAAAGTAGCGGATAAGTTTCATGACACCATCATCAAAGCAATTTCCAACGCCTTGATGGCGGCGGAAAAGCCGAAGATGCGCGGCAAACTCGTGGCCGGATTCCTGTCGTCGGATAACCTGCAGGATAAACTAAGCCTGGCTATTTATATCAATATGATCAGCATGGAAGATACTTTCCGTGCACATATGCTGGAACTCAGCAAGCAGCCGGATAATGAAACCAGGATTATGGGCGCAGCTTTTGCCGGGGCTGTCTATGGGCTTAAGGAAGTTAATGCTGCCGGCAAGCCAAAGACATAACTGATAAAGGAAAGATATGGAACTAAATACGGTTATTTACTTTTTGACGGCCTCCGTGCTGCTGACTTTGGCACCGGGGCCGGATAATATGTACCTGCTGGCCAAAAGTCTGGCCAGTGGGGCGAAAAGCGGTGTAGCGCTCAGCGGCGGTCTGGCCAGTGGTATCGTCTTTCATACGGGGCTGGTAATGCTGGGAGCAGCGGCCCTTATCAAGGCCTCGCCGTTTGCTTTTATGGCTTTGAAGTTTGTCGGGGCCGGGTATCTTTTATATCTGGCCTGGCAGGCCTTTCATGAGCAGGGGGATTTGGAACTGGGCCAAAATAGTGACACCTTGGCTTATGGTGCTTTGTACCGCCGGGGGGTATTGATGAATATCCTCAATCCCAAGGTGCTGCTGTTTTTCCTGGCATTTCTGCCGCAGTTTGTCGATACGGGCAGCGAGCAGCTGGCGCTGCAAATTGCTTTGCTGGGAGCGGTGTTTGCCCTGCAGGCGTTTGTCATCTTTGCGTTCATTGCCATTTGTGCCGGCAGGGTGCGCGCGTTTATAAGCAAAACACGTAATCTCAACCGCATACTGGGAGTCGTGCAGGGAGTGGTGCTGGTGGCTATTGCCGGGGCAATTCTGGCGGCTGGTTGAAAACAGATGAAAATATTGGAGCACGTGGAAAAAATATTTGACAGGCTTATAAATCTATGCTAAACTATCAAAGTCGTGAACAAGAAGAAGCCACCGCTTCTCACCTGCTGATTAGGTCAGTCGGGTTTATAGCATTGAGTTTTTAGAGGTGGCTTTATGCCGCCTCTTTCTTGTTTAGATAAGAGACGTAGACTTTAAGCAGGAGGTGTTTTACTATTAGCAGAGAAACCTTACGCATCAATGAGGAAATTCGCATCCGCGAAGTGCGTGTGACCAGCGCCGAAGGTGAGCAGCTGGGTATCATGGCCACGCGTGACGCACTGCGCCTGGCTGAAGAACAGCATCTTGACCTCGTGGAAATTGCCCCGAAGGCCAAGCCGCCTGTCTGCCGTATCATGGATTTCGGTAAGTACCGCTATGAGCAGCAGAAGCGCGAAAAGGAAGCGAAGAAGAAGCAGAAGGTCATTAACATCAAAGAGGTTAAGCTTCGCCCCAACATTGAACAACATGATTTTGACGTCAAGTTGAAGAATGCACTTCGTTTTGTAGAGGAAGGGAACAAGGTCAAAGTGACCATCATGTTCCGCGGCCGTGAGCTTTCGCATCCGGAACTGGGCAAGGAAGTCCTGGGCCGTGTAGCAGAAGCTCTGGGCGACCGAGTTTCCATTGAACGCAATGCCAAACTTGAAGGAAAAAATATGACGATGATTGTTGCACCGAAGGTGCAGAAAGCATCGAAGCCCAAACAGCCTGCACAGGAATCCTGAGTGCAAAGGCTAATTTAAGGAGGAAAATGTAATGCCAAAGATTAAGACTCGCAGAGCAGCAGCTAAACGCTTCACCATGACTGGTAGCGGTGAAAACTTCAAACGCAACAAGGCTTTCAAGAGCCACATTCTGGAGAAGAAGTCTCCGAAGCGTAAACGTAACCTGCGTAAAGCAGCTATGGTTACTGCCGCTGATTTCGGCCGCGTAAAGAGAATGCTCCCGTACGCATAATTTTATCGTAATTGACTCGTTTATTTTGATTTTTTAGGAGGATGAAACCATGCCAAGAGTAAAAGTAGGCGTGACTGCACATAGACGTCATAAGAAAATTCTGAAGCTCGCTAAGGGTTACAAAGGTTCCAAGAGCAAACAGTTTAAGAAAGCTAACGAGACCGTAATGAAGGCTCTCTACTACGCTCGTCGTGACCGTCGTGCGAAGAAGGGCAACTTCCGTCGTCTCTGGATTGCTCGTATCAACGCTGCTGCACGTGTAAACGGCATTTCCTACAGCCGTCTCGTTTGCGGCCTCACCAAAGCTGGTGTTGAAGTAAACCGCAAGATGCTGGCTGACCTGGCTATCTCTGATGAGAAAGCATTCGCTCAGCTCGTTGCTGTGGCAAAAGAAAACCTCTAATTAAGATGGTTTAGTGAGAAGTCTTCCCGCAAGGGAGGGCTTCTTTTACGTATAAGGCAATATTATAAGAGGTGATGGGGAAATGGAACATATCGACAGTCCTGCAAATAAGAAAATCAAATTAGCCATAGCTTTAAAACAGCGGAAACAACGGGAAAAGAACGGCATGTTTGTAGCAGAAGGTCTGCGGCTTTGCGAAATGGCTGCAGAGTCTGACTGGCAAATCAGTTATGGCCTGTTGACCCGTCAGTTGACATGTCAGGAACGGGGACGGGCGTTGGCAGAACGTCTGGCAGAGCAGGGCTGTCCGCTGTATGAGGTGCCGGAGGCACTGTTTGCCAAGGCTGCGGCCACGGAAACACCGCAGGGCATTATGCTGGTGATGGCGGCAAAAAACAGCCCCCTGCCGGCCAGGGCAGAGGGTGAATGTCCTTTGTATGTGGTTATGGATGGTGTGCAGGACCCGGGCAATGCCGGGACCATCATCCGTACGGCTGACGCAGTAGGGGCACAGGGCGTTATTATGCTTAAAGGCTCCGTGGATGTGTTCTCTGACAAGGTGGTGCGTTCCACCATGGGCAGTCTGTTCCATGTGCCTTTATACACAGGTGTTACGCCGGCGGCGCTGTTGGATTTCTGTCAGGCCAGCGGCCTGCAACTGCTGGCCACGGCACTTGACGAGTCAGCAGCACCGCACTTTGCCCGGGATTATCGCACCGGAACGGCCATTGTGCTGGGCAATGAAGGTCATGGCGTTTCCCAAGAGATTCTCGCCGGTGCACAAAAGACCTATATCCCCATGTACGGTCAGGCCGAATCGCTGAACGTCGGTATGTCGGCGGCGATTGTACTTTACGAGGCCCTGCGGCAGAGAAAATTTAATGTACGTTAATCTCCCCAGTGACAGTACAGGCCTAAAATGCCTTGCCCAACGGTTAAGGTCAGATTTGACTTGTCAGGCAGGAGCTCATTGCTAATGGCAGTGGGCGACATTTGCGTAAGTCTGGCCTCAGTCAGCGGCCAGCGCACGTTATTTATCGTGACACCAGTGCAGTTTTGGCTGCAGGGCAGCAGGGAGATGGCCTGTGGACGCTGGTTAAAGCTGCAGGTAAGCTGTTCTCTGTCTTTAACAAAACAGACGAACTCCTGTTCGTCACAGAGTACGCAGGGGATATTTTCCCTGGCGCAGGAAAATATCAGACTGTACAGGTGGTCAAAGCGGCCGCCAAAGGCACCGGTTATGAGGATAAGCGGTGCCTTTTTCATTTTGGTCAGTGCCAGCTGTGTGTCGGTCAAATCCTTAGCCACGGGAAATTCCTCGACGGGAACGCCCAGACTTTTGCCCCAGTTCCAGGTGTCAGGGGCGGCACTGTCCCCATCGCCCAGAATATAATCGGGAATGATATTGCTTTCCCGGCAGCAGTCAAGGCCGTGGTCAGCGGCGAAAACTTTTACAGCCGGCGGCAGTTTTTTTATCCAGTCAGTCGTCGGAGCGCGCCCGCCGGTGAATAGCAGCCAGGGGGCCTGGTGGTATTTTTCTCCGTAGATTGTCAGCTGGGGCAGGGAGAGTCCCGGATTTGCTATGTTCATAAACAATTACCTCGAATTTGTGCTATAATTACAAGTATAGCATAACATGAGAGATAACAACGGGCAAATGAAGATTCCGAGAGGGGTGGCAATGCGATGGTTAGTTTTACTTACTATGGTCACGCTTGTTTTTTGTTGGATGATGGACAGCATAAAGTCATCTGTGACCCGTTTTTGACAGGCAATCCGAAGGCGGCTGTGAAGATGGAAGACGTGGAGGCTGATTATATTTTAATCTCCCATGCTCACGGCGACCACTTAGGGGACGCGCCGGAGATTGCTGCCAGAACTGGTGCTGCACTGGTGGGGATACCGGAAGTACTGGGACTGTGCGAAGAGCGCGTGCCGGGGCTTAAGCAGTTTCCGATGAATCTCGGGGGCTCGCTGACGCTGCCTTTTGGCAAGGTGCGTATGACATTGGCTCAGCATAGCAGCGGCGTACCAGGAGGCGTAGCCTGCGGCTATGTCATTTATATTGGCGGCCTGAAAATCTATTTTGCCGGTGATACGGCACTATTTACGGACATGCAGCTAATCGGCAAGAAAGATGACCTGGATTATGCGATTTTGCCCGTAGGCGATAACTATACCATGGGACTGGAGGATGCGGCACTGGCGGCACAGCTGTTAAATGCCCGTCATGTCATTCCTGTGCATTACAACACCTGGCCGGTTATCAACCAGGATGTACGGCATTACAAGGAGATTACGGAGGCGCTGACACCGGCTGAGGTTCATATTGTGGAGCCGGGGGCAACTCTTAAAATGTAAATATGACCAACAAGGAAAAACTAATTGTGATACTAGGGCCGACGGCGGTGGGAAAGACGGATTTATCCATCGAGCTGGCCAAGGAACTGCAGACAGAGATTATTTCCGGGGATTCCATGCTCTTTTACCGGGGCTTTGACATTGGCTCGGCCAAGCCTGCGCTGGTGGAACGGCAGGGGATTGTCCATCATCTGGTGGACAATCTGGAGCCGTGGGAGAACTTTAATGTCACGGATTTTGTCCGGGAGGCAAAACTGCTTATTCACGAATTGAATGCGCAGGGAAAAATACCTATTATCGCGGGCGGTACAGGTTTGTATATCAAGGCGCTGCTGGAAGGCTATGAGTTTAATGAAACGGCTGACCACAGTGACTACCGGCAGCAACTTACGGCGCTGGCCGAGGAAAAGGGGCGTGATTATATTCACGGCCTGCTGCAAGCAGCTGACCCCGAGGCGGCAGAGCAGATTCATGCCCATAATCTGCGCCGCGTGATTCGTGCACTGGAGGTTGCACATTTTGGCGGTGAACAGATTTCCCGGCAGAAGGAATATGGCGCCGGGGATTTGTGCTATAATGTGTATGTTGCCGGCCTGAACCGGGAACGTCAGGGGCTTTATGAACGGATAAATAAGCGCGTGGAACTGATGTTTGCGGCTGGTCTTGAGCAGGAAGTGCAGCGCCTGCTAAAGCAGGGGATAACCCGGGAAATGCAGGCCATGCAGGGGATAGGCTACAAGGAAACGGCGGCCTATCTTGCCGGGGAAATGAGCCGGGAGGCGGCGGTAGAGCTTATACAGAAAAGCACGCGCCATTTTGCCAAGCGGCAGCTTACCTGGTATCGGAAGATGCCGTATATACACTGGTATATGGCTGACGAAATGACTGAGGCAGAGCTGCAGCGAAATGTTTTAGAAGATTTGGCAGGATTTTTTGCTTAAATGGTGAATATTTTAAAGTATGCAAGACGTATGGAGGGGATTTTATGCCAAATAAAGTTATAAATTTGCAGGATACATTTCTCAATCAGGTGCGTAAGGAAAATGTGCCGGTGACAATTCATTTGGTCAATGGTTTCCAAATCAAGGGAAATGTAAAGGGCTTTGACAATTTTACGGTAGTTCTTGATGTGCTGGGTAAACAGCAGATGGTATATAAACATGCTATATCTACCATTACACCGGCTAAGGCTGTAAAATTCGGTGACGACAAGGAAGATGCTTAAAGATATGTACTAGAGCCTTCCCCTAAGGGGAGGGCTTTTTATTTCCAGGAAAGAAAAGGAGCAGTTTATGGGGTTGCGTGGTTTTGAGGTAGTGTCGGACTGGCAGGGGCAGGGCATAAATCTTCCCCGGCGCAGAACGGCGGCCAGTGCCGGTTATGATATCGAGGCGGCTGCGGACATGGTGGTAAAGAAAGGCGCGGCGGTGCTCGTGCCTACGGGGCTGAAGGCCTATATGCAGCCGGACGAGGTGCTGACGCTAAACATTCGTTCGAGTATGGCTGTGAAACATGGGCTGCTGCTGTCCAACAGTGTGGGGATAATCGATGCGGACTATTATAATAACCCGGATAACGAGGGGCATATTATGGTAGCGCTGACCAATTTAGGTCAGACAGATTTTGTGATAAATAAAGGTGACCGCATTGCTCAGGGCATATTTTTGTCTTATCTGACCAGCGATGATGATGCGGCTGGGGAAGGGGCTGTCCGGCAGGGCGGTTTTGGTTCCACGGGAACAGGTGCTTGATATGGAACAGGAATTGGATTTATTTGCGGCGGCTGCCAGTCAGGGGCAGGGCGCCAGCGGTGTCGGGAAGAGTTTTGCCCCCTTGGCACAAAGAATGCGGCCGCGGAATTTTCAGGAGTTTATCGGTCAGCAGGAGGCCGTGGGCGGCGGCCGTTTTCTGCGGCAGATGATTGAAAAAGACCAGATATCGTCGATGATTTTCTATGGGCCGCCCGGCACGGGTAAAACAACGTTGGCCCAGATGATAGCCGGCATGACGGGCAGTGAGTTTAAAAAGCTCAATGCCGTGGCAGCAGGCATTGCGGATATACGCCAGATTGTCAAAGAGGCAGATGACGCCCGGAAGTTTTATCAAAAACGCACGATTGTATTCATTGACGAAATACACCGTTTTAACAAGAGTCAGCAGGACGTGCTCCTGCCTTATGTGGAGGACGGACGGCTGATTCTCATCGGTGCGACTACGGAAAATCCCTTTTTTGAGGTCAATCATGCCTTGCTCTCGCGGGTGCGGATTGTGCGGCTCTATCAGCTGACCGATGGGCAGCTCGTGAAAATTCTGCGGCAGGCTCTTACGGACAAGGAAAGAGGACTGGGAAATCAGCCGATAACCGTAAGTGACGAGGTCATTTTGGGTATGGCGCAGATGGCGGGCGGTGATGCGCGTATGGCACTGAACATTCTGGAGGGAACGGCCAGTATGCTGCCCCTGACCGGTGGCGAGATTACCCTGGACATGGTGCAGGAAATCCTAGGCCAGCGTGTGCAGCGTTATGATAAGAAGGGTGACAATCATTATGATACGGTGTCAGCCTTTATTAAGAGCATGCGCGGCAGTGATCCGGACGCGGCCCTGCATTATCTGGCGCGCATGCTGGCAGCCGGCGAAGATGTGAAATTCATCGCCCGGCGTATTGTGATATGTGCCTCGGAAGATGTGGGCAATGCGGATCCCATGGCGCTGGTGGTAGCGATGAATGCCGCCAATGCCGTGCAGTTTGTCGGCATGCCGGAGGCCCAGATTACCTTGGGACAGGCTGTTACGTACATTGCGTCAGCGCCTAAGAGCAACGCGGCCTGTGAAGGTATTTTTGCGGCCATGCGCGATGTGAAACATAAAAACTGCGGTGCGGTGCCTATACATCTGCGTGATTCTCATTACAAGGGGGCAGAAAAACTGGGGCATGGCACGGAGTATATTTATCCGCATGATTACCCGGGGCATTTCACGCAGCAGGCTTATCTGCCGCAGGAGCTCAAAAATGCGCATTACTATCAGCCCAGTGAAAATGGTCAGGAAAAGCGGCTGGGGGATTATTTACACCGCTGCTGGCCGGAAAGATTTTAGGAATATGAGGGGGATTTATTATGAAGAGTGAGGAATTGGGCAAACAGCTCTATGAAATATTAGGGGCCAAGCGGAATATTATCTCTGCTTACAACTGCATGACCAGACTGCGTGTGCAGCTACGGCAGAAGAATGATACACTGCTGAATAATATCAAGCAGGTACCTGGTGTCATGGGAATTAACGATACCGAGGAAGAACTGCAGATTATTTTAGGACCTGGTACAGCCACACAGGTGGCCACGGTGGTTAATGAATTGCTGGGGCCTGCGGAAGATAAGCCTAAAATCGGTGATGGCAAGGAATTACACCAGCAAATCCGGGAGAAAAATGCGACGCCGGGTAAGCTGCTGCTGAAAAAAATTGCCAGCATTTTTATTCCGTTGATTCCCGGTTTTATTGCCTGTGGTCTGTTGACGGGGATATTGGGCGTATCGGCTAAAATATGGCCCACAATAACAACCTCACCGACCTGGCAGCTGCTGGCGGTAGCCGGTAATGCGGTGTTCTGGGGCATGAATCTTTTTGTCGGTTATAATGCGGCCAAGGTATTTGGCGGCACGCCGATTTTAGGCGGTGCGCTGGCGGCGCTTATAAGTCACCCAGGACTGGCTAATGTAGTGATTGATGGGACTAAACTCGTACCAGGCCGGGGCGGCGTTATCGCCGTAATTTTGGTAGCCTTTATCGGTGCCTGGCTGGAAAAACGTCTGCACCGGCTGGTACCTACGGTGCTTGATTTGTTCCTGACGCCGCTGCTGACATTTTTGCTGGCCGGCGTGGCCGCGATTTTTGTCCTGCAGCCGCTGGGCGGTGTGATTTCGGCGGCTATCGGCGCAGCCGCTACCGGGGCTGTGGGTTCTGGCGGCGCAGCGGTAGGCTTTGTGCTGGCCGGCATGTGGCTGCCTATGGTCATGATGGGCATTCATCAGGCACTGACACCGATTCATGCGGACTTAATCGCCCAGTATGGTGTGACCATTCTTCTGCCAATTTTGGCCATGGCTGGTGCCGGACAGGTGGGAGCAGCAGCGGCTGTCTATATAAAGAGCAGGAATAAGTTTTTAAAGAAAACAATAGCCTCGGCCCTGCCCGTAGGTATTATGGGCATAGGTGAACCCTTGATTTACGGCGTGACACTGCCCCTGGGGCGTCCCTTTATCGGGGCTTGTATCGGCGGTGCTTTTGGCGGCGCGGTGCAGGCACATTTTATGGTCGGCGCGTCAGCGATGGGGATTTCCGGACTGCCTCTGGCTGGGACTACCAATAATATTCCCGTTTATCTTTTAGGTGTACTTGTGGCCTATATTGTAGGTTTCATTGCCGCTTATATCCTGGGCTTTGATGACCCGGTAGAAGAAAAGGAGTCGTAAATTTTTCATGCTGGACTTGCAAAAAATTAGTACTGAACGGCGCAATCCGCTGAGCGCCCATATCGATGAACTGCCGACGCTGGAGATGGTTAAAATCGTTAACGGTGAGGATCAGAAGGTAGCGCTGGCGGTCGAAAAAATCCTGCCGGAAATAGCCCGGGCTGTGGATATCATCACCGACAGGCTGGCCCGGGGCGGACGTCTCTTTTACCTGGGAGCCGGGACTTCGGGGCGGCTGGGAATTTTGGACGCGTCGGAGTGTCCGCCTACCTATGGTGTAGAGCCGGAACTGGTGCAGGGCGTTATCGCCGGCGGCATACCGGCCATCTTCAAGGCGCAGGAGGGGGCAGAAGATAATCCGGAGCTGGCAGCACAGGACCTGGCTGAGCGTGGCTTTGGCAAGGGTGATGTACTGGTGGGCATTGCTGCCTCAGGACGTACGCCCTATGTTATCGGCGGCCTGCAATATGCCAGAAAGCTCGGGGCGGCCACGATAGCCCTGGCTTGTTCAGCGAATGCGGCTATTGAAGAATATGCGGATATCGCCCTGCTGCCGGTGACGGGGGCAGAGGTGGTGACAGGTTCCACGCGCATGAAGGCCGGGACCGCACAAAAACTGGTGCTCAATATGCTGTCTACTGTCACGATGATAAAGCTGGGCAAGGTTTATGGCAATCTGATGGTGGATGTGAAAACCTCTAATGCCAAGCTGGAGGAGCGGGCCAAAAACATCGTTATGGAGGCCACAGGCTGCAGCCGCGAGGAAAGTATTGCGGCCCTGAGTGAGGCGCGGGGCAATGCCAAGCTGGCGATATTTATTCATCTCACCGGAGCGGATTTTGCAGCAGGACAGGCGGCGCTGGCCAGGGCTGACGGCCATCTGGCACAGGCACTGAGGCAGGAGGGGACAGTCTGATGGAAAATGGCATATCCCTGTATCCAGGACTGGATAATACCTTAGAAGAAAACTTACAGCTGCTTGACGCAGCTGCTAAATATGGTATTCGCCGCGTGTTTACGTCCCTGCATATTCCTGAAACCAATGTGGCGGTGCTGAAAAAAGAACTGGCGCAGCTTTTGGCGGCGGCGCGGCGCTACGATATGGAGATTATTTCTGACGTGTCACCCCGGACTTTGGAAATGCTGGATATGACAGAATTTGACATGTCAGCCTTTAAGCAGCTGGGCATTACCACCCTGCGGCTTGATTACGGCTATGACGCGGCGCAGATTGCGGAGCTCAGCCATAACCAGCAGGGCATACGCCTGCAATTAAATGCCAGTACGATTACAGAGAAAATCCTGGCGGAGTTACAGGCGGCAGGCACAGATTTTTCCCATATTGACGCCCTGCATAACTTCTATCCGCGCCGGGGAACAGGTATCAGCGAGGAAACTTTGCAGCGGAAAAACGCAATGCTGCAAAAGCTGGGCATAAAGGTCGGGGCTTTTGTGCCCAGCTCGGGCAAACAGCGCGCGCCACTCTTTGAGGGACTGCCCACCTTGGAAGACCATCGCGGCTGGCAAACGGACAAAGCGGCCAGACACCTGGCGGCGCTGGGCATTGATTCTGTATTTATCAGCGACAGCCTGCCACTGCCGGCAGAACTGCAGGCGGTTGCGGCTTTAAAGCAGGATGAAGTCTTACTTGCGGCTAAAATGCTGACGCAGGATAGTGTGCAGCAGGAACTGTTGCGGCATACGTTTACGGCCAGAGAGGACGAGGCCAGGGACGCCATTCGCGCCCAGGAAAGCCGGAGCCTCATTCAAGGCACCGTCCTGCCGGAAAATAATTACGAACGCAAACTGGGGGCCGTCACCATTGATAACAAGGACTACCTCCGCTACATGGGGGAACTGGAAATCATCAAAAATCCCCAGCCGGCTGACAACCGCGTAAACGTAGCGGCCCAGGTGCTGGACGAAGAATTATTTATGTTAAAATACATCACCCCGGGGAGAAAGTTTTCTTTCATTACATGTTAGTTTTTATATATTACGGCTGTCGACAAGTGTGAGTATTCTTCTTTGACAGCCGTTATTTTTTTTGTTATATTGAAAGACAAATCTTAGTAATTTACTCGGAATTTCAGAGGTGGCTTATGAAAATCTCAACCAAGGGCAGATATAGTGTGACGGCGCTTTATGAGTTGGCACTTCATTACGGGGAGGGGCCGGTTTCTTTAAAGAGTGTGGCTCAGGGACAGGGACTGTCGGAAAATTATCTGGAGCAGCTCATGGTGCCCTTGCGGCGGGCCGGCATTGTCAAAAGCATTCGGGGCGCCCAGGGGGGCTATATGCTGGCCAAGAGTCCGGCAGAAATCACCATTGGGGCCATAATCACGACGGTGGAAGGTCCGATTGCCGTGGTGGACTGCCTGCTGGCTGATGCTGAATCGGCAGAACAGTTTTGTGACAGGGCCTGTGCCTGTGTTACGCGCGGCATTTGGGAGAAGGTCTGCGACAGTATCAGCGAAGTATTGGAAAGTATCACGCTGCAAACCCTGCTTAATAACGACAAAGGCAAGGACAAAATCGGCTGTGCGCGCTGAGACGTAAACAATACCATTAAGTATACAATACACATGGACTATATATATAGACACCCTTTACAATAATCTTTTATAATAAAAGCAGATGGAAGTGCATTTATTGGTGTTATTTTGTAAAGGGAGTGATATTATGAACCTTTCCATCAAAATTTTTATCGCTCTGGTACTTTCGGTAGTAGTCGGCCTGATTGCCGGCGAATCGGCATTACCCTTCATTAACTGGTGGATTGCACCGGTTGGTACGCTGTTCATCAATCTTATCAAGATGATGATTGTACCGGTGGTGTTCTTCTCCTTGGTAGTTGGTATGACCAGCTTGGGGGATACCAAAAAGCTGGGCCGTATCGGAGCAAAGACTGTAGTGATATATCTTTTAACTACGGCCGTGGCTATTTTGATTGGTTTTGGCATTGCTGGTCTTGTACATCCGGGGATTGGACTCTCCATTGCAAGTGATGCAGCAGTAAAGGTCAAAGAGGCGCCCAGTGTTATGCAGGTATTGGTAGCGATGGTTCCTTCCAATCCGATTGATGCCATGGCAAAAGCGCAGATTCTCCCGGTTATCGTGTTCTCCCTCTTTGTGGGCATTGGTATTGTCCAGGTTGGCGGCGAACGCGCACAGCTGCTGATTAAGTTCTTTGATGCGGCAGCAGAAGTTACCTACAAGATTATCGGTATCGTTATGAAGTTTGCACCGATTGGTGTATTTGCCCTGCTTTTGCCGGTAGTAGCTAAAAATGGTCCGGCAGTGCTGCTGCCGTTGATGTCTGTTATTGCCTGCGTAGCTGTAGGCTGTGTTATCCATGCTGTGGCTGTATACTCCACCTTGGCACGTGTTTGGGGCGGTCATACCCCCATGGAATTTTTCCGGGGCATGAGTGAGGCAATGATGATTGCGTTCACGACCTGTTCCAGTGCGGCAGCTCTGCCTATCAATATGAAGAACTGCCAGGAAAAACTGGGGGTATCCCGCGAGGTTTCGTCCTTCGTTCTGCCCCTGGGGGCTACCATCAACATGGATGGTACGGCGCTCTACATGGGCGTCTGCTCGCTCTTCATTGCCAATGTGTTTGGTGTTGATTTGACTATGGGACAGATTCTCATGATTATCCTCACGGGTACGCTCGCCTCCATCGGTACGGCAGGCGTTCCTGGCGCAGGTCTTATCATGCTGGCCATGGTACTGCAGACGGCCGGTCTGCCTTTGGAAGGCCTGGCACTCGTAGCTGGTATTGACCGTGTACTGGATATGTTCCGTACCTGCCTCAATATTACTGGTGATGGTGCTGTAACCATTGTAATGGACCAGGAAGAAAAGAAATACGGCAACAATACGGTATCAGCATAATGTAATCGTATAGTTTAAGGCACCTGCCTCAAAAGTAGTTATGAGGCAGGTGTCTTTTTGCTTTATGGCGTGACATGAGCGATGGGTTGTGCTACAATGAATAGGTATAAATTTAAGGAGGCAGCTCATGGATAAACGTTCTAATACGAGCCGTCAGACACGTCCTGCAAAATCTGGTGGGACTGTTAAGCGTGTTGTTTTAGGCTTTGGACTGATGGTCCTGGTAATGTTGACAGGCATTGGCTGTGGTTTTCTGACAGCCAGTATGAATACTAAGCCCGATTTGGCTAATGACATACTACCGCCGGCATCGTCACAGATATATGATATCAATGGTAACGAGATTGCCAATGTGCATGCCGCAGAGAACCGGCGTCCGATAAAAATAGCCCAGGTTCCCCGGCAGCTGCAGGATGCATTCGTGGCCGTAGAGGATAATCGTTTTTACGAACATTCCGGTGTAGACCCGCGGGGCATTGCCCGTGCCCTCTATACCAATATTCGCGGTCATGGGGTAAGCGAAGGTGGTTCAACTATCACCCAGCAGCTGGCCAAAAATGCATATCTCACGCAGGAACGAACCCTTACCCGTAAGATACAGGAAGTGTTCTTAGCCCTGCAGCTGGAGCGTCAGTATACCAAAAAGGAAATTCTGGAGATGTATCTCAATCAGATTTATTTTGGTCAGGGCGCTTATGGCGTGCAGGCTGCGGCGCAGACTTACTTTGGCAAGGATGTGGAACAGCTTGACCTCAGCGAGTGTGCTATGCTGGCCGGGATTCCCAAAAGCCCGAACTATTATTCCCCGATGAATAATTTACAGGCGGCGCAGGAACGCAAGGCTGTCGTTCTGGACCAGATGGAAAAGTATGGATACATCAACCGGGAAACGGCAGAGAAGGCCAAAAAAGAGAATATGAAACTGGTTAAGCAGTCCCAGAGCACGGACAAGACGACAGCGTCCTATTTTATTGATTATGTAACGCAGAAACTGATTGATAAATACGGGGCTGACGCTGTTTATAAGGAAGGCCTCAAAATCTATACCACGCTTGATATAGATATGCAGAAGGCTGCCGAGGAAACAGTGAATAAGCTGCCTACTTACAAGACAGATGGCAACGGTCTGGCTCAGCCGCAGATGGCTTTGGTGGCTATTGACCCCCATAACGGCTATGTAAAGGCCATGGTGGGCGGCCGTGGCAATGACCAGTTCAACCGGGCAACGATGGCTGTGCGCCAGCCTGGTTCCGCCTTTAAGCCGTTCGTTTTTATTGCGGCATTGGAGAACAAATTCACGCCTAATACGGTTATTAACGACAGCCCCATTGATATCAATGGTTGGCGTCCGCAGAACAGCAGCGGTAATTTCAGCGGCAAGGTAACGCTGCGGGAAGTGGCCCGTCATTCCATGAACGTGCCCACGGTTAAGATTGCCCAGAAACTGGGCATTGATAAGCCCATCTATTACGCTCAGGAAATGGGGATTTCTACATTTGTATTGGAAGGCCCTGCTAATGACAGACAACTGGCTACTTCCCTGGGCGGCATGACCAAAGGCGTAACGCCCTTGGAGATTACCAGTGCTTATGGTACTTTTGCCAATAAGGGCATTCATGTGGAACCCGTGGTTATCGTCAAGGTGCTGGACCGCAATGGCAAGGTTCTGGAACAGAATGAACCCAAACAGCGTAGTGTTGTAAGTGAGGCCAGTGCGGCCGACCTTACGGATATGCTGGAAGATGTTATCAAAAAGGGCACCGGTACGCGGGCTAATATTGGCCGTCCGGCTGCCGGCAAGACGGGTACCACCAGTAACTACAACGATGCCTGGTTCGTAGGCTATACACCTGACCTGGTGGCTGGCGTCTGGGTTGGCAATGATGATAACACGCCTACCCGGGGCATTATGGGTGGTATGCTGCCGGCCGAAATCTGGCAGGCTTTCATGAAAAAGGCTACGGCGCAGACACCGGCCAAGAACTTTGACGGGTCAAGGTCGAGCAATTATGGCGGCGTCGGTGAACTTGAGGACGATAAGAAACAGGAACTCAAGAAGAAGGACGACAAGAAAAAGACTGATAAAAAGCCTGCTGACGCAAAGGATAATAAAAACAATGCGGCAGACAAAGCCAAGAGTAACCAGCCTGGCAATGACAGTAAACCAAACAATGTTCCGGCAGCACCGCCTGTGGCAGCACCCGAACCGGGGGCCAGTGTAGGCAAGGGCAGGAACTAATATATAAAAGGAGCGAGTTTGTTGGCAAACGTATTTGACATTTTACAGGAACGCGGCTTTATTGCCCAGTGCACCAATGAGGAAGAACTGAGAGAGTTATTTGATAAGGAACGCGTTACTTTCTATATCGGCTTTGACCCCACGGCGGACAGCCTCCATGCTGGTCATTTTATTGCCTTGATGGCTATGGCACACATGCAGCGTGCCGGCCACCGTCCCATCTGCCTGGTGGGCGGCGGTACAGGTACGGTGGGTGACCCTTCCGGCCGCACCGATATGCGCCGTATGCTTACCGATGAAGATATTGAGCATAACTGTGAGTGCTTTAAAAAGCAGATTGCCCGCTTTATCGATTTCAGCGATGATAAGGCCATTATGGTCAACAACGGTGACTGGCTGCGCAAGCTCAACTACATTGACCTGCTGCGGGAAGTAGGTGCCTGCTTTACGGTCAACCGCATGCTGGCTGCTGACTGCTATAAGCAGCGCTGGGAAAAAGGTCTGACTTTCCTGGAATTCAACTACATGGTCATGCAGGGATATGACTTCCTGGAACTCAACCGCCGTTATGGTTGTAAGCTGGAAATGGGCGGTGATGACCAGTGGTCGAATATTATTGCCGGTGTGGAACTCAACCGCCGCAAGAACAACACGGCCGTGTACGGCCTGACCAACAAGCTGCTCACCAAGAGTGACGGCAAGAAGATGGGCAAGACCGCCGGTGGTGCTCTGTGGCTGGATGCGGAAAAGACCAGCCCGTATGAGTTCTATCAGTACTGGCGTAATGTTGATGACGCTGATGTGGAAAACTGTCTGGCCCTGCTGACCTTCCTGCCGATGGACGAAGTGCGCCGTTTGGGTGCGCTTAAAGACGCGGCCATCAATGAGGCCAAGAAGGTCCTGGCTTATGAAGTTACGAAAATCGTGCATGGGGAAGAGGCGGCTGAAAAAGCCAAGGCAACCGCAGAGGCTATGTTCGGTGGCAGTGGTGCCGGTGCCGATATTCCGGAAATGACGGCTGCGGTGGACGCAAAGCTGCTTGACACGCTGGTGGCTGGCAAGGTATTTGCCTCCAAGGGTGAAGGCCGTCGTCTGATTCAGCAGAATGGCTTGTCCCTCAATGACGAGAAAGTCAGCGACCCGGATTATGTCCTGACAGAATCTGACTTCAAAGATGGCGAGGCCATTGTCAAGAAGGGCAAAAAGAAATACTACAAACTGGTTAAAGCCTAAAAAAACAAGGCCATGCCGCATACGGCATGGCTTTTTCTTGATTTAATCAGCATAGTACAGGAGGCGCAGGAAGATTGCAAAGCAGTGCACTGACAAAAGAAATAAATGAAAAACTGACACAGGCTGTTGATTTGTGCCAGCATGAACAGGCCGAACAGGCAGCGGCTATTCTCAAGGCAGAAATTGAAAAGCTCGAGGCGCTTAATCTCTATAATGATGGCCGGGCGGATTACTATGATTTTAACACGCTGATGGAAATGGTGATGTTCCAAAGCCGGAATCCGCAGGTCAAAGCCTCGGATATTGAAGAGCCCCTGAACCGGCTTTATGCGATGTATGGTTCTGTGCTGCTCGAGCTCGGAAAACTCGACGCGGCCGAAGAGGCCCTGGCTGTGGCGATGGACTGGAATCCCATGAGCGCTGATATTGCCTTTGAGCATGCCGAGATTTTCAAGCAGCGCAAGGACTGGGAAAAGTTCAAGGAGCTGACAATTGCGATTTTCCCGATTGCCTACAAGCGCCGCGAGATAGCTCACGGCTATCGCAATCTGGGCTATTACTTTGTAGAAAAGCAGATGTGGGACGAGGCGGTTGGCTGCTATCTGCTGAGTATGAGCTTTGCCGATGCGGAAGGGCGCTATCAGGCCGAGGCAGAACTGAAATATATCCATGAGGAAACTGAAGGAACAGCCCAGCGGCCGTCAATCGGCGCCATGGCGTCCTATGGCAAAAAGTACGGCTTTCCCATCGGCCCGGATGCCGGGATTATTGAAACCGCCATGCAGTATGGTAAAACCATGCTGGCCAACAAGAAATACGAGCATAGCGTGTATTTCCTCGATATTGCCTATAAACTTACGGAGAATAAAGAACTAAAGGACCTGCTGGACAAAATAAATGCCCAAATCACGGCACTGCATAAAGCCTGACGTGACTTGGGCTGTGAGTTATTTGTTTTTATAAGCAAAGTAGGTCTGGCGCATTTCTTCCCGGCTTTTGGCTGCCGGCCAAAGTTCCTTTAACGCCCCCTGGCGCATGGCCGAGCCTAAATGCTCGTAGAGGTCAGGAATTTGGGGCTCCAATTTGGCGATAAGCTCCTTGATTTCCTGGCGGACCGTGTGCCCATCATGGGGGCACGGGGATTTTACCGGGTCAAAGCCATGAATTTTTATGGCCTTGCGGATTTCCTTTTCCCGGAAATAAACCAGTGGCCGGATAACGGTCAGCTGGGTTCTGTCCAAATAGGTTACAGGTGTGAAGGTGTGGAGCTGACCGGAGTATAGCAGCCCCATCAGAAAGGTTTCCACCGCGTCATCGTGATGATGGGCATAGGCGATTTTATTTACGCCGTGTTCCATGGCATAGCGGTTGATAGCCCCCCGGCGGAAAAAAGCGCAGGTATAGCAGGGATTTTTGTCCGGAGTGGCGGCGATGGTGCCGGCGATATCTACGTCAATTATATCGTAGGGTATTTCGAGCTGCGCCATGAATTCGCGTGCCCGTTCGATATCAAAGAGGGCAGGACGGCCCTGCTCATCTTTGAACTGGGGATTGATGGTCAGGGCGGACAGCTGGAAATCCTTGTTTAACCGCTGTTTGAGGATAGTCATGGCATAGGCCAGGAAGATGCTGTCCTTGCCCCCGGAAATGCCCAGCAGAATATGGTCGCCGTCCTGTATCATATCAAATTCCACAATAGCCCGCATGAGCTTGCTGTAATATAATTGCGGCATATTTAAAGTCATTGCGTTCTCCTTTTTAGTTTCTTAAATAAATATAAAAACCGGCATTCAGCCGGTTTTTTTACTTGCTGTACAGTTCACTGAGATACTTTCCTGCCTGCTAAATCCATCCTTGAATATACGCCAACTAATTAAGCCGTTAAATTAACCTGTTTACCGCTGTAATTTGCCGTAGAATAGGCGGAAACTTTAGCGCGTCTATCATATCGCATAATAATCATATCACCGTCAGACATCCTCTTGGTAATCGTAGCACTTTCCACAGTATTACGTTTTGCAGAGGAGTCTGGTTTGTTAGAGTCTTGGTGTGTGGAATCTGAAGTCATAGAAGTTGCATTTACAGACGCAATGCCTGACGCGACCAGATCCCAGTGATAGGCGAAACCGCCGATGCCACTCGCACCACTCATAACAATCCCTCCCTTGCATTCGCAAGCAGGATAGTATCTCTATTAAAATTATATCATGAAATGTCACAGTGTACAATTGTTTTTTAACGCCGCCTACAAAACAACCACAGATGGCTCAGCAGCATGAAGGGAATACCTAAAATATAGAGGCCGGCAGCCACAGGTTTGCTGGTTTGCAGCCAGGGAGCCAGGCCAAAGGTCAGCGCGCCGGCGGTATTGACCAGCAGCAGATAGAAAAAGGCGCGCAGGCGGTAAACACCGGCGATTTTTTGCAGACGGTAGAGGGACAGGGTAAAGATGGACACCCCAAAAGTCTGTACCAGGGTGTAGGCCAGGAGTTGGCCAATACTAATCAGCATGCAAAGTCTCCTTTATGGTTTAAGTGATACATGGCAGCCAGCGCCTGCCCCAGGCAAATGCCGCCGTCATTGGGAGGGATAAGACTGTGGCGCAGGACGGTAAAGTCATGTTGCTGCAGCTGCTGGCTGACGAGCTCCGTGAGTAAATGATTTTGGAACACGCCGCCGGAGAGGGCGGCAACATTCAGGCCGGTTTCATGGCGCGCGGTTATGCAGAAATCTTTGATTATGCGGGCCAGACCGAAATGAAATTCCCAGGCAAGTTTGGCGGTATTTGTACCTGCCAGCCGTGCTGTCACCAGATAGGCAAAGAGCTGGGCGGTGGAAGTCTGCGGCGGTGGAGGTGTAAGCTGAGAGGCGTGGTTATCCTGCCAGCTTTGCGCGGCAAATTCCAGATACATGCTGGCCTCACCTTCAAAGGACGAGCTTGTGCGAATGCCGAGCAGGGCACTGACAGCGTCAAAAAGCCGCCCGGCACTGGTACTTATAATGGTGTTGATGTTGTTATCGAGCATAAAGAACAGCGTGTCCATGTCCTGCGGCGTACAAAGCTGGAGCTTTGCGGCCAGGGCAGCTGTTTTTTCCTTGTCCTTATACATATCGTAGAGCAGTGACAGGGCGATGCGCCAGCCCTCTCGGCTGGCTTTGTCCCCGCCGGCCTGCCGGAAAGGTGATATGGAGCCAAGTCTTTTAAAGCCGGCCAGGTCTGCCAGCAAAAATTCGCCGCCCCAGATGGTGCCATCAGTACCATAACCTGTACCGTCAAAGGAAACGCCGATAACAGGCCTGGTATAATTGTTTTCGGCCATGCAGGCCAGAATATGGGCGTAATGGTGCTGAACCGGGAATAGCGGCAGGCCCAGCTCACGGGCAACAGTCACGGTGTTGTAACGGGGGTGCATATCACAGGCCACGAGCTCGGGCTGCGTTTCGAGCAGTGTCGTCAGCCGTGTGATGGTTTCCCGCAGTGCCTGCATGGTGCGTAAATCGCTCATGTCACCGACATAGGGAGAGGGATAAAAGATATTATCGCTGGCGACACAGAAGGTGTTTTTCAGTTCGCCGCCAATGCCGAGCACTGCGCCCTGGAAGTCCATATCCAGCATAAACGGCAGGGGGGCAAAGCCGCGGCTGCGGCGAATCATATAAGGCCGTCCGTCCAGCCAGTCCATAACCGTATCGTCAGCCCGAATGCGGATTTTGCGGTTGTGGGAGAGCATGAGGTCGCAGAAGGCGCTGAGGGCAGCCAGCGCCCCTTCGTCATCACGGCAGATAGGTGCGCCGGCCGGATTGCCGCTCGTCATAATCAGCGTATCGGGCATATTAAGTCCGTCGGGATAGTCAAAGAGCAGCATGTGCAGCGGTGCATAAGGCAGCATAATACCAACTTTGGGATTTCCCGGTGCCACAATGTCAGCAATTTGACCTGTCAGTCTGCGTTTTAACAGCAGTATGGGTTTTTGATGACCGGTCAGCATTTCGCGCTGGCCGGGTTCAACACAGCATTCGCGTTCGATGACGGCCATATCTTTAGCCATCAGGGCAAACGGCTTGACGGGGCGGTGCTTTAATTTTCTCAGTCTGGCCACGGCTTTTTCGTTGGCGGCGTCGCAGCATAAATGAAAACCGCCAATGCCTTTTATGGCGGCAATGCCGCCATTTATTATGACCTGCCGCGTTTTGGTGATGGCTGCCGCCCCGCGTATCTGTTCATCACCGATAAGGTAAACTTCCGGGCCGCAGTGATTGCAGCATACAGGCTGGGCGTCATAGCGGCGCGTGGCCGGACTGGTATATTCAGCCTGACAGGAAGGGCACAGGGGGAATTCACCCATGCTGGTACGTTCCCGGTCATAGGGCATGGAGTCAAGTATGGTCAGCCTGGGGCCGCAGGCCGTGCAGTTGATGAAGGGGTGCAGGTAACGTTTATCCTCGGGGTTAAAAAGTTCCTGCCGGCATTTGTCGCAGGTGGCAATATCCGGGGACACAAAGATGGCTCCCCGTTCCTTGGCGCTTTCGATAATCTGAAAATCCCGGTATTTCTCGGGCAGGGTGAGAGGTTGGCTGTCGATTTTTAAAATACTGGCCCGTTCCGGCGGTTCATTGGCAATGGCCTGCAAAAAATCCTGCACGGCAGATTCTGTTCCCTGGGCGAAAACTTCCACATAGGGGCCTTTGTTGCAGACGCTGCCGTAAATATTGAACCGGTCAGCCAGCCGGGCCACGAACGGACGAAAGCCTACTCCTTGAACAATGCCGAATATTTTTGCTTGATAGATTGCCATGTTGGTAAATCCCCTTCCCGAAAAAAAGTCTGTTTCTATTATACAGTTTTTGCAGTTGATTTACTATAACTCGGAAGAAGATGTCTCCCACCTCTATAGGTGGCGAGTTCCTAATTTACTAACAGGCGGTGAGCATATATCTCCCGCCTCGTTGAAACGCCAAGAGGAAGTTTTGCCTGCGGCAAAACTGGAACAACGGCGTTATAATTCGATAGAAAATGGCAGCAGAAGTGGCGGGCTGGTAAAAATAATTACGGTTTTATTAAATTCGTAAAAATACAGAAAACTTATTAAAAATCAAAACTTTTTTCTAAAAGGGTTTTTTTTTACTGGTAAATATGCTAAACTATGAGTGTCGATAGGAGATTAACTGGATATCCCACCAGTTTTTATTTAGAACCTATCGGTCTCTTCTCTGGAAACATATCCCAGTTTCCAGTATCCCATTTCCTTACATCTTTTTAGAAAAGAACCGGAGTCAGTGGAGTGATACCGGTTCTTTTTCGTTGTAAAATAACGGGAGCAAAAAACTTGCAGGAAAACTTACAGGTAAAATCTTGTAAAACACGGGACAGATATGCTATAATGTGTCTGTTATTTTGAAATTAGAAGCTTAGAAAGCATTCATTGGAGGGCGTAAGTTAATGATTAATAGTACTGATTTTCGCACGGGTCTCACTATTGAGATTGATGGCAACGTATGGCAGATTGTGGATTTCCAGCATGTAAAGCCGGGTAAGGGCGCTGCCTTCGTGCGCACGAAAATCAAAAACGTAGAAACGGGCGCAGTGGTTGAACGTACTTTCAACCCTAACGAAAAAATGCCGGCTGCACATCTCGAAACGCGCAATATGCAGTATCTCTATGAAGCTGATGGCATGTATACGTTCATGGATACGGAAACCTATGAGCAGAGCGAACTCAATCAGGAAACTCTGGGTGACGCCCTGAACTACCTGAAGGAAAACATGGAAGTAAATCTCCAGACCTTCAAGGGCCGTATCATCGGTATCAGCCTGCCGAACTCTGTAAACCTGGCTGTTACGGAATGTGAACCCAGCGTTAAGGGCAACACGGCTACTGGTGCAACCAAGATGGCTAAACTGGAAACCGGTTACGAAGTTCGCGTACCGCTCTTCATCAACGAAGGCGATGTACTGCGTATCGATACCCGTACGGGTAACTACATCGAGCGTGCATAATCGATAAAGATAAATATAATGCACCTGGGACTGCCGCATTATCATGGTGCGGCAGTTTTTCCATCTATATTTTCCGGGAATTTTAAAAACTGGCAGGAATCTAGCGTATCCAGCACGAAAACTATACAATAACGAATTTTGTGTGCTGAAGTATGGAGGTATGGGTAATGGAACAAGCAAAAGAAATGGTAAAAAAAGATAACTCCCTAGGTTCGATTCGTATTGCAGATGAAGTGGTCAGCATTATTGCTGGTCTGGCTGCTACGGAAGTAGAAGGTATTGCCGGTATGAGCGGCGGTATCGCTGGTGGTATTGCGGAAATGCTCGGCCGTAAAAACTTTGCCAAAGGTGTTAAAGTTGAAGTCGGTGAAAAAGAGGCTGCTGTGGACCTCTATATCATTGTAAAATATGGTGTGCGTATTCCGGACGTGGCTCTGGCTGCTCAGGAAAATGTTAAGCAGGCCATTGAAAACATGACCGGTCTGTCTGTGGTTGAAGTAAATATCCATGTGCAGGGTGTAGGTTTCCCCGATGAAGAGGGAAAGGTAGATGAGGTCCGCGTTCGTTAAGGGCAAGGGGCGGAGTCTATGAGTATAATCAATCGTTTTTTACTGCTGATTTTATCCCTGACAGGCCTGGCTGTGGCTGGTGTGGTTGTGGCCGCAGCCACACAGGTGCTGCCGGAAAATGTCTGGCTGAAACAGGTGCATTACTTTTTGCCACGCCCGGAGACTTTGGGCGTGGCTGCCGTAATGTTCCTCATTTCCCTGAAACTGCTGCTGGCGGTGTTTAAACGGACACCAAAAGAGAAGTACAGCAGCAAAGGGGAGTATGTAATCGACGCCGGCCCGAAAGGTGAGGTGCGTGTCGCACTGGAGGCCATTCGCAGCCTGGCTGACCGTATGGCCCGTGAGGTGCATGGCGTCCGCGACGCCCGGGTGAAAATCAAAGCCAGAAACAAGGCAGAAGGCGAGGCCAGTCTTTCTATGGATATGGACCTCACTGTTGGCCGGGAGGCTGATGTCAGCCAGGTGGCCGCTACCCTTACGGAAAGATTGCAAAGCCATTTGGCCCGGACTATGGGACTGACCGATGTACCCATCAATGTGGTGGTGTCTGAGGTATCAGACCTGCAGCCGGAAAAGAAACATCGTGTGGTCTAAGGCGGTGACGGATAAATGAAGGAAGAATTGCGGCAGGTGGCAGAAAATCTGTGGCAGACTCATCGCGGCAAGACCTGTGGTGTGCTGTTGGGCATGGCCTTAGGGACAGCTATTTTGTGTTTTGGCTTTTGGCATACGTTCTTTGTTCTTTGTTGCGGCTTGATAGGTTTGTTTATCGGCACCCAGCTGGACAATGATGATAATGTTATCGATAGTGTGCGTGAGAAGGCGTGGACGTTTTTTGAACGCTTTCAGCGGTAAAAAGAGTGTAAGATATTTAGGAAGGTAAAAGGTAAGTAATGAGTCGCAGACAAGCAAGAGAAGCAGCTTTGCAGGCGCTTTTTCAGTTGGATTTAAATCATGGTGAAGAAGGGCAGCAGGAGCAGTATGAAACTCTGGCTATTGATACGGCCTTAGGCGAGGCAGAAAAAATGCCCGCCCGTGACCGTGAATATGTTAGTACGTTGGTGCGTGGCACCCGGGAAAATCTCGCTGCCATAGACAGCTTGATTGCTGCCAGCTCCAAAGACTGGAAAGTGGAGCGTATGGCTGCCGTGGACCGCAATATCACGCGGCTGGCTGCTTATGAGATTGGCTTTTCTGAGGAAAAGATAACTCCGAATATTGCCATCAATGAAGCTGTGGAACTGGCGAAAAAATATGGTACGGATAATTCCAGCCGTTATGTCAATGGCATACTCGGCGCAATGATGAATAATCTTCGTTGAGGAAACAGGCTGCCAGACCCGTAATGAGGGCTCTGGCAGTTTTGTGTGTGTATGGGGGAATTTTAGTGGCTGTCCATTCTGTCAGTGAAGTAAATCGCTATATAAAGGAACTGCTGGCCCGGGAGCCTGTCCTGAGCGGCATGCAGGTAAGAGGGGAGATTTCCAACTACAAGCAATACCCCTCCGGTCACTGCTATTTTACCCTTAAGGACGCGAGCTCGGCACTTAAGTGTGTGATGTTCCGCAGCCGGGCACAATACCTGCGGTTTAAGCCGGAAAACGGTATGCAGGTCGTAGCCGGCGGCTCGCTTTCCGTCTATGAGCGTGACGGTGTGTACCAGCTGTATGTAGACAGCCTGATGCCGGAAGGGACTGGCGATTTGGCTGTTGCCTTTGAGCAGCTGAAGAAAAAACTCAGTGCCGAAGGGCTGTTTGCTGAGGAACGAAAACGGCCGCTGCCGGCGTTTCCAAAAAAAATTGGTGTGGTCACCAGCTCGGCCGGGGCCGTGCTGCGGGATATATATCGTGTATCCAAGCGGCGCTGGCCGGCCGTACAGCTGGTCTTGTATCCGGTACAGGTGCAGGGCACGGAGGCTGCCGGACAGATTGCCCGGGGCATAGAGTTCTTTTCCCGTACGTATCCTGTAGACGTAATCATTGCCGGGCGCGGCGGTGGTTCGATGGAGGATTTGTGGGCCTTTAACGAGGAAGTAGTAGTGCGGGCTATTGCAGCCGCACAGGTGCCGCTAATCTCTGCTGTAGGTCATGAGACTGATTATACGCTGGCGGATTTTGCCGCTGATGTACGGGCGGCAACACCCTCACAGGCGGCGGAACTGGCCGTGCCGGACCAGGCCGAGGTAAGACGTCAGGTGTTGGCGCTTAAGGCGCAGCTGACACGTCAGATGCAGAAGGAAATTGCTGACCGCCGCTGGCGGCTGGAAAATCTGCTGGCGAGCAGGGCCCTGCGTAATCCGCAGCAGCTGCTGGCAGAAAAGCGGCAGCGTCTGGACTATTTGCTGGAAAATCTGCAGGCGCAGTTAAGCCTGGGACTGCAAGGGAAAAAACACCGGTTGGATATATTGCTGAACCGTTTGTCGGCTATCAATCCGACCGCAGTTTTACGCCGAGGCTTTGCCTTGGCCGTAAAGGGTGATAAAATAGTAAGCAGCGTTCACGATGTGGCGCTTGATGATGAATTGATGCTGACTTTGGCTGATGGTACCTTAAAGGTACGGACGCTGGATAAGTCATGAGGGAAGGGTGACCGTTAATGCCGAGAAAAAAGGAACTGTCCTTTGAGGAATCGCTGGAAAAGCTGGAGACCATTGTCAAAACGATGGAAAGTGGCGACAGCAGCCTGAAAGAACTCATGGAAAACTATACGGAAGGCATAAAGCTGGGGGAAACCTGCCTCAAGGAATTAGCCAAAGCAGAGGCGGCGCTGGATACAGTGGTCAGTGTGGAAGATGGTAGAGTAACGGAAACCCCGCTGGATATAAAGGGAGAATAACAATGGAATTAAAGAAAATCTGGCAAGAGAGAAGTGCTTTGGTGGAAAAAGCACTGGTGCAGCAATTAAACGAGGCAAACCCTTTGGACAAGACGTTATGCGAGTCCATGAAGTATAGCCTGATGGCTGGCGGCAAGCGCCTGCGTCCGGTTCTGCTCATGGCGGCAGCTGACGCCGTGGGGGCTGAAGGTGAGCAGTATCTGACCACGGCCTGTGCGCTGGAAATGATACACACTTATTCGCTGATTCATGATGACCTGCCGGCAATGGACGATGATGACTACCGCCGCGGCAAACTGACAAATCATAAGGTTTATGGTGCAGGCATGGCCACTTTGGCCGGCGACGCGCTGCTGACACTGGCCTTTGAAGTCATGCTGCGCCAGCAGGGCGTCAGCGCTGATAAGCTCGTGCAGGTAGTACGCGAGATAAGCATAGCTGCCGGCCCTGATGGTATGGTCGGCGGTCAGGCCCTGGATATGGAATCTGAAGACAAGCAGGTTTCTATGGATACCATGAAAAAAATTCATCTGGGCAAGACGGGGGCGCTCTTCCGGGCAGCCCTGCGCAGCGGTGCGATTTTGGGCGGTGCTGATGATAAGGCCCTGGCAGCTCTGACCACCTATGCGGATAACTTTGGCCTGGCTTTCCAGATAACTGATGATATACTGGATGTTATTGGGGACGAACAGGTTATCGGCAAACCGGTGGGCAGTGATGAAAAGAATCATAAGTCCACCTATGTGACCATGACCTCGCTGACCGAGGCCCAGAAACTGGCACAGGAGGCCGTGGACACCGCGGTAGGGGCTTTGGCTGTTTTTGGCGCTGAGGCTGACTTCCTGCGGGAACTGGTGGCTTATTTGGTAAAACGCAATAAATGATGGGATGTGGCATAATGTCATTGTTGGAGAAAATAAATGGCCCGGAGGTTATTAAACGCCTCAGCGTCAGCGAACTGGAGGAACTGGCGCGGGAATTGCGTCAGTTTATCGTGGATACCGTGGCGCAAAACGGTGGGCATTTGGCTCCCAGCCTGGGGACGGTAGAACTGACACTGGCTTTGTACAGTGTGTTTAATTTTCCCCAGGATAAGCTGATTTGGGACGTGGGCCATCAGGCATATACCCATAAGATTATTACGGGCCGCCGGGACAGTTTTCATACCCTGCGGCAAAAAGACGGCATAACCGGTTTTCCGAACCGCAGTGAATCTCCGTATGACGCTTTTGGTGTCGGTCATGCCAGCACGTCAATTTCCGCGGCGCTCGGCATGGCGATTTCCCGTGATTTAAGCGGCCGGAATAATGAG
Organism: Selenomonas sp. AE3005; assembly: GCF_000686945.1. Taxonomy (GTDB): domain Bacteria; phylum Bacillota; class Negativicutes; order Selenomonadales; family Selenomonadaceae; genus Selenomonas_A. Next base: position 176,939 of record NZ_JMME01000002.1, read on the forward strand.
GTTATCGCCGTTATCGGCGATGGTGCCCTTACAGGCGGCGAGGCTTTCGAGGCTTTAAATCAAGCCGGCGATTTAGGGAAAAAACTCATTGTCATTCTGAATGACAATGAGATGTCCATAGACAAGAACGTGGGCGGCCTTAGCGACTATCTGTCCAGAATCCGTATTGCCCCCCAGTATAACCGCGCCAAAAAAGATGTGGGCAGCCTTATTATGAGCATTCCCCACATCGGGGACAAGGCACTGAAAACAGCCCGGGTGGTAAAGGATAGTGTACGGGCGGCGCTCGTGCCCGGCGGCCTTTTTGAGGAACTGGGATTCCACTATATTGGCCCTGTGGACGGACATAATATCAGTCTGCTGCAGGAGATTTTTGAACGTGCCCGGGAACTTGATGGCCCGATTCTGATTCATGTTCATACGACCAAGGGCAAAGGCTACCTGCCGGCGGAAACTGAGCCGGATAAATTCCATGGCATTGGCAAATTTGACAAGTCAACGGGCAAATGCCCGTCTAAAGAGTGTCCGCCGACATATACCGCTGTGTTTGGCCAGGCCCTTATTGACCTTGCCGGCAGCAACAGTGAACTTGTGGCCATTACGGCTGCTATGCCCAGCGGCACAGGCCTGAAGGCCTTTGGGGACAAATTCCCCCAGCGGTTCTATGACGTTGGCATTGCTGAGGAACATGCTGTTACCCTGGCTGCCGGTCTGGCTGCTGATGGCAAGCACCCTGTAGTGGCGCTCTACTCCACCTTTGCCCAGCGTGGCTATGACCAGCTCATGCACGACGTCTGCCTGCAAAATCTGCCGGTGACCTTGTGCCTTGACCGGGCCGGCCTGGTGGGGGCTGATGGCGCTACCCATCATGGTGCGTTTGACTTGTCATATCTGCGGCACATGCCGAATATGACGATTTTTGTCCCTAAAGATGAAAGCGAATTGCGAGATATGCTCTACACGGCGGTGCAGATGGACACGCCGTCAGCTATACGCTATCCCCGTGGCTGCGGCCTCGGCGTGGCAGTCAGCGAAGATTTTCACAAGCTGGAGATTGGCCGGGCCGAATGTCTGCAGGACGGGCAGGACGTGGCGATTTTGGCCGTGGGGACAATGGTGTCCAAGGCACAGCAGACAGCGGAGATTCTGGCACAGGCCGGCATAGCCGCTGCTGTGGTCAATATGCGCTTTGTAAAACCATTGGACGAGGATATGCTTAAGCAGCACCTTAGCGCACGCCTGCTGGTTACAATGGAAGAAAACTCCCTGCTGGGCGGCTTTGGCAGTGCTGTAGCGGAATATCTGGCTGACAATGGCCGGACTATGAACCTGCTGCGCATTGGCCTGCCCGATAAATTTGTCGAGCAGGGCACACAGGACGAATTGCTGGCCCTGTGCGGCTTGCAGCCGGAACAGATGGCAGAAAAGATAAAGGAACGATTGAAATAATGGCAAAACAACGCTTGGATATACTCTTAGTGGAAAAGGGCCTGGCTGGCAGCCGCGAGCGGGCCAAACGCATGATAATGGCCGGGGAAGTCCTCGTGGACAATCAAAAGGTGGATAAGGCCGGTGCCACGGTAAAGGCTGAGGCGGAAATCCGCCTGCTGGGTAGTGACATTCCCTATGTCAGCCGCGGCGGCTTGAAACTCGAAAAAGCCATGCAGGAATTCGGCGTGGAAATCGCCGGCAAACGCTGCGCGGATATCGGCGCCTCCACCGGCGGCTTTACTGATTGCATGCTGCAAAATGGCGCTGTACAGGTCTTTGCCATCGATGTCGGTTATGGCCAGCTGGCCTGGAAACTCCGCACCGATGAACGCGTGGTGAATATGGAGCGCACCAATATCCGCAATGTGACGCCGGACGATATCGGCAGCCTGCTGGATTTTGCCTCCATCGATGTGGCCTTTATCTCACTGACGAAAGTTTTGCCGGTAACCTATACGCTGCTTACGGATAATGGTGAAGTGGTGGCCCTGATTAAACCGCAGTTTGAGGCTGGCCGGGAAAATGTGGGTAAAAAAGGCGTGGTCAGAGACCCGCAGGTGCATGCCGCTGTTATCACCAAGGTGACGGAATTTGCCCGGGAACTGGGTTTTTGTCCGTTAGCGCTGACATATTCCCCGGTGAAGGGCCCGGAAGGCAATATTGAGTATCTCATACGTCTGACCAAGCGGAAGGACGGCGAAGATACAGTGACCGCTGAACAGATTAGCGCGGTGGTGGCCGCAGCCCATGGGGCTTTGGACAAACCCAGCGACAAATAAGGAGCTGACAATATGCGCACCATTGCTATTTTTCCCAATGTGAGCAAGCCGCAGGCACCTGATGTTTTGCGGCGCATATTAAAATTCTATCAGGATAAAGACGTCCGTCTGATTATGCCTGTGGACGAGTCCCGGTATTTTGACCTGGAGGCCTACGGGGTAGAGGATATCGAACACGTACCGGCTGACCTGGCGCTGAGCATTGGCGGCGATGGCACCCTGCTCGGTGTCTGCCGGCGCTATGGGGCTTACGCTGTGCCGGTGTGCGGTATAAATATCGGCACCCTGGGCTTTATGGCTGATATCGAACTGGGCGAACTGGAAAACAAGCTGCAGAAAATTCTCAACCGGGATTACCGCATTGAGCACCGTTTGCTGCTGGCCGGGTTCGTGAAAAGCGATGGTGAAGAACGGTTCCTGGGGCATGCCATCAATGATGTGGTGGTCACGAAGGGCGGCGTAGCCCGTATGCTGCATTTGGGGCTGTCTATCAATGATTCACACCTGATGGACTACAAGGCTGACGGCGTGATTGTATCATCACCTACAGGCTCGACGGCCTATTCGTTGTCAGCAGGCGGCCCCATTATGAGTCCTTCGATTCAGGCGTTGCTGGTGACGCCTATCTGTGCTCATACCTTTAATATGCGGCCGTTAGTGGTTGGTGAAGATGATGTGGTACACATAAAAATCGCCGCCATTCATCAGGATATCATTGTGACCTTTGACGGACAGGAGAGTTTCCGCCTGCTGCCCGGTGATGAAATAACGGTGATGAAATCCAATGTGCAGGCCGGCATAATTAAGTTTGAGGACAAGGACTATTATCAGATTTTGCGGACGAAACTCTGGAAGAATAGTGGTGCATGAATAATGAAAAGAGAAGGTGATAGCGTGAAAGGTACACGCCAAGGTTTGATAAAAAGAATAATCGAAGAGCAGATAATTGAAACTCAGGAAGATTTGGCAGAGGCTTTGCGAGCCAGCCGTATCAAGGTGACACAGGCTACAGTATCCCGGGATATCAAAGAAATGATGCTCATAAAGGTACCTACCGGCGACGGCCGTTATCGCTATGCCTATCCCTTGCAGAATACGGTAATTTTTTCGGAGGAGCGTATGCAGCGGCTGCTGCACGATACGGTGACGGGCTGTGACTACAGTGAAAACATCGTAGTGGTAAAGACACTGCCCGGGGGGGCTAATACCGTAGCGTCTGCCATTGATTATGCCAACTGGCCGGAAGTGCTGGGGACAGTGGCCGGCGATGACAATATTTTCGTAATTGTAAAGCCTAAGTCTGCGGCGCCTCAAATCGTGGAGCGGCTCAAATCCTACATGATGTAAAGGAGACGGACAGGCGATGTTAAAAACACTAACAGTCTGGAATTTTGCTTTGCTGGAACACGTTCAGGTGGAGTTTGGTGCAGGCCTTAATATTCTAACCGGTGAAACAGGCGCTGGTAAATCGATTCTCATCGATGCCCTGGGAGCCATCTTAGGTCAGCGTGTATCGACGGACGCTATCCGCACCGGCTGTGACTGGCTGCGCGTGGAGGCAGTTTTTTCCCTGGAAGAAAAACAGGCCGGCCTGCACGAATTTTTGACCAGTCAGGCCATTGATGACGCTGACGGCCTGCTGATTATCACCAGACAGGTCACCCGCGGCGGCCGGAGTATGGTACTGGTAAATGGCTGTCATATTACCCTGACCGTATTAAAACAGATAGGCGCCTTTTTGGTAGACATACACGGCCAGAATGAAAATCTGGCCCTGTTGAAAGAAGAAAGCCAGTTTGCCCTGCTCGACAGCTATGACAATGCTTTGGCCGAGGCTCTGGGCAATTATAAAAACATTTACGAAAGCTGGCGTACCAAGTGTCAGGAGCAGGCCGAAAAAGAACAGGCCTCCCGGGAATACGCTCAGCGGCTGGATATGCTGCGCTGGCAGGACAAGGAAATCAGCGAGGCGGAACTAAAAGAACATGAGGACGAGGAACTCGAGGCCAGAATCCGCAAGCTGTCCCATGCGGAAAAAATATCCGGCTATGTAGAAGAATCCTACAGCCTGCTGGAAGTAGGCCATCAGGATAACGGCGGCGTTCTGGCAGCTCTGGCCAAGGTCAGACGCAACCTTGAGGACATGTCACGTTACGATGATTCCCTGGAAAACTCGCGCAACATGGTGGAAGAGGCCTATATTTCCCTGCAGGAGGCCGCTGCCGAGCTGCGTGATTACGGGGAGTCCCTGGAGTTTGAACCAGCGCTGCTGGATAAACTGCAAAACCGCATGGATGTTATTGACAGGCTGTGCCGCAAATATGGCGCCACTATCGCGGACGTACTGGCCCATCAGCAAAAGGTGCAGGCGGAACTGGCGGATATCGAAAACTACGATGACGATATGGCCAGATTGGCTGAGGAGATAAAGCGGCTGGAAAAAGACCTGGCTGCCAGTGCCGCGCAGCTGACCAAATTGCGACAGAAAGGGGCAGCCACCCTGGGAGCTGCCATTGGCGAACAGTTGACGGCTTTGGGTATGCCGCAGGCGGTGTTTCATATCAGAATAGAGCCTGCCGGCAAGTACCTGCCTAATGGCCACGATGATGTGATGATGTATTTTTCGGCTAATCCCGGCGAAACGGAAAAGCCGCTGGCTAAAGTGGCCTCGGGTGGTGAGTTGTCTCGTATTGCGCTCGCGATTAAAACCGTGGCTGCTGCCCGGGATGACGCTGTGTCCAGCATGGTTTTTGATGAAATTGATACAGGTATCGGCGGCCGTACGGCACAGATGGTGGCGGAACGCATTGCCTTAGTCGCGCAGTACAAGCAGGTCCTGTGTATCACGCATTTGCCACAGATTGCCTGCATGGCAGACAATCATCTCTACATTGCCAAATCCAGTGCCGGCGAGTCCACCGTAACGCAGGTGCGCCCGCTGACGGAGCGTGAGCAAATCAGCGAAATTGCCAGAATGGCCTCCGGTGTCGATGTGACGACGGCCTCTTTGGATAATGCCAAGGAAATGGTCAGCCATGCGAAATTAGTAAAACAGAAATTTGCTGCAGGCAAATGAATTGAAAAACAAAAGTTTTAAGTTAATAATGTAGTATTAAGACGCCCGGTGGCTGATAATACTTTCCCTCTGCTTATGCAAGTTTGCCTAATGCGACGGGAAAGCATCATCAGTCATCGGGCTTTGTGTACGTAAAAAAGTATACATAGATTAAGTATTGCGAAAATTTGCATTATGGGTTAAAATAGGACTATAGAACTAAGAGTTGTTAATAGGAATTAAATAATAGTTGAGACCGTTTTGACAACAGCGGTTTCAGGTGGATCTGGAATCGATAAGATTCGGCCAAATAGTAGTCACTGAGAAAGTGAGGGATTACATTGGATAATTTTTATCGATGGCTGTTGTCAACGTCTTGGGCAGAGCGTTTGAGAGCCTATGCGTACATCGAGAAGGATTTGCGGCATCAAAAACGCTGGGTAATGAATGATGACAAGTGGGAAGATATGAAAATGCTGGTAGGCCAGATTATATCCATTCACTTCAAGAAGTACCCGGCTAAGGATGTCAAGGATTTTTCGCAGCGATTGACCAGGCTGTATCAGTTGTTATTAGCGCCAATGTCCGAGGAAAAAAGTCGTAACCACGTTATCAGCAAAAATTTATTGATGGATATCTATGATGAAGATGATATCGCTGCGCGGCAGACGATAAATCAGTATTTCCATCAGAAACGCCTTAAGGAAAGTCATTCGGTACTGGATAATCTGTTCTGGTGCTATGAATATATGATGGACCAGGTGATGACTCGTTATTTGGCAGTTATGGCGTAAAAAAATTCCCCTGCAGTATGTGGAATTGTGCAGGGGAATTTTTTATGTCTTTATGCTTTTACGGCGGCAGGCGATTCTGTCTTGGCTGTCTCTGCCGGTGGATGGGGGATGAAGGGCTGCAGATAGGCGAGGATTTCATCAATCTGACTGGATTTGGCTATGCCGGTCTTGCACCAAAAAGAAAAATGCTCGCAGTTGTTCAGTAATAAATTGTAGCCGTGTTCACCGATTTTGCTGCGGGCGCGTTCGACGGTTTCTCCCGGAGGGAAAGTTGTAATCTCACCGTCCCAAAGCCGTTTGATAATCCAGTCGAAGGCGCTGTATTTGGCCTTTGAATCCATGCCGTTAAGTACATACAGGGTATCGCTGTCAGACATAAACTCTGACACGCTGGTTTCCGTTACAATGCCATCACATAGCAGGGGATGACGTTCTTTGTGATAATGAATTACATGGTCATTGCCGGCGTAGATGCCAAAGTGGCGATAGCCTTTGCGCTTGACATAGACGATGTCCCCCTTATGGGCCTTGAACATAAAACTTCCTCCTTGCTCGCACATTCTATTATTTTATATATTCGCTATTGCACGGTAAACTCCTTGTACACAAGTAAATAAATAATTAAGCAGGCAGGAGATTATGATTGTGTAGCGAAATTAGATTTTATATATTGTTTTTGGAGATGAGTGACATGAAATTAGCTGTTTTGGGAACGGGCTTTATCGTAAAAGAAGGGATTTTACCAGCTTTGCAAAATGTGCCGGAGATAGAGGCAGCAGCAATTTTTGCCCGGCCGCGCAGTCAGGCAAAAGCGGAGGAACTGGCCAGACAATATAAAATTCCCCGGGTATATACGGACTATGAGGAACTGTTGGCTGACCAGGAAATTGATTTTGTTTATATTGGTCTGACCAACAGCGTGCATTATGAATATGGCAAAAAGGCCCTGCTGGCCGGCAAGCATGTGATTATGGAGAAACCTTTTGCGTCCACGGCCGCGGAGGTCAGGGAACTTTGTGAGCTGGCACTGGCTAAAAATCTGTACATGTTTGAGGCCGTAACCTTGCTGCACCTGCCCAATTATCAGGTGATTAAAGAACAGCTGCCCAAACTCGGGAAAATCACGGCCGTACAAGCCAATTATTCCCAGTATTCCAGCCGTTATGATAAATATCTGGCCGGTGATGTGCAGCCGGCATTTAACCCGGAATTGTCCGGCGGCGCCTTGTATGATATAAATATCTACAATTTGAATTTTATTGTCGGCTTGTTCGGTGCCCCGGCAGAGGCGTCATATCTGCCGAATATCGGCTTTAACGGGATTGATACCTCCGGGGTGCTCGTGATGAAATATCCGACGTTTACAGCTGTAGCGTTAGGCGCCAAGGATTCGGAGAGTCCCTGCTTTATTACCGTACAGGGTGAAAAGGGGTGGCTGCGTGCTGTGGGTGCCCCTAATGCGCTGGCGGCTGTTGAGGTATCGCTGCATGGTTCACACGAGACTACGCGGTATGAGTTAAATCGTTATCCTCATCGCATGGTACATGAGCTTAAGGAGTTTGCACGCATTTATGAGGCCGGCGATTATAAAAGTGTACAAAAAGGTCTGGATATTTCGCTGGCTGTTATGGAAACCGCAGAAAGAGCGCGTAAAGACGCCGGCATAGTATTTGGCTGCGACAAGAATGTGGCGGAAGGTTAAACGTAATAGCGCAAGGCGTTGTAAAAATAAAAGTCCCCATAAGCAGGAAATAGCAGACTGTATCACGAATAAGGACATAAAATAATTTTTTGTCACGCAGGGAGCAAAGAGGTGATATTGTGAAGAAATTTATCAATAGACCGGAAGATTTGGAAGTGGAGGTCGCACGGGGAATGGCTTTGGCCAAACCGGGACTTATTCGCCAGTTGCCGGGCACGAATATCATGGTCAGACGCAATTTAAAAAAGGACAGGGTAGCTTTGGTGTTTGGCTGTGGCAGTGGCCATGAGCCGGCACCTAACGGTTTTGTTGGCTATGGCATGCTTGATGCAGCTATTCCAGGGAAAATATTTTCTTCACCAACGCCGGATATGATTCTCAAGGGGATCAAAGAGGTTCAGAATGAGGCTGGCGTATTGTGCCTCATAGTAAATTATACCGGTGATGTTTTAAATTTCCGCATGGCTATGGAAATGGCACAGATGGAGGGCATTGCCCTGGAATCCGTGCTTATTGCTGATGATGTGGCTACTCAAAAGAACAAGTCTGTCGGACGTCGCGGTCTGGCTGGTGTAGTGCTGATAATGAAGATAGCCGGGGCTGAGGCGGAAATGGGCACGGACCTTTATGGGGTAAAAAAAGTCGCTGAATGGGCGGCTGCCGGACTGCGCACGGTAGGTGTAGCCTGCCGGCCCTGCATTATTCCTGCTGATGGTTCTCCCAGCTTTGAACTCGGGGAACAGGAAATGGAAATCGGCATGGGGCTGCACGGCGAACCGGGCGTTCTGCGGTGCGGCATGATGAGTGCCAAAGATACAGCCAAGGAAATGCTGGACCTCATTTTACTGGACTGCAACTATGAAAAAAGTGAAGTGGTGGTTCTGATAAATGGTTTAGGTGGAACGCCTATAATGGAACTCTATGTGCTCAACGAGTTTATCCATGACTATTTGGCTGAGCATGGCATACGTGTTTATGATACGATGGTTGGCAATTTCATGACTTCCATGGAAATGGGCGGTTTTTCCATAAGCCTTATGCGGCTAGACCCGCATTTGAAAGCCCTTTATGATGCAGCAGCGGATACATCAGTCTTTAAACGTTGAAGGAGGATGCGGGCTGAATGACAGGAAAAGAATTCATGCTTGCCTCGCTTAAGGCCATTAGTCAGGAAATCATAGCGCATGAGGAGGAACTGAACCGTTTGGACAATGCCATTGGTGATGGCGACCATGGTACCAATATGGCCCGGTTCTGCCGAATAATATTGCAGGATTTGCCTGAACTGGCTGAGCAGGAAGATATGGGCAAGATTCTTCAGCATGTGGGCATGCGTTGTATTACAGAAATTGGTGGTTCTGCGGGGCCGTTGTTTGGTAAATTTTATCTGCAGGCCGCAATGGCCAATATGGGCAATAGCTGTATGGAAGTGGCAAACTGGGTGGTGTCCTTCGAAGAAGGCACTATGGGGGTTTCGCAAATCGGTAGAAGTGTGGAGGGCGAAAAAACCATGCTCGACGCGCTGTTTCCGGCGGATAGAGCTATGCAGGAGGCGTTGGAGGAAGGCCGGAGCTTTCAGGATATTCTTCTGGCAGGTGCCGAGGCTGCCCAAAAAGGTGTGGAGTACACAAAAACAATTCAAGCCAGCAAGGGGCGGGCTGCGTATCTGGGAATGCGCAGCATAGGTCATCAGGACCCCGGCGCCACCACGATTATGCTGATGCTGCAGGCTATGCATAGGCTGGCCGTAGAAATGCAGGCAGAGTAAATTATTTACGCACAGCCAGGCGGCTGTGCGTTTTTATCAGTAAGTAAAACAGGCTTATCATTTGCCGGCGCGTATTTAACGCATGGAGGTAGCTGAAAATGGCGGAAAAACAATCTTATTTGGAACACGCTGCAGTGACGGTAGCAGATATTGAATGGAGCCAAAAGTTCTTTGCCGAGGTTCTGGGCATGACGGAAACACGGCGCAAGGAAAAAGACGGCAAATTGCAGCATTTGTGGCTGAAAGGCGGCCTGCAGCTGGTCGCTGCGCCGGATAATCCGGCTGCCGGCAGGGGACATCACTTGGGAATTGTGGTACAGGATTTTGCTGCTACCCTGCAGGAAATGCTGGCGTATGATGGTGTACATGCCATGGAAGGCAAGCCGGAAAAATGGGTGCAGCTGCCTGATGGTCTGGTACTGGAACTCTTTCAGGAAAAGCCGGGAGCCATTGCGAAGGTATTGGCCGTGGAAGTTAAATAAAAAACAGCCATGCAAGGTTCATATTCCTGCATGGCTGTTGCAATTTCAGGGGGATACGTATCAGTCTTTTAAATGGGGACAGTTTTTGGCCATGATTTCTTCATAGTGGGCAATTTTGTAGTCAAGTCTGTCCATGGTAGCTTTTAGCTGCTCATACTGTTCCTGCAGACGGGCGCGCTGTTCGATGAGGATTTCCTTGCGGGCAGCCTCAGTGCCTTCTTTGAAGAATAAATCCACGTACTCGATGAGTGCCTCAACCTGCACACCGGCACTGCGCATGCATTTGGAAAACTCTACCCAGCCACAGGCGGCCTCATCAAAATCACGAATGCCGTTTTCCTTGCGCGGTACGTGAGGGATAAGGCCGATACGTTCATAGTAGCGGATAGTATCGGCGGATAAATCGTATTTTTCGCTGACTTCCTTGATTGTCATAAAATCACCTCGTTAATTCAGACTTTATCTTTATGCTTTAGTTTAGCACTTGGAGTGTACTTCAAGTCAAGAAAAACTTGCAAGCTGTGCTGCGGCCGGCAGGTGGTGGAGTGGCACGGGTGACAGATACGATGCTGCGGGGCTGGAAGATGCGGCAGGTAATGGCAGGCGAATAGAAGGTGTAATAATGGAGATAGAACGTCAATTTTTGGTAGATACAGTACCGGGGTTACCGGCAGAATATGAGGTATTGCGGCAGGGGTATGTGTCATTAGAGCCGGAAATCCGTATTCGCCAAATCGGCGAAAAACACTTTGTGCTGACGGTAAAACGGGGGGCTGGCTTGGTACGGGAAGAATGGGAAACAGAAATAACGCCGCAGGAATTTGCTAATCTGTCGCAACACTTATGGCCGGCTACGCTTATGATTGAAAAACGCCGTTATATTATAGCCTTAGCTGACGGTAATCAGGCAGAACTGCACATGCATGACGGGCATTTGACAGGTTTTAACTATGTTGAGATTGAATTCCCGAGCATAGAGGCAGCCCGGGCGTTTGTACCGCCGGACTGGTTCGGCAGGGAAGTAACAGAGGACGAAAGATTTTCCTATGGGACGCTGGCACAAGTTAATGGCATGGAACTGGTTAAGGAAATGGTGAAAATGTGACAGTCGTTTTTGCACAGGGATATTTGGGCGGCACGGTCACGGTCAGGGATGTGCGCAGTCTGGGGGATACGGGCATAGGCACGTTTGAGGGTGTTAATGGTGAAATGATTGTGCTTGATGGCACGGTTTATCAGGCCCTGGCGATGGCCGGGTAGTAGTGGCGCAGGATAAGACAGTTGTTCCGTATGCTACGGTAACATATTTTGACAATGACATTTCGGTGAAACTCAGTAATGTCAAGAATAAGGCGAAACTACAGCAAAAAGGAGCACCGCTCGAAAAGGGCGGTGCTCCCTGTTTTTATGATATGTAGATGTTTATGCTGTTTTAGCAGAAGAAAGACATTCTGGCAGAGGCTTTGTAGTTCTCAGCTAATTTACGCAGGTTGTCCCTGTTGCTGTCGTCGGTTTCATCGTACATACGTCTGGCAGCGTTTTCGCTAATCATATACTTCCAAACCATAGCCTTAATAATCAATTCTCTTTCTAACATTTGTTCCTCCATCTTTTCTTTCAATATCCCATTAACAGATTGATACTATAGCTTATATTTGATTCACTGTCAACACTTTTTATAATAAAACTCACAGCCATAAGAAAAAACTATGGAAAATTTTTACTGTTTATATTGACATAGTGTCATTTTAACCGTATAATGCAATTAACATAAGTTACACGATGTCATTTTTAAAAGACTTTACAGGAGGCTCATTATGCCAAAGGTTTCAGAAGAAGTGCTGCTGGCGCGGCGTGAGGAGATAATTGACGCTTGTGCCCAGTTGTATGAGACAATGAATTTTAAAGATATTACGCTCAAAGAGATTGGCAAGGTGACGACCTTTAACCGTACGGCCATTTATAATTATTTCAATACTAAGGAAGAAATCTTTCTGGCGCTTATGCAGCGTGAGTATGATTTGTGGGTAGCCGATCTGGAAGAATTGCTCAATGACCATGACAGCCTGAAACGAGATGAACTGGCGTCGGCGCTGTCGCATACTTTGGAGAAACGTTCAAGGTTGTTGAAACTCCTGTCCATGAATCATTTTGATATGGAGGGGAACAGCCGTTATGAAAATCTGGTGGAGTTCAAGCGCTCGTATGGCCGGTCTATGCAGACGGTGCGCAAGTGTTTGGACAAGTTTTGTCCGGAAATGAATGAGGCGGCCAAACAGAGTTTTATTTATGCGTATTTTCCCTTTATCTATGGGATTTATCCTTATGCAGTGGTAACGGATATGCAGAAAAAGGCAATGGCGGAGGCCGGAGTGGATTACAAGTACCTGTCTATTTATGAAATCTCCAATAATTGCCTGCGGAAACTGTTAGGTGTTGACTAAGGGGGGATAGCGTGAAACGGCGAGACTTTTTGAAAGCTGGGATTGGGGGAGCCTTTATTATAATGGTGATGAAAAACTTTCCTGTGAGGTGGCGCGGGAAATTAACGAAGAAACGGCCGCGCTTTGCCGTAAGTATCCGGATAAGTTCGGTTTTGTGGCAGCCCTGCCGTTCCCGAGTATTGACGGCAGTATCGCGGAAATAACCTATGCGATGGATAAGCTGGGGGCATTAGGGGTAAAGGTTCCGAGCAATGCCAGTGGTATTTACTTAGGTGACGCACGCTGGGAACGGATTTTTGCGGAATTAAACCGCCGCAGGGCGCTGATAATCATGCACCCCAGCCCTGCACGGGAACTGCCGCGCCAAGGGACGGTGACGGGGCAGGTTATGGCCTTGTTTGAATATCCTGCCGATACCACGAGAGCTGTGGTCAATCTGCTGGCCAGCGGTATGCTGGAACGTTATCCCCAGGTTCGTCTGGTAGTGCCGCATTGTGGTTCGTTCCTGCCATATATGAAGCAGCGGGCTAAAGCGATGTTTGCCATGCTGGCCGGTATGCAGATGATGAAACCGGTTGATATGGAGGCAGGCATGAAACAGCTTTATTATGACCTGGCTGGTGACCCCATGCCGGAGGCAATGGATATGCTGCTTAAGATTACAGATGAAAGCCATTTGCTGTATGGCAGCGATTTCCCCTATGTTCCGGCCAAAGCCTTGCTGGCGAAGAAGAACGGCCTGGACGATGAACTGGCTAAACGTCATTGGCTGGCGAAAATATATTGCCAAAATTCGCAAGAGTTAATATTTTCATAACGGCGGAAATGTGTAAGGAGATGTGAAAATGAAAGTTTTGGTTATTCATGGCAGCATGAGAAAGAATGGCAATACGGGAATACTGGCTGATGAATTTATCCGCGGCGCGCAGGCGGCCGGGCATGAAACAGAGAAAGTGGAACTGCGCGACAAAAAATTTGGTGATTGCTTTGGCTGCCGGGCCTGCCATAATAATGGCGGCAGCTGCGTGCAGAAGGACGATATGGCAGAAGTTCTGGAAAAAGTGAAGGCTGCGGATGTTATTGTACTGGCCTCGCCGTTGTATTACTTTACCTGGACGGGCCTGATGAAGAGATTCCTCGACCGTACCTATCCCTTGCTGCCCATTTTGCAGGACAAGGATTTTTACCTGCTTACGCTGGGCGGCGTGCCGGATAAGAAGTTCATGGATAATATACTGTCAGATTTCAATATGTATGTAGGCTGTTTCAAGGAATTCAATCAAGTGGGCGTGCGCAATGCGGGGGCGGTCATCGGCACTTCGGCTTTGGCACCCGGTGCCATTCGCGAGTCAGCAGCCATGCAGGAGGCCTATGAAACGGGCAGGAATTTATAAGAGTTTATAAGGGGGCATAAATATGTTTATCATCAATCAGACGTTAAAGGCCGACAAGATTCCGGCAGGCAAGGGTGAGGAGCTCTTTAAGCGGCATATTGCCTGGTTTACAAAACATTTTGAGCAGGGTGATTTCCTGTTGGTGGGGCCCTATACAGACAAAGAGATGGCCGGGATTATGATTGCTGGCACGGACAGCCGTGAGGCCGTGGAAGAAATCCTTAAGGAAGATGTATACTATGCTGACGGTATTGCGGAATATGAAGTGCGTTCGTTTAAAGCGCCGATGATTTCGGCCAGCCTGCCATCTTTCGCAGGCAAATGACAACGCTGGTAAATTGACGGAGGCATTCCTTATGAACAGACGGGAATTTATTCAGCTTGCCAGCACGGGGGCCATGACCTTGTTCCTTTCCGGCTGTGGTCTGGGGGGCTCTGACCGGCGAAAAGGGCCGTAAGGAAACAAAAGAATTCAGATTCTATTCCCGTACGGGGAAATTGCACGGCAAGAAATCCATTACGATGGCTACGGCCTATAACAGTGCAGACTGGACGATGGAGGCTCTGGCCAATCATTACGAAACTTTGGTGCGCTATATGGAATGGCAGGATGTGGGGCAGGTTTGGGCGACAGGCTGCGGGGCGCGCAGTCTGGTGGAAAAGTCGTCCTTTGCTGATATGGCCTATAAAATAGGGGCTAATTTGTAAGATAAAATACTTGACTTGGAGTTTACTACAAGTGCTAGAGTGATAGCAGATGACATTGGCGATGAAAGGGGATAACATTATGCGAAAACTATGGATTGCCTGCTTGGGTGTGTTGATGATTTTAGGTCTGATGGGCTGCGGCACAGAATCCGGCAAAACGGCAGAGAAGGCAGCGCCGGCACCAGCGCAGACGGCACAGGCAGAAAGTAAGGCCCCGGCGGCTAAAGGAAAAATTTTGGTGGCGTATTTTTCGGCAACGGGTAATACCCGTACTTTGGCAGAGAATACGGCCAAGGCGTTAAATGCTGACCTTTATGAAATCCGCCCGGAAGTTCCTTATAGCAAAGAGGACCTAAACTACAATGACGAAAGCACCCGGGCCACGGTGGAGCAGAAAAATGACAGTGCCCGGCCGAAACTGGCGGACAAGAATGCACCGGTAGCTGATTATGATACCATCGTATTGGCATATCCTATCTGGTGGGGACAGGCACCGCGTATCATGGATACCTTTGTGGAGAGCTATGATTTCACGGGCAAGAAAATGACGGCTGTCTGCACTTCCGGCGGCAGTGATATTGGCACGAGTGCTGACTACCTGCAAAAACTTACCAAGGGCAAGGCTGAATGGAAACCGGGCAAGTTGTTTTCACCGCAGACAAAGCCGGCCGATATCAAAAGCTGGTTTGATGGTCTGGGCTTATGAGCAAGTTTAAGATAACATCACGCATGACAGTAACGGCATTTTTGCCGTTGCTGTTTTTGCCCATTATGTGTTTTCACTATGTTCCCAAGGTGCTGCATGAAGTGCTGGGGATTATGTGGCTGGTATTGGTGCTGATTCATGTCGGCCAGAACCGTCAATGGTTTACGACCCTTAAACGGGGGCGCTGGACAATACTGCGTACTATCGGGACAGCGGTGGATATTTTGCTGTTTATAGTGCTGTTGGTAATGGTCGGGGCTGGTTCCGGGATTTCCAATCATTTGTTTAAGGAAATCATGCCGCTCACTATTCAACGCAGTATTCTGATTCATCAGCTGCATGTGTCCCTGCCGTATGCCCTGCTAATTTTAATGGGCCTGCATTGGGGGCTGCACTTTAAGGGCTGGTGGGAAAAATGGCATTTGCCCTGGCCGGTATCACGGTCATTAAAAGTGTTGCTGGCCCTGCTGGCAACCGCAGGCGGAATATATGGTTCCTTCCTTGACCGCGTGGGGGACCGGCTGCTGATGAAACATATCTTTGCCACACCAGCCACAGGCGAGCCGGCCATAGTATACGTTGGCCTGTTGTTGGCGATATGGGGCATGTATGTGATACTGGGGGCATTGCTGCTTAAAATGTTACAATTACGGCCGGAGAAAAAATAGCGTTATTGACAATAATACGTTAGCGTACTAATATTAAGTACGTTAACGTATTATTTTATTGCCAAAGGAGCAGGTAAATGACAATGCAGATAGATGATACACTGGGTTATCTAATATGCCGAACGGCCAGAAAGGTTCACCGCCATATCGAAAAAATATTCAGCCCCTATGGGCTGACACTGGAGCAGTGGGTGGCGATGAAGATATTAGCCGAGACTCCGGATATCAGCCAAAAAGAATTGTCCGCGCAGATGAAAAGAGACGCCAATACAGTCAAGGCTATTGTGGACCGGCTGATAAAGAAAGATTATGTAAGAAGGGAACTAAATCCATCTGACCGGAGGGCTTTTTTACTGCAGCTGACGAAAGCTGGACAGCTGCTGGTGGATAAACTGGCAGCAGCTGATGAACAGGAAAACCGGCAGCTGGAGGAGAAACTAGGAGAGGCTGATACGGTTAGTATGAAGAAGATGTTATTACAGATAGAGGAAATGATTCGCGAATGAACAGACTTTGGACACCGGAATTTATAAGTATGGGAGGCTGCAATTTTCTGGTATTTATGAGCCAGTATATTATGATTGCAGCTTTACCGATTTTTATTATGGATGATTTACAGGGCGGCGAACTGGAAGCCGGTATGGCGATGACGTTTTTCCAGATTGGCACTGTGGTCTGCCGCCCGTTGGCTGGCAGACTTATCGACAGTGTGAACAAACGCTCGCTGATGTTTGTGGCTACGCTTTGTTTAGGTCTTATAATGCTGGGATTTAATTTTTTCCAGTCACTTACAGGGATTTATAGTTTGCGGTTGCTGCACGGCATGATTTTTGCGTTGGCGACTACGGCGGCTGCAGCGATGGCGGCTATGGTTCTGCCGGCGGAACGTAAAGGTGAAGGAATTGGCTATTTTGCCTTGACCACCAATCTGGCTATGGTGGTTGGTCCCTTGCTGGGACTGGTGATTATCGGCAGCTGGGGCGCTGCATTATTTTTCCCCTTTATGGTGCTGCTGGCTGTATTTACGTTTTGGGCAGCAAATCATCGGCGCTTGCCGGATAGAGTTATTATGCCTGCTAAAAAGCAGCGGCAGGGTATCAGTATCCATGATTTTATTGAACGCAAGTCCGTGATTATGTCGTCTATTGGTGGTCTTGTATTCTTCGCGTACGGCGGTGTTCTTACCTTTATTCCCCTTTATGCTAAATCTTTGGGTTTGCAACAGGAAACGAGTCTGTTCTTTGCCGTATTTGCCGCTGTGATTGTACTGTCGCGGCCTATTGTGGGGCGGATATTTGATACTAAAGGGCCGGATTATACGATATATCCGGGGTTCCTGTGTTTTGCTTTGGGAATGATACTTTTCGGTCAGATTTCGACTATGACGGGGCTGCTGGTGTCGGCGGCAGTTCTCGGTACCGGTTTTGGCGCATTGAGTCCGGCGTTCCAGACGCTCGCTATTCAGAGCGCACCGCTGTCGCGCAGTGGTGTGGCTACCGCAACGTATTTTTGGTCGCTGGATATTAGTGTCGGGCTGGCAGCTGGCCTGTTGGGGCTGGCTGCGGCTGCTTATGGCTATACGTTTATGTACAGCGTGATTTGTACCGGCGTCATTGCAGTGGCTGCTGTCTGTTACTTTGCCCATAGGTTTAGGCAGGGGTGACAGTCAAAAGATATCCCCTGGTCAGGTAGAAAATTCTTTGTTGACTTAGAGTTTACTCCAGGTGCTAAAATACTTAAAAAGGTGCTATATAAGGAGGTTTTTGCATGAATAAGGGGATTTCACGACGCCGGTTCGTAAAATTGGCAGGTACAGCTATTGCTTTAGCGGCTTTGCCGGGCTGCGGCGCTTTGGCTGCTGATGAAAATGCTAAACAGCCGGCAAAAACAAAAGAAAAAATTGCCGGCACGGGCGGTGAGCATTACGTACCGTATAATGAGCGCAGTGGTGCTGAGGCGGTGGTGTATTTTACCCGTGACCTGTCAGCGGCAGGCCTGCTCAAAATATATGACCGGGTGAAGGCAAACTTAGGCGGTAAAGTGGCCATTAAACTGCATACCGGTGAGCCGCATGGCCCTAATATTATTCCGCGTCCGTGGGTTAAGAAACTCATGGCCGATAAACTGCCCGGGGCGAAGATTATCGAGACAAATACTTATTACGGCGGTGGCCGGGATACCACGGAAAAACATCGCGAAACGCTAAAGACCAATGGCTGGGCAGATTTTACCACGGTGGATATTACCGATGAACATGGCACGGCCATGCTGCCGGTGCCCCATGGCAAGTGGTTCACGGAAATGAGTGTGGGCAAGGATACGCTGAATTATGATTCCTTCCTCGCTTTGACACATTTCAAAGGTCATGCCATGGGCGGTTTCGGCGGCTCCAACAAAAACATCGGCATTGGCTGTGCTGATGGGCAAATTGGTAAAAAAATGATTCACGCCGGGGATTCTGGCAGCCAGTGGGGCGTAAATCAGGAAGAATTTATGGAGCGCATGACCGAATCCACGCAGGCTGTGGTCAGCCATTTCAAAGACAAAATTGCCTTTATCAATGTCATGCGCAATATGAGCGTGGACTGTGACTGTGCCGGCACTTCGGCCAAGCCTGTGGTTACTCCGAATATCGGTATTGTAGCGTCAGTTGATATTCTGGCGGCAGACCAGGCTTGTGTGGACTGTGTTTATGCCTTGCCGGCAGAAAGCAAAAAAGATTTGGTTGAGCGCATGGAATCACGCCACAGCCTGCGCCAGCTTTCCTATATGAAGGAAATGGGAATGGGCTGTGACCGCTATCAGTTGATTGATATTGATAATGGTGATAAGGTCATCAATGCCCAAGAGGCGGTTAAGGGCATTAAGGGAACCTGGGTGCCTGACGGCAATTAAGGCTGCAGCGTCAAAGCACTATAACTCGGAAGAAGATGTCCCCCACCTCTGCAGGTGGGGGGCGAATATCATAACAGGCGGTGAGCACATATCTCCCGCCTCGTTGAAACGCCAAGAGGAAGTTTTGCCTACGGCAAAACTGGAACAACGGCGTTATAATATGATTTTCGTTAAGCGAGTAAAGTTTTATATCACTGCTGTTTTACTGGGAGGGCTGTCAAGCCCTCCTTATTTTATGGCAAATTTTTCCTGCAGAGTTTGCAGGAAAAGCTGGGAGGCTTTGGAGAATACCTGATTTTTTTTCCAGGCCAGAGATGGTTCCGTGTAGACAGGCGGTTCCAATGGGCGGGTGCAAAGGTCGGTGCCGGTGGTATTTATGAGCTTATCAAAGGAGATGGCATAGCCTAAGCCCTCTTTGACCATCAGGGTGGCATTATAAAGCAGGGTGTAGGAACCGGCAATATGCAGTTCGTTAACAGGCTTTTGCAGCCAGTTGAGCAGTTCATCACCGTGAGTACTGGGGGATAGTGATTGCCGGGAAAAAAGCAGGGGGCGCTGCCAAAGGTCGGCGGCCTGAATAGTTTCCTGCTTAGCCAGTTCGTCATCTTTGCGCAGGAACAGTACCCATTGGTCACGGACCGGCAGGGGGAGTTCCTGATATTTGGCCGGGTCAAGCCGGCCATAGACAAAGGCGAAGTCGATAAGGCCCCGGTCCAGACGGGTGAGGGTGGTGCTGCCATCGCCGGTAGCGATATGAAAGCGGATGCGGGGATGCTGTTTCTGCAGCTGCCGGGCGGCGGCCATAATCAGACCGAAATGTACCGATTCTCCGGCACCAATGCGGATATCGCCGCTGATATCTTCGTTGCTGCTTAAAAGTTCACCGGCAGTTTTATCCACGAGTGACAGAATTTCCTCTGCCCGGCGGCGTAATAGTTGGCCATCTTCTGTAAGCAGAATACGGCGTGGTTCACGGATAAGCAGCTGTTTGCCGAATTCTTCTTCCAAATCTTTTAACTGTCGGGAAAGAGTCGGCTGGGAGAGGTGCAGTTTTTCTGCCGCCCGTGAAAAACTTTCCTCACGGGCAACGGTTAGAAAGTAGTTGAGAACACGCAATTCCATCACAATCAGCTCCTTGTTTTTCCTTTATTATAGATTGTAAATCTATTACTGTAAAGCATAGATAGGCATTTTCTATAAGTATTGGTATTTACATGAAGATAAATTTATAATGGAAGAAAAGGAAGGTGTGGAAATGGAACAGAATGGAAATAAAAGCGTAATGCTGCTTATCCTAACCACGGGTGTATTTGGCATTCTCAATACCGAAATGGGCTTTATCGGAATTTTGCCCTATATCGCGGAATACTATCAGGTCAGTGTGGTGCAGGCCGGTTGGCTTATCAGCTTGTTTGCCTTGGGGGTAGCGGTGGCAGGGCCGACCATGCCGCTCTTTATGTCCCGATTTAATCGCAAGTGGGTGATGGTCTTTATTTTGGGGCTGTTTACCGTTTGCAGCACGATTGCCGTCTTTGCCGAAAATTTCTATGTGCTTTTGGCGGTGCGGGTGCTGCCGGCGTTTTTCCATCCGGTCTATTGCGCGATGGCCTTTACCGTGGCGGCAGGATTAGCGCGGACAGGCGAGGAACCGAAGATGGTGGCGAAAATCAATATGGGCGTGGCCGCCGGTATGGTTGCAGGCGTGCCCATCAGCAACTTTTTGGCCGAGCAGTTCAGCCTTTCTGCATCTATGGCGTTCTTTGCCTTAGCTACTTTGCTGGTTATGCTGGCGACATTATGGTTTATTCCCTCAATGCCGGTAAAGGCACGGCTGAGCTACGGCAGTCAGCTCGCTGTACTCAAAAAGCCGATGGTCTGGGCATCTATCGTGGCGGTGATTTTCCTCAATGGTTCGATTTTCGGCGTATTTAATTATTTGGCAGAGTATCTGGGTGTTGTTTCCGGCGTAGCACCAGCCTTAGTCAGTATCTTGCTGTTTGTGTATGGCCTCTGCAATATCTTGGGCAGTATGCTGGCGGGAAATCTGCTGACCGTGCGTCCGTTGACTGTGGTCAAAATCTTTCCGCTGGCGGTCGCCGTAATCTATATTGCCCTGTTGGGCGGCGGCAGCGTTTGGCCGTTGATGGGGCTTATTGTGGTCATTTGGGGCATCTTGGGCGGTATCAATGCCAATATCAATCAGTATTGGATGGCAAGTGCCGCTCCGGAAGCACCGGACTTTGCCAATGGCCTGTTCTTGACGGCGGCCAATATGGGCTGTGTACTCGGAACTACGGTCAGCGGTCAGTTTATTGATGTTTGGGGCACGCAATATGTCGTGCTGGGTGGTCTGTTGTTCTGTCTGTTGGCGGCGCTGATGTTTTGGGTACAATGTTATCGCATGCAGGTTCATACGCCCTTGATGATTCAATCTGAACATTGAAGATGTTGATTTTTATGCTTGGTAAGCATAGCAATATATTTTTTATAAGTATTGGTAATTACAAAACAGAATCGCTATAATAAAATCAAGCAAGAGGATAAACGGTGTAAGTGAAGTGAGGAGAATAGGAATGTTGAAGAAAATTGGCAAAAACAAGAAGATGGTTTTGGCTGCTCTGGTGGCAGGCGTGATGTCTTTTGGTCTTATGGGAAATGGTGCACAGGCAGCAGATAAGGGAGTGGCAGGCATGAAGACTGCAGAAGTTAAAAGCGATAGAATGATTAAAGCCGAAAAATTGCAGCTTACCCAGAAATGGGACAAAGTATTTGCTAAAAGCGATAAGGTAGACCATCGTAAGGTTACTTTTGTCAACCGCTATGGCATCACCTTGGCTGCAGATATGTATGTGCCGAAAAATGCTAAGGGAAAACTCCCTGCAATTGCGGTAAGCGGCCCGTTTGGTGCCGTAAAGGAGCAGTCCTCCGGCCTCTATGCGCAGGAAATGGCTGAGCGCGGCTTTTTGACTATTGCCTTTGACCCGTCATTCACTGGGGAAAGCGGCGGTCAGCCTCGTTATGTCGCTTCGCCGGATATCAACACGGAAGATTTTTCAGCAGCCGTGGATTTCCTGTCCACGCAGGATAATGTAGACGCGAATCGGATTGGCATTATTGGCATTTGCGGTTGGGGCGGTATGGCACTCAATGCAGCGGCCAGCGATACGCGTATCAAAGCCACGGTGGCTTCGACCATGTATGATATGACGAGAGTTACCGCCAATGGTTACTTTGACTATGAAAAAGACAAGGAAACGCTGCAAAAAGAACGCTATGCTAACCGTGAGGCCCTGAATGCCCAGCGTACGGCGGATTATAAGGCCGGTTATTATAAAAATTCCGGTGGTGTAGTTGACCCGCTGCCAGCTGATGCGCCGCAGTTTGTGAAGGATTATTATGCCTACTATAAGACGGAACGCGGCTATCATTCCCGTTCACTGAATTCTAACGGCGGCTGGAATCAGACTTCGGCCCTTTCATTTATGAATATGCCGATTCTGTCCTATGCCGATGAAATCAAGAATGCCGTTATGGTTTTGCATGGTGAGAAAGCCCATTCCCGTTACTTTGGCGAAGATGCCTTCAAAAAGCTCAAGGGCGATAACAAGGAACTGGTGATTGTTCCCGGTGCGTCTCATGTTGACCTCTACGATAACAAAGCCAAGATTCCTTTTGCGAGAATGGAGGCATTCTTTCAGCAGAACTTAAAATAAAATGCTTGAGTTGGAGCCTGCTTCAAGTGATAAGGTAAAGTCACGATAACATGACATAGAGATGTAAGTGAAGTAAAGGAGAATAGAAATGTTGAAGAAAATTGGCAAAAACAAGAAGATGGTTTTGGCTGCTCTGGTGGCAGGCGTGATGTCCTTTGGCATTATGGGGAGTGATGTGACGCTAGCAGCAACGCCGGCTAAAACTTTAGCAACAGCTTCGCAGATGCAGCGTTCATCCATCAGCGAGCTTAACAATGACACCCGTGTATTCAAGATTGACAAGTCAATTGAAGCCAAGAACGTGAAATTTGAAAACCGCTTTGGTTTTGAAGTGGCTGGTCATCTGTATCTGCCGAAGAATTTTGATGCCAGCAAGCAGTACAAGGCTGTAGTGATTACCGGGCCTTTTGGTGCGGTGAAGGAGCAGTCCTCCGGCCTGTATGCGCAGGAGTTTGCTAAGCATGGTTATGTGGCCGTAGCCTTTGATCCCTCCACCACCGGTGAGAGCAGTGGCAGCCGCCGCAATATGGGCTCCCCGGAAATCTTCACGGAAGACTACCATGCCGCTGTGGATTTCGTTTCCAATCTGAAATTCGTGAACCCGGATCAGGTCGGTGCCATGGGCATCTGTGGATTGTCCGGCATGGCCATCACTGCCGCTGGCAGCGACAGCCGCATCAAGGCCGTAGCAACCTCAGCTATGTATGATATGAGTGAAAGCATCAGCGACCATTATAATGGCGCTTACTACACGCCGGAACAGCGGGAAATCGTGAAACAGCATCTGGCCAAGATGCGCAATGAAGAAGCCAGGACGGGCAAGGATATTCGTGGTGCCCATGAACTGGGCGTAGATTCCAAGGGTAATGTGGAAACATTCGATACCATGTTCCCGGATAAACTGCCTGCTGATGCCAATCCCGTCATCAAGGATTTCTTCGGCTACTATGTAGGCCGCGCGTTCCATCCGCGGGCCATCAACTCCAACAAGCTGGCCTGGGATTCGGTGACGCCGTACGGTTTCTTCGATTTTAAACTCATGAGCAATATCGATGAACTGGGCAAGACGCCGGTTATGCTGATTACCGGCGATAAGGCACATTCCAAATATTTCTCCGATAATGTCTATGCGGCCCTCAAAGGCGCGAAAGAAGAAATCGTTGTTCCTGGTGCTACCCATGTAGACCTCTATGACCAGATGGACAAGATTCCCTTTGATAAACTGTTTGCCTTCTTTGATAAAAATCTGAAGTAATACTAAGATGCAGCCCTGCGAATGGTAAGACCTTTGCAGGGCTGCATCTTAGTACTTGACTTGGAGTACACTTCAAGTGTTAGAGTAAAGGAGGAACATGTGTATGGAGGAGAGAATGATGAGCAAAAACGTAATAATCATATCTACAAGTCTTAGAAAAAACAGCAATTCCGAGGCTTTGGCCACGGCTTTTGCCGCAGGGGCCAGGGAGGCCGGACATGTGGTGGAGCAGATTACCCTGCGGGATAAGACTATAAATTTCTGCAAAGGCTGTCTGGCCTGCCAAAAGACCATGCAGTGTGTGATAAACGACGATGCCAATGCAATCACGGATAAAATCGGTCAGGCGGATGTGGTCGTTCTGGCAACGCCGGTCTATTATTATGGTATGTGTGGCCAGTTAAAGACCTTGCTGGACCGGGCAAATCCGTTGTTCCCCTCGGATTATCGTTTCCGTGAAGTTTATCTGCTGGCTACGGCGTCAGAGGATGAAGCAGATACCGTAGCCGGAACCCGCGTCGGCGTGCAGGGCTGGGTAGACTGCTTTGACAAGGCAGAACTAAAAGAGACGCTTTTCTGTGGCGGTGTGACGGACACAGGCGATATTGCCGGCAATGCCGCACTGGAAAAAGCCCGGCAGGCTGGCAAGAATATTTGAAGTTTGCAAAATAATGCCTTGCAGCTGTATGGGCATAAGGAGAGATGACAATGCCAAACCGAAAAATCATAAGTGTGGTCATGCTGTCGGTGATGCTGCTGCTATCCGGATGTACGGGTGCGCAGGAGACTGTAGCGGATACTGGCAGTAAGGTGCAGGAGGCTGTCCCACAGGAAAATAAATCTGTGGCAGAACCAAAGAAGGAGCAGGCGATGAAACTCATCATTGATGATAAAGTTGTTCCCGTTACCTGGGAACAGAATGCTTCCACGGCGGCGTTGCAGAATCTTTTGCCGTTGACCATAAAAATGTCACCTTATGGTGGTTTTGAACAGGTGGGCGATATCGGTCAAAATATTACCAGCGCGGATAAGCAGATAACGACTCAATACGGTGATATTGTCCTCTATGCGGGAAATAAGCTGGTTATCTTTTATGGTTCCAATTCCTGGGCTTATACGCGGCTGGGACATATTGACATGTCAAAACAGGAATTGACGGCTTTATTAAACCGCGAAGGCGTAACGGTGCAGCTCGTGGCCCAGTGAAAAAGAATAGGATTTTTAGCAGAAAGGTACGGAAAATGGAAGAATATAGAGAACAAGCATTTGATGAAGAACGGGCACTGTATGGTAAGAACGGGGTGAAACTCCTTAATTGCCGCTTTGATGGCCCTGCAGACGGGGAAAGTGCGCTGAAAGAAAGCCGCGATATTGAGGCGGAGGATTGTTTTTTCAATCTGCGTTATCCCTTCTGGCATGATGAATCTGTGCAGATAAAAAAATCCGAACTCACGGAGCTTTGCCGCGCGGCCTTGTGGTATGCAACGGATATTCATATTGCCGATACGAAACTGCATGGCATTAAGGCCCTGCGGGAATGTGCCGATGTGACCATAGAAAACTCGGATGTGATTTCGCCGGAATTTGGCTGGTCGGTCAAAAATATCCGCATGAAGAATACCAGTGTGCAAAGCGAATACTTTATGCTGCGCAGTGAGGAGCTGTATTTTGACCATGTAACACTGCAGGGGAAATATTCGTTCCAGTATATTGAGAACGCAGAATTTACCGATTGTGAGCTGAACACCAAAGACGCCTTTTGGCATGCCAAAAATGTGATAGTCCGCAACAGTGTGATTCGCGGCGAGTATCTGGCCTGGTATTCGGAAAATCTGACGTTGGAGAACTGCACCATCATTGGCACACAGCCCTTCTGCTATTGCAAGGGGCTGAAACTCATCAATTGCCGCATGGTGGATACGGATTTGGCCTTTGAAAAATCCGAGGTCGAAGCAGAGGTTACGACCGTAGTGGACAGCATTAAAAATCCGAAATCCGGCACAATCAAGGTGGCAGGCGTTAAGGAAATCATTATGGATGATTCATCTGCCCAGGGGCGCATTATTGTGTTCGAAGAAAGTAACTGTGCTTGATAATTGCTGACGAAGATTGACAAGGTTGTTTTTTTGTTCTATGCTATTAAGCAGAATATAGGTTGACACCTGTTGCCGCCGGGTAATGGGAAAAGCGTCATTTTCTTATCGTTAGGTCTTGGCAGATAAGAAGGTGGCGCTGTTTTTGTAGGAGGAAAATTATGTTTCGGAAGATGCGAAGATTTAAGCAGCAGCTGCCGGAGGCAGAATGTAGGGAAGTGTTAAAAAATACGAAACGGGGCGTGCTCTCCATGCTGGGTGACGACGGTTATCCCTATGGTATTCCCATGAATCATTGGTACTCAGAGGAGGACGGTATCCTTTATTTCCATAGTGCCAAGGAGGGACACCGGATGGACGCTATCCGGGCCTATGACAAGGTAAGCTATTGTGCTTATGATGAAGGCTGGCAAAAGCCCGGTGAATGGGCGCTCAATATCCGGAGTGTGGTCGTCTTTGGACGTATGCAGCTGGTGACGGATGAGGAAAAGATTCGTAAAGTTTGCAGCTCGCTGGTGCGCAAATTTACCGATGATGAGGCGTATCTGGAACAGGAATTAAAACACGCCCTGCCCAGAGTACAATGTCTGGTGCTGATGCCGGAGCATATGACGGGAAAATTGGTCAATGAATCGTAAATGGAACGTTAAAGATGCATGATATATGGAATCCGTGGCATGGCTGCAAAAAAATCAGTCCCGGCTGCGCAAATTGCTATATGTATACGCTGGATAAGCAACGGGGAAAAAATGGTGCGGACATTTACCGGACAGAAAATTTTACCTATCCCTTGCAAAAAGACCGTCATGGCAGCTATAAAATAAAAAGCGGCGAACTCATCCGGGTATGTATGACCTCGGATTTCTTTCTGGCAGAAGCAGATAAATGGCGGGCCGAGGCGTGGGAAATCATGCGTCAGCGGCCGGATGTTATTTTTTATCTGCTGACCAAGCGTCCGGAACGGGTGGCTGATTGCCTGCCGCAGGATTTTTGCAGCGGTTGGGAGAATATTTGGTTCAATGTCACCTGTGAAAATCAGGCAATGGCTGATATCCGGCTGCCGTTGCTTAAGGCGCTGCCCTTCCGGCATAAAGGCGTGATGTGTGCGCCGTTGGTCGGCGCCGTAAGCCTGAAACCGTATCTGGAGGAAGGCTTTATCGAACAGGTTGTCTGTGGCGGCGAAAATTATGAGGGGGCACGTCCCTGTAATTATGATTGGGTGCTGGCTTTGCATCAGGAGTGCCAGTCTGCTAATGTATCCTTTTCCTTTATAGAAATTGGTTCGCATTTCATCAAAGATGGCAGGCACTATCGTTTGCGAAGCAAGCAGAAGCAGGCGGAGCAAGCCTTTAAGGCAGGTCTGAATTTTGTGGGCAAGCCAATGGAATTTGACCTGCGTTACAATATTGGCCTGTCTGTTCCAGCGAAGGACCGCTATAGGCCCGCATATGATGGGCCGCATTGCCAGGCCTGCGGCAGCAGGTTGATTTGCAATGGTTGCAGTCATTGCGGTAAATGTTTGTAATATCTCCAAAAAGAAATAGTGGAGGATTGAGAAATGGACAATAAGGAACGCCCTAAAAATATTATCGTCAGGGGCGCCCGCGTGCATAATCTGAAAAATATCGATGTGGATATCCCCTTGGGCAAACTCGTGGCCATTGCCGGTGTGTCCGGTTCGGGAAAATCGTCGTTGGCCTTGGGAACCTTGTACGCGGAAGGTTCACGCCGTTATCTGGAGGCGCTGTCTACCTATACACGCCGCCGTATCACGCAGGCCGGCAAAGCCGATGTGGAGGAAATCCGTCATGTGCCGGCGGCGCTCGCGCTCCATCAGCGTCCGGGCATTCCCGGGGTGCGCAGTACCTTTGGTACGGCCTCGGAACTTTTGAACAGCTTGCGTCTGCTGTTTTCCCGTCTGGGCAGCCATACCTGTCCCAATGGACATCTATGCCCGCCCAATATGGATGTGGCACTGATGCTGCCTACGAAATGCCCGGTCTGTGGCGAGGAGTTTTACGGGCCCGGAGCGGAGGCCATGGCGTTTAACTCAGAAGGCGCCTGTCCGCATTGCTCCGGGACAGGAGTTGTGCGGACGGTTGATGAGGCCAGCCTCGTGCCGGACGAAAGCCTGTCCATTGCGGAGGGCGCGGTGGCACCGTGGCAGACGCTTATGTGGTCGTTGATGAAGGATATCGCCAAGGAAATGGGCGTGCGAATTGACGTGCCCTTTTGTGAGTTAACACCGGAAGAAAAAGAAATCGTCTTTCATGGTCCTGCAGAGAAAAAGCATATCCTCTATGTCAATGAAAAGACCAATGTAGCTGCGGAAATGGACTTTACTTATTACAATGCGGTTTATACGGTAGAAAATGCGTTGGCGAAGGTCAAGGATGAAAAAGGCATGAAACGGGTGGAAAAATTCCTGCATGAGGCCGCCTGCCCGGAATGTCAGGGAACGCGGCTCTCGGCGAAGGTGCGCTCGACCAGACTGGCCGGGAAAAATTTGGCTGAGGCCACGGCCATGACTTTGGATGAACTGATTCCCTGGGTTAGGGCTGTGCCGAATACACTGCCGCAGGAAATGCGCCCCATGGCTGAAAGTATCATTGAATCGTTTTTGGATAACGCCCGCAGGCTGAAGGAACTCGGTCTGGGGTATTTATCCCTTGACCGTGCCAGCAGCACCTTGTCAACCGGTGAGCGTCAGCGCGTGCAGCTGGCCAGAGCTGTGCGCAATGAAACCACAGGGGTACTTTACGTACTCGATGAGCCGAGTATCGGCCTGCACCCGGCCAATATTGAAGGGCTCTTGGACGTGATTGACAGCTTGCTGCGCGATGGCAACTCCGTAGTTTTGGTGGACCATGATGTGCATGTGCTCCAGCATGCCGATTATATGATTGAACTGGGGCCTTTGGCTGGCAGCGAGGGCGGTAATCTGCTGTTTGCCGGGGATATGCAGGCGGCTGCGAAAAGCAAAGTCTCCAAGATTGCCCCCTTTATGCGCGGCGGGGCAAATGGCAGCTTGCGGAAACGTGCGCCCTGGGAAGAGATGTTTGCCTTGGGGACAATTCATTTGGAAACGAATCCGCTGCACACCGTAAAGCCCTTGCAGGCAGATATTCCCAAGGGGCGGCTGACGGTGGTTACTGGCGTATCCGGTTCGGGCAAGACAACCATGGTGCTCGAATGTCTGCTGCCGGCGCTTTCGGCCAACGCTGAAGAACGCAAACTGCCGCCGCAGGTCAAGGCTATAAGCGCTGACGGCATACGCCGTGCCAATCTGATTGACGCCTCGCCCATCGGCATTAACATCCGTTCCACGGTAGCGACATATAGCGGAGTACTCGATGAATTGCGCAAGCTCTACGCGGGCACAGCTTTGGCAAAAGAGAAAAAATGGAAGGCCGGCGCTTTTTCCTATAATACGGGCAAGCTGCGCTGCCCAACCTGTGATGGCACGGGGCAGATTTCGCTTGATGTGCAGTTCCTGCCCGATGTGACAATCACCTGCCCGGATTGTAACGGGCAACGTTATAGTGAGGCGGTCAAAGAAATCCTTTGGCAGGCAGAAGGTGCAGAGCATGGTTATACTTTGCCGGAAATACTCTCCCTGACTGTAAAGGAGGCGCTGCCGCTCTTTGCCAAGCAGAAAAAGATTTATGGGAAACTTTCGACTTTGAACGACTTAGGCCTGGGGTATCTGACACTGGGGGAAGATACGCCCGCCCTCTCCGGCGGCGAGGCCCAACGCTTGAAACTAGCCAGTGAGATGGGAAAGACACAGGCCGATTCAGTATTTATCTTTGACGAACCGACCATTGGCCTGCATCCCTTGGATGTGCAGGTGCTCCTGCAGGTCTTTGACCGCTTGGTGGCAGCCGGTGCAACGGTGATTGTCATCGAGCATGATTTGGATGTAATCGTCAATGCGGATTACATTATCGATATGGGGCCGGAAGGTGGTGCCAAGGGCGGACGTATCGTAGTCTGCGGCACGCCGGAAATGGCAGCTGTAAGCAAGGATAGCATTACGGGAAAATATATCGCACGAGAAATGAAAAATTAGCATGAAATAAATAATCCCCCATCCGCATGAAAAATGCAGGATGGGGGATTATTTTGCTTTGTTGGAGTTAGAGTCATTAATACATTACAGACTGTCCGTCCTTTGGCATATCATAATTGGTTACATTACGTTCGGCCAGTCTGCCTTTGAGCGTATGGCGGGTAAGTGCGGCATGGGCCACATTATCCAGATGTGTCAGATACAGTCTGGCGTTAGGCATAGTCTTGGCAACGCAGTGGACATCTTCAGCATCCATGATGAGGCGCCCATTTTCCACCGTCTCGGCGGCACAGCAGTTAAGTGCCACGATTTCCGGCTGCCAGCGTTTCAATGTGTCGGCTACCGCGGGATACTAGACCGTATCACCAGCCAAATAAAAGATTTTTTCAGCGGCGCTTTCAAACATCACACCCATGGCATCACCACAGGGATTTACCGTGCCATGGAGGGCCGGTACTTTGGTCAGCTTTGCCGGACCAAACAGCATGCCGGTTTCGGACAGTACGGTCACATTGTGGAAACCGGATTTTTGGAAGAGGGCGGCATCTGCTTCATTTTGGCAGATTACTGGCACATTCTTGTCCAAAGGTGCGCCCACAGTACTATCCATGGACATATCGATGTGGTCGGGATGGATATGCGTTACCAGATAATAATCGACGCCAGCGAGGATTTTTTCCATCGGCATGGGCAGGTCATAGAAGGGCATGGGCAAATGCTCCTTCATTTCATCCGGCACATGATAAGGTCTGCCGGGAACATCGACAAAGGAAAACTGGTGCTTGGGCATCAGCCACGGGTCAATCAGGAACGTTTTGTCGGCATATTCAAGGCGGTTAGTGGCATTGCGGATTTGCGTCAGTTTCATGGTCATGTCTCCTTTTCGTAGCTTCTAAATTGCGTCATCTATGTTATGCTTCTAGTATAATGACCATACCGAGGCACAACAAGCAAAGAGATTCTCTTTTGACGCAACTAAAAGGTTGCTATAAAATAAATAGGAGGGGGGATTGGATGAATCAGAAGCAAATGGAATATTTCCTCGAAGTATATCGGCAGGGCAATATGCAAAGTGCCGCCGATAAGCTCTATGTGTCGCGGCAGGGCGTCAGCAAGATGCTCAAGACGTTGGAGGAGGAACTGGGGCAGCTGCTCTTTATCCGCAATCCGCATGGCCTTGTGCCGACTGACTATGCCAATGCACTTTTACCGCATGTGCAGCGGCTGCTGGCAGAATATCGGAGCATTGCGAACATGAGTACATTGGCGTCCCAATCCAAAAGCGTGGTGACTATCTACGCACTTGACCATATCATGGCTTACTTGGGGGCAGAGTTCCTTTGGGATTTTCACCAGGCATGTCCGGATATTATTCTTAGCACCGTGGATACGACAGATGATGCAGCTTTGAAGGGCGTTTTGGAAAAGCAATGCAACTTTGCCATCGTAACAGGAGAAGTTGACCAAAATCGTTTCGCAGCTGAATCATTGTTCTTTTCCCGATACTGTGCGCGGCTGCATCGCCAGCATCCGCTGGCCGGTAAAGAAAACATTGCCTATGCAGATTTGGAAGGTGCGCGCATTGTCAGCAAGGGGCGGGGTTATCAATGTTTTCGGCATAATATCGATAAGTATATCCTGTTGCCGGGACTACATGTAGAACTGCTAGCTGAAACGGCCGATGAAATGCTTATCACTGACCTGATTCTCCGGCATCAGGCGATAAACTTAGGCTATGACTACGCTGCCGTGCTGAATCCACATCCGGATATCGTGGTAAAACCATTAGGTACGGGCGATGACCTGGGGCAGAATGTATATCTTATCTGGGACAAAACAACAGTCCTAACCAAGGCAAGCCAAAAATTTCGTGCCTTTCTGCTCGACTGGTTGCCCAAAAATGGGAAGGATAAAGTTGTCTGGCCACTATAATATTATGCGATAAATTAAGGTGTACGGTTCATATGTTCAGGAGCGTCGGCAAATTTACTCCGGACGAAGTCGATAAGACAGCGTTCGTCCGCGTAGATTTGCCGGCCTTTTTTGGTGACGATAAACCCTTTTTGGGCAAGACCTTCAATGGGAATGGCGATAAGATTGCTGTCCTGCAAAATGCCATTGCCGGTCAGAATCGACAGGGCAATGCCTTGCTGGACGATATTCCAGACGCTCGAAAGGTTGGGGGAATAATGGATAATCTGTGGCTGGAGCTTTTGCCGGTCAAATTCAGCCATTATACGTTTGGTCAGGATAAATTTACGACTGAGCAGCACCAGGGGATAGGCTGCCGCCTCGGCCAAGGTGACGCTTGGTTTATCGGCCAGCGGATGGCTATGTGGGACACAGAGGCAGATGGGCCAGGACGATAATTTGCGCAGGGTGAGATTGGGCCGTCCTTCGGCATCGTGGACAAAGGCCAGGTCAACTTCTTCCCGCTCTACCATATCCAGCGCTGCGCCGCCGGCAGGTTCTGTGATTTCCAGCTGAATTTCCGGGTACAGCTGGAAAAATTCGCCCAGAAGCAGCGGCAGGATAATGGTGGCAATCTGCGAAGGCACGGCCAGCTGCAGGCGGTTATGCCGTTTGGCAATATCTTTGACACTGGCCTCAAAGCGTTTGACGTGCTTCAGCATCTTTTCTACTTCCTGAAACAAAGCCTGCCCGTCAGCGGTAAGCTGAATATTGCGCCCTACATGGCGGAACAAGTTCAGGCCGGTTTCCACCTCAAGATTCTTCATGGACAGGCTCAAGGTGGATTGGGACATATGCAGACTGGCGGCCGCTTTGGTAACATTTTCCTGACGGCAAACTTCGGCGAAATATTGCATTTGCTGGATATTCATGGCAGCACCTTCCTTTCTGATAGTTCCATCATAGTGAAATCAATCGTTTTTTTCAATAGATAAATCGATTATAAGTGTTTTTTATTTGGGGTTGAATACGCTATGATGAAGACAGAAAAAAACAGTGTGCAGCGGGAGGTAATGACGATGAAAAAGGCAATGAAGATTTTTGCTGAAAAGATGATGGCAAGAACGCATAGAGCGGTAAAAATTTATCAACTGGAATCGCGAAAAAAGCAGGACATGACTCCGGCGCGGTGGAATATGCTCTATGGGAAATACTTATTGGATATGGACGAGGCCATTTGACGAAAGGAGAGCGTTATGGAAAAGAAAGCGATTCTGCTGGACGAAAAGGACAATGTGGCCACCTGCACCAGCGAGGCACAACCTGAGGACATGGTTATTTGTCATGGTGGCGGCAGTGCCCAGGTAAAGGCTGTCGAAACGATTCCCATTTGGCACAAGATTGCCTTAAGGCCTATCGCCAAGGGCGAAATGGTCTATAAGTACGGGGAGATCATCGGGGAAACCTTGCAGGATATTCCGCAGGGCGGCTGGGTATCACATGAGAATATCCGCAGCATTCCCCGTGATTACGCCAGTGAGTATGTAATGGGCAAGGAGGGCAAATGACATGGAATTTTACGGTTACAGACGCAAAGAAGGCCGCCCCGGCATCCGCAATCATATTCTGATTCTGCCCACTTGTGCCTGTGGCAGTGAGTCCTGCCGAATTGTGGCCAGTCAGGTACGGGGCGCGGTGAATATTGTCTTTAACACCGGCTGCAGTGATGTGGCGGCCAATACGGAAATGAGCCAGAAGGTGCTCACAGGCTTTGCACTGAATCCTAATGTCTATGGCGTAGTCATAATTGGCCTGGGCTGTGAAACTGTACCGCATGCCAAACTGCGGGAAAAGATACAGGCAAGATGTTCCAAGCCGGTAGTTTCCTTTGGTATACAGGAAGAAGGCGGCACCTTAAAGACCATTGAAAAAGCTGTGCGGGCTGCCCGGGAAATGGCAGCTGCAGCCGGGCTGCAGCAAAAAGAAAAATTCCCCATCAGCGAATTGCTGCTGGGGATAGAATGTGGCGGCAGTGATGCTACCTCCGGGATTGCCTCGAATCCTGCGGTAGGCAATCTTAGTGACAGGCTCGTAGATTTGGGCGCGTCCGCCATGATGAGTGAGTCCATTGAGTGGATTGGCGGCGAACATGTGCTGGCCCGCCGGGGCGCTACGCCGGAACTCCATGACCAGATTATCCGGGTGTGCGAGGATTATGAAAAACATTTGCTGGCCGCAGGGCAGGATTGCCGGGCCGGGCAGCCGACACCGGGCAACAAAGCGGGCGGTTTGTCCACGATTGACGAAAAGAGCCTGGGCTGTATCCGTAAAGGCGGCACCCGTCCCATCGTGGAGGTGCTGGAACAGGCGCAGCCGCCCACGAAGCACGGGGCGATTGTCATGGATACGGCAGGATACGATATTTCTTCTGTAACGTCCATGGCGGCTGCCGGCTGTCAGGTCATTATCTTCACCACGGGCAGAGGGACGCCTACGGGCAATGCCATTGTGCCAGTGCTGAAAGTGACTGCCAATGAACATACTTATAGCTGGATGGAAGATAATATGGACGTGGATTTATCAGGCATTATCCGTGGGGAGCAGACCATTGAGGCAAGCGGCGGAATGCTGCTGGAAAAACTCCATGATATTGCAAATGGCAAACTCACCAAAGCAGAGGCCTATGGGTTTTCGGATATTGCGGTTGACCATGTGTGCAGATATGTATAATTAGTGTAGGGGCGAAGAAGATAGAAAATATCAGACCTTGAAATCCGGCTGGTCACGGTAGAAATGCTGCAAAAGCTCAATAAAGGCGTGCAGGGATTGGCGCTTATCGTTTTTATGCGTGTAAACGCCGCAGGGGATGACGACATTGCTGTCAAAGTCAAGCCAGGCAAATTCGCCGTTATGGTCGTTTAAGAAACCCGGTGCCAGACATACTCCTTTGTGGGCAGCCACGTTTGTCAGGGTGTTGTCATGGTCGGGGCTGTTGAAATAATCCACATGAATTTCGCTGATTATGCGCTGCTGCAGGGCACGCAGCATGGGCGGAGAGCCGCCGCCTACCATAAGTGTACGGCCTTTTAAGTCGCTGGGAGTAACCAGCGGCTTTTTTGTCAGGGCGTCATTTTTTTCGGTAATCAGGTAGATGCGGCTGTCAAAAAGATGGTGACAGGTTACGTCCGGTACGCGTTTCATAGTGTATTCCATGGCAAAGGTAACGTCCTGTTCACCTTGCAGGAAGGATTCCTGCCCATGCTGCCAGTCAAAACTGGGAATGACATTGATCGAGGGAAAACTGCGGCTGAATTGTGCAATGACCTGTGGCAGAAAGTAGATGGCGGAACGGATTGGCAGCGTTATGCGGATGCTTTCGGCATATTTGGCACTGAAATTCTGCCCCTGTTCAATGGCCTCCTTCAGCTGTCCGTAAAGCGTGCGCAAGGTGCCGACAAACTGAGCCCCTGCCGGTGTAAGCATAGCTCCTTTGCCGGAACGTTCAAAGAGAGCAAAACCAATTTCGTTCTCCACTATCTTTATCTGATAGGTCAGTGTGGGCTGAGAGATAAAAAGATTTTCGGCAGCGCGGTTGAAATTCAGCACCTGCGCTAATTCCAGTATATATTCCATCTGCTTGGTGTTCATGCATGCATCCTCCTTTGTTCTTTACTTGCAGTATAGCGGCTGGTTTTCCAAAAGGCAATGATTTTAATAAAATAATCAGATTGATAATATAGATTTATAATTGGATAGTTTGATATAACGCTTATTGCTGCAAAGGAAAAATTTTTTTCGTAAATCCTCTAAAAACCATTGACTTGAAGTTCACTCAAGGGTATAGACTTACAAACATCAGCTGAAAAAATTTTTGTAAGATAAAGTAAGGAGTAATTTCATGTATTTAGAGAAAGTCAATAGTCCTCAGGATATCAAAGGTTTTTCTGCGGAGCAGCGCAAGGTACTGGCGCAGGAAATGCGGACGGCCATGCTGAAACGGGCCAGCATTCACGGAGGTCATTTCGGTCCTGACTTTGGTATTGTGGACAAAATTATCGTCTATTTGATACAATCATACGAAAATATAAAGACCTTGAAACCCTATGAAATAAGGGGCTTCGAGGTCTTTGGTGCATTTTGGGGGATATATAAAAACTGTAGATTAGTCCTTGAAAGGGAATAGGGGAGCATTTTTTGAATCAAGGGGGTGCATAAGGGAAAAATCAATCGTTTGTATGTTATAGGGTATTCGTTTGTAGGGTATGCAAACAGAAAAAGGTTAGGCTGGTCGTAGTAGTGTATTTACATTCTTATAAATTTGGATTATGCTATTAGCAAGAAAAGCATAGCAAGATATGGTCAATAATCTAAGAAATATAATAGAAACATTAGGTTGGGATGAGCGACAGACTATGGAGGCTTTAAAATTTCCAACTAGCGATCAGGAAAAATATGCAAATATAACTAAATGATAGCCGTTCAATAGAAATAAGTGAAAACGGCTATTTTAAATATTTTATAAAGAATATTCGTATTGCTTAGTTAATCAAGATTGTAAGTAGAGGCGATGAATGTTATGAGCACTATATTATCAATTGCTAATCTTCTTGAAGAATTTAAGAAAAAAGGATTAAAGGATATAGATAAATTCCTTTTGGTAAATCATGGACCAATGATAGGTGGTATGTATGAGGGGTTAACGAAGGAAATCATTGAAAAGAGTATATTTAAAAATATAGATCTCCATGTGGTATCGGGAAAGATAACTAATCAGAACGGCATGATGAGCAATCAGATAGATTGTATGCTCGTTGTAGGCGAGGGAAAGAAACTACCATACTCAAAAGAGTATTTATATGATATCGAGCAGGTTGTTATGGTGGTTGAGGTAAAAAAAGACTTGTTTAGCAGTGAATTATCTAGTGGTTATGATAATCTTATAAGTGTTATGAATGTGATGGGGGACTCCTTCAAGAATACCGATGGTGATTTGAAGGACGATACTAATGGAACTGTTTTAAAGAAAAAATTACAATTAAGTGTTATCGATGTTGCATTTAGGGATTTGGCAAATAAACCATTAGCTACGGATATTAACACAATGTCCGCAGAGGAACAGCTACTGTACCACACAATGGTAACAGAGGCATGGGCACCATTGCGAGTAATTTTTGGCTACTACGGCTTTAAAGATGAAAATAGCTTACGGAAAAAATTTATTGAGTATTTACAGAAGAAAATATCACGAAAAGATAAAGGAACAAAGGGATACGGCGGTTCATCATTTCCTAATCTCGTTATAGCTGAAAATGCATCTCTAGTAAAGACTAATGCTTTTCCTTATGCCATAAGAATAGAAGGAACGGATAAGTTTTGTTGGGTGGCTTCCTATCGAAGAAATCCTTTGATTTTGTTAGTAGAGTTGTTGTGGACGAAGCTTGAATTATTATATAATATATCGCCTTATAACTTTGCTGAAGATTTGCAAATGGAAGCTCTTGCCCCGCTTATCGTAGCCAAAGTGACAGAAAATGGTTGGATGTACGATGCTATTCCAATGGAAAGTATAGATCCAATATATTTAAAAAGTGATGATGAATGGATGCCAATAAAAATTTCTCGAGCAGAGTGGATATTATTAAATGTGCTAGGAAGTAAGGAGTTTGTTGAGGTTGATTATTTTAAAAATAATCTGGTTGGTACAAACGATAATCCAAATGAAATATTGAAGCATCTAATCAATGAGGGTATTATATATGTAGATAATGGTCAAATCAGATACCTTACTCTTGAGTGTAAAACTGTCATTATGCCAGATGGAAATTTTTATGCTGCTGATGATTCTGATGGACGGTTGACGACATGGATAAAGAAAATTATGACACAATATAGATGATAATGGATTGTCAAGCACTTTGCGAAATTTAGAGAGACTTTTGAGCGGGGCATTGGGAGACAAAAATGAGGCATTGCAAAAGAGTCCATAAACTCAATGCGATGCCTATTATCGTGTTACAATCTAGCTGAAATTATGGTACGTTCTTCAGGTGAAATACTGAGGGCATCCATAGCTTCATCGCTGGACCATCCTTTTTTAGTCATAAGAGAACGTACGCTATCTAAAAGACTGTCAATACGTCCCTCCGCCTTGCCTTCTACCTTACCTTCTTCAATCCAGGCATCTTTATCGGACTCATAGTCCATGATGGCCATTTCGCGGTTCAGGTAGTCGAGGCGTTCCTGCCTGTTCTGCATAAATATAGCGGCTGCGTCCAGCGCAGTCTGAATTGCAACTTCATTCATAGCCAGTTCCTCCATTTCTTTGGCATCCAGTTTGTTGGAGAAGTAAGCCAGCCAGCGCTCCACACTGGACATTTCGCTGACGGGCTTTTTCTGGAACTTGGGGACTTCGAGGAAATGCAGTTCCATGTCTTCGTTCAAGCGGCGGCCGGTCTCCTTGTTGTAAATGCTGTACATGGAGTGCGCCGGCTCGCCGGGGAAAATCGTATAACGCAGGATGTTGATGGTGATGGACGGTTTCAGGTTCTGATATTTTCCGCCCTTGGCAAGGTTCATCAGGTACATCTGCGACCAGTAGTAAAGGGTGCGGCGTTCCATGTTTTTCTTGTCCACAATCTGGACTTCCACATCAATCTGCGTGCCGTCCTCAGTGACGCAGAAAATGTCCAGACGGGTGAGCTTATCGTCATCATAGAGCGGGACAATTTCGCTGTTTTGGAACTGAATGTCCTTTATGGCCTTGGCCCCGTGACGGTCAAGGACAGCGTTGAGAAAGTCGATGGTGACCTGTTTCCGCTCATCCTTGCCAAAGATGAACTTGAACAGGACATCGTTCATGGGATTGTATTTCTTGTTGGCAATATCGTTCTCGATAGCCTGTTTTATTAGGTCTTTTGGGTATGTCATGGTAAACGCGCTCCTTTGGGTTTCTAATTGGATTATACCATGAAACAGGATAATTTTCAGCAAATTTATGATTGGCAACTGAAGAATGGTCGTTTTGCCAGTTATTAATAAATGATATAATGGAAAGAGAATATTACGAGGTGAGTCTTTGAAGGTAATTAATTTTTATGGCGGTGCTGGCATTGGCAAGAGCACTATCGCTGCAGATATTTTTTCGAAGCTGAAGCGTAAAGGGAACAAGACAGAACTAGTGGGGGAATATGCCAAGTGGCTCTGGTATCAGAATGCCACGGATATTGTGCAGGATCAGCTGTACTTGTTTGCCGAGCAGGTGCATCGGCTAAAGACACTGGAGCGTTATGGCGTGGAGTATGCGGTCTGCGATTCGCCACTGCCGTTGAACATTATCTACAACAACGCCCCGGATGAGATCTTTGATCAGCTGGTGATGCACGAGCATGCCAAGTTTGATAACGTGGAGTACTTACTCCGTCGGAATGACGAGTTCATTAGTATTGATGGTCGTAAGGAAACCAATCTGGAACGTGCCAAGGTTAAGGATGAGGAAATCAAGGCAGTTTTGGATGGGTCTGGTATTAGCTACACGGTTATCTCCCCTTGGGAAACTGATAAGGTATTGCTGGATTTGAAGATGAAATAAGGATATTAGGTAGATGAAAACGGATACTAAGCCTGAAAACTTCAAGAAAATCAGTCTGGGCAGGAAATCAAAGGCAAAATGGAGGGATACCTTTGGCTAGGAGCAAGAAGAACGCAAAACGGGTGGTTAAGGCTGTTAATGACTGGAATAAGCCACGCTTTACGGAGTTGGAGGTTTTTTGCAAGACCTCAGTGAAGGTCAATAAGAAAAAGGTACAGGAATTTGCTGCCGTGTTGACTGAGGATATGTTCCGGCCTTTGGCCGATATGTTGGGGGAACATTCGGAAAGGCCGCTGGTAGCTATGGCCACCGGAAAAGAGCGGCTGGGAAAAGTTCTCCATCTGGCACAGAGTGCGCAGCGTGACATTGGCGCTATTGAAAATGTTGCCAGCAATGAAGAACTGTTTTGCATTCAAAAGCGTTTAAGGGAGATATGCTCAGCTGTCGTGGAGGAAAGCGTGAGCATAATTAATCTGGAAGGCACTCCATTTGAACAGGACAAGGAAACGGGAGGACAAAGTGGTCAATAAAATATTAACAAACTTTTTTGTACGTCGCTTGCTGGAAATCCGAAGGAGTAAGGGCATCACGAGAAAAGAGATAGCCAAGGGCGTAGGTATCACTTTGGGGAAATATGACAAGTGGGAGGCTGGGAAAGTTCTGCCAAAGTCAGAAGATATTGCCCGACTGGCCGGTTTTTATGGAATGAGC
Organism: Selenomonas sp. AE3005; assembly: GCF_000686945.1. GTDB lineage: Bacteria > Bacillota > Negativicutes > Selenomonadales > Selenomonadaceae > Selenomonas_A. Next base: position 217,168 of record NZ_JMME01000002.1, read on the forward strand.
GTAGATGAGTTTTTGGGGCTCACGAAAGAAGAAAGTGAAGCTATTAAGCAGAAGCTCATAGAAGATGCCGAAAAGCTTTCCCCCGAGGCTCGGAAAATTGTGGTAGATGCCATGACGGACGGGCAGAAGTGAATTCTGCTGGAGTAGGTGCTTTATAAAGGGGCTAACGTGTAGAAGGGGAAGATATTGTAATGATGGAAACGAACAGCAAAATGAATCAGGTAGCCGAGATATTTGGAAAAGAACTGGGAAATGTGTTTGAGGTAAATGTATCAAAACCTTTTCCAACTTCTGAGACGGTAACCTATAAGCTGTCCTTTGAAGAAAATGGATTGCTGGATATACAGAGCGAACAGTTCAATAATGAGTTACTGATTGATTTGTTGACGGGAAAAGCAAATATTAAATAACAATCTTCAGAAGGGTTTGGAGCAGTTATCTGCATTGTAGAGAAAATCCCTTAGATGAAAGGCGGGCGGCTTGATATGTCAATTTGACAAGTCAGGCCGTCCGTCATTTGTCTAATATGTTTGAGTTTATCCATCATAAATTGATGGTAATAATTGTTCGATTACTAACTTATCAGCTATTGTTTCATAATACATACATGTAGGTTGATGTTCTTTATGATAACTAATAATCACTCTACCAAAATATTTCTTATACTTAGTTAATTCGTCCCCTTCATAATTAATACCTTCATAAATAGCAAAATATTTGATAACTTTTTTGATGGTTGTCAATAACCATTTATCCAAAGAAAGTTGAACAAGGCATATAACTATTTGACCAACAGATAAATAGTTGATTTTGTTTCTCCAAAACAGCCATTGTGTATTCACGATGTTATGCTCTTTTAGATATTCATCAATCGGATGGACAGTTCCATTCCACGTATTAAACTTTACTCTTGTGTTTTTTCAGAATCTGATAATTTGAGTAAATCATTAATTACAATTGCCTCCATGATATACACCATCCTTTATAAACGTAAGAATATAATAAATTATTGAATGTTTATATTGATATGATCGTAAATCAGTCCATAGATTATAAGAGGACTAATTATAATTTGTATTATTCGTTCTAATATTAAGTCCTTCTGATTTATTCATAACTTTAGTTTGTTCTATCATATCAGAGTTGTGGCGTAAATGGATGATAAATAATTGCAACTCGGTCAAATTTGATAGAGTATGACATTTAATTGCTTGCCATAAAGAGCGCGGTTATATACACTCATTATAAAATGGTTTTGGTTTTATATTTGCAAACTTAGATGATACATAGTGGTAAGAGGGGGGCGTTAGTATGTTGGATATGGCTTTTCAATATAGTTATGAGAAAAAGGGATGGATAAAATGTACTAACACTGATTATATAAAGAAAGATATAGAAAGATTGCCAATTGTGCCGTTGGTGGAATGGGAGGGTTATGAGGATAATAACGTAAATGGATTGAAAGTTTATTGCTATAAACACGATCAAGAGGAAGAGATAAAAATAATGAATGACAACAGAGTGATTTCTGCTGATGGATGTATCTTCGAAGGATTACTGGGAGTAAAAAAGTGTATAGAAAAATCGCGTAGAGAACATCATTACAGTAGTCTGATTCCGTATCGATGGAGACTTTTTCAACGAGATATATACTCGAGTATTAATATCGCGGCAGATGTTTTGGATGCTCAATGCTTAAATAGAAGAAGAAAATATCGTTGGTATAATTTTGCATTTTCTATAGATGTAATAAAGAGAAAATGTGTTATTTCTCAATATGGATATTTCCATGGCAATAGAAAAGAATGGACAGAATTGAAGGAGGTTGATATCCCTGATGTTGTGGTAGATAATGCGTTAAATGCCATGGGGGAAAGTGTAAAAATGGTTTATGGAATTAAACCTAGTGTATTAAGTCAGATTAAGGGTAAAAATAAGATAAAAGCATACATAGAACGGCCCTTTGATATAAATATTGTTTTTTTGAAGAATTTCTTCAAAAGATTTACTCGTGATAATGGTGGGGATGGTTTTGATAAAGTTTTTTCCTATGAAGAGAAAGATAATTATAAAATAATTTGTAAATTATTAGATATAAAGCCGCCGAAGTGTTTAAGAAAAGTATATACATATAATCCTTATTCGATTGTGTGGTATATGCTATTTAAGCAATGGGAAATTAAGGATATAAATTATATGCAAAAATTCTTTTGTCTTGACGAGTGCATTGCTAATATATATCTAGATAAGTTATATTATAATCCGTCTGAGAAAATTGTAACTAGCACCGAACAAGAGACACTGAATCGTTGGAAAGCATTGGTTTTTTATTGCCGCTGGTTGATGAAGCGAAAAGGCGAAAAAAATATGCTGAAATGGCTATATTGTGTATCTGCTGAAAAACAGATATCGGAAATGCAGTGGGATATTATACTGTCTTTTTATCGGTATCATAACAATCTATCAGAAGAAGTAAAATCTCGGTTGCTGAAAGACGGATTAACAGGATATGTGCATGATGCAATCAGCATGGAAGTAACTTCTTTGTCTGAAGATTGGAAACATACTAGGGTGAGGTATGATGAGAAAATTCTGGCATATGAATGCAGAGTGGGGGAATATGAGTTTAGACTGGTGCATAACACGAGAATGCTACCGAAACTTGGGGCTATTTTCAATAATTGTGTGGCAACATATCGAGACAGAGTGATAAATAAAAAATCTGTCATTGTTTATCTGTTGAATAAATCTGGATATCAGGCATGTATAGAAATACAGCGTGAATGTCATATAGTACAAGCCTTGGGCAAGTATAATCGTAGATTGCCAAATGATATAAATCGAATATGCTGCTTTTGGGCTAATCATCACAAGTTAGTGATAGAACCAGGAAAGCTAAAGCCTTTATCTGATGAGGAGCTGATTGATCTGGCTAATATTGAGGTAGAGAAAATTCCTTATATTAAAGAAGTGGATGAGATGAATTTAAATGAGTTACTAGCCTTGGATGATAGCAGAATAGTAGATGGATATTATCTGAGATTGGAGGAAATGATAAGTAAATCCAATAAGCAGAATTTGTCGGCAACATATTGGATGGAATTTACGAATGAAAAGAGTAAATTATCTTATGTTATACCTGATGGACAGCGTATATATGAAGCAGCTTTTGCCGGGAATACAGAAGCTATGCGGGCGTTGGGATTTATGTATTACAGGGGAAAAGGATTGAAACGTGATTGTGACAAAGCAATGCAGTGGTTCCTGAAGGCAGCTGATTTAGGCAGTAAGGAAGCAAAGCTAGAATTGGAGAGATTGAAATGTCTAATCAAGCAACTGGAAACTGAGAGAGCTCTTGCAATATTGTATGCTTTGAATAATTTGGGCGATGGATGGCAAGGGGCATGGGCATATTGAACTAGAAATGATAGAGAGGGCAAAGTCGAAGGGATAATAATAATTTTCTACATCAATCATAATGATGAAAAGTAAAGAGAGTGGATAACTAGAATATGCGAATGAGGAATACCATGATTCAGTAATGGTATTCCTCATTATTGACAGAAATATCATCTATGTCAAATTTGATAGAGAAGAATATCTTTGTACAGAAGTACTTATTTTTACTGTTATAATAAGGATAAACAAAAACATTTTAGGTTATTGGAAAAGGAGATGAGATCGCATATGATTTACTACAAGGCGATTCTTCGTTATACACTAAAGGAAAATTCTGTACTACAGAGAAAAGATGATGGTACAGACCCAGATGTAGCAAATGAATGGGCTGAGTATGTGAGTAAGATTAGTTCAGTAGCTGGACTGCAGGTGCGTGATGAAGCATATAATGTTTTTGTCTATGATGCTGATTCGGGAAAAATGTCCATCGCAATAGTGTCGAATAATAATGGAATCAAGAAATCAGCAGATTTACTTGCATATATCAATAAGAAGCTTTCTACAATGAAACAAAACCTTGGTATGGAAAACGTTACACTTCATGAATTGGAAGAAATCTCTCAGGATGAATTTGCCAATTGTACAGAGCGTGGTTCCTTTGAAAATTTCATCAATACCCGGTATCATCGGAATGTGTTGCAGGTTTTGAATATCGAAGAATATAGCCATAACAATAACCGTGGTTTTTACTGTTATAGCGAAGAACTATGTCCGGCAGAGCAACCAACTTATCGAAGCTGTCAAGAAAAAATGAAGAAATTGATTCCTGACGAATCATTAACGGATGAGATATATAGGATTTACTACAAAAATAATAAGAAAGGTTTTTGGGGGCATCCTGTCCATTACCATATTCATGCCGAAAGCCTTACTTCTGCCCATCGTATGATAAACCTGTTGATGCAAGCACTTTACAAGAATGGCCGTATATCAAGTTTTCGCAAGAATATAATTGACCATATTGGCAAGCGCTGTAATGATGATAAAACTATACATAAGATTTGTAAAGATTCTAATGGTGGTGTAATACTATTTTTTCTTAACGGCCAGGCAGAAGACAGTGGTCAATATGCAAATGCTAATCATGTCTTGGTGGACTTTTTTGAACAGCTTATACGAAAAAATCAGCAGAACATACTATTTATGTTAGTGGATATTGGTCAACAGGCTACTCTTTCCAAGAAGGTTATTGAGCAGCTGGTTCCCGATGTATCCTTCGTACCCATTCGTGAAGGTGTGGGGACGGTCGAGGATGCCATGAACTTTGCTCAGGAACTGCAGAAAGAGCGAAAATTCCCCGCCTGGGATAGAAAAGCCTTCCGCAAGACCTTAAAAAAAGATATGTATCGAATGTCTGAAGTACAGACTGCCTATAACGAATATTGTAAAAAGACCTTGTCGGAGAAGATTTATTGCGCTTATAAAACGGCTGATGTTATCAAAATCAATAGTCAGCTAAAAAGCCGCAGTTCTGCTTATGAAGAATTGAATCGATTGGTTGGGCTGGATAATGTTAAATCACTGATAAACAGCATTCTTGCCTCATCAAAAATGCAAAAGCAGCGCAAAAAGGCAGGTTTGCCATCCGGGGGGAATATTCCACACTTGGTATTTTTCGGCAATCCTGGTTCTGCCAAGACCACCGTAGCGCGATTGCTCGCACGTATTCTCAGCGATGAACAGATCCTTCAAGGAGATATATTTGTCGAATGTGGGCGAAATGATTTGGTTGGTCAGTATGTTGGCTGGACAGCAAAAATCGTTGAGAAAAAGTTCCGCGAAGCAAAAGGCGGTATACTTTTCATCGATGAAGCATATTCGCTGGTAGATGATCGCGGTGGCAGCTTTGGTGACGAAGCCATCAATACAATCGTACAGCAAATGGAGAATCATCGTGACGATACCATTGTTATCTTCGCTGGCTACCCAGATAAGATGATGAAATTCCTCAAGAAAAATGAAGGCTTGCGTAGTCGCATCGGGTTCCAATTAACCTTTAACGACTACACACCAAATCAGCTTGATGAAATCCTGTTAAGGATGGCGGAAGAACGCTGCTACGTACTGAATGATGATGCAAGGGCTGTTTGTCACCAGATATTTAGACAGGCTGTGCGCATGAAGGATTTTGGTAATGGTCGTTATGCAAGAAATCTGTTACAGAAGGCCATTCTCAATCAAGCAGATCGTATTTATGCGGAAAGTGCGAATGGTGTCATCAATAAAGAGATGATGATGACACTCACCGCAGCTGACTTTGAGGACATTGACGAAACATTTGTCGATTATGATTTGAACAGAGATAAAGTAATTGGTTTTGTTTATAACTAAATAACAAAATTCAGCCGCTTCATTTTGAGGCGGCTGAATTTTATGGGTGCACCCGACGGCGCACGTTTCTAACCAGCGAAAGTCCGGAATCTGCCCGGTAGCGGGAAAGATATAGCCAATGGCAAGGGGGGCCGTCGTGAGGCGGAATCTGAAGGAAGCCGGTGGCAAAACTCTGGCCTGACGAATAGGAATCGCATAGAGGCTACTATTGGGGATAAGACTGTCCAACAGGTTGAAGTCCGACAGCTACACGGAATCAATGGTAGTAAATGCGGCAGGTAGATGGAGGGAAAGAAACGTGTGGTACCCGGGGAGGTCTCACGGACATGACCAAGGCCATAGAATATTGGCGGTCATGGTTGAAATAAGATTTATCGTGAGAAGTCAGCCGAGATCATACTATGAGGTGGGCTATAGACCATCTCGGAAGGACCGAACCTTAGGAGATGTCTGTAAATGAATGTAACAAAGCAGAATTCTAAAGGCAGAAAACTTCATAGTGAGGACTGCCCGCAAAAGGTAGCTACGGAACAGCAATGATATGCGGGAATGGCTTTAGAGGATTATACGTCACCATTACGATGCTATTTGCAACGATGTATGGTTTTTGTATCATATACAATGCGATTTTATATAGTATTGTTTCGTTGCGCAGATATTGATGTTGGGGTTCCATGAAAGTACGAGCCTGCCTAGCGGGCTTGGAGTTTCATGCATATTTTTAATGAATTCTCATAATATAGCGACATTTTTGAGGTAAATAGGAAGGATTTATGCCATTGGTAGAGAAATACTATCTAAAAAGAATGGGGGATTATTACTAGATAGTGTGGAAGGTCAACGACTTTGCCATATTTTGTTGCTTAATATATCTATGCAGGATATGTGACCATTGCTCCAATAGGATCCAGTATCTAGCAGAAGCATATTTTTTCTGATAATGGGCAATGATGTTGTAGGCTCTATGTAGGCGGTGTTTGTGTGCCCTGTGACAATGATTGTTTTCCCTTCGTAATAGTCAAAGAATTCTTCCCGAATCCATAATAGTGTTTCAGAGGGTTGCTCATCAAGAGGAATGGCTGGGTCGACACCAGCATGGCAAAAGAAATAATCGTTTCCGTTGACACTTAGACGAAATGTCAGAGGGAGATTTCTGAGAAAATCAATGTATTTAGCCTGTATTTTCGCACTTTTTGAAGTTAAGGCCTTGGCTGTGATATCACCACCGTTCTGCAGCCATATGGTATCTTTGCAGGCTGAATCATAGTAATCAAGCATCATCTGTTCATGATTTCCTCTAAGCATGATGATATTTTTCTCGTGACGGTGTTCATACATCCAGATTAGAGTTTCTAGTGATTTGTCACCTCGATCAATATAATCACCGAGAAAAATTAATAAATCATGTTTTGGATTAAAATCCAATTGTCTGTAAAGTGAGAGAAATTTATCCCATTCTCCATGGATATCTCCAATAGCTAAAATTCTCGTATACATAGCATTTACCTCCAGTGTTGTTTATATTTACTATATACTACTGCTAGTATAGGATTAAAAAATGGTTGATAGGCAGTTTTTTTATATAGCTATGTCAAATATGAATTAGTAACTGAAATTGACTTCTGTAACGATATTACAAATAGGCTATAATGTTATAAGTACGCAAGATGGTAGAACATTATAGTGTTGGAAAAGATATATGATTGGGATCAGTAGGTAAAGGCAGGAAATTTCTGTCCCCCAATAATAGAAGGTTCTTGTTTAAATTATTGACTGAATTATAAAAGACTGTTAATAATTGAGAGATTGCTCTGTATCTTAAAAAGATTGGAAATGTTTTATAACGAAATATGATATAAAAAGGAGTTTATTTATGGCAGAAGATCAGCAAAAATCATTGCAGTTGCTCTTGTTGGTGGATGCCCTGCGGCGGGCAACGAAAACAGATCCTAAAAATGTGAATGACCTAAGGCAGGATATAGAAAATGCCTTGAGAGAAATATTTCCAGATAAGAAGATTGTACCTATATCAGCCTCAACTATCAATCGCCACATTAAGGCGATGAATGAATCAGGCTTGTATAAAATAGTTACCTGCAAGGATATGCGAAAAGGTTACTATAATGATAATTTTTTGTTTGATGCGGCAGAGTTTTCCATTATTGCTCAGTCTTTGTATCGTTCAACAACATTATCCGTTTCGGAAACGGAGAAAATTCTTAGAAAGTTTCTAAGTAATACAGATGATCTGGGTGAAGGTTATTTGGATATTATGGATAAGCAAATACGACGTACTGCCCCACGACGAAAAAGTGCACGTGATAATTTGCCAATTATTCATGTTATTATGAAAGCAATTTTGGAAGGCAGGCAGATTGCTTTTAAATATTTTAGTTGGGATGCCAAGCATCAAAAGATGAAAGGTCCGTTAAAAAGTGAAGATGATGGTGGAACGAAAACCTTCTTTGTATCACCTTACTATTTGGTATGGGAAACAGATGAATGTTATTTAATTGGATATGTTGAAGAAGATAAGCCAGTTAAAAAACACCATCTCACACATTTTAAGATTTCATGTATTACAAGTTCAGTTCATAGTATCACTAAAGATTGCACACCTTTGTGTGAAATGCAAGAATATCCTCGCTATAGTATGAAAAGGACATTGCCGGAATCAATGGCAATATATAGAAAGGAGAAAGAAGGGAGTAATAGCCTAGCAAGTGTGAAGGATATAGTGAAATTTTCTTTAGATAGATACATGCGGGAAAATTTATTTATGGTTCATGATAATAAGCCTGTTGTGGATGTGAAATTGCATTTCAGGGCAGAGTTTATTGGTGATATTTTGGCTAGATTTAACTTAGATGATAGAACACTAGCAGCTAAGCCAACTACTAGAATAGTAGGCAATCAACGTATCTATTCGGCTGTTATAACTGTGCAACCTAATGAAGGGTTTTATAAGTGGCTGATGGGAAATAGTAATTATGTTATGGTGGTAGAGCCGGAGATTATTAGAAGCCGTTTGAAACAGAGATTGAATAGAGCATTGACAGCTATAGAGCAATATGAAAAGGCGGAGGAAAAAGACCCTATCGATTACGATGCACTACAAATGAAAAAGAAAGGGGATTATTTAACTGAAATGTGGCGTGATATGCTTATAATTCCCGCGGAATCGAATGATAAACGAAAGAAATAGGGGGAGGTGATTCGGAAATGCCACAACTTATTGGCGCATTAATTGTTATATGGCTTATATGCAAAATAGTGATGTTTATCATCGGAGTTGTTGCTGCGATAGGGCCTACTGTATTGAATATGGTTGCCATTATTATAGCTGGAACAGTTTTTATTGGAGCCATAATAGGAGCTTATTTTGCTATAGCGAATTATGTTGCTTCATTTAAGGATGTTATGCACAAACGAAATCATGGAGGAGCTATTGATGGGACAAATGCTGACGAATGAACAAGATACCAAAATTGCCAAACCACGAACAAGCTATTTCTTTGGACCTGGATATGAAGATTGCCTAAATATTGTAAATGGTGCCTGGGCTGCGAATTATGGGTATTTGAAGGTCTTTTATCTGGAGATGAAAAAGTATGAAAATAGACCTTGGTGGATTGCACTGGTATCAAAGATAGGTTTTACGGTAGCAATGGCTATGCTTATAATATTTGGCTCTTTATTTACAGCTGTAATTTCTATAATTCATGTTATTCTAATGGCAGGCATAGCTTCAGTTGTTTATATTGCTGCTGTAGTTTTATGGGGGATAGACTGTGCTTATAGAAAATACAATAAAATCTATGGTGTACCTTGTACTAGTTGTCATACACGGCAAGAACTCCCATGGTATGAATGTCCCAACTGCCATAAATGGCATACACAATTAAAACCAGGAAAATTTGGTTTATGGAAACGAACTTGTGAGTGCGGAGAAAAGCTGCCAACGAATTTTTTTAATGGTCGTAATACATTGCAGGCTGTTTGTTCTAATCCATATTGCACAGATAGACTTATGGGACATGATCGTGAATATCAGACGATATGTATTCCTATAATAGGCGGAACATCTGCAGGAAAAACAGCATTTTTGACAGCTTTTTTCGTAAAATTTAAAGATAACTTTATGAAGGATAACAAAGTGGAATATAGGCCATTTGATAGTGAAAGTCAAAGATTGTCTGATGATCTGAAACAAAATTACCAGCATGGTAGTACAGAGAAAACATCGGTTTCATCAGGGGCTATATCGTTTAGTTTTTATATCAAACATGAAAGTTTTGAGCTCCCGAGAATCATTCATATTTATGATATTGCCGGGGAAGTTTTCACGACAGCTGATGAAAACGTACAGAGGCAAAAGCAATATGAATACTGTAATGGATTTGTATTTGTTTTGGATCCTCTATCCCTGCCGAAAATTAGGGACAAGTACGTGAATAGTTTATCGGATATAGATCGAAATAGCGCTAGTCAAGGGGAAATTCAGCAAGTATTTGAAAATTTTATACAGAAGATAAGAGCTGTTAGTGGACTCAGTGAGCGTGATTTAGCCAAGGCTCCTTTGGCAGTGGTGATAAGTAAAATTGATTTGGCGGATTTCTCTCAACAGTTAGGAGGATTGGCAGTAGAAAAGTTGTACCAGCGATATCCGCAAACATTCTTGACACCTATGGAGGCAGAAGATTATTTATGTCGAAAATTTCTTCACGTTAATGGGGGGCGGGCGTTTCTGAATAGCATTGAATACAATTTTAAGAATATAAGATTTTTTGCTTGTAGTGCCATGGGGCATACCGCAGGAACTACATCGTTTACGCCTGAGGGCGTTATGGCTCCTATGGAATGGATTATTGGTCAGGCAGATAGGCGAGGGATTGGAAATATATGGAAGGAACATACTTTTCATGATCCCGTGAAGCCATGGACAGAATATGATGCTGCAATATGTGGGGAGGAATGATGATGGAACAGGTGTTGACTGAAGAAGAAACGAAGGCTGAAAATCATGAAACAAAAGCAGAAGAAAAGGCTGTGGTGAGTGAACCTGATGAGCAACTCCCAGAAATGGAGACAGAGTCACCTGCTGAGTCGGTTGAACAAGTAGACGAGGATGCTAAAACAATAGAATCCAATACTGAGGAGACGATAGAGTCCGGATGGCAGGAAGTCGCGCAGAAATTGATGGAGCTAGAAAAATTATTCGAGGAGAGGATTGCCCATACAACCTTTGAAGAGCAATCTCGCGTAAATATGCATAAGGAATTGCAGCAATACAAGGAAGGTATGTATGGCAGGATTATGCAACCTTTGCTTATGGACATTATAGCACTGCGGGAGGATATGCTGAAGACTGTAAGCTGGCTTGAAAAAAAATCCCCTGAGGAGAGAATTGTCTCCTTGGAAGATTTTGCGGAGTATCCCAAGGGAGAGCTTTCGTGGCTGTTGGAAAAATATGATGTAAACAGCTATCAAAGTGAGGCTGGTAGTGAATTTTCAGCACATAGACATAAAGCTGTAAAAACCTTGGCCACGGACAAGAAAGACGAACATGGTAAAATAGCTTTTTCCCTGTCCAATGGATATAAATATAATGATCGTGTGATATATACGGAGCGGGTGGTCCGCTATGTATACGAAGAACCCAATGCTGCTGAAACGGAGGAGAATAACAATGAGTGAACAGAATAAATTTGTCTTTGGTATTGATTTGGGTACTACTTATTCCTGCATTGCTTATGTGGATGAAAATGGAATGCCTACTGTGGTAAAGAATATGGAAGGAGACAATACGACTCCTTCCGTGGTGTTCTTTGAGGATGAAAACAATGTGACTGTAGGGCAAGTCGCCAAGGAAAATGCTGTTATCGAACCTCAAAAAACGGTTTCTTTTGTGAAGGAACATATGGGGAAAGATGACTTTGATTTTGCTCCATATGGACAGAAAATATCGCCAGAAGAAGTATCTTCTCATATATTGCGCAAGGTCACCAAAGATGCTGCTGAGCAGCTGGGAACGGAAGTAAAAGATGTGGTGATTACCTGCCCGGCATATTTTGGCACTGCAGAATGCCTGGCAACCAAGCATGCTGGAGAGATTGCCGGACTTAATGTCCTGGCCATCATTCGTGAGCCAGCGGCCGCGGCACTGTCTTATTTGACTCGTCAGCAGGGAAGTGATAAGACTGTTCTGGTCTATGACTTGGGCGGTGGCACCTTTGATGTAACGGTAATGAAAATTGCTAGCGATGGACGGGCAGAAATTGTCTGCTATGAAGGGGATCAGGCGCTGGGCGGCCAGCATTGGGATAAGGCCGTGGTAGATTATCTGAAAGATGAGTTCCAAGAGCAGCATAGCGATATGCAGGAAGATGATTGGCTGCCGGAAGATTTGCAGGAACTGCGTAACAAGGCGGAAAAGGCAAAAAAAGAATTGTCTGGTCGTGGGCAGACCAAGGTGACGTTGAATGTGGCTGGCAGAAGGGCTCAGATTGAACTTACCAGAGAAATCTTTGACAGTCTTACGCAAAGTTTGCTGAACAGATCCATTGATTGTACAGATAGAGCCATTGCTATGGCTATGGCCAAAAAGCAGGGGACTGGTGCAAATGAGGGCGTAGAAGATGCTGTATTCAATCGGACTTTGGAACAGGTACGAAATGACAGTAAAACTGCCGCCAAGACTGTTATTGATGAAATTCTGCTGGTAGGCGGTTCTACCCGTATGCCACAGGTGGCAACTGCTCTGACTGAACGGTATGATATTCCTCAGCAGATTCTTGATCCGGATGAAGCAGTAGCCAAGGGAGCCGCAATTTCGGCTTTGGCTGAGTATGAAGGCCGGGTGGAACATTGGCAGGAACAGCAGAAAAATGGCACGTTCGATATGCAGGATGAAGAAATAAAAGAAGAAGCAGCCAAGTACCAGACAGCTGCTACGGTAAAGACAACTTCTATTCCAGGGTTCAAAAATAATAAGGTAAGCATCCGTCAGGCTGTTACCATGGCGTCCACCAAGAGTTATGCCTTGAAGGTGGTAGTGAATCATGAGGAAGAAAAGTGTCAGAATCTCATCATCAAGAATGCTAAGATGAAGAATGGTGAGATAGTCGTAACGCAAAGATTTGGTACGGATGAAGCCAATCAGATGAATGCGCAGATAATGGTATATGAAAGCGATATGTCTGTCGAGTATTATGATGTGAATGAGATAGAGAATGGCAACGCGGATGAGCTTGGAACAGTAACTTTGGAATTGCCGGGGAATCTGCCGGCAGATTCTCCGTTGGATGTGACATTCAAGCTAACCAAGGAAGGAATCTTGGAAGTAACGGCTAAGGATGTTACCAATGGTGGGGAACTTTTTGTCACCATGCAGGCAACTGCTGGTTCCATGCTTTCAGCAGAAGAAGTTAAAAAATTGAAGGAAAAATCCCAGCGCATAGCAGTAGTTTAAGGAGTGGTACAGAATGGGGATTCGGGTAGGTATTGATTTGGGAACCACATATAGTGCAGTAGCCTATGTAAATGAACAATCGGGTAAGTCCTGCCTGATTCCCAATAGTTATGGTGAGGTTCTTACGCCCTCAGTTTTGTGCTTTAAGCCAGATGGTCAGATATTATTTGGCCAGGATGCGAAGAATGAACAAGAGGCTGGTGATGAGAATACGGCATCTTTCTTTAAACGCAGCATGGGGGTGGAACTTTTTGGCTTGAATATGCACGGAAAACGTTATAATGCTACGGACTTATCCGCTATCCTGCTGAGCAAGCTGAAGGCTGAGGCAGAATCCGGTCTGGGAGAACGCATTGAGGAAGCAGTTATAACGGTGCCAGCATATTTTGGACATCGTGAAAGAGAGGCTACGCTGGAGGCTGGCAAGAGGGCAGGTCTCCATGTACAGACCATTATCAATGAGCCTACAGCGGCAGCCCTAGCCTATGGATTGAATGATACGGCAGTTGGCAATACCATCATGATTTATGACTTGGGCGGCGGCACTTTTGATGTAACCATTGCTCGCATAGAGCAGGACTGTGTTACGGTCTTGGGAACAAATGGGAATCATGCCCTGGGAGGTAAGGATTGGGATGACCGTATTGCCGAATATCTTATGGATGAGTTGCTGGAAAGGTATGATGTTGATATTTATGATGATTGGGAAGCAAGAAGTACTTTGCGTGTATTGGCGGAGAAGGTCAAAAAACAACTCAGTCAGCGGCAGAAAATCAATGTGCCTATGAATTTTGGTGGCGTCAGGTGTTCGCTGGAGTTCTCTCAAGAAATTTTCAAGGAGATATCGGCCAGCCTAATGCTGATTACCAAGGATGTAATTGATGATCTTATGTCATCTATAGGTATAACTTGGCATCAGATAGATGGAGTTATTCTGGTAGGCGGTTCTACCAGGATGACCATGGTTCGTGATTATGTGCGAGAAATGTCGGGGAAAGAACCGTTGGCTGGAGTGCATCCTGATGAAGCTGTAGCATTGGGGGCGGCAATCCGTGCCAATATGGAACAGACAGCAGTCAGGCATTCTCTGCCAGCGGCAAAAACGAAACCAGTATTGTCGCTGAAAGGAGCAAAGAGCATACGGGATGTGACGGCTCATGCCTTGGGAACCATAGCGGTATCTTTGGAGGGCACCTCCTATATCAACAGCACGATCGTATCGAAAAATACGTTGGTACCTGCCAGCGGCACAAAGACCTATGAATTGGTGACGGGCAAACGGCCAAGAGAAATGGATGTTTATGTTTTGATAGGGGAATATCTGCGTCCGCTGGATAATGATATTGTGCATCGTTATGTTATTTCTGGGATTACGCCAACTAAATCAAATACGACCAGGATTGCCGTAAATTATCAATATGATGCCAATGGCGTGGTGAAGGTATCTGCCAGTCAGGATGGCAGGCGGGGTGATTTGCCGGTGCGTATAGAGAAAGTTCCAGAGGATATGAACTGGACGGACGAAAATCCTGCAGATCATTTTGTAAAGGATATTTCGATTATGCTGGCCATTGATGTATCAGGAAGTATGGCCGGAGCGCCGCTTGATATGGCTAAAAAAGCAGTCAATGATTTTATCAGAAATATTTCCGTCACAGCACCCCAGACAAGAATCGGCCTAATTGGGTTTGCAGAAAGAGCGAAGTTGATTGCACCGCTGTCTGATGATTATGATGCATTGATGTATATCGTGAACCACATCCGTATAGGTGATTATGGCGCGTTGACGAATGAACAGCCATTGACGTCTGCCTATAATGCATTAGCAGATTGTGATGATGCTAAGTATATCGTGGTTCTTACAGATGGCTACTGGTTTGATGGTGCTGATGATAGAGGCTTGTCAGCGGCAGAGCGTTGTAAAATTGGAGGCATAGAGATTATCGCCTTAGGATTCGGTGCGGCGGACGAAAACTATTTGCAGCAGATATCTTCCATGAAGGACCTATCATCTCTGACTGATTTGGATAATTTGAGGAGTGAGTTTTCACGTATTGCGCAAGTTATAGGTTCAACTAGCAGTAAAATAAATAAGATTATAACTTAGGAGTAGTGTAAAATATGAATCGGCAAGGAAATGTGAATTACTATCTTCTGCTGCAACTGCCTTTTGATCCTCCAGTGACGGAGAAAGAGAAAATAGAAAAAGCCATAGTAACAAAAGAGGAATATTGGTCAAAGAATGGGAATAATGATCACCTGAATTGGTTAAACAGAAACAAGGAAATGATAATTAATATACTGTTGACTGCAAGCCCTCAACGGCAGCAGATGCAAACTGAGGCCGGAAAGATCTTCCAGCTGGTCAGAGGAGATTTGAATGAAGCAGCAAGAAATCATCTTCTCGATGACAAGAAACGCCATGAAATAGCCAGACGTTATCAGCTTGAATTATCACAAATACATTTTATAGAGTGTCAGAGTGGGCAAAAGGTTGACTTGTTGGCAAAATACTATGAGCTGCCGTCAGGAATAAGTGAAGGCCAAAAGGGAAGTCTTCGTGCCTTGCAAAAAAAGTTAGGCAAAGATAATGTTTATACATATCTCGATTTGCCGGAAACAGCCATGGAAGAGGAAATTATACGCCGCTGTGATGAAAAAGCAAGAAAGTTAAAAAATTCTAAAAATAGTGCTCAAACTGAAGAGGGGAAAATATATGATAGTATAATAAATATTGCAAAATATAAATATGGTGTACGTTCTTTAGAAATGTATCGTGCATTTGAGAAACGTAAATCCTTGCTGGATGATTTGATAAATCGGGCAAATTCCTTAAGGGTAGATGCAGCATCGGTGTCTGAAACAGAGCAGGCATTATCAGAATGTATGGACAACGGAGCTGAAGCTAAAGATCTTATATTAGCGTTTTGTGCCAAGAATAATTTGGATGTTCAATGTGTTAATTGTCATAACTGCCAGATATTGAATTATCAAAGTGCGACGGCTTGTGTTTCTTGTGGGGCACCTATGGCAGGGCTAGAGGAAATCTTCGGTCTGTATCAGCGAGCTGAGGATTCGCTTCACTCTTTGCAGTTTGAGCAGGCTGAGGGGTATTGGCAGCAGGCAGAAGATATTTGGCCGAAAAATCAAAGAGGGCAGGAACTGCTGGGCAGGATGCAGAAGCAAAGGTCTGAACTGGAACCCTTGAGCAATAAAATGCAAGAAGCCATGCGGGAACGGCGCTACTGTGAAGCGAGAAAACTTTATCAGCAGATTCAGGAAAAGGCACCGGACTTTAAGAATGATGCTTTTGCTACTGAGATGAACCACTGCTACACCGAAGCAATGAAGATGTTGGATAAGGCTAAGGCATTGGATAAAGAACCGCGCACGGATGAAAATATCAGCAGGCAGGCTGAAGCATGTGCGGAGGCCTTGCGTATATGCAGGGATTTACCAGACGCAGCAAAATGGATGCCGCCACCTAAGGCAGTAAAAGGATTGCAGATAATTTGTGATGCAGATAAATGCTGCAATTTTATATCCTGGAAGTCATTGCCAGATGAAGCCGCCTGTCAATATGTTCTGGTTCGTGGCGATAAACCCATCATAAAAGTAGATGATGGTGAAGAGATTTACTGCGGAGCAGCAATATCATTTGAAGACAAGAGCATCAGAACCAGAAAAACATATTATTACAATGTTTTTGCCAAACGTGGCGAAAAGTATTCAACAGGAACAGATTCTCCTCTGGCTAAGAGAGGATACAAAAATGCATATGCGTTGCCTTTTGTGGGCATTTTGGGCGAAGTCTGCCGGGTATCGGACTCTATGGTGACAAATGGGGCAACGATTAGCTTGTCCATTCCAAAACAGCTCCCTGGAGGAATGGATGGATTTTTGGTGGTATATGACAGTGAGGATTACCCTCAGGGGCGGCACAGAGATAAAAGCAGAGAGAATTATATTTCCATGACAGCGTATGAAAACAGTGGGAAGTTATGGATAGAGAACATTCCTGCTGATAAAGTATATATTTCGATATTTACTGTGTACAATTGGAAGATGAACGATAATGGAGAAACTGCAGATTTATCAAAACCGCAACATATGGAATTGTCGTCACGTATTCGCCAGAAAATTCGTTTTGACTATAGTACAGAGAAAAAATATTGGGTAGTTGGTAAAATTGAAAAGATAAAATTCAAATTTTCTCATGTGGATAATGTTTCCTTTCCCTTGCCTAAATTGACAATTGTTTGCAAACATGGGAGTTCACCGAATAACATAAACGATGGACGTGTTTTAGGGATCATATCTAAACAAGATGAAAGAAAAATAATGTGGGAAAAAGAGCTTGAAGTGAATGATTTGGAAAAAGGTATGTATATAAGCGTGTTTCAAGAGGATGGACATTCTTTGAGAAGTACGAAGGGAATATATGAGCTTTAAGGTGCAAGGGAGTGAAAAAAGTGAAGTTTTTATGTCCGTTTTGCTATACCGAACATGACGTGGAAGAAATCTTATTTCGCTGTGCTAATCCACATTGCGAGAAAGAACCAGATGACAGGCTGGAATGGTATGAAAGCGGGATGAAAAATAACGCGAAGGAGATTGCACGCCGTAAGAATGATGTGGATGTAGGTAATGAAATAGAAGATGAAGAAATGACAATGAACATTTCTGCTAGATATGCCCATGTGTTTTCTCCTTCTGGAAATGTTAAAGACGCAATTAAGAATAAGGGGGCTATATGCGATAAATGCGGTGAGAGAAGCTATATGCGAATTTGTCCGAATTGTCACAATGAATTATCAGAATATGTATACAACCCTAAAAATGAAAAAAATATGATTGTATCTGTATTGGGACAGCGTGGTGCTGGTAAAAGTGTTTTTTTAGGTGTACTGCTTCATGAAATACTTGAAGCAGATGGTGTGTTTACATCAATTCTGGGGCGTAATAAAAATTCAGGATGTGTAGAAAGTGTAAATGATTCCAGGAATCGCTATAATGATGTTTTTGGTAAATTCATGTATGCACCAAATGATGCAAGAAGAATTTTAGAACAGACACAGAGTAGTATTCTTAATGCGAAGGAGAGTGGTGCTTATCGTCCGTTTATTTATAATTTCAAGTATGATGAGAAATCGATGTTTCCTTCGTGGATTCCGTCTTTAGGAAATCCTATAAGGAAGAGTTTTGATTTATATCTATTTGATGCTGCTGGTGAAGATCTGGAAAATAGGAGCAGTATCAATATCGCCAACCGTTATCTGAGTTATTCAACAGGTATCGTGTTTTTGTTGGATCCGATGCATCTGACGGAATTCGTGTCCAAATTGCAGGATGAGAAGGCGATCCGTAATGCGGCATATGGTAAAGCGAAAAAAGATTTGATAATGGACGGATTGGATACGACATTGAACGTTATTGAGCAGATAGCAGAGCGCATAAGGCATGAGAAAGGTCTGAAAGGCACGGAACTTATCGACATACCTTTGGCAGTTGTGGTTTCAAAATGCGATATGTTCATACCTTTTTTGGATGCGGATGCTGCTATTGGTCAGACGAGTCCTCATATACAGGCACGGGGGTTTGTGACAGCTGATGGCAATCAGATAGACCACGAGGTAAAAGGATTTTTGGAAGAAAATGGCGCTGGGGGGCTTATCCGGAAATTAGCCAATAATTTCAGTAATGTGCATTATTTTGCAGTGTCGGCATTAGGGAAGAATAATAATCCGAAAACCAATGAAAAAGGTGAACATATAATTGCCCGGCCTAGTCCACATCGCATAGCAGATCCTCTGCTTTGGTTATGGCATCAGGAAGGTATCTTGAAAGCTGTGCAATAACGAAATGGATAAGAGGTGATTACTAATATGAGTTTGCACCAAATAATATACACATCATGCCGGTGCGGCATAAGGGGAGCAGGTGATGGCCTGCAGATTTTTTCACATGACAGGCAGTTTCCTCAGTCTATGATTGCCGAGGTGCAGAATATGTTTTCATATACGCACCCTCGCCTTTCTGCCGGACAATCTATGACGGATGAATTAGCAAAGGCGATGCCATCATCTTTCTTTTACCGCTTTTTTAGGGATGGTTCCTGTGCATTAGCCCAGAATACATATTTGGGTCATGACTATATGGGGGCAACGGGGCGTTTTGGCAATTACATGAGCCATGTGATTGTATTTCAGAAGCAGCTGACGCAGCAATATCCCTGTGAATTTTGGGAAAGCCCTATGCTCCGCAGAGCGATGAAATATGAAGAGGTCAATGATCCTAATGTACCGGCTTATTTGCCGGAGCCAACTGGGGAACCTGGCAGCATGATAAGTGTTGCTTCTATCAAGGAGTTCCTTGGGCAGGCTAACCGTTTGGAAATCTATAAACATATGTTGGCAGCATTGTTGTATTTTCGTCGTGAAAAAAAACGGGTAGTGATTATAGATGAAGCAGAGAATATCATTTTTTGGATTGCTGCTTTGGAATATGCCTTGCCTTTGAGTTTTGCTCAGCGCTTGAATTTTAACACATATGAATATAATCCAGACACTTCACAGGCAAGGATATGTGGCGTTTTAGAAGAAGGAACAAAGTTTTCTGTAAATAATGCAATGCATCATTATGTGTTTGATTTGAAACGTGATTGTTATCCTAAGTTTCCCCAAGAAGAATTCCTGGATTTTGTTTTATCTGGATTTTTGGATGATAATGAATATGACGAACTGAAGATCTTCCATAGATATTTGGAGGAAAATTTCACGTTCCATTTAGCTAACGACAAATTGTATGATGCCTATAGATTGTATTTAATGATGGAAAAGCATCAGTCAATGGATATACATAAGCTGGATAGAGCATTGACTTTTGCTAATGAATATGGTAATAATGAATTTTTAGAACGTGTTATTCCGCCAATAATGGATGGGATGAATGGAGTCAACGATCTGGAGCTGTTCTTATGCCTGAAATCATTTTTCGTCCAAGCTGTAGATAGGACAGGGTGGGATTTGAGTGGACAGCTGAAAGGCCGCTTTGCCAATATGATCATCATTTTATTTACAGCAGCTAAGGATGGAACTGATTTTAAAGGAAAAATGGAGAGCCTGTCAGAAAATGCAGATAAACTGGGCTTGAACATAGATATGATTATGCATGAGGATCAGACGTTTGCTGAATTTGGCAGTATAACGTTGGAACAGAGAAAAATATGGCAGCGTGATTTCTTCATTGAAAGATTGCAAAGCCGGTTGCAGCATGGAAACTCTTGGTTGGATGAAATAACAGCTGAATGTGAGAAGGTAATCTTTAATGTGATATTTCAAGCGTTGGAAGAAGCTAAAGAAATTGGTATATGCCGATATTTGCTTCTGTTGCTATCCCATATGGTTAAAGACAGCAAAATTCGTATAGAAAATTATTACTATCCTTTCTTGAGGCACTATTATGATAGACTTAATGATTTTGATCGACAAAAATCATTTAAATATAAAGTTGAATTATTGGAACAAACCCAAAACTCTAAACGTTCAATCGAATATGTGGCCAATTTGATTTCAGATATATTGAGTGAGATACCGTTCAAAAAGCTGGATCGAGAATTGATGAACATTATTGGTATGGCTGATGATTGTGTGAACAGTCAACAGATACAGCCGCCAAGTAGATTATGTATGCTGAAATTAGGCTGCTATTTGCAGAATTGTAAAACTGGGCATATCGTCTGGGATGAATTGGCTCATTATTCTCCCTTGATTATGGATGGACAAGAGGAGAATATCCATGAGTATTTTGTTTGGATAATACCAGATGTTGTAAGAATATTTGCCGAAAAAAAATCACTTGATAATTTCATTGATAATTTAAAAATTACAAAAGAGCAAGAAGAAACTTTTAGAATAGAATTGCATTCTTACTATGATAGTAAAAAGAAAATTAATCAAGTGAAATCAGCAATGAAGAATGTTTTTAAGTCATTCACGTTTTTGGGAAAGCGGTGATTGAATGGATGTATTGAGAACTATAGCTGCTGCTTGGGATAAAATAGATATGACGATGCAGTATTTTGAAAGAGAACATACAATAATAGCGATAGTTTTCATTATTATGTTCTTTGCTGCAATAGGATATGGTTTATATGTCATGTATGGTCTGTGGTCTGGTGAAAAGCAAAGAACTCCTGATGAAGTTAGTAATGATGCTTTTTTATATGCCGTAAAAATAATATCAGCAGTAGTCGTTTTTTGCATTTTCTTGTTATATGCCCAGGCAACAGATATATATGATAATATGGATCGTAGCAAAATTGCATTGGTCGAAAGTATAAAGAAAGAAGAAATTCGAGAACAAATAAATGATGCGGTCGGAGTTGATAGGGTGGTGGCCTCATTTGAAAGTGATGAAAGATGGGAGGATTATAAAACAGTATCTGTTGGTTTGCAGGCAAGTGACCAAAATAGTGATTTATATGTTTGGAAATTTAACGGAGGGTATGAAGCCAGTTTTTTGGTTAACAAAAATGGCTATATTTATGGGGCAGCATTCCAGCTGCCAGAGGGAAAATATATAGAAAACAAAGATAAACTGTTATTGTTTGTAAATAAAGTGGTTTATGTTGATGTTTCTCCAGATGTTTTAAATGAGGCTGTTGATGAAGTGGTCGCAGGAAAAACAACAGCATTTTATAGTAATAATGCCAAGAGAGATTATCTTATGTATTTCGATGGTAAAAAATTCATAATAGAAGCATATGTGCCCCGAAAATAATATGCGTTGTCGCTTGTGAATTATAATATGTGGGAGGAATGTAAGATGCGTGTAGAGGGACATTGGGATACAGATTTGGGGAAATTTATACCGAAAAATAAGGATGAAGGTGGAGCCGCGTTTATTATATTTTGTTTAGTGGCTTATGGCATATATACTGTATGCTTGTCGATATACTTATCTTTAGCAACGGCATATACATCTGTGTTTATGCCGGATGAACCCCATATGGCATATGATACATTTTATGCTGATGGAATAAAGCATTTAGCGGAACAACATGCACAGAAAATTGTGTTAGATAATCAAATTAAATCATGGCAAAACATAGGATGGGTTAATGATAAACAAGCGACAAGGGGCTTTCAATGTGAATCAGATGATGTATCATCTGAAATACTAAAAAAAGTTAATGTTAATCCTGCTGATATTTGGTATAAAACCAATCAACATAGTATAGTGCAATCTGTGATTTGTGTAAAAACGACGTTGTTTACAAATGGAAAAGAATTAAAAATAGATGGTAGTGGTGATAATCTGGAAATAATACAGTATTTTGTTGTAAGGATGTCTTTGGATTCTAAAAGAAATATATTGGTGGAACATAAATTTTCAAATGAACAGATTGTTCCCTGTTATTGTAATTACGATTTGGAAAAATTATCTAAAGTTGTTTTATGAGCATCTACTTTCTGTTATATGCAGTCAAAGTCTGGCTAAATTCCAATAACAATGAATGATAAAGATGGATTTGTATATAATAGGAAAATCGCATGATATTTAATTTTGCTATACTGTGATTTTATGTCTTTATATGTAGTGGTCTATAAATACCGATGATAAATTGGATTAAACCAAACATCGGTATTTTTTTGTTTTTTCTTATCTCTATCAAATATGAGTGACTAAAAAAAATTCTCCCAACCGCATGATTAATCTATTATAAAATGAAACCATAGATTACAGGACACTACCATTCATCAACGAGGAGGTATGACAACTATTAGATGATGAATGCAGCTATTGGTGTAGGCTTCTAAAAGAAAGGAGCATAACTAATGCAAGGGAAGACTTTTTGCTATGACTTTTTCAACAAGGCGTGGGAGCGATGCCAAGACAGTGATTTGGGCTCGGAGTTCCTTGAACATATTCCAGTCCATTTTATTGTCCATCGCCAGAAAGGAGCTGCTGCCTCCTTTAAGAATGTTGTCTGGTGTCAGGATCATGATACCTATGAGGAGGTGCTGTCCTATGAAAATTATCATTTAACCACTAAAAAAGGTTGCAGTTTTCGTGGCTTGATTGGAATGGAGCCACCATCTTTCTCTACAAGGACAACGATACGCTGGCGGGTTTTCTACTGTGAGCAGTCTGGTATTGTTACCATAAGCGCAGACAATGCAGATATCGTGATGACCTTATACAAGGATAAAAGTTTGGATGAACGGGTATATCGGCCTCATTTGCGGCAGTATCGTACAGATAGCCTGTCCATTCAGTTGTCAGATAAAAAAATTATTCCAAAGGATAAATTTCAACAGATACCATTACCTGTTGTGGAAGCAGCCCTGCATTACTTGCAGGATGAGGCTGAAAAGCTCTATGGAAAACGACCCAGGTTGCCTGCAAGTTGGTCAGGAGATTGTTTTAAATCTAATCAATCACGTCTGACAGCGTTTGTCCATTTTCCATTCGACATGAATCTTTGGTGTCTGAAAGATTACTTTAATGACAAACGTAAATACAACAAGTTATTCATAGAGAATGAATCGGATAGATTCTCGTGTTTATGCAATGTATGGGGGCTCAATAGTTCCGCATATATTAAAAATTTATATGACAATAATCCCTTGTCAATTCCTATTGTGTCTTTGCTAAACTATTTGGGAATCAAACGTCGCGAACTGGTGGAATCATTGCTTCAGATTGAGGGATTATGGGGGAGTTCTTTAGCTGAAGACTGTAAAAAATATATACTGAGCCAGTCGTATGGTGGAATGCATTACGAGAGCTTTACCAATTCATGTTTTGAAGATAAAGCGAAAATGCGAACTTTTCTTAACCAATACAGAAGCACCTTCAACACATGTTTTTCCTTTTTTTTCTACTGCCATTGGCGATTGTGGAAATATGGGGAAGAGGATCTTACAAATCATCTGTTGCTTCTGCATAAACATTGGCAGGATAAATACTTGCATGATTTTAAGCTCTTTTTTAATTATTATCCAGATTTGCCTTCAGAATGGAAAGATCGTCTGGGAAAAGAAGGCTTCAGTATGAATGTTCACAATGAAATGGTACATATTATTAACAACGAGAAGCTAGATTGGCCTGAGTTCATCTACAGTGAAAAACAAGTTGGTTATGAATGTGAAATTGATGGTTTTTCTTTCCGCCTTATTTACAATAATGACGCATATCAAACTATTATGGGGGAATTGGTATTTAACTTTCCTGGAAAAGATACTGTTCTGCCAGATGTAGGAATCCTGCGTGTGGCTGTCTACAAGGACGGACGTGTAGTAGCATACATAGAATTACATGGTATTGCCAAGATTATCATGCATAATGATGCGTTACAGGCACGTTCCAGCTTTTGTTCTGCTTCTATTCGCGTGGCTTTTCTGCATTGGTTGAAATGGACAGGGCTTTGGGAAAAATATGGGCCATACTATGAGGATGACCTTATCGTATTAGATGAAGAGGTTCAAGCAAAACCGATTTCAAAAGATATTGGGATAAGCCTTTACGAGCTTTTGCACTTGCCTGAAACAGAAGACGGCTATTATCTGAGGCTTCACCAGGCTTTTTTGAAATCACGTCCACTTTGTTTTGATACAGTACCTCGTGAAATTGATGATGCTGAGACAGAAATGGCCTATCTTATGGATTTGTTCCCCTACGGAAAACGTCTTTATGAGGCCGCATTTGATGGAAACAGCGAGGCTATGTATGCGCTTTCTCTTTGCTATTACAATGGTCGTGAACGTGAGACACTTTTTCCACCCGATAAAGAAAGTGCTGATTTTTGGAATCGGTCAAGGTTCGAGCAGTTAAAAAGAAAGAAGGTAATAAAATGAAAGGGAATAAATTGTGGTTCATCTTTGCGGGAGTCTTGCTTTTGCTGGCTGGAAGTTATGGTATCTTTAGCTTCAATAATGCTTGGGCTCCAATCCTAGTGATTATTGGCTCCGTCAGTATCTGTTTGGCGGCCAGCGTACCCATGACAACTTTGAGGGAAGCATTAGCTTACTGTCCAGCAGTCGGGTATAAACCTATCCCTCATGAACCAGCCTTAATTGCCCGTATCTTTATGAGCATGTCTTGTATTGCCCGGTGTGGTGGTATTTTAGCACTGGAAAAGTTCATGAATGGTAAATATGACAATTTTATTTACCATATGGGAAAAAATATGGTTATAGATGGAATGGATCCGGATTTTGTCAAGTCCGTGCTTTTAAATAATATCCGTCAAATGCAAAGACGGAGGGAGTTGAAGGTGCGCTATTTGCGGCAAATAGGCTTTCTGTTTTTCTATATTGGCTTTTCCGTAAGTATTATCGGCGGCCTTGCCTACGGTGGTCGTATGATCAAGGCGCAGGAAATATCAGTAGAAGGTATGGAACTGTTAATAGGGATAACCGCGATTTTCCTTATATTAGGACTTCTCTTTGCTTTTTTGTTATCCTTTAGGGAAAAGAACAGTTCGTTTCAGGCAGCTCAAATTCAACGGCAAATACTGGCCGGTATATTGGCAGTGCAGTGTGGAGATTCCTTTAATGCCATACTTCGCCAACAGTATACATTTCTTTCCTCTGAGGAAGTGAAACTTTTGAGTGAAACACCTCTATTACCGGAGGTACAGTCTTATTCTGAAGCCAGTTATGACAAGACTGTAACTGCTATACGTAATAGCTTGAGAGAATTTAACAGTACTATATAGGGGGGACGGGATATGAATAACTGGGCTTTTACGTTTCATATTGAAAATGGGGCATGGAAGGAACGTAAAAATGCTTCTTTTCTCGAAAAAGACATTTCCGAGATCCCAATTGTACCTATTGTTGAATTTTATCTAGAACGTACAGGTGAGAAATGGGAAAAGGCATGGTGCGAGAAACATCATGCCTATGAGGAAATTCAGTCTTGTAAAAATGATCAGGTCATTACTAAAAATGGTTGCAATTTAGAAGGATTGGTAGTGCCTGTAAAGAACTATGTATATCAATCGGAGAATAGATTTTTCAATGAACCATCAAGCATTACTGTATGCTGGCAGGTACATAATCGTCCTGCAGATAAAATGGTGTATTTAGAATATGACACGATAGATATACTCTTTAACTGGGAAAAGGAAAAAACAAATGAATTTATAGCTGTACCATCTCTTGTGGGAAACCATAAATATACTGTTTCATTATCTATAGCAGAAGGAACGACTGATAATCCATATATCAAATTGCCCTATGCTGTCATGGTATGTGCTTTAAAAGCATTGCAGGATAACGCTTCGTCAATTTATGGTTTTACTCCAAGGGTATTTATCAACTCCAAGCCGGAGGATGAATACTCCTCACGTAGCTATCAAAGTGGTTATGATCTTGAGCTCAAAGCATTTTTGAAAAGACCGCTCGACATGAGCATATTTTACTTCCGTAAATTTTTCCCGCCCCATAAGGAAGGAGATACAAGAGCGGAAAGAAATGACTTTGACATCTTGTTCCCCCGTGATCAAAGGGAAAATTTCCTATCTCTTGCCAAGCACTTGCATTTTGAGCCCACCCAAGAACATCGACAATTGTATGAGAGTAATCCATTAGCACTGATTCTCCACATTGTGCTACCTGAGCTTGGCATAGAGACCTCCGACTTGATAAGTAAATTTGATCATCTGGAAAGCTTCTGCGGTAAGCGTATAGGCGAAGATACATATAGGAACAGGATGTTTTTTGATCCGTTGCACCAAAAAGAAAATGATGAGGATGATGATGAAACCAATGCGTACAAAAGCCTGAGATTTTACTGCCAGTGGCTCCGCCAACACATTTCAGAGGAGAAATTGGCAGAGCGTCTTCTGGTAGCCCAGAAAAATTGGCGTGGTTGGAAGCTGGTTGCTCTTGAATATTTTAGAAAATATTATTCCCAGGTGCCACAGGCGTGGAAGGATGAGCTCATAGCTAATGGACTAAGTGCAGATCTTCGAGACAAGCTCTCCATCCTGGAGCAGAAGGAGCATGAGTTAGGGAAGAATGTTCAATATTACCCAGAAGCACCTGACTGGGAGTGTAAAATCAATGGTTATAATTTCCGACTGATACCTTCCATTGATAAATTTAAACGTATGGCCTGGAACCTTTCTTCCTCCCATGTAACGCAACGGATGGATGAAGTGAAGGAAAAGTCAATTTCCTGCTTTGCTGTGGAGCGGAATGGCAGATATCTGGGTTTTATCTGGTTGCAAGACAAAACTGTTATGTTGGATTGGTTTCCTGAATACAAGAATTATATCTTGATGGCAAAGTGCCATATTGCCTTCCTCTATTGGATGAAACGTAACGGCTTGGAAAGAAATTTATGCCTAAACGATGATGATTCTTATGTGGCGTTGAATCAGCCCTTTAATGTGGAGCCAGTGCAAAAGGATCAAGAATGGGAAAAACTGAGCATTTTGGAAATGATGTCAAAAACACCGCGCGCTGGTTATTACCTAAGTTATTACCGCAAGCTTGTAGAAGGCAGATTGTTGAGAACCTATTCTCCTGCACTGACAGAGGATGAAGGGGAGTATATTGCCAAGCATTATACATGGGGAATCCCTATATATGAGGCTGCAGTAAGAGGGAATGCGGAAGCCCAATATGTTATGAGCCTGTTTTATCGTGATGGTGTATGTACAGCTTATCCTGACAGAAGGCGTGGTGAGGAATGGTACAAACGAGCTGTAGAAAGCGGTTGGCTTGAGATTGCCCCGGACCAAGGTGATATACAGATTGCTGGATTTCCTCTGCCCAAAATGAAAAATTAATAGAGCTAATATTTTTCAGAGGGAGCCCCATCCGTGTGAGCATCACAGTACATGACCATGAAGGGGTGGAGGCTGATGATTTTTCCATAGTGAACTAAAAGTGCAGAATTGAAACAGCATACGGTTTGCGTTGCTGAGTGGCCAGTAGCTAACGCAAACCGAATGCTTGAAAAAAATGATTAATGGGGGTATAGAATAAGACAGTCTATAAAAGATAGTGATGTGCTATGAGAATACATAGAATTTCGATAAACATGGAATATCGTAACATAAATATTAGAAATTTATTAAAATATATTGACGCATATTTTGCCCAGTGATATTATTAAAAATGTAGGAACAACAATCTACATCAATGTTGAATTTTGTAGTTATATAAAAAATATTGATATTGAACTGATTTAATTTATTGCAAAAAACGGATTAATTATAACGCCGTTGTTCCAGTTTTGCCGCAGGCAAAACTTCCTCTTGGCGTTTCAACGAGGCGGGAGATATATGCTCACCGCCTGTTAGTAAATTAGGAACTCGCCACCTATAGAGGTGGGAGACATCTTCTTCCGAGTTATATTATTTGATTAAATGAAACCAATTCCATGTTGATATGGTAATAAATCTTAATTGTGTTGTTTCTATGCTGTGATTCATCTTATATGTGCTCGTGAACAATATGAGGGACAAAAGATGTTAGCCAATAGCATATAGTATCAAAAAATACTTGGTGTGCTGTTCATTTTATGAAGAAGCCGGAGTAGACAATTGACACTTATCGTGTCGAAGTCTTCTCCGGCTTTTTTTCTTAGACAAACAAAATATCGTGCCTGAGTTGCAATAGGGCAAAGGATATTCTTATATGGCAAAATGATTTTGATTTTATAAAATCTATTTTGCCATTTTGGAGTACCCTCTCCTTATTGCACCCATTTTGAGGAAATACAGGTCTGTGGACTCCAGAAGGTTCACAGGCCTTTTTCTGTGTCCTTTGCCCGGCTCAGGGGAAAGGACACTATCATGAAAATCACATTGTACTACGAAGACAAGAGTCATCCAACCGTTCTGGAGGTTCCTGATGAGGAATGCACTGTGATGGTGGAAAAGGACTATCAGCAGCGACTGGCAGGAGTAGAAGACAAGGAGAACATCATTGCCATCATCGGCGATGGTTCCATGAGTGGCGGTGAGGCTTTGGAAGGACTGGATACGGCCGGGGAAATGAAGTCCAATCTGATTATTGTGTTCAACGATAATGACCAGAGCATTGCTGAGGTTCATGGCGGTATGTATAAGGGCTTCAAAGAGCTGCGCGATACCAACGGTAAGTCAGAGCGTAATCTGTTCAAAGCTATGGGGCTTGATTACCGGTTCGTCGCTGACGGTAATGATACGGAAGCACTGATAGTTGCTTTTGAAGAGGTTAAGGATATTGACCATCCAGTGGTAGTGCATATCGTTACCCAAAAAGGAAAAGGTTATAAGTTTGCCGAAGAGAACAAAGAAGACTGGCATTGGCATATGCCCTTTGATATTGAAACGGGCGAAGTAAAACAGCCAATGATTGATCCCTACGCAGAGCAGACTGCCGAAACTTTCCTGCGGCTGGCCAAGGAAGATAAGAAATTCATTGCCATCTCTGCAGCTACTCCGGCCAGCATGGGGCTTACTCAAGCTCGTCGTAAGGAGTTGGGTGAGCATTACATTGACGTGGGGATTGCCGAGGAGCAGGCCGTGGCCATGGCATCTGGGTTGGCTAAAAATGGTGCTCATCCTGTCTTTGGAGACTATTCAAGTTTCTTCCAGCGCACCTATGATCAGCTGGCGCAGGATGTATGTGTCAATAACAGCCCCGCAACCTTCCTGGTGTTCTGGGCCTCCATGTATGGCATGAACGATGTGACGCATCTGGGCTTTTACGATATTCCCATGATGAGCAATATCCCGAACCTCGTGTATCTGGCACCGACTTCCCCGGAAGAATATCAGGCTATGCTGGACTGGGCTGTCCCCCAGGATAAATATCCCGTGGGCATCCGTGTCCCCCATATGATGGTGCCAAGTTCCAATCGTTCTGTTCGCAAGGATTATGATGAACTGAACAAGTATGAGATGGTACAGCAGGGCAGTCATGTGGCTATCCTTGGCTTGGGTAGTTTCTACAATCTGGCAGAGGAAACGGCAGCTAAGCTGAAGGAGCAGGGGATTGAGGCTATCGGTGATGGTTCCATGAGCGGTGGTGAGGCTTTGGAGGGGCTGGATACTGCCGGGGAAATGGATTCCAATCTGATTATCATATTTAACGACAATGATATGAGTATCGCTGAAGTTCACGGCGGCATGTATAAGGGATTCAAAGAGTTGCGTGATACCAACGGTAAGTCGGAGCGTAATCTGTTCAAGGCAATGGGGCTTGATTACCGGTTTGTAGCGGATGGCAATGATGCGGAGGCTTTGATTGCTGCTTTTAAGGAAGTCAAGGATATCGACCATCCTGTTGTTTTGCATATTGTGACACAGAAGGGAAAAGGTTACAAGATTGCCGAAGAGAATAAAGAAGATTGGCACTGGCATATGCCGTTTGATATCGAAACGGGTGAAGTAAAGCAGCCGGTGGTCGACCCTTATGCTGAGCAGACGGCAGAAACCTTCCTGCGTCTGGCGAAGGAGGATAAGAAATTTATTGCTATCTCGGCAGCCACTCCTTCCAGCATGGGACTTACCCAGGAACGCCGTAAGGAACTGGGCGAGCATTACATTGACGTGGGCATTGCCGAGGAACAGGCCGTGGCGATGGCTTCGGGACTGGCCAGAAATGGTGCTCATCCTGTCTTTGGGGATTTTTCCTCTTTTTTCCAGCGTACCTATGACCAACTCTCCCAGGATGTGTGCGTAAATAACAGCTCTGCCACTTTCCTGGTGTTCTGGGCATCAATGTATGGTATGAATGATGTGACGCATTTGGGGTTCTACGATATCCCCATGATGAGCAATATTCCGAACCTCGTGTATTTGGCACCGACTTCGCCGGAAGAATATCAGGCCATGCTGGATTGGGCAATTCCGCAGGAAAAATATCCTGTGGCCATTCGGGTGCCCCACATGATGGTGGGCAGTTCGAATCGTCCGGTGCGCAAATCCTATGATGAACTCAATAAGTATGAAGTAGTGAAGGAAGGCAGCCGTGTTGCCATCATTGGTTTAGGGAATTTCTACAATTTGGCGGAAGATGCGGCGGCTAAACTCAAAGAACAAGGCATAGATGCCACACTTATCAATCCAATCTTCATCAGTGGGCAGGATAAGGATTTGTTGGAAAAACTGAAAGCCAACCATGAACTGGTCGTAACCTTGGAAGATGGCGTCCTGGACGGCGGCTTTGGCGAAAAGATTGCCCGCTTCTATGGTGCAGATAAAATGATATCTACAGTAGGTAGTGTATTATAAGTTGGTTACTATAGAGGTAGTGATATAACCAGTAAATACAAGGGGGGATAGACATATAGACGTATAGTAAGTGTTCCTTGAAAATTGAATATACTCATTGATATTATTCTGTAGAATAATGATTGAATAAATATAGTTTATGTTATATAATATAGGAAGATAGACGTATTAGACATGGATTTGATGTATTGGAGGGATTTGATACATGGAGTTACATGTTATAGGACGTGCAGGAAGCCAGGCAGTTGTTCTACTGGATAATGAAATGAGGATTGTTAAGCCAGTATACGACTACCTGAAGTTTCAGCGACAAAAGGATAGAGCGCTTAATACCTTGAAGGCAAATGGAAGTGACTTAAGAACCTATTGGGAGTTCCTTGGTGAGTACGGATATGAGTATGATAAGGTTACACCGATGATGATTGCTGAGTTTATAGATTATCTCAGGGCATCAGAAGATGTAACTGTTCTCCACAAAGAGAGCAAGAGGACGAACAAGACAATCAACAGGATTTTAAGCACGGTTTATAATTTTTATCAATTTGAAGTTGATATGCATGAAGTAAACAATCCCATCTTGATGCACGATGTAAACAGGCCATTCAATGCTTTCAAGGGAATATTGGAGCATGCCAAGGCTGACAATAAGACAAAGCATTCGATATTTAAAGTTAAAGAGAGTAACTATAGGGTGCGCTTGGTTACAGATGATGAGATGAGGTTATTCTTGAATCATCTGGATAAGCGCAGAGATATTCTCCTGTATAAGATGCTTTATCTTACTGGCGCAAGGATTCAGGAAATACTAGACCTTGAAATTGATTCTGTCCCTCTACCGGATATGTCCAAGGCTGTAGGATGCTTCCAGCAGATTAAATCTAAAGGCAAGCATAGAGATTTATATGCGCCAATGTTATTGATAAAAGAGATTGATGACTTCATTTTGGAAGAAAGAAATTTAATCGATACGGAGCATGGCTATATCTTTGTATCAGAACAGAAAAGGCAGCTTGGCAAGCAGCTTACCTATAGTGCTGCCTATGACAAACTTAAAAAGGTGCAGAAAGAGGTTGGGGTTGCCTTCAACTTCCATGATTTGAGACATACATTCAATTCACATCTAGCTGAGATGGGCATGGACATAAGCCTTAGAAAAATACTGATGGGACATGAACATATTTCTACTACACAGATATATACACATCTTTCTGCTCCGTATATAGAGGATAGCCTGTCAAGATATTGGAGTTGTAGTTCATTGCTAGGAGGTGGCTCTGATGACAGGTAGGCCAGAAAGTGATGAATGGAATATCATTGACAACGATAAAGAGTCACAGTACTATGGGAAAAACTTCAGATTTGATTTTTCATATATTTCAAGTGAAATAATCAAGGATATTGTAAAGGATTATACTTGGCAGAATTACAAGGTCGGAAATATAGTGTTGTACACATTGTACAATTATGTCAACGGTGATTTCTATTATTTCAATAACTTTGCAAATACAAGGAATATTACATCTTTGACGGAACTTACCAATATAGATGTAGACTACTTTATCTCATACTTACATACGACTATTTCAAAAGAAAGAAATAAGCCTTTATCATCAGGCTCCCAAAGAAAATGCCTATATGTATTAAAAAATATAATTTATTGGTGTCAAATTCATAGACCTAATGATGTACCTGTAAATGAAATCTTTACAGGGAATGAGTATACTGGTGCCAATCGCAAGCTCAAAATAGATTTTATTCCAGATTATGTCGTTGCACAGATAAATGAGGCACTTAAGACAGAAGAAAATCCTTATCTGAAGTATGGCATTATTATTCTACAATCGACTGGAATGCGTATAGGAGACCTCTTAAAGCTTCGTATTGACTGTATTAAGCCACACCCGATTAGTGGTTATACAATCGAGTGGACTCAGCATAAAGTACGCAGAAATAAGGCTCCTATGCCTGTTAGAACCGAATGTGTAGCTGCAATAGAAAATCTTATTGAGCTCACAGCAGAACTTCGTAATGAAGCTGATGAGAAGGATAAAGATACACTTATGATATGGCGCCCTCCTACAGGCCAAGCCGCAGGACGTGTAAGAGTTGTTGGAGCAGTCACATTTTATTACATATGGCTTGATAAATTTGTCAGAGACCATAACATCAAAGATACCAATGGTGATTACTTCCACCTCACAACCCACCAGTTTAGACGCACACTGGGGACTGATATGCTATCCAAAGGAACTAATATAAATGTCATTCAACAAGTATTAGGGCACTCGGTTCCATCAGTCACACAGCGATTTTATGCAGACGTCAAAGACAAGGAGCGGGCCGAGGTGTTTAGCAATATAGGTATCATTGGTAACATCAATCAGATACAGAGCAGTGCTTTTGACAGTATAACTGAGTTTGAATGGTTCAAGGCCAACAAGGACAAGTGCGTTGCAGGCTTATGCGATGGTTACTGCACGAAGCCTGTTACAGATGGCAATATCTGTCCGAGGCTTCTTAAAAGACAGAAATGCTATACATGCAGTCGTTACATCACAACGCCAGAATACTTGGAGACTCATAGGCAGCACTTGGCAAATCTTGAGAGACAGATGGAAGAAGGAAAAATCTACGGCGAGCACTATGCAGAGCATTTCATTACAACGATACAAGTTTTAAAAGTCATCATTGAAAGATTGGAGGGATTGCAAAATGGCAACTGACTTGACGAAGCTACAGGTAATAGAGCCTGGTACAGACATAAGTAACATAACCATAGGCAATTCCAAATACAGTGATGACATATGGGATTTACGACCTTTAATTCCTGCCAAAACGATACAGGAGTGTCATAAATACATTCGCTTTGAATACATTTCTAATGCGGACATGAAAGAAGTTGTTAAACAATATGCTTACTATAAACTTGGGAAGACTAAGCCACAAACTGTAATAGGCTATATCAATGGCAGAATTCCTAACTTCGTAGAATATTGCTCCTTAACAGGTATTCATAGTTTTGCGGATGTCACCTTAGAAGATTATCTTGGCTTTAATCATTGGATGAAGGATGAAAAAAAGGTGGCAGTAAGTACAGGAAATGTAATCTGTCATATAGTAGAGGAAATTATCCGCATCGGTCAGATAAAGGGATGGAATGTGCCCAAATTTCATCTGCCCAAGACGGCATCTGCTGGTCAGTTATGGGATGTGCAAAAAACGAGGAGAAACTCTAGGACAAAACCTATTCCAGAAGATGTGTTTGATAAGGTTTTGTATCATGCGGTACATGATGAAAAGGATGTGCTTACAAAAGCTGGCATCATCATCCAGAGTCAGACCGGGCTTCGTATCAACGAGGTTTTATCTATACGAGAGGGCTGTATAAAACATACAGCAGATGGATATGACTACATGGAAGTCACACTTAGTAAGACTGAGAAAGGTGAGCCTGTCATACATAAGGTTTTTATAAATGACCTTGTAAAAGACACCATAGATGAGCTTTCAGAGTACACAGCA
Source organism: Selenomonas sp. AE3005 (assembly GCF_000686945.1). Taxonomy (GTDB): domain Bacteria; phylum Bacillota; class Negativicutes; order Selenomonadales; family Selenomonadaceae; genus Selenomonas_A. The sequence goes on from NZ_JMME01000002.1 coordinate 252,195, forward strand.
GAACTTCGCAAGGAAAGCGGATTGAAAGAATTGTTTCTTGTTAGGAATCATGGTATTAGAGTCTTGAATACGGAAAAGTGGAGCACCATTCGGTTGCCTCATTTTATTGAAAGGCACGATATCCGAGACAATAAAGGTAAGTTATATTCACTAAAGTCACATCAGTTCAGGGCAACTTTCGTAAGGGAACTGGTTAAAAGAAAAGTCCCCATTGCCATGATTATGAAGCAGTATTCTCATGTATCAATAGAGATGACGGCACATTACCTTACCTTGCAAGAAGCAGAAGTCAAAGAAATATATTCTGATATGATTTTAAGCCCGGATTCAAAGATTGCGGGACTTCGCGCTAAAGAAATCAAGGGTAAGCTGGATACGCTTTTTCATGGTAAAACTGAGGCTGAGATTGATGATATTATTACAGGGCTTGCCAAAACCATGAGCTTTAATCCTCTGCCTACTGGAGTTTGCCTCTACGACTTTAGGCGTGGGAATTGTACAGATGGAGATGGATGCTTCTTTTATAACTGCCCCAACTATATTACAGAGGTCAAGTTCTATCCTGTCTTAAAGGATGAATTGAATTTGCTGGAAAAGGAGATGGCGCGACTAAAAGAGCTTGGACAAGAGCCGGCGTATCAAGTGCAAGCAGTTAAGCACAAGTATCTTAAACCATTAGTTGAAAGCCTGGAGGTGCAGCTGAATGGCAAAGAAAGTATCTGACAGTCAGGTTGCAGGCATAAAGGCTCATGCTGAGGCAAGGAACAAAGCGACCATTGATAAGGTCAATAAGGCTATCGACAGGCTTAAGAGGAAGAAGAATATAACCATCAACTTTGAAACGGTCAGCAAAGAAGCTGGGGTGGCCAGAGCAACCCTTTATAACAACGCGCAACTAAAAGAGCGTATTTTGAGCCTTAGAGCTATCGCAAAGGCCGGCCCCTTAGATGATATAGTCGCTGTGAAAAAGGATAGGATGCAACTCAAGGATGAGAAGATTGCCGCCCTTAGATTACGGGTACAAAAATTGGAGCAGGATAAGAAGAAGCTAATAGAACAACTTGTTGATTACGAAGAATTGCGTTTTGAAAATGAAAGACTTAAATCAAAGTTAAAAGCATAGATGGCGATAAGAGTACAATGGTGTTAAGTGCAATTGCATATAAGGTTAATCGTATATGCTAGATACGCATATTTAGGATGTTTTGACTTAATGGATGTGTATAATGCAGGGGTATCGGAGGATTTTATGACTAACGCAGAGCAAAAGAAGGCTGCACAGGCCTTCGCTGAAAAATGGGCTGGCAAAGGTGATGAAAAGCAAGACAGCCAGAAGTTCTGGATTGAATTGCTGCAGAAAGTGTACGGAGTAGAAGATCCTACAGGACTTTTGGATTTTGAAAAGAAGATACAACTGGGACACACCAGTTTTGTAGACATCACAATCCCAGCAACTCACGTAATCATTGAGCAGAAAAGCTTGGGCAAAGATCTTGAGAAGCCCATCAAGCAGTCTGACGGAACATTCCTTACCCCCTATCAGCAAGCAAAGCGCTATGCTGCAGAGTTCAAATATTCTGAACGCCCACGTTGGATTGTTACTTGCAACTTCGGCGAGTTTAATATATATGACCTGGATGATAGCCAGGTCAAGAGGGAAGTCCTGTATTTGAAGGACTTGCCGAAAGAATTCTATCGTCTGCAGTTTCTGGTCAACATCCAGGCTCACAATACCAAGAAAGAAATGGATCTTTCCATGCAAGCCGGCGAAATAGTCGGCAAGCTATATAATGCTTTGCATGCACAGTACAAAGATCCTGACGATCCGGCAGTCATGCAGAGCCTCAACAAGCTGTGCGTCAGGATAGTGTTTCTGCTTTATGCTGAAGACGCTGGTATCCTGGGCAAGAAAGATATGTTCCATGACTTCCTGCAAAGTGCTGGACCAAAGCATGCCCGTTCTGCTCTCAAAGAACTCTTCAAAGTTCTGGATACAAAAGTTGAAGACCGCGATCCATATATAGATGAAGATTTGGCGGCCTTCCCTTATATCAATGGCGGCCTCTTTGCAGATGAGAACATCATCATACCGACCTTCAACGATGAGATAGTAGAACTCCTACTTACTCATGCCAGCGCAGATTTTGACTGGAGCGGCATCTCCCCAACTATCTTCGGCGCAGTCTTTGAAAGTACTTTGAATCCTGACACCCGACGCAAGGGGGGCATGCACTATACTTCCATTGAGAACATACATAAGGTCATAGACCCATTGTTCTTAGATGGTCTCAAGCAGGAGTTCGAGGATATCAAGCAGACTAAGTATCTTAAAACGAAGAACCAAAAGCTCAATGAGTTCCAGGATAAGCTTGCCTCTCTAGCTTTTTTTGACCCAGCTTGCGGAAGTGGCAACTTCCTTACTGAATCCTACATCTCCCTGCGTCGCCTTGAGAATGAAGTAATCCTTGAAAGATACAAAGAAAAATCTATTGTTCTGAACTTCGTCGAGGGGTACAGCTATATCAAAGTCGGCATCAATCAGTTCTATGGCATAGAGATAAACGACTTTGCCGTGACCGTTGCCAAGACTGCCCTCTGGATAGCAGAAAGTCAGATGCTTGCCGAAACAGAGCAAATAGTTAACGACAGTATAGATTTTCTTCCTTTGAAAAGTTATACGAATATAATCGAAGCTAACGCTTTAAGAATAAAATGGGAAGATGTATTACCTAAAGATAAATGTTCGTATTTAATGGGTAATCCTCCTTTTAGAGGTTATTCACTGCAGTCTGAAAGTCAAAAAAATGATATTCTATCTGTGTATGTTGATGAAGAAGGAACCACTTACTCGAAAGCTGGTAAAATAGATTATGTTGCTGGTTGGTATTTTAAGGCAGCTAAATATATGTATAGAACTTCTATACGAACAGCTTTTGTGTCCACTAATTCCATTACACAAGGAGAACAAGTAGCCGATGTATGGCAACCACTCTATAATAGATTTGGCATACATATTGATTTTGCGTATAGAACATTTCGATGGAATAGTGAATCGAATTCTCAGGCACATGTGCATTGTGTGATTATTGGTTTTAGTCATGGTATAAGTCCAAAAGAGAAAATTCTTATCTCTGGGGAATTAATTCAACACGTAGATAATATTAATCCATATCTTGTTAATGCACCTAATGTATTCATCGAAAGTAGAAGAAGACCTTTAAGTAATGTATCTGAGATGGTATATGGCAACAAACCTACTGATGGAGGCTTTTTGTTTTTGACTCCAGAAGATAGAGATGAGGCTTTGACCAAAGAGCCAGAAATTGGTCCTTATATAAAGCAAATATATGGTGCTAACGAGTACATAAATAACAAGTTGAGATTTTGTCTTTGGCTGCTTGGAGCACCTCCTTCATTAGTGAAAAAATCTAAATTCATTAAAAATAGGGTAAGAAAAGTTCAAGAATTTAGATTGGCCAGTACCAAGCAGGCTACCAAAGAAAGCGCAAAGACGCCTACATTATTTCAAGAAATAAGACAACCCACATCCAATTACATAATTATTCCTAGACATTCATCAGAAAATAGAAGATACGTGCCCATAGGATTTATAACACCTGAAGTAATTGTAAATGATGCAGTACAAATTATTCCTAATGCTACTATTTATGATTTTGGTATTCTTACTAGTAATGTTCATATGGCATGGATGAGAGCAGTTGCAGGCAGGCTTAAGAGTGATTATCGTTATTCTAAAGATGTTGTCTATAATAATTTTCCGTGGCCTGCTCCTACAGAAGCACAAAAAGATATGATAGAAAAAACAGCTCAACTAATTTTAGATGCCCGTAAATTATATCCTAATGAAAGCCTTGCTGACCTTTATGACCCCGTAGGGATGACGCAAGCGACTGAATTACTCAATGCTCACAGAGCTAACGACAAGGCTGTCATGACTGCTTATGGTTTTCCTGTCAAGGGGTTTACCGAAGCAGATTGCGTGGCCGAGCTGATGAAATTATATCAAAAATTAGTGTTCCAATAATGACAAAGAATGTTTTAATAAGAAAAGGAGGACGTAGTAGACAGTATTTTGTGTATATAATGTAAAACCTATGCTATTATGGGAGTTATATACATGTTATACAGAAGTCTACTATAAATAAAACATGAAGGTATTGAACTTCGGCTTGGCAAAAAAATTCTATGACCGCTATGATTATGAGGCCTTAGCCAAGGAAAATCACTTGACGGCTGTGCAGGTCGCAGAGGATATTTTGGCTAATCTGTAAAAAAAAATCCAGGACAGTAACCCAACGAGGCTGCCCTGGATTTTTCTTGTAACAAACTTAATAAAATAATTAAATTGATAATCTAAACTTACGATTGGATATTCTGATATAACATCGCTATAATGAAATCAACAAAAGGAAATGCAGATATGTTGAAAGGGGAATGTCAAATGTCACTGGAGATTTTAGAAGCAAAAGAAGCGATTCGCGAGGTTATTGATGGTTTTGCCAATCTGGAGTGCAATGTGCCGGCGCAGATGGTTTATTTTACTGAGGATGTTCATGTCATGGTTTATATGGGCGATAAGCTCACGATGGATATTCATGGCCGCGATACATTGGAAAAACAGTTCAGCGCCTTTACCGGCGGCATCAAGGCGTCGCACCATCAAAATGGCCAGCAGGTCATTACGCTAGATGGCGATACGGCCACGGATGTACATTACTGCCGGGCGGCCCTCGTGATGGAGGAAAACGGCCATGATGTGGTGTCGGACAACTACATCCGTTATACGGATAAACTCGTGAAGCAAGACGGTAGGTGGCTCATCAAAGAACGCGAGCAGCATTTTGTCATTACGAAGAAACAGGATTTATAAAGAATTTAGACTAAGTTTTCGAGAGGAGTAGAGAACATGGCCAAGACATTGGTAATCTATTATTCCCGCAAGGGACAGAATTATGTAAGCGGCAGTATTGTGGATTTGCCAAAAGGCAATACCGAAATTGTGGCAGAGTTTATCCAAAAGGCAGTAGGGGCGGATTTGTTTGAAGTAGAAACGAAAAAGTCCTATGCGATTGACTATACGCAGTGTACGGTTGAGACCAAAGAGGAACTGCGTAACAATGACCGCCCGGAATTGGTGAAAATGTTGGACTCGGTGGCGGAATACGACAATATTGTTGTGGCCGGTCCGTGCTGGTGGGGAACTTATCCTGTGGCGGTATTCACCCTGCTTGAAACGCTGGATTTCACTGGGAAAAAGGTATTCCCTGTGATGACACACGAGGGCAGCGGCATTGCCGGGGCTCCTGCGGCCTTAAAGAAGTATTGTCAGGGAGCCGTGGTCGGTGAAGGCCTGGCTATACAAGGGGGAGCTGCCGCAGGTTCTGAAGAAAAAGTGGCTGCCTGGGCAAAGAAGAATCTTGCCTAAAAAGGGGATAGATAAAATGATATTGCGCCCGGAATTATCGTTACGCCTTTGGCTATAGATGAATTCAATGGCCCGCGTGGCGATTTTTACAAGAATATGTTTGCCAAATGCCCGGCAGGCCGCCCGGGAACTGCCGATGAAGTAGCTGATGTAGCAGAGCTTTTAATGAGTGAACGTGCGCAGTTTATTACTGGTTCAACATTTTTGGTAGATGGCGGGGCGACAGCCGCTTATTACTATGGGCCATTGCAGCCAAAAGTAAATTGAGTATGAAAAAATCTCTGTAATATGATACTGGTTGATATTGTCATATTTTTATGAATAAGCTATGTTTCGTTCCGTAGCACTTGTGTTCTGTTTAAGTAACTTCTATAATAGAAGAACTTATTGAGCATGATGAAAGGATTTACGGAATGGAACATACAATACAAGCAGAAGAATTTAATCCGGCGGATAAATGGACGCAGTATGCCACCAGTGCTATATTTTTTGTCGGCGGCTTTGGTGCGGCCTCCTGGGCACCGCTTGTGCCATTGCTGCGTGAGCGGCTGGCTGTTGGTGAAGATGTTTTGGGGCTGCTCCTGTTATGTATCGGTGTGGGCTCTCTGCTAACCATGCCCTTGTCGGGAGCATCGGCTGTGCGTCTAGGGTGCCGCCGTGTGCTGACTTTTGCCAGTATTTCCTTTGCTTTGCTGTTGTTTTTGCTCAGCCAGGTGGGAGAAATACTGCTGGCTATACCCGTGTTATTGCTTTTTGGCGCGATTATGGGCTGTATTGATGTAGTGGCCAATGTACAGGCGGTCATTGTGGAAAAAGCCTCTGGCAGGCGGTTGATGTCCGGCATGCATGCGCTGTGGAGTGTGGGCGGCTTTGTCGGCGCTGGCCTTTTTGGTGTCTGGGTAGGAATGCTGGGGCTGACGCCTGTGGTATCTACGTTAATTGCCGCAATGATTATGACCATGGTTACCGTATTTTTTGCCCGCTTTTTACTGCCCTTTGGCGGTGATGCCGGGGGGGAAATGTTGGCTATGCCCAAGGGAATTGTGGCTTTTGTCGGCATTATCGCCTGTATTGCCTTCCTGGTGGAGGGGGCCATTATGGACTGGAGTGGCGTGTTTTTAACTGTGGTGCGTGGATTTGACATGTCAATGGCCGGTACAGGTTTTACAGTTTTCTCGGCAGCTATGCTGGTTATGCGTCTGATGGGGGACAAGCTGGTACAGAAACTCGGACAGAAAATAATTGTTTTAGGCGGCAGTATGCTGGCCTTTATGGGATTTCTGGCGGTGATTTTTACGCCAGTGACCTGGCTGTTATATGTTGGGTTCTTTGCTATTGGTGTGGGAAGTGCTAATATTGTGCCGGTATTTTTCTCACTGTTGGGCAGGCAGCAGGATATGCCCATTGGCCTGGCGGTGCCGGCAGTAAGCACTTTAGGATATTTAGGAATCCTGATGGGGCCGGCGGCAATCGGTGCCCTGGCTCATGCCACCAGTCTGTATGCTGCCTTTGGCCTGCTGGCGGGGCTTGTGGCTTTGCAGCTGGTTATTGCCCGTCATGTATATAAAAAAGTTTTATAACAATGACGCTGCAAACATCATATACAAGGAGAAAATATTTTGCGTAATTTACTAATCGGTTCGCTGCTATTGTCGCTGGCCGGCAGTATTTGGGGCGCCATGTTTATTGCTGTCCGCCTGACCGTAGGTGTGATTACACCAGTGGCTTTGGTGTGCTGCTGGCTATGAAAGGCGGCAATACAACTGCTGCAGAAAAATTGGCCAAAAGCCGCAGGTAATAAAAATCCACTGACTATGTTGTCAGTGGATTTTTTATTGACATGGTGTCATTTTTAGGAGGCGGCAGGTTATGGATTATACAAAGCTGGGTAATTCTGATTTGCAGGTATCGCGTATTTGTCTGGGCTGTATGGGCTTTGGCAACGCCACAACGGGACAGCATAGCTGGACGGTTGATGAGTCTGCAACCCGGGATATTATTAAACATGCTTTGCAGGCTGGGATAAATTTCTTCGATACGGCGATTGCTTATCAGAATGGTACCAGTGAATAGTATCTGGGCCGGGCACTTAAGGATTATGCCAAACGCGATAATGTGGTGGTCGCTACAAAATTCCTGCCGCGCAGCCAGCAGAAAATCGCAGCTGGTGTGACCGGTCAGGAACATATTGCCAGACAGCTGGATTTAAGTCTGCAGCACCTGGGCATGGACTATGTGGATTTATATATCTATCATATGTGGGACTATCAGACGCCTGTTTACGATATTTTAGACGGCTTAAACAAGCAGGTAAAGGCAGGAAAAGTCCGTTATATCGGTATTGCCAACTGCTATGCCTGCCAGCTGGCCAAGGCTGCGGAACTTAAATTATCGGCTGAAGATATAGCTTATTTGGAAGAACTTTATGTTCCGCATAAACTCGTAGGGGTAATGGCGCAGAATACACAGGACGGCAATAAAAAAGAGCAGGTATGGATGAAAAATGCACCGCAGGGCATGCAGTAAAATTCTGCTTGACTTGAAGTAAACTCCAAGTGCTAGTATGAGTGTAAAGGATAAAGGAGGTACTATGAAAAATAACAAGATAATCGCTGCAGTACTGGCAGCAGGAATGATGATGACGAATTTTGCATATACGGAGGCAGCTATGACACAGACGAAAAAAGCAGTAAAGGTGACGCAGACCGCCGGCCGGCAGCTGTTAGGGGAATTTGCCCCGGACTTTGCCCGCTACAATGATGATATTCTCTTTGGTGAGGTTTGGTCGAAGAATGACATTTTATCTCTGCATGACCGCAGTATTGTGACCGTTTCGGCCTTGGTCGCCAGCGGCATGGTGGACAGCTCGTTGAAATACCATCTGCAGTCAGCCAAGAAAAATGGTGTGACTAAGGAAGAAATGGCGGAAGTCATCACGCAGCTTGGTTTCTATGCCGGCTGGCCTAAGGCCTGGGCGGCTTTTAACCTGGCGAAAGAGGTTTATAATGAGCCGTCCGCGAATAATAAAGCTGACAAAGGAAGTAATAATATGGATTTAGCAACTATCAAAGAAACCAGTATGTTCCCGGTGGGCGGCGAAAATGTCAACTATGCCCAGTATTTTGACGGCAAAAGCTACCTCAATATGATTTCCACGGAACAGGTGGTTATTGGCAATGTAACCTTTGAACCTGGCTGCCGTAATCACTGGCATATCCATCATGCGGCTAAAGGCGGCGGACAGATGCTTTTAGTGACGGCTGGCCGTGGCTGGTATCAGGAATGGGGCAAGCCGGCACAGGAATTAAAGACCGGCGATGTCGTGCATATTCCGGCTAATGTCAAACATTGGCATGGTGCGGCCAAGGATTCTGCTTTCCAGCATATCGCCATCGAAGTGCCGGGCGAAAACACTTCCAATGAATGGTGTGAGCCGGTAGCGGAAAATGAATATAACAAACTGCCGTAAGAGGTAAACAAAAAGAGCTTGCATGATTGCAAGCTCTTTTGGCTTTAAGGGGATTTTTCTTGACTTGAAGTATGCTCCAAGTGTTAGAATTAAAAGCAACATAGAAATTATTGGCAGGAGAATATAATGAACAGAAGAACTTTTATCATGGGAGGTTTGGGAACCTTGGGCTTATTAACTGGCGGCGGTGTGCTGTTTACCCAGCGTCCGGAATTTGGCCGGCTGCCGCAGGGAGAACGCCTGGCACGGCTGGAGGCATCACCTCATTATGTGAATGGCAGGTTTCAAAATCTTGTCCCCGTACAGGTTATGAATGAACAAAATGGCGAAAACCGTTTTGTGGCTATGGCGAAATTCCTGTTTGGGGATAAGTCGCATTTATCTCCAAAGCAGGTGATGTTGTCCAAGAAAACGGATTTGCGCAGTTTGAATCAGCATGATGATGTGGTGGTCTGGCTCGGGCATTCCAGTTTCTTTATGCAGCTGGGTGGCTATCGCATTTTAATTGACCCCGTGTTCAGCCCCTATGCCTCGCCGCTGTTTTTTATCAACAAGGCTTTTCCGGGCAGCAATGTATATACTGCAGAGGATATGCCAGCGATTGATGTATTGGCTATCTCCCATGACCATTGGGACCATCTGGACTATCCTACGATAATGGCGTTAAAGCCAAAGGTGAAAAATATTGTCTGTCCTTTAGGTGTGGGGGAATATTTGGAAGGCTGGGGCTTTGCGAAAGAATTGCTGCACGAAGAAGATTGGGACACGGAAATTAAATTGGCGGCTGATTTGTCTGTGCATATCCTGCCGTCACAGCATTTTTCCGGACGTTTTTTAACTGCCAATCCCACGCTTTGGTGTGGCTTTGCCTTTGTGACACCGCAGCGCAAGGTCTATTATACCGGTGATGGCGGCTATGGTGAGCATTTTAAGGCCATTGGGAAGAAATTTGGTGGTTTTGACCTGATGCTTGGGGAAAATGGCCAGTACAACATGGCCTGGCATGCTATACACATGCTGCCGGAAGAAACCGCGCAGGCCGCGGTTGACGTGGGGGCCAGGCAGTTATTGCCGGCGCATGGCGGTAAGTTTGCCCTGTCCCGTCATCCGTGGCAGGAACCTTATCGGGAACTTAGTAAGGCCAGCCAGGGCAAGGGCTATCAGCTGTTAACGCCGGAGATTGGTGAACTGGCCTATATTGACGGTCAAAAAAATGATTCATTTACCCCGTGGTGGGAAAACATGGAATAGGTTTGGAGGAGAACGTAGGAATGGCAAGGCCCTGCTCTAGTTTTAGCAGGGCTTTTTTCATTTCGAGTCCCAGGGCATAACCGGTCAATGTGCCATTGCTGCCGATAACGCGGTGGCAGGGAATGATGATGGGCAGCGGATTAGCCCCTACCGCCCGGCCTGTTGCCTGAAAAGCACGGGGCTTTTCGATAGCCTCGGCGATGTCCTTATAGGCAGCAGTTTTACCGTAAGGGATTTTGGCGATTTGGGCCCAGACTTGCTTTTGAAAAGTTGTGCCGATAAGTTCATACGGCAGGGAAAACTCTGTGCGCCTGCCGGCAAAGTATGCTTGCAACTGGGCAAAAACTTCTTCGCTAAGAGACGTCGGCTGATTGCGCACGTCCTGCTTAGGCACAAGGGTGATGAGGATAACTTTTCCGCCAGCAGTGCCAGTTTTGAGCAGGCCGAAAGGACTATTATAAAAGGCATATGTGACCATAATAAGCTCCTTATGCTAAAAAGAATAGTAAATTTAACAAATCAATATAAAAGTATTATAATATATCAAGGGAAAAAGATAAATAATTCTAATTATAGGGAGGCTATCAAATGAAGGGGTCTATGCGAAAAATGCTTTGCCTGGGACTGACAGCACTATCGATGGGGGTGCTGGTGCCGGGGACAGTGGCAGCGGAGAAGGCGTCTATCAGCTTGCCGCAGAAGATGGCGAATGGTGAAACGATTGAGGTATATTATCGTAAAGGCTTGCCTGTTTCGGCAGCGCGTGCCCGTGCTGCGGCATTAAAACAGGAAAAGATGGTGCTTAAAGCTGGTTCAATCCGCCGTGAAGGTTCCAAGCCGCTAACCTGTGATATTTTGTTTGAAAAGGACGTACCGGTCACCTTGCGTGATGGTACGGTTATCTATACGGATATTTTCCGGCCGGTAGACGAGGCCAAGCACCCGGCCATTATGGCGTGGAGCCCTTATGGCAAGGAAATCGGCGGCCAGTGGCTCGACGATGTGCCGGGACGGGCTGGGGTGCCGCAGCTGGCAACTTCCGGGCTGGAAAAATTTGAGGCTCCTGACCCAGCTTACTGGGTGGCGCAGGGATATGTCATCATCAATCCCGACAGCCGCGGTGCCTATCATTCGGAGGGCAACTTAAACTACTGGGGCAGTCAGAATTCTAAAGATGGCTATGATACGATTGAATGGGCGGCTAAGCAGCCCTGGTCAAATGGCAAAATCGGCATGTCTGGCAATTCCTGGCTGACAGTTTCGCAGTGGTTTATTGCCGGCGAACAGCCGCCGCATTTAGCAGCGATTGCCCCCTGGGAAGGTTTTGTTGACCATTTCCGTGAAACGGCCAATCGTGGGGGAATTCCGAATCCCGTATTCCCGGAGGGGATATTTGAAACTTTTGCCAGCAAGAATTACATTGAGGACCAGCCGCGTATGGTGGTGACGCATACGCTTTTGGATGCCTACTGGCAGGACAAGATTGCCAAACTGCAGAATATCCACATACCGGCTTATGTCGTGGCCAGCTTTACCAATCCGGTGCATACGCACGGCACCTTTGCTGGTTTCCGTCAGATTCCCAGCAAGGATAAATGGCTGCGCGTCCACAACACCAATGAATGGGCAGATTACTACCAGCCGGAACATGTGGAGGACTTGCGCAAGTTCTTTGACCATTACTTAAAAGGCGTGGACAATGACTGGGAAAAGACGCCGCGCGTGCGCCTGTCGGTGCTTGACCCCGGGCATAAAGACGTAGTGGACAGAGTCGAGCAGGAATTTCCACTGGCCAGAACGCAGTACAAAAAGCTGTATTTGACAAGTCAAAAAACGCTGGCCGGGGATAAAGAAACGCAGGAACAGACTATCAGTTACGATACGCAGGCCGAACGGCCGGCGGCCAACTTTGTGCTGACTTTTGACCAGGATACGGAACTGACCGGCTATATGAACCTGCATACGTATGTTGAGGCAGACGGCGCTGATGATATGGAACTGCAGGTGACAGTGCAAAAACTCGATAAAGATGGCAAGGCTATCGTTGACAAGATGACGCACATGCCCATTGTTGCCGAAGGGTACCTGCGCGTGTCTCAGCGGGCTTTGGATAAGGAAAAATCCACGCCTGCCGAGCCGGTTTTAAAACATACCCATGAGGATTTACTGAAAAAAGGCGAGATTGTGCCTGTGGATATTGGTATCTGGCCCATGGGCATGAAATACCATGCCGGTGAAAAGCTGCAGTTGACCATAGCGGCTTACCAGCCGCCCAAGGCCGACAGCGTGCCGCCTTTTGGCATAGCAAAGATTGCCGTCCCCGCCGAGGGATATACCTTTATGCCGGGCGAGAAACCGGCCATGAAAACTTTAGGCGGCAACCATACAGAAGTCCCTCACCCGGAACTGGCTGTCAAAGCACCGGCTGCCCGCAACAAGGGAAAACACATTATCCATGTTGGCGGCAAATATGAAAGTTATCTTCTGGTGCCAGTGGTTCCGGAAAAATAAATGAGCGAAAAAGATTGTTCGCTAAAAAAGGCTTGGCACAAAGTGTCAGGACTTTTTTAGCGTTAAGGTATACTGCGTTCAGTCTTTACTACGCTACGGCTTGCCGCTTGCTGGTGATGACCTAAGTAAAAAGCGTAAAAGTCTGGTGGGAATTACGGCACTAGGGTATGTGTGCAGTTTTGGCGGCTTTACGATATTGGTTTCCTATATGCAAAGGAAAATCTGCCTATGGATGGTTCGCCGCTGAAAAAAGAGGAAAAAAATAATAAATAGCAAAGTAGTAACTGTGATTATATTTTGGAGGTAAGAAAGATGGACGTAGTAAGTGCAAGAGCTGAAAAAGCTGTGGAGTACAAACATAACCGTTGTAATTGTGCACAGGCTGTGCTGATGGCCTATGAAAAGGAACTGGGCAGGCCCACAGAGGATATCTTGGCGATGGGTTCCGGCTTTGGTTCTGGCATGGGCGGCATGGAAGGAACTTGCGGCGCGTTATGTGGGGCGGTAATGGCATTAGGCCTGCTCAATAAATCCGATACGCCTAGCAAGATGATTGCGAAAGATATGCTGCAGGAATTCAAGGAAATGTCCGGCGGGGGGACAATCTGCCGGGAGTTAAAGGGCATAGACACCGGGAAAATGCTCTGCGACTGTGACGACTGTGTGCGTCACGGTGTGCTGGTGTTGGAAAAGAAATTGGCAGTCATTAATGGCTGAGCCAGGTGAAATATTCTCTTATAGTAAAAGTCCGCTGACGAAATTCAGCGGACTTTTATTATAAATTGCAGTTTGACAGTTAATTAGTTCTTAAAAGTATCCCGTTCATACGTGCATGGGGTTCACGGGGGAGTAATTTTTCTGCCTCCGCTGAACGACACACCTCGGAAAATAGCACTGTCCAGTTACCTGCGCCGGGCAGGCCAACGGCGCTCCTTTCAGCGTAGTTGCTTAGCGATTGACTACAGTGTGCCGGCCTTCGCTGCGCTCAGGCAGTCGCTCCCTGCATAAAAATCACTCCCCCGTTCGCCCCTAGCCACGGCCTTTACAATTGCCACGAACTCGTTGCTCCCGTTACAAGAACATCGATGTTCTTGTTCCCTGTCACTGCGAAATAATTCTTTTAAACGGACGACGCTTAGGGCGGAGGTGGTGATGCTTTTCGCAGCGGAACGACTGTCCGAACAAAGTGAGGACTGGCCCACAAACTATAGTCGCTGGACACCTTGATGAATAATCGCGCCGCTGGCCTGCCCGGCGCAAGGCTGCTAAAAAGCCCAGTCGTTTGCTGGTGGGACATTTAGTGTAGCAGCGAAAAGTATTACCACCTCCACCTCGATGAGCTGTAACAAATAAAAATAAGCAGGCACTAACTGTCAAACTGCAATTTATCTTTATGGCGTAAACAGGATTTTATATTGGCAGGGCGAAATAAAGTCATATACAAGTCACATAGGGATAATAAAATTTACATAAGATGCGATTTTCTATGTAAAGGGGGCAGCCTATGTTTTCAATATTAGTAGCGGAGGATGACAGAAATCTCAACCGCATGATTTGTGCAAAGCTGAAACAGGAACAGTATAATGTTTTTCCGGCCTTTGATGGGCAGGAGGCGCTTGACATTATGGAGCGGGAGCATATTGACCTCGTTATCAGCGATGTGATGATGCCCCGTATGGACGGACTGGAACTGACGAGTGCCCTGCGGGGGGCGAAGATGGATTTGCCAATTTTGATAATCACGGCTAAAGGCCAGATGGAGGACATGGAAAAAGGATTCCGCGCCGGGACGGATGATTATATGGTAAAGCCTATCCAGCTGCGGGAACTTATGCTGCGTGTGGGGGCACTCTTGCGTCGGGCGCAGCTGCTGAGTGAAAAACGGTTAACGATTCGCAGTACGGTGCTTGATTATGCATCTTTGACGGTGCAGACCGGCGATAATACGGACACTCTGCCGCCTAAGGAATTCTATCTGTTATTCAAGCTGCTCAATCAGCCGGGCAAGATTTTTACCCGGCAGGAACTGTTAGATGAGATTTGGGGCGTAGATAAGGATACGGACAGCCGCAATGTCGATGCCCATATCAAAAAACTGCGTCATCGCTTTGCCGATAATCCCGACTTTGCCATTGAAACAGTGCGGGGCTTGGGGTATAAGGCCGTGTTTAAGGAAGAAACAACATGAAGAAACAGTTTATTTTGCCGTTGCGGCTTTATCATAGCCTGACCACCTTGCTCACCCTGGCCTTGTGCTGTGGCGTGTCCAGCCTGTTGGTCTATCTGTTGGACAGCCTGACGGGGCTGCAATTGGAACTGCCGGTGGCACTCATTATCTGCAGTTTGCTAACGATTGTTTCCGGGGCGTTGCTGCTGGCCTGGGAGGCCGGTTTTTACATTCGTCCGGCGCAGTCAGTGGTAGAGGCCACCGGGCGTATCGCCAAGGGGGATTTTGCTGTGCGTGTGCCACCACCAGAAGATTTTGTAAGTACGGCAGAGGGTGTGCAGCTTATAGATAATTTCAACCGCATGGCCAAGGAACTGCAAAGTATTGACCATATGCAAAAAGGTTTTACGGGCAGTGTATCGCATGAATTCAAGACGCCGCTTTCTTCCATTGTCGGCTTTTCGGAAATCTTGTTGGAGGGCGGTCTGACCGAGGAAGAACGACGGGAATATACAGGGCTGGTGCATGAGGAGGCTCTGCGGCTTTCGCGATTGGCGGAAAATCTTTTGCGTTTATCGCGGCTCGATGCCCAGGCTATTGTCATGCGTCATGAAGATATTGCCGTAGACGAGCAAATACGGCAGTGTGTGATTTTGCTGGCTGAGCGATGGGAGGTCAAAGATATTTCTTTTGCCATTGATTTGCCGCCCCTGCAGATTGAAAGCGACCCGGATTTGACTAAGCAGGTGTGGCTGAATCTGATTGACAATGCAGTGAAGTATTCAGGAGAGGGCAGCACCATACATATATCAGGAGAACTGGCATCAAATTCCATCTGCGTGTGCATTCGTGACGAAGGTATGGGAATTCCTGCAGATAAACAGGCGCATATCTTTGAACGCTTTTATCAGTGTGATGAATCCCATCAGGAAAAAGGCCATGGACTGGGGCTGTCCATTGTTAAACGTATTTTGGAACTCCTGGGCGGTCAGATTGACTGTCAAAGTCAGCCGGGCAAGGGAACGGAAATGACAGTTGCCCTGCCGCTTGACAGTGGCAAGTCCTGTGTGCTCGCCATATCGTCAAAATAGATTTTTTACAAAAAGGTTGTAAAAAATCGAATAAAAGTCACATAGAGGTCACAATTGGTCATTATAATCAAAAGCGTGTTAGAGATTGAGATCAGAGAGGAGATAAGGATGACAGTTTATGATTTTACAGCCAGAACGAATGGCGGTGTGGAAAAATCTTTAAAGGATTATGCAGGCAAGGTACTGATTATTGTCAATACCGCCAGCAAGTGCGGATTCACTCCGCAGTATAAGGAACTGCAGGAGCTCTATGATAAGTATCAGGACAAGGGGCTGGAAATCCTGGGTTTCCCCTGCAATCAGTTTGGTGCACAGGAACCGGGCAGCAATAGCGAAGTACAGCAGTTCTGCCGCCGCAACTATGGCGTAAGCTTCCAGATTTTTGAGAAGGGTGATGTGCGCGGTGAAACCGCCCAGCCGCTTTTTAAGTATTTAACGGCTGAAAAAGGTTTCAAGGGCTTTGATAAAGAGCATGAATTTGCTGCGGTACTCATGGATGCGCTCAAAAAGAACTATCCGGAGTATCTGGAAGACGATGGCATCAAGTGGAACTTCACCAAATTCCTCATCGATAGAGATGGTAATGTGGTAGAGCGTTTTGAACCGACCACCAGTCCGTCTGCGATGATGGCAGCAATCGAAAAGCTGTTATAAATGTGTATTATATTTAATGTGTATTAGGTTTGTAAAGGAGAGATTTTCATGAGCTTACATGGTATAACGAAGGGAACCTCGCTGGAGAAAATGGCAGAAATGATGGCCCTGGGTGAGGCCAAGGGGACGATGATGTATTATACGCTGGCGCGCCTTGCCAAAGAGCAGGGGCTTGATGATGTGGCCGAACAATTTATCGAGGCGGCTAATCAAGAGGCTGTTCATGCCGGTTTCTATGCGACGGTAAACGGCATGCTGCCCAAGGATTTCTGGCAGCTCGTGCGTGGCCTGATGAGCGCAGAAACCAGCGGGGAAAAGAAAGTTAAGGCCATGGCGGATAAATTCCGCGAGGCCGGCCTTGCTGAGGCTGCTGACGAAATGGAAGTTTTTGCCAAGCAGGAAGGCCACCATGGCGTTGTTCTGGCGAAAATTCTGGAAAAACATTGCCCAGGCCTGTTGGAGGCTGCCGGCAAGAAAATCTATGTCTGCTCGGTCTGCGGCTATGAGCATGTCGGTGATTTGGACGCTGAACCGGATGATTTTGCCTGCCCGCTATGTGGCCAGCCGAAGAAAGTATTTAAGCTGAAAGATTGAGGAAAGAAGGTAGTTGACCTCAAGAATATGCCATCGGCAAGCCCGAAGACCACAAAGGCTGCCTGTGCAACAAGGCCATTGATGAAAACAAGTCCGTGCATGTGGCTTATGAAGGCCCACAGGCCAAAGCTGCCTATCGTGAAGAGATGTTCCCCCGGCAATGTGCTGCGGCTTATGACTTGGGCAAGTGTTTACTAAAGGAATAAAATAGAACTGAACATTGTATATGAAAACCAGGTTCTGCATTTTGGGGTGCATAACCTAGTTTTGTGTGTTTAGAACCCTGGAAAGGTAAGGTGTTCATTTCACAAAAATATTCGAATACAAGATAATTTCTTATAAACAGCGAATGCGCTCTTGTTTGTACTTTTAAGTAATTCGCTATATAATATACGTATATATGAGCAAGGAGTGATGCATTCATGTTAAAACCTATGCTTTTAAAAGCACCGTTGAAGGATTATCTTTGGGGCGGCAATCGTTTGAAGAATGAATATGGCAAGACTTCAGATTTGGATATAGTTGCGGAAAGCTGGGAACTTTCCTGTCATGAGGCTGGCCTGAGTCTGGTTGACAGTGGTGAGTATAAAGGTGAAACTTTGTCAAAACTTTTGACCGGGGCTGGCAGAGCCATGCTGGGCAGCAAGGCTAAAGATATGGCATATTTCCCACTGCTGATTAAATTTATTGACGCCAAAGGAGAATTATCTGTACAGGTTCACCCTGATGATGAATATGCTTTGCGGGAAGAAGGCGAGCAGGGCAAAACAGAGATGTGGTATGTGGTGGACGCAGAACCTGGTGCCAGTCTTATTTATGGTTTTCAGCAGAAAATCAGTAAAGAAGAATTCAAGCAGCGCATAGAGGATAACACATTGCTGGATGTTTGTAATAAGGTGCCTGTACATAAAGGTGATGTGTTCTTTATCAAAGCAGGGACGTTACATGCTATTGGCAGTGGTATTCTGATTTATGAAGTACAGCAAAGTTCCAATCTTACTTACCGCGTCTATGACTATGGACGTGTGGGCAAAGATGGCAAGCCGCGTCAGCTCCATATTGATAAAGCTTTGGCCGTGACGGAACTGGAAGTGCCGCAAGCCACGTCTGATAAAATGGTTGACATTGACTTGTTCCCCAATATGGATGTTAAATTATTGGCGGAGTGCAAGTATTTTAAGGTATATCATGGCAGCTTGCATGGCGATAGCACTATGCATGCCGGCGAAGATTCATTTCAGTGCCTGACGGTGCTGGACGGGGCTTTAAAGCTCACTGGTAATGATGAATGTCTTACTGTTGATAAGGGACGGACGGTTTTTGTACCGGCCGGGCTGGGGAATTACCAGTTGCAGGGACAGGCAGAGTTTATTTTGAGTAAATTATAATTTAGGAGAAATATCATAATAGGCGGTTTGCAGACTGATATGCTCCCCTTATGAGAGACAGTAAAAAATATAACTGTCATCATAGGGGGAGTTTTCTATGCCCAAACACCAGAAAATAGCAATAGAAGAAAAAATAGAATATGTAAGAGCTTATCTGCGCGGAGAAATTACTCAAGGTGATATTAGCAAAGCTACAGGAGTAAGATTATCCTCAGTACAAATGTGGATTAAGCGCTACGAGGCAGAAGGTGTTGACGGATTTTATACGGACAACGGTAACAGAGTTTATTCACCAGAAACCAAGACAATGGCCGTTCTAGAATACTTAAACGGTAAGGCTGGTCAGCTGGATATTTGTCGGAAGTACAAAATTCGTTCCAGATGCCAGCTTCAGACCTGGATTAAGGTGTATAATGCTCATGGAGACCTTAGCTCCATGAAATATTCAGGAGGCGGAAGCTACATGAGCAAAGCACGCAGCACCACACAGGAAGAACGTCTGCAAATCGTCCAGGAATGCCTGGCTTCAGATAAGAACTACGGTGAAATGGCCAAGAAACACAAGGTCAGCTATCAACAAGTACGGACATGGACTTTGCGTTACATAGAACTCGGCGAATCCGGGCTTGAGGACCGCCGTGGCAAGCGTAAGAAAGACCAGACGCCACGCACTGAGCTGGAAAAGGCCCAGATTGAAATCCAGAAATTGAAACATCAGCTGTATATGGCTGAGATGGAGCGTGACCTCTTAAAAAAATTGAACGAACTGGAGAGGGGGGAATTCTTGGACAAGTAAGACGTATTCGCTCCTACAAGACTATACGGGACTGCCACCAGGAAAAAGATTATCCCATTGACGAACTGTGTAGATTGCTGAATGTATCGAGGTCAGCCTATTACAAATGGGCTTCTGGAAAAACTGTCGACAGGATTCAGGAAAACATAGCCATTGCTGAACTTTTGGAAAAAATCCACAATGAACGCCCGGACAAGGGCTATCGCCGCATAAATGATGACCTAAGACACGACCACGGCATTCATGTAAATGACAAGCGTATCCTTAGGATATGCCGGAAGAAAAGCATAAAATCCACCATTAAGTACCGCAGCTATGGCTGCACCAGACGGGCGAAAAATCCTCAATACATCGCAGAAAACATCCTCTCCCGCAAATTTCATGCCGATACGCCCAATGAGAAATGGTTGACCGATGTCACAGAATTCAAGTGGTATGAGGGGCCTGTGGTACATAAACTGTACCTGAGTGCCATCCTTGACCTTTACGATAGACGAATCGTATCCTTTGTCATTAGTGAGCGTAACGACAATCCATTGGTATTCAAGACTTTGGACAAGGCGGTAAAAGCCAATCCAGATGCCCATCCGCTGTTCCATAGCGATAGAGGCTTTCAATATACGAACAGGAATTTCCATCACAAATTGGAAAAACAGGGAATGACCCAAAGTATGTCCCGTGTAGCCCACTGCATTGACAACGGGCCTATGGAAGGATTCTGGGGCATCCTAAAGCGAGAGATGTACTACGGCAAACGATTTACCAGCAAACAGAATCTAATAGATTCGATTGAAAACTACATTCAGTATTACAACTACAAGCGTGTGCAACGTAATCTCGGAATCCTAACACCGATAGAGAAACACACCTTGTATTTAGCTGCATAAAAAGACCGGCAGACGAATCTACCGGCCTAAGAAATCTTATAATTTTTTATTGTCCTCTTGACGGGGAGCGGTTCAGACCAGTTGGGGCGGCGAACCGCCTATTATGTTTGCTATGTTATGGAAACAAGAGGTTTTTTTCAAGTAAAAGGCAGTATTTAGCAGGATTAAGACAAGCGGGCAAGAATAATGATATAGCAGACCGCAGAGGGTATTGTTGTCCGTGTGCGGTGCCGGCTTAAAATCAGACCATGCGTAATGGTGAGGTGTGAAAGAAATGACAGAAACAAAAACCATAAGATTATATGATGAACAGGTCATGCTGCGCAGCTGTCAGACGGTAGTTACAGCCTGTGTAGAACTAAAAAATGGTTTTGGGCTGGAGCTGGCGCAGACGGTTTTTTATCCCGAGGGCGGCGGTCAGCTAAGCGATACCGGCAAACTGCTTTTTGACAATAAAACTGTCAAGGTCACGCATGTACGTGAGAAGGACGGGCATATCTTGCATGAAACCGCTGAGCCTGTAGCTGTGGGGACGGAAGTTACGGCGGAAATCGACTGGCAGGTGCGTTTTGACCATATGCAGCAGCATTGCGGTGAACATCTTTTATCTTATGGTTTTTGGAAATTATGTCAGGCCGATAATGTGGGCTTTCATATGTCAGAGGACATGGTGACAATTGACCTGAACCGTGAAGTCAGCGAGGCAGAAGTTATGCAGGTGGAGACGCTGGCCAATCAGCAGATTCAGGAAAACCTGCCGGTAAAAACGGCCTGGATGGATGTTGAGCAGGCGGCCGCTTGTGCCACGCGCAAGTTCAATGACAAACTGACTGGCCTGGTACGAGTTGTCAGCATTGCTGGCAGTGACGCCTGCACCTGCTGCGGCACACACCCGCCCATGACGGGCATGGTTGGACTGGTCAAAATCTTTAGGACAGAGAAACATAAGGCTGGCACGCGTGTTTATTTCCTTTGCGGCAGGCTGGCAATGGAAAAAATTCAAAAATGCTGGCAGGAGCTCAGCGCATCGGTACAGCTGCTGTCCCTTAAGGACGAAGAAATAAAGCTCGGGGTAGAGCGGCTGCAGACGGAAAACAGGGAATTACAGGAAAAACTGTCCTTGGCGGAAGAACGCTGGATAAATGAAATAGCTCCACAGCTTTTGGCGCAGGCGGAGCTTGCAAATGAGGTTAAAGTAATAGAAGTACATTTTGACGATATATCGGCCGAGGCAGCCAGAAAATTAGCACAGCGGCTGGCGGAGAATCCGCAGGCACAGGTTACATTGTTTTATAAATCTAAAAACAGGCTTAACTATATTTTGACACAGGGCACTGATGTACCGGGCAGCTGCCGGGAACGTATAAGTATACTTAATAAAAAGCTGGGCGGAAAAGGCGGCGGCAAAGATAATATGGCACAGGGGAGTAGTGCACTGTAGGTAAAAAATCCCCATATAAAAAATCTGTTGACTAAATGCGTCAACAGATTTTTTTATTAGCGAAAATCATAGCCGTTTTGATGAGACTCACGCTCTATAGGATAGTCTATCTTGACGGTGTGAATAACCAGCACGAAGTCGGGCTTTGTTTTTTGCACATAGCTGCGGATACTGCCTTTGAACCAGCGTGGGTCTAAGATATCCATATGTTTTACGCAGAGTGCAAGGAACGGGGCTACGCTGTTGGTAAAGGAATCTTTCACCACGAGTATCTTTACATTAGCCGCATCCGGGGCGAAATTCTCCATGTGAATGAGGGAACAATCGGCATAGTTATAAGCTGCATAGGGATTGGAACCATAGAAATCTTTACGTTCTACTTCATGCATATCATAGGTGATGGAAAAATCGCCATAGGTGTCGATGTCAAGCCCAGGTATTTCGTAATGCAGGTATGTGGGAAATTGGGGATAAAGCAACATGAAATCGTCCGGCTGCGTCAGAACCGTGGTCAGCTTTTTCCCCTGACTGCCTAAGAAATAGGCAGGGTAAATCTTCTGCTGATAGTTTTCCAGGCGCAGGGGCGTATCTATAAGAGGGACGCCGCCTTCAGTTTGCAGCCACCGGCCAATCTGCAGGGCGGCGTACAGGCCTGTAGTCGGCAGCCAATGATGGTCCGTGCGGAAGAACAGCTGATGGTAGGGCGTATCAGGGAAATCTTCATGCATGCGCGGATACAGGTCAAGCGTCGCTACGCCGCGTTCCTGCAGTCCTTGCACCATATTATCTTTTTTCTGCAGGCAGAAATCCAGCCGACCGATGAGGTGGCCATCGGTCTTTGTGTCCAGGGCTGGTGCGTTGGGGACAAACAGGAATTTGGCGCCCTGCTCCTGACAAAACGCGGCAAAAGAGGCGGTTTCGGCAAGCTGTTCGTGAATGTCAAAGGGCAGGCTCGGATAAAACAGCCAGCCATCTGATAGTACCTGCACGCCTTCGGGAGCTATAGGCCTGATATCCCAGCCTATGAGTTTGTCATAGCGCCGGCCTGTTTCGACAATGCTCGTATATCCCGGCAAAAAAGTTTGACTCCAGCGTGCGAACCGTGACTGCTCCACGCGCAGGTTATTTTCCTGCTGACGCAGCTCTGCCAGCAGATTTTTTTCCGGTTCCGGCTCCTGGAAGGGGTAGAGACTGGCCCAGGCGATATTTTTTTCCCTGGGATGTATAAGCTCGGGCAGACGCCAATTATCCCAAAGAACCAGACGCGTCAGTTCATTGTCCCATTTGCAGCTGTCAATCAGCACCACTACAGTAAACCAGCGCAGAAGTATCATGAAAAATGTAAAAAGCAACAGGCCGGCGCAAAAACGCATAATATAGTCACGCATGCTCATAACTGCACCTCAAAAATTAAAATAGATAAAGGGATTGTAATTCCCAGCTACGGTAGCTATAACGGAAAGCACGAACAAGGCTGCGGCCAGACAGGGCTCAGCAACTGAATGCCAGAGCGGACAATGTTTGGCTGCCCAGGGATATATAGGCAGGGAAAATATAAGCCCCATTAGCCAGACCAGCCAGCCGCTGGCAAGAAAATGAGCAGCCAGTTCATCAAAGAAGGGATTGCCTGGCAGACCCCACATCATGCCCAGATAGGAAAGACTTTGCTCCAGACTGGGAAATTGGAACACAACCCACGCCATGATGACAGCCAGCATGGTGTAAACATGGCCTAATATCCCCAGCCTGTCCGTAAACCCAGTAAACTTTTCCAAAATCAGCAATAGAAAATAAATCAATCCCCACAGCAGAAATGTCCAATTGGCACCGTGCCAGAAACCTGTCAATGACCATACGATAAAGAGATTAAGGGCCAGGCGGCTGCGGCTGCACCGGCTGCCGCCCAGTGGTATGTAGACATAATCACGGAACCAGGAGGATAGGGAGATATGCCAGCGGCGCCAGAATTCGGTTACACTGCGGGAAATGTAAGGGTAGTTGAAATTCTCCCGAAAGTGGAAACCAAACATCTGCCCCAGTCCAATGGCCATATCCGAGTAGCCGGAGAAGTCAAAATATATCTGGAGTGTGTAGGCAACAGCCCCCAGCCAGGCAGCAGCTATGGAAAGGGGCTCCTGGTCTGACATAAATCTGCTTTGCATGGCAATGATAGCCAGATAATTAGCCAGCAGAGTTTTCTTGGCCAGGCCATAGCTGAAACGTATCATGCCATTGGTGAAATCCTGCCGCGTCTCCTGACGGTAGAGAATTTCCCGTTCAATGTCTGCATAACGTACAATGGGGCCGGCGATGAGCTGGGGGAATAAGGAAATGTATAGTCCTACATGCAGAACGTTTTTCTGGGCACTGGCTTTCCCGTAATAAATATCGAACAAGTAGGAAAGCAGCTGGAAGGTAAAGAAGGAAATACCGATGGGCAGTGCCAGATGAATGGCAGAAAAATCTTTCTGCAGTAAAAGCCCCAGCTGGGCTGCGGCAAAGGTCAGGTATTTAAAGACGAACAGCATACCCAAATGAAAAATTGTCCCCAGGGTAAGCCACAGTTTGCGCTCACCAGGCGAATCTGCCTTGGTTATCTTCAGCCCTGCCTGCCAGCCGGCGATGATGGAAATAATCATCAGCCATACAAATAAAGGTTCTCCCCAGGCATAGAAAAAGAGACTGGCTAATAACAGCAGCACATTACGGAACTTTCTGCCACGGCAAAAGGGGTTGTAATATAACATGAGTACCATGGGCAGAAACATGAATAAGAATATATTTGACGAAAAAACCATGACGTCCCTCCTTTGGACATTACGGCGCAAATTCCTCGCGTGATAATATGTTTATTTTTCTACAAAATGGGTAAATTTCCTGCCGCATATTCTGTTGTGCCGGTATAAGGCCGTTGTGGGCAAGGGGACAGAGATGGAAAGGGGAGGATTTCCTTTTATAATGTCGAATTTATATTTTATATAAAAAAATTAGGGTATTATTATTCTATTCATTGCAATAATCTATTTGGGGCACATATAGCATGTGAAGGGAGTATAAAGCATGAAAAAATATTTTTATCTCGGTATAGCTATCATCCTGCTGATGGCTATGGCTATGGTGGGCTATGGAGCATGGCTGAACTATAGTGACGAGAATCAGATTGCCAAACGCATGGACAGCCGTACCTTGCAATTGAAAGGGGCCAGGGCAACAGTGCAGGATATGCACCCGGTTATAAATATGGAGGCTGTGCGTTTTGCCAGCGACAATATGACCGATGCCGTTGCGCTTACTAATGGCCGCATTCAGAATTGGTATGTAGGAAAAAACAGTGCTGTGCATAAGGGTGATATTCTTCTTTCCATGAATAATGAGCAGATTCCTTTGAAGATACAGCAGTCTAACAGTTCCGTCCGCAAGGCAGAGGCCGTGCTGGCGCAGGCCTATAGTGCATATCAGCGTCAGTGCCGGCTTATCGCCAAAAAAGCTACTTCGCAGGAGAAGTACGAGGCTGCTGAGGCGCAGTATCTGGCCGCACAGGAAGCTCTGCAGGAAGCAGAGGCACAGCGCGCGCAGAATGTCCTGCAGCAGGAATGGCTGAACGTGACATCACCAGTGGACGGTGAAGTGTTAATCATTTACCAGCGGGAGGGGGCGGCCGTACAGGCTGGCATGCCTGTGGCCTTAGTAGGTAATTTTGACAGACTGAAGTTTTCCCTCAATCTGGCTGACGCTGATACCCGTCATTTACAGGTGGGTGATAAGGCGCTGTTAACTTTCCCGGACCGTTGGACGATGGGCAAAGCCTATGATACGGATTATGGTGCAGGAAATCAGGGCTGGAATCAGAAAGTGAGTGCCCAGCTGCTGGAGGTTGTTCCGCCCCTTTCCGAGCCGGCTGATGTACGGCGTGCTGTCTGGGAAGTTGACAATCGTACCAGACTTTTGGAACCAATGACTTATACGGGCGTGACCATGCAGATGAGCCAGTCCTATCATTGTCTGACCGTGCCGCTTAAAGCCATGGTAGACGCTGCCCGTAATAAAGTTTTCGTTATTGATGAGAATGGTATCCTGCATCTTAAAGAAGTCACCGTTGGTTCGGACGATGGCAAGAATGTGGAAATCTATAGCGGACTGTCTGCCGGAGATATAGTGGTAGTGGACAGCATGGAAGGCCTGGCTGAGGGCATGAAAGCGGAAATCATACTGGAAGGGGAGAATGGCTGATGCAGGAAAAAGATAAGCAGACTGGGACTGCTGAGGCACAGCAAACCAGCTATACAGAACGCTGGAACCAAGGCGGTAAGCAGATTTTCAGTCAGGAAGCCCTTGACAAGATGCGCTCGCCGGAGAAATTGGATACGGTACTTTCCATTACTACGCCCATGGGCTGGATTGGGCTGATTTCTGTAGCGGTAATGCTGCTGGCGGTGGTCATTTGGTCCATTTTTGGTTCCTTCACGGTCAAGGCAAACGGCATGGGACTGATTATGGATTCGGCCGGTGTTGCTAAGATTTCAGCGATGGCTAATGGGACGATGGATGAAATATATGTGCATCCCGGTGAACGGGTAAAGAAGGGTGCTTTAATTGCGCATGTGAATCTGGCGCAGGAAAATGCCGCCACGCGTATGGCCCAGTATGGTCCAGAAATGGCCGGCAGCAGCCGTGATGTCATCAGCCGGGTGCATGAGTTTGATTCCAAGCGCTATCAGAAGGAAACGGCGGAATATATCTATTCTCCTTATGATGGTATTGCTGATGAAGTCTTGGTGGAAAACGGTGGTATCGTAACCAGTGGAACACCGGTTATCAGCGTACGGCTGGACAACCGGGAAAATGACCTTAAGGGCATTCTGTACATTCCGGTAGATAAGGGCAAACGCGTTGAGATGGGACAAAGCATTCAGCTGGCACCCGGCGGTGTGGATATTTCCCAGACCGGCAGCCTTATCGGTGTGGTCAGAAGTGTATCCCAGTATCCGGCTACGCTGCAGTCCATGAAGAAGAATCTGGGTGGCAACGAACAGTTGGCACAAATGATTATTCAGGGTTCGCAGGGCGCGGTTATGGAAGTGAGTTTTGACCTGGTGAAAGACCCCGATTCCAAGT
Organism: Selenomonas sp. AE3005; assembly: GCF_000686945.1. Lineage (GTDB taxonomy): Bacteria > Bacillota > Negativicutes > Selenomonadales > Selenomonadaceae > Selenomonas_A. The sequence goes on from NZ_JMME01000002.1 coordinate 279,005, forward strand.
CCGGTTATCTCTGGACATCTAAAGTTGGGGAGCACAAGCCGGTTACGGCAGGCAGTTTCTGTACTGGTTCCATTATCATTGAACGGCGGCCGCCTATTGAAAAAGTGTTCTATAAGTTGAGCCAATGGCTGAGAAGCAGGTGAGTCCATGAGCTTTATTGATAAATTGCAAGGCATTTTTTCCCGTAACAGAAATCGTGTCAAAGTGCCTACTATTCTTCAAATGGAGGCTACGGAGTGTGGGGCAGCGTCCTTGGCCATGATACTGGCTCACTACGGCCTGTGGATTCCCTTGGAAAAACTTCGTGCGGAATGCGGCGTAAACCGCGATGGTTCCAAAGCCAGCTGTGTTATCAAGGCTGCCCGTAACCGTAACTGCGAGGCCGATGGGTATCGCTGGACGGTAAACGATATTCTGGAACTCTTGCCCGAAAATCCCTTTCCGCTGATAATTCATTGGGAGTTCAACCACTTTGTGGTGCTCGAGGGGATAAAAAACGGCAGGGCGTACTTAAACGACCCGGCTATGGGACGGCGTACAGTGCCGCTTGATGAATTTCGTACCTCGTATACGGGTGTCGCCCTCTATATAGTGCCGGGGGAGAATTTCCAAAAAGCAGGACATCGCTATAATGTGTTTAAGGATATGGGCCGAAAGCTCCTGGAGGATAAATGGGCAGCGTTGTTTATTTTTATTCTGGAGCTCTGTGCTATTATTCCCGGTCTGGCCAGTCCTGTTATGAGCCAGATTTTCCTTGATGATATTCTGACCAAAAAACATCCGGACTGGATGGTGAATTTCTGCATAGCGATGGTGGTATCATTTATCCTGTCCGGTATCATTGCCTGGCTGCGTGCGGTGGTGCTGACCAAGTGGCAGCGTAAGCTGACTTTGGCCGATTCCTCGAGTTATTTTTGGCATCTGCTAAAGCTGCCCATGCAGTTCTTTCATCAGCGTTATGCCGCAGAAGTAGCGGGGCGTGTAGGTTTTAATGAGTCAATTGCCGGTGTGCTTTCGGGCCCGGCAGCGACGGCTGTGCTGGACTTATTTGTGGCTATTTTCTACTTGTTGCTGCTCCTGCAGTACAATGTGACCTTGACGCTTATCGGCATTGCTTTTACTTCGGTGGAACTCATTTTGTTCTTTGCCATGCGCCGGCATCTGACTGACCTTAATATGCGTATCCAGCAGGATGCAGGTAAGGCCTATGGTGTAGCCATGAATGGTCTGCGGATGATAGAAACCATCAAGGCCAATGGTGACGAGTCAGACTTTTTCACGAAATGGGCCGGTTATCAGACAAAGGTTTTGTCCGCCTCGCAGGAAACAACTTTGTGGGCCATGTCGGTAAAGATGTTGCCCACGCTGCTTTCTGGTATTAACGGGGCGCTGATTATGACCATCGGTGGTTTCTCCATTATGGAAGGTGCCATGACGGCTGGTATGTTCATGGCTTTCCAGCACCTGATGGGCAGTTTTCAGGCACCGGTAAATGCTTTGGTGGGACTTGGCTCTACCCTGCAGACCACAGAAATGCAGATGCAGCGTCTGAATGATGTGCGCCGTTATGAGGTGGATAATCTGAACTTTCCGTCCCAGGAGGAAGAATTGCAAAAATCTTTCTCCGCCGACCGTCTTTCTGGTGATTTGCGTTTGACTGATGTAAGTTTTGGTTACAGCCCGCTGGAAAAGCCGCTCCTTGAAAACTTTGACCTCCATGCGGAGCCTGGAGAATGGATTGCTGTGGTGGGGGCCTCGGGCAGCGGTAAATCTACCCTGGCCAAGATTGTCACCGGCCTTTATGAGGAATGGGGCGGCATATTGGCTTTTGATGGCGTACCCAGACGAAAACTGCCGCGTAAGGTTATTCTGAGTTCACTGGCTGCTGTAGACCAGGACATTTTTCTCATCACGGGTACGGTAGCGGAAAACATTGCACTCTTTGACCATACGGTGCGGAAAAGTGACATTGTACAGGCGGCTAAAGATGCCTGCATTCATGATGATATCCTCAAATTGAACGGCGGTTATGAAGCCCAGGTGGCTGAAGGCGGCATGAATTTCTCCGGCGGCCAGCGGCAAAGACTCGAAATCGCCCGGGCATTGGCGGTAAATCCCGCTATTCTGGTGCTTGATGAGGCGACAAGTGCCCTGGACCCCATTACGGAAAAACAGGTGCTGAAGAATATCCGTCATCGTGGCTGTACTTGTCTTATTGTGGCACATCGGTTGTCCACTATCCGCGATTGTGATGAGATAATCGTTCTGGAAAAAGGAAAAGTTGTCGAGCGCGGCGTGCACCGGGAAATGGTAAAGCATGACGGGCCGTACAGACGACTGATTGAGGAACGGGAAAACGAGGAAACAGGGAGTTTGGAAGAATGAGGAAGGAGGCAAAGACGTGGAACAAAAGGGAATACTTTCCGCAGGACAGCGCCTTCTCCTGAAGAGTGATGCGGTATTGTTGCAGGTCACCAAAGGCAGTGCTGAAGTCTATGGCGTGACCAGAAAAAAAGATGGGACGGAAGATGCACTTTCTTTCCGCCGCTGTTATCTTATGGATATCGGACCGGGAGAAGCTGCTTTTCCGGCTATTGATGAATTCAAAGAAATCCGTGTGCAGATTTATGCGCTGGAGGAGATGGAATATACACTTTGTCCCCTGGAAAATGTGGAAACGGAGGCATTGCGCGCCCACATGACACGCTGGTTCTCACGGCTGGTTGAGCTGCCCTGGCTACGGTTAATGGCAGACAAGGGCGACGACATGCTGCAGGAATGGAAGAAGGGGCGTGTTTTCCGCAAGCTGGACAGCAAAGAAGAACTGCTGGCCGAGTTTGCCGAACATGAAGAAGTATTGTCCATGTTTATGGGCATGCGATTTGGTGCAGAAGATAAGCGCCTTTCACGGCGAATTCTGCTGCGGGAGAAAGCCAGAAAGCTCCTCGTGGAAAATGGTATTCGCAGTCTGTTAGGCGAGGAAATGCTGTTTGTTGGCGAGGCGGATAATCCGAGCACCGGCAGGCAGGTAGAGGACGCGTCTTTTATCGTGCAGCAGGTGGCCAAAGCTCTCAAAATGCCGACTGATACGATTAGCATTTCTGAGGAAACAGCGCGGGATTTGGACTATGTGGCTCTGCTCCGGCGTCTCATGCAAAAGGGTAATATGCAGATGCGTCTGGTGACGCTGCCCGAAAACTGGTACAAGAAAGACACCGGTGTTATGATTGGTTTCTATACACCTCCCGGGGCAGCAGAAAAAGAAATGGCGGCGTTCATTCCTGAAACACCGGAACGCTACCGCATCGTACTTCGCCAACGGCCGGAGGGCATTTTACTGACTGATGCCGAGGCCGGGCGCATTGGCAAAGACGCTTTTCAATGCTATGCCGGTTTTCCGTCACGCGCCCTCAAATTGTGGGATTTAATCAAATTCATGTTCTGGCAGTGCTGGACAGCTGATTATCGCACGATTATTCTTTGCAGTATGTTTGGCGGCTTAATACCGCTGGCAACACCGATAATTACGGAAACAATCTTTCAGGATATCATACCGATTCTTGACCGTCAGGGGCTGGCAACAGTTACGCAGGCACTGATGGTGACCAGTTTTACTACCGCTGCTTTAGGGATTGTGCGTGCCATTGCTGTTATGCGTATTGGTACACGCATTGAAATTGCCGCGGAGGCTGCTATGTGGGGCAGGCTGACACAGCTGCCTACCAAGTTCTTCCGCAAATATACAGTGGGCGAACTGGCCAGCCGCATGGGGGGCATTGGTATTGCCAAGAGCATTGCCTCCGGGGAATTTGTGGGGTCAATCTTGTCTTTCATATTTTCCTTCTGGAGTATTTTCCTCATGTGCTATTACAGTATTAAACTTACGGCAGCGGCTATCGTTGTCTGGATTGTTTATGCCTTGTTTGTTGCTGTGGTATTGCGCAGGGTATTGTTCTTCCAGCGGAAAATCATTGCTGCCGGGAACAAGACCGCCGGGACGGTACAGCAGATTTTTGCCGGCCTGGCTAAATTCCGTGTACAGGGGGCGGAGGAGCAGGCCTACAGCCTGTGGACACGTACCTTTGGTGAGCATTGGAACTGGAGCTTGAAACTGCGCTGGCAGAACAACTATACTTCCATTATTTCCAGTATGCAGCCCTTTATCCTCACCTTGATTCTCTATTGGATTGCTGTTTATGGCATGAATGAGCTGGGGCCGGACGGCAAGACCGTGCAGAAGGGTATTGGCTATGCCCAGTTCATCGCCTTTAATGCGGCGTATTCCAGTTTCAACGGGGTTATGGGCGGTATTATCGGACTGATCAGCCAGTATTTTGGGATTCAGCCCCAGCTGGAAAATCTGCGGCCGATATTAGAGGCTGTACCAGAAAGTGCTGGCGACAAGCAGGATGCCGGTAAATTATCCGGTGCCTTGGAGGTAAGCCACCTTACATTTTCCTACACCAATATGGTTCCTGACGAGAAAGGTAATGTTACGGAAGTTGAGGGCGATGAAGTCCTTCATGATGTGAGCTTTTCCGTGGCTGCCGGCGAAAATGTCGCTATCGTAGGCAAGTCCGGCAGCGGCAAGAGTACTTTGGTACGCCTGTTGCTGGGCTTTGAAGTACCCAAGAGTGGTGCTGTGTACTTTGATGGGCATGACCTTTCTGATGTAAACCTGCCTTCGGTTCGTTCCCAGATGGGCGTGGTGCTGCAGAATGGCCAGCTGATGACCGGCGATATTTACACCAATATCGTGGGGACGAAACTATTAACGCAGGATGATGCCTGGCAGGCGGCCGAGGCTGCCGGTATTGCTGAAGATATTGCCGAAATGCCCATGGGCATGCAGACTGTCATCAGTGAAGGCAGCAGCAATATTTCCGGCGGACAGCGGCAGCGAATTCTCATTGCCCGGGCTTTGGTGGGCAAGCCGTCCATACTCATATTTGATGAGGCAACCAGTGCCCTGGATAACCGTTCGCAAAGCATCGTGACCAAAAGCCTTGACCGTCTCCATGCTACACGCATTATCGTAGCACATCGTCTTTCCACCATACGCAACTGCGACCGTATCATCGTTATGGATGAAGGACGTGTTGCCGAGATGGGAACCTTCAATGAGTTGGTAGAGAAAGGCGGAATCTTTTCCGAACTGGTGAAACGGCAAGTAGCATAAGGATGTGACCTTTTATGAAGAAAATGATTATAGCAAGTTTGGTAGCGGCCTCCTGCCTGTGGGGGGAGGCTGGTGCAGCACCATACGGAGAACAGGAAACGGGCGCGGCTGTAGACCTGAGCCTGGCTGAGTGTGTGCAGATGGCTCTGGATACAGATGAGAGCATTGGGGCCAGTGAAGATGGCCGGGACGCGGCGAAATGGCAGCTGTCCAGTGCGCGGCGTGGCACCGGACCGGTTGTCGACTGGTCATCGCGTGCCTTACGTCTGGGCGGCAGGGATTATGAATCCCGCAAGCTTATGCGTGAACTGTTGGGTGATAATGCTAATGCTTATAACAACACCTTTTCCAATAGCTGGACACTTACTATCCCCATCTATACGGGAGGGCAGCGTGAAGGACAGATTGATAGTGCCAGGTATCAGTTAAATCAGGCTGACCTCGATCTGGAGAACACGCGTCAGCAGGTGCGTTACCGGGCGGCCGAGGCTTATGCCAACCTGCTCCACCGGGAGAATCTGCAGCGTATTGCTGAGGAGGCTGTAGACATGGGCAATACCCAGCTAAAGCTGATTTCCGACCAATACAGCGAAGGTATGGTAGCCAAGGCCGATGTACTGATGATGGAGGTACGGCTGGCCAATTACCGGCAGAACCTGTCAAGTGCCAAGGGCGCAGTCAATGTGGCGCGCAGTACCTTGGCCAGTATTGTGGGATTGCCGCAGGACAGTGTGGTTTCGCCGACAGATATTTTCACTTATGAGCCCTATCCCCGTGACCTGCCTGCTTGTGAGGATTACGCACTGGCACATCGTCCCGATGGCCTGTCCGCCGATTATGCTGTAAAAGCTGCACAGGCACAACAGGATGCGGCTAAGGCCGGTTATCGTCCCAGAGTTACAGGAACGGCAGGTCAGAGTATCTCATCCAATATTCCTTTCCGCAGTGAACGCAGTAATGGTTGGGAGGCAGGTATTAGCGTTAACTGGAGTGTTTTTGACAATGGTGTGACCAGTGCCAATGTCAAGCGGGCCGGGGCGCTGGTGGAACAGGCGAAAAAATCAGCCGCACGTACTCAGAAAACTATCCGCTTGGAAACACGCACAGCATATATTCAGATGAAAACGGCAGAGGAAAATATCCATGCCGCAGCCGCAGCTGTTAAGCAGGCTGAGGAAAGCTATATGATTGCGCAGGTGCGTTACGAGGAAGGCGTGGATATCCTGCTTTCCGTGACGGACGCACAGGAAAAACTCACTCAGGCGCGTTCCAATTACAGCACAGCACTTTACCAGTACAATCTGTACCGTGCTACCCTGGAAAAAGCCATGGGAGTACCAGTGGGCTTTGACGCTGCCCTTTATGCCGAGGCTGAACGTAAAGGTGCCGCCGCCAATAGTGCTTTGCAGGCAGCAGCTGTCAAAGACAGTCCTGTAAAAGAGAAAAACGACACGGAAAAAGTCTTGGACGCTGGTGCGGTTGGACAGGAGTTTGCCGGTAAGTAAGGAGATTCACTTATGAATAAAGGAATTGTAACCTTTCCCCAAAAAAAAGACAGTGATTACTGGGGCCGCCTGGCCCAGCGCGCAGTGACGGACGAACTGGCATTTACGGAACTGTATGAACATTTCTTTCCCCGTGTGTACCAGCACCTGATGGGAAAGACAAAGGATTCTGCACTGGCGGATGAGATGGTAAGTGATACCTTTATCCGCATGTATCAGCATCTCAAAGATTATGACCCGGATAAAGGAGCATTTTCCACATGGCTGTTTCGTATCGCACAAAATGTGCTCTACAAGCATTACGGCAGCAAAACTGTTACTATGCATGCACCCTGGGAAGAAAATTTTGACCCGGCCGCACCGGAACAGTACACACCGGAAAAGCAGGCACTGACGCGGGAAGAAAATGAGGAATTGCTGCAGGCTTTGGCAAGCTTGTCCGAACGTCAGCAGAAAATTGTCGAAATGACCTATTGGCTGGGCATGAAGTCAGGAGAAATAGGGGAGGCCTTGGGGATTGATGCTAACACAGTCCGTACGACATTGCGGCAAGCCCGTGAAAAACTGAAAAAATTGTTGGAGGATAAGGAATAAATTTTTTTAAAACCAATACACTTTTTTGCTTTGTCAGGGATATAAAGAGCAAAAGAAAAACAAAGATTCGGTAAAGCAAGAGAGGAGAATATAAAATGGAAGACAAATTACTTGATAACAAATTGGAACGGTTTGATTTTTCGCAGTGCCATAACATTAAAGAGACCTTGTTGGGCAAGCTGCTCACTATGCACCGTATGGATAATATGTCAGCTCAATGGAGCAAGAACCTCAGTGATGAGGAACTGGATATGGCAGTAGCTGCAGGTAATCCCGCCCTGCAGGAAAAAAACAATAAAGAAATCGAATGACAGCGCTGAGGACTTATTGTATGGGAAAGTACAAGCTGATGATGAAATATAAAGCTTTGGGGACGGATATAGCAATGGTTTCATTGCTATATCCGCTTTTTTATGGCAAACGATTAGGGGAGAGAAAAGAAATATACAGCGATTTAGGAGGAATAGACAATAGAAAAGGAGAAAATTATTATATTAAGGTTATGAAAAAGACATAGCCATATATGAATAAAGCAGGGGGGAATCAACGTGAAGGTCAGAATGAGTATCGAGCAGCGCTTGTTCCGTCTGGTTCTCTGGACAGGAATCGTATGCTTTCTGGCTTTTGAGGCAGTTTCCTTCTATGGACTCAATGATGTACGCCGGTATACGATAGAACAGGGGCAGGAAATGGGCGCGGCGTCGGCTGCTTTTGCTGAGCAAGTGGCTGATGAACAGGCCAAGCAGCGGTTTGCGCTGCTGGCGCGGGAAAAGGCCAAGCGTATAGACAGTGAAATGGCCAGAATTAAAGAGGACACGGAACTGCTGGCCAAGACAATGACGCAGATTCTGACAAAGCCGGATAAATATCTGCCCCGCCGTTTGCCTGTTGGTGGGGAAACACCTATTGCCTCCGGCCAGCCTTATCTGTTTTTTACACCGGCACTGCGCGCGAGCGGACATATCGCCGATGTTATGCCTGAGGCTGATATCGCCGCCAATGCCGCTGATACTATGGCCTTGTGGGCGAATACCTATGAACCAGGCCATGAATTGACTTATTTTTATGCCGCTGAGCTTGGTTATATTATCAGCGTAGATGTCATGGCAGACCGCAATGAGAATGTAAAGTTTTATGATGAGTGGTATGCGCCATCGTTTGACCCGCGAAACCGTCCTTGGTACAAGGAGGCTAAAGCCACAGGAAAAACTATATTCACGAATGTTTTCGTAGGCATAGAAGGGTATCCAGCCATTGCCTGCATGGCACCTTACTATGATAAAAATGGTTTTGCCGGGGGCGCTGGCATAGCACATAATATCGATTCACTTTATAAACAGCTCGCCACCAATGAGTTGGAAGGAACGAATGTTAACTTCATCTTGAATGCCCAGGGGCAGGTGGTACTATCATCGGAGAAGGCTGGTGTGCTGTCAGCGGCTGAAAAAGGAGACGACCTGCGGCAGGGCACAGAGCAGGATTTAGCGGCCAAAGCTGTGAGCATGGTAGAGGGACAATCTGCGGTTGACATGGTGTTGGTAGAGGGGAAGGAGTATTATATTGCCTATGCGCCGATACCGTCCATGAAGTGGAGTTATGGCACCCTGATAGAAAAGGACGTTGTGGTTCAGCCGGCACAGGCAGCTAAGGACCATCTGCTGACACAGGCGGAGAACTTTTTTGCTGCTTTCAGCAAATATTTCCGGGATAATCTGCTGCGTACGGCGGTACTCCTGTTGCTATTGCTGCTGATGTTGTACTACGCCAGCCGCAAGGCAGCAGACCGTTTTGTGCAGCCACTGCTCACCCTTACGGCCGGTGTGCGTGATATATCCAGCGGCAATTTGGAAAAAAAGCTCTCGCTTAAAACAGGCGATGAGATTGAGCAGCTGGCAGAAAGTTTTAATCAAATGACTGATGAGCTGCGGCGCTATATCAAGAAACTGGAGCAGGCAGCAGCCGAGAGAGAACGTATTGCGACGGAACTGTCTGTCGCAGCGCGTATTCAGGCCGGGAGTCTGCCACGGGACTTCCCCAGTCAGAAAGGCTGTGAGCTGTTTGCTACCATGCAGCCAGCCAAGGAAGTGGGGGGAGATTTTTATGATTTTTACTTCCTTGATGATAAACGTCTGTTGCTGACAATCGCGGACGTTTCCGATAAGGGCGTGCCAGCAGCTTTGTTTATGGTGCGGTCAAAAACTGTTTTGGGTAGCAGCATTCTCCGAACGGAAAAGGAGGGCGGCAGTCTGGCCGATGCCGTTATGATAGCCAATGATGAGCTTTGCCAGAACAACGAGGCGGAACAGTTTGTTACGGCGTTTGCTGCGGTTATAGATATGGTCACGGGACAAGTCAGCTATGTAAATGCCGGCCATAATCCGCCGGTTCTCCTGCATAAGCAGGAGGGGAGTGGGGATGCCCGGCTCCTGCCCCGGGCGGATAATCCCATGCTGGGCGTTATGGAGGGGCTTGTATACAAGGAAAACACCCTGCAGTTGGCTCCGGGAGATACAATGCTGCTCTATACTGACGGTGTGACCGAGGCCATGAATAAAGAGGGGCAGATGTTTACCAAGGAACAGCTGCTCCGCACATTGAGCGCCGGGCAGGGGAAAAAGGCAGAGGAAATAGTGTCTATTTGTATGGAGGCCGTGGGAAAACACGCCGCTGGCGCCGAGGCCTCTGATGATATAACTATGCTGTGCTTTCATTGGCAGGGCATTTGATAGGAGAAATGAAAATGGATGAAAAATTATTAAGCAGTGAAGTAAGCGAAAAAGGTGTCTGGACTATATTATCCCTGCAGGGGCGCTTAGACAGGGTTACTTCTACGGAAGTGGGGGAGCAGGCCGAAGACTTGCTGGCGTCGAGCACTAAGCTGGCCGTGGAAATGACAGGGTTGGAGTATCTGTCCAGTGCCGGGCTGCGGATTATACTGCGTCTGGCCAAAAAAGCTAAAGCAGCCAAGAAAGTTTTTGCCATTTGCGGGGCAGAGGGCTTTGTCAAGGAAGTGCTCGAGGATTCCAATATGGATATGCTCGTAACGCTTTATCAGGACAGAAATCAGTTGGAATGATAAGGCGTTTGTAAACTTTGTGAAAAAGATGTATACTGTAAAAGTGTTAATGTACACAATACATCTACGAAATGGCAAAGGGGATATGTAAAAGTGTTTAAACCGCATAAGTTAGCAATCATTGGTTTGGGGCATGTAGGCTCGGCAGTTTTGGCCAGAGCTATTGCCTGTCATTTGGCCGCAGAAATCGTTTGTATTGATATCAAGCCGGAAGTTGCCCATGGTGAGGCCTTGGACGCAATGCATTCCTTAGCTTGTGCCTATGTGCCGGGAATTCATGTTTATGCTGGCGGCTTTGAGGAATGCCGTGATGCTGACGTGATTATCTGTGCTGCCGGGCCGAGCATTCTTCCCGGCCAGAAAATGGACAGGCTGCTTTTGGCCAAGGAAAATATCGCAGTTATTCGTGATGTGATGAAACAGGTAACGGCCTATACGCGTGACGCTGTGTTCATCATGATAACAAATCCCTTGGATATCACAACTTATGTGGCTGCCACGGAGTTTGCTTATCCGGCTGGCCGGCTCTTTGGTACGGGGACGACATTGGAAACCATGCGGTTTAAAAGTATATTGGGCAAACATTTTCATGTGGATGCCAGCGATGTGCAAGGCTATATGTTAGGCGAACACGGCAATTCCGCTTTCCCGGCCTGGAGCACGGTCAATATAGGTGGTGTGCCGCTGGCAAGGCTCGATGAATTCTTTGACCATGAGGAAGAACTGGACAGGGAAAAGATTGCGCAGGAAGTCGTTAATACGGCTTATGATGTGGTAATGTCGAAGGGCTGGACAAATACGGGTATAGCGATGGGGGCTTGTCGTCTGGCTAAGGCTGTGCTTTTCGATGAGCATTGTGTCATGCCGGTGTCCATGCCTTTAGATGGTGAGTATGGTGTTCATGATGTGGCTTTGTCCATGCCCAGCATTATCGGACGTAATGGTGTGGAAAAAAGGATACCGCTGCCTTTGCCGGCAGAGGAAGAAGAGCTGCTGCAAAAGAGTGCGGAAAGCATACAGGCAGTGCTTAGGGGCAATGGAGTTATAAAGTAACAGGTTTAAAGGCCGTTGACGAAAAATGTCAACGGCCTTTTTGCGTGTAAATTGCAGTTTGACGGTCAGTGCCTGCTTACTTTTAGTTGTTACAGCTCAGTTGGGTGGAGGTGGTAATACTTTTCGCTGTTGCACTAAATGTCCCACTAGCAAACGACAGCACTTTTTAGCCACCTTGCGCCGGGCAGGCCAGCGGCGCGATCATTCATCATAGTATCCAGTAACTATAGTTTGTGGGCCAGTCCTCACTGCGTTCGGACAGTCGTTCCACTGCGAAAAGCATCACCACCTCCGCCCTAAGAGTCGTCCGTTTAAAAGAATTCTTTCGCACTGACAGGGAGCAGGCACATCGATGTTCTTGTAACGGGAGCAACGGGTTCGTAGCAATTGTAAACACCGTAGCTAGGGGCGAACGGGGGAGTGATTTTTATGCGGGGAGCGACTGCCTGAGCGCAGCGAAGGCCGGCACACTGTAGTACGCAGCTAAGCAACTACGCTGAAAGGAGCGCCGTTGGCCCGCCCGGCGCAGGTAACTGGACAAGATTATTTCCCGAGGTGTGTCGTTTAGCGGAGGCAGAAAAATTACTCCCCCGTGAACCCCATGCACGTATTAACGGGATACTTTTAAGAACTACTTAACTGTCAAACTGCAACTTATGTTTGGATAACAACGAACAGTGGGGGTTACAGTCCGGTGCGGAAGATTAGCAGCTTTTCGCGTGTGTCGCGTTCGGGGCTGTTACGGTGGCAGACCAGCGTGTCTGTCAGTGATAGTTGGGGTAAGGAAAGGAGGTAGTCGATATATGCTTGTGAGGGATAATAGAAGAACAGGAGAAATTCCCGGGGGGATTCCTGACAGGAAGAAAGCAGATTCATCATTACGGTGCGGAGTATAGCGGTGGAGAAGGGATTGAAGAAGAAAGCCCTGTCGGCGTAGGCCGGTACGGCAAAATCAGCGGCGTCCTGCTGCAGCAGCGTGACTAAATGACCGCGGCAGGCGGTGTCGCGGTTGGCCAGAGCTTTTTCATACAGCCGCGGATTGTACTCCACACCGATGGTATGGCATTTTGTCTGACTGGACAGGAAGAAACTTACGCGTCCTTTGCCACAGCCGTAATCAATCAGCGTGTTGTTCCTGAGTATAAGTCCGGTATTTACGACTTGCTCCAATACTTCATAGTCGGTGGGTTCATAAGGGTAACGGGTAAAATCAGAAATGGTATCATCACGGCCGGTAGTTTTGATATTTAAAATCCGGTCCCATTCCTGTTCATAATTCATCATAAATGGCAGCTCCTTTTGTGCTTGCAGGGAAATAAGTATTTTTAGTATATAGATTGTGGCAGGGAATAGCAAGTGGGAGAGGATTACAGAATTTTTTGGCGAATAGTCTAACAGAGGAATAGTGTATGTTTTCGATTACTGGATAGCAAGGAGTGAGGCCAGTTGAGAAAGATACTTATTGTGGTGATAATGATATTTGTGGCCGCTGTAGCAGGGATTATGCTTATAAGGGATAGTCATACAGAAACAGATATAACTGCTGAGACGACAAGAATAGGCCTTATTTTAAATGGCAGCCACAATGATAGAAATTATGTCCAGACGCATTTTGAGGCGTTGCAGTCTTTGCAGAAAGAACTAAATCTGAAGATTATTTGTCGGGAAAAAGTTCCTAAGGACTGCTATAAAGAAATAGTGGATTTGATTGAGAAGGAAGACTGCAAAATCATTGTGGCAAATTCATTTGAATTTGGCGAGTATATGAAAAAGGCAGCGTTGGCATATCCTAATATATATTTTCTGCATGCGAGCGGAACGTCGCATTCGATAAATATGTCAACGTATTTTGGCAGGATGTATCAGGCCAGGTATTTAGCTGGTATTGTAGCTGCTTTAGAATCAAAAACTGGGGAGCTTGGCTACGTGGCGTCTTTTCCACTGCCGGAAGTAATCAGGGGGATAAATGCCTTTATGCTGGGAGCACACAGTGTTCGTCCTGAGACTGCCGTCTACGTGCGTTTTTGTAACTCGTGGACAGCAGATGAGCCTGCTGAGACGGCTACGAAAACGTTGCTGGATAATCACCCACAGATAGATGTTATCGCTGTGCATACGAACTCCCTAAAGCCACACAAAGTAACCGAAAGCAGGGGGATAATGTCTATCGGCTGTAATAAGGACAACAGTGATTTGTTTACAAGCGCATATCTTACGGCTGTGGAATGGAACTGGCAGGGATATTACCGTGAGCAAATACTTGACTGTCTGAGGGGTAAATTCCACGGAACGCACAAGTGGATAGGCATGAAGGATGGCATTGTTAAATTGTCAGGTTTTTCCAGTATTGTTAGTGAGGAAACAAAGGCCGCGGTGGCGGCAGCCAACGACAGACTTACAAGCCGTGAATTTGATGTGTTTTATGGGCCCATTCGGGATAATACCGGCAAACTTCGCTTAGATGAAGGCGAATCAATGTCAGATAATGCAATGTTAAATACATTTAACTGGTATGTGGAGGGCGTAACCATTGAACAGTAAGAGATGGAGGGATCGTAGTATTCCGATATTGCTGGTGCTTATCATCGTATCAGTAATCATCCTCGTGATACAGAGTTTTCGTATTCCCAGTGAGTCCAAACAGGTTAAGGTGGGAGCTGTTTTAGTTGGCTCCAAGGCTGATGGAGGCTGGAATGAAAGTCATTTCAACGGTCTTATGAAGGCCAGTCAGAAACATGGTTGTGAATTTATTCATCGTGAATATATCGCTGAAAGTGGGGATGAGGGGACATTTTACGAGGCCGTTGATGGAATGATTGCTAAAGGTGTCAATGTTATTTTTCTGACCAGCAATGGCTACGGCAAATATTTGGATAAAATCGCCGAACGATATCCTAACGTAGCTTTCTTTTGCATATCTGGGCATGGAAAGGCCAAAAACTGTACTTCATATTTCGCCCGTCTTTACCAGGTGCGCTATCTGTCCGGTTTGGTTGCCGGGGCGCTTACTAAGACCGGCGTGCTGGGGTATGTAGCGGCAATGCCCAATTCGCAGACAAATCGTGGCATAAATGCCTATGCAATGGGGGTGCGGCGGGCTAATCCGCAGGCGAAATTGTTGGTTCGTTTTACGGGCAGTTGGGACAATGAGCAGCTTGAACAGGAAAGTGTTGTAAAGATGGCTGCAGCCGGGGCTGATGTGTTTACCTACCATGAGGATAAGCCAAATGTTATAAAAAAAGCGGAGGCGATGGGATTATATACTGTCGGCTATGGTTCCACCAACGCCAAGTATTCCCAGCGGTATTTGACGGCGGCTTTATATGACTGGGATGTCGTTTATGAAAAGGTGTTATCAGACTTTTTGATTGGCAAAGTGAACATGTCCAAAGACTATTGGCTCGATATAACAGAGGGCGGTGTAAGGCTGGATAGAATATCACCTTTGGCAGAGCAGCAGACACTGGCTTTGGTGGAATTGGAGCTGCAGCGTATCAGAAAACAGGATGTGTTTTCCGGGGTGATCTATGATAATGAAGGACGCCTTCGTTGCGGAGAGGGAGAACAAATCAGTGACGAACAGCTATTTTACGGCATGGATTGGTTTGTCGAGGGGGTAGAGATATATGATTAACCTTGCTTCCTTGAAGGAGAAAAGCACTGCTGTCATAATCCTGCTGGTCTTTGGTCTCGTGCTGCTGTTTGTTGGTGTAATGTTCAAAGAGCGCATGAGTGACCTGCTCATACTTTACACGGAAAGGCAGACACAGAGGCAGGCTGAAACACTAGCTTGTCAGGCTGCGGAAAATTTAGACGTCGAACTTAAAAATCTTGCCTATATTGCGGCGAAAATCGAATCTGCGCCTGAGGAGCGTGAGCGTTTAATGCCACGGCTGCTCAACGACGCCGGTGCCAAACAGGGATTGATGGCGCTTAACGGCACGGCCGTCTTTGGGGACAGCTTGTCTGTACGCCGTTTTGATGGGATACAGACTTCGTTTCGTGGTTACCGGGCCATTACTTTCGTGCCTGGTGAAGGGCTGCTGTTTACCTGTCCGGTCTTTCATGGGGAAAATGTAAAGTATGTTTTGTACCGGCTTTATCCTATCAACAGCCTGATGGAGCGATTTGCTATCAAGTGTTACGATGGGATTGGTAAAATGATGGTCACCACGCATGAGGGGGATATAATTATTCCCTTTGCCCAAAGTGACGTAGAAGATATCGAATTTATGCAAAGCGCTGAGGTGAAAAAATTCTATCAAACCATGAATCGGGAAATGGAAGTTTCTGTAGCCTCTGCCCGCAGCTTTCAATCCAGTCATGGCAATATGATTATGTTTGAAGCAGAAATTCCGGGGACGGATTATTTGGTAGCAGGCTTTGTACCACAGGCCAAGGCCTCGGAGGGGATTGAGAGTATTACCCTGTTAGTGGTTTATGTGTTCAGTCTGTTGATGATACTGGTAATTTTGGGTGTGACATTCTTGGTTCGTGCGCAGGTGAAAATCCGCGAGAGTGCAGAACTTATGGAAGCCAAGGCGCAGGCGGAGGAGGCTTCACGGGCGAAAAGTAATTTCTTGGCCAATATGTCGCATGAGATTCGCACCCCGATTAACGCCGTTATCGGCATGAATGAAATGATTCTGCGCGAGTGCAAGGACGAAGGTATCCGCTATTATTCCGAAAATGTTAAGGCGGCTGGCAGAACCTTGTTGGAGCTTATCAATCAAATTCTCGATTTTTCTAAAATAGAAGCAGGAAAAATCGAAATCATTCCCGTAGAATACTATATGGCCTCTATGCTTAATGACCTGGTAAATATGCTGAAGCCGCGGGCTATGGATAAAGGGCTGAAACTGGAACTAGGGTTTGATGAGGAAATGCCTGGTGTTCTGTTTGGCGATGAGGTCCGCATTAAGCAGATAATTACAAATATGCTGACCAATGCCGTGAAATACACGGAAAAGGGAACAGTGACGTTCTATATGGGCTATGACACTATTCCTGATGAACCGGACAGTGTATACCTGCGGGTGGCTGTGGAGGATACAGGTATTGGCATAAAAGATGAGGACATGGAGAAACTGTTCACTGAATTTGAACGGATTGAGGAAAAACGTAATCGCAATATTGAAGGCACGGGCCTTGGTATGGCCATAACCTTGAATCTGCTGCGAATGATGGGCAGCAACATGCAGGTGGACAGCACTTATGGCTACGGCTCTACATTCTGTTTTGTGCTTAAGCAAAAAGTAGTAAGCTGGGAGCCGTTAGGTGACTATGAAAAATCATATCATGCTATTTTTAAAAGTAAAAAAAGCCATCAGGAAAAATTCACGGCACCTAATGCCAGAGTTATGGTTGTGGACGATAATAAGATGAATCTGGTCGTATTCCAAAATCTGTTAAAGCAGACACAGGTACGAATTGACACGGCAGAAAGTGGCGACGCGTGTCTGGCACATACCCAAGAACGAAAATACGATATCATTTTTCTCGACCACATGATGCCGAACAAGGATGGCATTGAAACTTTGCATGAGCTGCGGGCGCAGGAGGATAACCCGAATCGGGACACGGTCGTGGTCTGTCTGACTGCCAATGCTATTGCCAATGCACGTGAGCAGTATATAAGTGCCGGATTTGATGATTATTTGACGAAACCTATTTCACCGCAAAAGTTAGAGGAGTTGCTGGCGGAATATTTGCCACCTGAAAAAATTTTGGCCGCAAGTCAGGATCAGGCAGCTGAGGCTGGTCCTCAAGTGCCGGAAGTGCTGGCACCACTAAAAGACGCAGACTGGCTTGACTTGTCAACAGGCATAAAAAACAGTGGTTCGGCTGATGACTATCTGCCATTACTGAAAATCTTCTATGAATCGCTGGACGAAAAAGTGGCAGAGATTGAAAACTTTTATAGCCAGCAAAACTGGAAGGATTATACCATCAAGGTGCATGCGCTTAAAAGCTCGGCGCGCATTATCGGTGCAATGGCTTTTGGTGAAGAGGCGCAGCAGCTCGAAAACGCCGGCAAGAGTGGTGATACGTCCTACATCGTCCAGCACCATGCGGCGTTTATGACGAAATACCGCAGCTTTAGGGAACCTTTGGCAGCAGTATTTGCCATGGAGCAGGCTGCAGATAAGCCGCTTGTGGATAGTGATTTACTCGCAGGAGCATATGCGGAAATTAAAGTGGCGGCAGAGGAAATGGATTGCAGCCGGTTGGAGGAGATATTTGTGGAACTTGATGAGTACGGTTTTCCTGACAGTGAGACAGCGAAATGGGAAAGCCTGAAGGCCGCTGCTGAACAATTCGATTATGATAAAATCATAGCAATACTTGCTGAATAAGACCATCGGCGTTACAATAATATGTACTGCATGGGGTGAGAGATATGAGTGAAACAAAAGAGAAAAAAGTCGTTATCGTAATGTGTAACTATAGCGTGGTGGTTAAGGGGATTGAGCGCAAGCTGAAGGAAATAGGCTGCAAGGTTTCTATAATCACGCAGGAGAAAGATAATCTGCCGAAATTTGATAAGGAAAAAGAAACGGCACTCTTTATCTTTTATCTGCCGAATAACATTATGGAAGATGTAATTAAATTCAACTGGCTTGAGCATGTTTATGGTAAAATCCATGATTTGGAATGCGAATGCGAAGTTATAGTCATCGGGGACAAGAGTGAGCGCGATGATTTGACGGGCAGAGTGTTCGGCATGCTCCATGTGGGCTGGCTGGACAGACCGGTGAAAATGGAGGAACTGGAACTGGCCGTGACGGAGGGGATTTTCCCTGAAGTCGAGGGCAACACGAAAAAGCATATTCTGATAGTTGATGATGACCCATCGTATGCTAAAATGGTGCGCGAATGGATTAAGGATAGTTATCAGGTCAGTATCGTTACGGCCGGGATTCAGGCGATAACCTTCCTGGCGAAAAAAAGCGTGGATATGATTCTGCTTGACTATGAAATGCCGGTGGTAGATGGGCCGCAGGTATTCCAAATGCTGCGCCAGGAACCATCAACGCAGGGGATTCCGGTGGTGTTCCTGACCGGTGTCGGCGGCAAGGAACAGGTAGAACGCGTATTAAAGCTGAAACCGAATGGGTACATATTAAAATCGACCACCAAAGAAAAATTGCTAAGTTACCTTAAGGAGAAACTGTAATTTTTTTTCATAGCAAAAGGTCCGTTGAATTTCTCAACGGACCTTTTGTTGTAAATTGCAGTTTGATGGTTAACGAGTTCTTAAAAGCATCCCGTTCATACGTGCATGGGGTTCACGGGGGAGTAATTTTTCTGCCTCCGCTAAACGACACACCTCGGTAAATACTCTTGTCCAGTTACCTGCGCCGGGCGGGCCAACGGCGCTCCTTTCAGCGTAGTTGCTTAGCGATTGACTACAGTGTGCCGGCCTTCGCTGCGCTCAGGCAGTCGCTCCCCGCATAAAAATCACTCCCCCGTTCGCCCCCAGCTAAGGTATTTACAATTGCTACGAACCCGTTGCTCCCGTTACAAGAACATCGATGTACTTGTTCCCTGTCACTGCGAAATAATTCTTTTAAACGGACGACTCTTAGGGCGGAGGTGGTGATGCTTTTCGCAGTGGAACGACTGTCCGAACGCAGTGAGGACTGGCCCACAAACAACAGTCCCTGGACACTGTGCTGAACAATCGCGCCGACTGCTT
>NZ_JMME01000002.1:298120-386381 GCF_000686945.1 Selenomonas sp. AE3005
TCAGCGTAGTTGCTTAGCGATTGACTACAGTGTGCCGGCCTTCGCTGCGCTCAGGCAGTCGCTCCCCGCATAAAAATCACTCCCCCGTTCGCCCCCAGCTAAGGTATTTACAATTGCTACGAACCCGTTGCTCCCGTTACAAGAACATCGATGTACTTGTTCCCTGTCACTGCGAAATAATTCTTTTAAACGGACGACTCTTAGGGCGGAGGTGGTGATGCTTTTCGCAGTGGAACGACCGTCCGAACGCAGTGAGGACTGGCCCACAAACAACAGTCCCTGGACACTGCGCTGAACAATCGCGCCGACTGCTTGCCGGCGCATGTAGCTAGAAAAACAATATTTTTGCTGGTGGGTCATTTAGTGCAACAGCGAAAAGTATTACCACCTCCACCCGACTGAGCTGTAACAAATAAAAATAAGCACGCATTGACTGTCAGACTGCAATTTATATGCAGGGGCGCGTCTTATTTCCCAATCATAATGCTGATGATTTCCTTATCGGTTTCCTTCATGCCAATGCGGCCGAGGCGGCTGATGTTGCGGATGGTGTTTTCCACGCCTTTTTCTACGAGGCCGTCGCCACCGTAGAATTGCTGGCCGTTGCGGTACATTTCAAAGCCCAGAATGCCGGCATCAACGGCAGCGGAAATTTTTGCGGCACAGGAGGCTTTGGCACCGTCGCAGACTATGCCGGAGGTGATGGCCAAAGCATTGACGATGGTATGAATGATGGCCTTGTAGTCACCGCCGCAGAGCCAGGCAATGCCGGCACCGGCACCTGCCCCGGCACTGACTGCACCGCAGTAGGCGGAAAGGCGGCCAATGCCTTCTTTTTCATGCAGGGTGACGAGGTTGGAGAGCAGCAGGGCGCGGTATAGTTTTTCCTGGTCAGCACCCGTTTCTTTGGCGTATTCGATGACCGGCAGGGAGACGGTCATACCTTGATTGCCACTGCCGGAATTGATGACTACGGGCAGCTCACAGCCGTTCATGCGGGCGTCAGAACCGGCAGCGGCTCTGGCCCGGGCCCGGATATGGACGTCCTGGCCATAGGCTTTGAGCAGCGTCTTGCCGATATTGGCACCATAGTCATTTTTTAAACCTTCGTCGGCGATGGCCGTGTTGTAGGCAATCTGCCGGTCAAGTATTTCCTGTACATCGGCAAGGTCACAGGTCATGGCAAAATCATAGATATCTGCAATAGTCAGGCATTCGTAGTCCGGCGTGTCTTTGTCAATGACATTGACAATTTCTTTTTCCAGCAGAACCTGCCCGTTGCGGGTGATTTTGACAATGTTCGTATGTTCGTTGACCACTTGAACTACAGCGTTGTCCTGTCCTTTGCTGACTTTGACGATAATGTCGAGAACATGGTCAGACTGAGCAAACTCTACATTTATTTCACTATGGCTGAGATATTCACCCAGCTTAGCTTTATCCGCCTCTTTAGCATGGGCAATGACTTCGAGGCCGGCAGTTTCGTCACCGGCAACAATGCCGATGGCCGCAGCAGCCTCAATGCCCTTGCGTCCTTCCGTGTTAGGGACGATAACGCTTTTGACATTTTTTATGATATTGCCGCTGGCGGCAACGGTGACTTTATCCGGCAGGCAGCCCAGCACGGACCTGGCTTTGGCCGCGCAGTAGGCAATGGCAATTGGTTCGGTGCAGCCCATTGCCGGCACCAGTTCGCGGCGGAGTATTTCCACATAACTTTTGTAGATGGGGTTAGTCTTTTCCATATATGTATCTCCATTTCGTATCTATAATAATCATATTATAGAGTATTTTACATTAGTTTACGAGCCTTGGAGATGGTGAAAATTTTTTTTGCCAATGGGCATGGGGGAGAATGTGACTGGAAAAAAAGTCAAGACTGGTTAGGAAAAATTTCCCATGCTATACTGACCAAGGTGTAAGCTTAGACAATTTATGGGGAATCTTTTGGCAGGAGGAAATTGTTTATGACAATGGATACGCAGGGAAAAGAACTGGCCTGCATTGAGAGGTTGGGAACCCTCTGTGCGATGAGTGACTGGACGGAAACACAGCTGGAAGACATGCTGCGTCTGTTGCGCGATTATGGTGCCAGCTGCGAGTACGATGGCTATCAGGAGGGATATAGCGAAGGCTACAATATGGCATTGTCTGACGCGGTGGAAGCGGCGCAGCGTTCCAGTGTAGGCTGATAAAGAAGGTTATATCATTAACGGGAATCCTCTTGTCATGATATTGACAGGGAGGCCCGTAATGGATATAATTAGTAGCAGGTAATAAATAGGTGCTGGACCGGCGGATTAGTGGATTAACACAGGGAACTGCACCAACGCTTTTTCAAGAGCCAACCGCCTGGGCAGGGTGTGTATACGCCTTGCTCAGGCGGTTTACTTTGTCTAAGCGACAAACAGGAGGATTGTATGATACAGGAAAATTGGCAGGGATTCCGTCCCGGCAAGTGGCAGACGAAAATTGATGTACGTGACTTTATTCAGAAAAACTACACGCCCTATGAAGGGCAGGCAGACTTTCTGGCTGCAGCAACGGCAAATACCACGGCTGTATGGGAAGAATGCAAGCGCCTGCTGGCGGAAGAACGTCAAAAGGGCGGTGTGCTGGATGTAGATACGGAAAAGGTATCGACCACCATTTCCCACGGTCCCGGCTACATAGATAAGGCGCATGAGTCCATCGTGGGCTTGCAGCTGGACGCGCCGTTAAAGCGCGGCCTGATTGTCAACGGCGGTCTGCGCATGGCGCAGCAGGCTGCTGCTGAATACGGCTACAAGGTCAGCGATGAGATTACGGAAATCTATTCTAAGCATGTTAAGACGCACAATGAGGCTGTGTTTGAACTTTACACGCCGGAGATGCGCAAGGCACGTCACTTAGGTCTGTTGACTGGTCTGCCTGACGCTTATGGCCGCGGCCGTATCATCGGTGACTACCGCCGTGTAGCGCTCTATGGCGTTGACTATCTCATTGAGCAGAAAAAGCAGGACAAGGAAGAAATGTTCGGCGGCAGCATGGACCAGGAAAAAATGCGGTCCCGCAGTGAAATCTCCTGGCAGATTAAGGCCTTGCATGACCTCAAGACCATGGCGGCCAGCTATGGCTTTGATATCAGCCAGCCGGCGAAAAATGCCCGGGAGGCTGTGCAGTGGGTGTACTTTGGTTATCTGGCGTCCGTTAAGGAACAGAACGGCGCGGCAATGTCTATCGGCCGTGTTTCCACATTCCTGGATATTTATATCGAGCGCGACCTGGCTGCCGGTAAAATTACTGAGGCTGAGGCGCAGGAACTCATGGACCAGCTCGTGATTAAACTGCGTATGGTGCGGATGCTGCGTACGCCGGAATACAATGAACTCTTTGCCGGTGACCCCATTTGGGTAACCGAATCTGTAGGTGGTATGGGAGAGGACGGCCGTACGCTGGTGACGAAGAACTCTTTCCGTATCCTGCATACGCTGGAGAATCTCGGCCCGTCCCCGGAACCGAATCTGACGGTGCTCTGGTCCCAGCGTCTGCCGGAGGGCTTTAAGCAGTATGCGGCAGAAATTTCCATCAAGACCAGCGCTATCCAGTATGAAAACGATGAGGTTATGCGTCCGGCCTATGGTGATGATTATGGCATTACCTGCTGCGTGTCGGCTATGAAACTCGGCAAGATGATGCAGTTCTTCGGTGCCCGGGCCAATCTGGCAAAATCCCTGCTGCTCGCTATCAATGGCGGTAAGGACGAAAAGACCGGCGAACAGCTGGCACCGGAAATCCCCCTGCCGCAGGGCGACGTACTGGATTACACAGAAGTGCGTAAAAAGTACAGTCAGGTATTGTCCTGGCTGGCCAGACTCTATGTGGATACGATGAATGTCATCCACTACTCGCATGATTTGCATGCTTATGAGGCTGGTCAGATGGCCCTGCATGACAGTAAAATTGAACGTCTGATGGCTTTCGGTGTAGCCGGCCTGTCCTGCGCAGTTGATTCCCTGTCGGCTATCAAATTTGCCAAGGTTAAGCCGCTGCGCAACGAGCAGGGTGTAGCTGTGGATTTTGCCGTTGAAGGGGATTTCCCGAAATTCGGCAACAATGACCCGCGTGTGGACGAGTTGGCACACGAACTGACGCATGAATTCATTACGGAGCTGCGCAAGCATAAGGCTTATCGCGGCGCGTCTCACACGCTGTCCATTCTGACTATCACATCCAATGTCATGTACGGCAAAAAGACCGGCACGACGCCTGATGGCCGTAAAATCGGCGAGCCGTTGGCACCGGGGGCTAACCCCATGCATGGCCGTGATAAGAATGGTGCTTTGGCAGCCATGAAGTCCATTGCCCATCTTGATTATGCTGACTGCCGTGACGGTATTTCCTATACCTTCTCCATGATTCCGTCGGCTTTGGGCAAGACTGATGAAATCCGTGTGCAGAACCTGACGGCGATGCTGGATGGCTACAGCGGTTATGAGGCTCATCACATTAACATTAACGTACTCGACAGGGCTGTGCTGGAGGACGCTATGGAACATCCGGAAAATTATCCGCAGCTCACAATTCGCGTTTCCGGTTATGCTGTAAACTTTATCAAGCTGGACAGACCGCATCAGCTCGAAGTTATTCAGCGTACCTTCTACGAAGCAATGTAAGATGGTACAGGGATATTATCATTCCAAGCTGACCTGTGGTACGGTAGACGGTCCCGGCATGCGCTATGTCCTGTTCCTGGCCGGCTGCAGGCTGGGCTGTGCCTTCTGTCATAACCCGGACACCTGGGCACAGGGGGAGCAGACCATTACCGCGGCAGAGGTTTTACAGGAGGCCGAAGAGTACCGCCTGTTTTATGAAAACTCCGGTGGCGGCCTTACCGTAACCGGTGGCGAACCCTTATTGCAGCCGGAGTTTGTGGCAGGGCTCTTTGCGGAGGCACAGGCCCGCGGCTTGGATACAGCTCTTGATACCTGCGGTCTGGCCAGTAAAGAAACAATCATGCAGGTGCTGGCCCATACGGACAGGGTACTCTTTTCCTTGAAGGGCAGTACCGATGCCAGTTATCAGGCGCTGACGAATATTAAGTCTATAAGGCCTATACTGCAGAATCTGCAGCTGGTGGCGGCACGCCGTCCTGTAACGGTGCGCTATGTGCTAATCCCCGGCTATACGGACGGTAAAGACAGTCTGGCCGCACTTATCGGCATTATGAAAAGCCTGCCGCCGGCAGCGGAAATTGAAGTTCTGCCTTATCACACCATGGGCATTGCCAAGTGGGAAAAACTCAACTGGGAGTATCCGTTGCAGGGCGTACCCGAGGCCACAAAAGCACAGACAGAAATTTTCCGTCAAGGGTTACGTCAGGCCGGCATAAGGCTGGCGGCTACAGAGTCATAGCGATTTGACAAATTAAAGAGTATTACAAATAACATAGATTTTTTAAGGCTGATATGGTCTATCACTGAGCGCTTTACACGCTATGCGTGTGCTGGCGAAGGGATATATCATATCAGCCTCTTTGTATATAGGTGTAAACTATGATTTTTATGTAATGTCATAACGATTTTCATTCCTTTTTCAAGAAAAGATGTCTATAATATAGAAGACGAAAATTGTGGAGGTGCCACTATGCGAGTATTATTAGCTGAAGACGATAAACGTTTGGGTAAACTTATCCAGTACATGCTGGAACAGAATAAAATAAAAGTTGAATGGGTGACCAATGGCAGCGATATTTATGAGTATGCCATGTTCACCGATTATGATATTTTGATTCTCGACTGGATGATGCCGGGGGAAAATGGCGTGGATGCCTGCCGCCGCCTGCGTAGTGAAGGCTATTCCAAGGCTATCCTTATGCTGACGGCCCGTGATTCTGTTGAGGACCGGGTGACAGGCCTGGACGCCGGTGCCGATGATTATCTGGTAAAACCCTTTGAATTTGCTGAGCTGTTAGCGCGTCTCAGAGCTTTGGGACGCCGCAGTACGCAGAAGATTCAGCAGGACCAGGTGGAAGTGGGTGAGTTCACCCTGAATCGTACCACGAAAGTATTGAAGAAGAAGGACGAAGTCATACAGCTTTCGCCGCGTGAGTTCCAGATTTTTGACCTCCTGGTACAGAATCTGGGGATTGTGGTGCCGCGTGATATTCTGCTCGACAGAATCTGGGGTATGGAGGCTGATGTAAGCTCCAATAACATTGACTCTTACATAAAAATCCTGCGCAAAAAGCTGGACCTGGGCGATGGCGCTACGGCCATCAAGACCGTCCGGGGCATAGGCTATAAGCTGGAGGTTGCAGAGTAATGGCGGAAAATCTCTTCGGCCAAAGCCGGTTCCGCCTGACCATGCTGTACTCGCTGGTCATGATTATCTTTTTGGCGGTGCTTATCTTTGCCATGCACCAGTCCATGGACTGGTCAATTCGTTCCGAGCAGGCCCGGGAACTATGGGATACGGCAGACAATGTGGCTGAGGCACAAAAATATCTTAATCAGCACCCTGAACTGGTCATAGACGATACCCTGGCCTATAAAAATACCAATGACCGGTTATTTTTCTATGTGTTTGATGAAGAAGGACGCCTGCTTAATTTTGCCCGTGCCTCCTTCCGTATTGAGCCGTTTATTCTGGACGTCATGGCTCAGTGGCAGGCTCCCGATGGTGATGTGGTTGTCGTGACCAAGCCCCGGGAAAACGGCCACAAGTCAGAAATCATGATGACCTCTCAAAAAATTACGGAAAGCAGCGGCAAGGTACAGCGGGTTTATGTGGGCAAGGACGTAACGGCCCTCTACAATGGTATGGAAAAAGCCACCACCATCATGGCCGGCCTGGGCCTGCTGGCACTTATCATTGCCACTATTGTGGGGCATATCCTTTCCGGTAAGGCTATGGTGCCGTTAAAGGCAGCTTATGAAAAGCAGCGGCAGTTTGCCGCTGACGCCTCGCATGAGCTCAGAACGCCGCTGGCAGTGGTTATGGCCTCGGCAGAGCTGCTGCAGAATGACCCGTCAATTAAATCGCCTTTCCTCAAACAGGTTGTGGAAGATGTGCATGATGAAGTCAAAAAGATGACCAAGCTGGTGGGTGATTTGCTGGTGGTAGCCCGCAGCGATAACAAGGCGTTAAAGCTCAAACCGTCCAAGTTTGACCTCGGAGCGGTGGCGGCGCAGACAGCCCGGCTCATGCAGCCGCTGGCTGAACAGAAAAATATCGCGATTATCGCGGAAAATCTGCCCAAGACCATGATTCATGCTGATGAGCAAAAAATCCGGCAGCTGGTACTGATACTGGTGGATAATGCCGTGAAATACACGCCGGACGGTGGCAAGGTCACTCTGGAATTCAGAAAGGCAGAAAAGGGCAAGGTATGCCTGGCTGTATCTGATACAGGAATTGGTATTGCGCCGGAGGACCAGGAAAAAGTTTTTGACCGTTTCTATCGGGTGGATAAAGCCCGTTCCCGGGAAATGGGCGGCAACGGGCTGGGACTGGCCATTGCCCAGGAAATCGTGGAGCTGCACCATGGCACCATTGCTATTGACAGTGTTTTGGGGCAGGGGACAACCTTTACAATTACCTTGAAAACAAAAATAAAGGGCAAAACACTGCACATGTTTTAATTTTTTGCAGGAAAAAAACGTTTCACAGCGAAATAAATTCTTATCGGATGTTTTCAGGGGGTATGCGTATGAAACGTTCGGGTATGGATGAACGGCTGGATGCAATCTTGGTAAGGGCGGCTATGCGCCTGGAAGAACGGATGCGTCTGGCATATTTTCGCGGTAATTTATCCAGATATCTGGAACGGGTAGGTTTGGCTCAGTATATAGATGAGGAAAAACTAATAAAGGGCAGTCTTTTGGATTTACAGGATGATGCAGCTTTGGCGATGGCTTATGTTTTGCGCAAAGCCCGTAACAATGGGTATTTGAAAGAGGCCCTGGATAAGCTGAATATGGCAGAATTACTGCAAAAGGAAAACCGGATTAAAACGGTGTTGCCTTCATCTAAACGTCAGCCTAAGGTGAAAAAAGTGCGCCTGCAAATGGTCAAGGGAGAAAATAAGTGTTCTGCGTTGACTGATGAAGAAAAGAAAAAGTTACTAAAAAATTTCAAGGTTATAAAATGAGGAAAAGATAATGCATCGTTTTGCAGTAATGTCACGGAGACAGAAGCTGGCTGTCGGTGGGATTTGTTTAATCCTGCTGACAGTAGCTTTTTATTTTTATATGGGTGCCGGCAAGCAGAATGGACAGAAACAGCAGCGCAATCTGCCGGCTGTCAAGGTTCAGACGGTGGAACGGCAGGATATGCAGCGGCATATTGTCCTGTCCGGCCAAACGGTAGCTGATGCCAGTATCAACCTGGCACCGAAATACAGCGGCCGGATTGCGGCTGTATACGTTAAGCTCGGTGACCGGGTGGAGGCCGGACAGGTTCTGATGGCTCAGGATATGGAGGATTTGGATATCTCCATTGCCCAGAATACGGCGGCAGCAGGTGCGGCCTGGGCAGATACCAGGGAGGCGTCGGCCTCTTATAATGCCAACTATATCAGTAAGAAGAATGCTTATGAGCTGGCGAAAAGCAAATTTGAACGTCAACAATATCTTTTTTCCATTGGGGCAATATCACAGGATACTTTGGACAGTGTGGAAAATGAGTACATGGCCAGCAAGGCGGCCTTTGAGATTTTAGCCAATCAGGTGGCGGGCGGTGAGGCGGCGTCCGTCCAGTCGAAGGAATACAATGCCATTAAGCAGGAACGGGCGGTAGAGGCCTTGCAGAAACAACGTGAGGATATGTTTCTGCGTGCTCCGCGCAGTGGTGTGATTGCCTACCGTAATGCCGAGGTGGGGGCGCTGGCTGCTGCCGGTACCAAGGCGTTTACACTGGTGGACAACAGCCATATCAACGTGGACTGCACCATCGGGGAAAATGACGCGGCCATTCTGCAAACGGGAATGGCGGTGAATATTACCATTGACGCACTGGGACGTGATTATGCCGGCAAGATTATCTTTGTCAGCCCGGCCATGGAGGAAAACAGCAAGAGTTATCTGGTTCGTCTGGAAATTTCCGATGCTGATGAGGCCGTCAAAGCCGGCCTCTTTGCGCATACGACCGTTGATATTTTACAGCGGCCGCAGACCATTTTTGTGCCGCAGGAGGCTGTGCTGACGCGTAATGGGGTGACGTCGGTGTTTGTGCTGCGGGCAGATGGTACTGTTGAGCAGCGGGAAGTAAAAATCGGCCTGCTCAACGATAAAGAGGAAGAAATCATCGAGGGGCTCAGCGCAGGCGAACAGGTGGTACTATCCAATCAGGATAAACTGCAAACAGGCACGAAGGTGCAGGTGGTATCATGAATATCACCCGTTGGTCCATCAATAGGCCTGTAGGCATTTCCATGATAGTGGCCTTTTTTGTGGTGCTGGGACTTTACAGTTACTACAGAATCGGCGTGGAACTGCTGCCGGCGCTAAATACCCCTTATGTGACCGTGACAGTGCGTTATCCGGGGGCCAGTGCTGAGTCCGTGGAGCAGGAAATCCTCAAGCCTGTGGAGGACGCAGTATCTTCAGTGTCCAATGTTAAGACGCTGACATCTGTGGCCAGTTATGAACGCGGCCGGGTGATGATGGAGCTGAACTTTGATGCTGACGCGGATATGGCGGCGATTGAGGCGACCAAAAAAGTCGAGGCCATCAAAAGCAAGCTGCCCGATGAGGCTGACGCCCCCGTCGTCATCAAGCGGGATATCAACGCCAAGCCAATTATGGAACTGGCGGTCATGAGTCAGCACAGCCTGGGCATGACGTATTCCATGACGGAAAACGTCTTTCAGGACGTTTTGCAACAGGCCGGCGGTGTTTCGGAAATTGAGCTGCACGGCGGCCGTGACAAGGAAGTGGCGGTGGAAGTGGACAGGGAGAAACTGGCCGCTTACAAGCTGACACTGCCCAAGATTGCCAGTGCTATCCGCAACGAAAATCAGCTGATGCCGTCCGGGCCGGTCTATACAGAATCCACCAAGACAGACGTCCGCGTGCTGGCAGAATACAGCAGTGCCGCCGACATTGCTAAAATCCGGGTGGCCAATACCAGCGGTGAACTGATTCCGTTGACAGCGGTGGCTGCGGTCAAAGAACAGGACGCGCGGCAGCAGCGGTATGGACGGCTAAACGATGAACCGGCTATCAACGTGCTCATTTACAAAAATAGTGATGCCAATGTCGTGGAAACGGCACAGGAAATCATGAAATCGGTGGAAAAACTGCGCCGCGACTATCCGGAATATCAGTTTGTCGTGGTGTCCAATGACGCCGATTATGTGGAAACGTCCCTGCACAGCACTTTGGGCACACTGGTGGAGGGGCTTATCACCACCGGGCTGGTGCTGTTTTTATTCCTGCGTGGCTGGCGTTCCACTGCCGCGGTTATGATTGCCATTCCTACTTCCCTGATTTCGACATTCTTTGTCATGTATCTGGCCGGGTTTACCTTCAACATGATGTCACTCATGGGTATGACCTTGTGTGTGGGAATTTTGGTAGATGATTCCATTGTTGTTCTTGAAAATATCATTCGTTATCTCAAAAATGGTGCGGCGCCTGAGGAGGCGGCCGAAAAAGGACGTATGGAAATCGGTATGGCGGCTGTGGCTATCACCCTTTGTGATGCAGCAGTATTTATGCCTATTGCTTTTATGGAAGGAATGACGGGCCAGTATTTCCGGCAGTTCGGCTTGACGATTGTCTTTGCCGGAGCGTTTTCCCTGTTTGTGTCCTTTACGCTGACGCCTATGCTTGCGGCCAAGTTCTTTAAAAAAGGTTACCATGTAAGTGATTCCCTGCTTTGGCAAATCATGGACAACCTGGAAGTGCGGGCAGTGGAAATTTATCGGCGGCTGCTCTATTGGAGTTTAGGGCACCAAAAGAAACTGCTGCTGTCAATTTTAGGCATTTTTGCTGCTGTACTCGCGCTGATTCCGTTGGGGGCTGTCGGGACGGAATACATGCCGCAGACAGACGAGTCAAGTTTTACCATCAATATCGAGTGTCCGGTCAGGGCCTCTTCGGAAGAACCAAATAAGGTTGCCCTGCAACTGGAAGAAAAGCTGGCGCAGATTCCGGAGGTCAAGTATTATATGACGCAGGCCGGTGGTTCTTCGAGTGCTTATGAGGGCCGCATTAAGGTGGAACTGGTTGGCAGGCATGATCGCAGCCGTTCCATTTGGGAGATTACCAATGAGGTAAGGGATTTTGCCAAGGATATAAAGACGGCTGAAGTGCGCGTGACTGAGTCCCAGTCCAACGTGGCCGGTATTGCCGGCGGCGGTGGCGGCCGCGGGGGCGGCGGTGCCCTGCAGGTTGAACTCCGAGGCAGCAATATGACGGAGTTAACGGCTGCGGCTGACAAAGTGGAGAAAATCCTGCGCCAAGATATCAAAGGTGTGGGTGATGTCAGCAGCTCCTATACCGAAGGCATGCCGGAAATTCAGCTGACAGTCAACCGTGACAAGCTGAAGGCTTTTGACGCCTCCATTGCCGATATTGATACGGCGTTTAGTTCGGCCATCAGCGGTATATCGGCAGGCAGTTTAAAGAATGACCCGCTGAATGGGGGACAGGATACCGATATCAAAGTGCGTCTGACAGGTGCCGATGGTTACAAGGCCTCGGACGTGGCCAGAGTACCGGTATGGTCAAACGGCAAACTGGTGTACCTGGGCGATGTGGCCAATGTCAAAGATGGCCGCGGCCCGGTAAGTATACGCCGCGTGGATAAGCAGCGTTCCATACAGATTGGTGCCAACCTCAGAGGCCGGCCCGTAGGTGACGTGGTGCGGGACGCCAAAAAGGCTTTGCAGCAGGCCGATTTAGGCGAAGGTATTACTTACCGCTTTAAGGGGCAGGCCAACCGCATGAATGATACCTTTGCGGAATTGCTCAGTGCCTTATTCCTGGCGCTGATACTTATTTACATGTTGCTGGCGGTGCTTTATGAATCAGTGCTTACGCCTTTTATCCGCATGTTTTCCCTGCCCCTGGGGCTGATAGGTTCAGTGTTGCTGCTCTTCTTAACCCACAATACCCTTAATCTTTACTCAATGATTGGTATATTGGTAATGGATGGTATTGTGGCGAAAAACGGTACGCTGCTCATTGATTACACCCTGACTTTAATGGACAGGGGACGCAATGCGCTGGAGGCTATTGTGGAGGCTGGCTGTGTGCGGTTAAAGCCGATATTTATGACTACCATCACCATGATGGTGGGAATGATGCCGATGGCGCTGGCGCTCAGCGATGGCGCCGAAACGCGTGTATCCATGGCCTGGGTTATCATCGGCGGCCTGCTGACGTCCACCGTCTTTACATTGTTGGTGATACCCATCATCTTCCTGTATTTTTATCGTGATAAGGCTGAAGGGCAGAGTTGAGTCAAAAATTTTGCAATGTAGTTAATTTTGTGATACACTTTTTCCAAGTATAAAAATAGTGAATTTTTAGGGGAGGAATTCTACTTGGCTACGACAAAAAAGACAACCGGTGTGAAGAAAACGGCAGCTACGGCTGCGAAAAAAGCGGTAAAGGGAGTTGCCAGCAAGGTAGTAGAGGCGGCAGTAACCAGCACCGCAGTCAAGGCGGCTAAGTCAGCTGCTAAAACCACAAAGGCGGCTGTTGCCAAAAAGAAATACATGTATATTTTCTTTAACTGCAACGATAATAAAGATGCACATTCGATGAATGCCCGTTATAACAACGAAGTGTTCTCGGATACGGTGGCCGGCAGAAAAGCCCTGCTGCAGAAGGTCAAAGATGAAGTGTCGGCCGGACGCGTAAACGTGTCTGATAAGGCGGCTGTGGAAAATGATATTTTAAAGGGGAATCCTGTTGAGGCCAGTGCCAAAATCCAATATGGTGATATTGAGCGCATGGTGGTTAGAGCTTAATTGCAGTTGACTATAAAGTCCATTGACGAAATGAAGTGTCAATGGACTTTTTTTATTGCAGTTTGACGGTCAGTGCCTGCTTACTTTTAATTGTGACAACTCAGTCGGGTGGAGGTGGTAATACTTTTCGCTGTTGCACTGAATGGCCCACCAGCAAAATTATGAACTTTTTTAGCTGCATGCGCCGGCAAGCAGTCGGCGCGATTGTTCATCTCAGTTTCCAGGAACTGTTGTTTGTGGGCCAGTCCTCACTGCGTTCGGACAGTCGTTCCACTGCGAAAAGCATCACCACCTCCGCCCCAAGTGACGTCCGTGTAAAATGATTATTTCGCAGTGACAGGTAACAAGCACATCGATGTTCTTGTAACGGGAGCAACGGGTTTTCGTGGCAATTGAATAGACTGTTGCTGGGGGCAGAAAAATTACTCCCCCGTGAACCCCATGCACGTATTGACGGGATACTTTTAATAACGCATTGACTGTCAAACTGTAATATATTTGAGTGGCTGAAACAGTTTTACAATATTTTATCCTGTCCGGCCGTGGAAAATTGCGTGTAAGCCCTTTTATTATGGCTTTTTTTTTGGTAAAATAGGAACGTTAGATTTGTAAATTACAGCAGACATGTGTTCTGCTGCAAAATACCTATATGGGGGTAGATTTGTTTGAAGTATATGAGTGGTAACGAACTGCGTGAAGCATATTTGCAGTTCTTTGCAGAAAAGAAGGGGCATTTGCGCCTGCCGAGTTTCTCGCTGATTCCGCAGGATGACCCAACGCTGCTTTTGATCGGTGCAGGTATGGCACCGTTAAAGCCCTTCTTCACGGGCAAGATGAAACCGCCCCGTACGCGTGTGACGACCAGTCAGCGCTGCGTGCGTACCGGCGATATCGAAAATGTCGGCCGTACTGCCCGTCATCAGACCTTCTTTGAAATGCTGGGCAATTTCTCCTTTGGCGATTACTTCAAAGGCGAAGCTATTCCCTGGGCATGGGAATTCCTGACGGAAGTCGTGGAACTGCCGAAGGACAAACTCTGGGTTACGGTTTATCCAGACGATGATGAAGCCATCGAAATTTGGAAATCCCAGCCTGGTTTCCCGCAGGACCATATCGTGAAGATGGACGATAACTTCTGGGAAATCGGCCCTGGCCCCTGCGGTCCGGACTCCGAAATCTATATTGACCTGGGCGAAGAACGCGGCTGCGGCTCGCCGGACTGTGCTGTGGGCTGTGACTGCGACAGATATCTTGAAATCTGGAACCTCGTGTTCACGCAGTACGACAAGCAGGAAGATGGTTCCTACAAGAACCTCGCTCATAAAAACATTGATACGGGCTGTGGTCTGGAACGTCTGGCCTCCGTTGTACAGGAGAAAAAGACCAACTTTGAAACCGACCTGTTGTACCCGATTATCGAATACGCTGCTGGTGTTGCCGGTGTGACCTATGGCGAAGATGCCGAAAAGGACGTTTCCCTTAAGGTTATCGCTGACCATGCCCGTTCCATGGCCATCATGATTATGGACGGCATTCTGCCCTCCAACGAAGGCCGTGGCTATGTGCTGCGCCGTATTCTGCGCCGTGCTATCCGTCATGGCCGTATGCTCGGCATCAAGGACAAGTTCCTCGAAGGTGCAGTTAATGCTGCTGTGGAAATTTACCGCGGTGCCAAGGACTTTGAAGAACTCGTCAACAAGGCCGATTACATCAAGAAGGTTATCAGCCTTGAAGAAGATCGTTTTGCTGCTACCCTCAACCAGGGTATGGAACTTCTCGGTGCTGAAATCGCAAAGGTTAAGGCTGCCGGCAAGACGGCGCTCGACGGCGAAGTTACTTTCCGCCTTTACGATACCTTTGGTTTCCCCTGGGAACTGACGGAAGAAATTCTCCATGAAAATGGTTTGGAACTCGATAAGGAAGGCTTTGACAAGGCTATGGATGAACAGCGCACGCGTGCCCGCAACGCCCGTGCTGAAAACACCCGTGTGGCTGTGCCCGACCTGTCCTCCATCGATGTCAGCAAGCTGACGGTTGATGAAAAGGCAACGGCAGGCAAGGTTGTGGCTATCTGGCAGGATGGCAAGCTGGTGGACGAAATCACCGACGGCCAGGAGGCTGGTGTAATCCTCACGACGACGCCGTTCTACGCAGAAGGCGGCGGACAGGTTGGTGATGAAGGTATTCTGACCTCGGAATTCGGTCATATCAGCGTCAGCAACGCCAAGAAACTGCCGGACGGCACGGTTTACCATGTAGCTTATGTTGAAGAAGGTCAGCTTAAAGTTGGCGACGAAGTACAGATTGCTGTAAACAAGGCCCAGAAACTGGCCTCTGCCCGTAACCATACGGCTACGCATCTGCTGCAGGCTGCTCTCAAGAAGGTTGTTGGTGACCAGATCAGCCAGGCTGGTTCCTCCGTTACGCCGGAACGCCTGCGTTTTGACTTCACGAACTTTGAACCGGTGACGGCTCAGCAGCTCGCTGATGTAGAAGAACTCGTCAATAACGAAATCCTCAAGGGCCAGGATGTGGAAATCTCCCACATGAGCCTGGATGAGGCTAAAGCCGCTGGCGCTATGGCTCTGTTCTCCGAAAAATACGGCGATGTGGTACGTGTGGTCAAGGTTCCTGATTTCTCCATGGAACTTTGCGGCGGCTCCCATGTAGCCAATGTTGGCCAGATTGGCATGTTTAAGATTGTCAGCGAATCTGGTGTAGCCTCCGGTGTGCGCCGTATTGAGGCTATCACGGGGAAGGCTGCGCTGGACTATGCCAACGCTAAGATGGCAATTCTTGCTGACGCTGCTGGCAAGCTCAAGACCAAGGAAGAAGAAGTGCCGGCGCAGATTGAAAAACTGCAGGGCGAAATGAAGGCTATGCAGAAACAGCTCGACGAAGTAGCTGCTATGCGCGATAAGGCTGATGCGGCAAAACTGATTGCTGGTCTGCAGGAAGTAAACGGCGTTAATGTTGTTTGCGGCAAGACAAATGCCGGCAGCATGGACGAACTCCGTGAAGTAGCTGATATGACCAGCTCCAAGCTCGATACGCCGAGCGTTGTGGTTCTGGCCTGCGCTAATGATGGCAAAGTCAACCTCGTGGTCAAGGCTACGAAAGAGGCCAATGCCAAGGGCATTCATGCCGGCAAGATTATCAAGGAAGCAGCTGCTGTTGTCGGTGGTGGCGGCGGCGGCCGTCCGGACATGGCTCAGGCTGGCGGTAAGAATGCAGATGCTCTGCCGCAGGCTTTTGATAAGGCTGTAGAAGTGATTAAGGCTCAGCTGGGCTAAAATAAAGTAAGTTAGGCTCGATAAGGCCCGGCATAACCTTTTCTGGCGTTGAGGCGCTGCGCGTCAAACGCTCCCGAAAAGGTTACGCCGGGCCTTTGGATAGTCTGATGGTTATTATCCCAAGGGGGGATATAGATGGAAGTAGATGTTACAGAGAAAGCGAAGAATTTTATCCGCTTTGGCCTGCTGGGTTTGATTGTACTGGCGGCTCTGGCCGGTGGCGGCTTGTACCTCTATCAGCACAACTCTCGCAGCTTTACCGTGAGCGACGCGCTGGTAGTGGGGCGTGAGTCTGTGATTACAGCCAAAGGTGATGGCAAGATTACGGAACTGTTGGTGCAGGACGGCGACTATGTGGAAGAAGGCGCTGTGATTGCCCGGGTGGAATCCAAGATTACGCCGGAAGATATTGCCCAGCTGGAACAGAATGTGCAGCTGGCTCAGCAAAGTTATGCGCAGCTGCAAAAGGGGACGACCGTGGCGCAGGCAGCAGCACCTGTCGTGGACAGCGGAGCTCAGCAGCGCGCTTCAAATGCGTATTCACGTATGCAGCGTATGAATGAGTTGTTTGAGATGGGCGCTATCAGCGCGGCCAAACGTGATGAAGCCGCGGCGGCGTATGCTGCAGCCCAGGCAGCTGCCAATGCTGCGCCGTCCGCAGCTGCAATGCAGACAACGGTAGTTCCGACCAGCCCTGAGGTGTTAAAACAGGCTGAGTTACAGGTTAAGCAGGCTGAGGCTGCTTTAGCCAACGCGAAAAATGACCAGCAGGCAACGGAAATCCGAGCAGCAGCGGCTGGTGTAATTAGTCTGGCTGAGGGTATTGCCACAGGCAGCGAGTTAAAGAATGAACAGGAAGTTGTCCGCATTCAGGCCAGCAATGATGCCTGGCTGGAGGCCAAGCTGACAGCAAATCAGGCTGCCAAGGTACGGCTCGGGGAATTTGTCAATTACGAAATTGACGGTCATAAACTGCAGGGAACGGTACAGGATATCAGTACGCCGGAAAATGACGAGTCAGAAACTGACAAGTCAAAAATTCTGACCGTTGTAAAAATTTCCCTGCCGGCTGACACGTCATTTACTCTCAAATCCGGTATGACCGGAAAAATTGAATTTAAAGAGTAATAAAGTATAAATGTTTGCTCTGAACTGACATTGGGATACAAAAAGCTCAGGAAAGTGAAAAAATCTTTCCAGGGCTTTTTTTTTGTTTACGTTTATGCTATAATGAGTGACATAATTTCACAAACTAAAGGATTAAAGACGAAAAGTATAAGAGGAGGGGACGGAATTGGTTAATCCTAAACTGCGGGAGGATCAGAATGATATGCTGTTTAAAGCTATCCTGTCACTGAAATCGATAGAGGAATGTTATCAGTTCTTCGAGGATATCTGCACTATCAGTGAACTTAAGGCGCTTTCCCAGCGGCTCGAGGTAGCCCGTATGCTGCAGGGTGGCCATATCTATGATGATATTGTGGCCCGTACCGGTGCCAGCACCGCCACTATCAGCCGGGTAAAACGCTGCCTGAATTACGGTGCGGACGGGTATAAAATCGTTTTGGACAGAATACCGGCTGATACAGCAGACAAATGATATAAACAAAGGCGAGGGGAGTAGTGCTCATGGAAAAAGATATAAGCTTGTTAAAGATTCCCTATGGAACCCGGGATTTTCTGCCGGCAGAAGCGGCAGGCAAACGGGTGGTGGAAACCCGGCTGGCAGAATTATTTGCGCAGTGGGGCTATGAGGAAGTGGTTACACCTTCCATTGAATATTTGGATACGTTGAGCCTGGGCGGTAACCGCAGTATTGGCAATCATCTGTTCAAGCTCTTTGATAAGGAAAATAAAACCGTGGCCCTGCGCCATGAAATGACTACGCCCATTGCCCGGCTCGTCAGCACGCGCCTGCAGGACAGTCCCTTGCCGTTGAAACTATCCTATATCAGCAGTGTGTTCCGTTATGAGCAGGCACAGGCCGGCCGTCAGTGTGAATTCTATCAGGCCGGTGTAGAACTTATGGGCCCTGGCAGTCCGGCCACGGACGCCGAGGTGGTGGCACTAGCCGTAACCGGGCTGCTGCGTTCCGGACTGACAGAGTTTACGGTCTGCCTGGGACAGGTGGAATTTCTAAACGGCATACTCAATCAGTACCGCCTGAGCGAACAGGAACAGGCAGAGCTGAAGGAGGCTATGGAACGCCGAAATCTGGTGGAATTAAACCAGCTGGTGGAACAGCTGCAGCTGCCGGAGAATGCCAAGCAGGTCTTAAAGAAACTGCCGCTCTTAAATGGCGGCGAAGAGCTCTTAAAGAATGCGTACGATATTGCGCTTAATGAACAAAGCCGCCGGGCACTGGACAATTTGGCAGAAATATACCGCCTGCTGAAAGCCTACAAGGTTGAGCAGTATGTGCGTTTTGACCTGGGCATAATCAGGGACTTCAGCTATTATACCGGCATGGTCTTTGAAGTCTATGCACCGGGCCTGGGATATCCGCTCTGTGGCGGCGGCCGTTATGACCACCTGCTGGCCGACTTTGGTACGGCCTGTCCGGCCACGGGCTTTGCCCTGGGGATAGAGCGTATTCTGCTGGCCATTGAACGGCAGAAACTGCCCCGGCACAGCCTGCCCCGTGATGTATATGTGGGTTACGCTGACGGCCGGGAAACGGCGGCCATTGAAAGGGCTGCAGTCTTGCGTGAGCAGGGTAAATCCGTGGAACTGGCAGTCAGCAGCCAGACAGAGGCGGCGGCCCAAGAAAGCCAGCAGCAGAAAAATTATGCGGCCTTAGAGTATATCTCATGATACAGCGTATCAAACAGTTTTACCGGGCTTTGACCGCACGGATTACGCCGGAAGATAAGGATTTGGTGGCCGAAAAACTGCCCCAGGCGGCACAGCAGCTCTTTTATGCCATGCACCCTGCTGACCAGTACCACGCCTTGCATGTGGCCAGGACAGCCATGAAACTATGGCAGCAGCAGCCGTCAGGGGACAAA
The DNA here is from genome assembly GCF_000686945.1 of Selenomonas sp. AE3005. Lineage (GTDB taxonomy): Bacteria > Bacillota > Negativicutes > Selenomonadales > Selenomonadaceae > Selenomonas_A. The sequence continues at coordinate 317,383 of NZ_JMME01000002.1, forward strand.
GCCTTGCTGCTGCGTGCCGCACTGCTGCACGATGTTGGACGCGTGCAGGGGGATATGGATATTATGGGTAAGGTCGCAGCCGTACTGTTAAAACATTATTTCCCGGCTAAAGCCAAACAACTGGGGGAAACTGGTAAAGGCTGGCTTGGTCATATAATGTATGTATATTACAAACACCCGGAAATAGGTGCGATGAAACTGGAAAATATCGGCATGGCAGCTGAGGCCACGCTTATCCGCTGTCATCATGCTTCGGCTGCGGAAAATGAACCGCCGGAACTTAAACTGCTGCGTGCGGCAGATGAATTGAATTGACATTTGACCATTGACCGGTCAGACTGACTGGTCAGTTTAGGGAATTGGAGGCTTGTGCATGAAGTCTGAAATGGAATATCTTACCATAGCATTACCCAAGGGTAAACTCTTTGGCTTGTCGGCCAGATTACTGGAAAAAATCGGCTATACGGCCGAAGGTTTGTCGGATAAATCACGCAAGCTGATTATCAGCAACGAAGAAAAGAAAATCCGTTTTATCGTATCCAAGACCGCTGATGTGCCGACTTATGTGGAATATGGGGCGGCAGATATCGGCGTGATTGGCAAGGACGTACTGCTCGAAACGGAAAAAGACGTCTATGAACTGCTCGATATGGGCTTTGGCAAATGTCATCTGATGATGGCTGTGCCCAAGGCGGAAAAACGGGCCAAACTCATGGATTACAACCACACGCGTGTCGCTACAAAATTTCCCCATATTGCCGAGAAATTTTTCCGTCAGCAGGGCATGCAGATGGAATACATCAAGCTGAATGGTTCCATTGAGCTTGGGCCGATTGTGGGCTTGTCGGAAAGTATCGTAGATATCGTGGAAACCGGTACGACACTTCGGGAAAATGATTTGGAGGAAATTGTTTCTATTCAGGAGGCGACGGCAAGGCTGATAGCCAACCGTGTCAGCTTTAAACTGAAGTTTGACAGAATACACAGTCTGGTGGAAGATTTACGTAAGGTCTTAGAAGCGGAGGCGGCACAATGAAGATTGTCAAAGCAAGTGAACTGGGCGAGGCAGCCATCAATAAAATGTTACAGAAACCTGCTTTTGATACGGTGGAATTAAGCCCTAAAATCAGGGAGGCTAATAAAATAACCTTCGGCAGGGATATGAGCGCCGCCGAATTGGTGGCCCAGATTGTCCATGATGTGCGCTTTGAAGGTGATAAAGCTGTCCTGCGCTATACGAAACTCATTGACAAAGTAGAATGTAACATTGATGATTTACTGGTGACGGAGGCAGAATTTGCTGCGGCAGAGGCGCAGGCTGACCCCAAGGTGGTGGAATCCTTAGAGAAGGCGGCGGCCAACGTACGCCGTTATCATGAGGAGCAAAAGCCTAATTCCTGGATGACTTACCGTGAACATGGTTCGCTGTTGGGACAGTCACTGATTCCGCTGGACAGGGTGGGCATATATGTACCCGGCGGTACGGCCGCCTATCCTTCCTCAGTGATTATGAATGCCATGCCGGCAGTTGTGGCCGGCGTGGGGGAAATCATCATGATGGTACCGCCGAAAAACGGCGCTATCAATCCTTATGTGCTGATTGCTGCTAAACTGGCCGGCGTACAGAAAATTTATAAGATAGGCGGCGCGCAGGCCATTGCGGCTATGGCCTTTGGAACAGAAACCATTCCGCGTGTGGATAAAATTACCGGCCCGGGCAATATTTTTGTGACATTGGCCAAGAAAGAAGTTTACGGACACGTGGATATCGATATGCTGGCCGGCCCCAGCGAGATTCTCATTGTGGCTGATGACAGCGCTGACCCCGTTTATACGGCGGCAGATATGCTGAGCCAGGCAGAACACGACCCCCTGGCCTCCAGCATTGTCATTACTGACAGCGAAAAACTGGCCCGGCAGGTAGCCATGGAGGCTGAAAGCCAGCTGCAGAAACTGCCACGGCAGGAAATTGCCCGTGCCTCCATAGAACGGAATGGCCTGATTGTCATTGCAGAGGATATGGCGCAGGCCCTGCGATTTGCCAACACTTCGGCACCGGAGCATTTGGAATTACTGACCAAAGAGCCTTTTAAACTCCTGCCGGAAGTAAAACATGCCGGCGCAGTGTTCCTTGGGGCGTATTCGCCGGAACCCTTGGGCGATTATTTTGCCGGCCCTAATCACGTTTTGCCTACAGGCGGTACTGCCCGTTATTACAGCGTACTGAATGTAGAAACCTTTATGAAACGCACGAGCCTGATTTCTTATAGTCAGGAGGCCTTGGCGGCCGTCAGTGATGATATTATCCGCCTGGCGGAAACGGAGGGGCTGCAGGCACACGCCAATGCCATTCGACTGAGGAGGAAATAATTTATGTTGAAATATCGTACCGGCTTAAAGGATATGCCGTCCTATGATGTGGTAGAGCGGGACTGGCAGATAAAAGTCAACGCCAATGAATGCAATATGAACCTGCCGCCGATGGTGGAGGACCGCCTGATGGGACGTTTGTCCCGGGTGGCATTTAACCGTTATCCCAATGAGGAATACGACTATCTGTGTGAGCAGATTGCGGATAATCACCGCCTGCAGAAGGAAAATGTTTTACTTGGCAATGGTTCCAGTGAAATAATTGAAAAGCTGTTCTATTGCTTTGGGGGAACGAAAGCGAAAAAAATCGTCTATCTGGTGCCGTCGTTTTCCATGTACAGCATTTATGCCAAAGCTGCCCAGGCTCAGGGAATTGAATTTCCGCTGAATAAGGATTATTCCCTGAATAAAGAAAAATTTGTAGCGATGGTAAATGAGGAAAAAGCCGGGCTGGCGGTAATCTGTAATCCTAATAATCCTACGGGGACAGCGTATGACCTGGACACCATTGAGTACATAGCAGCCAATATTCACAGCAATTGTGCCCTGCTTATCGATGAGGCTTATATAGAATTTTACGGCCGTTCGGCAGTCGGCCTGCTGGCTAAATATCCGAACTTAATTGTGGCCAGAACTTTCTCCAAGGCCTATGGCCTGGCGTCGGCCCGTGTGGGTTATATGCTGGCTGCCAAGGAAATCATAACGATGATTGGCAAGTCCTATATGCCCTATCACATGAATGTTTTATCACTCGTTACAGCCGATATTGTCTATCAGATGCGTCATGAATACGTGCCCCGCATTCAGATGATGATTGCCGAGCGCAAACGCATGACCACTTTGCTCGACAAACTGCCGGGGGTAACGGTTTATCCTTCGGAAACCAATTTTATTCTCATTAAATATGCCAAGGCTGTGAAACTTAATAAATACCTTGAAGAACAAGGCATTGGCGTCCGCAGCTTTGGGGATAAGCCGGGGTTAAAGAACTGCCTGCGCATTTCCATGGGACTGCGCGAGGAAAATGACACCTGGTATGAGGCGGTAAAAACGTTTGTGGAGGGTCGTATATGAGTGAGCGCAACGCGGAAATAAAACGGCAGACAGCAGAAACCAATATCACCCTGCAGCTGAATTTGGATGGAAAAGGGCAGGGAAAAATTTCCTCCGGTATCGGCTTTTTTGACCATATGCTCAATTTGTTTACGGCCCATGGCCAGCTGGATTTTACGCTTAACTGTCAGGGCGATTTGCAGGTCGACGGCCATCATAGTGTCGAAGATATTGGCATTGCGCTGGGCGATGCCTTTAAACAGGCGATTGGCGATAAAAAAGGCATTTGCCGCTATGGGACGTTTTATCTGCCCATGGACGAATCCTTAGCGTTTGTAACCCTCGATATCAGCGGCCGTCCATTTCTGGTTTATGACGGTGGCGAAATGGCACCACAGGTGGGCGGCTTTGATACGGAACTTACGGAGGAATTTTTGCGGGCTTTTGCTATGCATGCCGGGATAACCCTGCATGTAAAAATCCTGTATGGCACGAATACCCATCATAAAATCGAGGCGATATTCAAGGCGCTGGGACATGCCTTGCGGCAGGCTGTATCATTTGACCCCAAGGTAACAGGTATTCCTTCAACGAAGGGCATGCTCTAAGGAGGCCGGCAGATGATTGCAATAATTGATTATGGTGTGGGCAATTTATTCAGCGTGGAAAAAGCCTTTGCCGCTTTGGGGGCAGAGGCAAAGATTACCAATAATCCCACGGAAATTAAAGCGGCAGAAAAACTGGTTTTGCCCGGCGTGGGGGCCTTTGGGGACTGCATGAAAAATTTGGAAGAAAGCGGTCTGATTCCCTTGCTGAAAGAGGAAGTGGTGGCAGGCAAGCCACTCTTGGGTATTTGTGTAGGGCTGCAGATTCTCTTTGACGGCAGTGAAGAATCGCCGGAAGCAAAGGGCTTGGGCTTTATACCTGGACAGGTGAAAAAGATTCAGGCCGAGGGCTTGAAGGTTCCGCATATGGGATGGAACAGGCTGCATATTGCTGAACCGCGCCAGGAGCAAGATTTGTTTGCGGGGCTGGAGCAGGATAAGGAATACGTTTATTTTGTGCATAGTTATTATGCGGTGCCGCAAGATAAATCCGTTATTACAGCTACAACGGATTATGGAGAAAAGCTTACGGCTTCGGTGCAAAAGGGAAATATATTCGCTACGCAGTTTCATCCGGAAAAATCCGGAGACGTTGGTTTGCATATAATTGATAATTTCTGCAAGTTGAGTTAATGTGTATGTGTGTACTTTTCTTTGGCGCAAAGAAAAGTACCAAATACCCATAAGGGTACAGGCGAAAACAGCGGACTGAAATCACATCACGTGATTTACGTCCGCGAGCGCTCATCCTTGAGCGCTGGGCTGGTGTTGGGGAGGATGTTTATGATAATATTTCCGGCGATTGATATTCGGGGCGGTAAATGTGTGCGCTTGTTTAAAGGGGATTTTGCCCAGGAAACGGTTTTTTCGGACAGTCCTGCGGCTATGGCCCGTAAGTGGCAGGCGCAGGGGGCAGAGTATTTGCACCTTGTGGATTTGGATGGGGCACTTGCTGGCTCTTCGCAAAATTTAGCGGCCATAGAGGAAATTCTGCAGGCCGTAAATATTCCGACAGAGCTTGGGGGCGGAATCCGTACCATGGAGCAGATAGATAAATTACTGGCCATGGGAATTACCCGGGTTATTTTAGGTTCAGTCGCTGTCAAAAATCCTGATTTGGTGCGTGAGGCCTGCGCTAAATACGGTGAGCGTATTGTCGTGGGCATTGACGCTAAGGATGGAATTGTCGCCGTGGAAGGCTGGGGCGAATCCGGCAATGTCGGTGTTATTGAACTGGCACAAAAAATGAAAGACGCCGGCGTAAAAACCATAATTTATACAGATATTTCCCGTGATGGAACGTTAAGCGGTGTAAATGTTGACGCAACCGTAAAACTGGCACAGGAAAGCGGCGTAAAAATTGTCGCCTCCGGCGGAGTGAAATCCCTAGCTGATATAAAAGCATTAAAGGCACAGGAAAGCTGTGGAATTGAAGGTGTAATTGCCGGCAAATCGATTTATACAGGCAGTCTGGATTTGCAGGCAGCGATTGAAATTGCTAAGGCTTGAAACAATAAAAAATTTTACCAAAATACTTGCATAATGGTAAATTATTCGTTAAAATAATAAAAGATAATTTTTATTTTAAAGGAGAAATGAACCATGGCAAGAAAAGCAAATTACGAAGAGAAAATTAACGCTATCGAAGAAAAGATTTCCAAAAAGCAGGACGAGATTAAAGCTCTGAAAGCACAGCTGAGCGAAATTAAAGCTAAGAAAGCTCAGGACGATTACAAAGAACTGACGGAATACATGACGGCTAACAACCTGTCTGCAGCTGAAGTTTTGGCACGTATCAACGGCTAAGATAAAGCAAATTAAAACTGTATGTTTTAGGGAGCATTGCCTTAGGGCAATGCTCCTTTTTTGCAGGATATTGTTTTTTTTTAGCGAATACATAAATTATTAAAGGGGGCGTTTAAATATGGATGCGCAGAGATTGCGTGATTTTTTGGCCACCAAACCGGAACAATGTCATGTGCTGGTTGTCGGTGACATAATGCTTGATAAATATTATTATGGTGATGTTACGCGAATTTCCGGTGAGGCACCCGTACCCATAACAAGGGTTAATTCGTCATCAGAAAAACTCGGCGGCAGTGCCAATATCGCGTATAGTTTGGCTGTGCTGGGCTGCCGGGTAAGTATTGCCGGCTTTGTGGGACGGGATTCGCATTGTGAAAGTCTGGTGGAACGCTTTAAGAACTACGGTATTGATACCGACGGGCTTATCTATACAGAACGTCCCACGACCACCAAAGTGCGTATTATGAGCGGCAATCAGCAGATGTTCCGCCTGGACTTCGAAGATGACCGGCCGATAGCTTTGCAGGATATGGCGCGCTATGAGCAGTACATTGGCGAAAAACTCAGCGAGAGTCTGGACTGTGTGATTATTTCTGACCATGCCAATGGTGCCTGCACGGACGCCTCCTGCAGCTGGATTATTGAAAAATGTCATAATCACGGTGTGCCGGTGGTGGTGGATATGAGTGCCGCGACCTGGGTTAATTACCGCAAAGCTGATTATGTGGTAGCGAACTTAAAAAGAATCAATAAAGAACTGTTGCAGCCGGCAGAGAATGAGGACGGTGCTGTGGAAAAAGCCTGCCATTATCTCATGCGTAAATTCCATGTGAAAAACGTAATTGCCACCAGGTCACAGCAGGGCTTGTCACTAGTGCGGACTGATGAGACGGTGCATATTCCAACCGAGGCGCAGGAATTATTCGATGTCCTGGGTGCTACAGACGCCGTGACGGCGGTGTTTGGCCTGGCTGTGGCCGGAGGACTGCCACCGGCTTTAGGGGCGTATTTGGCTAATTTGGCAGCCAGCCGCGTTGTGACCAGATTGGGTACTTATGCGGTCACGCGCGAAGAACTGGCTGACCTGCTTATTTCCTAAATAATAACGCTGACGCCTATGGTAAATTTTTGCCATAGGCGTTATAATTATTGAAGTGCAAAGTAAACTTATGTTTGATATACAGGAGTGATTTTGTGAAGATAAATGACCGTATACATGGTTTTAAAGTAATAAATCGCAGTGAAAGCAAGGAGACGAGTTCAGTCGCATGGACTTTTGAGCACGAAAAAAGCGGCGCCCGTCTCTTTTTCTTGGAAAATGATGATGACAATAAAGTCTTTTCCATCAGTTTCCGTACGCCGCCGGTTGATGATACCGGTGTGGCGCATATCGTGGAACATTCCACCTTGTGCGGCAGCCGCAAATATCCCCTGAAGGAACCATTTGTGGAACTGGTCAAGGGTTCTTTAAATACCTTCCTCAATGCCATGACCTATCCGGATAAAACGATGTACCCGGTGGCCAGCCGTAATGACAAGGACTTCCAGAACCTGATGGATGTGTATCTCGATGCTGTATTCTATCCCTATATGCTGGAAAATCCCCAGGTGCTGATGCAGGAAGGCTGGCATTATGAGATTGAAAAGCCGGAGGACCCTCTGGTGTACAGCGGCGTTGTATATAATGAAATGAAGGGCGCACTGTCGGCACCGGACGATTTGCTCGAAAGCCGGATTATGGCAGCCCTGTATCCTGATACTACCTATGGCTATGAGTCCGGTGGTGACCCCGAGGCCATTCCGTCCCTGACTTATGAGATGTTCAAGGACTTCCATCAGCGCTATTATCACCCGAGCAACAGCTATATTTACCTCTATGGTGATTTGGATATCGAGGAAAAACTTGCATATCTCGATAAGGAGTATCTGTCTAACTTTGAACGTATCGCGGTTACGTCGCAGATTGAAAAACAGCAGCCTTTTGCCGGTTTGCTGCGGCAGAACCTGCAGTACCCGGCCAGCCCTGATGAGGACACGGCCGAAAAATCCTTCCTGTCCCTGAGCTGGGTTATGGGCGACTCCCTGAACCTGCAGGACGCTATGGGGCTGGAAATCCTGGAACACGCTTTACTGCGCACGCAGGCTGCGCCCCTGCGCAAGGCACTTATTGATGCTCAGCTGGGCAAGGATGTTGATTCCAATTACGAGGAGGATATTCTGCAGCCGTTCTTCAGCATTGTCATCAATAATTCTGAAGTAGACCGTGCAGATAAGTTCTATAATATTGTTTTTGACACCTTGAAAAAACTGGCGGATGAAGGCATTGATAAAACTCTGCTGGAGGCCTCCATCAACCTGCTCGAATTCCGTTTGCGTGAGGCTGATTTCGGTTCTGCACCCAAGGGACTTATCTATGGTATCCGCATTATGCGTACCTGGCTCTATGATGGTACCCCGGAAGATGTACTGGCTTACGAAGATATCGTTAAGGCCATGAAGGAAGGCTTGAACAATGGTTATTTTGAAGACCTGATTCGCCGTTACTTCCTCAACAATCCGCATGCTGCCCTGCTGACTATGGCCCCGAGCACGACGATGGCCGCAGAACGGGAAAAGGCGCAAGTTGAGCTTTTGGCTAAGAAAAAGGAAAGCATGAGCGCTGACGAGCTGCAGGAACTGGTGGCCGCTAATAAGGCCCTCAAAGAACGCCAGCAGAGTGTGGATACGGAAGAGGCACTGGCCAAGATTCCTGTACTAAAACTTAGCGACGTGCGGCAGAAAATATATGACCTGCCGCTGGCAGAACGTGATATCGCCGGCACTAAGGTTCTCTTTAGTGATGTAGATACGCATGGCATTACATATTTAAGTCTGTTGTTTGATGCAGCAACTGTGCCGCAGGAAGATATCCAATATGCTTTCCTGCTGAGTGAACTCCTGGGCAGTGTAGACACGGACAAGCACAGCTATGCGGAACTTGCTAATTTGAAAAATCTTCATACCGGCGGCATTGCTTACGATATCGTCACCTATACCAAAAAAGATGAACCTGATTCCAGCGTGCCCAAGTTTAAGATTAAGGCCAAGGTCCTGCGGGAAAAAATGCCGCAGCTTTTGGAACTGCTGCAGGAGATTATTCAAGGCAGCTGTTATGGCGATGAAAAGCGTATCCGCGAACTGCTCGAGCAGGAACAGTCCACGATTGAGCAGAATCTGCAGCGTTCGGCCCATCAGGTGGTCAGCTCCCGTCTGGCCGGGTATCTGACTCCGGCCGGCCGTTATGCAGATGAAGGCGGCCTGCCGTTCTATCCCTTTATTAAGGAGCTGCTGGCTGATTATCCTGCCAAACTGCCGGAATTGCATGCAAAGGTTACGGAAGTTGCCCGTAAAATATTTACGACCAGCAACCTCATTGTGAGCGTAACTGACAATGAGGAGCATTATGAGGAATTTGCCGCCAAATTTGCCGCTTTCCAGGAACAGCTCAGCCATGAGGAATATCCGGCACAGGCATATCACTGGGATTTGCAGCCTAAAAATGAAGGTCTTACGTCCTCGAGCCGCGTGCAGTATGTGGGCAAGGGCGCAAACTTCCTGAAACTTGGCTACAAGTTTACGGGCACCATGCATGTATTGGAAACCATGCTGCGCTATGATTACTTCTGGACGCAGATTCGCGTTTTGGGCGGCGCTTACGGGGCCCTTACCAGCTTTAACCGCAACGGCATGATGTTCTTTGGTTCCTACCGTGACCCGAATCTTACTGAAACCTTGGCGGTCTTTGACGGAACAGCAGATTATGTACGCAATTTCACCGCCTCGGAGCGTGAAATGGATAAGTATATCATTGGGACCATGAGTAACATTGATACGCCGCTTACGCCGCAGATGAAGGGCGCGGCAGCTGCAACCTGCTGGCTCCGCGGGATTACGGCCACTGACCGGCAGAAATCCCGTGACGAGATTTTGGCAACGCGGCAGGAAGATGTCCGCGCTATGGCTGACCTCATCGACAGCTGCATGCATGAGAATGTCCTCTGTGTGTTCGGCGGCCAGGAAAAGATTAACGAGCATAAGGACGTTTTCGGTGAGGTGCGCCCGGCACTTTGACGGGAGAAAAGCCCCATTGAAAAAGCTGTCTGTTAATGGTAGGATATTAAGGTGACAAGTCAGATTGACATGTCAAATTCAGGAGAGAAAAGAGAGAAAAAAATGCTCAGGAATATTTGTGCAAGTGTGTTAGGTTCGCTTATCTTAGCCGGGAGTTTTACGCCCGGGGCTATGGCGGCAACGGCTGCCAGTGAGGTACCGACCTTTGCTGACGTTATGGTACAGCAAAAAGTCCCGGATACGGCCTCTCCCAAGATGGAGAATAAGAAACAGGAAAATGCTGCGCCTGCTGCACCGGCTGCGGCCAATATGGAGGACCTGCGGATTTCCATAAATCTGGCAGCCCGTTCGCTGGCGGTGTTTGCCGGGGAGGAAAAAATCCGTTTGTATCCCATAGGACCGGGGACGGCATATACGCCGACGCCGACCGGCTACTATAAAATCCGTTCCAAGGACGTAAATCCTTCGTGGATTAACCCGGAAAATGGCGATGTGATTCCTTCGGGGCCGTCCTGCCCCTTAGGCTATCGCTGGATGGAGCTGCAGGGCAACTATGGTATTCACGGCACCAATAAGCCGGAATCCATTGGCCATTATGTGTCCAATGGCTGTATCCGCATGCTGGAAAGCGACGTTGAGGCCCTGTTTGACCTCGTGAAAATCGGCACGCCGGTAGAAATTACCTACAACCGCGTAGTGGTAGAAAAACTGGCCGATAACAACGTTGTTTACTATATCTATCCGGACGGTTATGGCTGGCAGAACATCAGCGTGGCAGACGTCAATAAGTGGCTGGCCGGCTATGGTGTATCCGGGTTTGTGACCAATGATGAAATCGAGGCTAAAATCAATGCCTCCGATGGGGAACCTACTTATGTTGGTCAGGTTTACCCCCTGTTCGTCAATGGTGTAAAAATGAAGAATAAGGCCGTCATCAAGAATGGTGTGACTTACCTGCCGGCAATTGACCTGGCTGACGCCACCCATATTGACCTGGGCTGGAACAACAAGACACAAAAACTTATCAGCACCGTGGGGGTAGCTGATGGTTTTGACAAGAAGGACGTTCTCTACTGCAAGCTCGATGGTGCAGCGACGCTCTTCAAACTGACCGGTCAGGTGGAAAATGGCAGCTTTATATTGAAGAACATGCCGCAGGCTGTGGAAAACAAACAGCAGCCGGCAGATAATAAAGCCGAAAAGCCGGCCGTCAAAGTGGTGACTGACCCTGTAGCTCAGGAAATGTCCCAGAACAAGAAAGCTGTTCAGGCTGACAGCCAGGCACAGGTCATTAAACAGGATAGCAGGAAACAAACGACCAAATAATTAAACACAGGCAACAACCAAGGGAGGAATAGGCTTGAGCCAGCGTTTTGTGATTTTAGACGGCAGCAGCCTTATGTATCGTGCTTTTTATGCACTGCCGCCGTTGACGGATTCCCGTGGCGAACCAACTAATGCAATTTTTGGCTTTTCCAATATGCTCACCAAGATTATGGGGGAGCTACAGCCGGATAAGCTGGTAATTGCCTTTGATAAGGGCCGCCAGACCTTTCGTACTGAGCGCTACGCTGAGTACAAAGGCACCCGGGACAAAACACCGGAAGAGCTCCTCGCCCAAATTCCGCTGCTGCATGAATTTGCAGCAGCTTTTGGTATTTCATTTATCGAAAAAGAGCGCTATGAGGCCGATGATATCATTGGTACGCTTAGCACTCAGGCGGCAGGAGCAGGTCATGAGGTAATGGTAATCACGGGGGACCGTGATGCCCTGCAGTTGGTGCGTCCTAATTTGCAGGTCCTTTTGACCAAGAAGGGCATTTCAGAGATGAAAACCTATGATGAGGCCGCCTTCAGGGAGGAATACGGCTTTGAACCTATCCGGCTGATTGACTTAAAGGGGCTGATGGGGGATACGTCTGACAATATTCCCGGAGTGCCGGGAGTAGGGCCCAAGACAGCCAGCAAGCTGTTAATTGAATATGGTACGCTGGAGGAAGTACTGGCGCATATTGATGACATCTCCGGCAAAAAACTTAAGGAACGGCTGACGGAAAACAAAGAACAGGCCCTCATGTCCAAGGAACTGGCCACTATCGAATGCAATGTGCCGGACCTTACGCTGGACTGGGAGGCTTATGCTGTTACCCCGGACCATGTGCGCATGCAGACATTCTGTGACCGTTATGAATTGCGGGCGGTCTGGAAAAATTTCGTCAAGCTCTATGGTGAAGGTGATACGGCCCCGGTCTTAGACTTTTCGCAGACGGCGCCGGAAACTATCGACCTGACCAGCAAGACCTGGACGGCAGCGGAAGTTACAGAAAAGCTGGCGGCAGCTGAGGCTTTGGCCATAAGCGGCATTTTTGCCGGCAAGGCTCCCTTTGCCAAACTAACCGGTGTGGCCTTATGCACCCTGCCGGCCCATGAACACGGTTTTGTAACCGCTGAGGGTGAACCCTATGAAAAACTGCTCGCCGTTTTAGGCAGTGTGCCAACAGTGGCACTTAGCGGCCTTAAGGCCTATTATCAGGCAGGCTGGCAGCCGGCAGAAAATTACCTCGATACGGAACTGGCAGCTTACCTGCTGCACCCCGAGTCCAACCGTTATCAGGTCGAGAATCTGGCGCAGGAATATCTGGGACAGACTTTGCCGGAAGGGTTGACAGACGCACAGGAAAAAGCTGTCTGGGAATCTGATATTTTGGCTGAGGTACAGCAGATGCTGACAGCCAAATTGCAGGAACTTGGCATGCAGGAACTGTACAGCAAAATTGAACTGCCACTGGTAGAAGTACTGGCCAGCATGGAGCAGAAAGGCATTTATATCAACCGTCAGGAACTTGATAGCAAGGGGCAGGAATTAAGCGCCAGATTGGACAGCCTGCAGCAGGATATTTACACGCTGGCCGGCCGGGAGTTTAATATCAATTCGCCCAAGCAGCTGGGGGAGGTCCTGTTTGAGGACTTGCAGCTGCCGCCGGTCAAAAAGACGAAAACCGGTTATTCGACCAACGCCGAGGTTTTGGAAACACTGCGCGCTAAACATCCTGTGGTGGAACTGGTGCTTAATTATCGTACCCTTAGCAAGCTGAAATCCACGTATATCGATGGTATGCGTGACCTGATTGGTGATACCGGGCGTATCTACACCACTTTCAATCAGACGGTGACGGCAACGGGCAGACTGTCAAGCTCTGACCCGAACCTGCAGAACATTCCCGTGCGTACCGAAGAAGGCCGTACGATACGAGCCCTGTTCGAGCCGGGTGAGGGGTATGACTACCTGCTGTCGGCTGATTACTCGCAGATTGAACTGCGCATTTTGGCGCATATGTCTGCTGATGAGCGCTTTATCGACGCTTTTGTGCAGAATCAGGATATCCATGCACGGACGGCCGCCGAAGTCTTTAATGTGCCGCTTAACGAAGTTGACAGCACTTTGCGCCGTCATGCCAAGGCCGTAAACTTTGGTATCGTCTATGGTATCAGCGATTTTGGCCTGGCCAAGGATTTGCATATCGAAAAGAAGGAAGCCAAACGGTATATTGATAATTATTTTGCACGCTACACGGGGGTTAAGGCTTTTTTGGACAAGACCGTGGAGCAGGCTCATCAGGACGGCTATGTAAAGACCATGTTTGACCGCCGCCGGGAACTGGCGGCCATTAACAGCCGCAACTTTATGCAGCGTTCGCTGGCTGAGCGCATGGCCATGAATACGCCGATACAGGGTACGGCGGCCGATATCATCAAGCTGGCCATGATAAGTGTGTATAAAGAACTGCAGGCAGCCGGGGTAAAAAGCCGGATTCTCCTGCAGGTGCACGATGAACTGGTACTGGAAGTGGTGGAGTCCGAAATGGACAAGGTGCAGGGCATATTGAAAAAGGCGATGGAGCAGGTAGTAAAACTCTCCGTGCCGCTGCTTATCGATATGCATGCCGGTAAGAATTGGGCGGAGGCGAAGTAAAATGCCGGAAATGCCAGAGGTGGAAATAATCCGCCGCTATTTGGATAAAATGGTGCAGGGACAGCAGATTATGTCTGTGGATATTGTCCTGCCCCGTATGATAAAATGGCCGGAACCTGAGAAGTTCCGGTCGCTGGTAACAGGCCAGCGCATTGAGTCGATGGTCCGCCGGGGAAAATACCTGCTGATGGAACTCACCGGCGGCCGGGAAGTCGTTTTTCACCTGCGCATGACAGGCCGGCTGGTTTACGAGCCGGAAGGCGTTAATCATGACAGCCATGCCAGGGTTATCTTTAAACTGGGCAACGGAGCAAGTCTAGTCTATGGTGATACCCGTACGCTCGGCACAATTCATGGCCTGCAGGCCGGGGAACGCTGGCGGCTTAAGGGCTTATCGGAAATGGGACCGGAGCCGTTAAGTGATGATTTTACTGCGGAATATCTGCAGGGTGTGGCCCAAAAACGCAAGGGTGCGATAAAATCATTTTTGCTCAATCAAAAATACATCAGTGGTATTGGCAATATCTATGCCGATGAGGCCCTGTTTTTAGCCGGGATTCATCCCCAGCGTCCGGCCAATATGCTTACGGAAACGGAGTGCCGCAAGCTGGCAGCTGCAGTAAATGAAGTCATTGCTGCCGGCATTGCCGATGGCGGTACGACTTTCCGGGATTACCAGAATGGAGCCGGGGGCAAGGGCGGTCATCAGGAACATCTCTACGCCTACGGCCGCACGGGGCAGCCCTGCCGTAAGTGCGGCACGCCTATGGAGCGTATTACCGTTGGCGGCCGGGGGACGCACTTTTGCCCCCAGTGCCAGGAGTGATGAGTATGGCGAAAATAATTGGCCTGACCGGCGGCATTGCCAGTGGCAAGAGCACAATTGCGGCATATTTTCAGTCCAAGGGCGCAGCCGTCCTTAGTGCCGATGACCTGGCCAGAACCCTGGCAGAGCCCGGAGGCGAGCTTTATCAAAAGTATGTCGCGCATTTCGGCCAGGGGATATTGCTGCCGGAAGGGACGCTGGACCGCCGGGCTATCGGCAATATCGTCTTTAGTGATGAGCAGCAGCGCCGCTGGCTGGATGAAACGAGTCATCCGGTTTTACAGGCGGCAATGGTAGAACAGATACAGGCGGCCCGGCAGAAAAATTTTCCTGTAATTATCCTTGATGTTCCATTGCTCTTTGAGGCCGGATGGGATAAAATGACAGAGGTAAGTTGTTTGGTTTTTGTGGACGCCGCTGTACAGCTTGAACGGCTGATAAAACGCAATGGCTACACAAAGGCAGAGGCCTTAGGACGCATTGCTGCCCAGATGCCGCTGGCTGAAAAAAAACAACGGGCCGACAGCTTGATTGATAATAATGGCAGCCTGGCCGAATCATACAACCAGGCTGATAAACTTTGGAAGGAGTGGACCCATGCAGGACTTTCGTGACAGGGTCCAGCGTAACAGACGCATTCAGCGACGCATGGCAACCTGCTTTTGCGTTGCTTTATTTATTTTAGGTATAAGCCTTAGTGCTTTTTGTATCCTGCAGTTTGAGCCGGTGCAGCGCAAGTATTTCTATGTCTATCCCTATCATGATACGGTGATGAAATATGCGGAACTATATCATGTGGACAGCAATCTGACGGCGGCGGTAATCAAAAGCGAGAGCAAATTCAAGCACACGGCCAAATCCCATCGCGGCGCGGTGGGGCTGATGCAGCTCATGCCGGAAACGGCGGCATGGATTGCTGACCAGCTGGATGATAAAAACTACAGCGTGGAGAGCCTTCATGAACCGGACCGCAATATCCGCTATGGAACCTGGTATCTGGCGGAATTGCAGCGGGAATTCAAGGGTAATGATGTACTGGCACTGGCCGCTTACAATGCCGGCCGGGGCAATGTGCGTGCCTGGATGGAGGAACGCCATTGGACGCTGAATTTTCATGATATAGATGCTATTCCCTATAAGGAAACCAGGGATTATGTACGTCAGGTAATTGGTGACCGTAAGAAGTATAAAGAGTTGTATCCGGAGTAAGTGAGTATATGCAGAAGTATCGCATAGTTCCGCAACAAGATAATATGTTTTGGCAGCTGGTGCAGGGCATGACGCTCGATGATGAGGAAAAGACCTTGCTGAAAAATGCGGTTATCCGTCATGTCGAAGTCAGTGTCAAAAACAGCGCCTGGGAAATTGCTTTGACAAGTCAGACGCTTATTCCTGACGCGCTGTTAAAAGCAGCTGCGGCGCAGATTTGCAGCAAGTGTAATTTGCAGGACGTCATTTTCTATCAGGACGTCATTGACATTGAGGATGGCATTCATAAGGTGTGGGCCAAGCTCGTAACGCAGGTGGCCGAGGGGAATCCCACGGTTTTTCAACTGCTCAAGCGTTCCAAGTACACCGTAGACGGCAGCAAACTCATCCTGCATGTGCCCGGGGAACTGGGCGGCGAAATCATGCGCGCGCATGCCGTGACACAGTTGATGAGCCGGGCTATTAAGGACATGCTGGGCTATCGCTGCCCCGTAGTCTGCGAGGCCAGTGAAGAGGTACTGCAGAATCTGGAAGTAGACGACAGCTTTAATACTCCCGAATATCAGGCGGCCGTGCATAAGGAACGCGTGGCTGAATCCCGGGCCGAGTCGGCCAAAGCCACCGATAAGAAACCGGCGGCAGAAAAAGCTGCCCCCAGGAAACGCGAGGACTTGTCCCGGCCAGTGGTGGTACAAAGTGCCGGCAATACCATCTTTGGCACTGGTGTCATGGGCGAGCGCAAACTTATCGACGAGCTGGACGGCGAGACGAAAAACGTCATCTTGGAAGGCTTTATCGGTGAAGGTGCCGGTTCCGGCCTGAAAACCATTGAGTTTAAGACGGGTACCAAACTCCTGACCTTTTGCCTGTCGGATGAGTCTAACGGCATTGCCTGCAAGAAATTCTTCAAAACTGGCAAGGGGCGCAACGGCAAGGAAGAAAACTATGACGAAATAATGAGCCAGCTGAAGGACGGCATGTCTGTCCGCGTGCGGGGCTCGGTGCGTTTTGATACCTATATGAACGAGTACGTGCTCTTTGTGGACTCACTGGCTAAAAAAGAGCAGAAAAAGCGTACCGATGAGGCCGAAGTAAAGCGGGTGGAACTCCATGCGCATACCACCATGAGCGCCATGGACGCGGTGGTATCGGTTAAAGACCTCATAAAGACAGCTGACAGCTGGGGCTGGCCGGCTATTGCCATCACTGACCACGGCGTGGTTCAGGCCTATCCGGACGCGGCCAAAACGGCAGAAAAACTCAATATCAAGGTTATCTACGGCATGGAAGGCTATCTTACCGGGGATGATTTTGAGCAGAAAAGAGCTAATCATATTATCTTCCTGGCCAAGAATCCCAACGGCCTGCGCAATCTCTACCAGCTGGTATCCCTGTCCCATGTCAAATATTTCCATCGTCAGCCGCGCCTGCCCAAGAAAATCATTCAGGAATACAGGGACGGTATAATCATCGGCTCGGCCTGTGAGGCCGGCGAACTGATTCGTGCCATTGTGGAGGGGCAGTCTGAGGAAAAACTGCTTGAGATAGCAGATTTCTATGACTACCTGGAGATTCAGCCCATCCATAACAATGACTTCCTGAAACGCAGCGAAAAATTTCCTAATATCACGACTGATGAAGATTTAATCAATATCAACCTCAAAGTGGCAGAATTGGCCAAAAAGCTGGGGAAAATGCTGGTGGCTACCTGCGATGTACATTTCCTCAATCCCGATGACAGCATTTACCGCGCCATTCTCATGAAAGGCAAGGGCTTTGATGACGCAGAAATGCAGCCGCCCCTGTACCTGAGGACGACGGAAGAAATGATGGCCGAATTTGACTACCTCGGCGAAGAGGCAGCTTACGAGGCTGTGGTCACCAATCCCCGGAAAATAAATGACATGATTGAAAAGTTCAAGCCGATTCCTGATGACTTGTACTCACCGATGATTCCCGGAGCCGACGAAGAAATTCAATCCATGTCCTACAACCGGGCCAAGGCCATGTATGGGGAAAACCTGCCGGAAATCGTTGAGGCACGTCTGCAGCAGGAGCTTAAGCCCATTATCGGCCACGGCTTTTCCGTGCTTTATCTTATCTCCCAGCGTCTGGTGAAAAAATCAAATGACGATGGATATCTGGTAGGTTCCCGTGGTTCCGTAGGTTCGTCCTTTATCGCCACGATGACGGGGATAACGGAGGTTAACCCCCTGCCGCCGCACTGGCGTTGCCCGCATTGCCAGTACAGCAAATTTATTACCGATGGTTCCTACGGCTGCGGCTATGACCTGCCGGATATGGACTGTCCTGTCTGCGGTACACCGCTTATTAAGGACGGCCACGACATACCATTCGCCGTATTTCTGGGGTTCGATGGGGACAAGGTGCCTGATATCGACTTGAACTTCTCCGGTACATACCAGCCCGTGGCGCATAAGTACACGGAAATTCTGTTTGGCAAGGACAACGTATACCGTGCCGGTTCCATTCAGACCGTGGCTGATAAAACGGCCTTTGGCTATGTGAAGAAATTCTTTGAGGAAAAGGGTGTTAAAAAGCACATTTCCTATATCGACCGGCTGGCACACGGCTGTATGGGCGTAAAGTCCACAACCGGCCAGCACCCGGCCGGCATCATGGTTGTGCCCCGGGATATGGACGTACATTTCTTCACACCCATTCAGCACCCGGCTAATGATATGAACTGCGGCACGATTACCACGCATTTCGATTACCATTCCATCAGCAGCCGTTTGGTTAAGCTCGATATTCTCGGACACGATGACCCGACCGTAATCAAAATGCTGGAGGACCTGACCTGCCGCGATCCGAAAACGATTCCCTTCGATGATGTGGCCACGATGTCGCTCTTTTACTGTACTGACGCGCTGGGCGTGACACCGGAGGAACTCGGAGCAACTTCCGGCACCTTCGGCATACCGGAGTTCCGTACACCGTTTACGCGGCAGATGATTGACGACACCAATCCCGACGTGTTCTCGGACCTCGTGCGTATATCAGGGTTCTCCCATGGTACCGACGTGTGGCTGGGCAATGCTCAGGACCTTATCCGCAGCGGTCAGTGTACCATTAAGAATGCTATCTCGGCCCGTGATGATATCATGATGTATCTTATCCATCACGGCATTGACCCGCTGCTGTCCTTTAAGACCATGGAAAAGGTGCGTAAGGGCAAGGGCATTGACCCGGAAGTGGTGAAGAAACTGCAGGACGGCGATATACCGCAGTGGTATATTGATTCCTGTCAGAAGATAAAATACCTCTTCCCTCGGGCGCATGCCACGGCTTACGTTATGATGGCTTACCGCATTGCGTTCTGCAAGGTTCATTATCCATTGGCTTATTATGCGGCTTATTTCTCAATCCGCGCCGATGAATTTGACGCCAACGTCGTTGCCAGGGGGCAGGAATATGTTGGGCAGCAGATAAAGGAACTGGAGGAGATTTCCAAGGAGAAAAAACTCGACGCCAAGCAAAATGCTACGCTGATTGTTCTGCAGCTGGCCTGGGAAATGTACCTGCGTGGTTACGACTGCGAAAAGGTGGATATCTACACCTCGGATGCAGAAAAATTCGTTATCCACGAAAAATCCCTGCTGCCGCCGCTCGCCAGCCTGGCCGGCATGGGCACAAAAGCCTCCCAGAGCATTGTCGAGGCCAGAAAAGATGGTATTTTCACCAGTATCGAAGACCTGCGCCGCCGTACCGGTATTTCCAAGACCAATATCGAAATACTCCGCGACCACGGCTGCCTCGACGGCATGGGCGAATCCGACCAGATTGCCTTGTTTTGCTGATGTCTGACATAGACAAAAAAGAAGGCTTTTGCTAAAATATAGTATTGGGTAACAATTTACTAAAGGACTGAATGATTTAAGATGAAGATAATAAATGGCAAAGCTCAGCGCTATGTCAAGTTTTTGGTTTACGGCTGTCAGATGAATGTGGCGGATGCGGAACGCATGGCCGGGCAGCTGGCGGATATTGGTTATGAGCGGCTGGCTGATGATGCGGATATGGCAGAGGCCGATCTGCTGATCATCAATACCTGTGCTGTCCGGGAAACGGCTGAGGATAAGGTTTACGGTAAAATCGGTGAGATAAAGAATCTCAAACGTAAGAATCCGCAGCTGATTTTCGGCATTACCGGTTGTATGGCGCAGAAGGAAAGCGACAAGCTTATCAAACGGGCGCCGCATATTGATTTTGTGCTGGGGACCGGCAAGGTGCATGAGCTCAATCAGGTTGTACAGGAAATTGAGCAGGAGCACGGTCATGTGGTCAATACGGCACTGGACGATAAGACAGCGCCGGCGATTGCCGAGGACAGCCGTGTGGCCCGTGACGGTAAACTTTCAGCCTGGATTCCCATCATGTATGGGTGCAACAATTTTTGTACCTATTGTATAGTGCCCTATGTGCGTGGCCGCGAACGCAGCCGCCGTCCCGAAGATGTGGTGAAAGAAGTGGAGCAGGCTGTGGCGCAGGGATATAAGGAAGTTACCCTGCTCGGCCAGAATGTTAACTCCTACGGCAAAGACCATAAGCTGGCCACGTTTGCGGAACTGCTGCAGATGGTGGATAAGGTGCCGGGCATTAAGCGTGTGCGCTTTATGACTTCGCATCCCAAGGATTTGAGTGATGAGGTCATTGAGGCTATTGCCACAGGTGAGCATCTTTGTGAGCATATTCATCTGCCGGTACAGTATGGCAGCAATCATCTATTAAAGGCCATGAATCGTGTTTATACGGTGGAAAGCTACAAGGAACTCGTGAAGAAGATTCGGGCGCGTATTCCTGAGGCGTCACTCACTACGGATTTGATTGTGGGTTTCCCCGGCGAAACGGCAGATGACTTTGCGCAGATGCTCGCGTTCTTAAAGGAAATCCGCTATGATTCGGCCTATACGTTTATCTATTCCAAGCGCTCCGGCACGCCGGCGGCCACGATGGACAATCAGGTGGACGATGCGGTGAAGAAAGAACGTCTGAACGCCCTCATGGAGGTGCAGAATCAGATAAGCCTGGAAAAGAATCAGGCTCTGCAGGACGCTGTTATGGAAGTTATGGTCGAAGGCCCCAGCAAGAATGACGCGGCTGTATGGACGGGGCATACCCGTACGAATAAAATCGTGCTCTTTAGTCATCAGGATGAGCAGCCTGGTGATTTCATCAATGTTAAGATTACTCACCCTCAGACCTGGGTGTTAAAAGGCATGCGTGTATAATTTTGCGGAGAGCTCCCTCAAGGTGAGGGAGCTCCTGCCGTTATTTATAGTTTTTTAGATTTGTGGAGGTGCAGCGCTTACATGGAACTTACGCCCATGATGCAGCAATATCTGGCCACCAAGGAACAGCATCCCGAGGCCATTCTCTTTTTCCGGTTGGGTGATTTCTATGAAATGTTCTTTGACGATGCGCGAATTGTGTCAAAGGAGCTCAGTCTGACCTTGACCAGCCGCAGCGGCGACACGGATAAGTCACCTATGTGCGGCGTGCCCTATCATGCGGCTGAGGGGTATATCAACAAGCTCGTGAGCCGTGGTTACAAGGTGGCTATTGCCGAGCAGATTGGTGACCCCAAGGCCAAAGGGCTGACCAAGCGTGAGGTCATAAAAATCATCACTCCGGGAACGGTGCTGTCGGAGTCGGCCCTGAAGGACGCGGCCAATAATTATATTGCGCTGGTTTATGAAAAGGGCGAGGCCATTATTCTGGCTGGTGCGGATATTTCCACGGGCGAATGTTTCTATGGCATATATGACGGCGGCAGCCGGGAGCAAATGCTATATGATGAGCTTTACCGTCTGGCCATGCCGGAACTGCTGGTGGTGGGGCAGCCGTCCTTTATGGACAATTTAAAGGAGTTCACCGACCTGCGCCTGCCGGCTGTATCGTACACGCGTATTGAGGACGTTTCCCCTGCGGTGGAGGACAGGATTATTGAGCATTTTGCCGCAGATGTGCGTCCCTGCGATGAAGGGGCCAAGGAGGCCGTGGCTACGCTGCTCGATTATCTCCATGCTACGGTGATGACGGATTTAACGCATCTCAATCAGTTGAACTTTTTGGATGCCTCGGAAAATCTGGTCATTGATACCTATACCCTGCGTAATCTGGAAATCACGCGCAACCTGCGTGATGGCGGCAAGAAGGATACGTTGCTCGATGTATTGGATTTTACGCAAACAGCTATGGGCAGCCGCCTGCTGAAAAAATGGCTGGAGTACCCGTTGTTAAATATCCTGCCCATCAACCAGCGGCTTGACGCGGTGGAAGAGCTGACCAAGGACTTTGCTCTGCGTGGCGGCCTGCGTGCCGGCTGCAAGGAAGTGCATGACTTCGAGCGTCTGTTGACGCGTATTGAGGTGGGGACGGCCAATGCCAGGGATTTGATTGCGCTTAAAATATCGCTGATGTGCCTGCCACAGATTAAAGGCCAGCTGGCCAAGGCACAGTCGCAGGTACTTAAGGGCTGTCATGAAAATATGCAGGTCTTTGATGACTTGGTAGATTTATTGCAGCGTTCCATTGTGGACGAGCCGGGAATTTCCCTGCGTGATGGCGGCATTATTAAAGCAGGTTACAACGCTGACCTTGACGAGTACCGCCGGATTGCCCATGACAGCAAGTCCATGCTGCAGGAAATCGAGGAACGGGAAAAGGAAGAAACGGGCATTCGTTCACTGAAAATCGGCTATAACAAGGTGTTTGGCTATTATATTGAGGTGCGCCACAGCGGTGCTGACCTGGTGCCTGACCGCTATATCCGCAAGCAGACACTGGCCAATGCGGAGCGCTATATCACCGAAGAACTGAAAGAGTTTGAGACAAAAATTCTCGGCGCACAGGAAAAAATCGTCAGCATTGAGTACAATCTCTTTACGGAAGTCCGCGAAGTCATTAAGACCAGACTGACGGAAATTCAGGGCACAGCCCATGAAATTGCCATTGTGGACGTACTGACGGGACTGGCTGAGGCAGCGGTAGCTTATAACTACGTGCGGCCGCGCATGACCACCAACGGCGAGATTGACATAAAGGACGGCCGCCATCCTTTGGTGGAGCGCATTCTTACGCGTGATTTGTTTGTTCCCAATGATACAAAGCTGAATCATAATGACTGCGAAATCATGCTGATTACCGGGCCGAACATGGCCGGTAAATCCACCTACATGCGGCAGACGGCGTTGCTCACGTTGATGGCGCAAATTGGCAGCTTTATCCCGGCACGGGAGGCGGCAATTTCGCCGGTTGACCGCATATTTACCCGTATTGGTGCCAGTGATGACTTAGTCAGCGGCCAAAGTACCTTTATGGTGGAAATGAATGAAGTGGCGCAGATTTTAAAATATGCGACCAAGAACAGTCTGGTTATTCTCGATGAAATCGGCCGCGGTACCAGCACTTTTGATGGCATGAGTATTGCCCGGGCCGTGATTGAACACATCGAGCAGAAGGTGCATGCCAAGACGCTCTTTGCGACACACTATCATGAACTGACGGATTTGGAAAACAAAATCGTCAGGAATTACTGTGTAGCGGTCAAGGAACGCGGTACGCAGGTAGCTTTCCTGCGGCGCATTGTACCGGGGGCGGCGGATAAGTCCTACGGTATCCATGTAGCACGGCTGGCTGGCCTGCCCAAGTCCGTAACCAAACGGGCAGAGGATATTCTGGCAGAACTTGAGGCAGACGCGGCTGTTATGCAGGAAAATACCGGCAGTGCAGCTCCGGCACCGGCAGAAAAGCCCGTGGACATGATGGGCTCGTTGTTTGCTAACAGCCTTAGCGACAAATTGTTGGCTTTGGACGTTATGACCATGACACCGTTAGAGGCCATGAATGAACTTTATAAATTACAGGCACAGGCCAAGAGGGAGGCAGGACAAGCATGAGCCTAATCCACGTTTTAGATGACAACACCATCAATAAAATTGCCGCCGGTGAGGTGGTGGAGCGGCCGGCATCAGTAATCAAGGAACTTATTGAAAATGCCATGGACGCCGGGGCAACCCGTATCGAAGTGGAAATCATGGCCGGTGGCACCTCTTTTATGCGCGTGACGGACAACGGCAAGGGCATGAGCAAGGAAGACGCACAAATGGCGATTTTGCGCCATGCTACCAGTAAGATACAGGCGGTTTCAGACCTTAATACCATTTCCACGATGGGATTCAGGGGCGAGGCTTTGCCGACGATTGCCTCTGTGTCGCGGTTCACCATGCTGACCAGGGAGCAGGGGGCAGACCTGGGAACCAAGGTGGAGATAACTGGCGGCAAGACGCCGGATATTATTGAAATGGGCTGCAATGTGGGGACGACCATTAAGGTGGAGGACTTGTTCTTCAATACCCCGGCCCGGAAGAAATTTTTGAAAACCAATCATACGGAAGGCTCGAAGATAAATGATTTTATCATCAAACTGGCCTTGTCCAGGCCGGATATTGCCTTTCAGTTTATCAACAACAACAAAACGGCGGTGGTAACGCCGGGCAATGGCAATCTGTTTGATACGGTGCAGGCCATTTACGGCGGGCAGGTAGCCGATTCCCTGTTGACGCTGCAGTTAGAGGACGACGACCTGAAGATTGCCGGTTTTATCACCAAGCCGTCTATGCTGAAAAGCAGCCGCAGCTGGCAGACCTTCATTGTCAACGGGCGCATTATCCAGAATCGAGCCATTGCCAAAGCCATTGACAACGCCTATCGTTCATTGATTCCTAAAAGCGGTTTTCCCCTGACGGTGCTTAAAATCACCGTGCCGCAGCGCACGATTGATGTCAATGTTCATCCGCAGAAAAGCGAGATGAAGTTTGAAGATGAAAGCCGTATTTTTAAGGCCGTGTATAAGTCGGTGTTGGACGCTATCCGCCCCAGTGCCGGCGGCGCGTTGCAGGACGTAGCGGCGGTGGTGGAAAAGCCCCGGGCGCAGCAGTACACGATGGAGCCGATGGAGTTTGTACCAGCCACGGCTCCGGCACCGCAGACAGCACGGCAGCCGCTGACTGCAAATCATCAGCCGGCGTATCAGCCGAAAACCATTTACGAGGCTGTCAGCCGGCCGGCGGTAAAACCGGCGGTGAGCTTTGCGGAGGCACAGGCCCAGCTGCAGCAGGAGCGGCAGGTTCATTATCAGCAGGCCGAACATCGGGAGGCCGTAGCTGACAGTCAGCAGCTTGACAAGTCAAAATCTGACCTGTCAAATACAGACATGTCAACGGCCGCCCACAATAACGATTTGTCAGCCGCAGAACCGGCCGGGGAAAACACGGGGCGCATGATTCCTATCGGGCAGGTGGACCTGACCTATATTATCGCGCAGGACTTAAAGGGACTATATATCATTGACCAGCATGCCGCCCATGAACGTATACTGTTTGACAAGTTGTCAGCCATGGTGGACGGCATTCCCTCACAGCAGCTGTTAGTACACCAGCTCCTGACCTTTGACCGCAAAGAGGCGGCTCTGGTGGAGGAGAACAAGGAACTGTTTGCTAAACTGGGCTTTCAGTTAGAGGCCGCTGGTGACTTTGACTACCGCCTGATGGAAGTGCCGGCAGATGTGCCAGTCAGTGAGGCGGAGGATATTGTCCGGGAAATTCTGACGGATTTGAGCAATATGCATGAAACCACTGCCAAGGAAATCCGTCAGGCCTGCCTGGCCACGACCGCCTGCCGCGCGGCTATCAAGGCCGGGGAAGAGCTCAATATGCGGCAGATGGAAATACTGCTGGATGAACTGGCGGTAACGGCATTTCCCTACACCTGTCCCCACGGACGTCCGACCATTTTAAAGTTCAGCAGTGAGGATTTAGCCAAGATGTTCAAGCGGACAGGCTTTGGTTTTTGAGAAAGAGTGATTGATAGATAGTGTTGGAAAATAAATTGCAGGCCATAGCGACTACAGGCCGTAAGTGGAACCGCCCCAGTGAAAAGCTGGCCCGGGAAATGGCAGAAAAACTCTCCATTCCCTATGCGGAACGGGGGCGCACGAATATCCCCGAACTTTGCCAAAGCTATAACGCTAAATTTGCGCTGGTGGCCAAAAAAGGTCTGCTGACACTGGTAACGCCGGAGGCAGAATTGTTTTTTCACCCCAATATGGCACATCTGCGCATGAAAAACCTGCGCTTTGGTGACGGTGACCGCATGGCCGAGGCCATGGGGCTGGAGCCGGGAATGGATGTGCTCGACTGTACACTGGGCTTTGGTGCT
The DNA here is from genome assembly GCF_000686945.1 of Selenomonas sp. AE3005. Classification (GTDB taxonomy): domain Bacteria; phylum Bacillota; class Negativicutes; order Selenomonadales; family Selenomonadaceae; genus Selenomonas_A. The sequence continues at coordinate 343,577 of NZ_JMME01000002.1, forward strand.
GATGCCATTGTGGCGAGTGCTGTGGTCGGTGACAGCGGCAGTGTTACCGGTCTGGAGTCGCAGCCGCTGATTGAGGCGGTAGTGGGCTATGGACTGGCCAATTACGAAAATGATACTGAGCAGATTATTGCGGCCATGCGCCGGGTAAAGACGCATGCTATAGAGGCTTATGACTATCTCAAAGCACAGCCGGATAATTCTGTAGACGTCATTTATTTTGACCCGATGTTCCGCCACCCCTTCGCTGAGAGCAAAAACATTGCGCCCCTGCGCCCTGTGGCCAACAAGAATCCGCTGACCGTGGAAACGATTGCCGAGGCTAAACGCGTTGCCCGGCAGAGGGTAGTTCTCAAAGAATCCAGCAAAAGTCTGGAATTTGCCCGACTGGGATTTTTAGAGCGCGCCGGCGGACGTTACAGCAAAGTACAGTATGGCGTTATACGCCTGTGAAAATTCAGCCGCTGACAAGTTGTTTCTGACCTGTCAGCGGTTATTATTATGTAAAATCTAGGTGGTTTTGCCTATGGCAAAGCTGGAACAATGGCGTTATAATGAAAGCAGTGAGCAAGTGTCTGTTTTATGTTTAATCGTGGAAAATGGTCAATGATAGGAGCAGAAATATGAAGAAAATAGTTGTAGTTGTGGATATGCAAAACGATTTTATCGATGGCAGCCTCGGAACAAAGGAGGCACAGACGATGCTGCCCAGGCTGAAAGAAAAGCTGCAAAAAATAACAGCGTCTGGTGAGGCTGACCTCATTTTCACCATGGACACGCATGGCGAGAATTATCTGAGTACGCAGGAGGGGCAGAATCTGCCGGTGGAACATTGTATTAAGGGCACGCAGGGCTGGGAGATAACGCCGGAACTGCAGGCGTTTGTCGAAAAGGCCCGGACGGTGGTGGAAAAGCCGACCTTTGGCTCCATGGAACTTATTAAATATGTGGGCGACGCGGCAGAAGTGGAGCTCGTGGGGCTGTGTACGGATATCTGTGTAATCAGCAATGCTATGCTCATCAAGGCAGCTTACCCGGAAATCAAGGTCAGCGTGGACAGCAGCTGCTGTGCCGGTGTTACGCCGGAAAGCCACGACAATGCCCTGGCCGCTATGAAGATGTGTCAGATTAAGGTACAGTGACAAGTCAAAGGAGAGGACTGCATGAGGAATCGGTGGCAAAAGGGGCTGGCAGCAGCGGCGGCAGCTATGATGTTATGGGGCTGTGGGGATAACCGCCTGCAAGCTGAACCGCTGGCTGTGGTGCAGGAACATGATTTATGCGGTGTTATCAATGCGCAGGGAAATTTTCTGGTGCCGTTGGGTTATGATAGGATTATTCCCTGGGACAACGGCGCTTTGCTGGTGAAGAAGGGGGATAAGTGCGGTGTTTTGAACCGGGAGGGAAAGGTAATAGTCCCGGTGGAATACCTGACTATCTTGATTCCTAATCATGGCAAAACATATCTGGTAGAAAATAATGAGGCGCACTGGGGCGCTTATAATAGTGAAGGACAGCAGCTGCTGCCGGCTGTTTATGATGAAATAACGGCAGCAGCGGAAAATAATGACAGCTTTGCTGTACGGCAGGGGACGGAATGGCGGCTCGTGCGGCGTGACGGTTCTCCACTGGGTAATGAGGTTTTTGATTATATCGGCGAATTCAATGAAGAAATGCTGGCCCCTGTTAAGAAAAAAGATAAGTGGGGCTATGTTAGTGACAGCGGTAAAATCGTTATCGACTTGCAGTTTGATGGCGCAAAAGAATTTTCCGGCGGACTGGCCGCAGTAAAACAGCAGGGCAAATGGGGCTTTATTGATAAGCTGGGCATTATGAAAATACAGCCGCAGTTCAGTGAGGTGTTTTCCGGTTTTGCCGAGAGCCTGGCAGCGGTGCAGTCGCCACAGGGGAAAGGCTATATAGACAAGCACGGGATTTTGCTGCTGCCGCGTGACTCGCGCTATATCGGCCCCTTTAAAAATGGTGTGGCGGAAATTCACGAAGTGAAGAAAAAGCTGAATATCTGGAGCTCACTGGCTTATGGTGCCAGTATTGCCCTGGGCAGTATCGGTCTGCCACCGAAAAATGCCTTGAAGAGCAATGAAAAGCGCGGTTTCATCAATCGTCAGGGCAAGGAAATCGTCCCCACCAGTTATGATGAGGTATTGCCGTTTAAAGAAGATATGTCCTTGGTCCGCCGTGATAAGAAGTGGGGAGCAATTAGTGTAGACGGCAAACATGATATCAGTCCGCGATACTTAATGCTGCGCCCCTTTGGCGAAGGCGTAGCCGCGGCCTATACGGGTGCAGGCTGGTACTTGATTGACAAGTCAGGGCAGACGGTAAAGGAACTGCCGGCAGAAGTTACGGACGCCGGCATAATGGCTGAAGGCTTGCTGCCGGTTTGTATCGGAGAAAAATGGGGCTATATGAATAAAGATGGCGCCGTAGTCATCGCGCCCAATTTTGCGCAGGCAGGGAGTTTTTGGGAAAAACACAAATAGTATGCTCGCAATTTGACGAAAAAAAAGAATCGTAGTATACTATCAGAGTTATTAACGATAATTTCTTCAATAATGAAGGTAAATAAGCAAAAGGAGCGAATTTTGCATGTCAGGACATTCTAAATGGGCCAATATCAAACGTAAAAAGGGTGCTAACGACGCTATCCGCGGCCGTATCACCACGAAAATCGGCCGTGAAATCACCATTGCCGTACGTATGGGCGGTGGCGACCCCACTGGTAATATGCGTTTGAAACTGGCTCTTTCCAAGGCTAAGGCCAATAATATCCCGAAGGATAACATTAACCGTGCTATCCAGAAAGGTCTCGGCGCTTCTGAGGGCAGCAACTACGAAGAACTCACTTACGAAGGCTATGGCCCGGCTGGTACTGCCGTTATGCTCGATATCCTCACGGATAACCGCAACCGTACGGCAGCAGATGTACGCCATCTGTTCTCCAAGTTCGGCGGCAACCTCGGTCAGGATGGCTGCGTAGGCTGGATGTTCAACAAGAAGGCTATCTTCGTTGTAGAAAAAGAAGTTTTCGGTGATGAAGACGAACTCATGGAAATCGTACTGGAGGCCGGTGCAGATGACATGAAGGACGAAGGCGAAGTATTTGAAATCACGGCTGAGCCGGAGGCTTTCGACGCCATCGAGGCAGCACTGGCTGAGAAGGGCATTGAAACCGCCTCGGCTGAAATCACCATGGTTCCGGAGAATACGGTAAAACTTTCCGGTGAAGATGCCGAAAAGATGCTGAAACTCGAAGAGGCACTCGAGGACAACGACGACGTGCAGAACGTGTACAGTAACTACGAAACTGACGAAGACTAACAGGTATAAAAAATGGGCTCGTAACGAGCCCATTTTCTGTATCTGAAATTGTTTTATGAAAGGATAAATGATGTTAGCACTAGGCATAGACCCTGGCACGGCCATCTGCGGTTATGGTTTCGTGGAGGCCAGAGGCAGCCGCCTGATTCCCCACGCCTATGGTTCGATTTTTACCACGCCGAATATGCGGATGGAGGACCGGCTGCTCAAAATATACGATGAACTGGACCGGCTTATTAAGGAATACAAACCAGATGTGATGGGCGTAGAAAAGCTGTTTTTTAACCGTAATGTCACGACCGCCATTCCTGTAGGCCAGGCCCGCGGTGTGGTGCTCCTGGCAGCTGCCAAGAACAACCTGCAATTGGTAGAGCGTACGCCTATGCAGATAAAGCAGGATGTAACCGGCTACGGCAAGGCAGATAAGAAACAGGTTATCTATATGGTAACCAAGCTGCTGCACCTGCCGGAGCCGCCAAAACCTGATGATACAGCCGATGCCTTAGCCATCGCCATTTGTACCACCTATTGCATGAATAATGCTGTGTGGCGTAATAAACTGTAAGTTAGTCCTTATCTACACCCCAAGCGTGAATACCGCTTTCACTGGGCAGAACTGACGGGGCAAAGACCGGTTCAGCAATGCCCTTATTTTTTTGCTCCAGATAGCTGTTGAGAGCAACATGAGCATATTTGTACAGGCGGATGATGGCGTACAGGTTAGTCAGGCAGAGGAAACCCATAAAGAGGTCAGCCAGATTCCAGACGAGCGAAAGTTCAGCCATGCTGCCAAATACTACCATGAAGATAACGAGGGCGCGGAACAGGAACAGCCCGGCTTTTGACTTAGACTCGAAGAAGGCAATGTTGATTTCGCCGTAGTAGTAGTTGCCGACAATGGAGCTGAAAGCGAACATAAGAATCATAAAGGAAACAGCGGCAGGGGCAAAGCCACCGAAAATGCTGGCCAGGGAGGCCTGGGCCAGGGCGATACCCGTGAGTTCACCGCCGATGGTATACTGACCGGTCAGCAGTACGATAAAGGCCGTAGCAGAGCAGACGAGCCACGTATCAACATAAACACCGAAGGACTGAATAAGGCCCTGTTTTACCGGATGGGTAACGTCTGCCGTAGCTGCAGCATTTGGTACAGAACCTTCACCGGCCTCGTTGGAGAACAGGCCGCGTTTTACACCGGTGAGAATGGCGGAACCGAGGCCACCGCCGACAGCTGCCTGCGGCGAGAAAGCGTCATGAATAATGAGCGCCAGCATGCCGGGAACTTTGTCGATGTTCATAATCGTAATGATGATGGCTACTAGAATATAAAGACCGGCCATGATGGGAACCAAAAATTCTGTGAACCGGGCAATGCGCTTTACGCCGCCGCAGATAACCAGAGCGGTGAAAACTGCCAGGAAACCGGCGGTGATAGCCGGGGAAATGTTAAAGGCGGTCTGGGCCGACAGGGCGATGGTGTTGGCCTGTACGGAGCAATAGATAAGACCGAAGGTTACAGAAATAAGAATAGCAAAGAGTTTGGCTACGCCCGGCTGATGCAGGGCATTTTTAATGTAGTAAGCAGGGCCGCCGTGAAAAGAACCATTTTTGCGGGGCAGCTTGTAAATCTGTGCCAGGGTGCTTTCCACAAAACCCGTAGCGCAGCCGATAAAAGCTATAACCCACATCCAAAAGACAGCACCAGGACCGCCGGTCACGATGGCGATGGCTACGCCGGCAATATTGCCAACACCGACACGGGAGGCTGTGCTGACACAGAATGCCTGAAAGGAGCTGACAGCGTGGCCTTCGGTTTTTGTGCCGACGCCGTCAGTGAGCAGGCGTATCATCTCCGGCAGGAGCCGCAGCTGTACAAAACGAGTGGACAGGGTAAAGTAAATACCGGAGCCCACGAGGACGATAATCAACACATAGGACCAAAGAATGTTGTTGATTTCATTGACGATGGTGTTCAATAGTTCCATGGATATCCTTCTTTCATATAATAATTAAACGCCTTTTGTTTCTGCCCTTTCCAAAAGTTACAGTTATCCTGCTGTCCTAAAAGGGGAGTAGCAAAAGGCGCCGTTGCCTAAATATATTATAAATACATAGTAATTATACCCAAAAGGTTTACAACGTGTCAAGTGAAGGGGGATTTTAGACATTTTGCCAGTATGTTTATTAACTGTGATTAAGGTAACATAAAAATAAATAATTATTAAATATTTTTATGATAAATAGTATTTACTTATATATAAGCTGTGTAGTATAATAGGCAAGTATTTAAGACCAACTCATGTATGTGCGATATTTTAAAAGGTTTTGAAAATTTTTTACAGAGGGTTGCAGGAATTTCAAGGGCTATGAAGAATATCACACCTAAGGGGTAAGTCTTTAACAACTATATTTAAGGAAAGGGAGATTAAGATTATGGAAATGTTAATCGGTCTTTTGGTACTATTGGCCTGCTTAATCGTCGGTGTTCGCCATGGCGGCATTGGCTTGGCAGTAATCAGTGGTATTGGTCTCATTATTTTTACCTTTGTTTTCGGTTACAAACCGGGCAATCCGCCTATTGATGTAATGCTGACAATCCTGGCAGTTGTTACCTGCGCAGGTTTCCTGCAGACGTCCGGCGGTCTTACGGTTATGCTGAAATATGCAGAAATCTTCCTGCGCAGCAACCCGAAGCAGGTTACGATTTTTGCTCCACTGACCACTTGGTTCCTGACGGTGCTTTGTGGTACTGGTCACGTTGTTTACACGATGTTCCCGATTATTTATGATATCGCTATCAAGCAGAATATCCGTCCGGAACGTCCGATGGCTGTAGCTTCCGTGGCATCGCAGATGGCAATTTGTGCTTCCCCTGTATCGGTTGCTGTAGTATCCATCGTTGGTTTCTTTGCTGCTCATAACTTTAACTACACGGTTCTGCAGATTCTGGCAGTATCCATTCCGGCAACGGGCTTTGGCGTACTTTGCGCAGCTCTCTGGTCTTACCGCCGTGGTAAGGAACTGGCTGATGATGAACGTTTCCAGGAATTCATCAAGGACCCGGAAAACCGCAACTATGTTTATGGTGATACGGAATCCCTGATGGACAAGGAACTGCCGGCTACTTATTACCGCGCTATGTACATCTTCTTTGCTGGTATTTTCGTCATTGCCTGCCTGGGCAATTTCCCGGATTTGCTGCCGCATTTCCCGAATGCCAAGGGCGCTATGAAGCCGATTTCGATGACGATTGTTATCCAGATGGTAATGCTCTTTGTAGCAGCTATGATTTTGATTTCCTGCAAAATCAAGGCAAAAGACGTGGGTAACAGCCAGGTATTCCGTTCTGGTATCGTTGCTCTCGTATCCGTTTACGGTGTTGCTTGGATGGCCAGCACGTACTTCGGTGCCCATATGACCTTCCTCAAGCAGAGCCTTGGTGCCGCTGTAACGACTTATCCCTGGGCATACGCTATCATCGCGTTCCTCACTTCCAAACTGGTTAACTCTCAGGCAGCAGCCATCGCTATCGTTGTACCGCTGGCACTGTCTGTAGGCATGGATCCGGTGATGATCATGTCCTTCATCTCCGCCTGCTATGGTTACTTCTTCCTGCCGACTTATCCCTCCGACCTGGCCTGCATTGGTTTCGACCGTTCTGGTACCACGCGTATCGGTAAGTACATTCTTAACCACAGCTTTATGATTCCTGGTCTTATCGGTGTAGCAACTGGTTGCTGCATGGGTTTCGTGATGGCACATATCGTTATGTAATAACGGTTAGTAAGACAATAAAAAAGACGGCGTGCAGCCGTCTTTTTTATTGTCTTACTGTTTGTTTTTCCGTTCTTTGAGCAAATCCTTGCAGAAGTCGATGAAGGACTGAGCCGCCTTGGAGATATAGCGGTCTTTTTTCCAGGCCAGGCCCACGTCGACAACCAACGGGTCAGCAAGGGGGATAGCCTTGACACCAGGCGTGTCTTCCACTACCATATTGAGAAGGAAGGCAATGCCGACACCGCTGGCAACTAATCCCTTAAGGGTTACAACCTGATTGGATTCCAGCACGATATTGGGTGTGATATTTTCCTCTTTCATCTGCGAGAGGATCGTCTGACGCAGGAAGGAACCCTCTTTAAGCATGATGATGTTTTCCTCGGCAATATCATGGAGGGAAATGCTGCTCTTGCTGGCCAGCGGGCTGTCCTCGGGGACACAGCAGACAATCTGGTCTTTCGTCATGGGCAGGAGCTGCAGATGGCTGCTGGCGCCGGAGATGATGATGATGCCGAAATCGAGTTCATCCCGTTCCAGCTGTTCGCGGATAGACATGGAACCTTCTTCATGCATGAAGATTTCCAGATGGGAGTAGCGGCGTTGGAAACTGGAGAAGATTTTGGGGAAGAGATAGGCACCCATCATGGGCGGAATGCCGATTTTAATGGTGCCTTTTTGCAGTTGCTTGTAATCGTTGACCTCAAGGACGGCGTCTTGAATGTTGCGCAGAGCCAGTTCCACGCGGTTGAGAAAGACTGCTCCTTCTGGGGTAAGAGACAGCTGCTTTTGGCTGCGGTCAAAAAGCTGGATACCAAGTTCGGCCTCGAGCTTTTTAATCGCTACGGTGATGTTCGGTTGGGAAACACGGAGTCTCTCAGCCGCTCTGGTGATATTTCGCAGACGACTGGCCATCTGGAAATATTCAAGTTGTCGTAATTCCATCGTATCGCTTCTTTCTCTATAAACTTGTTTTATCCTCATCTATTATATCATACTTTTAATGAATGTATGATATAATAACAAAAATTTATTATAAAAAGTTAAAATTTTTTTCCGGCGCTATAGTAGGATTTTTTGTATCGGCATGGAATTATATAAACTAAGGTTAGGTGCAATTAAAAATTGAAATCTTTAGATGCTCTTTGATGGCAACGGAAGGTTAGGAGGGCTTTTATTTTGGAAACGTCAACAATTATTGGTGCAGTAGGTGGTCTTATCTCGGTATTCGTAGGTATGATCATCAAGGGTGCGCCTATCAGTTCGCTGAATAACCCGGCAGCATTCCTGATTATTATCTGCGGTACATTCTCCTGTTTGTTTACTGCATTCAATATGAATCAGTTGAAAAATTTGCCTAAGCTGATTAAGATGGCTTTTTTCAAACCGGCGCTGCATGAGAAGTCAGAGCTGCTGAATATGTTCATCGAGCTTTCGCAGATTGCACGCCGTGAAGGTATTCTGGCGCTGGAAAGTAAGGTACAGGATATTGAGGACCCGTTCTTCCGCACTGGTCTGGGCATGGTCATCGATGGTATGGACCCTGAATTCGTGGGTGACGTACTGGACGCAGAACTGGCGATTATGCAGGAACGTCATGCTGAAGGCCGTGCAATGCTGGAGCAGGCAGGTCTGTATGCTCCTACCCTCGGTGTGTTGGGCGCCGTTATCGGTCTTATCGCCGCCCTGGGTAACTTGAACGACGTTAACAAACTGGGTCACGCTATTGCAGCAGCATTCGTTGCTACGATTCTGGGTATTTTTACCGCATACGTTGTGTATCTGCCCCTGGCTAACAAACTGAAACTTTTGTCCAAGGCCGAAGTCAGTGAGAAACGTATGATTATTGAAGGTATTTTGTCTTTGCAGGCTGGCGATTCGCCAACGGCAATTGAAGCTAAGCTGATGGTATTCATTCCTCAGTCCGCACGTGAAGGCTTGAAGAAGGAGTGATTTAATGGCTAGAAAGAAACATGCCGCTCCCCACGAGGAGCATGAAGGCGAGCCTTGGCTTTTGCCTTATTCTGACCTGATGACACTTCTGTTGGCATTGTTCATTGCATTGTTCGCTATTTCGCAGACAGACCAGAAAAAGATGGCTGACCTGGCGCAGGCTTTTTCTGCAGCCTTTAATATGGGCGGTCCTTCCTTCTTTGATAAGGCTGGTCCGAATGTGGGACGGCGTTCGGAACTGATTTCTGACGAGGACCAGGGTAATCATGCCTATCTGGCGGAAAATCAGCAGCTTGAGGAACTGCAAAAGAAAATGCAGGAATATATCGAGCAGAATAATCTCGACGAGCAGCTGAGCACGCAGCTGGCCGAAGAGGGGCTGATGATTCGCATTAAAGAACGGGCTTTATTCCCTTCGGGGTCAGCACAGCTGGTGGGACAGGCTAAATCCATTGTTCCGGTGGTGTCAGGGCTGTTGGCGTCTGTTCCGGAACGCGTGGTCATTTCCGGTCATACGGATAATGTGCCGATTAGTACGCCGCAGTATCCTTCCAACTGGGAACTTAGTTCTTCCCGTGCCCTGAATCTGATGAAGGCGCTCCTGGCTGCCAATAACGGGCTTAATCCGGCCAGATTTAGTGCTATCGGTTACAGTGAGTATCGTCCGATTGCTGACAATAAAACCGAGGCAGGCAAGGCGCAGAACCGCCGGGTAGAAATTTTTATTGCCCGCAATTACCGGTTCAATCCTGAAGAAGGAAAGGCCAGCAAGCAGGAGGGGTCCACTGACACTACGCCGGCAGGCAGTATGACCAATAATACGCCGTCAACCAGCGGCAGTGCAGGCAGCGGCATTCAGACAACGTCCTATTAAATCAATAAGATGGGCCGGCTTAAACTAGCCGGCTTATTCTATGTCTATAGATACAGGAGGTAAGTTTTGCTAGTAGGAATAGGGACAGATATTGTAGAAGTGGCGCGTATGGCCAAGGCTGTTGACAGTCAGCACTTTCAGCAGAGGGTGTTTAGCGCCCGGGAAGTAGAGTATTGTAAGAGCCGGGGCAAACAGGCTGCGCAGAGCTTTGCCGCCCGTTTTGCGGCCAAGGAAGCTGTGCTGAAGGCTTTTGGAACAGGGCTGCGCGGTGGTTCGCTGTTGGAGATAGAAGTCGTTAATGATGAACTGGGGTGTCCGCAGGTCAATTTGCAGGGCTTTTGGGCAGCAATGGCCAAAGAAAAAAATGTGAGCAAGGTCTGGCTGTCTTTGACTCACACCAAAGAATATGCGGCAGCACAATGTGTAATGGAGGCAGAGAAATGAAAATAGCTTTAAGTGAGGAAATGCGTAATATCGACAAAGCTGCAGCAGAAGTATACGGTCTGCCGGAGTTGCTGCTGATGGAAAGTGCAGGCCACCGTACGGCACAGGCAATGGCCTCTCTGCTGCAGGGCGTGCGTGACAAGTCTATCTGCGTGCTGGCTGGCAGCGGCAATAATGGCGGCGACGCTCTGGCGGCCTCCCGGTACCTGCAGAATATGGGCGCGAAGGTAAAAGTCTTTCTTACCTGTGAAGAGGCGCATTTAAAACCGGCCGCTGCCCGCATGGAAAAAACAGCGGCTCAGATGGGAATCGAGATTCACAAGCTGGAGGAGGACAGGGACTGGAACCGGCTGCACCTGGCGCTGAAATTCACTGATGCTGTGCTGGACGGATTGCTTGGAACCGGGTTCAAGGGTGAGTTAAAAAAGAAGATTCTGCGTATTATTGAAGAAGTTAATGAGTCGCAGAAAAAAGTACTGTCCATTGATATTCCCAGCGGCGTGGAGGCTGATACGGGCAGAATTTCCACTGTGGCTGTAGCAGCTGATATGACGTTGACCCTGGGCCTGCCCAAGGTGGGGCATTTGCTGAGCCCTGGCACGGAAATGACCGGGGAGCTGATTGTGGACGATATTGGTATACCGCAGACGTTGCTGCAAAGTGACAGCATTCAGCAGGAATTGCTGGACGACAGTCTGGCCACAACACTTTTGCCCTTACGCGGCCATGCCGTGCATAAAGGTGATTGTGGTAAAATCCTGGTGATTGCCGGCAGTCTGGGGATGACGGGGGCGGCGGCGCTGTCAGCTACGGCGGCGCTCCGGGCCGGAGCCGGGGTTGTGACTCTGGCAGTGCCGGCAAGTCTGCAGCCGGTGCTGGCGTCACAGCTGCTTGAAGTTATGGTGCAGCCTGTGCCGGAAAAAGAAAAATCAGAGGGTGTTATGGGCGGTGAGGCGGCCTTAAAGACGCTCTTAGCACTGGCAGAAAAACATGATGCGGTGCTTATTGGACCGGGACTTGGACGAGCCATGGAAACGCAGGAACTCGTGCGTATGTTTGTCAGCCGGGTTAATAAGCCCTTGATTATGGACGCCGATGCAATCTATGCATACCGCAGTCAGGTGGACGACTTAAGCAAATTGCCCCAGGTGCCGGTGCTGACACCCCACTTAGGGGAAATGGCCGGGCTTTTGGGTGTATCTGTGGATGATTTACGTACTTCCCTGCTGCCAATTGTCAGGGAGGCTGCTGCGGAGTATCAATGTGTGCTGGTGGTGAAAAGCGAGTGTACGATGGTGGTTTATCCTGATGGCATGGCGTTTTTCACGACGAAAGGCAATTCCGGTATGGCCACCGCTGGCAGCGGCGATGTATTGGCAGGAACAATTGCCGGCCTGACCATGCAGACGGAAAGCGGCCTGGCACCTTTAGCCGGGGTATATCTCCACGGTCTGGCCGGTGACCTGGCGTATGAGGAGAAAGGTGAGGCCCTGCTGGCCAGTGATATTCGTGAAAAACTTGCCGGAGCCAGAATGGAACTGCGCAAACTGCAGAGTCAATTAAAGTAACAATCATTCCTTGACATTTGTACACTGTAGGAATAAAATAAAGTTACTTTGATGATAGAAAAGGGGTTTTAGTATGGCAAGTGTAAATGTTGACTGGTCAAATTTAGGGTTTAGCTATCGTCCGATTTCTAAGCGCTATGTGGCTAATTTTAAAAATGGCAAGTGGGAGCAGGGTGGCCTGACTGAGGATGCTAATATTGTCCTCAATGAATGTGCCGGTATCCTGCAATACTGCCAGGAAGTGTTTGAAGGACTCAAGGCTTATAGGACAAAAGACGGCCGTGTAGTGACCTTCAGACCGGACCTCAATGCCAAGCGTATGATGGATTCTGCTAAGCGTCTGGTTATGCCGCCGGTTCCTGAGGAGATGTTCCTGGAGGCTGTTGACCAGGTCGTTGCTGCCAATAAAGACTGGATTCCCCCCTTTGAATCTGGCGGTGCCCTGTATCTGCGTCCGTATCTTTTTGCTACGGGCCCTGTTATCGGTGTAAAGCCCTCTGATGAATATCAGTTCCGTCTGTTTGGTACGCCGGTAGGCTCTTACTTCAAAGATGGCATTAAGCCCATCACAATTTGTGTCAGTGACTTTGACCGTGCTGCTCCACACGGTACCGGTGATATCAAGGCCGGCCTGAACTATGCAATGAGTCTGCACCCGTACATTCTCGCGCATGAAAAGGGCTTTGATGAAAATATGTATTTGGATGCAGCTACCCGTACTTATGTTGAGGAAACCGGCGGCGCTAACTTCCTCTTTGTGACGAAGGACAATGTCATTGTTACGCCGAAATCCGATTCGATTCTGCCGTCCATTACGCGCCGTTCGCTCGTAGCGTTGGCGGAAAAACTGGGCTACAAAGTTGAGCATCGTCCGGTTAAGTTTACGGAACTCGAAGACTTTGCCGAGGCTGGTCTTTGCGGTACGGCTGCCGTTATCTGTCCTGTAGGCCGGGTTGTGGACAAGGATAAGACGATTTCCTTCCCGAGCGGCATGGAAGAAATGGGCCCGGTTCTGACCAAACTCTACAACACGCTGCGTGGTGTACAGCTCGGTACGGTAGAGGCGCCGGCAGGCTGGATTCGCGAAATCAAATAAATACAGTTAACATTAGGATTTGTCCTTTTAGGAGGACAAATCCTTTTTTGTAAATGATTTTCATAAAAATTTTAGAAAAAAGGATTAAAATTACTTATTGTGACAAGGAGTTCTTTACAAGGAACACGAATATTTTTATAATGAAAATAGTGACTGCAGTTTATTTGAGGAGTTTTGTTTTATGCCGATTGATATCACATTGCCAACACAATTCCATGGCATCCTGTCCACGATTGGATGGTTTGATGTTCTGGATATCCTGATTGTGGCGGTAATTTTGTATAAAGTATATGAAATGTTGCAGGATACGCGGGCCATCACCCTGGTGAAGGGGATATTGGTGCTGCTGGGTGTGACCATGGTGTGCAGCTGGTTTGACCTGCATGTTATATCCTGGCTGCTGCAAAAGGCTGTGACGCTGCTGTTTGTGGCTTTGCCGATTGTTTTTCAGCCGGAACTCAGGCGTGCCCTGGAGCATTTGGGGCAGGGAACATTTTTTGCGTCGTCAAATCTGTTGAATGATGAAGAGGCCAGAAATGTGGCCAAGGAGATTACCAAGGCAGTAAAGCAGCTGGCAGCAACGAAAACAGGGGCGCTTTTGGTTATCGAACGTGATATGGGGCTCAATGATGTCTGCGACACAGGTATTCAGATAGAAGGACTTATTTCCGCAGAATTTCTGCTTAATGTATTTATTGTCAATACGCCGCTGCATGATGGGGCGTCCGTAATTCGCGGCAACCGTCTGATTGCCGCCGGCTGTCTGCTGCCGCTGACGGAAAATCGGCGCTTGTCCACGGAACTTGGTACCCGTCATCGGGCGGCAATTGGTCTGTCGGAACAGTGTGATGCCCTGATTGTGGTAGTCAGTGAGGAAACCGGTACGATATCCATTGCGGAAAATGGCCATATCATGCGTCATCTCAGCCCTGAATATCTGCAGGAACTGCTGATGCCGGCTTTTGAGGCGCCCAAAACAAATATCAAGGATATGGTACGGAGCTGGAGGGGTAAGGTATGATTGCTAGATTTCGCAACCTCGTGCAGCATAATTTAGCCGCCAAGATTGTGGCGGTTTTAGTAGCCGTAATTCTTTGGGGCTACGTGATGAATGACCAGAATCCTTCGATTGAAGGTTCCTTTAATGCTCAGGTAAAGCTGATAAATGTGCCGGATGGTTATAAGGTTATCCAGAGTACAGAGACCATCAAAATAACAGTAAAGGGGCCGCGTTCGCTGTTTGCTGCCAATGGGGACAAAAACTTCCAGGCGCATGTGGATATGCAGGAGGCCAAAAGCGGTAAAGGCAGTTATAAGGTCAAGGTGGACATGCCGCAGGGCTTTGAACTCGTAGAAGTTCAGCCGGACACTGTGGACGTGGAGCTGGACCCCATTGTACGCCGTAAGGTCCGGGCTGATATTAGCGTGAATGGTTCGCCGGCGTCCGGCGTGACGGTGGCCAAGGTCAGCCAGGCCAGTGCGGAGGTCATGATTGAAGGACCGTCCAAAGCCGTAAGCGAAGTGGAACGGGTTATCGGCTATGTGGGGCTTACCAACAAGAATGATGTTGACTTTGCCCTGCAGGTGCCGCTGACGGCTATCAACAACGATGGCCGTGAGGTTCAGGGAATCACGATACAGCCGGCGACGATGTATGTGGCGGTACAGATGGCCAGGGGTCTGACCAAGAAAATAGTATCTATTCGTCCTGTTACGGATAATGACCTGCCACAGAATTTAGAACTGGTAAGCATGAAACCGAATCCGCTGCAGATTGAAATAGCTGGTGCGGAGAATATCATTTCCAATCTTACCACGGTAGCTACGGAAAAGATTTCCCTGGCTGATGTGGTGGGCAATACGGATAAGACCGTTAAACTAGCGCTGCCACCGGGAGTGACCGTTACCAATCACGATGTGCTGGTACGTATTGTGGTGAAGGAAAAACAAAACACTAAAAGTTAATAATGGAGTGAAGGTTACAAGTGATTAGAATAAAAAATATGCAGGTGCCCTTTGATGAACAACGGTCACTTGCACAGCTTGCAGCCAAACGCTTGCAATTACCACCTCAGGCCGTTACTGAGGTGGTAATTGTGCGTAAGGCTGTGGACGCCCGCCGGTATCATGGTGCGCCTGTGCAGTTTGTCTATATGCTGGACGTGAAGATAAATATGCCGGAAAAAGATGTATTAAAAAGACTGCGCAAGGATAAAAATCTCGAACAGGTAAAGCCGGCAAAACGCCCCGAGGTACAGACACGCCAGCGCCGGGCAGAAGATTTGCGCCCCGTGGTCGTGGGCTTTGGCCCAGCCGGGATGTTTGCTGCACTGACACTGGCCAAGGCCGGCTGGCAGCCGTTGGTACTCGAACGGGGCGGCGACGTGGACAGCCGGCAGGCAGCGATAGAACGTTTTTGGCAGACGGGCGTACTCGATGAACGCTCGAATGTACAGTTTGGTGAAGGTGGCGCCGGCACTTTTTCGGATGGTAAACTAACCACCAGAATCAGCGATGTGCATATTCAGGATGTGCTGTCGGCCTTTATTGCTGCCGGTGCTCCGGCGGAGATTCGTTACCTGCATAAGCCGCATATCGGAACAGACCTGCTACGCGGTGTAGTGAAAAACATCCGGCAGGAAATAATCCGCCTGGGCGGTGAGGTGCGTTTTAATGCTCAAGTGACGGATATGGAAATTGAGCAGGGACGCATACAGGCACTGCTGGTCAATGATGAAGAACGCATACCCTGTGCGGATGTATTCTTAGGTATCGGTCATTCGGCCCGTGATACATACCGTATGCTGCTGGCCAAAGGCCTTAGAATGGAGGCCAAACCTTTTGCGATGGGAGTGCGGATAGAACATCCGCAGGAATTTATCGACAGGGCACAGTATGGCGAAGATGCCGGCAATCCGCTGCTGCCGGTAGCAGATTATGCCCTTACCTATAAAGACCCGAAAACGGGACGGGGGGCGTATTCCTTCTGTATGTGTCCCGGTGGTCAGGTGGTGGCAGCCACTTCTTTACAAGGACATGTATGCACAAATGGTATGAGCAATTACCGGCGTGATTCGGGAACAGCTAACAGTGCGCTGCTGGTGCAGGTAGGACCAGAGGATTTTGGTCAGGAAGTACTGGCCGGCATGGCTCTGCAGGATAAGCTGGAACAGCTGGCCTTTACTTTGGGCGGCGCAAATTACTGCGCGCCGGCGCAGACAGTGGGCGACTTTTTAGGCGGTACCAGCGGTTCTACGCAGTTTTTGACGGCACCGACATATCAGCCCGGGGTTAAGGCTGCTGACCTGCATAAATGTCTGCCGGCTTTCATTACAAAGACACTGGAGGGGGCGCTGCCGTACTTTGATGGCAAGATAAAAGGCTTTGCCAATCCCGGCGTGGTAATGACTGGTGTTGAGGCCCGTTCCTCGGCTCCCTGCCGCATACGCCGTGAACGGGAGTCAATGCTGGCCGAAGGTTTGTCAGGCCTTTATCCGATGGGTGAGGGGGCTGGCTACGCCGGCGGCATAATGAGTGCGGCTGTCGATGGCATGAAGGCGGCGCTGGCATTTTTACAGGTAAACGCAGTAAAGCAGTAGGAATTAAAGTTAAAATATGATAAAATAGTATGTGATAAATTGTGCGGGAGGGATTATTATGGTCAGCGAAGAAACTATGATGTTTAAAATCGGTGCTGATGAAAATAAAGCGGAGTCTATTATCCGTCAGGCCAGCATGGCAATGGAGGAAAAAGGCTACAATCCGGTAAATCAGCTGGTAGGTTACCTGCTGTCCGGTGACCCGGCTTATGTAACCAGTTACAAGGAGGCACGGAGCCTGATTCGTAAACTGGAAAGAGATGAATTGTTGGAGGAACTGGTGCGTTCCTATCTGGAGAGACTTAAATGAAACGTTATATGTCCCTGGATATCGGTGACAGAACCGTAGGCATTGCCGTTAGTGACCTGCTTGGGCTTACCGCCCAGGGGGTGGAAACAATTCGCCGTAAATCACTGGAAGAGGATTTACAGCGTCTTGATGAGCTCATTGCGGAGTATGAGGTAGATGAACTGGTTTCCGGTTATCCTAAGAATATGAATGGTACGGAAGGAGAACGCTGCGAAATCGTTAAGGATTTCATGGCTGAAGTCAGCAAGCGCCACCCCGATTTACCGGTGCATTTTTGGGATGAGCGTCTGTCTACGGTGGCAGCTGCGCGCTCACTAATCGAGGCTGATGTGTCAAGGAAAAAGCGCCGCAAAGTCATTGATAAGATGGCTGCAGTATTTATCTTGCAGGGCTGGCTTGACAGCATCCGCTAAAATAGGCTAAACTACATTTGACTTATTTTTACAAGAGGTGAACGAATATGGCAAATAAAGAAAATGGTGTTCAGGATGAAGGAGTAGTCGTTGTAATGACTGACGACCAGGGCAATGAATACTACTATGAAGAAGAAATGATTATTCCCGTGGGCGAAGAAAAATACGCACTGCTGGTAGGCATTCACAATGAGGAAGATGGTCATGACCATTGTGGCTGTGGCTGCGGTTGTGAAGATGATGAAGATGTAATCATTGCCAAAATCGTCATTGGCGAAGATGGCGAAGAAGAGTATGTTGAGCCTACAGACGAAGAATTCGAGGCGGTACAGAAGGCCTACGATGCTCTGGTTGAGGAGTCGGAACAAGAGTAATAGGTACATGATGATTGCCATTTCCTTTGTGAAATGGCAGTTTCTTTTATGTACGGAAATATGACAGGAGATGTTGGTGTGGGGGATAAGTTCGGGAAACTGAAGGAGTACAAGGAGCAATTATCTCGCTGGCTTAGTGGCGATGAGATGGAACTGTCTGTTATCAGCGATTGGCAGGAAAAAGGGAAGGAATTCCTGTCATCATTCTCATGGAAACAGTGGGCAGCTGCCGGCACAGGTCTGTTCGTTGTTTTTGCTCTGCTATTGGTAGTTATGTTCTCTTCAGGAACACCGCAGAAAAAAACAGCCCCTGACCAGGTCATTTTTCTGACGGTTAAGAGTGGTATGACGGCTGATGATATCAGTCAAAAACTTCTGCAGAATGGTATCATCGACAGCAAGTGGGCCTTTTGGTGGCAGGTAAAGAAAAGCGGTGCGGCTGATAAGTTCCAGTCGGGTAATTACGCGTTCAATCCCCATACGGCACCGGAAGAAGTTATCCGCAAGCTGGTGAATGGCGAAACGAGCAAGGTTACATTTACCATTCCTGAGGGCTTTGGCGTCAAGGAAATAGCCAAACGGCTGTCTGATGAAGGTCTGGTGGATGAAAAGGAGTTTCTGGCTAAGGCCAAAACGTTTGCCCCCTATTCCTACATTGAACGCAATAAGGATATACGCTATGCGTGTGAGGGCTTTTTGTTTCCTGATACGTATGAGCTGCATGAAGAACCCAGCGTGGACGGTATCTTAAATATGATGGCAGAGGATTTGGACACGCGCTTGACACCGAAAATGCGGCGCCGCGCCGCCGAGCTCAATCTGTCCATTCATGAGCTTATTACGCTGGCCTCACTGGTGGAAAAAGAGGCCATGTTCGATGAGGACAGGCCGATTATCGCGCAGGTGTTCTTCAAGCGTCTGAAAATCGGTATGCCCCTGCAGACGGATACGACTATTCAGTATCTGTTGGATGCCCCCAAAGAGGATGTAAGCATTAAGGATACAAAGATTGAATCGCCGTACAATACTTATCAGATAAAAGGACTGCCGCCGGGGCCGGTGGCCAGTCCGGGAATGGCGGCTATCGAGGCCGTACTGTATCCGGCAGATACAGATTATTTGTATTTTGTAGCTGACCGTCAGGGACATAACCATTACTCCAAGAGTTATGCAGCCCATCAGGAAATTGTAGAGCGTGTGCGCTAGGAAGTAGGTAATTTTTTGGAAGAGTTACTGGGAGAAATGGAGAGCTATGCGGCTCTCAACCATGTTCCCATCATAAATGAACGCGGCCGGGCGGCTTTTTTGCAGGTGGTCAAAGAAGTTCGTCCCCATCGCGTGCTGGAAATCGGTACGGCCATTGGCTATTCCAGCCTATTGTTTGCCCTGCATGGGGCTGAGGACATAGAGATAACCACCCTGGAACTGAGTGAAGAACGCATAAATTTAGCCCAGAGCTATATAAACCGGTCAGCTTATGCTGACCGGATTCGTATTATGGCCGGTGATGCAGCGGAAAATCTGCTGCGCCTGCAGCTGACAGGTCAAAAATTTGACTTTGTCTTTATTGATGCTGCCAAAGGGCAGTATGTGGATTATTTCCACAAGATACAGCCTATGCTGACGGATAAGGCTGTGATTTTGGCTGATAATGTGCTGTTCCGTGGTTATGTCCGGGGAGATGTGCCCACGCCGCGGCGCTTTAAAACCATTGTCAAGCGTCTGCGGGAATATATTGAACTGGTATCCCAGCCGCCCTACACGACGGAGATTTTGGCCCAGGGTGATGGTCTGGCTGTTACAAGGAGAGTTTTAGATTATGATAAAAAAGCCTGAGCTGCTGGCACCAGCCGGCAATCTGGAAAAAATGAAAATGGCGGTACTCTATGGCGCCGATGCGGTATACCTCGGGGGCAAGGCCTTTGGCCTGCGCGCTTTTGGCGGCAATTTCAACTATGAGGAATTAAAGGAGGCTGTGGACTTTGCTCATGCACGCGGCAGGAAAGTTTACGTGACAGTCAATATTTTTCCGCACAACAGTGATATCGAGAAACTGCCGGATTATCTGCGCTATTTGCAGGAAATAAACGTGGACGCCCTGCTGGTAGCTGACCTGGGGGTGTTTATGCTCTGCCGTAAGCTGATTCCTGACATGGAACTGCATATCAGTACGCAGGCCAACAATACTAACTGGGCTACGGTCAATGCCTGGAAGGAACTGGGGGCTAAGCGCGTGGTACTGGCCCGGGAAATGAGCTTGAATGAGATTCGTGAAATCCGCGCCAAGTGTGATGTCGATTTGGAAATGTTCATGCATGGGGCGATGTGTATTTCCTACTCGGGACGCTGCCTGCTGTCCAATTATTTTACGGGACGTGATTCCAACCGGGGCAGCTGTGCCCAGTCCTGCCGTTGGAAATATGCGCTGGTGGAAGAAACGCGGCCGGGGAAATATTTCCCCATCGAAGAGGACGACCGCGGCACCTATATCATGAACTCCAAGGATATGTGCCTGATGCCGCATATTAAAGACGTTATCGAAAGCGGTGTGGACAGTCTCAAAATTGAGGGCCGCATGAAAAGTGTCCATTATGCCGCCAGCGTTACCAAGGCTTATCGTTTGGCTATTGACAATTACTTTGCTGACCCGGAAAATTTCACTGTCAAGCAGGAATGGATGGACGAGTTGGAGAAAGTTTCCCATCGGGCGTATACGACAGGCTTTTACTATCATCAGCCGGACGCGGATGACCAGATTTACGGCAAGACGTCCTACGACCAGACTTCGGATTTTGTCGGGCTGGTGCGTTCCTATGATGCGGCTACGGGTTACGCTGTCGTGGAACAGCGCAACAATATGAAAGTGGGGCAGGAGATTGAAGTATTCCAGCCCACAGGGCCGCTGTACCGGCAGAAGATTACTTCGATGATTGACAACGAAACCAATGAGGAAATTTCTGTAGCACCGCATCCCCAGCAGATTATCCGCATGAAAATGGAGCAGCCGGTGGAGGAATATACAATCTTGCGGCGGGATATTGTAAAATAGTACCTTTAAAGGCGCGCATCGGGGGCAGTTGCCATCGTCCGCTGTGGCAGGGAGCTAAACTTGTTTTTTGCCCTTAATTAGGTATCGTGAAAAGCATAAACTCGCTGCGCTCAAACAGTATGCTTTTCACGATAAAACAGTGGTGTGGCAAAAAAACAAGTTCTTAACGCTCACCGCCAACGCTGCCGCTGACAACTGGCCCCGCCACGCTTACTGCCACCATACTGTAACAATAAAAGAAAAGCCTTCCCCTTGAGGGGAGGGGGGGCGGTTTACAATTGATGCTAAAAATAGTACAATGTAGCGTGAGTTTTGTAATGTTACAATTTAAAGGAGGTAATTATCATGGCAGAGTTAGTTCGTTATTTTGGCACGGCAACAGGCAGAGTGCAGGGCGTGGGTTTTCGGATGTTTGTACAGCAGCACGCGCTGGAACTGGGGATTACCGGTTGGGTGAAAAATATGCCGGACGGAACGGTGACGATGGAACTGCAAGGGCCGCAGGCGGCTATTGACCGTCTAGAGGCTGTTATCCGCGAGGGTAATTACTTTATCAGAGTGCAGAGTTTTGGTTTGGAAGTTCGTGAGGTTATTGACGCTGAACAGCGTTTTGAAATCCGTTATTAAGGGGGCTGGCAGATGCATAAAGTACTGGTATTAAATGGGCCTAATCTAAATCTTCTGGGGACGAGGGAACCGGAGATTTACGGCAGCACTACTCTGCAGGATATTGAGGAAATGCTTGTCAGACGTGGGGCTGAGGCCGGGATTGAGGTGGACTGTTTTCAGTCCAATCATGAGGGCGCTTTGGTGGATAAGATTCAGGCGGCTCGTGGTGTGTATGATTACATCATCTTTAATGCAGCGGCTTTTACCCATTACAGCATTGCCCTGCGTGATGCAATTGCGGCAGTGGAAGTGCCGCTTATCGAGGTGCATATCTCCAATATCCACAAGCGGGAGGAGTTCCGGCATAATTCGGTGCTGGCACCTGTCGCTATGGGGCAGATATGCGGCTTAGGGGTTGAGAGCTACTTGGCAGCTCTCGAGGCCATTATTTATAAGTTAAGAGCGTAAGTGCCCTTCCTTGGGCGCTGGATAATACAAGTATCTTTTTTACAGGAGTTGACCCAACTAATGAAGGAAAGTCGTTTGCAGGCGTTGCGTGCGGTATTAGCTGAAAAGGATTTAGATGCAGTAATTATCACGAAGTATGTTAATCTGCATTATTTCAGTGGTTTCCGTGGTGATGATACTACTTTGGTTATCGGCCAGAAAGAGGCCATGCTGATTACGGACAGCCGTTATACGGAGCAGGCAGCAAAGCAGGCACCGCTCTTTGAGATTGTTGAGCAGAAGTATGGCCTGCTGGCTAAGACGGCCGAGTGTGTGCAGAAGATTGGTGCGAAAAAAGTTGGCTTTGAGGGCAATGATATCATTTATGATTATTATGCCAAATTAGGCGAACTGCTTGCCGGCTGTGAATTCAAGACACCGTTGAAACTTGATACCTTGCGGCAGATTAAGGACGCTGAGGAAATCGCGCATATTCGCAAGGCCTGTGAGATCGTTGATATTGCCTTTGCTGATATGCTTACCTATATTCGTCCGGGCATGACAGAAGTACAGGCGGCAGCGCATTTGGAGAACTGCATGCGGGAAAATGGTTCGGAAGGTACTTCGTTTAAGACGATTATGGCGTCGGGCGTGCGCGGCAGTCTGCCGCATGGTGTTGCTACGGATAAGGTTATAAATGAAGGTGAATTTGTGACCTTGGACTTTGGCGCTTTTTATGAGGGCTATGCGTCTGATATCACCCGTACCATCTGTATGGGCAAGGCCGATGAGAAACAGCGCCGTATTTATAAGGCTGTGCTGGAATCACAGCTTTTGGGGCTGAATAAAATAAAGCCTGGTGTATCCGGACGGGCAGTGCATGAGGCTGTCAGCGATAATCTGAAAAAATATGACCTGGCACAGTATTTCGGTCATGGTCTGGGTCATAGCCTGGGGCTGGAAATTCACGAGGAACCGCGTTTGTCACCCAAGAGCAACTGTGAGGCGCTTCAGCCGGGCATGCTCGTGACGGATGAACCTGGGGTATATATTCCGGGCTGGGGCGGCCTGCGCATAGAAGATACCGTGCTGGTGACGGAAACTGGCTGTGAGCCGCTGACGAAGGCACCGAAGGAGCTCATTGAGCTGGGCGTAAGATAATATTGTGAGCGAGGTTATATGGACGGAGCAATTCTCCTGTGGATACAGGATAATATACGTCAGGAGACGGTTACGCCCTGGGTATTGCTTTATACCAGCTTAGGCAGTTTTGGTGCCGTATGGGCTGTGGGCGCTGCAGTTCTGGCCGTTGTACCGCGGACCAGACAAATGGGCTGGCTGGCGTTGCTTTCGCTGTTGTTTTCTGGCTTGGTGGGAGAGGTCATTAAGTTTATTGTCAGACGGCCGCGCCCTTTCCTGCAAATTGAGGACCTGACAGCCTTAGGCAGTCTGCCACATTCCTTTTCCTTTCCTTCGGGACATACGGTATGTGCCTTTGCTGTGGCATTTATAATCTGGCGTATGTGCCGTGGCTGGCAGCGTTGGCTTGTTATGATTTTAGCAGCCTTGATGGCGTTTTCCCGGCTGTATTTGGGCGTGCATTATCCCAGCGATGTTTTGGCTGGCGTGGTGGTGGCCTTTGTGGGGAGTTGTTTTGTCTGGCGTTATCGTTCGAAGATAGGCTTGTGAGGAGGTATGTTCATGAAGATGGCTAAGTTGTTGCTGGCTGTAATGGCAGCTGTGTTATTGTGGTCGCCGCAGGCCATGGCGGCAGAAGATGCTCCTGTGCTGGCGGTAGAGGGACGGGGCAGTGCCTCTGTTGCTCCTGACCAGGCCGTGCTGACGGTAGGGGTAGTGTCCACTGGCAGCAGTGCCAGTCAGGCGCAGGCGGTCAATGCGCAAAAGATTATAGCCATTACGCAGGCGCTCAAAGAATTGGGTGTTGCCGGCAGTGATATCAAGACGCAAAGCTATAACTTTTATCCCAATTACCGCAACAATCAACGCGGCAGCGGTGAGATAAGCAATTATACGGCCGCGCATGCCTTGCAGGTCAATGTCCGCAATATCAGTAAGTTGGGAAAAATCATTGATACGGCCTTGCATTCCGGGGCTAATGAAGTAAATTCCCTGCGCTTTACGGTCAGTGACCAGTGTGCAGTGCAACGGGAGGCCCTGCAAAATGCCATCGCCGATGCCAGGAAAAAAGCTGATATCATCGCTGGTGGGCTGGGGCGTTATATTGTCGGTATAAAGAATGTATCGGAAAGTACGGGTTACATTGAGGCTCGTACCTATAATGCCAATCTGCTGGCAGGTGCTAAGGCGGCAGCTGTGGACACAAACATTGAGCCGGGGAATATATCCCTTGACGCTAATGTTCATATTGAGTATCTGTTAAACAAATAATATGCAACGAAAAAAGACGCCGGATCCGGCGTCTTTTCTGTGCGTGTCAGATATGCAGGAAGTTCATGCACTTCATTGTCAGGGCTTTGGCGTCATCGTTTTGGTGACGGCAGAGATAGTCCAGCGAGCCGGTATAGAGAAAGGACGTTATGGGAACAAAGCGGCTGCCCTTGTGAAAATTTCCCCAGAGGAGGAGCTTTTGATAGATTTTTTCCACGGCTGCCGGGGTGAGCTGATGTTTTTTTACAATGCGCCGCAGTTTGTAATCCTGCTGGCAATAATTATATATATCTGTAATCAGCTGCGGATTATGCAGGTCATCGCGATACTGGCTGATAAGACGGGTGTTGACGTTGGAGCGGCGCAGGGAGTGGTACATTTCAGTCAGGAAAATTAAGGACAGCAGTGCTATAAGCAGCAGGGAAAAATAATACATGGTTGACACCTCGCAAATTTATATCAATGTTAGTTTAGCACAGTCGGTGAAAAAATACGAGGCTGCACTTTCTGTACTTTCCGCTATTGACTATGGCTAAGGAGAGGAATGTGTGGTATAATTCATACGTTGCGTACCTTTTCTGCGCAGGCAGATAGTGCAGCAGATTATTGGGGGCACTTAAGGTTGTGCCCGTGACATATAGGCGGTGTTTCTCATTAGTAAGCAGGAAGTAACAAATGAAAAGAAGTCCAGTAAGGGAGAATCCTTCCTTAAGGGAACCTTTATTCTGACCGTGGCCGGATTTGTGGTCAAGGTCATCGGTTCGTTGAACTGGATTTTTGTGTCCCGTATCCTGGGCGGTGAAGGTATCGGTCTTTATCAGATGGCCTTCCCGATTTATTTCTTTGCCATGACTGTATCCCAGGCTGGCGTGCCGGTGGCTATTTCCATCATTACGGCAGAGCGTGTGGCCTTAAAGGACATCTATGGAGCTAAACGGGTGTTCCATATCTCCATGGCTTTGATGCTGGCTACAGGCGTTATTTTTTCCTTTTTAACTTATTTTGCGGCTGACTGGCTCATTGACTGGCAGTTCGTGCGCGACGCCCGCGCTTATAAATCCATTGTCGTGCTGGCACCGACGGTGTTCTTTGTGACGCTGCTGGCCAGCTCGCGTGGTTATTTGCAGGGCTGGCAGCGCATGACGCCGACAGCTGTATCCCAGATTGTGGAGCAGATTTTCCGCGTTATCACGATGATTCTGTTGGCAGAACTGCTGTTGCCCTGGGGCCTTGATTACGCCTCTGCCGGTGCCTCATTGGGTGCTTTGGCCGGAGCTGTTACTGGTCTTATGGTGCTGGTTTATTTCCATTGGAAACTGGACAAGGATATCGAACGCGACTATGGCCGTGACCTGCAGCCTTTGCCGGGTAACGAGGCTGAGCCGGCCTGGTCCATTATCAAACGGATTTTCAAGTTGTCCCTGCCGGTGTCGGCGGCCAGCATTATGCTGCCGGTGGTATCCAACCTGGATTTGATGATTGTTCCCCAGCGGTTGGAAGTGGCGGGCTACAGTGTCAATGAGGCCACAGAGCTGTTCGGTTATCTGACAGGTATGGCGGTGCCGCTGGTTAACCTGTCCTGTATCATTACCGCGTCCATGGCCATGAGTATTGTGCCGGCCATTTCAGAGGCCCGCGCCCTTAAAGACATGAAACGCGTCTACAATCAGACGGCGGCCTCGGTGCGCATTTCCAATTTTGTATGTTTCCCGGCTTTTGTCATTGTCTTTGTACTGGCAACGCCGATTGCCTCTTTGATTTATAATGCTCCGGGTGCCGGTCCGGCGGTAATGATTTCGGCTGTAAGCATCATTCTGCTGGGGTTGCATCAGGTATCGACAGGTATTTTGCAGGGCCTGGGACACCCGACCATTCCTATGGTGAATATGATTCTGGCGGCGGTGGCCAAGGTCGTACTGAACTGGGAACTTACGGCTGTCCCCTGGCTGGGCATTATGGGTGCGGCCTGGGCAACAGCTGCTGATATGGGTGTAGCCGCTATAATCAACCTGGTATTTATCTACAGATTTATCGGTTACAGTATCGAGATTCCCCAGCTGCTTAAAACCATTGTGTCGGCTGCGATTATGGCTGTGGCGGTGTATTTCTTCTACGACTTCACCATGGCCTGGTGGAATATAGGGGTTGTATCTACCTTTGGGGCTGTGTTCTTTGGCTGTGCGGTATATATTGCCGTCATGCTGATTGTGGGCGGCCTGAAGGAAGATGATTTGCAGCGCATGCCGATGATTGGCCGCGTGGGTATCAAATTCCTGCGGAAGATTGGTGTATTTAAAACGGAAGAAAAACAGGAGGCGTAAACATTGCAAAAGCTGGTGTTGTTTTATAACCCGGTTTCGGGACATGCAGCTTTCAAAAATAAGCTGGACTGGATTATAGAGGCCTTTCAAAAACGTGATATCCTGATAATTCCCTATCGGACAAAAAAAGCAGGCAATGAAGATTTTGCTGCTTTTGTCCGCGAGGTTCAGCCGCAGGGGATATTGGCAGCTGGTGGTGATGGGACTGTTCATGAGTGCGTGAATATCATCGTGAAACATGGTCTAAAACTGCCATTGGGAATTATTGGCAGCGGCACGTCCAATGATTTTGCTACATATCTGAAAATCAACGAGGATATGGAGGCTTACTTTGATAAGATTGCCGCCGGCAATACGCAGTTAATGGACCTGGGGCGCATAGATGATAAGTATTTTATCAATGTGGCCAGTGCCGGAATGATGACCTCCATTGCCCACGAGGTGGATGCCCGCCTAAAAAATGCTTTAGGCAAGATGGCCTATTATCTGAAGGGACTGGGGGAAATTCCCAAGTTCCGGGCCGTGCCGCTGCAGATTGTGGCCGATGGGCAGTCCTATGATATGGAGGCTTTCCTTTTTGTGGTCATCAACAGTGCGGTAGTAGGCAGCATGAAAAATGTGGCCAAGGACGTTTCCGTTACGGACGGTAAACTCGACCTGCTGGCGATTAAGAAGTGTGGTCTGCATAAACTGATGGCTGTAACTGCGGATTTACTGGCCGGCAGGCCGGTTTCCGAAAAGGATTGTGTTGTGCATTTACAGGCGAAGAACTTTTATGTTGCGACAGAGGGCGAACTGCAAAGTGACCTTGATGGCGAGGCCGGCCCGCTGCTGCCTTTGGACATTGAAACGGTACCGGCAGCTATTGCTGTTTATTGTTAAAATGTGACAAATTTGAAAAAAATACCCTTTTGTGCTAAAATAGGAGAAGTGAATACACAGGTTTCTCTTACTTTTTCTTATTTTAGGGGGTGGGTGCTTGTTACATATTGGTGATAAGGTGGTCTATCCGATGCACGGAGCGGGGGTAATCTCCAGCATTGAAACGTGCAATGTCTTAGGTGAAGGTAAGTCTTATTATGTTTTGCAAATGCCGCTGGGGGATATGAAAGTCATGATTCCGGCGGATAATGTAGAGCATATTGGTCTGCGTGATGTCATTTCCGAGTCCCGTGTCGATGAAGTGCGCGATGTGCTGGGGGACGAGCCGGAACGGTTGCTGGGGACCTGGAACAGGCGCTATCACACAAATCTGGAACGGTTGAAAACCGGCGATATTTGTGATGCAGCTGCGGTAACCCGCAATCTCGTAGTGCAGGAGCGTGAGCGGCGTATTTCTGCCGGTGAACGGCGCCTGCTGGACCTGGCGCGCCAGATTGTAGTCAGCGAACTCGTTTACGCTTGTGATAAGAGCCCGGCTGAAGTAGAGGGCTGGATGGATGACATTCTGGCAGGCAACGAAGGAAAATGATGTTTTATGGATAACTGGGGATAGTTATCCATTTTTTTTTATTTTGTACGGTTATAAATGGTTTCAGCGTTGACATTACAGGGGAAAATTTACTATACTTAAAGTTATGCAAGTATTTCTTTTTGGGGGGAAGGGGGTGAAAGCATGTTGGACCGTGTTTTGCGTTTTTTCATTATTTTATTATTTGCCGTCGCTGGTGCTGCGCTGCTTAATATGGCAACACCGCTCCTGACGTCGTTTATCAGTACGGAGATACTGCAAACGGAAATGGGGATTTTCAAGCTGACGCTAGCGGGGCTTATGAGCATACTCTTTGGCGCTGTTTTAGGGGCAGCGATGGGCGGCTTATTGTCGGCTTTCTTTATTCGCCGGCTTAAGGGCTTTGCCGTCTTCGTGGAGGCACAGCTTAATAAGGTGCCAACCCATGATGTAATTGCCGGTGCCATTGGTTTGTTTATCGGACTTATTATTGCAAATTTGCTGGGTTATGCATTCTCCAAGATACCTGTGGTGGGAGAGTATATCCCAGTCGTGTTCAGCATTGTGCTGGGCTATTTGGGTATTCATATCATGATTAAAAAGCGTACGGAGCTCACGGCACAGTTTGACTTTATTCCTAAGTTTATGAAGGAATTGTCAAAGGGCCGGGAAAACCGTACGGTGCAAAAAGCAGCGGTGCCTGAGACGGGTGATAACAATCTTTATAAGCTGCTCGACACCAGTGTGATTATTGATGGACGCATTGCAGATATTTGCGATACGGGCTTTTTGGAAGGTACTTTGCTGATTCCTGTGTTTGTACTGGAAGAGTTGCAGCATATCGCTGATTCGGCAGATGCCTTGAAACGTGCCCGTGGACGCCGCGGTCTGGATATCCTGCAGAAGATACGCCAGGAGTCCAGAATGAAGGTCAAGATTACCGAAGCGGACTTTGAGGATATTCCCGAAGTGGATTCCAAGCTGGTACAGCTGGCGCAACAGCTGGGAGGGAAAATCATCACCAATGATTTCAATCTCAACAAGGTAGCACAGCTCAGAGGTGTGGAAGTGCTCAACATCAATGCTTTGTCCAATGCGGTGAAACCAGTGGTTATTCCCGGTGAAACCATGCAGGCCACCATTGTAAAATCCGGTAAGGAGGCTGGACAGGGGGTAGCCTATTTGGAAGATGGCACCATGATTGTTGTTGAAAATGGCAGCCGTCATATAGGTGAAACCTTGGAGGTAGAAGTGACCTCAGCTTTGCAGACGGCGGCAGGACGAATGATTTTTGCCAAGCCTTGTAATTAAACAGGTGGGATTGTCACACGGCAGTGTGACAATTTCATTTTTTAGGAGTGATTAGATGGTCAGTGCTATTTTTCCGGCCGCCGGTCAGGGAAAGCGTATGAACGCTGGCATAAATAAAGTGCTGTTGGAGCTGGCAGGCGAGCCTGTTTTGGTGCGCACCCTGAAAACTTTTTCCCGGGTGGAGGCCATTGCGGAATTGATTGTGGTGGTCGCCACTGACGAAGTTGCCCCGGTTCAGGAAAAACTGGCCGGCTTTGCTGGTTTAAAACCATTTAAGGTGGTAGCTGGCGGCAGCGAACGGCAGTATTCCATATTAAATGGCCTGCGTCAGGTAAGTGAGGCTGCAGATGTGGTACTGGTTCATGATGCGGCTCGTCCTTTAGTAACAGTAGAAACCATTGAGGCTGTCATAAGAACCGCCAGGGAAAAGGGCGGTGCTATTGCGGCTGTGCCGGCCAAAAATACCATAAAGGTTGTCGGTCAGGATAATCTGGTGGTGGCTACGCCAGCGCGCAGTACGCTTTGGGAGGTACAGACACCGCAGGGCTTTAGGAAAGATATTTTATGGCAGGCCAATGAACAGGCACTGGCCGATGATTTTTTGGGTACTGATGATGCCAGCCTGGTGGAGCGCATCGGCGTTCAGGTGGCAGTCGTGCCCAGTGATTATCGTAACATCAAGGTTACGACACCGGAGGATATGCTGATTGCTGAGGCGTTTTTACAGTGTGATGTCAGCGCGCAGATGTCGGCTATGACAACGGCGGCAGACCAGGCACGGCAACAATGGCTGAAGGAGGCGGCAAAATGACGAGATTTGGCATGGGCTATGATGTCCATAGATTGGTAGAAGGACGCAAACTGATAATCGGCGGGGTGGAGATTCCCCATACGTTGGGGCTGCTTGGTCATTCAGACGCGGATGTGCTGCTGCATGCTGTGGCTGACGCACTGCTGGGGGCTGCTGCCCTGGGAGATATCGGCAGGCATTTTCCTGATACGGACCCCAAGTTTGCCGGGGCTGACAGTATGAAACTGTTGGCGCATGTGGCTGAACTCATTCGTGAAAAGGGTTATGTTACAGGCAATGTCGATGCCACGATTGTGGCCCAGAAACCCAAGATGAAGGATTTTATTCCTCAGATGAATGCCAACATTGCCAAGGTGCTGGGGATTGAACTGGACCAGGTCAATGTCAAAGCCACCACAGAAGAAAAATTAGGCTTTACCGGCACGGAACAGGGCATTTCCGCTTATGCTGTAGCCGGTTTGGAAAAAGCCTGATCAGGAGGAACCTTATATGCTAAAAGTATTTAATACCATGTCACGTAATAAGGAGGAGTTTAAGCCCTTAAAAGCAGGCGAAGTCAGCATTTACTGCTGTGGTGTAACGCCATACAACCATCCGCATATCGGCAACGCCCGCCCGTTTGTGACCTGGGATGTCATTCGCCGCTATCTGGCTTACAAAGGATTTAAGGTGCGCTATATTCAGAACTTTACGGATGTGGACGACAAGATTATCCGTACGGCTAATGAAGAAGGCGTGAAGTGGAGCGATATCTCCGGCCGTTATATCGACGCTTATTTTAAGGCAATGGACGCATTGAATGTACGCCGGGCAGATGTTTATCCCCGGGTAAGCGAAACGATTCCTGATATCATCGCTATGGTACAGAAACTGGTGGATAAGGGCTATGCATACGCTGCGGACAACGGTGACGTCTTTTACCGGGTGGAAAAGTTTGCCGGTTATGGCAAGCTGAGCGGCCGCAAGCTGGAAGATATGCAGGCTGGTGCGCGTATCGAGGTAGACGAACGCAAGGAACACCCCATGGATTTTGCCCTCTGGAAGGCCGCAAAACCTGGTGAACCGAGCTGGGAAAGCCCCTGGGGCAATGGCCGTCCGGGCTGGCACATCGAGTGCTCCGCGATGTCGCTTAAATACTTAGGGGAACAGTTTGACTTCCATGGCGGCGGCAGTGATTTGATTTTCCCGCATCATGAAAATGAAATCGCGCAGTCGCAGGCCTGCATTGGCCATGCGGACAGTTTTGCCCGTTATTGGCTGCATAACGGTTTCATTACCATCAAAAATGAGAAAATGTCCAAATCCAAGAATAACTTTTTCACGGTTAAGGACATTCTGCAGGAATATCCTGGCGAAGTGCTGCGTTTCTTCATTCTGCAGACGCATTACCGCAGCCCGTTGGATTTCAGTGATGAGCGCCTGCAGGAGGCGCAGACCAGTTTGTCACGTCTGGCGCAGTCCAAGGCGTTTATGGACGAACTGGCCGGCAAAGGTGGTCAGAGTGATACGGCCCGTGAACTGGCTGAAAAGGCTGAGGGATACCTGGCTGCTTTCCATGAGGCTATGGACGATGATTTCAATACGGCGCTGGCTATCAGTCAGATGTTTGCTCTGTCCAAGGATATCAATATCTACTATCAGAGTGTAATGAACAAGGGCGTGGCCATGGATAGTGAAAACTTTGCCAAGGCAGCAGAAGTCTTTAAGACCATGGCAGGTATCATCGGCATTTTCGAGCAGCAGGCAGCTGCTGACGATGGCCTGGCTGGCAAGCTGATGGATTTAATCATTGCTATCCGTCAGGACGCCCGTAAGGAAAAGAACTGGGCGCTGGCCGATAAAATTCGCGATGACCTGAAAGCAGCAGGGGTAATCCTGGAGGATACGCCCCAGGGAGTACGGTGGAAGAAAGCATGAAGTTTGACCATTTCAAAATGCTCGTGGAGATGATGTTTCAGCCCGATGGGGCAGGCGGTGTTTTGCAGCGTTATGACAATGCGGACGTGCGTCAGTTAAATCCCTTGGTGCTGGCTTATGT
Source organism: Selenomonas sp. AE3005 (assembly GCF_000686945.1). Classification (GTDB taxonomy): domain Bacteria; phylum Bacillota; class Negativicutes; order Selenomonadales; family Selenomonadaceae; genus Selenomonas_A. Next base: position 375,766 of record NZ_JMME01000002.1, read on the forward strand.
AGGTGATGCTTATTTCCATCTCTATGTACGGACAAGACTTTTGTCTTATGAGCAGGCTAAGGTACAGGCTCTGCATTCCTTCAGCGCCCAAATGGTGTCGGCGGTTTGGCAGGCCAAGGCTTATCAAAAAATTGAAGATAAGCTGACCGAGGAAGAAAAAGCCATTTTCCGCCGGGGCCGCAATGCGAAGAGTCACGCTCCCCGCAGTTCTACGGTAGCTGAATATCATGCCAGTACGGGGTTTGAGGCCCTGTTGGGCAGCTTGTATCTGTCAGAGCAGAATGAGCGCCTGTATGAGATTGCCGAAATGTCTTTTCAGGTCATCTCACAGGCTATGATGCAGGAAATAAGGAGTAAGAAATAATTGATAAAGGTAAAATTACTTGATTATACCCCCGAACCGGAACGGGTGGTGGCCATGGCGGCCCGGCTTTGCTACTCAGCCAGCGGGGCTGAGGAACTGGCCGAAAAGCTAAGCGAAGATAAAGTTAAGGAAATGGTGCGCCGCATGGTATCACTTGGACATGGTTCCACCCTCGAACATGCCTCGTTTACCTTTGGTATCGAAGGTGTCAGCCGGGTGCTGACGCATCAGCTGGTACGCCATCGCATTGCCTCCTATGACCAACAGTCACAGCGCTATGTGGCAGCGCATGGCTTTCAGTATATTACGCCGCCCTCCATTGCCGAAAAGCCCGAGGCGCTGGCAAAGTATGAGGCCTTGCTTGCGGAGATTCGCAAAACCTATGATGAGCTGACGGATATGGGCGTTCCCAAGGAAGATGCCCGTTATGTGCTGGCCAATGCCGCCGAAACGAAAATTCTCGTTACCATGAATGCCAGGTCGCTGATGCACTTCTTCAACCTGCGCTGCTGCAACCGCGCGCAGTGGGAAATCCGGGAAATGGCTTATAAGATGCTGGCAGAAGTCAAAAAAGTGGCACCGACGCTGTTTCATAATGCCGGCGCCAGCTGTGTGAATACCGGCCGTTGTCCGGAAGGGGCAATGACCTGTGGCAAGCTGCAGGAAATGCTGAAGTTGCGGGATAGTGAGTAAGATGAAAAATAATAATAAAAAAGCAACAAATAGCTATCAAGAACGACAGAACAAGAATAGACGCAGCCGTGAGTCACGGAACGTAAACCGTGAACAGGCAGGCATGGATAAAGGCAGTAATTCTGTTGGGGAACGGGAACTGCCGGAGGACGTGCTGATTGGCCGCAATGCTGTAACCGAGGCTTTGCGCGCCGGCCGGGGGATAAATAAAATCCTGCTGGCCGACGGCGATAGGGAGGGCCAGGTCAGTGAGATCATAGCTTTGGCCAAGGAACGGGGTATTATCCTGCAGTTTGTGGAGCGCAGTAAGATTGAATCTGTGGCTGGCGGTCTGCGTCATCAGGGGGTAATGGCCTATGTGGCGCCGGTAGCTTATGCCGAGCTTGATGATATCCTTCGCAAGGCAGAGGAGGCTGGGGAGCCGCCCTTCCTGCTGTTGCTAGATGAACTCGAGGACCCGCATAATCTGGGGGCGCTTTTGCGGACGGCTGACGCCACGGGCGTACACGGCGTACTTATTCCCAAGCGGCGCAGCGTACCGTTGACGGCTACGGTGGCCAAAACGTCCGCTGGCGCGGTGGAGTATGTGCCTGTGGCCCGTATTGGCAATATCTCGCAAACGCTTAAAAACTTAAAGGAAAAAGGTTTTTGGGTGGCTGGTGCTGATATGGATGGCAGTCAAAACTACTACGAGGCCGATTTAACGGGGCCCCTGGTACTGGTTGTGGGCAGCGAAGGCAAGGGCATGGGCCGGCTCACTAAGGAGCAGTGCGACTTTATTGTCAAAATGCCTATGGTAGGTAAGATTAACTCCCTTAATGCCTCGGTTGCCGGCTCGATTTTAATGTACGAGTCCATGCGCCAGCGCTTAGCTAAAAGAAAGTGAGTATATCTAAGATAAAAAAGGGGACTAAAGTCCTAGAAACTTTCTTGACGTTGAGAAGGAATTTGGTTTATAATCAAAACTATCAGGGGATTACTACAGAAGAAAATGGGGATTATCGGTAAAGGGGAACACGCTATGGAAGCAGAACAAACTACAGAAGAGTTATTTTCAGAAGAACTCTACGGCGAATTTGCCAATCTCACGGATGAGGAAATATTACTGGCGATTAAAGACAGCAATGATAAGGCTGCTTTGGATTATCTGATAAATAAATATCGGAATTTTGTCAGGGCAAAGGCTCGTTCGTATTTCCTTATTGGTGCTGACCGTGAGGATATCATTCAGGAAGGTATGATTGGTTTTTACAAAGCGATTAGGGATTTTCGCAATGATAAGCTGTCATCCTTTCGAGCATTTGCAGAGCTGTGTGTGACACGTCAGATTATCACGGCTATAAAAACGGCTACCCGGCAAAAGCATATACCGCTCAACTCCTATATTTCGCTGAATAAGCCGATATATGATGAGGATTCTGACCGGACGTTGCTGGATGTATTGTCCGGAGCCAAGGTTTCTGACCCGGAGGAGCTGGTCATAAGCCAGGAAGAATTTGTCGATATCGAAAAGAAGATGGAAGAAATTCTCTCCGACCTGGAGTGGAAAGTTCTGATGAGTTATCTTGACGGCAAGAGTTATCAGGAAATTGCTGAGGATCTGGACCGTCATGTAAAATCTATCGACAATGCCCTGCAGCGGGTAAAACGTAAATTGGAAAAGTATATGGAAAAAAGAGGCGACGAATTGGATGTTACGACCATCTATCGGGGCCTGAGTTCCATAAACCGCCGGCTGCGCGGCGTAGAGGAAGACGACTATCTGCGTTGAAATCATACATAAGCGATATTATGAAAGGCCTAAGAATTTCTTAGGCCTTTTTGCTTATATTTTTTCCGCGGGAAGGAATTTTTTAGATATTTACGAATTATCTTTATATGGAGGTGGTTAGCTTGTCTAGAAAATATTTTAGCAGTGTTTTAATTTTAGGATTAGTGCTGGTTGCACTGTTTCTAGGAGGCTTGCCTCGGGTTGGGGCGCAGGAAAGCTGGTCTATATATATCTACATGTGCGGTTCGGATTTGGAAACGGAAAGCGGTTATGCGTCGGAAAACTTGCAGGACCTGATGAATGTAAAACTGCCGGATAATGTTAAATTTGTTGTACAGACTGGCGGGACTAAAGAATGGCATACTGAAGGTATACCATCTAATGCCATCGGACGTTTTGTGTATGACAATCAGGGCTGGCATAGCGTGGAAAAACTGCCGGATGCTAACATGGGGGAAGAATCTACTTTGGAGAGTTTCCTGCGCTTTGCCAAGGAGAAATATCCTGCAGAACACCGCATGCTGATATTCTGGGATCATGGCGGCGGCAGCCTGGACGGGGCATGTTCTGATGAAAAGTATCAAAAGACCCTGTCGTTGGGAGATATCAAGAGTGCTTTGGCGGCTGTAGAGAATAATGACAGCAGCAAGCCGTCCTTTGATATTGTCTGCTTTGATACCTGTTTGATGTCATCATTGGAAACAGCGAATGTTTTTTATGGATTCACTAAATATATGATAGCCTCGCAGGAGCTTATGCCGGGCACGGGTACGGATTATGCTTACTGGGGTGAGGCAATTGCCAATAATCCGTCTATGGATGCGCTGACATTAGGCAAGATAATCTGTGACTCATATATGAAGCGCTGTGATAAATTTGAGGTTGGAGACAAAGCCACGCTATCTGTGCTGGATATGAGCAAATTGCCGGCGCTGAATAAGGCTTATGAGCGTATGGGGCAGGAGGCTTTGCAGCAGGCTGAAAGCTCGCCTATGTATTTCTTTGCCGGTTTTAACCGCATGGCCAACGGTGTGGAAGTATATGGTCCGAACAATGATGCTGAGGGCCCCTGGACGAATATGGTGGACTTGGGCTCCCTGGCAGATAATATGACAGAACTGCCTGCGGCAGCAGAAGTGTCCAAAGCTGTTGACAGCATGGTAAGCTATCATGTGGCTGGCCCCTACCGTAAGTATGGCAAAGGCCTGTCCTGCTATTACAACCTGGACGGGCAGCAGGCAACGGTAAACGTATATTCCAGCCTGCCGCAGGTAAGCAAGAGTTTTTCGCAACTTTACAACATGATGGTGACTACGGACAACAATGGTAAACCATTGTATGCCTTTGACCTTAGCAAAGTGGCCGATGTGCCTATAACCTGGGATGCAGATAATATCGCTACCGTCCAGCTTACGCCAACTGACGCTAATGCTATCAGTTCGGTAGATTGCTATGTGGTGCAAATTCGTCCTGATGGCAAAGTCTTAAATCTGGGTAATGAGTCCAAGGTTGATGCTGATTGGGCAAATGGTGTGTTTAAAGATGGTTTTGATGGCCAGTGGCCGAGCCTGAATGGCCATGTCATTTACATGGCTATGGAAGAAAACCATAGTGATTACAATATGTATTACTCCTTTATTCTTATAAATGGAGAAGAATATTCGCTGAGTTCGGCGTATAATTTCGCTGAGGGTAAGTTTAATATTCTGGGAGCCTATAGGGTAAACAAGGATGGTAATCTGGATAGAAATATACGACAGCTGAAAAAAGGTGATAAAATCACGCCGCTCTTCCTTGACGCTGACGCCAAATTCGTTAAGGGAGAAGAGTTTACCCTGACGGCAGAGCCGCAGCTGGCAGATGCAATGCTGCCGGACGGTCAGTATGATTATTACTTTAACTTCTCGGCACCGCAGAATGAAGATGTTTTGTCTAAGCCTGTGAGCTTTGTGGTAAATGCTGGTCAGATACAGGTGGAAAAATCTTGACAGTTATATCATGGTGATGTACAATTATTCTATTGAAAAGCTGAATATGAACTCATCCAGAGCAGTGGAGGGACCGGCCCAATGAAACTGCGGCAACCATCGTTAACGCGAAACGGTGCCAATTCCTTTAGGTAATACCTAGAAGATGAGAGTTAGGGAAAAGAACTCTCAGTCGAGAGTTCTTTTCTTTTTCTGGACGGATATAGGAGACATTTCAGCAGTAAATTTTAGCTCTAGCACAAGGAGGCAACAATATGAGCAAGAAACGTATGCTGTTTACATCTGAATCAGTTACGGAAGGTCATCCGGACAAAATGGCTGACCAAATTTCTGACAGCATTCTGGACGCGATTATCGCCCAGGACCCCCAGAGCCGTGTGGCTTGTGAAACGCTGGTAACCACCGGACAGGTGCACGTCGTAGGCGAGATTTCTACCAGTTGCTATGTGGATATTCCAAAGATTATTAGAAATACCGTTGAGGAAATCGGTTATACCGACGCCGCCTATGGCTTTGACTACAAGACCTGCGGCATTTTGGTATCTTTGGATGAACAATCCCCGGATATCGCCCAGGGTGTAGATAAGGCGCTGGAAGCTCGTGAAGGTAAACTGGACGAGGCTGACGCTGTCGGTGCCGGTGACCAGGGTATGATGTTTGGCTATGCCACTAACGAAACGCCGGAATACATGCCGCTGCCCATAGCCTTGGCACAGCGTCTGGCCCGCCGCCTGACGGAAGTCCGCAAGAACGGCACGCTGCCGTATCTGCGTCCGGACGGCAAGACGCAGGTGACGGTTGCTTATGAAGATGGCAAGCCTGTGGCTGTGGAAACTATTGTCATTTCCACCCAGCATGATGAAGATGTGACGCTGGAACAGATTCGTCAGGACCTCATCGAACATGTTATTAAGCCGATTGTTCCGGCTGAACTCATGCAGGTTGATACGCGCATTTTCGTCAATCCCACCGGCAAATTTGTTATTGGTGGCCCGCAGGGTGACTCTGGTCTTACCGGCCGTAAGATTATCGTTGACACCTATGGCGGCTGGGCCCGTCATGGCGGCGGTGCTTTCTCCGGCAAGGACCCCACGAAGGTTGACCGCAGTGCTGCCTATGCTGCCCGCTACGTAGCGAAAAATATCGTTGCTGCCGGTCTGGCAGATAAATGTGAAATCGAACTGGCATACGCTATCGGCGTAGCTTACCCGGTTTCCGTAATGGTTGATACTTTCGGCACGAACAAGGTGGACGAAGAAAAGATTGAAGAACTTGTGTCCAAGCATTTTGACCTGCGTCCGGCAGGTATCATCAAGATGCTCGACCTGCGCCGCCCGATTTACAAGCAGACGGCTGCCTATGGTCATTTTGGCCGTACGGATGTGGACCTGCCGTGGGAACACACGGACAAAGCTGCAGCCCTCAAACAGGATGCTGGCTTGTAAGCAATATCATATTGTAAGATTGAGAGCGCCTTTTGGCGCTCTTTTTTGTTTAAATTTAAGGTGTGCAAATAGAGGATATCAGCGACTTATGTCTAATCTATTATAGGTGAAAAGGAGATTACCTTGGGAAAGGAGCTGATATTTGTGTTGGTATGGATTGAACGTTTGCACAGGGTGGGGGAAGATGAGTTATTTGGCTTTGGTCTGCAGCCGGACGAGGTAACGGGAGAAATCTTATTGGACCCGTTAGGCAGGGCAACCCTGCGCAAAAAAAATTCTGCGATGACTGAAAGCCAGACTTTAGTGGTGGTGAACAGACTTGACGAGTGGATTCGTGAGCTGGGCTACTGCCAGTTGTCCTGCATTTCTGCACCGCAATATCTGCACGAAGAAGAGGCAAAGCCAAAGAAATGGCGGCCAAGGGAATTGGATTTGTGGCCGTTAAATCTGCCCAACTATAAGCGGCGGCATATGCCTGTTGCTGAGGAAGAATGGGGAACAGCCCTGGACTTGGGCTGAAAGACTGGTATGGCTGGTCAGAAAGAATTTATGCTGGGCAAATTGTAAGTAAGTAATGACCGGTCAATAAGATTTGACTGGTCATTTTTGAATCTTGGGGTAAAACTTGTAAACTTGACCTAAATATTGTAAAATAGGGAAGTAACTTTGTAACTTTTAGAAGAGGATATGAACTGTATGAGTACATCTACCTATACCAAGCGTATTATTCCCTGTTTGGATGTTAAGGACGGCCGGGTAGTGAAAGGCACTAATTTTGTCGGTCTGCGCGACGCCGGCGACCCGGTGGAGCTGGCTGCCCGTTATGATAAGGAACGGGCCGACGAGTTGGTGTTTTTGGACATTACGGCCTCTAATGAAAAGCGTGACACCATTGTGCAGGTAGCCCGGGATTGTGCCTCACAGGTATTTATTCCCTTTACCGTGGGCGGCGGTATCCGCACGCTGGAAGATATGAGCCGTATGCTGAAGGCTGGTGCGGATAAGGTTTCCGTAAATACGGCGGCCATCAAAAATCCGGAACTTATTCGCGAAGGTGCGGCCAAATTTGGCCGTCAGTGTATTGTGCTGGCCGTCGATGCCCGGCGCAGTGGCGAGAATAAATGGGAGGTTTACGTAAACGGCGGCCGCAAGCCCACAGGACTTGACTGCCTGGAATGGATTAAGCAGGCGGTGGAGCTGGGCGCAGGGGAAATTCTGCTCACCAGCATGGACGCTGACGGCACGAAGGACGGCTATGATATCGCGCTTACCAGAGCGGTGTCTGAGGCTGTAAATGTGCCGGTTATTGCGTCTGGCGGTGCCGGTAAGCTGGAACATTTTTATGATGTACTGACAGAAGGCAAGGCTGATGCTGTACTGGCGGCCTCGGTTTTCCATTACGGGGAATTTACAGTGCGGCAGGTCAAGGAATATTTAAAATCACGAGGCGTGGAGGTAAGATTATAATGAGCAAAGACATTGATATTTCCATGATTAAATTTGATGAGCAGGGCCTGGTGCCGGCCGTGGTGCAGGAGGAAAACGGCCAGGTGCTGATGCTGGCCTATATGAATGCTGAATCCCTGCAAAAGACCATTGAAACCGGCTATACGTGGTATTACAGCCGCAGCCGGCAGAAACTTTGGAATAAAGGCGAAGAATCCGGCAACAAGCAAAAGGTTAGGGAGATTTCCTATGACTGTGATGGCGATACACTGCTCGTAAAGGTTCATCAGACCGGCGTGGCCTGCCATACAGGTACGTATACCTGTTTCAGCGGCCGCAAGCTGGTGGAAGAAAAGGAAAAGGGCCTGGTAGTCGTAGAACCGGAGCAGGAAACGTCTCTGGCTACGGTGCTGAATGACCTTTATAATGTCATTCAGGAACGGCAGCTGAATCCTGTGGAAGGCTCCTATACCAACTATCTCTTTGAAAAGGGACAGGACAAGATACTGAAAAAGGTAGGGGAAGAGGCTGTCGAAACGGTCATTGCCTCCAAAAATAACAAGAGCGAGGAAGTGCTGTATGAGATGGGCGACCTTTGGTACCATTGCCTGGTGCTGCTGGCCTATCATAAACTGACACCTGACCAGCTCCTTGACGAACTGATGAGCCGCCGCAAGGGTGGTTCCTACCACAAGTTCACCGGCAAGACCGGCGTGCGTCCGGAGATGTAAAACAGCATAAAAATAAAATGTCAGCTGGCCTTTTGACAGGTCAGCTGCTTTTGTATTGACACAATTTCGTTTGCAATTTATGCAGGACAATGATAAAATAACAGGGAATGAATTGTTCGGACTTTAATTGCGCAGACGCAATGAAATAAATATTAAAGCAAGTTAACAACTGAATTATGGAGGTGTAATTTTTTGTCTAAAGCACAAAAACTACAGATTATTCCCTTGGGCGGACTGGGGGAAATCGGTAAGAACATGACGGTCGTCCGTGTCGAGGATGAAATCCTGGTGATTGATTCAGGACTCATGTTCCCCGAAGAAGATATGCTGGGCGTGGATTTGGTAATCCCCGATATCAGCTATCTTTTGGAGAATCGCGATATGATTAAGGCGATTGTCCTGACCCATGGTCATGAAGACCATATCGGTGCCCTGCCTTATGTTCTTAAGCAGCTCAACGTGCCCGTGTACGGTACGCGCCTGACGCTGGGGATTTTGGAAGGCCGTCTCAAGGAAAATGGCGTGGATTCCAGCAATCTGCATGCGGTAATGCAGGGTGACATCATAAATGTCGGCTGTTTCAGCGTGGGTTTTATCCGCGTAAACCATTCCATTCCTGACGCTGTTGGGCTGTCCATCAAGACGCCGGTGGGTATGATTGTCCATACCGGTGACTTCAAACTGGATTACACGCCCATTGATGGCAAGATGACGGATTTCCGTCGTTTCTCGGAACTCGGGAACAAAGGTGTTCTGCTGATGATGGCCGATTCCACAAATGCTGAGCGTGAAGGCCATACCATGAGTGAAAGCACGGTCGGTGCGGCCTTTGACAAGGCGTTTCACGGTGCCCGCAGCCGCATCATCGTAGCGACGTTCTCATCCAACGTACACCGTATTCAGCAGGTCATTGATACTGCTGTGCGTTACAAGCGTAAAGTGGCTGTTTTGGGCCGCAGCATGGTAAATGTAGTGACTATTTCCCTGGAGCTTGGTTATATCAATGCCCCCGAGGGAACTATTATTGATATCGATGAAATCAATAACTATCGTCCTGAACAAATCGTTATTGTCACTACCGGCAGCCAGGGTGAACCGATGTCAGCCCTGACACGTATGGCCATGTCTGACCATCGCAAGGTCACTATCGTGCCCAATGATACGGTTATCATTTCCGCAACGCCGATTCCCGGCAATGAAAAGATGGTATCCAAAACCATCGATAATCTCATGCGCCTGGGAGCTAATGTCGTGTATGGACGCGACAAGGGTGTGCATGTTTCCGGTCATGCCAGCCGTGAGGAATTGAAACTCATGCACAATCTGGTACGGCCGAAGTTCTTTATTCCTGTACATGGTGAATATCATCATCTCGTACAGCATGCCAAACTTGCGCAGGAACTGGGTATGGCCAAAGACCATATCTTCCTGGGTGAAAATGGTTATGTCTTTGAATTTACCAGAGATAAGGGGCAGGTAGCCGGCAAGGTTCCTGCTGGTATGGTTATGGTTGACGGCCTGGGCGTTGGTGATGTTGGCAATATCGTCCTGCGTGACCGTCGTCAGCTGTCACAGGATGGCATTCTTATCATCGTGGTGACCATGGACAGAGCGTCCAATACCGTAGTGGCAGGTCCGGATATCGTATCCCGTGGCTTTGTCTACGTGCGTGAGTCCGAGGCGCTGATGGATGAGGCCAAGGCCCGTGTTGAACAGGCTCTGGACCGCTGTGAGGACGAAGGTGTCAAGGAATGGGCGGCTATTAAAGCCAACGTTCGCGACGCTTTGGGACGTTATCTCTTTGAAAAGACCCGCCGCCGTCCGATGATTCTGCCCATTATTCAAGAGATTTGAGTATATAAAAAGCACAGTCTGTGAAATGTACTGCCCCCCATAAGTTAGACCTAGAAAGGCTAACTTATGGGGGGCTTTCTCATGGCAAAATATAGTTTTGAATTTAAGATGAGGGTTGTCAATGAATACCTGCAGAAAAAATCAGGATATGGCTTATTAGCCCAAAAACATAACATTTCCAGTAAATCAATTATCGCGAAATGGGTTGCAGTGTATCGCAAGTATGGTTTACAAGGACTTAAACGGTCGCGACATAGGAAAACTTATTCTTTTCAATTCAAGCAACATGCAGTAGAGTTATATCTAAGTACAGAGATTTCCTAC
>NZ_KK366040.1:0-271578 GCF_000686945.1 Selenomonas sp. AE3005
AATAAGAAACTAAAAGTTTCTCAAACATCTGGCTTTAATCATGTTGCATGATTATTTGCATTGTTTAGTTTTCAAAGAACAATCTGTTCAGCACTCTTTCGAAGTGCCTGTCGCTTCAAGCGACTCATTTATCTTATCGCATTCAGCTTAGCTTGTCAAGAACTTTTTTAATTTCTTTTTTCAAGTTTTTCGAACCCTCTCAGTGCCTTGCCAGTCAAGGCTTGCTGCACCGTTTCGCGTCCGTATCTGTCAGCGACTTGTATTATATTACACGAGTCTTGTGCATATGTCAACACCTTTTTTAAAATAAATTAAAAAAAACAGTCAGTACGCAAAAGTACTGACTGTTTTTCGTCTAACTGGGCTTGAAATAGACGGTTATACTCGTCCCTTTATCTACCAGGGTATTCATTTCTATACTCTGTCCCACGGCATAGCCAGAACCTTCACTTTGGAAGGACAGGCCTCTGTCCGCAGCCAGGCCGGCAGCCTCGCGCAAGCTCTTGCCGCTGAAGTCCGGCACCAGAATTTTCCCATCAGGGATTTCCCCTGTATAAAGTCTGGCCGGCTTATGCTGTGGCTTTTTCTCCTCAGCCTCCATACCAGCAAAGGGGTCACTTGACGGTTCTATATGCATATAACGCATCAGCTGGGCAAATATCCGTCCGGCCACCGGTGCGGCAATCTGACCGCCATAAAAGTTCCCCGTACCCGGGTCGTCAATCATCACCAGCACTGTAAGTTTGGGGTCTTCCACCGGCGCAAAACCACAGAAGGACGCTATATAACGGCCGTCCATATAGCCGCTGCCGTCCTCACGGATTTTTTGTGCCGTACCGGTCTTACCAGCAATACGATAACCACGCACAGCGGCTTTAGAACCGCCGCCGCTGGCTACAACCTGCTCCAAAAGCCCCATCAGCGTTTTATCCGTAGCAGAATCTATTACCCGGCGCACTTCTTTCTTGCCGCGTTCCTCATACATACTGCCATCGGCATTACGAATAGACTTTACAATATGCGGTTTCAACAGTACACCATCGTTGGCAATAGCTGACATAGCTGTCACCAGCTGCAACGGCGTCACAGCGATACTTTGCCCGATAGCCGAGGTAGCCATATCGGACTCACGCATATCCTCAGGATTGAACAGGATACCGCTTTCCTCCCCCGGCAGGTCAATCCCCGTGGGTTCACCGAAACCAAAGTTTTTGGCATAACTCATCAGACGGTCTGCACCTAAACGCAGGCCGACCTGGGCAAAACCGGTATTCAGCGACTGTTTTACCACGTCGGTAAAAGTAACCGTACCAAAACTTTCACCATTCCAGTTTTGAATACGCCGCCCGGACACCATAACATACCCGGGGTCCACAAAAACCTGATTCGGCGTAACCACTTTTTCCTGCAGGGCCGCGCCGGCTACTACAGACTTAAAGGTCGAACCCGGTTCATAAATAAAGGACACCGCCCGGTTCTTCCAGATTTCCGGGTTGTAATCCCAGAAACGGTTGGGGTTATACGACGGCCGCGACGCCATCGCCAGCACTTCCCCCGTCTTGGGGTCCATTACTACACAGGTAACCGCCTTCGGGTTATTTTCAGCAATTGCCCGGTCAAGCTCCTGCTCCACAATAAACTGTATCGAACTGTCAATTGTCAGCTCAATGGTTTTGCAGGCATCGCCGGCATAGCGCCGCCGGCTGGAAAAGATAGAATCAAGTATTGGCCGGTCCTGTCTGTCCGTCGTCAGGTAGGTTTCCTTGACCTCGCCCTTCAGCATTTTGTCCAGTGCCTGCTCCACGCCGTCCAGACCTTTGTCGTCCGTACCCACAAAGCCAATAACATTGGCTGCCAGTACATCATTGGGATAGTAGCGCTTGGCCTCATCCCGGAAATTAAGGCATGATACATAGTTTTTCTCACGAATTAACTGACGAACTGCCTCATACTCCGCCTGTTCCATACGCCGTTTTACCCAGACAAAGCCGCCGCCCACAGCAATATCGTCAAGAATCTCCTGTTCGGACTTACCGATAAGCGGCGCGAGGTTAGCAGCTACCTCCTGTGGATTTTCCACATGTGACGGGTCAATGTACAGGGATTTGGTCATCGTGCTGACCGCCAGTTCGCGGCCATTACGGTCTAAAATAGCCCCACGCGGACTCTGAATCGCATAGTCCTGCCCGACCTGAGCCTTCATGCGTTCGCCCAGGGAATTCCCCTGTACCAGCTGCAGCCAGCCATAGCGGAATATCAATAGAATTACACAGCCCAGCATGATTGCCGCCAAAAAAGCCACGCGCTGCTGAACATTATGCTGCTCCAGTTTCATCAATTAGTCTCCTGTCTGCCGCTGTTTTTCAGCAGGGTATCCCTCAGCTTGCCCTCAATCTGTACAAGCTCAGCCTCAGCGGCCTGCCGTTTAGCCCGGCCATTCTGCTGTATTTTTATCGTTTCTTCAATGGTGTTAATCAGCCGTTCATTGACCTCACGCACGGTTTCAATATCCACAATACTGCGCTCGTTTTCCTCAGCTGTTTCAATGCTGTTCTGCTGGAGCATCTCTGCATTGCGGCGCAGCAGCTCGTTGGTGGTATTGCTGACCGCCTGCTGCATACGCAGTACATCCTGCTGTGCCTGCAGCCCCAGGGCGATAACCAGCTGATTTTTCCAGAGGGGAATTGTGCTGTAAATAGCCGTCTGCACCCGGTCAATAAGGGCCTTGTCATTGTTCTGAATCAGCCGTATCTGCGGTGCCGACTGGATAGCGATGGTTTTACTTATCTTTAAATCATGAACCTTCTTTTCAAAACGGTTGACACTGGCCTCAAAGTCAGCCACTACCTGTACCGCCATCGGGTCACCGGATTCGGCCGCCTGTTGGCGCAGCTTGGGCAAAGTAACTTCGCGCATTTCCGTCAGTTTTTCTTCGCCGGCCTGAATATACAGCTGCAGCTGCTTGAAATAGCTGAGATTTTCCGCATATAGTTTATCAAACAGAGCCACGTCCTTCATCATTTTCAGTTTGGCCTGCTCGAGATTTCCCTGAATCCGTTCCACCTGTGTGGACAGCTTTTCATACCCCTGCTTAATATCCTCGCCTTTTTTCACCAGACTGCCTACCAGGGGGATTTTCTTCAGAAAACTGCTGTTCCCTTCCGGCTCAAACTCCCGTACCTGCGTCACCAGACTGGACAGCAATTCGCCCACAGGGCCGCTGTCTTTCGTGCGTACCTGCGATAAAACGCTGTCGGAAAACTCCGCGATTTTCTGCTGGGCCGGTGCCCCAAAGCGCAAAATCGCCGTGGAATCTGTCAAATCTAGTTCATCTTTTATTTTATCCACCTTGCTCCGTTCCTCCGGAGTCAGGTCATTTACCACTTTTTCCACCTGCGCCGTCATAACTTCCGCCGACGGCAGATTATCAGGTGTAACATCAGCTGTTGCCAGCCCCTGCTTTGCTTTCATCAAATCTTCCAGCTTTACTTCCATTTTCAGCCCTCCCATTTAGCGATAATACTGCTCGTAAAAATCATCCACCGGCATGAAGAAATAGCGGATACCCTCAACAATGGATATCAGCGTCGGTATCATGGTCCAACACAAAACAATATAGGCAATACCCCATTTGCTTTTGCCCTGATAAAACTTATGCGCACCAAAAGTCCCCAAGCAAATCGCCAGACCGCTCATAATCGCTTTTTGCACCAGCACCGCTGACCGCAGATTATCCGGTGTATGTATTTTCTCCTTACGGCGCTTTTTTTCCTGCCCGTTCACTCTGCTGACAGCAGAAACACGCGGACGCTTTTTCCGCCCAATACCCGTGGACGCCGGTGTCTGCGCAGCGTTAATCTCTGCCGGCGCACCGTTGCCATTTGCCTGACCGTTGCTGATGCCCTCGGCCTCAAAAGACTGCTGCATTACCGTGAGTTCCGCATCCATATCCAGCAGCTGATTGTTGATTATTTTGGTAAATTCCGCTCCATAGGCCTCGTCAAAACTGAACAGCGTTTCCTTCAACCGGGCTTTTACCTGACGCACCTGGTCCGTTTCCAGCTTGGTTTCCTCGAGCTCACTGTACTGTTCACTGAGGCTGGCCGCCCGGTCCTGATAATAGTGAATAAAACGTCCGGCCGACGCAATCCGCTCCGGATGTTTCTCCACATAGTCTAAAAGTCTGGCAGCCTCCTGCTGCATAAGGCCGAGCTGCTGGCTCATCTGGCTGTCCCGGATTTTATGCCGTGCCGCCTCCACACGTTCATAATCAGCCCGGGCCTTTTCCCAATCAGCCAGAGCTTTATCAGCCTGTTCAGCGGCCAGCTGCCCAATGTCCAGCTTACGGACTTCCGCCTGTGGCAGCTGTCCCCGATAAATGCATATCCCCATCACTGCGAGCAGCAACAGCCCCACCGCATCATAGTCATGTATTATAAGATAAATGCCGCCGACACCGGCTAACAATGCCAGCAGGCCATACACATTGCGCATTACCATCGCCCCCAAGTATAATTTTATTTTCATTATACCACAAAGCCGTCCCGGTTTGGGACGGCTTTAGTTTACCAATGATATTTTTCACCACGGTTAATTTTAAAGGCGCGGTAAATCTGTTCCACCAGCAGAAGTCTTACCATCTGGTGCGTAAATGTCATGCGCGAAAAGCTCAGCAATTCATCGGCCGACCGCCGCACTTCCGGCGACAAGCCAAAGGCACCGCCAATCAAAAAAGTGATATTGCTGCGCCCTGTCAGCGCCAGTTTATCCAGCGAGGCCGCGAGCTCTTCTGAGGATTTCTCCTTGCCAAAAACATCCAACACAAAGAGGTAGCTGCCCTCCGGCACGAGCTTTAACAGCTTTTCGCCTTCTTTTATGAGCACCTGTTCCTTCTCGGCAGCTGACGGTGAGTCCGGCATTTTTTCCTCATGAACTTCCCGTATTTCCACCTGCGCAAAGGGTTTCAAGCGTTTCATAAACTCCGCGATACCTGCCGACAGATACTTCTCTTTGATTTTTCCGGCACAAACAATGGTTATCTTCATCAGCGGTTATCCTGCGGCATTTCTTCCAACACCACATCAGCATTACGGCTGGCACCATTGCGGTCATAGGTAACTTTTACCGTGTCACCGACCTTATAGGACGCCACCTTGGCCCGCAGGTCAGCTACACTATTGACTTCTTCATCATTGACCTTGAGGATGATATCGCCGCGCTGCAGGCCGGCTTTGCCGCAGGGGCCATTCAGCGTGAGCTGGAATACATACACACCCTTGTCAATGTTCAGCTGATAGCCATAACGGCCAGCCGTCTGAGGGTCAAATACCGACACGCCCAGATAAGGACGGGCCACATACCCCTTGTTCATGATTTCATCAATGATATTCTGCACCGTGTTGATAGGAATAGCAAAGCCCATGCCCTCAACACCATTGGCCGCTACCTTGGCGCTATTGATCCCGATGACCTCGCCATCAGCATTCACCAGCGCGCCGCCAGAGTTGCCCGGATTGATGGCTGCGTCCGTCTGAATGAGTTTAACCAGCTTGTCGCTGATATCGAGCGTTCTATTTAACGCACTGATAACACCGCTGGTGACACTCCCCTGGAATTCCAGTCCCATCGGATTGCCGATGGCAATCGCCGGCTCGCCAACAACGATTTTATCAGAATCACCGAACTTCGCCGTTGGCAAGTCCTTGGCCTCAACCTTTACCACCGCCAGGTCAGTCAGGGCGTCAGCGCCAATCAGTTTGCCTTTCAGGCTGCGGCCGTCCGGCATGGATACGATAAGTTCCTTGGCTCCACTCACCACATGATTGTTGGTGACAATATAGCCATCCTCACGGAAGATAACGCCAGAGCCCACGCCCTGCGTTTCCACGGGATTATTGAACCAGTCACGCGCCACAGCCTTGTTGGTGATACCCACCACAGCCGGGCCTACCATCTTTGCCGCCCGTACTACCGGTGTATTCCGGGCGTCAGATAATTTTATATCGCTGCTTGTCTGCTGCACAGCCTTGCTGCTGACAGCCCCGGCCGAATTATCGCTGGCCGTACCAGCAGAACAGCCGGAAAATGATATTGCTGATAACGCCAGCATTGCGGTCATTATAAGAGAAGTTTTCTTTTTCACAAAAATCCCTCCAATTTTACATAAAGTGACAGCCCACCATTTCAGTTTGGCTGGCCACCGTCAAATCAAGATTCAGTCCCTGACCTTCCAAAATACTCTGTACGGTTGTTTCCGCCAGTTCCGGCCGGTTATTCTCCTCAGACAAGTGGGCTAAAAACACTTTCTCCGGACGCTTTTGCATGCGAATCAGCGCCCAGGCAGCGTCGGAATTAGCAAGATGCCCACGATTCGAGAGAATCCGCCTTTTCAACGGCCAGGGATAAGCTCCCTGTTTTAAAACTTCGGGGTCATGGTTAGATTCCAGAATAAGAACGTCTGCGCCTTCCAAGGCAGCCTGCACGCTGGAAGTCACAAAGCCCAAATCCGTGGCTATGGTAACATTTTTTCGCCCCCACAGGCGATATCCCACCGGTTCAGCCGCATCATGCGGAATATTAAAGGCCTCCACCTGAAGTCCCTTTACAGAAAAGCGTTCCCCAATAGGACAAAAACACTCCGCCGGAATCGACGAACGTTCTTTCATGTTTGCAATGGTACCAGGCCGGGTATAAATAGGCAGGTGATACCACTTGCACAACGTAACCAGGCCGGCTACATGGTCACGATGTTCGTGCGTGATGAGCACGCCGTCCAGGTCTGACGCCTCCACGCCAAAACTGGCTAGTCCTTTTTTTATTTTCGTGGCACTAATGCCAGCGTCAATCAGCAGTTTCGTGCCATCCATTTCCACAAAAACAGCATTTCCCTTGCTGCCGCTGGCCAAAATCCTAACCTGCATTCCCACGGCTCCTATCATAACACTTGATTCTGTAAACTATCTGCAAAAGCAAGACATACACATTATAACGCCGTTTTTCGAGTTTTGCCATAGGCAAAAAGCCCGGCATAACTATTTTCGGAGCGTTTGACGCGTCAGCGTCTCAGCGGAGAAAACAGTTATGCCGGGCTTTAACAGCCACGATGTCTTAACGAATCAAACCGTGGTAAATATTAGATGCTGTACACACGTACGGAGCTGGAGTTGCCCTTACCAGCCTTAACACCGGAAGTGATGATGGTCATGTCGCCACGCTGTACATAGCCTTCCTTAACAGCAGCAGCCGTAGCGTTGCTGAGCATTTCATCGGCATCGCTCCACATGGAACCGAGTACCGGATATACGCCCCAACGGAGGTTCAGCTGACGCAGAGCTTTTTCACTCGGCGTATAAGCTACGATAGCAGCCTTCGGACGATACTTGGATACAACTTTCGTCGTGTAACCGGATTCAGTCGGCGTAATGATAGCCGGAACGTCGAGTTCATAAGCCATCTGTACCGTAGCATGTGCAATAGCACGCGTACGGGATTTCAAATGCTGCAGACCGCGTTCTACAAACAGTTCCTTATATTCGAGGGAGCTTTCGATGCGCTGTGCAATGCGGTTCATCGTAGAAACAGCCTCTACCGGATAATCACCGGATGCCGTTTCGCCGGACAGCATGATTGCATCCGTACCATCGAGGATAGCGTTACCAACGTCGGATACTTCAGCACGCGTCGGACGCGGATTACGTTCCATGGAGTCAAGCATCTGCGTAGCAACGATAACCGGTTTGCCGGCAGCATTACACTTACGGATGATTTCCTTCTGGATAAGGGGCACATCTTCTGCCGGAACTTCTACGCCCAGGTCACCACGGGCAACCATGATGCCGTCGGAAACTTCGAGAATGGCATCGAAGTTCTTAACACCTTCGAGGTTTTCAATCTTCGGAATGATTTCCATGCGGCCATTGTGCTCTTCGATAAGCTTACGGATAGCCAGTACGTCATCCGGACGCTGAATGAAGGATGCGGCTACGAAATCCATATCCTGTTCGCAGCCAAAGATGATATCCTTAGCATCCTGTTCGGAGATAGGAGGCAGACCAAGGGATACGCCCGGAGCAGCTACACGCTTACGCGTGCTCATCTTGCCGCTGTTCTGGATAGTCGTAACGATATCCTTGCCCTTGATTTCATCGACTTTGAGTGCTACAAGACCATCGGAAAGGAGCAGCGTGTCGCCCGGCTTTACTTCCGTGTAGAGGCCTTTATGGTTTACGGAAACATGAGTTTCGTCACCCGGTACATCATCATAAGTCAAAGTGAACTGGTTGCCCTTTTCCAGCATAACCTTGCCATCTTTGAACTCGCCCAGACGCATTTCCGGGCCTTTGGTATCGAGGATTAAAGAGATAACCTTGCCAGCCTTCTTGGCAGCTTCACGTACCATGTTGATACGGCCAAGATGTTCTGCATGGTCACCATGAGAGAAGTTGAAACGTGCGCAGTTCATGCCATTGGCAATCAATTCTTCAATTACGCCCGGTTTCTCTGTGGACGGACCCTGCGTGCAAACGATTTTCGTCTTTTTTAACATGTTGTAAACCCCACCTATTCTTTTACTACATATTATATATTTAGACGGACACCTCCCGTCAGGGAGTCGCTGTATGGCGTCCTGTCTACGGCCTGATTTAAAGGGGAAAATCCCCCCCACTAGCTACTATTCTACACTCTTTGTCCCCATAAGTAAAACATTTTCCACGAAAATCTGCCGAAAAAAATATTTTCTGAAAAGACGTTCATTGCTTGAAATTTATTGCCTTTGTTCAGTGCAATAGCTCAAGGCTATCCATATTGATTGAAATTGTTCCCAGCCGCAAAAAAGCCTTATCATTTCCCGAGAAACTGACGATATAACTATAGGGAGAGTCTTGAACTTTTCTACTATCTTTCGCGAAAGGAGGTTTTATCATGTCTACCATTTCGGCAATGGCCAGAGATACGTACACGATGTACAAGATGGCCCAAGGCGGTACTCAGTCGACAACCGCAGCCCAAAAAGCGGCCGCTAAGGCAGAAGAAAGCACCAGCACAGCCTCTGCTCAGGACAAAAGCTATGCTGCAGCAGCTGCCAACGTCAGCCGGCTGAGCAATTTGGTTGGCTCCTTTGATTCAGCTTACACGAACAAGAAAACCAACGCCGCCCAGGATTCCATCAGCAGCCTTTGGTCAGGATACACTAATTCCAGCTCAACCGGCATCGCTGACTTGTCAGCTCTTTCCGGCGTGTCCAGCAGTGCAGCCGGCCTGGTTAATTCCTACAACGAGGCCAAGTCCACATTCCAGACACAGCTCAAGGCTTATATGGGCGATTTGAAAAATTCTGCCCAGACGGTCAGAAACATGAGCTACGAATTCAGTGCCCAAGACATCACCGAGGCGGAAGACGGCAGCAAGACATACAGCGATGGCCTTAAAAATGCCATCAAGAATGTCAAGCAGCTGGTTTCTGACTACAACGACGCGCTGGACCTCACCAGTGACTACAGCAGCGTCGGCAAACGAATGGAATCACTCCATAAGTCCTTTGCCGACACCACCTACCGGGCTGACACCTACAAACAGCTCGGCATCTCGGTGGACAGCAAGACTGGCAAGATGACTGTCGATGAAGACAAACTTGCCACAGCCCTCACCGAAAACGGCGACCGCGCCAAAACGGCTTTAGGCGCCAACGGCCTCGCAGGCAAAGCCGAACAGCACCTCACTCAGGCCAACAGCCAAAGTGAACACCTGTTCCCGTCCATGCAAAGCATGTTTGGCGACTCCATCAAAACCGCGTCGGCCTACACGAACCCCAAAGTACTGAACGCCTCCGTCCAGTACGGCATGATTGGCAACCTTTTCAGTTCGATGTTTTAAAGAGGGCCAACAAAAAGGGAGACTGTACAAGCACTATCACTTGCTACAGTCTCCCTTTTTATTTTTTCTCTTCCGGTAAATCCCCCAATGCATACTCACAGCACTGCTTCACCAGATTATTGACGGAAACATTCTTCTCCTTTGCCACCTGCTCGAGCTTGTCCAACAGTTCCTGCGGAAACCGAAACGTTTTATTCACCATATCCTGACTCTGTTTTACGACAAACATCTACTATCACCTCCATGAGCAAATTTTATCTATCTTTCATATCTGAAAGCCTAATTTTTCCTATTATCTCATTCGTTTTCTGCTGCATTACCCCCTCATCATACCGTGCCTCCACATTAACCCTCAATAAAATTCCCCTGCTCATCAAACATAAAACAGCGGTCAAAGTCACCATCCCAGGCCACACCGGCGTCAGCCCCAAACTTGCGCACAGCATTAGCCGTAGCCTCACGATTATCCGGCAGTAATGGATTGGGCACACCATTGGGAAAATTCCCATCTGGCTGATGGTGAACCTTCACCAGTTCAAACGGCAGATACTTCTCCATTACCTGCCGCACCATTGCCAGCATTGACCACAACTTTCAACGGTTTTAATTTTGACATGTCAACCTTACGAATCTGCCGGAACACACGCTGCGCCATAGAGATATACTCTCCATCCACCTGCGGAAACAGGGGAATAAACTGTTTCGAACGGATATCATTGGACAGCGGCCACAAACGCTTACCAAAGCCGCCGGATAATAAAACTATATGCAATATTTGTTCCTCCCTGTTGAAATAGTATTGGGGCAAGTTTTATAATATGTTATAATCTAGGTAAGGAGCGTGATACATTATGCCAGAAATAACACGGTTTTACGGTATCATCATCAAAATGTTCTTCAAACCAAAGGAACATGAACCTAGCCATATACATGCGCTTTACGGTGAATACGTTGGCGAATTCAATATCCGTAGCTTTGAGATGATAGAGGGGGACTTACCTCCCAAAGCCCAGGAACTTGTAACGGAATGGTTACAAATGTACCATAAGGAACTGCAAGAAATGTGGGACACACAACTTATTCGTAAACTACCGCCTTTGAAATAGGAGGTGCCTGCTATGATTCCTCGCATTACAAAAATAGAACCACGTGAAAACTATATCTTATATGTAATTTTCGACGACGGAAAAAAAGTTCTCTATGATGTAAAAGATGATATTCACACCTTGCCTACATATCGTAATTTAATGACCGAGCCCGGTCTTTTTCAAAACTTTCAAATTGACGAAAGCCGTACTTGCGTATTTTGGAATGACGAAATTGATTTAGCCAGCGATATTATTTATGAATACGGCCTATCCTGCTAGTGTATTTATTGACGAGTCAATTTGACTCGTCATTTTTCTTACAAAGACATAGGAAACAATATAGTCATACTTATTACTGGAATAAACTGTTTCGAGCGGATATCATTGGACAGCGGCCACAAACGCTTACCAAAGCCACCGGATAATAATACGATATGCAAATAATCACTCCTAAACATTAATATAATTGATTTGACTCGATATATACTTTGATATATACTTTTAAAAAAGGGGTGATGATTATGCTTACAGCAAAAATTTTCCAAAACGGACGAAGTCAGGCCGTTCGCTTGCCTAAAGAGTATCGTTTCAATGAAAGTGAAGTTCTCACACACAAAGTCGGTGATGTACTTATGATCTTCCCCAAATCACAGGAAGACAACTGGAATATGTTGCTGACCAGCCTTGATTTGTTCAGTGATGATTTCATGGCTGATGGCCGCGATATCCCACAGGCACAAGAAAGGGATGCACTATAATGTATATGCTTGACACCAATATCTGCATATTCGCTATCAAGAAACGTCCCGATAAGGTCATAGCTCGGTTGCAAACCCACAAACCCTCAGAAATCTGCATATCTTCTATTACCTACGCCGAACTTTGCCATGGTGTGGAAAAAAGTCAAGCAAAAGCCAGAAACCGGCTGGCACTCACATTGTTCCTCTCTGCCATAAACATTATGCCTTTTGACGACCTAGCCGCGTATGAATATGGTAAAGTACGAGCCGCCTTAGAATTAAACGGCACGCCTATAGGACCGCTTGATACACAGATAGCTGCACATGCAAAAGCATTGAATATGACATTGGTAACCAACAACACCCGCGAATTCAAACGTGTAGAAGGATTAAAAATTGAAGACTGGGCAAATGAATAACTGTTATGCATGACGAGTCAAATTGACTCGTCATTTTATTATGCCTTTTGGTATGAACACCCTAAATAATTTCCGAATCTGTCTATAGATATAATTCATGATTTGTCTCAACTACGACCGCATCCATAGCATTATCAAATCTTTTTTCTAACTTCTTGCATATTTATTATCATCTCAAACTTCACACATCCGAAACAAGCCTCCTATCAAGCGTAACATCGGGGGGTGACTGCTAAAACAGCAACTTCATGCACACCGTTCTAGGCATCTGTGCCATAATTTAGGCAGATTTTCCAAGAAGGAATCCAGCATGGCATTTAGTTCTTTTTCAAGGAAAAGCCATTTTTCCGTTATCATGGATACAAGTTTTTTCAAAACCATAATCAGCGCATCCATGTACTGTAAATCCTGCAATTCATCGCACGAGACATAGAATAATTCACCAATACTCCGTTTATCGGTTTTTCTGCGTTGTTCCAGAGATAATAGCATATATCTGGCCAAGACAATGGACACATGAGCTGTCATTGCATCATAAGACATGGTTCTGCTCTCTTTGCCAAGCTTAAGATACGATTTGCACATTTTGAAGAAGACTTCTATATTCCAGCGTTTGCCATAGGTTTTAATGATTTCTTCTTCGGACAGATTAACATCCGTAGAAACCAAAATCAGATAATCCTGTCGGTTGTTCCTGTTTCTTACAAAGACCAGTTTTACCGGAATGGCTTGTTTTCCTTTTACGACTTCCGCCTCCACGGAAAGAAGATATAGGGAACGGCCACGGCGCTTCTTTGCTGCTCGGAAAATTGCAGGCGCGCTTTGCATCCGTCCGCTGTAGCGAAAATGAATTTTTTCACTCTTCTTGACCATGCCAATGACATCGTAGCCAATATCCTTGACTTGCAGCAATGAAGATGGCGAACAGAACCATGTATCAAAAAGAACATACTTTGCCGGAATCTCAGCGGCTTTTGCATCTTTCAGCAAGGTCAGCATCACGCTGGTAGCCTTGGTCTGCGCAGTTTGCCGCCATTGCTTCTGGCATCAATAGATGCGGATGCTTCCTGTAGCCGGTTTTCACGCTCGGTAGAGGATAGCAGACACTGACTCAATGGCAGGAAAGAATTTCCATCGCTCCAGCCAATAGTCCGCAGCCCCCCCTCGTTTCAATTTACCGGTCTTTTTGGCTTCATGCGCAAATACAGCACCAAACAAGCCACTTCCCACAATTAAATAATCGAACATCATATTAATCTCCAACCCCATCAATTATTTTTGCATTTGATCAGCCATAGCCAAAGCACGTTCTAGCGCCTGATCCATATTGTAATACTTAAAGTCAGCCAATCTTCCACAGCAGTAAAAATTACATATCTGCTTTGCTCTCTCCTGATATCTGCCTGCTAATGCGATACTTTCTTCTGTCAAAACTGGATAATATGTTTCCTGCTTTTCACCTTTTTTATACGGCAAGGAGTATTCCACCGCATAGCTTGTACCTGTTACATTCTGTACAGGCATTTTTTTATACTCAGTAATTCTAGTGTACCCCTCAGCCTGCGGGTATGCTGTGACGGGGTACGGCTGCAAACTGTCTATATCCTCATGATGCCATTCAAATTTGAGAGAACGATAGGGCAGCGCCCCTTCATCCATGCCAAAAAGTTCGTCCAACGCACCGGTATAGACAATCTTATATGGAGAAACTTCACCATCCAGCAAGATTTTTTGCCATCTGTCGATACAAACAGGTGTTCCAAAACATCTATACCTAACTTCACTTCAATATTTTCATGCGATAGTAAGTTATGGAAAAAATCGCAATAACTGTGAACAGGCATCACTTGATATTTATCATCGAAGTATCCTTCATCATAAGAAAATCTTAACGGCACACGCTTCAATACGCTCGGATCAATCTTATCTGGCGATATTCCCCATTGCTTGGCAGTATACAGACTGTAATCCTTGGCAAACAGAAATTCACCGTATTTTCGTACAATCTCATTTGCACAAGACAGGACCTCTACCACCGTAGCGGTCGTTCTATCACCAAAAACACTCTTTATCTGCTGTTTGAGTTCTTCCGCTTCCTGTTCAGTATAAAACGTTTCTATCGTGGAAAAGTTAAACGGTGTTGGGGTAAATTTACCATCGATTTGTGCCCCACATTGCAGTGCATACGGTTCCCATTTCTCATGCTGAAGCATGAACTCATATAGTTCTTATCATTCGTATGAAATGTATGCGGGCCATATTTATGGACATTTATGCCATACTCATCTTTATAGTCATACATATTGCCGCCGATATGAGAGCGTCTCTCCCATATCGTAACCTTATGACCATTATCTGCTAATTTTCTGGCAATCACCGCACCACTAAGACCAGCACCAACTACTAAATATTCCATCTTAGAAGGCTCCATACTCATCCACATATTCATTGAAGAACGGCAATTGTTTATCTTTGTCTGCTAGAATCAGATTATCCACACCGCCGATTTTTTCCAATGGCCACTCTACTCCTATTTCCGGGTCATTCCAGCGAATGCCACCATCGAATTCTCCATAGAACTTTTCAGCGCATTTGTATGAGACAATAGAATCCTCCAGCACAAGATAACCATGAGCACATCCTGCTGGAACCAAAAGTTCATTATGTTTTTCTCCATACAAATCAAAGCCTAACCACTTTTTAAAGGTAGGGCTGTCCTTGCGCATATCCACCACTACATCATATACATGCCCCGTGACACAGCGCACTAATTTTGGCTGCTGTTTTTCTCGCTGAAAATGTAATGCACGTATAACGCCCTTATGGGATGTGGTGTAAAAGACTTCGGCTAATTCATGGTCAATACCATTGTTTTTAAACACTTCCCTGGAGTAATCCTTAGTAAAACAGCCGCGCACGTCCTCTGCGTTGAAAGGAGTAACTTCGATAAGTCCCGGAATTATTGTTTCCTTAAATTCAAATTTTGTATTCATCTGTCCATCACCTTCGCATAAGCAATCAGTTCATAAATCCAGCCATCCAGTCACGTGTCTTTTTCGCACCTTCTGCAAAACTTATCTCGGCGTGAAATCCAGTATCCTGCTCAGTATCATGACCATCAAAATAGCTAATAGGCAAGTTGATACCTGTGAACGGCACATCTCCAAAAATGAACTCCCTGTCAGGAGCGATTGCTGCCTTCATCTCCAGCAAGAACTCTTTCAATGGACGTGCCTGCGAACTGCCAATCATGTATTCACAAAACGGCTTGCCCTTCTCACCTATCAAACAAAAAGCCTTTGCCACATCATCAATGTACACAAAATCATAGTTCTGCGTGCCAGCCGTGAAACATGGAGTCTCTCCCTGCAGGATTTTCCGGATTGTACTGTTGACCAAACGAGGGCTGATTTCCCCCGCACCATAAGCATTAGTAATCATAGGCCAGATAAATTCAATCCCAATATTTGCAGCTACGGATTTTGCCATAACATGAGCAATGAGTTTTCCACCGCCATAGATATACCCCATACCGGGCTTATTTTCTCGAGCAAAGGCCGCCGCCACCGTCTCATGTTCCATAATACTGCCAGCACCAACGAAACGCTTACAACCTAATTCTTTCGCCAAACGCAACGCATCAACTGTCCATTGCGCATTATCCAACTGCAAGGCTGTGTCTGCCCGTGCAGCACCTGCCGCACCTTTCCAGGCAAAGTGATAGAATACATCGCAACCAATATCTTCTTTAGTGTGAGATTTTGCAAAATCATTTGTCCGTTCCAAATCAAACGAACATACCGTCAATAACTCAGACTGCGGCAAATTGTCGCACTTACCATCATGGCAGAGTGCCACCACACGGATTTCCTGCTGAAGTAACTGACGCACGACATGACTGCCTATAAAGCCATTTGCCCCTGTGACAATAGCACCTTTCATATACTTAAACCTCTTTCGTATTACAAAAATTCATACATCATAAACTTTACCTGCTTGTTTTTATGTCGAATAAGACATATAATAATCACAAGGAGGTAACTATGTACAACATTGAGTTCTACACCACCGAAGATGGCAAGAAACCCGCTAAAGATTTTATTTTCACGCTAAATGAGAAAATGCAGGCAAAGATGTTACGAAATCTTGACCTTTTGGAAACCAACGGCCCAGCTCTGCGAATGCCTTATTCTGAAGCACTGGAAGATGGTATCTTCGAATTACGCTCCAAGGAATCCTCTAACATCACACGGGTTTTCTACTTCTTCTATGTCGGCAAGAAAGCAATTCTCACTAACGGATTTGTGAAAAAGTCACAAAAGACACCCAAAAGAGAATTGGCTCTTGCAAAAAAATACAAAGCAGATTATGAAAGGAGATATCCTCATGAGTGAATACAGCGAATTCAAACAGGAACTGCTGAAAAATCCCGTTGTCAAAGCCGAATATGATGCTCTTGCCCCGGAATACGACATTATTCAGGCCATGATTGCTGCCCGCAAGGAACAGAATATCACTCAAAAAGAGCTTTCCCTGCGTACAGGCATCACACAGGCAGATATCAGCCGCATCGAAAACGGCAATCGCAATCCGTCATTGAACATGCTCAAAAAACTGGCCAAAGGTCTTGGTATGACACTTCGGGTCGAATTCGTAGCAGATACCGCACATTAACATCTAACATCAAACTTCCATAAATTTACGGATTTGTTCTTCCATAACCGCAGAAATATCTTTTCCCTGCTGCCATGCTTTCGCCCAAACCACTGTTTCTCTCAGCGCCTCTTTTATATGCCACCTTGGCTGCCAGCCAAGGTGACTTTTTATTTTAGAACAATCCAGCTTAAGGAAATTAGCCTCATGCGGCCCTTCCACGCTGATATTTTTCCACGTAAGCCCTTCGCCCCAATGACGGCAGAAAATATCGGTCAGCTCGCCGGTGGTCACACAGTCGCATTCATCGGGACCAACATTGTACCAATCCGCATATTTGCCATCTTCATACTGTGCCTGTGCAATCAACAAGTAAGCATAAAGCGGTTCCAGCACATGCTGGTATGGACGAGTGGAATTCGGATTGCGTACTTCAATGTTCTGCCCTGCAAAAGCTGCCCTTATGCAATCCGGCACAATGCGGTTCACAGAAAAATCACCACCGCCAATCACATTTCCTGCCCGCGCCGTGGAAATTGCACAGCGGCCATCAATGAAGAAACTCTTCTTGTAACTATGGGTTACCAACTCCGAACAGCTCTTACTATTGGAATACGGATCATAACCATCCAAAGGCTCATTTTCCCGATACCCCCAGGGCCATTCCTTGTTCTCATAGACCTTGTCCGTAGTAACGTTCAGAAATGATTTGACGCTTTCCGCCTGCCGTACACATTCCAAAATATTGACTGTGCCCATCACATTAGTTTCGTAGGTCAGCACCGGCTCTTTGTAGCTTTCAATGACAATCGGCTGCGCCGCTAGATGCAACACAATCTCCGGTTGGACTTCAGCAAAGACCTGCATCAGCTTTTCTCGGTCGCGGATATCGCCAATGACTGAATTTATCCTCGCTTCGATGCCAGCCTCACGGAAAACCTTGCCACCTTCTTCCGTAGGCGATTCCAAGGAATAGCCCGTAACAGCTGCCCCAAACATCGTAAGCATATTGCATAGCCACATTCCCTTGAAACCAGTATGTCCTGTGACCAGCACCTTTTTATCCTTATAAAAATCCGGATTTAACTTCATTTATCCCACACTTTCCATGGTGCCTTGCCTACCAGCCACATTTCTTCCAATTTCTGCTTATCCCGCAGAGTGTCCATGCACTGCCAGAATCCTTTGTGCTTATAGGCCATAATCTCACCATCATCCGCAAGATGTTCCATCGGGTCGCATTCAAACATCACATTAGATTGAATATAATCGAAAATTTTCGGTTCCAATACCATATAGCCACCATTGATATAACCGACATCATCCCGGCTCTTTTCCCGGAACGACTGTACATTATCCCCATTCAAATCCAAGATACCGAAACGGCCTTCTGGCTTTACGGCAGTCAGCGTACAGGCCTTGCCATGGGATTTATGGAACTCTACCAAAGCTTTCAAATTCACATCACAAACACCATCACCATATGTCATCAGGAATGGTTCATCCCCAACGTAATCCTGAATTTGCTTAATACGCCAGCCAGTCAAAGAATCCAAACCTGTATCAACCACCGTCACTTTCCACGGCTCAAAATCTGTGGAAATAATCCCACGATGCTCTCGCTCACCATCTACACGGAAATCAAAAGAAATATCACTTGCTTGAAGGAAATAATGCGCAAAATAATTCTTTATATACTCCTGCTTGTAACCAGCACAAATGATGAATTCATCGAAACCATAATGCAAGTATTCCTTCATGATATGCCAAAGGATTGGCTTGCCACCGATTTCAATCATAGGCTTTGGCTTGAATTGCGATTCTTCACTAATTCTGGTACCGAAACCACCGGCTAATAGTACAACCTTCATTTATAGGCTCCCCCTAGCTTTTTTATCTTTTTAATGATTCGAACCCACAAATATGGACGAATAAACTTCAATATGTTTCGGTAAAAAAATACCGATAGTGAGTTCTTATAATTTAAAACATCTTTTATATCACGATAATCAACATCAACATTAAAAAGTTTACACGAATTCATTCCGTCATGAATAAAAGCATTTTGATGCATATGATAAAAGAGCTTGAACACACGATTTACACGATTTGACACAGCCTTATTTTGCTCGTAATTATACAGTAAGAACTGACGTAAGGTCTGGGGATTCATGGATTCATTCGCCGCAATCCTATATTGCATCAACGTTTTACCTAACCTATATACGTAACCATAACCTGCCTGCAACTTGCACATGAAATTAGCATCTGCTGCAGGATAATAATCTTCATCAAAACCGCCCATAGCCATCGCCTCATTCTTTCTAAAAGCAAATCCAGCTATCGAAACAGGACAAGTCTTGAAATAAAAATCGATCATGGATAGTTTCTTTACTTTTCCATCATACAAACCAACATCCGTCACTTCACTCTCAGCATTTATCAATTCATGTTCTACACCGATAGCCACACAATCACTATTTATTTTCGTTACATTTAAGATATTTTCTACATAATCCGGCTTCATCTTATCATCATCATGCAAAATAGCAATCCACGGCGAATCCGCCACTTCAATACAACGATTGAAATTTCCAAACATCCCGATATTCTTCTCATTCTTATAATACATGACCTTATCTTCTGGATAAGATTTCACTATATCGTAAATATCGTCATTTTCTGCTGTATTATCAACAACGATGATATTATAGACATGCTTCGTATTCTGATTCAGCGCACTTTCGATAGCTTCGCGGATAAATTCCACACGCTTATACACTGGTATGACAATCGATATTTCAGCTTTAGCATTTTTCTTTCCATGCAAAAGGAGAGATTTTACGTTTCGATACTTTGTAAAATGATCATCCCTATTAAAAAAATCATACTTATCATACGTTACAATATCCATATTTCTCCCCCAAAACATTTTATTGATTAAATTTACTTATTATTGCCAACATTCCCGTGCGAATCATATACCACGGAGATATCTGAAATTCCCGCAGGACAACTAATGGCCAATACCAGTTGCTATAAACAAGCTGTGCCAAACACTGTCCGACCAATAATCCCCATAGCTCCATTCCTAATATCTGCACATTAAACAGTGCCAGCAATATTACAGCTATCCCAGAATAAATCGAAGCCTTCACAAAAGGAACTTCATTGCGTGTCGTAATGACCGTAGCAAAATTCGAATGATTATACTCCAAGAATAAATAAAAGAGCATAAACGCTACCATCGACGAGGGCAATAGTAATGTATTACTATGAATCAAGACTAGGATATCATTGCCAAATACTAATATTCCAAACGCACAAGCAAGAAATATCAAGCCTCCCAGCACAAATGTCATAGACATCAGTCTGACAATCCCCAAATCATCCTTTATCACTCTCATTTCATTCAACATAGGCAGATAGGTCGAAAATGGAATTCTTGCCAGTGTCAAAGCAAAATTAATAATCTGTAAAGTAAGCCCATAAGCAGCCACTGTTTTTAAATCAAAAAATATCGAAGTCAACAGGGTATTAGCTTGTATGATGAGATACGCACCAATAGATGATATCCCCATTTTCTTCGCATTAAACCAGATGATTTGGAGATACTCTTTGGTTTCTTCTTTGGACATTTCCATATCAGGTATTGACAAATGCTTGTTTAGAAATGATTTGCACATCATGCGAACAATCACACCGTTAAAAAGGAAGGCAATAGCTACAGCCATGATTGAGCCACCAAAGAATAAACCAATCACCGCAATAACGATAAAAACTACATTAGATACAATGGCAGCCTGTTGCCCCTGACGGATAAGACCTACACCATTCAGCAAGAATATCCAATAACTATAAAGGAAATTCAGAAATAAACCTATCGCATATATACACCATGCGATCAGATAATACGTATTATCCGCAAAAGAACGCGTGATGTAATATATATATCCCGTTCCTAAAAACAAGAGTAAAAATAATGCTAGTAAAGAGATATAGAAATAAACATATTTTGATACATGCTTGATTTTTGCCAACAGTTCATAGTTGATTTTCTTGCTAAAATTATTTTTTGCCGCCAAACCTTCTTTGGATAACTTCTCAGCGCCAGCATAGGCATAGGACACATTCCTGGTAATCGTTGGCGAAAAGCCCATATCCAAAATCTGTGTCATCGAGCCTATCGCTAAGAACACATACCATACGCCCATTTCCTCACTCGACAACATTCGCAACATCAGCGGCAGTAACAAAACGCCTGAAAAGAAACGTAAAATATATCCTAAGTAGCTCCATAGAACATCCACTTTCGTTATATGCATTATCCATGAATCCTTCCCTGTCTTATTTATTCGGCAAACCTCACAATATCATCCTCACTGATATAGGCATTATTATGGATTTCGATAAGCTCCAAAGGAATCTCCCCCGGATTAGTAAATAGGTATTTTACAGTCTGCGGGATAAACACAGATTCTTCCTGTTACACTTGATAGAATACTTGTTTCGTATGTACGAAGTTTGAGAATGTTATATAATAAAATAATAGGGCATAACTTCACATGTATTTGTATACATAAGATATACTAGATTTATCATGCCAAAAATATAAAAACAAAACTTCAGCATAATTAATATATTTCTTTGCCTTACCATATCCAATAAATAACAAATAAGCACACATCCATAAATCAAGAATGTATCACTTAATCGACTGAATATATTCATCGTAGTGGTCGATGCATAGAACATAACGCATCCAAAAAGAACCATAATATTTAAATATGAGATTTTTCTCCCTACCTCAAAATCATATTTAAACAGGCTATTAAACAATACTAAAAGGATATATGCTACACACTTCATTAAACCATAATACCCTGATTCTCTTGGCGCATTTAATTCACTATCTGCATTAAAATAGCCTACATACGTATCCCCTAACACATATGTATTATTCAACAAATAACTATAACTCGCTTGTAATATTACCACTCCTATAGCAAAAGGTATGATTAATCTGAACAAATCACTCTCCCCATTTTTAACTTGTAAACTATTTCCTCGAATGTATCAGGCTGAGTAAAATCAAACACCTCATTAGCCCACATTAATGTTACTAGATTTTCAGTCTCACTTAAATTGATAATATTATGCGTATATCCCGGCAGCATATGCACCGCCTGTATTTTATCTCCACTGACTTCAAATTCAATGACTTCATCGGTGCCGATTTTCCGTTCTTGTATCAAACCATGTCCAGCAACGACAATGAAGAATTCCCATTTACTATTGTGCCAATGCTGACCTTTGGTAACGCCTAGTTTGCTGATATTCACCGAAAACTGACCATGATCGGCGGTTTTCAGCAACTCCGTAAAGCTGCCACGTTCATCGCAATTCATCTTTAAATCGAAAGCGACTTTCTCCTTCGGCAAATAGGACAGATACATACTATATAATTTCTTGGCAAAGCTGCCTTCCGGAATTGCCGGCATGATCAGAGTATGCGGCTGATCATGAAAGGTATGAAGAAGTTCCACAATCTGTCCTAAGGCAGCCTTATGTGTAACGGGTGCATAGCAATAACGTCCAGATTCAGTTGGTTTTGCCATCAGGCCATCATACTCGATACCATCAATCACTTCCCCGGTTTTGGGATACTCGCAACGCATTGCCTTACCTTCGAGCAGGTCATACATTACCTCCAACAGGTCATCAATGAACAACATTTCGAGTTCTACAGACGGATCATTTACCGTTATCGGCAAATCATGAGCAATGTTATGACAGAATGTCCCTACTGCAGAGTTATAGTTGGGACGTACCCATTTGCCAACCAAATTTGGAAACCGATAAACATAGACAGGCGCACCTGTTTCCTCACCATAATGGAGGAACAGTTCCTCTCCATCCCGCTTGCTCAGGCCGTATTCCGACGCTCCAAAACGTCCGGCCAAGGTTGCCTGCAGGGATGAACTAAGCATTACCGGACATTTGTTATTGTGTTTTTTTAACGTATCGAGCAGGATACTCGCAAAGCCAAAATTTCCTTCCTCAAATTCCTTAGGGTCTTTTGGCCGGTTTACCCCGGCAAGATTGAAGACAAAATCACAGTCAGCACAAAACTGCTCCAAATCCTCTACCGTGTTATGTCGGTCATATTCATAAATCGCTTGAATAGATATATTGGGGCGCGTCCTGTTCTTTCCGTCCCGAATATTTTTCAAGTTCTCTACAAGATTGCGGCCAACAAAGCCTGCCGCGCCTGTTACCAGTATCTTCATACGTCTTTTCTCCACACCATCTTATTAACCACACCAACATAGGATTGAATGAGTTTTACAACCTTATCCGACACATTGATGTCCGTATAGTCCGGCACAGGCATTGCTCCGCCATTTTTCTCTTCCTTAACCATCTCTACAGCGGTATCTACAGCCTGGAGCAATCCCTTTTCATCAATTCCGGATAGGATAAAGCAGGCCTTGTCCAAAGCCTCAGGACGCTCTGTCGATGTGCGGATACATACTGCTGGAATTGGCTTTCCGATTGAAGTAAAGAAACTGCTTTCCTCTGGCAGTGTGCCGGAATCCGAAACAACTGCAAACGCATGCATCTGCAGGCAGTTATAATCATGGAATCCCAGCGGTTCATGCTGAATTACACGAGAATCAAGTATGAATCCTGAAGACTCCAACCTTTTCCTGGAGCGTGGGTGACAGGAATACAGAATCGGCATATCGTATTTTTCGGCCATGCGGTTAATCGCCGTAAAGAGACTCGTAAAATTCTTTTCCGTATCAATATTTTCTTCACGGTGAGCAGATAAGAGTATGTATTTCCCCTTCTCCAAACCAAGACGGGTGTGTATATCCGATGCCTTGATTGCCTCCAGATTATCGGTCAGAACCTCTGCCATAGGCGAACCTGTCACATATGTACGTTCCTTTGGCAGGCCGCAGTCAGCTAAATAACGGCGTGCATGCTCGGAATAAGCCAAATTCACATCACTGATGATATCGACAATGCGCCGATTCGTCTCCTCAGGCAGGCATTCATCCTTGCAGCGGTTGCCAGCCTCCATGTGAAAAATAGGGATATGCATACGCTTGGCACCAATCACAGACAAACAGGAATTCGTATCGCCCAGGACCAGAACCGCATCCGGCTGCAGTTCTGCCATAGCCTTATAGGAAGATGCGATAATATTGCCCATCGTTTCGCCCAGATCATTTCCCACTGCATTCAAATAAAGTTCCGGATCTGCCAGCCCTAAATCTTTAAAAAATACCCCATTAAGGTTATAGTCATAATTCTGTCCCGTATGTACCAGCACAGTATCAAAATACTTACGGCACTTCTTGATTACAGCAGACGACCGAATGATTTCCGGACGCGTCCCCACAATAATCATCAGTTTCAATTTGCCATTATCTTTCCAATGGATACTCATGAATATCTTCTCCCTTAAGCCTCAACTGCATGTGGACGGCCTTCCAATTCTTCCTTCACATAGTCTGTGGTCATAATTTTTTTCACAACGCCATCCACATCCAGACGATTTGTATTGTGGGAAGTATAGGCCTCGTCACCTTCGGTGACCACATCCCCCTGCACGTAGAACTTATCATAGTTAAGGCCACGAGCATCAGAACTAATACGGAAATAGTTGCCCATATCCGTAGAACGCAAGCGTTCTTCTCTGGTCATTAACGTTTCGTAAAGTTTTTCTCCATGACGAGAGCCTATGATTTTCTTCTCCGTCTGTCCAAATACCTTCATTACACCATCTGCCAGGTCACCAATAGTGCTGGCATCAGCCTTCTGAATGAACAAATCGCCCGGTTCAGCATGCATAAAGGCAAATGACACTAAATCTACAGCTTCATCAAGGTTCATCAAGAAACGCGTCATATTAGGGTCTGTGATAGTAATAGGCGCTTTTCTCTTAATCTGGTCAATAAACAAAGGAATGACCGATCCACGGCTGCACATTACATTTCCATAACGAGTACAACATAGCACCGTACCGCTCCTATCAAAAGCAGCCTGCGCTCTGGCCCCCATCACTTTCTCCCCCAGCATCTTAGTTGCACCCATTGTATTGATGGGATACGATGCTTTATCTGTAGATAAGAACACAACCTTCTTTACTGCATTTTCCACAGCCGCCGTAATAACATTATCTGTACCTATAATGTTCGTCTTAACAGCCTCCATAGGAAAAAACTCACAGGAAGGTACTTCTTTCAACGCTGCAGCATGAAAAACATAATCTGCTCCATACATGCATTCACGCACAGAAGATAGATTACGCACGTCTCCTACATAGAACTTTACTTTCGAGGCATATTTAGGATATCTTGCCTGCAACGTGTGCCGCATAGTATCCTGCTTCTTCTCATCGCGGCTGAGAATACGAATCTCTCCCAGGCCAGAGCAAATGAAATGCTTAAGCACTGTGGAGCCAAAAGACCCAGTACCGCCGGTAATAACCAAAGTCTTATCCATAAATGAGTCCCTGATGTCCATACACTTTATTTCCTCCAAAAGTATCTATTACACATGAAGTTTTATAATTTTATATTTTTTTATCCTTGTAACCTGCTATATTTTTGTATAATTCAACAAATTCTCTAAATCTTTCTTTTCGATCAAAACACTTAGACCTTGTAAGACATGTTTCTGTACTAATACATTCTCCTTTACAGATGTCTTTAATTGCTTTCATGAGACCTTCCAAATCATCTGGTTCAACTGAAAGGCCACTAGATTTATTAATAATCTCGGCACTCCCGCCTGTTCTAAAAGTAACAACTGGTGTTCCGCACGCAAGTGCTTCTATATTAACTGTAGGAAAATTTTCCTCCCGTGTAGGATTAATAAATACATCAGCTGCTGTATATATTTCTGCCAGCTTATGTTTACTACTAGTTCTTTCAATCGCTATAATATCCTGGGGCAGTATAATGTTTTTATCGACACCAACAATTACAATTACGTATTTTGATTTGTCAAGCCTCTTATTCAAATCAATAAATACATCCAAGCCTTTACGATAAGACCAACCAAATGACACCCCTAAGAGGATTTTTACCCCTTCTTTAATTTTATACCTCTCACGAAAGTCACTTTTTTTCGGCTTAAACACATTTAAGTCAATCCCATTATTAATCACTTTTACTTGATACTCATTGAGAAATGATTCCTTTACTAAACTGGCCAACCATTTAGAAGGAGTAACAATAGTCATGTCCTCCACTCCAGTAAATGTCATTTTTTTTGTTTCCATAACACGTCTGTCCTATCCCAAAAAACAGACGGATACTCATTCTTAGGATATGGACAGTCATAACATCCTGTCTTCCACCTATCGCATCCACTAATTTGAAAATGTGGGCATCTCCCCGTAAAAGCCCAGCAATCATGCAAAGTCCATATCACTTTAATATGATGCTTCTTAATATAATCAAACAGCAATCCAACATGAATATAATTACAATGCAGATTATGAAGATGTATGATATCTGGTTTGATTCTGTCGACCTTTTTTAAAAAGGCTAATGTTGAAAAGTATGATGAAAAACCGCGCATTCCGGTAAAGCGAGAATACAACTCATTTACTCTCCTTATATTATACGAAGAAATAATGATATCTCTTTCGGCTTTAGGTCCATTATTCTTATCTGGTGCATATGCCTGCCAACAAATAAAACCATTATCTTCTGCAATTTTTGATATACCACGCATTATATTGCCGGTACTACCGAAGTTCCCCAAATTAATAGATAAAACTTCCCTCATATTATCACCTTAAAACAAAATATTATTTATAATAATATTTTTATTAAAATTTTCGTAACTATTCACCAGCGATCTGTAGCAGTAGACAATAATCGTTAATGTCCGCGAAGCAAGCTACAATATCCACGAATTACACCACAAAACGGTCAACATTGTACGCTGTACAACGGACATTACTGAGGCTGGTGAATAGTTACCATTTTTCATAGCTTGCCAAAAAACAACTTATCTTCTGCCGTACCAATGGACTCATCAAAACGTGTATTTGTGACAAGTTCTTTTTTAAATAACTTGTCGCAAAGCTCCCAATATAGAAGTTTTGGGACATCGCATGAAAATATTACTTGCAAAATATCATTCCGTGAATAAACAGCACGTTTTTCCTTTTTTAATGTTATATATCCACCATTTTCTTCCTCACATATATATCCACCGCCTGCAACATCGGCATTATTATTTACTATTTCACGCAACAAATGTTCATAAGTATCTTCATCTACCCAATCATCACCATCTACAAAACCAATGTATTCGCCATGAGCAGTGTTCAAACCAACATTTCTTGCATGACTTACACCACAATTATTTGTATGTATAGCTTTTATCCTTTTATCTCGTTTAGCAAATTCATCAATTATTTCTGCAGTATTATCTTCAGAGCCATCATCAATAACAATAATTTCAAGATTTCTATATGTTCGATTTAATACTGAGTTGAGGCAGTATTCTAAATAGTCTCCAACATTATAAACCGGAATAATAATACTTATTAAACCATTTAGTATTTTGTCAACCTCCGACATATGTTTAGTAATATTATTCATTGTTATCAGCTACTCATTTCATAAAATTCTCTATACCAACACGCAAAAAGGTTCAATCCTTTAGTAATAGTGGTATTAGGACGAAAATCAAAATCCCGTTCCAAGTCACTAACATCAGCATACGTCTGATACACATCTCCTGGCTGCATAGGTAGATATTCTTTCTCCGCGCTTTTGCCTAAGGCTTTTTCTAAAGTCTCGATAAAGTCCATTAATTTAACCGGACTGTTATTGCCAATGTTATATACCTTGTACTTATCGCCCTCCTTGTTGGCTTTCGGTGGATTGCAAAGCATATGCTCGATCCCTGTAACGATATCATCAACATAAGTAAAGTCGCGAAGCATATCACCGTTGTTGTAAATCTTTATCGGTTTACCGTCACGAATCAGATTGGCAAATTTGAAGTATGCCATATCGGGACGACCATACGGGCCATAGACCGTAAAGAACCGCAGCCCCGTTGCCGAAATGCCATACAGATGACTGTAAGTGTAAGCCATCAGCTCATTAGACTTCTTTGTTGCAGCATAGAGACTAATTGGATGGTCAACATTATCTGTGGTACTAAACGGCGTTTTCTCCTGATTGCCATACACCGATGAACTGGACGCAAACAGCAGATGCTCCACGGGATTATGACGGCAAGCTTCTAATATATTGAAGAAACCTATGACATTGGAGTCAATATAACTACGCGGATGGTCGATACTATACCGCACACCAGCCTGTGCGCCCAAATTCACCACAATATCAGGCTTTGAACACTCAAACAGTGTCTTGACTGCTGACTCATCAGCCAAATCCCCTTTGAAAAACTCATAATGGGGATACGCCTGCAAAATCGCCAGTCTGCTTTCCTTCAGCGATACATCATAATAATCATTGCAATTGTCAAATCCGACCACATTTGCCCCCAGCTCCAACAGCCTTTTCGACAGATGAAAGCCGATAAAACCAGCACCGCCAGTAACCAATACCTTTTTCGTATTATCAAAGTCCTTGTAATCTGCCAATTTCTTCGCTCCCCTAGCTTATTAATCCCGACTGAAAATGTCTCGCGTAAACACCTTATCCCGCACATCATCCAGCACGTCATTCCAACGATTGGCCACAATCACATCGCTTCGTTCCTTGAATGCTTCCAAATCATTAACCACCTCGGAACGGAAGAAATTATCCTCTTTAAGTGTTGGCTCATAAACAATGCAGGGAATACCTTTCGCCTTAATGCGCTTCATAATGCCCTGAATCGCGCTGGCGCGGAAATTATCGGATGCCGTCTTCATCGTCAGACGATAAACACCAACAACCTTCGGTTTTTTAGCAATAATCGCATCCGCAATAAAATCCTTGCGCGTGCGGTTGGCCTCCACCACTGCGCCAATAAGATTCTGCGGCACATCACGGTAATTAGCCAACAGCTGTTTTGTATCTTTGGGCAGACAGTAACCGCCATAACCAAAAGACGGATTGTTATAAAAATCCCCAATACGCGGATCTAGACTGACACCACGGATAATCTCGCCCGTATCCAGCCCACGGGCTTCTGCATAAGAATCCAACTCATTAAAGTAAGCCACCCGCAAGGCCAGACAGGTATTGGCAAAGAGCTTGATTGCTTCAGCTTCAGTAGAACCAGTAAACAGCGTAGGAATATCCTTTTTCACTGCACCTTCCGCCAGCAGTCCAGCAAAGATCTTTGCCCGTTCCGAGCGTTCACCAACGATAATCCGGGAGGGGTAGAGATTGTCATGCAGAGCCTTCCCTTCCCGCAGAAACTCCGGCGAGAAAAGGATATTGTTGGTCTTGTAACGCTTCTTCATCTGTTCCGTATAACCAACCGGCACCGTAGACTTAATCACCATAACCGCCTGCGAATTGATATCCAACACTTCTTCAATCACCGTCTCCACAGAAGAAGTATCAAAGAAATTCTTGTCCGGATCATAATTCGTGGGCGTAGAGATAATCACAAACTCCGCTCCCTCAATCGCCTCCCGTGCCTCCAAGGTAGCCCGGAAGTTCAGTTTCTTATGTGCAAGGAACTCTGAAATATCCCCGTCCACAATCGGTGAAACGCCCTGATTCAACATATC
Organism: Selenomonas sp. AE3005; assembly: GCF_000686945.1. GTDB lineage: Bacteria > Bacillota > Negativicutes > Selenomonadales > Selenomonadaceae > Selenomonas_A. Next base: position 29,507 of record NZ_KK366040.1, read on the forward strand.
CACCTTCTCCGACACAATATCCAGCGCCGCCACCTCATTATGCTGCGCAAGCAAGAGACCATTAGACAAGCCCACATAACCTGTACCCACAATTGCAATTTTCAAAATGCACTACTCCCCTTCAAATTTTCATTATATATATAAGCAAAAGAGGTCATCATCATGTATGCTATACAAGAAGAATCCAAAAACGAACTTATCCAAGGACGTGAGCTTGCTATAGTTCTACCAGTATCAAACATATCCACATAGAACGGATTTTTTTCGCTATGATTCGATAATTTTTACATGGTAAAAAAATATCAAGTACTACCCGAGGCAGAAGTTGTCTTTGCTGAATAAAATAAGTCTTTATAATGATTTAGAAATTCAAGTAAAAAAGATATAACCGCCGTTTATACGACGGTACTTTTATTTAGATAAAACTTATCCATGACATACCTTGTTGCATCCATCTCAACATTCCGCCAATATGTATAGTTCAACATGTGAAACACCTTATACATCATCAATACTTACTGCCAAGTATTTAATGTTTATCTTCGGCAAACTGACACCTCCCTACCATTACCACATAATCCTAAAACCATAACAATTCCAAAAAAAATTGGATATGCATCCCCTTTATATTCTGCTACAAAAAAGCATATAACCAATGCCATAATCAAATAGCGGCAGACCTTATTTCCACGTAAATTGTGTAAGGCAAATGCGGTTAAAGCTAGATAAGATCCATATATCAAAAATGCACCTATCACGCCAAAGTAAAGAATTATCCTCATATAGCCAGCATCTGTATTCATATAATAGCTGCCATCAACATTCTCATACCTGCCATCCCCTAACAAAATAGTACTATCATCTGGCATAAAATACATACCATACACTAATTTATCGCCACTGGAGCCAAATGTAATCTGACCATATTGTAATCCTTGGATAAATCCTTCTATTGGTTGCATAAGCCATAATTTCCAAGCATCAAACATCGGATTATCAAAAAAACCTAAAACCACATATAAAAAAAAGAACGCAATTACAATTCCTCCAACCTGCCAAGCAATTGTGTTGAACTTCAACGTCTTCATCATCAAAACAACGATGGCTACAAGGGAAAGAATGATACCTATCCTGCCATAGAATAAATTTCCCAACAAAGATACCAGCAGCAAAGGAAACCCAATATATATTTTTCGACTTATTAAATAGTATGATAATATTCCAGCAATACTAGCCAATATAGTTTGATTAAATCCTGCAAAGCCCCCTACACTAAAGCGCGTTATATACATTTCATCTTCCAACAGACTTGGTCGATCCGTTTTATTAAGCAACAAAATATAGTTCTCACGCATATCTGGAAAAAGCAGTGTTAAAACCGTAAAAAAAACACAAACAGCAATAGCACCACTATAAAAAATACTGAATATCTCTAATATACTTTTATTCCGCAATGTATTCTCAGCTAACAACAACAAAAACATGCTAATATACATCCACCGAAACGCAGTAAATATTTTCATAAAATAGCTATAATCATCAGTATTATTATAAACTATGGCACAAAGCGACCATATTAGAGCAACCACCCAAAAAGAAAAAGATATCCATAAGTATTTCTTTTTTATTCCATTCAATAAACATTGAACTCTTCTAAAATTACACAAAAGATAAAATAATGGTATACTATTGTATATCCCACTATTCAACCATCCCGGAAATGCTCGCAAATACACGGGAACCAACCAATAAACAAAAGCCAGTAATACCATTGCATATTTTATATATTTCATCGAGCAATCAACTCCTTGAGATGGTCTATCACGTGCATAGTTTCATCTTTTGCCGAATATCCACTGGATATAATCACATCTGCATTATCCAGACGTTTCTTTTGATTATGGCATATCGACAGTATTTCACCTACCCATTCATCAACATCGTTTAATTCACACCTGGTTGTCTCCTCAACCAATGCAACTTCATGTGGGACACCTGTTGAAATTATACAAGGCAATCCTGAAGCCTGTGCTTCCAAAGCAACAAGACCGAACCCTTCACTAATCGATGGTAACAAGAACAAATCCATGGCTTGATACATTATTTCTACATTTTCAATATTCCCCGTAAATATTACGTCATCATCTAAATGATTCAGTGTTATTTTTTCTTGAATTTTTCTAAGGTAACTATCATATGCATCAAGATTTGTATTATCACCTACCAAGAGCAATTTTGCATTTGTACGTTGTCTTTTCACCGCCGCAAATACCTCAATAAGGAATAAATGATTTTTTACCGGTGAGAACCTGCCAACATGTCCAATAACAAATGTATCATCATTCAATCTATATTTTGACCGTACCCTTTTACGAACAACATCATTATAACGGTATTTAGATACATCAATTCCATTATGAACAATAAATGCATCTTCATGTCCAAATAAGAATTTCGATGCTTTTTTACTACAAGCCCAATACTCCGTAACACAAAATTTAACGATTAAACGATTATATGCAAACATAAATCTACGCAAAAGAGAAATATTATTTTCAAAACCACTTCCATGTGCGTGCATAATCCTATGCTTTATACCTATGATTTTCGCCAATAAAAATGGCAAGTCTTGTGAGTAGTCTGAACAATTGCTGACAAAGGCCGAATATTCTTCATTTCTTATTTGCCAAAACAATTTCAACATACGCCAATAATATTTCAGAGGATTCTTGGGTCTGCTACCTAAATTATAAACATTTCCTTGATGCAGAATTTCCTCTTCATAAGCAATGGGTCCATCTGAGCTATTGATGAAATCATATCTGACATCTGCAGGCAGGCATCGAATTTGATTGATTAAATATGTCTCTATGCCACCCTTTGTTTTTTCTGCAGACATGCCAAATTGTAAAATCTTCATTTTATTTCCTTTGTCCGAGAATAATCTTCGCGAGTCTAATACACAATTCAGCCAACTGAAAATTGCAGGCAAAAAGTAAAATAAGCATCTTGCGACTAAGCGGCAAGGGCATGCTGCACAAGAATCGCCAGTTATCTCTCAATTGTCTCTGACATATTCCGATTATTTCTTCTGTCCGTTCCTTTGATTCTGCCGAACCGTAAAAGGCAATCCTTGCCAAAATAGAAAAATATCCTCGTTCATGTTTTGCTTTCGCTAGTTCCCTTATTCTCTCATTATATGGACTAGCTAAGCTCTGCATTAATTCAGTAGCTTTGAAGAGATTTAAATCTTTTTCCTTAAACGCCCCTCTCGTAGTACTCATCCCCTTTTGATAGTAATAATATTTAATTAAATTACTATTTACCATTCTTTTCACATTAGATAAGGCTGCAAACTTGAACGGTATATCTTCATTTATAATTCCGTTTGGAAATCTCACCTTTGACAAAACCGATCTCTTAAACAAGCAACGACAAACACTATGCGAACCTGTGGCCATAGCTTCCAACAAATGTTTCTCCAATATTTCTTGCCCTGACCAAACATTTATCGTTTCTTTCTGTTTTATTTTTTTAGGAAAATCACTCGTTGTAAATGTGAAAGAAATGCTAGCACAATCAGCGGCGTTATCTATTATTAATCCATATAGATATTCATACATATCGCATGCAATATAATCATCACTATCAACGAAACCAACATATTCACCTTGACATTTATCTAGGCCATAATTTCTTGCAATTGCCTGTCCTTTGTTTTCTTGATGATAAACACGAATATTGGTATATTTATCAGAAAACATATTGCAAATTTCTCCACTATTATCTTCAGATCCATCATTAATAATAACTATCTCTAAATTAGGATATGTTTGTCTCAAAAGAGATTTTATACATCTAGTCAAATACTTATCCGTATTATATACAGGAACTATAACCGATATTAGTGGCAAACCATCAGTTATAGTTCCATTTTTACTATGGTTGATAAGCACATTATCCATTAAAATCACTTGCTACCTTTCAAGAATTTATACAACATCTTTTGAAACAGATTGGGTAATACGTGTCTCGCCAACTGTCCTATGCCGATAATCAAAAACTCCCCCAATGTGTTATATCCGCTTTTCCACGCCCTATATCTAATTTCGATCAAACTTCCCGTGTTCAACCAATTTTTCCGTCTAGCATATGTTGCCTTATCAAAGCGAAAACGAAACTGATCATCTGGCAGATTCATGCATACGGAATTATTCCTCAACATCTTAATCCACAGGTCACTGTCTTGATTTTTTCGATAATCGCCATAATTTCCCGACGATAACACCTTAGATTTACGAAACATCACCGTAGGATGATTAAACGGGTCACGTAGTTTTGCGAACTTGTATATTGCCTCATTTGTTTCAGGTACCCTGCGTTCACCTACAATGTTATCCGGACTTCCAGAAAATTCTTTTATAGAGTATCCCACAATATCCAAATGCGGATTTTGAGCAAATGCCTCCAACTGTAACTTACAACGATCGGGCAAGGAGATATCATCCGAATCCATACGCGCTATCAATTCATTTTTACATTTTTTTACACCAATTTTTAAAGCCGTACCCAAGCCAACATTTTCTTTAAGCTTTACTTCATTGATTACCTGAGGATATTTAGTGTCAAGTTCATCAATAACCGACTGTAAATATTTCGTTATGGGGCCATCAGTAACGACCACGACCTCATCTGGCATAACGGATTGAGTCAGCATACTGGACAGACTTTGTCGGAAATATTCAGGGTTATCTTTTTTGTATACGGTAATCAATACGCTGTATGGTTCATACACCATGAATTTCCTGCCACTCCCTTAGTAGCTCATTAGCTACCTGTTGTTTTTGTTGATAATCAGATTTCGTTACTAATTTTTGCCGTAACAGCCAGTCTCCATAATCTTCGCTGGTTTCCATACCGTCTGTGGCAATATCTTCCTGCTTGCTGACTTTAAATATTGTCCGCCAGATAATACGCAAGTCTTCTAACAAGTTTATGTTCTCAATATATTTGAGGTCATAGGCAAAGCGTTCTTTCCAGTCGATATTGTTTCTGCCACTGATTTGGGCAAGGCCAGTAAGTCCCGGTGTTATATCCTGGCGGTGCATTTCTTCTTCGGTGAAGAAAACCATATCCCGGACCAGCTGAGGTCTAGGCCCCACCAAGCTCATATCGCCTTTTAGGATATTCCATAACTCCGGTAGTTCATCCAAGCTGGTAGCACGGAGTTTTCTTCCAAAATCGATCATGCGCTCGTCATCCGGCAGGAGATTGCCGTCTTGGTCTTTGGCATCCGTCATGGAACGGAATTTATACAGGCGAAAGAGCTTATTGTTCTTGCCAGGCCTTATTTGTGAAAAGATTACCGGGCTGCCAAGATTTTTCTTTATCTTCCAGGCCAGCCATAACATCAACGGACTTAACAATATTAAGGCTATGACTGATGCTGCAATATCCAGCAGGCGTTTGCCGTATTTTTGATACAAAGATGTTTCACCTCAAAATCACATAATTTCCTGATATATTTCTTTGAAATTCTGAATAATATAGGCCACATCTTCATCCGTCAGTTTAGTATGAAGTGGCAAAGTCATTTCATTCTGATACTGAGCATAAGCATTGGGATAATCTTTAATGTCAAATCCCAGATTTTTATAAGCCGTATGCATAGGCAAAGGCTTATAGTGAACATTAGTGGCTATCCCCCGTTCGGCCATTTTGGTGATGAAAACATTTCTCGTAGTTTCGTCTTTACCCATCAAGCGCAAGATATAAAGATGCCCGCTGCTCTGGTGTACGTCCGTATAATGGTTCAACACCTGCACATTTAGACCTTGGAAGGCTTCGTTATATTTGTTGATGATTTCCTTGCGGCGTTTGAGCATTGCCGGATAGCGTTTCATCTGTACAAGGCCGATGGCCGCCATAATGTCAGTCATGTTGCATTTGTACCATGGCCCTTTGATATCGTATTCCCAGGCGCCGAGCTTGGTCTTAGCCAATGCATCCTTTGACTGGCCGTGCAGGCTCAAAAGCTGGTACTGATGGTAAAGCGCTTCATTATCCACACCATCCATGTCGTTCCAGACGACCGCACCGCCTTCAGCCGTGGTGAAGTTCTTTACGGCATGGAAGGAGAAACTGGTGAAATCAGCTACGGAACCAATAGGCTGACCGTTGTATGCGGCACCGAAGGCATGGGCGGCATCAGCGGTGATGGCCACTCTGCCAATAGCTTTCTGGATTTCATTATTCGGCTGGAACAAGTCTTTCTTGCTCTCCACAATGGCTTTCAGCTTGGCATAGTCGCAGGGAGCGCCGCCTAAATCCACGGGGATGATGGCCTTGGTCTTTTCCGTGATGGCTTTTTCCAAAGCATCGTAATCCATTTCAAAGGAATCTTTCGCCGTATCCACGAGGACAATCTTGGCACCTACGTGGTCAATTACGCTGGCCGAAGCGGTATAGGTGTAGGCGCTGGTGATGACTTCATCGCCTTCGCCGATGCCCAGGACTCGTAAGGTGAGTTCCAAGGCCGCTGTCGCAGAGTTCAGACAGACGGCTTTGCTGGTATGGCAGAATTCGGCAATCTGCGCCTCCAGCTTTTTCGTGCGGGGGCCGGTGGTAATCCAGCCGGAGCGCAGGGCTGCGGCGACCTCTTCGATTTCAGCCTCCGTGATGTCGGGAGGGGAGAAACTGATTTGACGGGATTTCATGATTATATTGCCTTCTTTCTTTGTTGCAGTGGGTTTTACACCTCATCCGAGCGCTTCGCGCCCACCTTCTCCTCAAGGAGAAGGCTTTATTTTGCTTCTTCAAGCTGCTTGCTTTTATAGGTTGGAATCATGTGTTTCAACGTCTTTAAGATTAGCTGTTTGTCGTTTGTATCTTTGAGTGTCTGCAGGCTTTGCTGCAGATCATCTTCGTTCAAGGGCTGAATCTGTGCCTTGAAGATTTTCTTGTGTTTGGTACTGGTCGTGCCTTCCTCGCTGGTGAGAAGTTCTTCGTAGAGCTTTTCGCCGGGGCGCAGGCCGGTGTAGACGATTTTTATGTCTTTGTCCGGTGTCAGGCCATGGAGTCTTATAAGGTCTTCGGCCATGTCCTTGATTTTTACAGGTTTCCCCATGTCAAAGAGGAATACTTCGCCGCCTTCGGCCTGGCTGCCGGCCTGCAGAACTAATTGCACTGCCTCGGGGATAGTCATAAAGAAACGTGTCATTTCTTTGTCAGTGACAGTTACGGGACCGCCGGCGGCGATCTGCTTTTCAAAGAGAGGTACTACACTGCCGCGGCTGCCTAAGACATTACCGAATCTTACGGTGACGAATTTGGTATTGCTGCGCTGGTTGATTTCCTGCAGGACAAGTTCCGCGGTACGCTTGGTAGCGCCCATTACACTGGTTGGATTTACGGCTTTGTCGGTGGAAATCAAAACGAATATTTCCGCATGGTTTGCGTCTGCCAGTTCAGCTACGTTTTGCGTGCCAAATACGTTGTTTTTTACTGCTTCGTCCGGCTGAATTTCCATTAAAGGTACATGCTTATGCGCTGCGGCATGGAATACCACCTGGGGGTGGAACAGTTTAAAAACTTTGGCCATACGCTCTTTGTCAGTAATATTGGCAATGACCGTGTGATAGGCCTGTTCCGGGAATTTACGCTTTAATTCCTGATGGATTTCGTAAATGCTGTTTTCACCACGGCCCAGGAGGATAATCTCCTTAGCGCCCACCCTGCTGATTTGTCTTGCTAATTCCGAGCCGATGCTGCCTCCGGCACCGGTAATCAGCACAGTTTTGCCGGAGATGTAATTGGTTATCTTGGCAAAATCCAAATGTATGGGCTCACGGCGCAGCAGGTCTTCAAGACGGATTTCCCGCATTTCGCCCATGCCAACTTCATTGGAAACCATTTCGTATATGCCAGGCATAATGCGAACTTTCGCCCCGGTCTGACGGCATTTGCCATCTATATGGCGAATGGTGTCACCATCTGCCGAAGGGATGGCGATGACGATTTCATCAACCTTGTTGGCTTTTACTACCTGCGGCAGTTCGTTAACCGTCCCCAGAATAGGAAAACCTGCTAGTCTGCCATTTCTTTTCTTTTCATCATCATCGACAAAGCCGATGATATTCGTGGTGGCGGCGGCATTCTGCTCAAGCTCTCGCACCAGCATAGCCCCGGCATCACCAGCACCGACAATCAGGAGATTATCCTTGTCACCCTTAGATTCCGTTACCATGTCAAAATTTATCTTGAACATCAACCGGCTGACACCAATGGCACCGATGCCCAGCAGCCAAGAGAGTATTAGCACACTTCGTGGCACGGGTATTTCTGCCAGCATAGTTACAATAAAAATTACAGCCTGCGAAATGGATACAGCACCAATAATAGCTATCAAATCCCGTATGCGTGCATAGTGCCAGATGCGATGATATAAACCATAAAAATAAAAAATCCCCAGGTTTATAAGCACCATCCAAGGCAGGCACGCACGAAATATCGCATATTCTGCATTGGGAATTACACCGTCATAACGCAGGAGCAACGCAATGATAGGTACGACTGCTAAAATCACTGCATCTATTAAGATAAGTTTCATTTTGTCTCGAATTTGTTGTAAATAACTCACACGCTACGCCTCGCCACACTGATTTAAGTTTTGTTTCATTACAACACACAACAAATATATTGTTGCGCTACGCAACTCCTATTATATGTTTCTTTTTGTTGTTAGTCAATAATATATGTTACATTATGACACTCAGTCTGCCATACGTGGCCCGGCTCTCGTATAATAGATTTGTACGTCCCACAAAGGAGTGATTCATATCGAAAACAAACTGCAATTTTTACGAGAGCTGCACGAACTTAAACAGCAGGATGTAGCCGACACGCTCGGTGTCAGCCGCTCGACTTACGCCAATTACGAGTCCGGACGCCGGGCACCTGATATCGATATGCTGATGCGTTTGGCGGATATATATGGTATTTCCCTTGATGAATTGACCGGTCACGAAGTAAATCAGTCCCAAGGCATAAAGCTGACCAGTCAAGCCCTGCGCCTGCTTAAGAGCTTTAATCAGCTTCCCTTGAATTATCAGGAATGGTATATTTCTCATATGGCTGTCGATGCCAAGGGCCGGCAATACTCACTGGATTTAACACCATCCATTGTTGCTGATAAAATTGACGAAAAAAAATAGGCATTTCGATTTCCGATGAATCGAAATGCCTATTTTTTTTATGTTATTATTCTGTTACCAGCACAGCCTCTTTTTCTTCCGCGTCCAACTGGGCCATATCTTCTCTTACTTTACCATTCCAATGGTATTTGACAGTAAGCACCAGGGCAGCGGCTGCAAGCATGAAGGCGGCCATGATGTAGTAGCCTAAGTCAAAGGCACCGGTATTGGTCTTTACCCAGGCCATCATGTTGGGGCCTACCCAGCCGCCGATGTTGCCACAGGAGTTGATAAGGGCCACCGAGGCGGCAGCGGCCGGGCCGGTGAGGAAGGTAGTCGGTATCGTCCACCATACGCCCATGGCGGCATAAATGCCGATAGCGGAGAGGCAGACAAGGAAGAGGGCCATGCCCATGCTGTCGACAAGCGGTGAGCAGCCAAGGCCGACAGCGCCTACCAGCAGGGCGCCGGCTACGTGCCAGACTTTATCGCCGGTACGGGTAGAAGTATAGCCGATGATGACCTGTACCACGAGTGCAGCTACCATCGGAATGGCGATTGCGCCGCCCAGCAGGGACGTTGACCAGCCGGACATACCTTTGAGCACCGTCGGCATCCAGAAGTTAAAGCCCCAGAAACCAACCACCCAGAGGAAATAGATAAAGCAGAGTTTCAATACTTTAGGTTCACAGAAAGCCTGCCATACGGTGTATTTTTTCACACGGTGCATAGCAGCCTGTTCTTCTTCATACACTTTACTGAGATAGGCTTTTTCCGTGTCGGTCAGCCAGCTGGCCTGCTCCGGACGGTCTTTCACGGCAAAGAAGAAGTAAACGGCAAAGAGCAGCGCCGGCAAAGCCTCCAGAATAAAGAGTTCCTGCCAGCCATGCAGGCCAAACAAGGATGTTTCCAGCAGCACACCGGCCAGCGGCGCACCGATAATTGTCGAAATGAGCAGCGAAGTCAGCATGAGCGAAGTCGCCCTGGCCCGCTCCCCGGCGGCAAACCAGCGCGGAAACAACACCGAGTAAATGACCGGATACAAGCTGGCTTCTGACGCCCCCAGCAAGAACCGGCACATGTAGAATTCTGACGGTGTTTTCACGAAAGCCATATACACGCACACCAATCCCCAGGTGAACATGATACGGGCAATCCACTTCGTCGCCGAAAACTTCGCTGCTACCAGCGAGCCCGGCACTTCAAACAGCAGGTAGCCGATAAAGAAAATCCCGGCACCCATGCCAAAGATTTCCGGTGTCAGCCAGGGCATATCCTCCGTCATGGTGAGTTTGGCATAAGCCACATTCACGCGGTCAATGCAGGCGATGATAGATACCAGAAATACCGGCAGAATGATGCGCCAGTCACGCTTGCGTTTTAGTCGTTGCAAATCCAGAGTTTCCATAATGATTCCTCCCTAAAATGATTGCATATAAATAAAATAAAAAAGTCCGTCCCTATAAAGGGACGGACTGCTTATCCGTGTTACCACCCAGTTTCCCTGCCATGACAGCAGAGCACTCTACTACGTACCAACATACGCGGCTGCTGTAACGGGCAGCTCCCGTGGACGCTTACTTTCTTTCTGACAAGGTGTTCAGCACCATATCTCAAGGATGATTTTCCATTTCCGCTGGACTATCGGCTTACACCATACCCGACTCGCTGCAAATCTGCTAAAAATGTACTCTTTCCTATCATCGATTGTGTCTTATACGTGGATTTATGTGTTTCAAATCACAGTTAGTATAATAACACTTAGGTGTAACATTGTCAACACGTGGTTTTAAAATTTTCCGCCACCGCCGCCGTGGCTGCTGTCACGGGAGGAAGAACTGCTGCTCTTGGACTTTTTACGCCTGGTCACGGTAGTGTAAAGGTATCTGTCCTGGCGCTGGCTGATATCTACGGTGTCCTTTTTCAGGTAGGCACTGGCCTCCAGCGCCGGAGCGACGTTGCTCATGCCGCAGATGAGGTAATAGGCAAATCCAAAGCCGCCCACGGCAGCCACTGCCGCTGCCAGAATAGCCGCGAGCATATTAAACTCATCGGCCGGGTCATACGGCTTGCCCTCCTGCTCGTAATAGGTCAGATATTTATCCACCCCATCGACAAAGGCAGTAAAGCTGGTGCTATACTTGCCGGCAGACAGGTCCTCCAGGAAGAGGCCTTTCAAGCCGTTTATACCTTGTTCATCAGTAATACGGGCACGCATATTGTTGTCGGTGGAAATGTACCAGTCGCGGCTGCCCATGGCTATTACCATAACAATGCTGCCGTTTTCGCCGCCGGCATAGTTCTTGTCCAAAACATTGTTGGCAAATTTACCGACAGGAACGCCCTGCGGCAGATTTTGCAGGGTACAAATGCCGATTTTGACTTTATGGGCTGTCTCCACCTGCTTAATTTTGGCCGCCAGCGCCTCACGCTGGCTGTCAGAGAGAAGTCCGGCCTGGTCCGATACAGGAGCTGCCGCCATGGCCAATGACTGACACAGGAGCAGGACGAGCAGGCAGGCACCTTGCAATGCAGTTAATATTTTTTTCATCACTGCCACCTCCTCAATCCGCTAACAGCCATTTGGCCAGATAGTAAACAAGCGGCAGAAGGACGGCAAAGACCGCCAGGCCATAGGCCACGGCTTTTTTCATGTCGTATGGCAGACTGCCCACCACTTTGCCGGACTGGCCATTCATCATAAAAGTGTAAGGCTTGTCCTGATAGCGTGTGGTGACAATCCAAACGGGGGCCATGCAATAGGCCACCGCGCCGTCCTGTTTTCTCACGTCTGACTCGGTGCAGGACACACTGTCATACCCTTCAACGGTATCACGCAGTACATCGATGGCACTCTGCTGTACCCGTTTGTCCGCCCGCGGTACGGAGGCCTCTGCGTCCACGTCATACTTATCCGCGAGGAAACCTGTCATATAGGCGTTGCTAAAGGGCACCATCTCACTGTAGTCGAAGGGCTCGATACTCTCCATATAGGTATCGTCCATCTTTTGACTCCCGTCCACAGGAATACGCTCAAAAGCCATACTGCCGGAACGCAGGCACTCATAGTGACTGGTTTCGGTGACTTCTTCGTCACTCGTTTCGTAGATATGCACCTTTTCGGCCCGGAAGTGCGCGTAAGCGTCTACATCAGAGTCAAAGAGCCAGAATGGCACGTAAACTGCCTGAATGGCCTCAATACGGTTCTGGGATTTAAAGAGACTGGGCAGGAGCCACTTGTCCTCGCAAAATGCTTTGAGCGCAGCCTTAGCGTCCTCCTTGGTCTTTTGGAAGGGAATGATGTAATCAGGTTTCAGCATACCTTCAAACCTGTGCGGCAGCATGACGGCATGACCGCAGTAACAACATTCTGTCGCCATCGTATTGCCATCAGCCACAATCTGCGCCCCGCAGGACTCGCAGACATACGCCTTAAAGGCCTCCGCCTCTTCTGCTGTCCACTCGCCGCCAGCCACGGCGGTGTCCCATTTCTTATCTTCCTTGTCCGCCGCCTCGGCCGCCATGGCCTCTTTGGCCTGAAAGAGTTCTTCTATGGCAGCCGCGTCCAGTTCTGTACCGCAGTAGTCACAGGTTATCTTCTGGGTGCCGGGCTTGAAATCCAGTGGCGCACTGCAATTCGGGCATTTATATGCCACGGAATTATTGGCCATATTGCCACCTCCTTATACATTTATACTAGTATACTGGTGATTACGGGCGCGGCTTGCCGCACTCCGCACAGAATTTGCCGCTGTTCTTGGCACCACAGTCGCAAATCCAGTCACCGGCCGGACGGGGCTTGCCACATTCAGAGCAGAACTTGCCCGTGTTTTTCGCACCGCACTCGCAGGTCCAGCCATCATCGGGCTTGGGCTGGCCGCATTCGGAGCAGAATTTGCCCGTATTGCCGGCCTTGCCGCAAGCACAGGTCCAGCCGCCAGCTGCCGACTGCTGTACGGCAGCCTGCTGAGCCTGGGCTGCTCTTTGCGCCTGTCCCTGAGCCATTAGGTCGCCCACGTTGACGCCGTTGGCACCTGCAGCCATATTCATCCCCATAAAGCCAATCGCCGCCCCGCCTTCATTCTTGGCTGCATCACGCAGGGCATCAGCCTGTGCAGCGCCGTACATTCCAGCCATCAAGGACGGGTCGCGCCCCAGGACAGCAGCCTCCTGCATCTTCTGAAGTTTTTCCAGTACTGCCTGGCTTTCTTCAGTAAGGCTGACGCTGGCCACGGCTACGGAAACGACTTCGATACCGCGCAGGTTGCCCCATTTCTGGCTGAGGTTTTCGTTTAATGCGTCAGCGATATCCGCGGAATGAGCCTCTAACTCATCATAGCCCACGCGCATGGCAGAAATTTTCGCCATGGCCGGTTTCAAGGCCATCATGAGTTCCGATTTCAGCTGGCTGTCAATTTCTTCCCGGGAGAAGGTGTCACTGACATTGCTGGCAATATTGGTGTAAAAGAGAATCGGATTGGTAATACGATAACTGTACTCACCAAAGCAACGAATCTGAATCGTCTGTTCGTAGTTCAGGGTATCGTCGCGCACCTTAAAGGCAATAGGTGACGGTGTCCCGAACTTGTTGCCGTAGATTTCCTTGGTATTCACATAGTATACGCGCTGGTCACGGCCCGTATCGCCGCCAAAGGAGAATCGGCGGCCGATTTCCGAAAATACCTTGGGAATGGTGTCCGAAAGGTCACCGGCAAACAGCGAGGGCTCAGTTTCCCGGTCATAGGTGTATTCACCCGGTTCGGCACAAATATCCACCACTTCACCATTTTCCACAATGATGAGACACTGGCCGTTGTTGACAGCAACCCGCGAGCCCTGCGAGATGATGTTGTCGTCGCCATTGTTGGAGCTGCCCTTGCCCGTCTTGCGGTGTCCCTTGGCCATAAGCACATTCGGCGGCAGGCTGTCACAATAGATATATTCCTTCCACTGATCCCCCAAGACGCCGCCTACGGCTCCCATACCTGCTTGTAAAAGTCCCATAATCTTTACCTCCTGTTTCAAAATATTTGGTGTTTACTTCGCCATCACTCCCCCAAATTCCCCCTTGCAATGGTATAATAAAAATGCTATACTAAAAGAGTTCTTGCGGGCATAGTTCATCGGTAGAATGAAAGCTTCCCAAGCTTTAGAGGTGGGTTCGACTCCCATTGCCCGCTCCATAAGAGATTACAGGAGTTGCTATAGCAACTCCTTTTTTGATGCTATGATTATAACGAGGCAAGAAAATGTCCCCCACCTCAGCAGGTGGGGGCACGAATACCAAAACAGGCGGCGAGCATATCTCCCGCCTCGTTGAAACGCCAAGAGGAAGTTTTGCCTATGGCAAAACTGGAACAACGGCGTTATAAAAAAGCTCATGGCCGAGAGCAAATCTCTCCCAACCATGAGCTAATCATCATATTGCAAATCCGTTCTGTCTGGCAATATCCAATCCCTTATCCTTGGAAATCTCCAAAGCATCTGCGATGGCCTCAGGAGACTTATGCTTCTTTAGCTTAGACAAGACCATTTAGGTCAACATTACCTTTCTTGCTTTGCCTTAATCTCTTTAACATCCTCAGCCGTTATTTTTCCTAATGAAAGCAATAGCTTTATCATTTCATCCCGGCCTTCTTCCCGGCCTTCTTCCCGGCCTTCTTCTCGACCTTTTTCTCGGCCTTCCTTGCGCCCCTCATCAATCCAAGCGGCCTTGTCAGATTCGTAATCCATGATTGCCATTTCACGGTTCAGATATTTTAATCGTTCATCGCTATTTTGCATAAATATTGCCGTGGCATCCAATGCAGTCTGAATAGAAACCTCATTCATGGCTAGTTCCTCCATTTTAAAGGAAATGCAGGCAAAACACTTATTGTTGCAATGACTTAATTTGTGCATCTGTCATTCCGGTAGCCTGTTTAACCGCTTCTACTGTCACCAATCCAAGTGATAACATTTTTTTGATAGTTTCATCGCGTCCTTCTTCACGGCCAGCTTCACGCCCCAGATTTATTCCTTCATTACGAGCATCCGTTACCATATCATCTATTGCCTTGCACACATCAATCCGCTCCTCTCCAATGGGAAAGTTGAAATTTTGTCCAGAACAAACACTTATTGTCTGTGCCGCTAAACGATCTAATGATTTGTAATCCTGATTATTATTTACCAAATTTGCCAGTTCTTGCTTATCCCTGGAATGCTTGATGAACTTCAATACGGCCTTTAGATCTGACCGAAAAACATCCAGTTGTTCATCCGTCATCTGCGCCGGTGAAATCAAATTCACCTTATATTCGTTTGCGTAATGCAAAATTCTCTCGTCCAGCCCCTCCGGATACATTTCTCGCAGGGTAACAGGCGCCTCCCACTCATCAGCTCCCCAATATATCACCAAGGTGATAACAGGCAGCAGCTTATCTTCACGGTGAAAGCCCGACAAATATTCTGCACTATCTTTTCCCCTGTTATGTGCCTCCTTATGCGAGTTAGCCGCCGCAGCCACCTGCTCAGCCAATGTCATGGCGTCGTATAACATATTCCGGACGGGCATAGCCGTATGAATCTTTGATTGATTCTCCACGCCTAAAATACAATACGCTGCCTTTCCATCAGTCTTTAGTGCCAATTTCAGTACATCTCTGGCCTTCTGCTTAGGCAGTGGTGCTCCGTCTTCTCCATAGGGGAGGACAATGCTGGCTGTATCCATATCTTTAAGCTCATCCGGATGAAGCTTTTCCTCGCCTCCGAAGCAGAATCCATTGAAAAGGTCTGCAAAACGCTCCGGTTGTTTCATGTATTGCTTGGTTATAGAATCTTTATCTCCCAATTGCCAGCACCTCATTTCCTATTTGGTATATCTCAATTATACAGCAGTCTGCGTAAAAGTGTCTATGCTTTTTCGCCCCTAATCGATTTCATCAAATTGTATTTTCCATTCTGTAATCTTGTTTTATTGAGCCTTCACTCTACAGGCGATAGTCTTCACTATTCGCGTTTTACACCTTATTTGCACCTTATCGAGCCTCAAACGACCGCAAATAACTGCAAATATCTGCAAATATCAATTTCTGCATCGCAAGATAAAAATGCCGCCACCCCTTGAAAATAAAGGGCTGACGGCCTATAATGAATTTATCGCATTTGATGGGCGGATAATGAGCCTAGACTTCCCAAGCTTTAGAGGTGGGTTCGACTCCCATTGCCCGCTCCATAAGAAAAATTAAACCTCTGCATAAGCAGAGGTTTTTTGGTATTTGTATTCAAATAAGTTCATTATGCTTTAATTGCCTGTACAATGTATAAAAAGCCGCAGGAAAGCCTAGTATAATACCGCCGATTATGCCGGCTTTGCCCAGCTGGAGATAATCCCCCAGCAGGCTGCCAATATAGCCGCAGATACCTACAAACACCACGAGGTATATGCCAACACCGCCGAGAATTGAGAAGGCCTTGACTGCCTGTTTCAGCCCGCTTTCTGTTTTTTTCTGCATGATAGTTCTCCCTTGTAAAAAAGCCTTCCCCTCAGGGAAGGCTTTTATTTATTTACCGCTGAATACATCAGGACGGCTGTCTGCCAGTCCATAATGATAGAGAATTGCCTGAATGATACGTGCGGAGGCTTTGCCGTCACCATAGGGGTTGACGGATTCAGCCATACGGCTGTATTCTTCCTTATCCGTAAGCAGAGTTTTAGCCTCGCTGTAGACGCGTTCGCTGTCCGTACCGATTAACTTCACCGTACCGGCAGCCACGGCCTCGGGGCGTTCGGTGGTATCACGCAGTACCAGGACAGGCTTACCCAGCGCCGGAGCCTCTTCCTGCACACCGCCGGAGTCCGTCAGAATCAAATGTGCCTTGTGCATGAGGTTGGCAAAAGGTTCATAATCCAAGGGGTCGATAAGGTGAACTTTCTGCAAATCGCCCAGTTCTTCCTTAACCACTTCCCGGACTTTCGGGTTTTTGTGCACGGGGAAAACAACTTCCACGTCGTCAAAGTCTTCCGTCAGACGGCGCAAAGCCTTGTAGACATGGCGCATGGGCTCGCCCAGATTTTCCCGGCGATGGGTAGTTACCAATATAATGCGCTTATTTTCAAAGTCGATGTTCCGCAGCATATCATCCGCGAACTGGAAATCTTCACGTACGGTATGGTGCAGGGCGTCAATAACCGTATTGCCCGTTACAAAAATGCTGTCGTCCTTTACATTTTCTGCCAGCAGATTGCTTTCCGAGGTTTCCGTGGGCGCAAAGTTCAAATCAGCAATGCAGCCCGTCAGCTTACGGTTCATTTCCTCGGGGAACGGCGAATATTTATTGTGCGTGCGCAGGCCGGCCTCTACATGGCCGACTGTCGTCTGATGGTAGTAAGCAGCCAGAGCACCGGCAAAGGTGGTCGTGGTATCACCATGTACCAGCACGATGTCCGGCTTTTCCTGTTCCAGCACCTTATCCAGGCCCATCATAGCCTTGGTCGTAATATCAAAGAGGGTTTGTCCCTGCGCCATGATATCAAGGTCGTAATCCGGCGTGATATTAAACAGTCCCAGTACCTGGTCCAGCATTTCGCGATGCTGTGCCGTAACCGCCACAATGGGCACAATCTTGTCGGGGTGCTTTTGCAGCTCCAGCACGATAGGCGCCATTTTAATGGCCTCCGGACGGGTACCAAACACCGTCATAACCTTGATTTTCTTTTGTTCCATTACTAGTCCCCTCTCTATAACCAGACCATAATTCGCACTATGGCCTCATAAAAAAGGCAGGTCTGCGCCTGCCTTGTGGGTTCTGTCGTAAGCAGCATCAATGCTGATGCGCAGAATCATTCATCCGAAAAATACCGATTTTCTTGGCTCCAAAGAGCACGGCCGCTATAACTACACATACGATGAGAATTGCAAACTGATAGCTGACTTCCGTAAGAGCCACCGCGCTAAGGCCCAGCAGCGCACTGATAACATACATCAGGAGCACAGCCTGACGCTGGCTGAAACCTAAGTCCATCAGGCGATGATGTAAATGACCTTTATCCGGTTTGAAAATAGGCACACCACCACGATAACGGCGCACAATGGCAAAGGTCGTATCAAGAATCGGCAGGCCCAGTGCCAGAATGGGCACAATCAGGGCAATGGTAGCTGCGCATTTTACGGCACCGATAACGGAAATGCCGGCCAGCATATAGCCCAGGAACATACTGCCGGAGTCACCCATAAAAATGCGTGCCGGGTTGAAATTGTAGTACAGGAAACCGCAGGCAGCACCAGCCAAAGCAGCTGTGAGTACAGCTACCAGCATGATGTTCTGTTGCAGAGCCACCAGGAAGATCGTCACGGAGGCAATGGTAGCCACACCAGCTGCCAGTCCGTCCAGGCCATCAATAAGATTTACCGTATTGGTCAGGCCCACAATCCAGAAAATCGTCAAGGGAATAGCCAGCCATTCCGTATAGAAGAAATCGCCAAACGGGTCGGTAATAAAGTCAATACGCACATCAAAGGCAATGACCAATACCGCTGCTGCCAGAATCTGGCCCACCAGTTTCACCTTGGCCGGCAGGTTCTTGTAATCGTCGATAATGCCTACCAGAACGATAAAGGAACCGCCTACCAGCAGGCCGGTAACTTCAAAGAGCACCTCCGGCTCCACTTCAATGACTTGCAGAATTCCTAAAATAGCCACCATAAAGGCCGCATAAATGCCCAGTCCGCCAATACGGGGAATGGGTTTTTTATGTACTTTTCTCGCATCAGGAGCGTCCAATGCCCCTGTCTTGGCCGCCAGGAAAATCACACCGGGCGTAATGAGCAAAGCCACACCAGCAGCAATGACAAACGCCAACATATATTCTGGCATACAAGTAGCACCTCTTTTTCTCAAAAATCATAAACACGTAACAAGCCTATTTTAGCGCAGGCCACTCATAGTGTCAATGAAAATAAACTGAAAGACAGCTTTTAATCGTGAATTTCATCTGGTCGGCAGCTGACAATCGAGCCATCCGTTTCGTAGTAAATCACCTGCGCCAGTTTCGCATTGCGGAGCATACGGCGGCACAGCAGGCAGGGCTTGCCGGAGGCCAGGGTGCCATCAGCGTTTATCCCTACAATATAAATAGTTGCACCTTCCATCGCAGCCGGGTCGGCATTGATGATGGCGTTCTGTTCGGCATGAACGGCCACACAGAGTTCATAGTTCTGTCCCTTGGGTACATGCAGGCGTTCCCGTTCGCAAATGCCCGTATCAATACAGTTGGCCTCGCCCCGGGGCGCACCATTGTAACCGGTACTGATGATGATGTGGTCCTTGACAATGATGGCACCGTAACGGCGGCGCAGGCAGGTGGCCCGCCGTCCCACTGCCCGGGCAATATCCAGAAAATACTCCGTCCATTCCGGACGCTTTTGTACCTTGCTATTCTGCTCCATGTTCGCTGCTCTCCTTTAAGTAACGGCGGCCTAAAATCACCGCCACAAAATCATCTACCGGCACCGGCGGCACCTGCATGGTAACCGGCAGCAAACGCCGCCAGCCCTTGGGGGGATTGGCTTTCCAATACTCGCCCTTGGCCATTTCCGTAGTCCGGTATTCATCACGGATAAGAATCTCCAGGGCCGGCACTTCGCTCAGCCGCTGCCGGGCCTCCTTGCTGGTGGTGCCGTTGCCCATAATGAGACGGCTAAAGCCGTATGTTGCTTTAGCCGTAGTTATTTCTGCTATTAAATTATGCGTTTCGATAACCCTCTGGGACAAAACCTTGCCGTCCTCGTCCAGAACGGCAAAGCCGCACTTGTCCCGGCCGGGGTCTAAGGCTGCAATACTCATGGTGCGCCTTTCTCCACATTTATTTTAAGTCTTAACGGTCCCAGTGCGTCAGTGTTGCCATTAGCATACGCCGACAGAATCATGGGGCCGCGCTGTCCGCGCAGCTGCGCAACGATTTCGTAGAACTGGGCACCTTCCATCACGCCGACAGTTCCCTGCAAGGGATCCTGCAGGATACCGCGGTTGACCGCCGCAAAATTGACGTCCTTCAGGAAGTTCATCACCGTTTCCTCGGCCTCACTGTCCGAACCGCTCATTATATTGTACGGACGGGCAATGATGAATTCCTTATCACGATAGATGACACTATTGGGATAGAGCTCCAATATTGTGCGGACCTCCTCGCCCCGGACAATATTGCTGGCCGCCGTCATGCGCACGATGATATCCTGCTTGCTCTTGGCGATTGTCTCCACCGCCGCATCCCGTTCCGGCTGATATACCCAGATTTCCTGGTCAGAACGGTCCTGTCCTTCCCGGGCAGACACGTTGCGGTTAGCCAAAGCCGCCAGGGAATCCAAATCAGCGGCCACTTCCGCCGGACTGCGGTTGCCCTGAATCACCCCGCTGGCGATAACCTCGCCAGCGCGGAAGGCAATATCGCCTTCTCTCATGGTAATCAGGCCGTCACGCAGCTGTTCGGCGCGTTTTTCCAGCTTTTTATTATCCTGCTCCAAGGTGCTGTTAGCCGCGGTCAGTTCCTTATTGCTGTCACTGAGGCTGGCATTTTGACCTGTCAGCTCGTTATTAGCAGCCTGTAAGGCCTCATTCCCAGCCTGCAGTGCCTCATTGCCGGCTTGCAGCCTTGCAGACTCTGCCTCCAGCTCCTTTTGCTGGGCGCTGAGCTTGGACACTTCATCTTTGGACTGGCGCAGCGCGGTATCCGTGGCCTCCTGTTCAGACTTGGCCGTAGCCAGCGCCGACTGGGCCACGAGCAGGCTGTCCTTGGTCTCCTGCATGGTTCTATTCAGTTTTTCCATCCCAAAGAGGGCGGTACGTACATTGTCAGAAACCGCTGCCATGACCCCAAAGGTCAGCGTGGTAATGACAATGCCCGTAAAAATTGTAATTATTATTGACGTGTGCCGCGGCCGCAGGCCGAAAATAGACAGGCGTTTCTTGCCGATTTTAGTGCCCAATCGGTCACCAATAAAGGCAATCGCGCCGCCAGTAATTACCAGCACGGTAATCAAAAGGACTCCAGACATCCGGCAGCCTCCCTGTAATTTTTTTAGCGTGAGGCCTTGCGAATAAGCAAAGCTCCGAAGATAATGCTGACCACGTTAGGCATCCATACAGCCAGCATCGGCGGCCAGGAGCCGCTGCGTGCCAGGGCATTGCCAATGGTCATTAACGCATAGTACGAGAAAATTATCACTACACTGATGGCGAACCCTTTAGCAGATGTACGACGATTTGGCTGCAAGCCTAATGGCACCCCGACCAAAGCGAATACCAGGCTAGCCATCGGTATGGTCACACGCTGATGGAACTCAGTTTCCAGCTTGCTCGTATCCACATACTGGGTTCTCATGATATCAATCTGCTCACTGAGCTCGCGCATCGTGAGTTCTTCCAGTTCCTTTTGCTCACTGACCACCTGTTTAGGCGTTACCTCTATAGGCAAAGTCTGAGTTTTAAAACGCACTGTATGTTCACTACTCTTTTCATCGCTGGCGATATCGTAAATCATACCATTGTGCATTGTCCATACAGAACCGTTCCAATCGGCATATTCCGCGTTCTCTACATGGGAAACCTTACCATCTGCACCAAATTCCTGTAAACTGACGCCCTGCAACTGCTGTGTCTCAGCATCATAGCGACGTGCATAGGCCAGACGCTGCATAACACCATTATCCATTTGCTTGAGGATGATATGCTCCTGCGATTTCGTGGCAACTGCCCCCTGAATCTCATAGTTCAGGACATTGCGATAAGCTGTGTTGGCCCACGGAACAACATATTCGTTGAACCCAATGGCAAAGATACTTACCATACCGCCTAAGACAATGGCCGGAGCCGCAATACGGAAAAAGCTGACGCCACAGGATTTCATCGCCGTGATTTCGCTGTTGCCTGAAAGGCGTGCATAGGTCAGCAGACTGGACACCAACATGGACATCGGAAAAGTCCAAATAACCACGGCCGGCATACTGAAGATGAATATTTTCACCACAGATGCAAAAGATGCCCCGTAATCAGTTATGTATTCGGCTATACGGAACAGAGTGCCTGTGCCGATAAACACAGCCGTAAACGCACATATTCCGAACAGGTACGCCAAAGTGACTTCCCGGAATATGTATTTATCTAATATTCGCAAATGCATCGTCTTACTCCTTAGAGGGTGAATTTCTCACCGAGATAGAATTTCTTGGCTATGGGGCTTTCAGCAATAGTCTGGCTATCTCCTTCCAGGAGGATTTCCCCCTGATTGAGGATATATGCCCGGTCGACAATCTGCAGGGTTTCCCGGACATTGTGGTCAGTAATCAGTATGCCCATACCACGCTGGCGCAGATACTGAATGATTTCCTGAATGTCAGCCACCGCCAAGGGATCTACGCCGGCAAAAGGCTCATCGAGCAGGATAAACTGCGGCTCCAAGGCCAGACAGCGGGCGATTTCCACACGGCGCCGTTCGCCACCGGAAAGGGCTGAACCTTTGCGCTGGCGCACATGGCCGATATGGAATTCCTCCAGCAGCTCCTCGTATTTTACCCGCTGCTCCGTTTTAGACAGATTGGTCGTTTCCAATATGGCCATAATATTTTCTTCCACGGTCAGTTTACGGAAAATTGACGACTCCTGCGGCAAATAGCCAATGCCCAGGGTTGCCCGTTCATAAATAGGCATATTGGTAATATTGACATCGGACATGTAGACCTCCCCGGAGGTAGGCTTGTCCAGTCCGACAATCATGTAGAAGGACGTGGTTTTTCCTGCACCATTCGGGCCTAAAAGGCCGACAATCTCACCTTTTTCCACTCGCAGGGATACACGGTTTACCGCCGTGTGGTCTTTAAATTTTTTTACCAGATTCTTCGCTTCGATATGCAAAGCCTTAACCTCCAAGAATATTTACACGCATTTTACCGAGCCTGAGCCGTACCGTCGTTTGCTAAATACAACGTCAGCTTTTTACTCCGCATGCGATTGTTCTCCTTCGTCGCCCAGGCATTTCCTGACAGAACAACCTGTCCATTCTGTTTACCCTGATAATCGGCATTATCGCCGCCAGCTTCCATCATGCGGACAGGACTGCTGATATAGACGTTGCCGCGACCGATGTAATGCTCATCATCCAGCCAGCCTTCCATATAGTCTGCTTTAAATGTGCCGTCCTTATTGGTGACCGTGCCGCCCAGCGGAATCTTGACATACTTGTTCTGATTGGGGTAATAATCCACCTGTTCGCCGGTAAATTCTTTATCAGCATGCGTACCATGCACATTGCCGGTAGCCGTCATGCGCCCCTGGCCGTCAGTGACCACCTTGGCACAGGTTACACGCAAATCGTCGCGGATAGCAATGACATTGCCCTCGACAGAGCCTTCCTGCGTCTTAGCATTATAGGTGGCCTTGGCGCCTGAGAGCTTAGCCGTCCCCTGTTTAAACAGCACATCACCCGTGGCCGTAACCAATCCGGTAGAGGCATCGTATTCCACCACATCAGCGTCCAGTTCTGCTGGCTCATTATTGGCTGCCGACATCTGCCCCAGAGGCAAAGCCAGCGTCAGGCATACGGTCAGCATCAAATGTTTCATGTATTTCTTTCTGCGTATCATTCGCTTTTTCCTCCCTTAACCAGATGGGCCTTGCCACTGATTTTTATCTTATTGAAGCCATCGCGGCTCTCTATCTTGTCACCCTCAGCCAGCATATCATCTTTGCTTATACGAGCCTCGCCCTTAGCTGTCAGCACTTCCTCTTTAGCCTGCCAGACCAGCTCCTTACTGGTCAGCTTAGCGCCATCACTGTTAGAAATGGTGACATTGCCAGAAACAACTACATCACGGGTCTTTTCATCGTACCGGCCTTCATCAGCCGTGACCTCCGTAATGCGTCCATCTTCTGCATAAAAATGACCTTTCAGTTTTGTCATTTTGGTTGTTTGCTTGTCAATATCTACGTCTATATGTTCAGCCGTCAAATCCCATATCTTACGGCCGTTTTTTTCCTCGCTCAGTTCGTTGCCGTCATAGCTGATGACCCGCCCACGGTCAGGTTCCTCGATTTTCCGCTGTTCCGGTACCGTGACGACAGCCCAGACGATAATCGCGATTACAGCTGCAGCAACGACTCCCATTAGGGGCTTTTGGTATTTTTCCATCAAGCATCCTCCTGTGATTTAACGATGTGGTGTGTGCCCGTTTTTTGTTGTTCCAGAGAGGTATTCCAGCGCTTTTGGAACCACAGCCATTGGGTGGGATTCTCCCGAATGACCTTTTCCATAATCGCTGTCATTTTCGCGGTAAAGTTGAACAAGTCCTTATCCGTGTCCCCGGTATCCTCGTAGCGCATAACCTCACCGATTACCACTTTGTGCCTGCCGTTCGGCTGGCGCAGGATAAAGGCCGGCAGCACCGGAGCATTGAACTTGCAGGCAAAAACAGCCGGCCCCATCGGCGTGGACGCCATTTTCCCCAAAAAGGGCAGGAAGGCGCCCTTCGGGCCTGCGTCCTGGTCAGCCAGGAAACCAAGGATTTTCCCCTTTTTCAGGGCCTTAGCCGCCGCCAGCAGCTCGCTGGTACCACGGGAGAATATCTCGACATTGATGGTCTTGCGCAGGTCGTTCAAGGCATTGGTGTACTGCATATTGGGCTGGTTTTTGGCAATCGCCGTCACCGGCAGGCCATTCATGGTGAAGGCCGCCGACAGCCATTCCCAGGTACCGATATGGCCCGTGAGGACGACCACGCCATTGCCTTCAGCCAGGGCGTCGGTCATCCGCTCCAAATGGTCAATCTCGATGTACTTGTGGAAGTTTTGTTCGTTTAATTTGGGCATGTAGAGAATTTCCAGTACATTACGTGCTAAATTCACAAAGGATGCCCTGATTAAACGCCGGGCCTCCGGCTCTGTCAGTCCTAAAGCCGGCATTACCTGTGCCACAGCCCGCTCCCGTTGTTTTTTTATCAGGAGATAATACAGCTGTCCAAGTACCCAGCCGGCACCCATTACCAGCTTGTACGGCGTATGGCAGACAAGCCAGCTCATGAACATCACGAATTTATACTGCATGAATCTCGTTCCCCCAAAACATCACTAAACAGCCCTATTGGGCAAGATTGGTATTATCCTGCGGCGTTATAAAATCCGCCATTATCTGTTCCCAGCGTCCCTGCGCTTTGAAGATAAACTCCAGTAATTCCCGGACAGCGCCGCGGCCGCCGGCAAAGCCGGATACCACCAGGGCACGGCTGCGCACTTCTGCCACGGCATCAGCTACCGCCATGGGCAGGCCTACCTGCAGCATAATGGGCAGGTCAATCAGGTCATCGCCAATATAGGCAATCTCCTCATCCTGCAGGCCGGTAAGTTTTTTTAATTCCTGATAGGCCCCCCGTTTGTCCGAGTTGCCTTGAAAAACATGGCTTATCTTTAATTCCTGCGCCCGGAACTCCACCTGCGCCGACTTACGGCCGGTGATGATAGCGGTCTGCAGCCCCTGCTTATGGGCCAGCGTTATAGCCAGCCCGTCACGGCAGTAAAAGGGCTTAAATAACTCGCCGTTTGCGCCGATGTAAATGCCGCCATCAGTGAGCACGCCATCCACATCGAAGATAATCAGTTTTATCTTTTCGGCCGCCCGTAAGGCCCGGCTGTTAATCTCCATTATACCACTCCTTGACGCAAAAGGTCCGTCAAATGAATAATACCTACAGGAATTTTATTTTCATCAATAACCGGCAGCACCGTAACAGGGCGCGGTTTGTGTTTTTCCATAACAGACAGTGCCGAGGAGGCCATAGCCTCCTGCGTGATGGTCAGCGGCGTGCCAAACATGATATTGCCCACGGCCTCGTCCAGGAATTTGTAATCCTTGGCCAGGGCCCGGCGAATTATACCATCGGTGATAATGCCCACCAGCTTGCCGCTGTCGTCGACCACCGAGGCCGCGCCCAGCCCTTTATCCGTCATGGTAAAGAGCGCGTCTTTCGCCGTCTTATCCTTATGCACAATGGGATTTTCGTCCCCGGTGTGCATGACATTTTTCACCGTCAGCAAAAGTTTTCGGCCCAATGCCCCACCGGGATGGAACAGGGCAAAGTCCTGACTCGTGAAATCGCGTACCGACATGAGCGCGATGGCCAGAGCGTCGCCCATGGCCAGCGTGGCCGTGGTGCTGGCTGTAGGTGCCAGTCCCAGCGGGCAGGCCTCTCTTTCCACCCCGATATCCACGAAGTGGTCAGCTGCCTTGCCCAACTGTGAGTCACGGCGTCCACACATCGCGATGATTTTAGCCCCGATACGGTGGATAATGGGCAGGATATTTACCACTTCCGTGGATTCACCACTGTTGGAAATGGCAATGACCACGTCATTTTCCGTTACCATGCCCAGGTCCCCGTGGAAAGCCTCACCGGGGTGCATAAAGAAGGCCGGTGTTCCTGTACTGGCAAAAGTTGCAGCCATTTTACGGCCAATGTGGCCGGACTTGCCCATACCAGTAACCACTACACGGGCCTTACAGTCCAGAATACACTGCACTGCCGCTACGAATTCATCATCCACACGGCTCTTGAGTTTTTCCACTGCAGCAACCTCAATGGAAAGTGTCTCTAAAGCAGCCTCTTTTATCTTCGCTATCACGCTTATCCCCCCGGTCATCAGTTTTGCTTATTTTACTTTGTGGCGTACGATTTCATGAATGGCCACGGCATCTTTTAACAGGTCTTCCAGTTTGTCCAAATATACCATGTTGGCACCATCAGACAGTGCCTCTTCCGGATTGTCATGGACTTCCAGGAACAGGGCATCCACACCAGCGCCCACTGCAGCCCGTACGAGGTATTCCACATACTCACGGTTGCCGGCAGAGGTCGTGCCATTGCCGCCGGGCAGCTGCACACTGTGCGTGCCGTCCATAACCACCGGATAGCCGAAGGAGCGCATGATGGGCAGGGAACGCATATCTACCACCAGGTTGTGGTACCCAAAGGAGGCGCCGCGCTCCGTCAGCATAATCTGGTCGCAGCCGCTTTCATGGAGCTTGTCCACGACATTGCGCATATCCTCAGGTGCCAGGAACTGGCCTTTTTTTACATTGACTACCCGGCCCGTCTGCGCCGCTGCATGGAGCAAATCCGTCTGGCGGCAGAGGAATGCCGGAATCTGCAGGATATCAGCCACCTGTGCCACGGGCTCAGCCTGGCTGGTCTCATGGATATCCGTTACCACCGGTACCTGCAGTTCGTCTTTTATCTTCTGGAGCATTTTAATGCCTTCCTTCATGCCCGGGCCACGGAAACTATGGAAGGAAGAACGGTTCGCCTTGTCAAAGGAGGCTTTGAATACGTAGTTAATGTCCAAACGCTGGCAGATTTCCTTAATCGTACGGCCAATCAGCAGACATCTGTCCAAGCCCTCCAGCACGCAGGGGCCGGCCAGCAGTGTCAGTTTCTCCCCACCGCCAATGGTGTAATTACCAACTTTAACCTGATTCATTGTCAAGCTCCTTTCGTTTTATATATCTCATTTACTTTGGCCAAATCTTCGGCGGTATCTACGCCGACAAATTTAGCTGCAGTTTCTACCACTTTGATGCGATAGCCATTTTCCAAGGCCCTGAGCTGTTCCAGGGATTCCGCACGTTCCAAAGGCGTGGAGGCCATCTTGGCATAGTTCAGCAGGAAATCACGCTTGTAGGCGTAGATTCCGATATGCTTGTATACCGGGCAGCCGGTATTCCGGGGATAAGGCATTACCGAACGCGAGAAGTACAGGGCGTAGCCTGCCTTATCGGTAACCACCTTGACATTATTCGGATTGGCGATTTCCGCCTCGTCTTCCATCCGTGTCTTGACCGTAGCCATCTGCAAGTCGGCGTCTTCCTCAAAGGAAACCACCAGTTCATCAATCAGGCTGGGCTCAATCAGCGGTTCATCCCCCTGCACATTGACTATTAAGTCCACGTCCGGGAAGGCCGCCGCCACTTCTGCCAGGCGGTCCGTCCCCGTGGGATGGTCGGCTCTGGTCATGACGGCGCGGCCGCCATGCTCTGACACGGCTTTCATTATCCGCTCGTCATCAGTGGCCACCACTGTATCAGCTACTTTTTTCGCCTGCACAGCCCGGTCATAAACCCGGCAAATCATCGGCTTGCCGGCTATATCCTTCAGGGGTTTTCCCGGCAGCCGCGTGGATGCATACCGCGCAGGAATGACGCACAACACCTTCATAATGTATCCCTCTTATCTTCTTGTCATTTTTGCGGCTGTCCCAGCTTTTCGGCCAGGCGCTCCGCCAATAATGCTTTAAATTCATCTTTGCCGGCCTGGAAATTGACCTCTACGCAGATAACATATACCGGTACGGTACTGCCTGCATGTACAACTTCCATGGGAATCTTCACGGCATCTTTTTCCGTAATGACAATGGCCTCTGCTCCCATATTTTCGGCCTGACGCAGAATATCGGACATTTCCAGCATGCTGTAATCATGATGGTCCGGATAGCGGAGGCTTTCAATGATGATAACCCCCAGGTCAGACAAGGTCTGTTCAAATGAGGCCGGGTTGCCGATGGCGGACACGGCCATGATTTTCCTGCCGCGCATCTGATTGACGTCGACGCCCTCACCGGCAATATCCACATACCAGTCAGCCAATGGAATGAACCGGCGCGGCTCATGGATACTCTCCACAATCTGGGCACCGTCATTGTAGCGGTGCACGGTATCGCGGATGTATTCCCGGGAACCTTCGGCGGCCTGGTCAACCTTGGTCAGCAGGCAGACATCGGCACGGCTGATATGCGAGATGGGCTCACGCAGGGTGCCGCGCGGCAGCATATAGCCATTGCCAAAGACGTTAACGGCATCTACCAGCAAAATGTCCATATCGCGTTCCAGCTGCCAATGCTGGAAACCATCGTCCAAAATAGCCACTTCTGCGCCGAAGTTTTCGATGGCATATTGACCGGTGACCGAACGGTCAGCACCAATCAAGACCGGTACTTTCGGCAGGTGCTTGGCCAGCATGAACGCCTCGTCCCCGGCGTCAGCCGCAGTCATATGCAGCCGCTGGCCGTCGGAAACAATGCCAACCTTGCCGTGCCATTTGGCCCGGTAACCGCGGTTAAGGATAACCACCTTGTAGCCCATATCGCGGATATCGCTGGCCAGACGCTGCGCGGTCGGTGTCTTGCCGGTACCGCCCACAGTTACATTGCCCAGACTGATGACAAAGCAGTCCAGCTTTTTGCGGCTGAAGATGCCTTGACGGTATCCCCACAGCTTAATATCTACCAACAGGGCATAGATTTTGGAGAACACGTACAGAATTGCCGTCAGTGTGTTTTCAGCAATACCATCGACCTCTTTGTTATGCACGAGGTCGATAAAGTAAGTCTGGAAATTATTTATCTTCTGGGTGGAACGGGCACGCTGCCGGTTTTCCGGACGGCTTTCGTATTCCTCCAGAGTTTCCCGGAGGATGATGGCTGATTTGCGGGACGCGCCCTTGTTTTCCCCGACAATAGCCAGCGTTTCCTTCTCCAGACGCTGGCGGTAAGCCTCATCATCAAACAGGTTCACGACCTCATTGGCCAATTCCTGGGCATTGTTTACCGTAATGCAGGCCTCACGTTTTTTGAACAGGGCGTGCGTATCCTTGAAGTTGAACATGTAGTGGCCCACGATAATAGCCTTGCCATGGGCTGCCGGTTCCAAAATGTTGTGGCCGCCGTGGGTAATCAGGCTGCCGCCCACATAGACTACATCACCAACACTGTACACCTTGCCCAGCTCGCCGATGGTGTCCAAAATGACGATATCAGCGTCCTGCGGCCCCTTTTCCTGCTGTTTGGTCCGCGTCGTGACCGTAAAACCGGCCCGCTTGCACAGGTGAATGACTTCCTGCGTGCGCAAAAGTTCACGGGGGGCAATGACCAGTTTGGCCTTGTCATGCTTTTCCCGTAAGGCCTTGAAGGCTTTCAGCACAAAGTCCTCTTCGCCGCGGTGCGTAGAACCAGCCAGCAGTATGCCTTCGGCGTTTTCCAGGCCCATCTCATGAATGATGGCCGTCTTTTCCTCAGGGCTTACATCGGTATAGGTCTGGTCAAATTTCGTGTTGCCGGTCACCGTCACCAATTCCGGCGGTGCGCCCAGACGCATGATATAATCAGCATCGATATCCGACTGCATGGCAAACTTGGTCACCGTGCCAATCATATCCGTCAACAGGCTGTTCAGGTACTTGTACTGCTTGACGCTGCGGTCACTGATACGGCCGTTTACCATCATGACGGGAATATGCATCTGCCGGGCCGTCTTGAGGAAGTTCGGCCATAATTCCGTTTCCACCGGCAGGAACACCCGGGGGTGAATCCGCCGCAGAACGCGGCCGGCTAAAAACGGCAGGTCCAGGGGGAAGTAGATAATGGCATCAGCATCTTTTATAATGCGGTTAGCCATCTCATAGCCGCTCGTGGTAACCACGGAAACCAGAATCGGCGTCTGCGGAAATTCCTTATGAAATTCTTTGATCAGCGGACTGGTGGCCACGATTTCACCAACCGAGGCTGCATGTACCCAGATACAATGTTTTTTTGCTACCTTGTCCAGTGCGTGCTCCGGGAAAATGCCCAGGCTCTGGCGAATACGCTCCACAAAGCCTTTTTCCCGGACAGAACGAATCATAAACACCGGAATAATCAGGATGACAACCAGTATCGCCGCTATGTTATAAAGAAATTGCATTTATCTATGCCCCTTCTGATACATTTCCGTTTTTGAACTGAATATTGTAAAGGTGGCTGTAAAGGCCGCCATTAGCCAACAGTTCCTCATGGGTGCCATGTTCCCGTATCTTACCATCATCAATAACATAAATCTGGTCTGCATTGAAAATGGTAGACAGGCGGTGGGCGATAACAAAGGAGGTACGCCCTACCATCAGTTTATCCAGTGCCGCCTGCACAATCTTTTCACTTTCCGTATCCAGTGCAGAGGTGGCCTCGTCGAGAATCAGTATCCGGGGATTCTTCAAAATGGCCCGGGCAATGGACATACGCTGCCGCTGGCCGCCGGACAGGTTAAGGCCGCGTTCACCAATCGGCGTATCATAGCCCTGCGGCAGTTCGCGGATAAAGCTGTCAGCATTAGCCGCCTTGGCCGCCTCAATAACCTCTTCGTCTGTAGCATCCAGGCGTCCATAACGGATGTTTTCCATCACCGTGGTGGAGAACAGCATGGTTTCCTGCGGCACAATGCCAATCTGGTCACGCAGGGACGCCACAGTTACGTCACGGATATCATGCCCGTCAATGGAAATGGCACCACTGTTTATTTCATAGAAACGTGGGATCAGGTTGGCAATGGTTGACTTGCCGGCACCGCTGGGGCCGACAAAGGCAATCATCTGTCCCGGTTTTACTTCCAAAGAAACATTTTCCAGGGCATTGACGCCTTCTTTATAACCGAAGGTTACGTCCTTAACCACCACATGGCCCTGAATCTGCGGCAGGGGTTTAGCCCCTTCCTTATCGCCAATGGGTTCCGGCAGGTCGATTACGGCAAAAACACGGTCAACAGCCGCCATTGCCCGCTGCAGGGTACCATAGACACGCGCCAGGCGCTTTACAGGATTAGCCAGGTTGACAGCGTAGGTCAGGAAGGCTACCAGCGCACCGGCCGTCATCTGGCCGTTGACCACTTCATAGCCGCCGAACCCCACAATAAAGGTTACGGAAACCGCTGCCAAAAATTCCACCGTCGGCGTCAGCAGGCTCGTCAGCTGCACATTCTTCATGGCCGCCTGGAAGTTCAGGACATTCTGGTTGATAAATCGCTTGATTTCGTAATCCTCACGCACGAAGGACTTTACCACCCTGATGGAGGAAATGCTCTCCTGCAGCAGAGAAGTGATATCAGCCGCGCGTTCCTGAATAACCGTACCATTGCGTTTCAGCTTGCGGCCAAAAATCTTCATGGCCTGTCCCACCAGTGGAATGACCACCAAGGTCAACAGCGACAGTTTCCAGTCCAGATATACCATCATGGCAATGGAACCAATCAGAATGGAACCTTCCGTCACCATCTCAATGAGCTGGTCAACCAGTGCGGACTGAATAGCGGCCACGTCGTTGGTGATATAGCTCATGGTTTCACCGGTCTGATGCCGGTCAAAATAAGCCATCGGCATCCGCTGGAACTTGCGGAACATTACCTCGCGGACATCGATAACGACTTTTTGTCCGATATACGATACGAGATATGACTGGCCATAGTAAAATATGCCGCGGATCAGGAATACCACCACGATACTCACACAGATAACGTAGAGCATCACCATATCCTTTTCCGCCAGTACCTTATCCACCATATCCTTGATAATCCAGGGCAGATAGAGGTTACAAGCCGCTGCAATTA
This sequence comes from Selenomonas sp. AE3005, assembly GCF_000686945.1. Taxonomy (GTDB): domain Bacteria; phylum Bacillota; class Negativicutes; order Selenomonadales; family Selenomonadaceae; genus Selenomonas_A. The sequence continues at coordinate 62,123 of NZ_KK366040.1, forward strand.
CAATGCAGACAATGGCCAGCCCCAGGCGTTTCAGGTAAGGCCTGATATATTGCAGAAGGCGCTTATAATTCTTCATGTATTTCCCTCACTAATTTATTTGGCAGCAAATTCCCGGGCCGCCGCCAGTATCCGCTGAGCCACGCGCCCGGATGCCCCCGGCGGCCCCAGCTGTTCACAGGCGGCCTGCAGTTTGGCCAGCACTTCCCGGCGATGTTCCTCGCCAGGATATAATTTCTTCAGCTCTGCCGCAATATTTTCCGCCGTGACCTCATCCTGCAAAAGTTCTCTTTGAAAACTTTCGTTTAAGAGTATATTTGGCAGGCTGAAATTATCGACATGCACCAACAGTTTGCCAATGGCATAGGATACGGCTGACAGGCGGTAGAGCACTACACATGGCAGCCCTAAAAGCGCGGCCTCCATCACCACAGTTCCGGAGGTGGCCATCGCCGCGTCAGCGGCCGCCATCAGACTGTAACGCTTTTCCGTGACCAGCGTTACCGGCACACCGGCAGCTGCGATCATTTCCTCAATGCGTTCCCGGCTGACGGTATCAGCCACCGGCAGGTAAAATACCGTAGCCGGCTTTTCCGCCAGCAGTTTTTTTGCCCCGTCCAGCATATAGGGCAGCAGCAGTTCTATCTCCTGCTTGCGGCTGCCGGGGATCATCAGCACCACTGTTTTATCCGCCGGCATCTTAAAGTATTGCCGGGCCTCGTCCCTGGGCATTTCTGCCTGTACGGCGTCAACCAGCGGATTGCCCACAAAGGAAATCTTGGCTCCGGCGGCCTGATAAACCGGCAGCTCATGCGGAAATATCGCGATAAACTCATCAGCGATCCGGGCACAGCTTTGCGCCCGGCCTTTGCGCCAGGCCCAGGCTGATGGCGGTATATAGGAAAACACCGGGATTCCCAAAGATTTGGCTTTCCTGGCCAGCCGCCAGTTAAAATCAGGATAATCAATCAGCACCAGCATATCCGGCTTTTCCTCACGCATAAAATCCGTAAGGCCGGACAACAATTTATACAGACGCCGCAGGTTTACGAGTACCTCCCAAACGCCCATAACACTGTATTCAGCAAAATTTTTATACAGGCGGACGCCGGCTGTTTCCATTCTGCTGCCGCCAAAGCCGACAAGCTCCACGGCCGGGTCTAAAGCCTTAATGGCCCGGGCAATATTCTCGCCATGTACATCGCCTGATGCTTCCCCTGCTGAAAACATTATTTTCATGGGCTGACCTCCTGTAAGTGTAAATACTAAACCATCCTATATTTTAACACAAAAAAAGATACCGGGCATCCTTTTTTTACATCCCCGGCATCTTTCTTCCAAATCACATCGCCATAATCGTAATATCGTTAGCCTCGGCTAAGGCGATGACCTCTTCACTTTCCACGAGCAAGGTGGCCCCAGCCTCAATAACCAATGCCCTGGCCTTGGTTTCCACCATCATCTGCAGGGTTTTCAGCCCCACGGTCGGTACATCAAAGCGGTTATCCTGTTCAGGCTTGGCGACTTTGGCCACCACAGCACCACCGCCGGCCAGCTTGCCGCCCCGCAAAATGCAGGCGTCAGTCCCTTCGATGGCCTCCAAAGCCATGACCGCCATGTCTTTTACCACTACGGTCTGGCCAACATCCATCCGGCCGATTTCCTTGGCCATCTTAAAGCCGAATTCCATATCCTTCAGCTCATCAGCCGTCGGCTGCCGCTTGGTCAGCACGCCCTTGGCGGGCATTAACTGACGAATCAGTGCCGTCTGGTCAAAAACCTCTACATCGATTTTTTTCAGCTCGTCCACAATCGCCAGCATAATCGTATCATCCTTGCGGTTGGGCAGTTTCATCAAAATCTGCATGGCTTTCAAATCCGGCAGAGCCTTGCCGGCGAACAGTAATTCCTTGGTGACCTTGCCAATCATCGTCACCTTGTGGATGTCATTTTTCTTTAGATGCTTTAAAATCTTGCCCACCTTGAGGACATTGATTTCTTCATAGTTATCAGCGTAATCCCTGAGGCGCTGGTCTGTCTCCTTCAGGAGCGCTACAGCGTAAACCTCGTAGCCGAGTTTCTTCGCCGCTCTCGCTATTTCCACCGGCAGGGCACCAATCCCGGCCAAAAGTCCTATCCGCTCCATGATATTCCTCCGCACCTCAAAAATTAAAACTTACTCGTCTTTACCGAATTCACCACGGCGTTCACGGCAGATGCCCCTGTCTACATTGCGCAGGAAACGGAGCAGGTGGTCCACTTCCTCACAGGAGGGAATTTCCTGTTCGATGATGGACACAGCCTTCTGCAGGCTGATCCCTGACCGAAATAGCATTCTATAAGCTTGCTTTAAGCGTCTGCGTGCCGTAGCATCTACTCCAGCCCGGGATAATCCTACACTGTTAAGACCAACAGTTTTGGCCGGCTGGCCGGCAACGATAGTATAAGGCACAACGTCCTGCGTCAGGCGGCTCATGCCGCCAATCATAGCATTGCGGCCGATTTTTACAAACTGGTGTACGCCCGTCATGCCGCCGATAACAGCACGGTCCTCTACCACCGCATGCCCGGCCAGGCTGGCCAGGTTGGACATGATAACCCGGTTGCCAATGACACAGTTATGGGCAACATGGGTGAGCGCCATCAGCAGGCAGTCATTGCCAATACGCGTTTCTTCACCTTCACCTGTGGCCCGATGAACCGTAGCCCCTTCGCGGATGGTTGTTCTGTCACCAATGAAGGTATAGCTTTTTTCACCTTTGAATTTCAAATCCTGCGGCACTTCACCGATGGAGGCACCTTGGAAAATATGACATTCTTTGCCGATTTTTGTCCAGCCATGAATGACCACATGGGGACCTATCACTGTGCCTTCACCGATTTCCACGTCGGGCCCAATGACAGAGTACGGACCAATATCCACCCCGGCAGCGATTTTGGCACCTTCGCCAACAACTGCGGTTTCATGTATATGCGCATCGGCACTGATATTTTCAGTACTCATTTCTACAACTCCTTAATCTATCCACCGGCACCAGTCTATCCATGCTGCCGGCAGGCTCTTTGCACCGGTTGGTTTCCCCAGCACTCAACAGCTGTGCAAAGAATATTCTTTATTGACATCTGCTTACATTTCAGATTCGCGTTTCATGGCGAACTTGAAATCCGCCGATGCCACCAGCTGGTCGTCTACATAGCCATCGCAATGCAACAGACCGAACTCGCCGCGCACACGTACTACATGAGCCTTGGTTACCAGCTGGTCGCCAGGCACTACCGGGCGTTTGAACTTAATGTTCTCCATGCCGCCAAACATGGCAATCTTGCCACGGTTTTCTTCCGGATAGAGCATGGCTACGCCGCCAACCTGCGCCATCGCCTCCAAAATCAGCACACCGGGCATGATGGGATGTCCCGGGAAATGACCGTTGAACTGCGGTTCATTCATGGTGATATTTTTTATCCCCGTAGCAGATTTAAAAGGGTCTATTTCAATAATGCGATCCACCAGCAGCATCGGTGCACGATGGGGCAGAATCTTCATGATTTCTTCAATACCAAGTTCCATTTTTATTTCCCTCTTTCTCTGATAGTCCGTTTCTCAACCTAAACTCTTCTGAATTTCCTTAGCCAGCGCCGTATTCAATGCATGACCAGAGGCCACGGCAATGACATGACCACGGATCGGTCCTGCCAGGCGCAAATCGCCAATAACATCCAAAATTTTATGCCGCACCAGCTCATCCTCATAATGCAGGGGATTGAGCCAGCCTTCATCATTGTAGACAATGACGCTTTCCAAAGTGCCGCCGAGACCAAGCCCCATCTTCTGCAGGGCCTCTATCTCTTTTTCGTAGGCAATCGTCCGCGCCGGCGCTATTTCCTTCTCATATGTTTCAGGGTTTATCGCAAAGTTTTCGTACTGTATCCCAATGAGCTTATGGGGATTTACAGACGTAAAGCTTACCCGGAAACCGTCATAGGGCAGCACCATGACAAAGCGCTGCTGTTCTTCATCGTCAATACGATAAATCTTGTCAATCACGATCTCCCGGCGTTCGGCCGTAAGTTCCTGAACCCCGGCCTCCTGCATTAGCTTAAAGAACGCCAGGGACGAGCCGTCCGCCACCGGCGGTTCTTCCGCATCAATCTCTATATAACAGTTATCTATCTGCATAGCATGAAAGGCACTCATCAGATGTTCTATCGTAAAGACCTTACAGCCGTTTTCTTCAACAGTCGTCGCGCGGAGCGTCGAGGTAACGTTGGCTGCTACGGCCTTAATCGTGGGTTGTCCGTCAATGTCCATGCGTTTAAACACCAGGCCTGTATCCGCCGGTGCCGGTTTTAATACCATATGCACTTCCTGACCGGAATGCAATCCCACACCAGTATAAACTGCTGCAGCTGCCAGTGTAGTTTGCCGCAAAATAATTCCTCCTCATAGTAGTCATTACTACTATTTTAACCAACATCCTCCACTATTGCAACCATGGTTTATCGGGAAATTCCTCCCGTATGGACTTCCAGCGGTCGTGGAGCCAAAACCATTCTTCCGGATACTTGCGGATATGGGCCTCTATGGCGTCATTCAAAAACTGCGTCATTTTGGCAATATCCGCTCGCTTGTCCTTCGTCTTTTCCACATAAAAGGGGCCATCAACAATCAGCGTATGCGTGCCATCAGGTTCCCGGTGCATAAAGGACGTGAGGATGGGCACACTCTGGAATCTGGCCATCGAGGCAGGCCCCGTCAGGCAATTAGTATACTGCCCAAAGAATTTCAGCACAATGCCATCGTGACGGTTGGGGTCCTGGTCAGCAATCAGGCCGATAGCCCAGCCTTTTTTCAGCATATCAAACATTTCCCGTACACCGGTCTTGTAAGTAATATGCATGCCTATCAGCGTGCGGTATTCATTGATAAACTTATCCACTCCGGCATCACGCTGTTTTTGTGCTACCCCGACCAGCGGAATCCCTGCCATGGCAAACGCACCACCCATAAGCTCCCAGTTGCCGCTGTGAGCTGCTGCAATTACCGCGCCTTTTTGCTCCGCCATACTTTGCTGCAGTTTTTCCAAACCTTGAATACGCACGTACTTATCCGGCTGACGTTTTATCACCGGAAAGCGCAGCACCTCCATCAACATCGAACCAAAACGCACCGTACTGGCTCTGACGATGCGCTCTGCCTCCTGTTCCGAGCAGCCAAGGCAGCGCATTACCTGTCCCTTGGCCATCTGTTTGCGTTTTCCCGGCACTGCCAGCCAGCCCATATAGCCCAAGGTCTGTCCAAAGTGTTCACATAGGCCGCGAGGCAATAAGCAAGCTGCCCAGCTTATCAATTTCAGAGCATAATATACCACGTTACCTGCCTCCAAAAAGTCCTGCTGACACCAAAAAGCCCCCAAGCAGGGGCTTCTGGCAATATTACTATTTATTTTCGTACTTAGCCAGCTGCTTTTCCAGCTGTTTTATCTTTTTCAGCATCTCCGGCAATTTTTTCATCGACGCCTGCATGCGCAGCCATTCCGTATGAGACTGCACAGGGAAACCGGCACAGAACACGCCTTCCGGCATGTCACCGATAATCCCGGACCGTGCTGCATAGACGGAATTTGCCCCGATGTTGATGTGCCCTACAGTGCCCACCTGGCCGCCGAACGTAACATTATGACCAACGGTCGTAGAACCGGAAATACCCGTCTGGGCTACAATCAGACAGTTAGCACCAATCTTGCAGTTGTGGCCGATATGTACCAGATTATCGATTTTCGTGCCCTGACCGATAACCGTAGCCCCCATGGCGGCCCTGTCAATGCCGTCATGGGCGCCGATTTCCACATCGTCTTCCAAAACCACGATGCCCACCTGGGGCACTTTGGTATGGACGCCGTCTTTGGTTGTGAAACCAAAACCATCGGAGCCGATTACGGCCGAACTGTGAATCACACAGCGCTTGCCAACCCGGCAATGCTCACGTACGGTAGCGTTGGAGTACACCACCGTATCTTCACCGATTTCCGCATACTGGCCGATATAAGTATGGGGGTAAATTATGACATTGTCACCAATAACGGCATGGTCATCAATCATGGCAAAAGGCATGATAGTAACGTTCTTCCCTAATTTTACATCTTTGCCGACATGAGCTTGGGCGCTGACACCCTGTTCATGCTGCAGCTTTGGCGTAAATATCTCCAACAGCTTGGCAAAAGCCGCTCTGGGGTCTTCCACCAGCAGAGCTGTTTTCGGGAAATCCGTTATGCCCTCCGGCAGCATTACTGCCGCCGCGTTACAGGTTTTAGCTTCCTCGATATGTGGTTCTACCGCGAAGGTCAAATCATGCGCACCTGCACCCTGAATATTGTCCAGACCTTCGATTTCAATATTCCCGTCGCCAACAATGCGCCCTGCCACGAGGCCGGCTATTTCCTGCAATGTCTTTTTCATGCTGCTAATACTCCCATCTTACTGCAACTGTGCGATTACGGCATCAGTAACGTCTTCAGCGCCACTGACAGCTGTCGGCTGGTCAGCAGCGTTGTTCACTACTGCATCAAGTTTCTTTTCCTTCATAACAGCAGCACAGGCTGCATCTATCTTCTGTTTCAGCTGCAACGAGTAGGACTGGTTGAGCCCCTGTATTTTACGCTGGCTGTCCATCTGAGCCTTCTGCAAATCTTCCTGGCTCATGTTGGGATTTTCCTGCATTTTTTTCTGCAGCTCTTCTCCGGCCTGCGTCTGGGCTTCCTGAATCTTCTTATTGCCCTCCTCGACCAGCGTGTTAATCTGCGGAGCTTCTTTCGTAACGCGTTCACCATCTATATAACCGATTTTCGCCTGTCCGCAGCCGCTGACCAGCATAGCTCCTAACATAGCTGCAGCCATGAAGGCCGCAGATTTTTTGCGTAATTTCATTATCTTTCGCTTCTTTCTTTGCTTTAAATATTTTTCATTTCCTGCACCAATTCGTCGGTGACGTCCTGTGTCTTCAGGCCAATAACCACACTATCCTGCGGCTGCAGCGCCGGTACTTTTCCTGTCTGTGGCAGGAAACTGGCAAGTGCCGCCGGATGATGAACCAGTATCAGGGTAAAATGATGCATGATGGCAATTTTAGCTGCCTTGCCGGCCACATCATTGATTATATGGGCATGCAGTGCCGCAAGTTCTGCCTGCTTTTCAGCCAGCTGCTGCCGTTTGGCCAGCCGCTGCTGTACCTTTTCAGCTATGGCCTGTTGCTTGGACATCAGGTCAGCATTACGTGCGTCTGCCGCTGCGCGAGTCTGTTGCGCAGCCGCCATTTTCTCATCCCGGAGCTTTGGCATACTAGCCCGCCACTGTGCCAGTTCAGGGGCCAGCTTATCCTGAACATATTTTTCAACTTCCTGCTTGTAAGCCTGCCACAATTCATACTGCCGCCGCCCGCGTTCTGCCTGCAGCTGGCTGCGCTGCGCCTCCCAGACTTCCCGTTCCTCCTGGATTGCCTGTTTAGAGTCCAGCGCATTGTGCATGGCCGCCTGATTGTCCAACTTGATGTTGAGATTTAAAATCTCATTTAAATACTCTTCATCGAGCGCCTGCCGCCGGGCATTGAAATCCGCCTCGGTGGCCTTGGTGTATTCCTGCCGAAGCTGCTGCGCCTTACGCTCCAGCTCGGCCCGGCCGCCGATTACATCAGCAGCATTTTTCTGCCAGACTGACTCTTTAAACGTTTCATCCAGCAGCTGGGGCATTTCCAGGGAAAGCATATCCCCTACATCGGAAACCTCCAGTTCCAGCAGCTGACATTCTGCGTCCAAAGCGGTAAATTTTTCATAATCGGGATGCGCAGCCACAACCTGCTGCCAGTTGATGATGCCTGTGTCCGGCTTTTCCTGAGCCATCTGACTATGTTTTGGGGGCAGAATAAACTCCCGCGCCAGCCAGGCGCCCAGAAAAATCATACAAAGGGCAGCCACGGTGCCAACCAGAATATTCCGGCGACGCTGTGCTTTGCCAGCTTTCTGACTGTCATCATGCGTTTCCGGCACCTGCGCTCCCCCCTCTTACAAACAGTACCGAGCGCCTTTGCTGCTCGGTACTGCCAAACTTTATATAGTCCAATCAGTGAAGTACCTGACTGCTCTTATTTGCTAACCTGCTTAAGGACATCCTGAGTGATGTCTACACCGCCGTAAACAACAGCGCCTTTTTCCAGAACTACGGACAGGCCCTTCTGTTCAGCAACCTTCTTTACAGATTCCTCAACACTCTTGGTGATGGGTTCCATGAGTTCCTGATTCTTCTGCTGCAGGCGCTGCTGAGTCTGCGTATAGTAGTCGCGCTTTTCATTATCGTTCATGTTAGCGGATTTGGTTTCAAATTCCTTCTGGGCTTCCTGAACAGCCGTCTGCATTTCCGTAGAAGCAGCCTGAACCTTCGGATGCTGGTTCATAACCTGGCTGTAATCAACCACGCCGACGTTGGAGCTGGCTGCGCTGACCATATTCGGGCCAAACTGCGTCAGAGCCATAGCTACTACGGAGCCAACGAAAGCCAGTGCGATAAGAATGCTGACAATTTTAACCTGTTTTTTCTGTAATTTAACCATTGTAAAATCTCCTTTTCCCCTAAAGGGTGATTCATCTTTTCCCTAATGTAGTGTCAAAAACACCCATACATAAAAGTTATTATAACAAACTATTTTTTCTTATTCAAGGCAAACTTCAAATAAACGTCTGGCCTACCTTAGAAAGTGCCGCCCACGGTGAAATGTACGCGGCCGCCATTTTTGCCACGGCCGTAGTCCAGACGCAGCGGCCCCAGCGGCGTGTTGAGCGCCAGGCCTACGCCGATGCTGCCCTTGAGGTCTTTCGGCGTAAAACCATCATACCATGCGGAACCCCAGTCAGTGAAGAGTGCGCCCTGCACCTTGCTGACAATCGGGAACCGGTATTCCAGCGTGGCCAGCGCCATACGCGTACCACGGAACTGGTCTTCACGATAGCCGCGCAGGCTGTTCTGACCGCCGACCTTGTACAGGTTGAACTCGGATATCTCGCCACGACCCACGCCGTACTGACCGCGCAAGGCAATTACCTGTGCATGCCCCACCTTAATGTAGCGCTGGTCTTCGATAGTAGCCTTTTGGAAATTAAAATCTCCCCCCAAGCCGGCCACTTCGCCGGTCAAACTTATCCGGCTGCCTGTCGTCGGATTGTAAACATTATCACGCGTATCCGTCACATGGCTGAAGGTGATACTTCTTGTCAAACCGAAATTCTTTTCCTGCCAAGCAGTATCACCACTACGGTCTTTCCCCTTATTTTTAACATGGCGGACATATTTATCATCACGGTTACGGAAAGTCAAATAGTTAGTGGAATACTCACTTACCGGTCTGCCCAGAGTAATTTCCCCACCGGAATACTTACGCATATAGCTTTCTACTAAATTGCCATCCGTGTTGTAATCATCGTATTGGTACGTACGATTGTAAATACGCAGGGTGCCAACGGTTTCTTTCTTATCAATCCAGGGATGACGCCAGGAAAAAGTATAGCCGCGAGCATCCGTCTCGCTGCCGCTTTTTTCAAACGTCAGACTTACCGCATCACCGGTACCACGGAAGTTGGTATCACCAATGCTGACCATACCAATTACACCATCAGCGGTACTGTAACCGGCACCAATACCAAACGACCCTGTACGTTTTTCCTTAACGTCCAGTTCCATAACTACGGCATTGGGTTCCACGCCCGGATTCATCTTGATATTTACATCTTCAAAAAAGCCCAGATTGTAAACGCGCTGCATACTGCGGCGTGCCTTCTTGGAATTGAACGGCTCGCCGGGTTTCTGCCGCATTTCGCGCAGGATAACATAGTCCTTGGTCTTGGTATTACCCTTAACCTTGTAGCCTTCCAGGGTACCCTCGTTTATGCGCAGCGTCAGGTTGCCTTCCTTATCAATATTTATATCGGTGACCTTAGCCAGGATATAGCCTTCTTCACGGTAGACATCCTTGATACTTTGAATATTTTGCTGCAACAGACGGCTGTTTAATATCTCGCCATCTTTAACCGTAACATTTTTCAGCAAGTCCGCCGTCTTGATGACGGTGTTGCCCGTAATGTTAATGCTCTTCAGCACCGGATTTTCCAGCACATGGTAAGTGATAACCACACCTTCCGGCACTTTTTCAAAAGTCGGGAACAAATCATAGAAATACCCCGTATTGTAGACGGCCTCGCGGTCATTGTTCATCCCCTTAAGTGTGAACATATCACCGGTATGCATGGTAAGTGCCGCCTTCGCAGTATTTTCCGTTACTGACGTAGTACCATCAAACACTGTATCTACAATGGTCTGGCCTTCATATTCCTTGCCGAATTTTTCTATAGCATCCTCCTGCGGACGGTTCTTGAGCCATTCCTCCGTCCGCTGGTCTGCAGCTTTCCCCTGTGCCTCAGCAGTCCCCTGTACTGCATTTTGTACCGGAGCGCCCTGGGGAGCTGCCGCCTCCTGCGCCGTCTGGACCGCGGACTTATCCGCTGCCGCCACTTCCGCATAAGCCATTCCCGGCAGGGCGGAAAAACTGGTTGCCAAGGCAACCGCATAAGCTAAAAACCTTTTATTTCCCTTATTCAAAGGTCAAACCTCCTAATTATGTAAATACATGTTCTGCGTAATTAAAAATTAAATCTGGCCTCCACACCCATAATATAACCACCACTTTCCCTTTCCAAGGTCAGGCCCACGTTATCACTTAAGTCGTATTGGAAGCCATAGCGATTGATATTATCGCCGCCTAACCCCCTGGTATATCGCAACATAACTCTGTCTGCTATATATTTTCCCATAGAAATATTAAAATCATATTTGTTTTCGTTAATTTCTTTTTCCGTTGTGTTATTACGATTGCTAAAAGCTGAACCACTCCCCCGGGAAATAGCCAGCCGGTCAAGATACAAATACTCACGCATAGCCGACTCAATTTCCGACAGGAAACTCATCTGCAGCCCCACTACCAGCATATCACCGGCATTCATATTTGTCTGCCCGTGTCTGTAGGCATCGCGCAGTGTGAGCAGCTGAATAATCTGCGTCTGGCTCATGGCCGGGCTTGCAGACAACCTCATATTGGCAGCTCCTAGCGGGCCCTTCACCGACAAGAACACCCTGGCCTGCGTCAGTCTGGTATCAGCAACGAAATCAATGCTGGGCATAAAGGACGCCACCTGATTAAAGTTCGCCACACCCTGCCGGATGTTGAACTCTGTCTTTAAATAATTTATGGTGCCGCCGCGCTTAACTTTTAAGCTGCCAGACATTTTGGGATGGCTCGTTATGCCGCCCACATGGAAAGCCCCGTCCAGATAGAGGTCATAGAGGTATGCACTGTAAAAATGCACCTTCTTGCCGGCATTGACCTGAACATCAAAGACCATTTCCGGCATGTCGCCATCACTATCGGGTATTGTCGGCACCGAAACCTGGCAATCATGGAAATCAACTTTACCGGATATTTTGGGCAGCTGACGTCCATAAAAGTTCGTGTCGCCCAGATGGAACTCCGCATTCAATGGCCCTGTAAAGAATTTGCTCTTTATCCCCAGTGCATTGCAGACCAGCGAAAAATCGTAATGTTCCGGCTGCCAGCCATCCATAGTCAGGTTGCCCTGCAGATTATATGTGCCACCGCCCATTTTACCAAAAAATTCTTCAACTGTCACTTTATTCCCAGTAAATTTTACCTTGGCTGCCATATCAGTAACCGGTAAATCCAGGAATTTCAGTTTCATGGCGCCAGTGGGAATCTGAATACTGCCATCAATCAGCGGATGTGCCAGGGTGCCATGTATCTTTATGTCACCGGCAGTAGCTCCCATAGCCCAGTCAATTTGCGGCGATAAGGTGGGCAGCAGAGATAAATCTGCATTCTCCAGCCCCACCGTCAGCTGTATCTGCTCGTAATCGTCCAGCCATTCATCCTTGCCGGCAGTCAGGGCGCGCATGGGCACGATACCCTTGATATCAACCGCACAGTTGCGTTCCCCTACCTGCTTGTTCACGCGCAGGCTTTTTACGCTTAGCAAACCATTTTTCAGGTTTACCTGTCCGGTCATGCTGTCAAAAGCAGCCCCCTGAATACCGCCATTTACGGCCTTCAAGGTCACGTCGGCCGACGGATTGTTTATGTACCCACCCAGCTCGGCCTCAATATCAGCTTTGCCGGTTACGCCCTGGGCTTTCACCCCGGCCAGACCGGTGAACATGCCAAAATCAAGCTGCTGCGCGGAAAATTTTGCTGCAATTGGGCCATCCAAGGCCACTGTGCCGGAGGCCGCAAATGTGCCCTCGTCTCCCTGGCTGCCCTTAAGCTGGTTGATGTACAGGATTCTATTGATAAGCTGCATATCGACCGCTACGCCGTGAATGTCGTAGCCGCCGGCCAGCCCCTGCGCGATATTGCCATTTACCTTCACGCTGGGATTACCAGCTGTACCGCCAATATGCGCCGTCAAATCGGCCTTACCGGAGATTACCTCCGTTTTCTGGTTGACCAGCGCCGCCACCGCACTGATTTCTGCGCCGGCAATCACCACATCGCCATCCAGCGCCTCACTTTGCGTATCGTAGCTCAGCTCCATATCATAGGTGCCGCCCTGCTGTTCAAAGCCGAAATGGTCAATGTCAAATTTGTCATTACGGTATTTTACCATGCCATGCAGGTTGTCAATCACCTGGTCATTCAGGATAATTTGCGGCGCATCGAGCAGCCCGTAAAATTCCGGGCGCTGAATCGTCCCTAAAATTTTACCTTTAAACGTGCCATGGCCGCTGACTTCATACGGCAGTTTATGCTGCACGCGTTTCAGGTCAATATCCTGCGCCTCAACTTCCATGTCCAGTGCCTGCGTGGCTGTAATCAAGTTGCCATTTAAGACCATATCAATCATCGGCGAGTAAGCGTGGAAATCCTGCAGGCGCAGGACACCGTTTTCGAGGAAATAGTCCCCGTCCATACCGGACAGCAGCATGCCATGATAACTGCCGCGATAAAAGTGAATATAGCCCACGGCCTGCGGCTTGTCCAGTGTGCCCGTAACCCTGACGACATTGTCCACATTACCCGTCAACGGCTGGTCTGGCGCTATCAAGGCCATGATATCTTCCATGCGGGCGCCCATGGTATCGAGCCGCAAATTGATTTTTTTTGCACCGGTAAAACCTACCGAACCAGCAGCCCGCCAAACTTCCTTGCCATCCTTCTCCATCAGGAAATCGTCAATGCCGACACCGTCCAGGCTGCCGCTGGCCGCAAATTTCAGACTGTCATAAGGCTGCTTGAAGATACGCCCATGATTGCCGGCGAATTTTATCTCGACCCGGGGATTGTGGCGGTCGCCCCGCACCGTGCCCTTAAAATCAGCCAGTCCTGACATGTCAATACGTTCATCGATGTTACGGAACTGTGACAAGTCAAAATGACCGCCATAGAAATCCAAATTCAGTTTGGCCTGGCCGCGCATATCCAGGATTGAGCCTTCCACACCCAAACTGCTGTGATTGGGCATATTTACGCTTAAATAATCTATCTGCAAATCATCATCAGACAAGTGCAAGGATGCACTGGCGCTGTCCACCTGCAAGCCACGGAAAGCAGCATTTTTCAAGCTGGCACTGCCATAAAGCTGCAGCGTGCTCATATCCGCGCCTATACCATTGCCCCCGAGGTCCGCGGACAGACGTCCCGCCGCGCCGGCCAAATCCGGCACCAGTCCTGCAGCCTGGGCAACATCCAGTTCCTCAACTTTTACATGTGCAGTGTAACCAAGGTTTTCTGTAGATAATACCAGTTCACCGCTGACCTTGCCGCCCATCACCAGCGCAGCAAAATTCCGCACAAAGAGATTCTTATCCTGATAGCGGACCTCTGCCACGCCGCCGCTAAAGGGCACGTCCATAGCCTGACCGGCCGGCACCTCTACCCGGCCGTCAATGCTGGGATTGCTGAAAGCGCCTGTAATCTTAGCCTTGAAGTTTACGCCGCCACTATACGGTATGTTTTGTAAAATCCTGCTGGGGTCGAACTCTTCCCCCTCAGCCTCCAGTTCCATGTACGGCACAGTCTGCAAATGTTTTATTTTGCCATGGACACTGGCTTTTTGCCCATTGCTTTCCGCCTGAGCGTTCAGCAGCAGCTCTTCGTTGGTAAACGCCGCATGTCCGGTGATATGCTCGATATCCGTGCCTTCAACAGTTACTGCGCCCTCACGTAAATCCACGTCACCGCTGAAGGAAATATTATCTTCCCGGCGATAAAGGTTGAAACTGCCCTGTTCAATTCTGCCGCCTTTGATGACAACATTGTCCGGCAGCAGCCCCTGCGGCAGATAGCTGATGTAGTTGGCTAAGTCAGCCCCAGACACCTTGGCATTGATTATCTGACGGCTGTCAGATATAGTCGCCGTGCCGGCCAGGTCAGCCCCGGCATTATTAGCGGAAAATTGCGCTTTGGCTACAGGATACGTCCCCATATCCACTGCCGCCTGCACATTATCCAGCTGAAGTTCCTGTCCCTGCCGGCGGACAGTTAACTGGCCGTCTGCTACCGTCACCTTGCCATGAAACTCCTGATTGCTTGATTCCCCCGACAATAAATCCTGCACATTCCAGCTGCCATCAGCCCGTTCGGCAAGTACGGCCTTTACGCCGGTTACCGAAATTTCCTTTACCGCATCGGCAGGGTCTGAAACCGCCGCAAGCAGGCGATAGCTGACCCGTGCCTCATCGGCACGGGCAATCAGCTCCGCCTGCTTGTCATAGATAGTCAAGTTATGCAGTTTGATATCACTAAGGGAACTTACCTCTATTTCCCCAATTTCTACCTCGGTTTCCAACGCTTGAGATGCCAGCTGGGACACTTTCCCCCCCGCTGCTGCCATGAAGTTTTTCGTCTGCGTATAGTACCAAAAGCCACTCACAGCCATTATCAGCAGGCCGCAAGCAAGTGCCCATATTTTCCAGGTCTTTACCTTCATTGCTGTCTCCTCAAACGCCCTGCCCAGGGCAGTATCTTGTCATGGTTATTTAGCCATTTCATTGGCCACCGTACTGGTGCTGGCAGCCTGTTCCTGAGCAGGAGCCGCAGGCTTGGTTTCTGCGGCTTTTTCCTGCTGCACAGGCTGCTGTTTCTTGCTGGCTTTGGCCGCAACTTCACGTTCAGCCTGACGATTGGCTTTAGCCTCTTCCTTCGAAGCCTGCTTAGCCGCCTGCGTTAGTTCCAGTACGGGATTTTCCGTAACTTTGGCATCGTTACGAACCTTCTTCACCCGGTTGCCCTCCATCTGGGAAGTCTTATACTTAGCCACATTGATATCCACAGGAATGCCCATAGCCTTATCCAGAGCAGCCTTGGAAACATTGTACTTGTACAGCGCCGTGTAGTAGTTGGTCTGGGCTGCCGTCATTTTTTCCGTGGCATCCATAACGTCCAGGTTTGTACCAACACCGGCCGCATAGCGTACATTGGCAATCTTTAAATCTTCCCGGGCCTGTTCCACAGCTACTTCCGTGGTCTTGATGTTCTTTTCCGCAGCCTGCAGGTTCAGGAAGGCCGTGCGTACATCCAGCTGAATGGCCTCATCTTTCTGATGCAGGTTTTCCTGTGCCTTAGTCAGTGATGCCTCGGCGGAATTTACATTAGCCGTAGTTACACCATTGTCAAAGATATTCCAGGATGCCGTGGCACCAACCACCCAGGTGTCCGTGTCATTGCCAAAAGCGTTCTTGCCTTCAATAGACGTCGAGCCGGATGCCGTCACCGTCGGATACCAGCCGGCCTTAGCCGTGTTAATGCCGGCCTCTGCCTGCTTTACAGCATAATAGGCAGCCGCACCGTCAGCGCGATTGTTCAGGGCATAGTTAGTGCAGTCATTTAAATCCAGATTATAGGACGAATGTTTCAGCTGGTCATCAATTTCCAGCACCGTATCCGTGGGCAGGCCGACAATATTATTCAGCGTGGCCACCGCAATATCGTAATTGTTCTGTGCCGTGGTCAGGGACTGCTGGGCATTAGCCAGGTTTACCTGTGAGGACAATACGTCAGACTTGGCGACCGTACCTACACGATACTGGGCATTAACATTGTCCAGATGTTCCTGATAAGCCTTGACCGAGTCTTCCTGCACCTTGATAAGGTTCTTGTAGTTCAGCACATTGTAATAGCCTTCAGTAGCACTATAGCGCACGCTCTGCTTGGTGTTTTCGAGCGTCACATCGGCAGCGTTCAGGCCATAGCCTGCTGCCTCAATGCCGCTGCGCAGGGAGAAATTATACAAAGGTATCGATGCACTGGCACTGTTGGTAAAATACTTATTGTCTACATGGGTTCCAGCCACAGTATCGTTAACACGATTAAAAGCCGAAGACAGACCTACCGTAACACCAGTCTGACGGCGGTATTTGGACAGGTTCCACTTGGCTACATCCACGTCAGCCAAGGCACTCTTGATGCTGCGGTTATTCTCCATAGCCATCTGCACTGCGTCATTCAGGTTCAGCTGTACCGTGTTGGCGGCCAGCGCCGTACCTGTGGAAACGGTCAGCAGACCGCCTAAAACCATAGCCGTCAATTTTTTATAAAAACGTTTTTTATTCAAGACAAATTCCTCCTCAATCTCTAATCGGTGTATTATTTAAAGCCGCCCTTGCAGCTGGGATTATCGTAGTAATTAAAACGCCTGTTTCAAGCCTATGTAGGCCGCTCTGCGGTCACTGTGATTTACATCCCGCCACTGTCCCATCAGCCAGGTATCCCCGGCAATACGATACTGGGCGCCCAAACGAAGGGAGAAATCATTAAATTTATAGGCATCAGCGGAAAGTTTGAAATTTTTGCCAGCATAAGCATCAAGTCCTACACCGGCCTCGCCATGAATAGCTCCGGCCCGGGCTGCCAGGCTGCCCCGGCGGCTGCCCACCTGAAAATTCATCCGGTTGTGTTCGCCGATATCTTCAACGCCCATATTTAGGAACGGCCCTTGTTCCATACCAACCATAAAGTTCAGATTGGTTTCCCAGTCCTTGCGGCCGCCGCTGTATAAAACATCAACGCTGGCTTCGGTTTTAATGGAGTCCAGCTGCTTTTTTACATCTTTAGCTTTTTCCGTAAGTTCACGGGCGTTATGAATTATCTTTTTCGTATCTTCCACGGTCTTTTCGTCGCCAGCTATCTTGGCTACACCTTCCGTGATAATTCTGATTTGCTCACTGGACTTGGCGATATTATCCAAGGTCAGACGCAGATTCTCCGCCGTCTGCGGGTCAGCGCCTACAGTGGCCAGATTTGCCATCATCGCCTCGACGGAGTTCATGGTTCGATTCAAACTGCCAGTAGCCATATTGAGGTTGCCAAGCAGCTGGCTGATATTGCTCTGATTGCTGACAGCAATGTTTTCCAGAGCCGCCGTCATGCCTTTTATATGCGCTGTGGTATCACGCATGTTTATGGCCATCTGGATAAAAGATGCCTGGAAATCGCCATTGCCGATAACTTTATTCATGCCTTCCAGCAGATTTTGCGCTTCAGCCGCCAGCTTGATCATACTCTGCATCATGTCATCCATGCCGACTTCATCCTGTCCCTGCAGGTAGTCGCCATCTTCCACCCAGCCGCTGTTATCGTCACCGGGCAGGATATTGATGAACTTATCCCCCATAACCCCGGCAGCGCCTACAACCACCTGCGAGTTCTGCGGTATTTTAACATCGCTGTTTATGCGCATGGTCACCGTAACACCGCGTCCATCGTTGTTCACGGATTCAACACTGCCCACAGGCACACCGGAAAGTCTGACCAGTGACTGTGGTTCAATGCCCACCACCTGTTTAAAACCGGCATATAAGGTATAGCCCTTATCGCCGCCCAGCTTAAAACCGCTCAACATGATAACGACGCCTGCAAATAAGGCCAGACCAGCCAGGGTGAATGCTCCCACCTTTGCCTCTGTTGTCATGCCGTCTGTCCCTCCTTTGCAATGTGCAGCGTCCGGAAAAAGGCCTGCACACGTTCATCCTTTATCTGTTTAAAATTCTCCACCGTATCCACAGCGATAAGTTCGCCCTCGTAAACCATGGCAATGCGGTCAGCGATGCGGCAGGCACTGGCCATATCGTGCGTGACCACCACGGACGTAACGGCGAGTTTATTCTGCATGTCTACAATC
Source organism: Selenomonas sp. AE3005 (assembly GCF_000686945.1). Classification (GTDB taxonomy): domain Bacteria; phylum Bacillota; class Negativicutes; order Selenomonadales; family Selenomonadaceae; genus Selenomonas_A. The sequence continues at coordinate 80,344 of NZ_KK366040.1, forward strand.
AGTTCATCGATTTTCGCCGTGGTGATGGGGTCCAGGCCGGAACTCGGCTCATCGTAAAAGATGATTTCCGGGCCAAACGCAATCGCCCGGGCCAGGCCGACTCTTTTTTTCATGCCGCCGGACAATTCTCCCGGCAGTTTATTCTCCACGCCGTAGAGACCTACCAGTTCCAGTTTCTCTTTGATAATCCGCTGAATTTCCGCCTCGGGCAAATGCTTATGTTCCCGCAGGCCAAAGGCCACATTTTCCCCGACGGTCATGGAATCAAACAGCGCTGAATACTGAAACACCATGCCCATGTTAAGACGAACCTTATCCATTTCTTTCTCGGAAAGCTTGGTAATATCCTGTCCGTCTATGAAGATTTCCCCACTATCAGGACGAATAAGCCCCACGAGCAGCTGCAACAGGGTACTCTTGCCGGAACCGGAACCGCCGATAACAGCCAATGTTTCCCCTTTTTTTATCGTCAGGCTGACATCATGCAGAGCATATTTGCCATCGTAGACCTTAGATACATTCGACAACCGAATCATATTATCCTCCTGCAGACCCTTTTTAGTACAAAACAAAGGTCAGCGCGGCATTCAAGATAAAAATAACAATTATGGATGTCACCACAGTACGCGTGGTGGCTTTACCTACACCTTCGGCCCCGGCAGGACAGTGCAGACCATAATAGCAGCCCAGCACCGCAATGACATTGCCGAAAAATATTGCCTTGATCATACCGCCCGTCAGGTCAAAGACGTCCGCAAAAGTATTGATGGAATTGATGTAACTGAACGAGCTGATGTCGGAGTAATATACCGCCACCAGATAACCACCCAAAACACCGACCACATCACCAAACACTGTCAATAGCGGCACCACCAGCATGCAGGCCAGCATACGCGGCACGATAAGATAATTGACCGGGTTTACCGCCATAACGCGCAGGGCATCAATCTGCTCGGTGACCTTCATGGTGGAAATCTCAGCCGTAATAGCTGCCCCCACCCGGCCGGCACATACAACACCGACCAGCACCGGTCCCAGTTCACGGCCAATAGCGACGGAAATAATACCACCGACAGTACTTTGTGCCCCGAACCGGATCAATATATCTGCCGTCTGCAACGCAAACACCGCCCCTGTAAAAAGCAGGGTGAGGCTCACAATCAACAGGGAGTCCACACCCAGATGCGACATCTGCGCCAGAATATGTTTGACACGCGGCTTGTGACATAACTCCTGAAAGGTATCACGATATAAGAGTACGATGGTGCCAAATTCAGACAAACGCGCTATAACCCACGCGCCTAGCAGCTCTAAATAACGCATCCAGCGTGCCTCCTTTCCTCGCATTTACCACCCTTTGATTTTAACAGGCTTAAGACAATTAGTAAATATAAGTGTACTATTTTTTCGGTAAAATTTCAAGATTTACCACCTGTCAGCCCCAATACCAGCGCACAAGATTATTGACATTTTTCTCCACCAACAGTAGACAAAAACGTTATAAGATGTTAAAATGTAAACATCATAAATCGTGCAATGAAGCCGCATGCCATATCCCCCGGGGTATGCATGCGGCTTTCTGCGTCAGCAGCCGTTTTAGTAAAGTTTTGGGAGGTTTATTTATGTCAGAAAACAAACACAGCAGCCTCGACAGGCTCGGACTATGGATTATTGCCGCCACCATCCTGGGTGCCGTCACCGGCCTGATTCTGGGGAAAGACGCGCAGATGTTCGCACCCTTGGGCAATCTTTTCATGCAGCTCATCAAAATGATTGTTGTTCCGCTGGTGCTCTTTTCCTTAATTGGCGGTGCTGCCTCGCTGGGCAGGTCCGGCAATGCCGGAAAAATTGGCCTGTTGACCTTTGCGTACTACGCCGTCACCACTGCTGTCGCCGTAGCCCTGGGACTGGCCGCCAGTGAAATCTTCCAGCCGGGCCGCGGCATTGAAATGGGCACGCTGTCCGATGCAGCCATTCATGTTGAGCATATCGAGGAAAGCACCCACATTCCCGGCTTTTGGGAAACAGTCACAGGCTTTGTCCCCACTAATCCTTTCCAGGCACTGGTAGATGGCAATATACTGCAAATCATCGTATTTGCGCTCTTTATGGGTTTTGCCGCCACTTATCTGGAGGAACACAAAAAGAATTTTGTATTGAATTTCTTTAATTACCTGACGGAATTATTTATCAAAATTATGACCGGCATTATGTACACGGCTCCCATCGGTGTTTTCTGTCTGATGGCTGATGCCACCGGCACCTTTGGCTATGCCGTGCTCACCAAGATTCTTTATCTGATTATCCTCTATGTAGCCGTGCTGGCCATCGTTACCTACGGCATGATTGGCGGCAGTGTAGCTCTGTTCTCCCAATGCACGAGTTATAAAAAATTCTTCAAGAGCATGTGGAAGGTACAGGTTTTCGCCTTCTCCACGGCGTCTTCCATCGCCACCCTGCCGCTCAATATGAACACGGCCACCACTGAGCTGGGCGTATCCAAGGAAACGACTTCCTTTGCCCTGCCCCTGGGTGCTACCATCAATATGAACGGCAACGCCGCCTATTACGCTATGGCCGCCACTTTTCTGGCCCAGATGTATGGCATGGAGCTATCCATGCCGCAGTACATTGCCATCATCATCACCAGCACCCTGGGCGCTGTAGGCCAGGCCGGTGTCCCCGGCCCGACGCTGCTCGTAGTAGCTGTACTGGTTTCCGCCGGCATACCTCTCGATGCCCTGCCCATTCTCTTCGGGGTTGACCGTATCTTTGACATGCTGCGCACCGCCGTCAACATCACCGGTGACGCCGCCTGCGCCACCATCGTCGACAGATTCCGCACGCCCTCACAGTCCTGATAAACTTATAACAGGAGGCCCGTTGACAACGTCAACGGGCCTCTTACTATTTATTGAAATTTCATCGCCTCAGCCTTAGCCAATTCATCGCAGCGCTCGTTCTGTGCCACCCCTACATGGCCTTTAACCCAGTGAAACCTTACCTGATGCTCGGCAAAAGCTGTGTCCAATTTTTGCCACAAGTCCTGATTTTTCACCGGCGCGCCAGCAGCTGTCACCCAGCCTTTACGTTTCCAGCCTGCCAGCCAATTTTTCGTGAACGCATTTTTCAGATACTGACTGTCAGTATACAGGTCAATCACAGCCCCGGCCTTGGCAAACGTCAGTGCCTGTAATGCCGCCGTCAGTTCCATGCGATTGTTGGTCGTAGACGGCTCACCACCATGAAGTTCCGTGAGCTTGCCTTCATTCTGGTCAGCAATCACCGCCGCCCAGCCCCCCGGGCCATCAGGATTACGCAGGCAGGAACCATCAGTATAGATAATATAATCTGCATCTTCCGCATAAGACGGTGCGGGTTCCGTTGGAGCTTTTTCTGCCGTTCGGCCGCCGCCATAAGGCGGCACATAATCAAGATTCAACCACTGCAGCGCCTCGTTGGGGTCTGTAAAGCCCTTAAATCTTGCGCCTTGAAAACCATCCACCTGTGCCTTGCATTCTGCCCAGGTCGTAAAAATCCCCGTCTTGCGTCCAGCCCGGACGGCATACACTTTTTTTCCTGCCATTAACCTTCCCACCTTGTAAACAAATCCGTATCCACGCCCAGCTGGTCGCAAATTTTGCCCACCAGCATATCCACCAAATCAGCAATGCTGCGCGGCCGATGATAAAAGCCTGGCGCTGCCGGCACAATGCGCACGCCCAGCTGTGCCAGTTTCAATAAATTTTCCAAATGAATGGCGTGCATGGGCGTTTCCCGGGGCACGATTACGAGCTTGCGTCCTTCTTTGAGCATCACATCTGCAGCTCTGGTCAAAAGATTATCTGACATACTATGGGCAATACTGGCCACGGTTTTCATGGAACAGGGCAGTACCACCATGGCGTCCACCTTAAAGGAGCCACTGGCAATCGCCGCCCCCACATTGTCATTATCATAAAGCACGTTCACCCGCGTCTCCAGCATGCCCCGGCTGACACCACACTCATAGTCCAGCACCTGCCAGCCGCTGTCCGTCACCACGGCATGCACCTCATGGCCAGCATGCCGCAGAACTTCGATAAGCCGCAGGGCATAAACACTGCCGCTGGCTCCGGTTATTCCCACTACTATCTTCATAAATTACCTCATACATACGTTATAAGTTACAAGAAATTCCGGCCGGACGGCAGTTATTGGCTCACTTCGCTGAGCCGTTAAGCTAAAACTTATTTTTACCTTTTATATAACGGAAAAGGCTTAAACTCACTGCGTTCAAACAACAGCCTTTTCCGTTATGACAGATGATGGCAAAAATAAGTTTCTTGACACTTAACGGCAAACGCTGCGCTCTGCCAATAACTGCCGTCCGGCCTCCCACCTTACTCATGCGCTCTTTAAATTATAACGCCGTTGTTCCAGTTTTGCCATAGGCAAAACTTCCTCTTGGCGTTTCCCTAAAGGACTAGCTTCGCTTCGCAACGAGGCGGGAGATATGCTCGCCGCCTGTTTTGGTATTCGTGCCCCCACCTGCTGAGGTGGGGGACATTTTCTTGCCTCGTTATAACGAACCCTGCAAAATTCTGTCAATCAATCCGTACTGCCTGCAGCTATGATTTCCGTTGGCAAAAACTAAGTTTCGGCGTTATAATAAATGTACTTTATTTTAGAGAAAGCTGGTGTCAGACCATGAAAATAAATGACATTCCCGTAATTATCGCTAAAGAACTGGGCGTTACCCCCAAGCAGACCACAGCAGCTATTGAACTGTTGGACGGCGGCAACACCGTTCCCTTTATCGCCCGTTACCGCAAAGAGGCTACCGGCGCCCTGGAAGACGAGCAGCTGCGCACCTTGGAAGAACGCCTGACCTACCTCCGCAACCTCGTAAAGCGGCAGGAAGAAATCATCGCTAAAATCACTGAGCAGGGCAAGCTCACCGCTGAGCTGCAGGCGGCCATTGAACAAGCTCAAAAACTGCAGGAACTGGAGGACCTTTACCTGCCCTACAAACAGAAAAAACGCACTCGTGCCCAAATCGCCCGGGAACGCGGTTTGGAACCACTGGCTCAGCTCATGCTGGAACAGGCAAAAATCAACGGCTCCCCCTTGGAAACAGCGCAGGAATTTATCGATGCCGAAAAGGATGTCCCCACGGCCGAGGATGCCTTGACTGGGGCTATGGATATCGCGGCCGAAACCATTATGGAAGACGCCAAGCTCCGTCAGGCCATGCGCACCCGGTTGTGGAACAACGGCCATGTGGAAACCGAGCTGGTGGAAGATGCCGAGGAATCTGACACCTTTGCCATGTATAAGGACTACAGCGAACTCATCCACACCCTGCCGTCCCACCGCATTTTGGCCATCAACCGCGGCGAGGCGAAGGGCTGTTTAAAGGTTCATGTAACCATCGACGCGGAGGACTGTCAAAACCGGATTTTCCGCCGCGTCAGCAAAACGCCTTCCCAATGGGACGAAACCTTGCACGCCGTCATTGAGGACGGCTGGAAACGCCTGTTGTTCCCGGCTTTGGAGCGCGAAGTCCGCAGCCAGCTGACCGAAGAGGCCGAGGCGCAGGCCATAAAAATCTTCGGCGTAAACTTAAAACAGCTGCTCCTGCAGGCCCCGCTGGCCGGCCATACTGTCCTGGGGCTTGACCCCGGCTACCGCACTGGCTGCAAGATGGCTGTTGTCGATGCCACCGGCCATGTGGTTGACCACGGCGTCATTCAGGTTACCCAGAGCGACGCGGCCAAAGCTGCCGCCGCTAAGACTGTACTGGGGCTTATCAAAAAGCACCATGTCACGCTTATCTCCATCGGCAACGGCACAGCCTCCTATGAAACCGAACAATTCACGGCCCAGCTTATCGCGGACAACCAGCTGACGGACGTACATTACCTTATCACCAACGAGGCCGGTGCCTCCGTGTACTCTGCGTCAGCCTTGGCCAAGGAAGAGCTGCCCGAGTATGATGTCACCATCCGCGGTGCAGTCTCCATTGCCCGGCGCATTCAGGACCCGTTGGCCGAGCTGGTCAAAATTGACCCCAAGGCCATTGGTGTCGGCCAGTACCAGCATGACGTCAACCAAAAGGAACTGGGAGCCACTCTTGACGCTACGATTGAAAGCACCGTGAACCATGTCGGTGTAGACCTGAACACCGCCAGCGGTGCCCTCTTAAAACACATTGCCGGCATCAATGCCACAATTGCCAAGAACATCGTAGCCTACCGCAATGAAAACGGCATTTTTACCAGCCGCAAACAGCTGCTCAAAGTGCCCCGTCTGGGGCCGGCCGCTTTCACCCAGTGTGCCGGGTTCCTGCGCATAGCTGGCGGCAAATCACCTCTGGACAACACTTCCGTTCATCCTGAATCCTATGACCTGGCAGAAAAACTGTTGGCCAAGCTGGGTTTCAGCCTAAATGACCTCAATGATAAAAACGCCCTTGCCCTGCTTGCTGTCAAGGCCAAACTTGCTGACTGCAGTAAACTGGCCAAGGATTTAGACGCCGGCGAGCTGACGGTCAAGGATATCATCGCCGCCCTTATCAAACCGGGACGCGACCCCCGCGAAGACCTGCCGGCCCCGTTGACACGTCAGGCAGTTGTCAAACTCTCTGACATCAAGGAAGGCAGCATTATGCGCGGCACCGTGCGCAATATCACTGATTTTGGCGCCTTTGTAGACATCGGCCTCAAAACAGCCGGTCTTATCCACATTTCCGAAATGAGCAAAAAACGAATTAAACATCCGCTTGATGTACTGGCCGTCGGTGATATTTTAGATGTGATGGTCATCAGCGTAGACGAATCCCGGGGGCGTATCGGCCTGTCCCTGAAACAGATTCCCAAGGAGGCATAACATGAGCCTTTTACAAGCAACTATAGAGGCGATAACGCCGGCTGACGGCAAGCTGGCCGCGCAGGCAGGCAAACAACTGGCTGCCGTAATGGAAGGTGATGAACAGGCTTTTGGCAAGTTCAAAGACCTGCTGCTACGCTACATCGCCATAACCGGTGAACTGCACCCGGCCTCACCTGACAAATGCACGGTTATCTGCTGTGCCAGCCACGGCGTAGCTGCCGAAGGTGTCAGCGCCTATCCCGAAGAAACCACCCTGCAAATGACCAAAAGCTATCTTATCGGTCAGGGAGCCGCAGCCAACGCCTTTGCCGAATTCTGTGGCAGTGAACTCTTTGTGGCGGACTTCGGCATTGCTGCCACCGATGATATTCCCGGCCTGCTGGACTGCCGTATAGCCGCCGGCACCCAGAACATTGCCAAAGGCCCGGCCATGACCAGGGAGCAGGCCAGTGAATCCCTGGAAAAGGGTATTATGCTGGCCGAAAAACTCATATCCGAGGGCTTTGACTGCCTCCTGCCCGGTGAAATGGGCATTGCCAATACCACCGTCAGCGCTGCTATCGTCGCGGCTGTCTGTCAAAAAGCCGCCCCGGAAGTCACCGGCCGGGGCACCAATATATCCGATGAACGCCTGGCCAAAAAAATCAAGATTGTGGCACAGGCACTGGCTGTAAATCAGCCTGATCCTCAGGATGGACTTGACGTGCTTACCAAGGTTGGCGGTTTTGAGTTCGGCGCTATTGCCGGTCTTATCTTAGGCTTTGCAGCCCATAAAAAGGCTATCATTCTGGACGGTGCCAACTGCGCTGCCGCTGCACTTATTGCCCAGAGTCTGGCCCCGGCCTGTGTTGACTACCTGCTGCCCTCCCATAGCGGCGGTGAAAAATCCCATGCTATCGCTTTGGCTAAGTTAGGACTCACCCCCGTGATGGATTTGGACCTGAAGTTAGGCGAGGCCTGTGGCAGTTCCCTGCTGGCCAGACAGCTTGACACCATGCTGGCGGTATGGGACGTGGCCGGCCATTTACCACACGACCCTGTGGAAACGCCGTTCCAGCAGGCTTACATGCCCACCTTTGCGCCCAAAATCACCAACAAGACTTTTGACTTTTACCTGTCAACCATGCAGGATTTGGATAAGCTGGCCATGGTCAACTGTCAGGAACGCATTGACAAATTGGTAAAACCTCTCCACAGTCTGGGTGCCTTAGAGCAAATCGCGGCCGAATTTGCTGGCATAACCGGCGATGAACTGCCGCCATATCACAGTGACAAGGCACTGCTTTGTTTCACCGGCAAGGTATCCAATCCCCTGCAGCTGCAGCTCTGCGCCGCCAGCAGTCAAAGCGCGCAGGCCGATGTCACCATGGCCCACGTCCGTGATGGCCTCCCTCTCACCGCGGCCTTTGACTTTGGCCGGGAACAGGGTGAATTTCTCTCCCTGTCCTATCCGCTGTTGGGACTGGCCATCACCGAAACAGATGAAAACGCTCCCTTTGGCAGTACGGCAGAATTACTGCGCACTGCGCTGCTTAACCCCGACGGCAGTCTGAAATACCCGGCCGACGAGTTTCTTGCTCATGCGCCGGAAAGCTGCCAGCCTTTTATCGGCGCGATGATTGGTGCCATCATTGCCGCAGCCCACAACAGCGCCTTTATCATTCTTGATGATGAGGCCAGTGAGATAATCGCCCGTTACACCGAGCTGTTATGCCCCACGGTTCGTCCCTATATTCTCCATGTCCAGCCCCTGCTCATCAAAGCAGACGTTACCCTGCCCGGCGGCTTTATCGCCGGCCTGGGCATGGATATCATCGAGGCCTCCCTCTATATGCTGAACTATATGCGCACCTTTGTGGAAAGCAAAGTGGCTATCGCCAGCGATGGCCCGGGAGCCGAACTGCAAAAATCATAATTAACATCAAAAAAGGAGCCGCAAGGCTCCTTTTTTATAACGCCGTTGTTCCAGTTTTGCCATAGGCAAAACTTCCTCTTGGCGTTTCAACGAGGCAGGAGATATGCTCGCCGCCTGTTTTGGTATTCGTGCCCCCACCTGCTGAGGTGGGGGACATTTTCTTGCCTCGTTATGTCTTATTCAGCCCGTGACTGTTGGCACTCCGGACAAATTCCATAGAAATAGTATTGTTGGCCTGTAAGCTGATAGCCCGTATCCCTGCCTACCTGCCGCCCTAAGTCTGCTGTCGGCAGCTGGGGTACATCGTCTACCCGGCCGCAGCATTGGCAGCGGATATGGGGATGGGCATGAACATTGGCATCGTAACGGAAAGAATCCTCCCCGACATTAAGCTCTTGTGCCAAACCCACCTGACATAATATCCCCAATGATTTATACACCGTAGCCAGACTCATAGTCGGATAACTTGGCTGCAGCTCCTTATACAGCTTTTCTGCACTGGGGTGGGCCGTGGTATGTGCCAGGGCATTATACACGGCCAAACGCTGCGGAGTGACCTTAAATCCCTGTTCGCGCAGCCTTATTGTCACGTCTTTAGGTTTTAGTCCGACAAACATAAATGGACCTCTTTTCATAACAAACAATCATTATTAGTTAGAATCTATTCTAATAAATAAAAAACAGCCTGTCAATGAAAAGTTTTTTCATTGCCCATCTCTATTTTGCGGCAGCCTCCCAGCCTAACTGTAAAGCCTTCATATTGGCCTCCACAGTATGCGGCGGCACACGTTTTTTGACAAATTCCTGCACCGTTTCCAGCTGCACCAACCCTGTAATACGCACCAGCGCCCCGAGGGCCACAATATTGGCAAAGAGCGCTTTGCCCAGCTCTTCCACCGCCAGTTTGGTGATAGGCAGGCGCATTACATTTTTGAAGTCCGGTGTTTCCGGCACCAGCGTATCATCCAGAATAAGCAGGCCGTCTTTCTGCAAATCACCGTAATACTTATCTGCCGCCTTCTGCGTCATAGCCAGCACCAGGTCCGGCGTTTCCACATGCGGATGGTAAATACTTTCATCACTGATGATAACCTCGGCTTTGGAGGCGCCGCCCCGGGCCTCAGGGCCGTAGGACTGGCTTTGTGCCGCCTCCTTGCCTTCGGCCACCGCTGCCTCAGCCAGCAGTATGGCCGCCGTAATTACGCCCTGTCCACCGGAGCCGGAGAGCCTTAACTGTTTTTTCATTTGCCTGCACCTCCTGCCCGTTCAATAACCTGGTCATACGCCGTATCATAATCTGTTGCCGTAGATTCATACAGCAGGCCAATGGGGAATTTCTCCGGCGCAATATTCTCTGCCGGCATCTTATCCCAGGCCGCCTTCATCACCGCATTGTCGCGCATCCACTTCAGCATATCCGCCGGTGTGCCCAGTTTGTTCTTGCGCCCATAGGCCGTGGGACACTGCACCAGCGCCTCGACGAAGGAAAAGCCGTGATTATCAAAAGCCTTGGCAATCATATCAGTCAAATGCTGGACATGGAAAGCCGTGGAACGGGCCACATAGGTGGCGCCGGCCGCCTCGGCCAGAGCACAGGCATCAAACGGTCTGTCCACGGAACCATAGGGAGCCGTGGTCGCCTTGCGGCCCAGCGGCGTCATGGGAGAGGCCTGACCACCGGTCATACCGTAGATATTGTTGTTGAACAAAACCACGGTCAGGTCCACATTACGGCGGCAGCCATGAATGAAATGATTGCCGCCGATTGCCGTGCAGTCACCGTCACCTGTTATAACGACCACATTGAGTTCTGGACGGGCCAGCTTAATCCCTGTAGCGAAGGGAATAGCCCGGCCATGTGCGGTATGCAGGGTATCAAAATCCATATAACCGGACGCCCGGGACGAGCAGCCTATGCCCGATACAATCACCGTATTGTCCTGATTCAGCTCCGGACGCTGGGCAATAGCCTGCACAATGGCCTTCATGGCAATACCGTTGCCGCAACCCGGGCACCAAAGGTGCGGGAGGCGGTTCTGACGGAAATATTTCTCGTATTCTCTTTCTGCCATCAGCCCTCAACCTCCTTTATCAATGCCTCAACACCAGCCAAAATTTCACCAGGCTCAAAAGCCCGCATATTGTACTTGCCGCACAGGGTAACGGGACACTGGCCCTGCGCTGCCCGGCGCACCTCGTGAACGAGCTGACCGTAATTCAGTTCAGCCACGACAATGCCCTTAACCTTGGCCGCCAGTTCACCAATAACCTTATCCGCAAAAGGCCAAATGGTCAGCAGCCGCACGAGGCCAACCTTCTTACCGGCCTCCCGGGCCTCACGCACGGCCTCATAAGCTGTCCGCGCTGTACCGCCAAAAGAAACCACAGCATATTCCGCATCGTCCATAAAATAGCTTTCCGTATGAATGATTTCCTCACCGGCCCGCGCAATTTTCTCATGCAGGCGGTTGATGGAATCCTCTGTCACCTTAGGACTGCCTACAGGGAAACCTGTTTCATCATGAATGAGGCCCGTAACATGGATATGATAACCTTCACCAAAATCCGCCACATTGGGCACCAGGTCAGCCTCCGGCGCAAAGGGCTGATAACCTTCCGCCCGTGTCTTTGACGGTTTACGGCGCGGATATATCTCCACCTTTTCCGGCAGCTCCACCTTTTCACGCAAATGGCCGACCATTTCGTCCATCAGGAGCATTACCGGCGTACGGAAACGCTCAGCATAATTTACGGCCATAACCGTGGCATCGTACGTTTCCCGGACGCTCCAGGGCGACAGGGCAATCACCGGATGGTCGCCGTGGGTGCCCCAGCGCACCTGCATTACATCGCCCTGCGACGGCGCTGTCGGCTGGCCCGTAGACGGGCCCACACGCTGTACATCTACCAGTACGCAGGGAATCTCCGCACAGGCGGCGTAGCCAATCAATTCCTGTTTCAAAGAAAAGCCCGGGCCGGAGGTAGCGTCCATAACCTTGCAGCCGGCCAGCGACGCACCTAAAATTGCGCCCATGGAGGCAATTTCATCTTCCATCTGAATAAATTTGCCGCCATGCTGGGGCAAAAGTTTCGCCATGGTTTCCGCAATCTCCGTTGAAGGGGTAATGGGATAACCGGCAAAGAAGTTCACCCCGGCAGCGATGGCTGCCTCCGCGCAAGCCTCATTGCCTTGCATCAATCTTGCCTTGCTCATGCCGCGCCCCCCTTTGCAACTTTATCCACAAATATTGCATAATCCGGACAACGCAGCTCACACTGACCACATCCGATACAAGCCTCCGGATTGGCCACCTGTACCTTGCCCAGCTCATCTATGGCCAGCACTGACTTAGGACAAAAGGCTGCGCATATTCCACATCCCTTGCACCGCGCCAACTTGACGCTAATCTCCGCTTTCATAAACTCCGCCTCCAATTACACAGATAAATATGATTCAATTTACATACTAAATATGCTTATTGCTTATATACTTTTACATCATAACAGACTTTTGTGTAAAAATCTACTATTTTTGTAAATATAAGTAATGTATACATAAACAGCATGCTATAGCATATCCCTTAATGTAATTGTTCGCTAAAAAAAGAAAATCTCCCCCATAACGGAGGAGATTTTTATAATCTAATATGAAATTAGAAGAAGAATTCAACGCGGCCGAAGAAACGCTTGCCTTTGGAGTTGTTGCCATTGCCATTGTCATCAAGCATCTTGACATCGCCATAGCGCAGGGTACCTACAACATTCTTAACGAAGGTGTAGTTAGCACCGAGTTCCCAGCCTTTTTCGTTGGGCTGAATTACATCGTAGGTGCTGGCAACCATGCCCCAAGCCCCAAGGTGGCGATATGCCAGCCATGCGCCCCAAGTGCCACGGTTTTCGCGCTGTGCCCCTTTATAATCCACTTCTAAGGAAGCGGCCTTATTAAAGTAATCTGCATTACGATTATTAGCATAGAAACCATTTACAGCCACGTTCTTGTTGAATCTGTAAGCAGCCTTGACAGCGATAAGATTGAAGTTATCCTTATCAGCGTCCTTGGTGTACTTATTTGTTTTGAAGGACTCGCTGCTCAGACGATGGTAGTACAGGCCGCCGAACAATTTGCTAACCTTGCCTTCAACGCCAACATACTGGTAGCTGGCAGTTCTGTTCATGCCAGTTACACCACCGCCAACATAATAACCATCAGCCCAATCATGGCCTGCATTCTGTGCTACACCATGTCCATTGGCTGCAGCCGTGTTACTGAGCTTCAGGCGGCCGGCACCAATAATACCTTTTACATTTTTGCCGAAGGAAACTTCTGCACCGGAGAAATCCGTATCAGCAAAGCTGTCGTTATTCATGGAGGCGAACTTACCCAGTTTCACCTGGAAGTTCTTGTAATCACCCTGTGCCCAGATGCGTTTCAGCTTAACATTGCCGTCAGCACCCGTGTCAGTCTTGGCGTTGGTATCAGCGTCGAGACGGGCATTTACATGCCAGTGATTGTTGACCTCAGCAGAGGGTTCAAGACGGAACTTCAGATTGTTCTTGGAGTTCTTGCCGTCCATATCTTCATTCAGATCTTCAACATTGGTGCGAACAGCCGTGTATTCCAACTTGCCGTTCCACTTAACCATGTCAGCATTGCGTTCGAGGTTAGCAACGCGTACCCCCAGGTTGTTCAGTTCAGCAGCGAACTCAGCAGCCAGTTTGTCAACGAGAGCTTTGTCAACACCGCTGGTGTTCTTAGCCATAGCCTTAGCTACCATCTGAGCCATTTCGTAACGGGTGATGTTCCGGTTGCCCTTGAACGTAGCGTCGCCATAGCCTTCGATTACGCCGTCAGCAGCGAGCTGGCTTACAGCGTCATAAGCCCAATGGTCAGCAGGAACATCGGAGAACGGATTTGCAGCAGCGAAAGTCGTGCTGGCAGCACCAACAACCAGAGCAGTCGTCAGCGCAGATACGAGAGTCTTTTTCATTAAAGAACTCCTCCTTAAAAATTTTTATTTGCTTTAAGGAAGATTTATTCGCCCTAAGTATCCTTGTTTCCTTAGCAAATTCTAATCTTCTCTTAAGAACTTCTTAATCTTATCATATAACTACATATATAGCAAGTGGCCCCCTGCTTACAATAATTCCCATTTGCGGAGGTTGTGTGAAAGGCAGATTTTATAACAAAAACAGTCCCTTAACCTGCCTGTATTAGTCAGATTAAGGGACATATTCATTATGCTTTTAGAAGTTTTTCCGCACCTTCACGTACTGCATCCGATACGCCGGCAAAACGCCATTTTGTTTGTGCATATATCAGGCCGGCACCAGCACCGACCATTATGCCGAAAGGTACATTATTGGCAAATATTTTTCCGATGGCTTTGTTTTTCTCTTTGTCAGTCATGGAGGCGTATGCCTTAGAATTAACCAGATTCTTTACTTCTTTATACACGTCCATGCCCGTAATAATTGCTGTTTTTAATGCCCCGACGACAGCCTCTACACCAATTCCGCCGGTAACGGTATCCAACTGTTCCTCACTTAGAACCATACCTGTATTTTTTAGCTTGATTGTTTCCGTCATTTTTATACACCCTTTCTCTTTATACCGTCATTTAATTATTTTTCATCATGTCTTCGACGCCCTTACGAAGTTTATCCGATACACCGGCAAAACGCCATTTGGTCTGTGCATATACAACACCTAAGCCGCAGCCAAGCATTGCCCCAAAAGCTACATTATCAGCGAAGATTACGCCGATGGCTTTGTTTTTCTGCTCGTCACTCATCTTTTTATATTCCGGTGAATTTATTAAGGCTTTGGTTTCCTTATACACCGACATATAAGTTTTTCCTGCGTTGTAGAGGCAGCCAAGTACTGTACCAATTCCCAAGCCTCCAATTACCTGCTCCAACTGAGCATCATCCAAAACCATCCCGGCATTTTTGAGTTTCATTGCTGCTGTCATTTCAATCGACCTCCTACGAATTTTGATTTTCTTTTTTCTTTCTGTTCTTTATATCCGTGGAAGCGAAAAAAGTGTAGAAGAAAATGAAAAGAACGTGAAAAAGTCCGTTGACATTGTACGTCAACGGACTTTCCAGCCAGCAAGGGAGCATTTCACATCCCTTTAACGTATTCTCTTTTATTGCAAACCAGGTGCCGCCTTGGCGGGCGGAGTGCCACTGTCCTCCATGGAACTCTTGGACGAGAGTTTGCTCTTCTGTTCCGTGATAAACGCCTGCATAATGATGAAGACAAAGAGCAGGACACCGACCACAATCTTTGTCCACCAGGCAGAAAGCGTCCCCTGGAAACTGATAAAGGTCAGGATAACGCCCTGAATCAGTACGCCGACCAAGGCGCCGGGGATAAAGCCCACACCACCGGTCAGCAGCGTGCCGCCGATGACGGAGGACGCAATGGCATCCATTTCCATGCCCAGACCATGCAGGTTATAGCCGGTCAGCATGATAAGGCTGTAGGCCAGGCCGCCCAACGAAGAGCAAAAACCGGAAATGGCATAGACCATGACCTTCGTGCGGAACACCGGCAGGCCCATCAGCGATGCCGATGACTCACTGCCGCCGATAGCAAAGACCGTGCGGCCAAATTTCGTAAAGCCGAGCACAATGGCGGCGACCACAATAGTCAGCAAAGCTACAATAGCACCGATGGAAATAAAGCCGACACCTACATCAACGCGATAGCTGGCCAGTGCCACCCAGGTGGGATTTTCAATCTGAATCGTATCCTGGGAAATAACGGCCGTCAGGCCGCGGCAGAAGAACATACCAGCCAGTGTAATGATGAACGGCTGTAAATCAAATTTGGAAATAATATACCCCTGGGCAGCACCAAACGCTGTCCCCATAACCATGACGATGAGTACACACAGCCCCAGAGGCAGGCCTGTGTTGGCCAGCAGCCACGCCAGCACCATGCAGACCAGCGCGAGCACCGCACCCACTGACAAGTCAATACCGGCAATAATCAAGGTGAAGGTAATCCCCACCGTGACAATAATCAGAGCCGCGTTATCGATGAACAGGTTAAGAAATACCTGTGGCCGCATAAAGCCTTTATACAAAGCTATACCTGCGCCATAGAGCGCGGCAAACAGCAGTACCGTAACGAAGAAGGAGAAATATTTTGAGGCTATGATGTCATTCAGTTTGTTTCTCATGCCTGTTCCACCACCTTTCCATCAACCAACTTTTTTGGGCGCGCATTACCTGCCCGCCGTGCTTTCCAGGCGTCGAAAAGTTCCTGTGCTTTCTTGGACTGAATCAGGCAGATGATAATAACGGCAATAGCCTTTACCACAGGCAGCTGGTCTGCCGATACACCCAAAGCATACATCGTTGTCGTCAAGGTCTGAATAGTAATGGCACCAATGACCGAACCGCCGATGTTAAACTTACCGCCGGAAAGCAGCGTACCGCCCAAAGCTACTGCCAGAATAGCGTCCATTTCCATGTTGAGACCGGCATTATTGGCATCTGCCGCCCTGATCAGGGAGCTTTCGATAAGCCCCGAAACACCTGCGCACAGACCAGAAAACGCATACACGAGGAAAATTACCAGCGTGACATTGATACCGGCATAACGCGCCGCCGTCGGATTGATACCTACTGACTGCACAAACAGGCCGATACTGGTCTTTTTCATCAGCAGGGCCACCAGCAGCACCATCGCCAGGGCGATGAAGATATTTGTCGGCAGGGGCACTCCCGGCAGGAAACCGGCAATATACTCAAATGGTTTATAATAAACCGTAATAATCTGTCCTTCGGTCATCAGCTGGGCAATACCACGGCCGGCCGTCATCAGAATCAGCGTGGCTACCACAGCCTGAATCTTGAACTTGGCCACCAGCAGACCATTCCACATGCCGCAGAGGACACCGACGCCTACAGCGGCCAGCATGGCTGCTGCCATCGGCATTTGTGCCACACCATCGCCACGGCCGCCAATCAGCGTACATACCACAGCCGCCGAAATAGCCACCACTGCACCTACGGAAATATCAATACCACTGGTCGCAATGACGAAGGTCATGCCCAAGGCCAAAATAATCAACGAACAGGAACGATTGAGGATATCAATAAGGCGTCCATACAACCGGCCATCCTCAGTCAATTGTATCGTCAGGAATCCATCAACAAAAATCGTATTAAATACCAGCAGTACCAACAGCGCTACCACCGGCAAAAACAGCGAGCTTGCTGCAAACTTTTTCAGCATATCCATCAGGCTGCACCTCCTGCAATTGCTTTCATGACGCCATCAGAACTGATATCGCTGCCCGTAAGCTCTGCCACCTTGCGGCGGTCGCGCATGACGATGAGCTTGGTACAGGTACGTATCATCTCGTCCATCTCCGAGGAGATAAAGACCACTGACATGCCACGCTGTTTTGCCAGCGAAATGGCCATTTTCTGAATTTCCGTTTTGGTGCCGACATCGATGCCACGCGTTGGTTCATCGAGTATCAGCAGATTCGGCTGCGTCGCCAGCCAGCGGGCAATAATGACCTTCTGCTGGTTGCCGCCTGACAGGTTCTTGACCAGCTGTTCCCGGTCAGAAACCTTGATTTTCAACAGTTTTATGCAGTCATCAGCAATTTTGCACTGTTCCTCATAAGGAATATGACGCATGATACCGTCCTTGGCCTGCATGGCCAGGATAATGTTTTCCCGTACGGACAGGTCACCGATAATCCCCGACAGTTTGCGGTCCTCCGGACAAAAACCGATTTTCTGCTCCATAGCGTCCATGGGGTTCTTAAGATTTACCTTCTTGCCATTGATGCTGATAGAGCCCTTGCTGATCTGGTCAATACCAAACAGCATTTCGGCGGTTTCCGTACGGCCAGAGCCCAGCAGCCCGGCAAAGCCGATAACCTCCCCCTTGTGAATAGTCACATCAACCTCACGCAGCTTGCCCACAGCCCCAATTTTCTGGGCATCGAGGAATACTTCCTGCGCTGGCGTGCTCTTTTCCGCAAATTTATCCATATCCTTGACATCGCTGAGTTCCTTGCCCACCATCTTGGCAATCAGTTCCAGCCGCGGCAGTTTGGCCACCTCGTAAGCGCCTACCAGTTCGCCATTGCGCAATACCGTAATATGGTCGCAAATCTCATATATCTGGTCGAGGAAATGTGAGATAAAGACAATGCCCATACCTTGTTGCTGCAGCTGGCGCATTATCTTAAACAAATGCGCCGTTTCCTCCTCATTGAGCGACGAAGTCGGCTCATCGAGAATCAGAATTTTGGCATCGACATCGATGGCACGGGCAATAGCAATCATCTGCTGCAAGGCCACCGAATAGTTATCAAGAGTTTTTGTAACATCTATATGTACATCCAGTTTCGCCAGCAGTTCCTCTGAGCGTCTGTTTATTGTTTTCCAATCAATAAAGCCATGTTTTTTCGGCTCACGGCCAATGAAGATATTTTCCGCCACCGTCAGATTTGAACAGAGGTTGACTTCCTGATACACCGTGGAAATACCGCATTCCTGTGCCTCTTTCGGTGTTTTGGGCGAAATGGCCTTGCCGTTCATGAGGATAGTACCACCGTCACGCTGATACACCCCGGTGAGTACCTTGACCAGCGTTGACTTTCCCGCACCGTTCTCCCCCATCAGGGAATGGATTTCCCCGGCACGGAGCGTGAAATTAACTTTTGACAGGGCCCTGACCCCTGGGAATACCTTATCTATATAGCGCATTTCCAATAGAGCTTGTGCCATAATCTTCACTCCTAACACGGAAAATTAAACTTTCAATAAATGAATAAATGCTATAAACATAATATAATTATTTATAAAAACAGCCGCGTCCGCATTCATACGACTTACGGGCGCGGCTATTTATCCTAAACTGCATCTTCTAAGATATAGATCCGGAAATTAGTATTTACGTTCCGGAAGAGTCTTGGCTGCAACATCTGCTGGGAATACGCCTTCGTCAACATAAACGAGTTTTTCTACTTTCTCGCCAGCGAGAATCTTCTTAGCAGTTTCCATGAGCAGCGGTCCCTGCAGGGGGTTGCATTCAACCGTGCAGTTTGCTTTGCCATCAATCATGGCCTGGAACATGCCTTTTACGCCATCGATGGAGATAATCGTGATATCTTTGCCGGGTTTCAGGCCAGCTTTTTCGATTGCCTGAATAGCACCCAGGGCCATATCATCATTGTATGCGAACAGGATATCAATTTTCGGACCATAGGATTTGAGGAAGGATTCCATAACTTCCTGGCCTTTCTGACGCGTGAATTCACCAGTCTGAGAAGCGAGGATATTGTACTTGCCTGCATTAGCGGACTTAGCCAGAGCATCTTTGAAACCTTCCTGACGGCGGATAGCTACGGAAGAACCAACAGTGCCTTCGAGAACTACGACATTGTACTGGCTGCCGCCATCACGCGGAGTCTTCTTTTCTTTGGCCATGTACTCATCAATCCATTTGAAGACATTATTGCCTTCTTTAATGGAGTCAGTACCGATTTTAGCTACATAGAGGGAATCATCACTGAGTTTTACATCACGGTCAACAACAACAACCGGAATCTTGGCATCTTTTGCCTCTTTGAGGACGGTGTCCCAACCAGTTTCAACGATAGGAACAAAAGCAATGATATCAACACCCTGTGCGATGAAAGAACGGATTGCCTTAATCTGGTTTTCCTGTTTCTGCTGCGCATCAGAGAACTGCAGGTTGATGCCTGCATCCTTGGCTGCCTGCTTGATGGATTCGGTGTTGGCTGTTCTCCATTCGGATTCCGCTCCGATCTGTGAAAAGCCCATCGTTATCTGCTTGCTGCCTGAACCAGAGTTGCCGCCTTTGCTGGCAGCCTGGTCGCCGCCGCCACATCCGGCAACAACGATCATCATAGCTGCTGCCAAAAGTAATGCAATGATCTTTTTCATGTTTTCGTCTCCTTTGCCATTAGCACTGTCAATCAGTACATTTTTTTGCAGGCTTTGTCAGAAACCGGCCCTCACATCTGTCCACCTCACTTCTTCAGAGTGGTTTCTCATTTGTCGTCAGCTGCACCGTTTTTTCCGTTTTCTGTTCTCGTGCACGGAAAAGATAAAAACAATCACGCCAATTGCCAAAAATCAGATAATAAAGCAACCAGCATGGCCTTCATCGGTTACAACCCCCTACTTCCTTGTTCCAAAGCCGTTTATTCCTCTGAGTATTACAATACACTCTAAAGCGGGAATTGTCAATATATTTTTATTCTTTGTTTTTGTTTAGCAACGTTTTCTTCTTATTTGCTCTCATGTGCCCGAACACCAGAAAGCCAGTCTTTACAATACTTCCCAACATTTCCGAGCCTGTTTTTACAGGCAAAAATTTATTTTCTTATTGCCAGTAAAAATTTTTAACTGTGCTCGAGCAGGATTAGCACAGTCCTATAACGAAATTATAAGTCAGTTCTTAATGGTTATAGTGTATAATTATATACGAATAGAGGTGACATTTATGGTAACTATAAAACAAATAGCCGAAATATGTGGTGTATCCCGCGGCACCGTAGACCGCGTCCTCAATAACCGTGGCAATGTAAAACCCGAAAAACGGCAGCTCATACTCAATACCGCCCGTCAGCTGAACTATCAGCCCAACCCGGCCGGCAAAGCTCTGGCAGCCCGTAAAAAGAATCCCATTGTCGGCGTACTTATCGCCTCCGATGGCGTGCCCTTCTTCGATGACGTACTCCTGCCTATGCGCAAAGCCGCCATCAAGTACGAAAACTACGGCATGAAAATTCTCTGGCGCAGTATGCGCGGCTTTAATGTCGACGAACAATGCGGCATTATCGACGAACTGGCCCAAAGCGTCAACGCCCTCATCATCAATCCTGTAAATGACGAACGCATCATTCACAAACTCGACAGTTTAGTTGACCAGGGAGTATTCGTTGTCACCATTAACAACGATGTCGATTCCTGCCGCCGTCACTGCTATGTCGGCAGCGACTACCTGCAGGGAGGACGTACGGCCGGCGCCCTGCTGAACATGATTGCACCGCCGGGCATTCATGCCGGTGTGCTGATGGGTTCCAAGAGCATGCAGGGGCACCGTGAACGTCTCAAAGGATTCTTGGAGGTTCTTGAAAAAAATGCCGATTTCCAACTTATGGGCGTGCGTGAAAACAACGATGACGATATTATTTCTTATGAGGAAACCCAGCGGCTTTTGACAGAGCATCCCGAAACCAATGCCCTGTTCGTTATTTCCGCCGGAGCCTATGGTGCCGCCCGGGCCGTCGTCGCACAGAAACGCCGCGATATCATCATGGTAGTATTTGACACCATCCCCTCCACTATCCGCATGATGCGCCAGCACATCATTCAAGCCGCCATCTACCAGCACCCACGCCAGCAGGGTCGCCGGGCCATGCAGGTGGTCTTTGATTATCTGGTAAACGGCATCAAGCCCGAACGGGAAAAATACATTATGCGCAACGAAATCCGCATTCTGGAAAACGCTGACGAATAAAAACGGAGCTGAGACGAATTGCCAACGCATTTTCGCTCAGCTCCGTTTATTTATGTACTCACCTGTCGTTCTGTAAATAATACTGCTCCAGCGACTCCCGGCAGCCCAGAAATATCTCTTTCAGTTTGGGATCAAACTGAGTGCCCATGCCCTCACACATGATGGCGGCACTTTTTTCAAAACTCATGGGTTCCTTGTAGACGCGCTTACTCACCAAGGCGTCATATACATCAGCTACAGCCATAATTCTGGCCTCGAGGGGAATCATACTGCCCACCAGTCCTTCAGGATATCCTTTGCCGTCCCAGCGTTCGTGATGGTATCTGGCCACATTGTAGGCCACCTCGACAAAATGTTCCTGTTCCACCCCGGCCAGCAGAATTTTCACCATCTCACCGCTTTTGGTGGAATGAGTTTTCATTATGGCATACTCCTCCTCCGTGAACCTGCCGGGCTTGTTGAGGATACTATTATCGATGGTAATCTTCCCGATATCATGCGTTGGCGCCGAACGTATGATATCCCGTCCCTGCTGCTCTGTCAGCTGGAATTTTCCCTGCCGCAGAATCTCATCCACGATGATGCTGATGATATCACTGGTGCGCCGTACATGACCGCCGGTATTGCTATCCCGGTTATCGATGAGCTCAGCCATGCCCAAAACCACTTTGCGTTGTATTTCCTTGATGTTTCTGGTTTTCTCCTTTACTTCCTCATTGAGGCTGCGGTTGAAATCCGCCATGATATCCAGATTGTTCTGTTCCTCGGTGCCATCATAGATTTCGATGATATAGCCCAGCCGCCCATTACTGCTGCCAAAGCTCAGGGAGGTAATTGCAGCCATACAGGTCATTTCTCCCAGCCTGTACTTGATACGCTGCGTATAGCCTTTTTCATAGTACTCCACGAGTTTCAGGATTTTTTGCGCCAGCTGGTCATCCGCCGGCAATCTTTCATCAACTTTCAATTTGTCCAGCAGCGGCAGAAAGTCCCGGCACAGTCTGTTGCAGCACAAAAACTTACCGCTGGGCGTAATCGCCAGATATCCTTTGCCGGCCTCCTCCTTATGCGCCTCAGCCATCAAAAAGCCAATATCATAAGCATGTGCCTTGTCATACTGAAAGGCAATCATCACCGCCCCGAGGCCATAAAACACCGGCCTGTAGGAAAAACCCGTATTCAGCACCATTTCCACGCCATATATTACAATCGTAAGCAGAGGCAGCATGAGATATGCCGCAAAATGCCAACGGGGATATGTGCCCCGGCGCTGTACAGCCAGCCACATAACAGACAGCAGCCCTCCCAGCATAATGAGCATATACGCCGTGTGCAGGCCTTTCAACGGCCCTGGCGTAAAACGTACCGCCGTCCCCATACTGGTTTCCATCAGGGTGATGCCACTGTAATACAGCTCTGTATGATAGCTGAAAAAAATGATGAGCACATGCAGCGAGGCCAGTCCAAACAACGCAATCTTCAAGCCTGGCCAAACTCTGATACCCAGAATATGCAGCAGGTATATAAGCACCACACTAAACAGATAGGTACTGTCAAAATAGGCAAAGCATTGCAGTAAATATGCTCCCTCTGCCGTTGTCACCTGCGACATCAGCCAGTGGGCCGTGATGACCACAGCTATGATGAGTACCATGGTCCACTGATAGATATCTGTATGTTCATATTCCTTTTGCGCCAGATATATAAGCACCACAATGGACACAAAGAGCATGGTGCCGTAAATAACGGTCATCATTTGTCACAAATCTCCTGATCAAGCTCGAAATAATACTCGCGCTCTCCATCATCATTACACAAAACAGACAGTTCAGCCGGCAGCATGAACAACGTTTCCTCCGCCATGTTCTGACACAGGACATCAAGCCCCTCCTGCACGCCTGCTGACACACGGCCCTTCAGGGAGAACAAGAGATGACATACCCCTTCTTTGGCTTTACCATAAACCGCCAGCGATAACTTTCCGCCAGCTCCGGGCACGATGTAGCGCAGGGCCAGACTGAACAGCGCCAGCCGCAATTTACGGGGATCCCCCAGTACATAATAGGGCAGATTCGGACTGATATCCGTTTCCAATGCGAAACCGCCGTCCCCAGCCGCAGCCTTTATATCAGCAGCCACAGATTCCAGCAGGTCACGGACAGAATACGCCTCCAACTCTGCCTGTTCCACTTCCTCGGCCCGGTCTTTTTCCTGCAAGGCCAGCATTTTATTGCGCTCTTCATCAATATTTCTCATGGCAAAGATAACCCGCTCCACAGCATGGCCAGGTTCATGCTCCATAGAGAAGAGCCTGAGCATAAAACAGCGTCCATCCTGAGTCATGTATTCAAAGGCCAGACTTTTCCCTTCCAGCCGCTGTGATATGGTTGTTATATCCAAAAATTCTTCCAGCGGCTCCACATATTCCTTGGCAATATCCGCCATAAAAATCTGTTTCAGCCGTTCTGCCACACTGCTGTTCCTGCTTGAATTATGCTGGGTTGGAATGCCTCCGGATACTTGAATGAGTTCGTCATTTACTAAATCCACAATACAGATAAAATCATAAATCACTGCCATATAGGAAATGCCGATTTTCCTGTGTTCCATTTCTGCCATACCCTTACGATAGGCATAGGACGACACTAACATAGCCCCAAAGGCCGCCAGCCACAAAATGACCAACGTCAGAATAAGATAGAACTCCGCCCCATCTGTAAAACTCTTGTGGTAACTGTACACAATATCATAATCAGAAAGGTCCAGTGTTCCCAGATAGTAAAAAATCAACCCCATTTCCAGACTGCCCCCGGCCTGCACAGGCACTTCCCGGTCCGCAGCTGAGGGATAATATACCAGATAATCCCCCTCCTTCAAGGGTATCAACAGTTCGCTGTCATCCACATAGTCCAGCTCGATATCCGTCCGCTTGCAGTGCCTGAGGTCAAGGGTTTGCACCTTTTCCTTCCCCGCTGCCACGCCCTGATGGATTTCCACCCGGCCGCACCAGGCATTATTCAGAAAACAGTCACCGTGAAAGCGCAGGGTTAGACGCCAGGATGACAGCTCATCCACGGCCTTATTTTTCAGGGCACCGTCAAAAATTTGCCCTGACAGATTAACCTTCTGCCCATTTAGGTCAAAATCCCTTTTCACCCAGGCACTGGTTGTATCTGTCCGCTTATCCAGCAATATATAAGATTCACGATTCTGGTCGGCTCCCTGTGTAATATGCACCCTGCTGTTGTAGGACGAGATAGACACAAAATGCCCCACCACCGCCGTCAGTACAATGATAGCAAAGACGGAGAGCAGTTTTATGAACCGTTCATTTTTTCTGCTGCGCATGAATATCACCTTACCAGTACAGCACATTTTCCGACATCATATAGCATGCTGAAAATTTCGACATAATAGGACGAAAAACCTGCCATTTTCACGCAGCTGTAAAAAAAACATGAAAAAGCTCCCGCTATGACACAGGTTGTTTACTGTCTGTCACCACAGGAGCTTTTCTATTTTATCGCATTAAAAATATGTCTATTTTTCTGCTTATCAGCAGATTTCTACAATATCCATGCCCAGCATAATACCCAGCTCACGAATCTGTTCCGTAGTCAGGCTAAAGCTCAGTACCGTATGATGTCCACCGCCGGCCTGAATCCAGGCCGTAGAACCTTCCTTAAGGCCCACCGTCGGCGTCCAGAGCTGCTTAGCTACCGGCAGGTGCGGCGTTTCAGCCTCAGCTTTGCGGCAGTCTACCGGATAGTAAATCAGACGGAAACCTTCACGGAAGTCAGCCACCGTAACATCAACAGCCGCCCCATCGGCACCTGTAAATACCAGACGCGCCGGGTCATCCTTGCCGCCAATATCCAGCGGATGTACTTCTACCTTGGGTTTATCGCTGGCAATGGTCGGGTCTACCTCAAGCATGTGCGCTCCTAAAATAGCCTCATGCCCCTTGCGCAGGTCAAGGGTATAGTCTTCCATAAATACCGTACGGTCATTGTGTGCCATAACCTTCAACAGGCGCGTGAGCGCTGCATGTTTCCAGTCACCTTCAGCGCCAAAGCCGTAGCCATCACGCATCAGCAGCTGGGCAGCCAGCCCCGGCAGTTGTTTGAGTCCCTTTAAATCCTGGAAGTTGGTGCAGAACGCAGTGTACCCACGGTCATCAAGGAATTTCTTGATTCCCAGATACTCACGCAGCTGATAACGGACTGATTCCGTAAACTTTTCTTCGCTGTTATCCTGCACGTTCAGGTCATATTCGGCTTTGAGTTTTTCATATTCAGCATCGATATCCTTCTCATCAACGGCATCCACGACATCGACGAGTTCACCCACCGGCCAGTAATCTACTGTCCAGCCCAGCTGAATCTGTGCCTCGACCTTATCGCCTTCGGTAACAGCCACATCACGCATCGTATCACCGAACCGGCAAACACGAATCTTGAAACTTTCATTGTAAGCTACAGCTACATCCTGCCAGTCTGCGACTTCACGTTGTACTTCCTCATCTCCCCACCAGCCATAGACAATCTTATTGTTGATACCCAGACGGGCATTAAGATAGCCATACTCACGGTCACCATGAGCGCTCTGATTAAGATTCATATAGTCAAAATCAATCGTTGCATAGGGAATTTCATTCAGGTACTGCGTTGCCAGGTGCAGCAACGGTTTCTGCAGCAGTTTGGTGCCACGAATCCAGTTCTTGGCCGGGGAGAACGTGTGCATCCAGGTGATGACACCGGCTACTTCATCATGATAGTTGACGTCCTTCATAAACTGGGTAATACCATCAGCCGTGGTCATAACACCTTTGCAGACCACTTTATAAGGCAGTTTGCCACTGGCGTTCAGTTTATCAACGATGTCCTGCGCATCACGCGCCACATTTTTGAGCTGCTCCTCACCATAAAGGAACTGACTGCCTGCCACAAACCAAAATTCGTAATCATTTGTTTTCAACATGATAATACGTCCCTCCAGTTAAAAAAATATATCATACATTCAGCAGTGCACAGCACTGCCTTTTCTCCTTATACAAGTGCCTGACAGCGGCATAATAACTTCTCCTGTCAGGAACGCTCCTTAACCGCAGTCCCAGCCTCTTTTTCCACAGCCAAGCCTGCCTGATATGCCTTGATGAACGCCTGACAGCCAGCCACGCCCTGCTCATCGGGCGTAAGGGTTGTACTCTCTGGCTGACAGAATACATGCTTATCAAGGAAGTCTGGCAGTGACTCTTCCGCTGCGCCCCACTTGGCAAACACCGCCAGCACCGCCATACCCCACGGGCCGCCCTCACCGGCAGTTTTCATAACCGTAATGGGAATGTTCAGCGCATCAGCCAAAACCTGCTGGCCAATCACCGGTGTCTGGAACAAACCGCCCTGTGCAATCATCACATCGGTCTTTACGCCTTCCTCACGCACGAGAATATCCATACCAATCTTAAGCGGTGCAAAAGACGCATATAACTGCGCCAGCATGAAATTGGCCAGATTCATACGGCTATGCGGCGTCCGCAGGAACAGTGGCCGTCCCTGCTCCACCCGGGTTATATTCTCGCCGGACAGGCAGCTGTAATTGAGCAGGCCTCCGGCATCCTTATCGGCCAGCCGCGTCTGATTGAACAGCAGGCCATATAATTTATCCGGTTTGAGGCTGTGCCCCATGACATCAGCAAACTCACCGAACAACGACACCCAGGCATTGAGGTCTGACGAACAGTTATTCGTATGCACCATGGCTACAGGGGCACCATCCGGGGTTGTCACCATATCGATGTCCCGATGTACGGCTTTAAGCGGCTTATCGAGGACATTCATCGAAAAAGCAGACGTTCCCACAGAGATATTACCTGTGCGTTGGCGCACACTGTTGGTGCCGACCATGCCTGTGCCAGCATCACCTTCCGGCGGTGCCATCAGACTGCCGCCTTCCAGGCTGCCTGACGGGTCAAGGAGCTTAGCACCCTCTGAGGTCAAAACACCGGCCGATTCACCGGCCTTACGTACCTGCGGCAGAATATCTTTGAGCTTCCAGCTGTAGGGCTGCACCTTGGCCAGCTGGGCAAACTTCTCCAGCATCACTGCATCATAGTCACCCGTTGCGCTGTCAATCGGAAACATGCCGGAGGCATCGCCTATCCCCAGAATCTTTTCCCCCGACAATTTCCAATGAATATAACCAGCCAGCGTCGTCAGAAAATGAATTCTGCCCACATGCTCCTCGCCATTCAGAATAGCCTGATAGAGATGAGCAATACTCCAGCGCTGGGGAATATTGAAGGAAAACTCCTGCGTCAGCGCCTCTGCCGCCTCACCGGTTATATTGTTGCGCCAGGTGCGGAACCCTGCCAGCTGCTGGCCATCTTTCGCAAACGGCAGGTAGCCATGCATCATAGCACTGACACCGATAGAACCAATTTTCGTCAAGGCTGTATGATAACGGCTGTGCACATCAGCCGCCACCTGCGAAAAACACGTCTGAATGCCTGTCCAGGCACGGTCCAGCTCATACGTCCAGATACCGTCCTGCAGCTGGTTTTCCCATTCGTAACTGGCCGACGCCAACGTTTCGCAATCTCTGTTTACGAGCACAGCTTTGATTCGCGTTGACCCCAGCTCTATCCCCAGCGCCGTTTCGCCATTTTCAATGCTGGCCGCATTCTTCATGAGATCCATCAATAGCCCTCCTCAGTTGGTTTGACATTTGGATAACCACAAATACCGTTGCTGCAATCGGCCGGCACCAAAACAATGCCAGCCGCCACAATTCCCCCATGACTATTCTGTCGGTCAATTGTGTTCGAGCACATTTATATTTTAAATATATCACCCCCATCGGTTTTTGTCAATTTCTTTATTGCTTTTTATTGCACTATCTAACCGCACAATTTATAAATTCCCCATCTTGTCCACAGCCCCTATGCCAATTACAGTTTGCCGGTCAATGCGTGCTTATTTTTATTTGTTACAGCTCAGTCGGGTGGAGGTGGTAATACTTTTCGCTGTTGCACTAAATGACCCACCAGCAAAAATATTGTTTTTCTAGCTACATGCGCCGGCAAGCAGTCGGCGCGATTGTTCAGCACAGTGTCCAGGGACTGTTGTTTGTGGGCCAGTCCTCACTGCGTTCGGACGGTCGTTCCACTGCGAAAAGCATCACCACCTCCGCCCTAAGCGTCGTCCGTTTAAAAGAATTATTTCGCAGTGACAGGGAACAAGAACATCGATGTTCTTGTAACGGGAGCAACGAGTTCGTGGCAATTGTAAAGGCTGTGGCTAGGGGCGAACGGGGGAGTGATTTTTATGCGGGGAGCGACTGCCTGAGCGCAGCGAAGGCCGGCACACTGTAGTACGCAGCTAAGCAACTACGCTGAAAGGAGCGCCGTTGGCCTGCCCGGCGCAGGTAAATGGACAGCATTATTTAACGAGGTGTGTCGTTTAGCGGAGGCAGAAAAATTACTCCCCCGTGAACCCCATGCACGCATAAACGGGATATTTTTAAGAACGTATTTACCGCCAAACTGCAATTTACAAAAAAAATCCGCAGACTACTATAGTCTGCGGATTCCCTTTTTCCATGGATATATTTTAGAATATGTCTTTCGCCATCACAATGGTTTCATCACGGTTCGGACCAACGGAGACGATACCGAGCTTAATGCCGGTTACTTCTGCCATACGCTCCAGATATTTCTTGGCATTTTCCGGCAGGTCTTCATACTTGCGAACCTTGCTGATATCCGTATTCCAGCCCGCGAAAGTCTCGTACACCGGTTCAACCTCAGCCAGAACCTTAAGGCTGGCCGGGATTTCGTTGAGGATTTCGCCCTTGTACTTATAAGCCACGCACATCTTGATTTCTTCGAAATTATCGAGAATATCGAGGCGCGTTACAGCCATATAGTCGATACCGGAGATAAGGCCGGCATAACGTACTACGCAGGCATCAAGCCAGCCCGTACGACGGGGACGTCCCGTAACTACACCATACTCATGGCCTTCTTCACGGATTTTTTCACCGATGGCATTGAGCTGTTCCGTGGGGAACGGGCCTTCGCCAACACGCGTGCAGTAAGCCTTGACGATACCAACAACTTTATCAATCTTGTTAGGAGCAACACCGGCACCTACGCCCACACCACCGGAAATTGGATGGGACGCCGTAACATACGGATACGTGCCATAGTCAATGTCCAGCATCGTAGCCTGAGCACCTTCAAAGAGAATCTTGCGGCCTTCCTTGATTTCCTCATTCAGCAGGGCAATTGTGTCGCAAACATAGGAACGCAGACGTTCGGCATAGCCCATATATTCCTTAAGGATTTCATCATAGGACAGCGGCTCATGGTCGTAGAGCAGTTTCAGTTCCTTATTCTTGATTTCCAGGTTTTCCTTGAGGCGTTTGGCAAATTCTTCCTCGTCCATCATATCGCAGACGCGGATACCAATGCGGTTGTCACGGTCCATATAGCAGGGGCCGATACCGCGCTTAGTGGTGCCAATTTTATTGTCGCCACGTGCCTCATCGCCAATACCGTCCATCAGACGATGATACGGCAGAACTACATGGGCACGGTTGGAAATACGGATACCTGACAGGTCAATACCGCGTTCAGCCAGGCCGTCCATTTCCTCGAGCATAACCATCGGGTCAAAAGCCACACCGTTACCAACAACACAATGGGAACCCTTGAACAAAATCCCCGAGGGCATCAGACGCAGCTTATAGGCCTCGCCATCTACCACTACAGTATGACCGGCATTGCTGCCGCCCTGAAAACGGACTACCGTATCAGCCTGCTGAGCCAGATAGTCTACGATTTTGCCCTTGCCTTCATCGCCCCACTGGGTGCCTGTAACTACTACTGTTGACATATTATTTCTCTCCTTAAAAGCCCTTGCTTACCGTCTCAAAGGCCAAAACGCTCAAAAATCATATCTACATGACGCAGGAAGTATTTATAATCGAAACAATCATCGATTTCTTCCTTGGTCAGGTACTTCGTAATATCCGGGTCATTTTCTACGCTGGTGCGGAAGTCCTGACCTTCCATCCAGCGTTTCATAGCGTTACGCTGTACCCATTTATAAGCATCTTCACGCAGTACACCCTTGCTGACTACGGACAGCATAATGCGCTGGCTGTAGATAAGGCCGCCCGTACGTTCCATATCGTGGAGCATCTTGTCCGGGTAAACCAGCAGCTTGTCGATGATATTCGTCAGCTTGCGCGTGCAGTAATCCACGTTGATGGTGCTGTCCGGCAGGATAACGCGTTCTACGGAAGAATGGGAAATATCGCGCTCATGCCAGAGAGTGATATCCTCCAAAGCTGCTACAGCGTTGCCGCGTACCAGGCGTGCCATGCCGGAGATACGTTCACAGTTGATGGGGTTGCGCTTATGCGGCATAGCCGAAGACCCCTTCTGGCCCGGGGAGAAATATTCCTCAGCCTCACGGATATCCGTACGCTGCAAATTGCGGACTTCCGTAGCAATCTTTTCGAGCGTGCTGGAAACAATAGCCAGCGTCGTCACAAACTCAGCATGACGGTCACGCTGAATAACCTGCGTTGCCAGAGGTACCGGCGTAAGGCCGAGTTTTTTCGCCACACGCTGCTCGATTTCCGGGTCAATATTGGAGTAAGTACCTACAGCACCGGACAGCTTGCAGACGGACACCGTCTTTTTCGCATGCTCTACTCTGTCGATATCACGTTCAATTTCTGCACTCCACAGCGCCAGTTTCAGGCCAAAAGTCATCGGCTCGGCATGAATGCCATGCGTACGGCCAATGCAGGGCGTATGTTTGAATTCCAAAGCCCGGCGGCGCAGTACCTCGCGGAATTTTCTGAGGTCGTCCAAAATGATGTCAGCTGCATCACGCATCATCATGCAGTAAGCAGTATCTTTTACATCGCTGGAAGTCAGACCTTTATGGACGTATTTGGAATCTTCACCAACGTTTTCAGCGACATTGGTCAGGAAGGCAATGATGTCATGATGGGTAACGGATTCAATTTCCAGAATGCGTTTCACATCAAATTTGGCCTTAGCGCGAATGTTCTTCGCAGCCTCTGCTGGAATTTCTCCGAGCTCTGCCATAACGTCGCAGGCAGCCAGCTCTACATTCAGAATCTGCTGCCATTCGTTCTCGATGGACCACAGGTGTCCCATCTCGGGGTTGGTGTAACGTTCAATCATTAGTGAATTCCTCCTCAGGATTCTTGCGGCGTCTCTGCACCGCGGAAGTGAAAACACGATAAAAAAACTCAAATTGACTGCCCCACCACATGTGGACTTCAGCCTCATTTTGAGTTTGGAGAAAAGTCTTTAGTTTCCCTTTCTTATAATAGCAAAGCCTAGATAAAGTGTCAACAAAAACCGCCATTCATGAACATATATCTAACCGCAGGACACAAACACAAATATAAGTCTGTATGATATTTTTTCTTGACTTGGAGGGCACTCCAAGTACTAAAATGAGATATCACGTTACGCTTTTTATTGTAAGGAGACATATATGACCAATCAAGCAAATACAAAATCACGGCTGTCACGCCGTTCCTTTATCAAAGGTGCTGCCGGCCTGGGTGTCCTGGCTGCCGCCGGCTGTTTCCTGCCCCAGACCAGTTTTTTCCGCAGTGCCAAAAACAGCGCCATGGCTCTGACTGGTGACCTGCAGGCCATGTATCTGCGGCAGCTTATTACAGCCAATGCGGCCAACAGCCGCCGCATTATGTGGCAGTCTGACACCCCGCTGGAAAATCCCGGTATCGAATACCGGGGCAAAGACAGCAGCGACAGTCATACTGTAACCGCCGCCCCAGCCTTTTTTACCGATGATGGCACGGAAAACCTCCAATATGATGCCCTGCTCACCGGCCTAAAGCCCGGCCAGAAATATGAATACCGTGTAACCTGCAAACAGGGCGCCGGCGACTGGCACCCCTTGGCAACACCGCAGGAAGGTGCTGCCTCTTATAAGATGCTTGTGTTCCCCGACTCCCAGTCCAGCGATTACAGCGACTGGGAAAAAACAGCCCAAAGCGCCTGGCAGCGCAATCCTGACGCCTGCGCTTTTATCAACATGGGCGATATTGTCGATAACGGCGAGGACAGCACGCAATGGCATGCCTGGTTCAATGCCGTAAATGGTATGAAAGAAAACATTCCCTTTATCCCCTTGATGGGCAATCACGAAACCTACAATAAAGACTGGAAGGTACGCCTCCCCGAGGCTTATCTGAATTATTTCCACACACCGGCAAACAACAGCCAGAACTTTGAACGCTACTATTATTCTTTTGACTACGGCGATGTGCACTTCATCGTCCTCAACAGCCAGTGGGATGAAATCGAAGACTTCAAAGCCGGACTTAAGGAGGAACAAATCAGCTGGTTCCGGGAGGACGTCCAAAAATCTACCGCCAAGTGGAAAATCCTGCTGATTCATAAAGACGTGCTGCAATACCGGATTCATGGCCGCCCGGAACGAAAGGAAGGTATTTCTGACCTCGGAAAGACCTTTATGCCCCTCTGTGATGAACTGGGCATTGATGTCGTCTTTACCGCCCATCTGCACACCTACCGCAACCGCGGCCATCTGCAAAATCTCGCCCCCAGTGACAAGGGGCCGCTGTATATCCTCACAGGGGTAGCCGGCAATGTCCGCTATCCCGGCCTCTGGATTGACCATGCTTATGACAAGGTCACCGCCCCCCAGCCGGAAACTGACAACTACCTTACGCTCGAAGTCACGCCCGACCAGCTGACAGTAGCCTGTTTCCTGCCTGACGGCCAGGAAATTGACCGGGTCAGCGTCCGCAAATAATTTTTTTGTAAACTTGTAAAAATACTATTGATTTTCATTCTCAGTTATGCTATATTATATTCAGGCTTTCGTTAAAGCTCTCCTAAAATATAATACACAGCAAAAAACCGGACGTACTGCTCATGCGTCCGGTTTTTTGTATCCTGTTATGTCCTTTTCGCTGTTTTATGCTATACTTATTAAGCTGATTATGACGAATGAAGGAATGAAATGGAAACATGGCTCAGAAAAACGTATTGCGCTATATAATATTAGGTCTGCTGGCCCAACAGGATTTGGCCGGCTGTGATATAAAGAAAATGTTTGAAGGAGAACTGGGAGATTTTTGGCATTCCAACCACAGCCAGATTTATCCGGAGCTGCGAAAAATGGAAACCGATGGCCTGATTGAATATCATACGGTACTGGTGGGCAAAAAACTGGAAAAAAAAGTCTATACCCTCACCGCTGCCGGGGAAGAATTGGTCAGCGACTGGCTGCATAAGCCGTTAAATCCCCTGCTCCCCACCCGGGACGAGTTCACCATGAAACTCTTTCTGCTTAATGACCGGGAATCGCCCCTGGTGCGCAAACTTTTCCGCGAGGAAATTGCCCGTCACGAAGAAAAATGTCTTTACCTGCAAAACCGCTGGCAGCTGCTCTTTCACAATGAGGCCGAACAAGCACAGCACTACGGCCATGCCTGCATTTTAAAGCATGCCATTGAACGTGAACAGGACCGCCTAAAATGGTTAAAAACTGAATATGCCAGCCTGACGCGGTAGAAAATGATATTGCTGGCTTTAATGCAAAAACGATGTGAAAATGCTTTAGTATTTGTCACATCGTTTTTTATTGCCCATTGCAGTTTGACGGTCAATGCCTGCTTTATCTTATTTGTTACAGCTCAGTCGGGTGGAGGTGGTAATACTTTTCGCTGTTGCACTGAATGACCCACCAGCAAAATATAGACATTTCCAGTTACATGCGCCGGCAAGCAGTCGGCGCGATTGTTCAGCACAGTGTCCAGAGACTGTTGTTTGTGGGCCAGTCCTCACTACGTTCGGACAGTCGTTCCACTGCGAAAAGCATCACCACCTCCGCCCTAAGAAACGTCCGTATAAAATGATTCTTTCGCAGTGACAGGGAACAAGTACATCGATGTTCTTGTAACGGGAGCAACGGTTTCGTGGCAATTGCCCAGACCGTTACTGGGGGCGAACGGGGGAGTGATTTTTATGCGGGGAGCGACTGCCTGCGCGCAGCGAAGGCCGGCACACTGTAGGCCATAGCTAAGCAACTACGCTGAAAGGAGCGCCGTTGGCCTGCCCGGCGCAGGTTACTGGACAGTTCTATTTTCCGAGGGGTGTCGTTCAGCGGAGGCAGAAAAATTACTCCCCCGTGAACCCCAGGCACGCATGAACAGGATACTTTTATGCCCGAACTAATCAACAGGCTGTAATTTACTCAGCTGTCCCCCGGTGCCATAATCAGTAGTACCGGCAGATTGGAGGCTCCCGGGGGTGAGTATTCCAACGCAAAATAGCGATATGGTTTAAACCGGCCGATAAGCGCCAGTTCAAAATCCTTGGTCAGAATAGCATTTTTACCTGTGCGGGGCACCAAGTCCCCTGGGGTGTCAGTGCCAAAGTATAATCGTCCGGCAGGCGTATGTACCACACGGCTTTCCCGCCGTCCGGCCTCCACTCTTACCGCACCGGCATAAGGGCCGCCCAAGGGAGTCAGCATGACTTTTACCGGCTGACTGCCTATAGTCGGCAATTCCAGACGATAAAGCACACCATAATTGCCATAATTTATCACCCGGCTGCCATCAGTAGCATCGATACCCTGCTTATATGTGTCATAATAATCGTCGCCAATAGGAATATACACCGTGCCATCACGCTCCGGTTCATAACTATGCCGGGCACGGAGCGTGCGGTTCATTCCCTTAAATGTGCCACGCAGGGCCACTTCATCTTTAGGTAAAATCCGGGCGCGCTGCACAAAATCCACGGGATTCCCCGGCGCAGGACAAAAAACCACCGTCACCCTGACTGGTTCCGTGGTGAAAATATCATACATACCTAAAGCCAGTTCCTTGGGCTCCAGCAGTTCCACGCCCATCAGGGGATTCAGTAAATTTCGGCTGCCGGCCTCTAGGGGAATTTTTCCCACGGGCTGGGGTATGCGCATATAACCGATTTGTGTTTCCTTGCCTACGTGAAAATAGTTGGCACTTGGCTCCGGCATAGCTGAACGCTCCACGCTTACCTGCGTGCGCCGTGTCCCCAGATTTTCCAGAACCACGGCCAGCTTTCCCGGTCTGTCCGTCACATTAACATGATAGTAAAAAATACGCGCCTCGCCCCGTATCACATCACTATACAGGATTCCATACTCACCCACATATTCCGGACTGTCAGAAAGCAGCAAAACGCCGCCGGAATCGTGTGCTGTCACCGGCCAGGGGCTCATCAGCTGCACGCCGGCCAGCCCTTTGGCCACCCTTGCCTGCGCTTGCTGCTGTTGTTCGCGCAGCTGCTGCAGATGCATATGTCTGGCCGCTGCCCCCCCTGTCAAGGCCAATTCCAGCCCCAGGACCAGCGTCAGTACTATCAAGCCGCGTATATGCATTCCCCAATCCCCCCTTTTATTCCCTGTATTCTCCACCAGCCCCCAAAGTCCTGCGCTGATTTTTCCCTGCGTCCTTGGCAGGAAAATCACAACTAATGGCTAATACATGCACTATGATGTGATAAAAGATAATTTTATGGAGGGAAAAGCATGCAGTCATTTAACTTTAAAGTGCCCACAGAAATCGTCTTTGGCCGGGGCGCCGAGGATAAGGCCGCCGAAAAACTGGCCGCTTATAACGCCCACCGGGTATTCATTGTCTACGGCGGCGGCAGTGTGGTAAAAAGCGGCCTGCTGGGAAAAATCGAAACCTCCCTGCAAGCAGCCGGTATGTTCACCCAGGCCAAAGGCGGCGTCCAGCCTAATCCCCGCCTCAGCTGGGTACGGGAGGCCGTAAAGGAGGCCATCGCCTGTAAAGCTGACTTTATCCTGGCCATCGGCGGTGGCAGCGTCATTGACTCCGCCAAGGCTGTAGCGCATGGCACCGCTAACCCCGACATTGATGTCTGGTCATTTTGGAATGGTACAGTAAAACTGGAACGCAGTCTGCCCGTAGGGGCCGTGCTGACCTTATCTGCTGCCGGCAGTGAAACGAGTGATTCTGCGGTCATCACCAATGAAGAAACCGGCAAAAAAGCCGGCCTCAACACGCCATTCAACCGCCCGGTACTGGCCTTTATGAATCCGGAACTGACCTATACTATCCCGAAAAAGCAGCTTATCTGCGGTACTTCCGATATTCTCATGCACACCTTGGAACGGTATTTTACCAGCGTCAAGGCCGAAAACGCCCTGACGGACAGAATTGCCGAGGCCCTGATGGTGACGGTAATCAACGCCACGCACAAAGCTATCAAGGATCAGACCGATTACGACGCCATGAGCGAAATCATGTGGGCTGGCAGCGTATCCCACTGCGGTCTGACAGAGCTGGGGCGCTGCAAGGACTTTGCCTGCCATAAGCTCGGCCATGAGCTTTCCGGCCGTTTCGATGTCACCCACGGGGCCAGCCTGACAGCTGTCTGGGGCGCCTGGGCTCATTACGTCTATCAGGACGATATCCCCCGCTTTGCCCTCTTTGCTGAAAAAGTCTGGGGTATCACGGACGGAACGGAGGCCGAACGCGCCTTGGCCGGTATCGAAAAGACCGTGGCTTACTTTAAGGAAATCGGCATGCCCGTAAACTTTACCGAACTGGGGATTGGCGTGCAAAGCGCAGAAGTTATAGAAGAACTGGCTGACTCCTGCACAGCCGGCGGCACCAAAGTTGTGGCCAATTTCCACCCCATTGACAAACAGACCGCCATCGCCATCTACCAGCTGGCCAACAAATAAATCTCTTTACATTTTTTATGACCTGGTATAAAATTTGTCTTGTATGAGCTAATTTACGTAGTTTATAAAAAAGAAAGAGGTAACATCATGTTTGTTCATGAATTGATTTTACAGGGAAAACCTGAGGCTATGGCCATTGTGGACCATGAACGCCGCTTTACCTATAAAGAAACCCAGCAGGCTGTGAACAACTGCCGCAACCGGCTTTACGCCGCCGGTGTCCGCGAAGGCGACCGCGTGGGTATCTTCTCCCGCAACAGCGCTGATTTCGTCTTTGCCTATATGGGGGCCACGTCTTTGGGTGCCATTGCCGTGCCCATCAACTTCCAGCTCAGCAACCGCGAAATTGCCTACATCATCAAGGATTCCGGGATTCGCGTCCTGCTGACCTATCAGCCGTTGAATCTGGTGGACGCCCTGGCTGCCCTGCGCTGCGATTTGAAGGTCACACAGTACGATATCAAGACTATGTCCAAGGCCAACAAGAAAATTGCCGATGCACCGGCGCTGAGTGCAGACTTCGACGAACATAAGCCCTGCGCCACCATCTACACCTCCGGCACTACCGGCAACCCCAAAGGGGCCGTGCTCTCCCATCGCAATCTCGTAGCCAACTGCGAGCAGATGCGCGATAACGGCATGGGCTGTAAGGCCGAACACAACGTCCTCTGCGTACTGCCGATGTACCACGCTTTCGGCTGGACCTGCTCCGCCCTCTATTCCTTCTTCTGCGGCGCTACGGTGGTAATTCTCGACTCCTTCACGCCGAAGGAAACCATCGCTGTAATCCGCGAAGAAAAGGTCACTGACCTCTACATCGTGCCCTCTATCTGCAGCCTGCTGACCAAACTGGCCACCACCGAGGACATGAAACCCCTGCGCCTCGTAGTCAGCGGCGGCACTACCCTGCCCCTGCAGATTCAGCAGGACTTCATCAAGAAATTCGGCGTAGATATCTGCGAAGGCTATGGCCTGTCCGAAACCAGTCCGGTTGTCACCATGAATCCGCCCGAAAAGCCCATCGTCGGCTCCTGCGGCAAAATTGTCCCGGGCATTGAATGGAAACTCATTGACGCCGAAGGCAAGTCTGTACCACAGGGCGAGGCCGGCGAACTTATCGTCAAGGGCGAAAACATCATGCTGGGTTATTGGAATCTGCCCGATGTTACCCAGGACGCCATGCGCGGCGGCTGGTTCCACACCGGCGACGTAGCCCGGGCTGACGCCGAAGGCTATATCTACATCGTGGACCGCATTAAGGACATGATTATCAGCATGGGGGAAAACATTTACCCCCGCGAAGTTGAAGAACTCGTTTACCAGTTCCCCGGCATCTTTGAGGCCGCTGTTATCGGTATTGATGACAAACTGCGCGGTCAGGCTGGTGCTTGTTTCTACAGCACCCATGACGGTCAAGACATCAACGTCCGCGAACTCAAAAAATTCCTGCAGGCTAACCTCGCCCTCTACAAGATTCCGCGCGAATTCCACCTCATGGAAAAACTGCCCCGTACCTCTACGGGAAAAATCGCCAAGCGCATGATTCTTGAGGAATTTCAAAAAGCCAAAAACAAATAACGGACGCCTTAATATCCCCATATAAGCCACCCCTTTACCAATCAATTCATAAGTGCTAAAATATGACTCATGGCAAAAGATGACATCATTGCTGTGAGTCATACTTTTATGAACTGGATTTATCTTAAGGCATAAAGGAAACTGCCCGGATTGTCAGAAACCGGGACAGCTTTAGAGGATATGCTCTATTAAGGTTACTTTCCGTACAATCAGTAAATAACAAGGCTGTGAAAGCATCTTTGCCGTTCTCAGGGAGAGCGTGCGTGCTTTACAGCCTTTTTCTTTTGCCTAAAAATTTCATTTCTTTTTAGGAGGTTTTTTTGTGCAAAAAATCATCAAAAAACTTGTCGACAATCTCGCGCTGCTCGTAATCGCTATCGGCGTTCTGGGTGCCTGGCGCCCGGAAACGCTGACCTGGGTAGGGCCTTATGTGTCCTGGATGCTGGGCATTGTCATGTTCGGTATGGGCATGACGCTCAAAGTCGAGGACTTCCAGCGCGTACTCAGCCATCCCAAAGAAGTGGCCATCGGCGTAGGCGCCCAGTTCGTCATTATGCCGCTCGTAGCACTGGCTCTGGTCAAGCTCTTTGCCCTGCCGCCGGAACTGGCTATCGGCGTTATCCTCGTAGGCACCTGCCCCGGCGGTACGGCGTCCAATGTTATCGCCTATCTGGCCCGCGGTGATGTGGCGCTCTCCGTCTCCATGACGATGACCACCACGCTGCTGGCTCCTATCGTAACGCCGGCCCTTACCTATTTCCTCGCCGGCGCCTGGATTGATATCTCCTTCACGGCCATGATGATTTCCATTGCCCAGATGGTACTGGCACCGGTAATCCTCGGCCTGCTGGTTCACCACTTCATGGCTGACACGGCACAGAAAATCATGCCGGCCATGCCGCTGGTATCAGTAATCTGCATCGTACTGCTGGTCGGCTGCGTAGTAGCACTTTCCGCCAGCAAACTGGCAGCCGTCGGTCTGACCATGGCTGCCATCGTCATTCTGCACAACGCCTTTGGTCTGGCCTTAGGCTTTACCGCCGCCAAATTACTGCGCCTGGACAGCCGCAAAGCCCGTACTGTCGCCATTGAAGTCGGCATGCAGAACTCCGGTATGGCTGCCAGCCTGGCCGTTATGTACTTTAACCCGGCCGCAGCGCTGCCCGGTGCCATCTTCAGCGTCTGGCACAATGTTTCCGGCTCCCTCGTGGCCAACTTCTGCGTACGCCGGGACAATCGCGAGTCGCAGGAAGAACCTGCCCCTGCTTATAACCAGTAAGGAGAATACACTATGAAAATTTTAACAACTATCAAAGACATCAAAGCCTACGCGGCGGCCTGCAAAGCCCAGGGCAAAACCATCGGCCTCGTGCCCACCATGGGTGCCCTGCATGAAGGCCATCTGACGCTGATGCGTGCGGCCAAAGAAAAATGCGATATCGTCATCGCCTCGGTATTCGTCAATCCCACCCAGTTTGGCCCCAACGAGGATTATGACGCCTATCCCCGTCAGTTTGCCGCTGACTGTGAAAAATTAGAAAGTGTCAATATTGATGCCGTGTTCCATCCGGAACCGGCTGAGATGTACCCGGAAGGCTACTGCACCTTTGTCAACGTAGATGGGGATATCACGCACAAACTCTGCGGTGCCCAGCGCCCCGGCCATTTCCGCGGCGTTGCTACGGTCGTAACAAAACTCATCAATCTGGCGCGCGCTGACGAGGCCTTCTTTGGCCAGAAAGACGCCCAGCAGGTAACGGTTATCCGCCGCTTTGTCGAAGACCTCAACATCAACGTACACATCAACATGGTGCCCATTGCCCGGGAAGAAAGCGGCCTCGCCCGCAGCTCACGCAACAGCTACCTGTCAGCCGAAGAAAAAACTGCTGCTCTCGTCCTCTCCCGGAGCCTGCAGCAGGCTAAAGCCGCCTATACGCAAGGGGAAACAGATGTAGCGGCCCTGGAAAATATCGTCAAGGCTGAGCTGACCAAAGAACCAATGGCCAGCATTGACTATGTCAAGGCCTATGCCTATCCGTCCCTCAAACCGCTGACCAAAGTCAGCGAAGACACGCTGCTGGCCATTGCCGTAAGAATCGGCAAGACGCGCCTGATTGATAACGTAATACTCACAGCCTGAGTTACTAGTAAGAAAGGACACACCAACAATGCTCCTAAATATGCTCAAAGGAAAAATCCACTGCGCCACTGTTACGGAGGCCAATCTGGCCTACATGGGCAGCATCACTATCGATGAAGAACTCATGGAAAAAGCCGGTATCCTGCCCAATGAACGGGTACAGGTCGTCGATAATAACAACGGCGCACGCCTGGAAACCTACACCATTCCCGGCCCCCGTGGTTCCGGCGTAATCTGCCTCAACGGGGCTGCCGCCCGCCTGGCCCAGCCCGGTGATATTGTCATCATTATGGCCTATGCCCTGTTTACCGAAGAAGAAGGCCGGGCCCATAAGCCCAAGGTTGTCATGGTGGATGAAAACAATAAAATCAAAGAAATCCGCACTGTAGAATATCACGGACAAACAGCATAATAAATCCCCCCATATAACAGGTTCTCCTCTGTTATATGGGGGGATTTTATATTGTAGTTTTGTATTTACCAACCTTAAAAATAGTTCAGGCTAAGCTCCAATAAACCATTTGCCAACAGACGTCCAAACTCCCGATATGTCATATTCTCACAACTTACGGAAAAGAGCATATTATTATGTGTCCAATGTGCTGCATAACCAGTCAGTTTTTTATTCATTCCGTAAACTTCGGTAATAGATGTTTCAATTCCCTTTATCTTTTCCTGCTGCCACTTGGCACCGTATATGCCGCTGATTTCGTCGTTACGCAGTTCCGTACAACGGGCTGTACGCAGCCGGAATCTGCCCACCGGCTGATTGTCTGAAACATACTCAATGTCAATAATATCACCGGCAATCACCCAGACCTTATTCACATGATAACCACTTATTGAAGGCAGGTAAAGAGGTTGAAAACCGGCGGCATTTTTAGCGGCCATTACACTGTCATAACTGACCATCGGATTAGGCAGACCAGCAGTTTTTTCTGCGGCATTAACCGGGTTTACACAGATAATCCCCATAGCTAATAATGATAAAAACAGTTTTTTCTTCATAAAGCTAATCCCTCCAATATTTACTTTTACAACTTTATTATTGCCATATAATTATCCCCTATATAGGGACTTACTATGTTTGTAAATATTCTACATTTACCGTCAAAATCCTGTTTATTTTTTCTTTAATTATTATGTTTATTTTACATTAAGACTCCTGGTAATTTCCTTTAAATATTTGATTAAACGTCGTTCATCGTCATAGACCTGACGTCCCTTCTTGGTGACGATACCGGAATTGATATAAAAAGGCTGTTCCATAGGAATTAACGCCAGGTCATCGCGTGGCAAAACGGCCTGCCGG
Organism: Selenomonas sp. AE3005; assembly: GCF_000686945.1. Lineage (GTDB taxonomy): Bacteria > Bacillota > Negativicutes > Selenomonadales > Selenomonadaceae > Selenomonas_A. The sequence goes on from NZ_KK366040.1 coordinate 122,500, forward strand.
GTGAGAAATGTACAGCCGATACCTGTACGCACGAGATTCTTTATCGTGTGCAGATACGGGGAATAATGTACTACCTGCGGCTTGCTGTTTTCCTGAGCAAACAACTCGTGTACCATGCGATAGACAAAGAAACTGCTGTCCAGCAGCACCAGCGGTTCGTTAATAATGTCTGCCATCGTGATGGATTTTTTGCCGGCTAAGGGGTGTTCCCGGCTTGTGACCAGGCAGCACTCACAGGCAAACAGCTTTTCATAGTTAAGTTTTTGGCTGAACCCCGTTTCATAGTTGGTGAACGCCATATCCAGTTTTTCCTCTTCTACCATATGCAAGGCAGAGATGCCGCCCGATTCGATAATATCCAGCCGAATTTCCGGGTTTTGCTGCCGGAATTCTCCCAGTATCTTGGGCAGGAATTGTGTCCCCAGCTGCAGGGGCATAGCCAGCCGGATATGATTGCGATTATGGGCCATATCGCTGATTTCCTCTTCCAGTTGGTCTACTTGGGTTAAAATGTGTTTGACTTTGCCAAGTAATTTACTGCCCTCCGGGGTGATAATAATCTTTCTTCCTTCCCGTTGAAAGATATTAAGCCCTGTCTCTGCCTCTAAGGTCTGCATAGCCATGCTGATAGTCGGCTGGGAAACATGCAGGTGTTCCGCCGCCTTGGTGATGTTCTGCCACCGGCAGACCTCATAGAAATATCTCATCTGTATTAGCGTCATTATCTTTTACCTCTTGTCTGGCTAATATACTATCAAAGCCCTTAATGCTCATTTATATAATATCACATCTGAGGCACCAATATTTGCCCAAACATATCTATGTATAAGCCTGCCTAAAGTATACATGCCAAAACACGGCCTCGCACCGCAAAAAAGGACATATGACCTTGTTTTAACTGCATGCCTCTAATATAATTTTAATCGTGATTTCGCGTTGTTTTTATTGTTGTCTGAATATCAAAAATTTAGACGACAACGAAAATTCGCATATTTTATATCAGGGGAGAGATTTAACTCATGAAGAAAACTATGGTTTCCGCATTAACCACGGCTCTGCTTGTCGGTGCAGCCAGCACGACTTTCGCAGCCAGCAATCCGTTTGCCGATGTTCCGGCTGACCACTGGGCTTATGACGCTGTTTCCCAGCTCGCTGCTGACGGTGTCATTGAAGGCTACGGCGACAGCACTTTCAAAGGCAACCGTAACATCACCCGTTACGAAATGGCTCAGATGGTAGCCAAGGCTATGGCCAAGAACACCAAGGGTGCTGACAAAGCTCTCGTTGACAAACTGGCCGCTGAATTCGCTGCTGAACTGAACAACCTGGGCGTACGTGTTGCCAACCTTGAACGCAATGCTGATATGGTTAAGTGGAACGGCATGGCTCGTTATGACTTTGAACGTTCAAACTATGAACATCATCCGCTGAATAGAGCTGATTATAACAAAGATGATGTTACCAGCGGTAACACCATCACCTTCCGTCTGGAACCCACGGCAGAAGTAAATAAGAACTGGAAAGTAAAGGCTCGCTTGGACAGCACTATCAATATGAAAACCGATGGTCCTGGCTATGGCGGTGATAATGTAAAGCTCAAACGTATCTGGGCAGAAGGCAAATACGGCAACACCATGGTACGCTTTGGTAAAATGCCTGTTACCATTGATATGGATATCATGTTCGATACCCAGTTCAGCGGCGCACAGGTGCAGTTCGGCAACAAGCTGAAGACCACCATCAATGCCGGCCGTTTCAACCTGAAGAGCGGTAACGATTACTATAATTACGGTGTAGCTGTGGATAATACGGGAGCAACGACTGCCAGCTATCAGGCTATCGGCTTCACGGGCTGGCTCGGCAAATTAAATGCCGGCCTCGGCTACCATCACTTAACCAGCCATGCCTTTACCAACATGTTAGGCTATGGCCGTAACAATGACGCTATGAACACCATTACGGCAAAAGGCACTTATCACTTTGACAAAAACATCGCCCTGCAGGGTAACTACGGCAAAAACTTCAGTGCTGATAGCTACAACCAGTCTGCCAGCATCGTACTTGGCTATAAGGAATTTGAAAACTTCGATACCACCAATGCCGGCCAGTGGGGTATGGCGTTAGCTTACCGTCACATCGGCCAGAACGTCGGCCCGGCTCCGACCTATACGCTGGACGCTGGTACTAAGGGCTGGGAACTCAGCTATCTGGCCAATGTTATGCCCCATACTTATTTATGGCTCAAGGCTGTAAAGGGCAAGACGCTGATTGGCGACGAAAGCTACAACGAACTGTTCGGCCGTATTGAATGGCAGTTCTAATTCTCTCGTGTTAAAGAAAAGAGGCAAAAGTATGTTTGCAAAACGCTCTTTAAAAACCATGGTTTTGGCAGCACTGACGGCTGCTATTACCTCTGGTACGGCCTTTGCCGGTGACCTCACTGTATTTTCCACTTCCGATATCCACGGCAGCATCATCGGCTGGAATTATTTCACTGCCAAGCCGGCTGAAGTAGGACTGGCTAAAATCAGCACCCTTATCAAGGAAGCCCGCAGCCAAAAAGGCCCGAATGATGCTATCCTCGTTGTGGACGGCGGCGATATCCTGCAGGGCACTCCGCTGGATACCTATATGGTACAGCATCCCAATGAATGGAAAACCCATCCGATGTTCGATGCCTTCAACACCATTGGTTATGATGCTATCGAACTGGGCAACCATGAATTCAACTTTGGCCTGGATTTTCTCAAAAAAGCCATCGGCAAAAACAAGAATGTCCTGGCTGCCAACGTCATTGATGACAAGACAGGCAAAACCTGGAGTGCTGTGCGTCCTTACCTGATGAAGACGGTTACCATCGACGGTGAAAAGGTCAAAGTCGGCATTATCGGCACTGATACGCCGGCAATTCCGATGTTCGAAGACCCGTCCCACTTTGCCGGCGTTCACTTCGCTGACCAGGTGCCGGTATTCAAACAGTGCGTCAAGGAACTTAAGGCCAAGGGTGCTGATATCATCATCGGTATCACCCATTCCGGCGTGCCCCGTGATGACCGTGCCGGTTCTGAAAACCAGGTAGTGGATATCGCCAAGGCCTGCCCGGAATTGTCACTGTTGGTCTGCGCTCATAACCATGTCGTTATTGATAACAAGAGCGGCATTGTAGGGCCGGACGGCACCAAATACGCTGATTCCGTCATCAACGGTGTTCCCGTAGTGGAAAGCGGCAAAGATGGCAAATTCCTGGGCAAGAGCGTCCTCACCGTCAACAAGGTGAACGGTAAATGGCATGTTGACAAGGTAGCTACGCAGGCTATCTCTGTTAAAGGTGTCGCTGATGACCCCCAGATTGTAAACCAGGTAAAACCCTGGCATGACAAGACCTTGAAACATCTGCAGACTGTAATCGGCAAGGCCTCGGCTGAATTTGTCGGTGCTGAGTCCAACCATCAGGATTCCGCTATCGTGGACCTGGTAAATGAAGTACAGCGCCACTATGCCGGCACCCAGCTGTCTGCATCTGCCTCTTTTAACACCAGCCAGAACATTGCCAAGGGTGACATTACGCTGCAGGAAATGTCCGGCCTGTACATCTATGAGAACTATCTCTACGGTATCGAAATCAACGGTGCTGAACTGCGTAAGTACATGGAACATGCCGCAGGTTTCTATGGCAAGTCCCCGGACTACAACTATGACATGCTGCAGGGCGTTGATTACACCATTGACCTGACGAAACCTGTCGGCCAGCGTATCGTAAAACTCCAGTACAAAGGCAAAGATGTCAAAGATACGGATATCTTTACCATGGCAATCAACGACTACCGCATGAACGGCGGCAGTGGCTACATGGCTGCTATGGGCTACACCAACGGCAAAAAACCGAAGGTTGTCTTTGATTCCATGCGCAAATACGGCGATGATGGCCAGATGCGTAATCTCATGATTCGCTATGTCCAGGAAAAAGGCACAATTTCGCCCAGCTGCGACCATAACTGGAACGTAATCAAATAAATACCCTCATATATAAAAACCAGTCCCTCTGTGGACTGGTTTTTTGCATTGAAAATACCATTTGCAGTTTGATGGTTAGTGCCTGCTTACTTTTAGTTGTTACAGCTCAGTTGGGTGGAGGTGGTAATACTTTTCGCTGTTGCACTGAATGACCCACCAGCAAAAGTTTGGACTTTTCCAGCTACATGCGCCGGCAAGCAGTCGGCGCGATTGTTCAGCTCAGTGTCCAGGGGCTGTTGTTTGTGGGCCAGTCCTCACTGCGTTCGGACAGTCGTTCCACTGCGAAAAGCATCACCACCTCCGCCCTAAGTGACGTCCGTGTAAAATGAATATTTCGCAGTGACAGGTAACAGGCACATCGATGTTCTTGTAACGGGAGCAACGAGTTCGTAGCAATTGTATAGGCCGTTTGTAGGGGCGAACGGGGGAGTGATTTTTATGCGGGGAGCGACTGCCTGAGCGCAGCGAAGGCCGGCACACTGTAGACAATCGCTAAGCAACTACGCTGAAAGGAGCGCCGTTGGCCTGCCCGGCGCAGGTTACTTGACAGTGCTATTTTCCGAGGTGTGTCGTTTAGCGGAGGCAGAAAAATTACTCCCCCGTGACCCCCATGCACGCATGGACAGGATAATTTTAAGAACTCGTTGACCGTCAAACTGCAATTTATCTATGTAAAATATATCGCTGTATTTTGCACGGCCTCTGAGTTTTCTGTGCAAAAAAGGCGGCGTGCCTATATAATAATAACAGATACATCGCTAAGGAGGCCGCACAATGAGATTTTTTCACCTATCAGATTTGCATATTGGTTTAAAACTCGTAAACCATGACCTGAAGGAGGACCAGGCTTTCATTCTCCGGCAAATCGCAGACCAGGCAGCCCAGCGCCAGCCGGACGCCGTAGTCATCGCCGGCGATATTTATGATAAAGCTATTCCTGCCGCCGAGGCTGTAGCACTATTTGACGATTTTATTACGCAGCTGCGCAACGCCCTGCCCCAGGGGGAAATCATGCTCATATCAGGCAACCATGACAGTGCCCAGCGCGTAGACCTGTTCCGCCAGGTACTGGCTCGCCACAAAATTCACCTTATCGGCCTGCCGCCCCGGCTCCCGGAAGAATACATCACCCAGGTCACCCTCACCGATTCATTTGGCCCCGTAAATTTCTACCTGCTGCCATTTGTCAAACCCTCCATGGTCAAAGAAATTACCGGCACTGACGCTAAGGGCAACAATCTCTCTTATGACGAGGCTGTGCACGCCCTGCTGTCACGGGAAAACATCGATACTGACCAGCGCAACGTCCTCGTCAGCCATCAGTTTTATCTCTCCACTGCCGGCCAGGACATCGTCCGCAGTGATTCCGAAAGCATAACCGTAGGCAATATTGACTCCGTAAACGGCGATATTCTGGAACTGTTTGACTATGCAGCGCTGGGACATATCCATAAGCCCCAACGCCTCAACGGTCAGGATTGTTACCGCTATTGCGGCACGCCCCTGGCCTGCTCCATCAGTGAGGCCGAACAGGAAAAAGGCATTATCGAAGTGGAACTGAGCGCTAAGGGCGAAGTAAACACCACGGTTCTGCCCCTCACGCCCCTGCATGCCGTACGCAAAATTCAGGATACCCTGGAAAATGTGCTGGCCTCCCCCTCCACAGATTATGTCAGCATCACCCTGACAGACGAAGATGATTTAGACATCTTTGATATGCATGACCGGTTGAGCGCAGCTTTTCCCAACTTGCTGGAAATCCGGCGTGCCGTCAAACAGAAAGTGAATTATGAGGGCGCTGACATACCGCAGGAGCAGCTTTCACCCTTTGAGCTATGTAAGACCTTCCTTGGGGAGTTAGAGGACGCTGACGAGGCTCTCCTTGCCGATATCATCAATACGGTACAAGACAAGCGCACGGAGGCATGACCATGAAACCACGCAAACTTACGCTGCAGGCCTTTGGCTCCTACGGCCAGAAAACTGACATTGACTTTTCCCTGCCCCAGCAGAATTTATTTCTGATTACCGGCGATACCGGCGCAGGAAAAACTACCATTTTCGACGCTCTGGTCTTTGCCCTCTATGGCGAAAACAGCTCCAATACCAACAAAAAAGCCAGCACCGACATGCAAAGCCAATACATTGGCCGCGATGTAACCCCCTTTGTGGAACTCACTTTCAGTGAACAGGAAGATGGGCAAGACCGCTGCTATACAGTACGCCGCGTCCCCCATCATTTTCGCAAGCGGCTGCGCGGCCAGGGCGATGATATTGAGGCGCGCGAGGAATTAACCTTCACCATGCCGGACGGCAGTAATTATAACGGCAAAATTGGCGAAATAAACACCAAACTGCAGGAAATCATCGGCCTGACCAAGGAACAATTCATGCAGGTGGGCATGATTGCCCAGGGCGAGTTTATGGAACTCCTGCGTCTGGAATCAACCAAGAAAAAAGAAATCTTCCGCCGTCTGTTCGCTACGGAAATTTTTGACCGCATCGTGAATGAACTGAAATCTCGTAATGCGGCCACACAGGAAGAAATGAAACGCCTTATGCAGCGCTGTCAGGGTGTTATCGAAGGTCTGGCAGCCGAGTCCGACGCTGAATTACAGGCCCTTAAACTCCGGCTCAGCCAGACAAAGGACATAAGCATAGTAGATATTGAAGAACTGCAGGCCCGGCTTGAGCCTTTCTGTGCAGAATTAAAGGCGCAGGCGGCTGCTATCAGCCAGGAATACACGCAGGCCACAGCCCTGCGGGATAAGCACCAACAGGCCTATACCGCGGCGTTATCCCTCGTTGCTGCCTACAAGGAACTCGATAATATCACCGTTAAGGAAACAGAACTTGCCAGCCAAAAAACAGCGCTGACCCAAAAAGCCCAGTTAGGGCAGGCGATAAACACCGCCTGTAAAATAGATTCCCTGTATCAACGCTGGCAGGAAAAACTAAAAACCCTCCAACAGCTGCTCGCCCAGCAAAAACAGCAGACAGCCGTTTTACCCAAACTGAAAAACGCCGAAGAAACGGCCTGCCAAAAGCGTGAGCAGCTGCAAGCCGCCCAACAGGCAGCCCTGCAAACCTACAGTGCCCAGGAAACAAAAGTAACGGCGGCCATGCAAATGCTGGGCCAGCAAAAGGACCTGCAAAAGCAGGAAAAGCAAATGCAAAAGCAGGTACAGTCAGCCCTGGAACGCCTGACAGCTGCCAGACAGCAGGAAACAGCATTTGCCCAGCAAGTAACCGACTGGCAAAAACGCAAAGACGCCATGCATGATGCCGGGCAGAAATTAGAACAAAGCCATAACCAAGCGGAACGCCTGGAAAGCTGGCAGGCTGACACCCGGCGCTTAGCGGCTCTGGAAGATAATATTGCCCAAGCCCGGCAGGCCACTGAACAGGCGCAAAAGGCCTATCAGCAGGCGCAAGCCGCTTACGCCACGGCGCAAAACACCTACACTGTTCAGCAAAAACTGTTTCTCGATGCTCAGGCCGGGTTGCTGGCTGAAACCCTGCAGGACGGCGAGCCCTGCCCGGTCTGCGGTGCCACCGTTCATCCTGCCCCCCACATTCTCGCAGAACAGGCCAAACCCCTGGAACGAGCAGAACTGCAAAAACTGTCCCAGCAGGTTACAGAGTTGAACCAAAAACAAAACCGTCTGGCAGAGCAAGCCGGCCAAGCCAGCACTAATTTGCAAAACTGCCAGCAGCAGCTCAGTGACGGTCTGCAGCGGCTTTGTCAAAGCCTGGCCGAATTCATGCCCCTGCCTGAAAATCCGGCTTTAACTGATATAACGCCACAACTCAGCAAATGGGAGTCCCTGCTCCGGCAAAAACGCACCAATCTGGAAAAACAAGCGGACGAATTGAAAAAGATTCAAAATCAGCTGGCCCAAAGCGATGCCCAGTCTGTCAAACTCAAAGACAGCGTATCTGCTGCCGAACAGGATTATCATCAGGCTGACAGCCAGTTAAAGAACCTGCAGGGCCAGCAAAAAACCTTGAATGCCCAGTGCCCTTATGAAAGTGAAACCGCCGCACAAGCCGCCTTAGCTGCGGCCAAAGCCCAACTTATGGCCGCACAAACCAGCACCCAGCAGGCAGAAACAGCGGCCGCCACAGCAGCGGCCGCCCGGCAGCAGGCTGAAACCCTGTTAAAGGACGCAGAGGCTAAAATCCCCGGCCTTACTACAGAAACAGAGTCTGCCCACAAAGAATATCAAAACATTTGTACCGCCCTTAACATGAGTGAAAACATCTGGCAGCCATTAGTACACGATTATACGGCTGCGGACAGTGAGCGCCTGCTGCAGGAAGTACAAACATACAAGGACACAGTCAACAACCTGCAAGGGCGCAAGCAGGCACAAATCACATTCATCGACAGCCGTCCCCGTCCTAATCTTACGGAACTCAAAGAACAGCAGGAACAGGCCCATGCCGCCTGGCAGGAACTATCGCAAAAATTACAAAACTGTCAGCACATGCTTTCCACCAATGAAAAAGTCGCCGGCGTCCTGCATACTGCCCTCGCCGCCCGTACTGACAAGCTATTGAGTGCTGCCCGTCTGGATAATCTCTACAACCGTTTATCCGGCAAGATTTCCGGGTATCGCATGGACATTGAAACCTTTGTGCAGCGCCGCTACCTGACGCAGATTCTGCTTGCTGCCAACCGGCGTTTCTCCGAAATGACAGCCGGGCAATTTGAGCTGCGCCTTATCCCCATAACCGATGCCGGACAAGGACGCAACCGCGGCCTGGACCTGATGGTGTATTCCACCGTTACCGGCAATGTGCGGGATATCAAAACACTCTCTGGCGGTGAATCATTTATGGCAGCCTTATCACTAGCCTTAGGCCTATCTGACCAAATTCAGGTGAGCACTGCTGCCATCAATCTCGACATTATGTTCATTGACGAGGGTTTCGGCTCTCTTGATGACCACTCCCGCAACCAGGCCATCAAAGTCCTCAAGCGCCTTTCCAGCGGCGACAAACTGATTGGCATTATCTCCCATGTAACCGAATTAAAACAGGAAATAGACAACCAGCTCATCGTGCGCAAAGACGACAAAGGCAGTCATGCCGTATGGCAAATAAGCTAAGACAACGCCCCTGTAAGCAGCAGCTTACAGGGGCGTTGTTTCACGTGCAACATTTATATCTTATTTCTTAGAACCAAAATTCCAAACGGCCAAATAATTTTTCCGCTTTTAAGTCATTTTCCAGCTGTTTGCCCCGGAAGTAAATGGCTTTCGCCTGTACGTTGGGCAGAATTGTATACTGCGCGCCTATTTCAATACCTTTGGTATTAAAGAATGCACCATCACACGTGGGGTCAATTGAAGTATTACCTCCCTGATAGCGGTAGGACGCATAAGCTCCCCATGAGCCCTGCTGCTGTTTTTTGGCGCCTTTATAGTCAAGATGTACCAAATAGGAGCGGTTATATTTATCCGCCTCTGTGTTGCGCATATACGCCCCTGTCAGGGCAAAATTCTTATCAAAGCGGTACGTGGCCGCAATTTCCCAAATATGAGCATTATCCTTATCACCGTTATCATTATAGAAGGTGTCCTTAAACATACCGTTCTTAAAATGGTAGTAGGCCCCGGTCGCTGACAACTTCCCCGGTTTATACGTCACAGCCAGACTTTGGAAATCTACGGCGTCCGCTGGTGTTTTCCGCTTTGTGGCCCGCTTAAGGGCATCATCATAGCGCATATCACCCGTACTTATACGGCCTGCCCTGGCCTGCAGTTTTACTTTGCTGCCGTAGTTTACCTCCACACCACTAAGCTGGGTGAAGAACATCAGGTTTTTATTATAACTTGTCCCCGAAGGGATACGTCCCAGCTTTACATTGAAGTCCTTATAATTTCCCTGAGCCCACAAACGTTTCAAACTTACTTCATCCGTCGTGTCATTTTTTAAATCGACCTTGGCATCCAGACGGGCATGAACATTCCAGTTTTTATTTATCTCTGCCCTGGGTTCCAACCGCAGCAGCACTTCGTTGGTATTAGATGAATCCGTATCACCTTTCGCATTTTCCGTACGCTGACTGTAAAAAGTATAGCGTGCCTCCCCACTCCACTTTACCACATCTGCATTTCGCTCCAAATTAGCTACACGGACACCCAAATTTTTAAGCTCAGCAGCAAACTCCGCTGCCAGTTTATCAATCAGCGCCTTGTCAGCTGTACTGCCCTTTTTTTCATTGGCCATGGCCTTCGCTGTCATCTGTGCCATTTCATAGCGTGTAATATTACTCTGCCCACGGTAACTGCCATCACCATAACCTTCAATAATTCCATCTGCCGCCAAAGCAGCTACAGCATCGTATGCCCAATGGTCAGCCGGCACATCGGCAAATGGATTAGCGGCGGCGCTGACACTGGCGGCGCCTCCGGCAATAATGCAGGTCGATAGCAGAGACACAATAGTTTTTTTCATAATCCTACACTCCTCTTTATCCTAAAATATCTGTTACACCAGTACTGCCATAACAAAGGACGTAACCAGGGCCACCAGCATGGGAATAGCCGTCCTTTTTACGACATCAACTGGTGATACATCAGCCACACCAGCCACAGCTACCACCGCTGCCGTTATCGGAGACGCACTGCGGGCAATGCTGGACGCCATCTGCATAGGGGTTATCATCGCGGCCGGCAGCATGGACAATTTGGCAGCAATATCAGGCACCAATGCCCCAAACGAATAGAACGGCGCGTTGCCTGAACCCATAATGACTGCAGATACAGCCACGATAAGCACCATTACCAGGGTAATAGCAGTGGCCCCGAAACCGGAACTCTGTGCACCACTGATAATCATGTCCACGGCACCGATTTTCGTCAGACCAAAAGCAAAGGTTTCACCAGCCACAATCAGCGTTATAACGGTAGCAAAAATCCGCCCCATACCATCGAAGAACACTTTAATGCTGTCAAATACAGTTTTCACATCACGGGTACGCACCAGTTCAAATGTCATAGCCAAAGCTATGCTGATTATCATAGCCGTCACTACCGGCATTTTAATCGTAGAGATGCACAGTTTGCTGAATACCAGCACCAGACCGATAGGCACCAGGGGCAGAATCGCATAAATAGCCGGTGGCATATTATCGTCTTTTTCCTGAGCAATATATTCCATAGACTTGGCCTCGACGCCAGCGCGGCGGTCAAACCAACGCTGTACAAGGAAGTGTGATATTGCTATTGCCACAATCGTAACCACAGCAATGGGAATCTGTTCCCCGACAAAATAATCAGCAACATCCAGACCAGCGGTTTTTGCTGCAAATACGGCAGTACCAGAGGCCGGCCCCAGGTCCAGACAGGGAGCCGTGGCAATAACAGCCGCTGCCGACAGACGGCTGACGCCCAGACTTGTTAAGACAGGAAATAAAGTGGCCATCAAAAGTACGCACAGACCGGCGGCGCTGGGAATGACGATATTCAGCAGCTGTCCCACCACATAGCTGACTGCCAACAGCAGATACGGTGATTTCATCATACTGAGCGGCTTGGCCGACAAATATACCAGCACACGGCTTGCACCGATATGTTCCATATACTTGGCAAAGCCGCCCACAGCCATAATCAACAGGCCAATACCAGCCGCCCGTGAGCTGAATGTGTCTTCGATAAACTTAAAGATATCAAACCAGACCATACCCGTTGATTTCTTGCCTTCCAACAGGGGATATCCCAGCAAAATAGTCATGGCCATCAAAAATATACCGCCGGCAAAAAGCACCGTCTGGGCATTCTTTTTGTGCAGAATCATGTAGGCCACAATCACAGTTGTTATCAGGGCCAGGGCCATCGCTAACATAAACTCTCCTCCTCTTTTACTTTATACAGATAATATGCTGTATAATACGGCATAACAGCTCATAACGGGGAATGATGGTATCTATTTCCAAATACTCATTTTCACTATGGGCACCGCCGCCCACCGGCCCCAGGCCGTCGATGGTCGGCGTGCCGGCAGCAGCGGCAAAACTGCCATCAGAACCGCCGCCGCTGGCCATCCAGCCAAATTCCACACCGATTTCCTGACCGATATCGTCAATACTGCGGCAAAGGGCCATGGTTTTTTCCGAGGGGAGCATCGGCGGTCTGGTGATGCCGCCCTCCACCTCAGCCAACGTTCCCTCCACATGCGGATGGGCTTGCAGGCTGTTCATTATCCCTGCTACACGTTCGCTTTCTGCAGCGTCATAGTAGCGCACATCCACCGCAGCTCCGGCTTGTCCCGGTACAGCACTGATACCCGTGCCGCCCCACACCTTCCCCACATTTACAGTTGTTTCCTTGCTGAGGTCCGTGGCGGCCTGCAGGGCAATAATCCAATGTGCCAGTTCCTCAACAGCATTTCGCCCCGCCTGGTAGTCAACACCAGCATGTGCCGCTACACCTTTAATATTTATATGATACCTGGCTATCCCTTTGCGTTTATAAACCAGATTTCCATTAGCCCGGCCGGCCTCTAAGGCCAGTACATAACGACTCTTTCTGGCTAAATTCGTAGAATAAGCCGCCGAATACCGCGAGCTTATTCCTTCGTGGTCACTGTTCAGAAACACACATACGGCAGCATCAGCCAGCGCCCCTCTTTCCTGCAGGTTGGCCAACGCATAAAAACCACTTAACAGGCCAGCCTTGCAGTCAATAACACCTGGCCCATAGGCGCGGTTTCCCTCTATTCTAAAGGGACGTTTTGCCGCGGTTCCCAACGGAAAAACCGTATCCATGTGCGCCAGCAGCAGTACATCGTATTTTTCTGCCTCCCTGTTGACAATCCGCAGGCAAGGCCCGATAGACGGTGCCAGGCTGACCTCTTCCACCAGCCAGCCCAGGGATTTATACTTATCCTTCATAAAAGCAGCAATTTTGCCAGCGCCCTCCGGTTCCGAGGATACGCTGTCAATATTGACCAGCCTGGCCAGCTCGTCCAGAAAACGCTGTTTATCCAGCTCCATACTCAACTACCTCCTGTAAAATTTTAGCTTATGCAATTCTATGCCATAGCCACGACTTTATCATAAAGGCTTTGATATTAAATGTAAAATTCGCAATTCTTCTAATTTTATTAGCCAATCTAATTGGACAAAATACGACAAATCAGTATATAATGATGGCGAACTTGAAAACAAGCAGAAAGGTGATACGTCATGCTCTTGCGGCAAATACAATACTTTATGGCAGTAGCAGAATCACATCATTTTACCAAAGCTGCCAAACAACTCTTTGTCTCCCAGTCAGCACTGTCACAGCAAATCAACAAGCTCGAGGACGATTTAGGCGTAAAGCTGCTCGACCGTATTTCGCATCCCATTACCCTGACACCTGCCGGCGAAGAGTTTTACCGCTGCGCCAAAAAAATTATTTCCGATATAAACCATCTTGAACTGCAAATGCAGCACTACGCTCATGATAATCAGGGCACATTGCACCTCGGTGTAATTACCGGTCTGGGCAAACTTCCCCTCACGGATATTCTTTCCAAGTTTAATACGGAAATATCCCCACAAATGCAGTTTTCCCTGACCAATTGCCTTAGCAAAAAACTTTGCCACATGCTGGGGAATCATGAAATAGATATCGCCATCATGGCTGTACCCGATGATTTTCCCACGGATGAGTTTGAGCTGTTTTCCCTGCAGCATGAGCCTTTTTTGGTCATTCTGCCGGCGGGCCATCCGCTGACATGTCAAACGCAAATAAGCCTGCAGGAACTGCAGGCCGAGAATTTCATTTTTCCTACGGCAGAAAATGTTTCCTATGATGTTTTTATGGCAGCCTGTCAAAAAGCTGGTTTTACGCCTAATATCGTCACCTACTGCAACAGTCCAGGCCAACGCATTGACCTCGTCCAATCCGGCCTGGGCGTCAGCCTTATATCGACAAGCGGCTTTGCGTATTTCAATAATCATGCAGATGTTGTCCCGCTGCCCTTAAGCGTGCCACTCTACAAACACATCGCCATGGTACGGCGGAAAGACAATAACCATCTGCCGCTGGTTGCCAAATTTTGGGAGTATATCCGTACCAACTATGGACAGGAAACTGTTGGCTGAAAACTTTCTGTCTCATAGCAGGATATCATTATTTATCACCCTTGAAAGGAGTGCTTTTTATGAAGAAACCCTCTCTATTTATGGGGATGCTATGCCTGCTGGCCTGTCTGTTACTGCCCCTGGGCGCGGTTCAGGCACAAAGCTCACAGCTGCCGGCCGGCTTAAGTAGTTTCTCCCTGCCCGAACCAGCCGGCGTCACCGCTGATCCCCTAAAGGTGTATACCTACAAACCAGCCGCCTGGCAGGACGGCCGCCCCATCGTCGTCGTTTTTCATGGTTTAAAACGCAATGCCGAAGAGTACTGTCAGGGTTGGAAGGAATATGCGGAAAAGTATAATTTCCTCATCGCCTGCCCGGAATTCACCGAAAGTAAATTCCCTGGTGTACGCTATTATAATTTCGGTAATGTAATTGATAATGACAATACCGGCGGCAACGTTCAGCCTCAAAGCAAGTGGATTTTCCCGGTCATTGACAACATTATCAAAGCCACCAGGCAGCAGGCCGGTACGAAAAAAAGCAAAGTTATTATCTTTGCCCATTCAGCCGGAGCCCAGCTCGTACATCGCTATGTCCTGCTGAATAAGCGTACTGCGGCTGACCTCATTATTGCCGCTAATTCCGGCTGGTACACTATGCCTGATGAAAATATCTCCTACTCCTACGGCATGAAAGAACTGGCACCTGCCAAAAAGGATTTCCGTAATGCTTTCGCCAAGCCTGTTGTCATTCTGCTGGGCGAGAAAGATACTGTCCGTTCCAAAGTTCTGCGTAAAACACCTGAGGCCGACGCCCAGGGACAAAATCGCTTGGAACGCGGCCGTAATTTCTATAACCAGGCACAGCAAAAGGCCGCCAGTCTGGGCCTGCCATTCAACTGGCAGCTTATCACGGTTCCCGGCGTTGGTCATGATGGTACAGGCATGGCCAAGGGAGCAATCCCCCTTATTGAATCCCTTGCCCGGTAAGAACATATAAATCCCCACAGGAAAAGCCCTGCAAGCATAAACTTGCAGGGCTTTGATTTTTATCCCTTTATAACGCCGTTGTTCCAGTTTTGCCATAGGCAAAACTTCCTCTTGGCGTTTCAACGAGGCGGGAGATATGCTCGCCGCCTGTTTTGGTATTCGTGCCCCCACCTGCTGAGGTGGGGGACATTTTCTTGCCTCGTTATAATACTTAGTCTTTATCTGCCTTGGCGTATTTAACCGCCGCCTTGGCCAGTTCTTCTGTCGAATCGATGAAGTCGCCCTGTAAATTGTACATGGATACAGCTACAGGCACTTCCGTACAGCCCAGAATAAACGCCTCCGCACCATCATGCTGCATATCCTGCAGCAACTGACACACTGCGCTCGTATCATAAGCGTTATTATTGGCTTTTACACCATCATATATCAAATCATCAATCAAATGCTGTTTATCTGCCGCTGGGGCTATGCACGTTATCCCCTTTGCTGATAACGCCTTTTGGTACAGGCCTGTACGTATGGTGCCACTGGTCGCCAGCAGCCCCACAGACTTACAGCCTCTAGCCAGCACACTGTCTGCCGCTGTCTCGATAATGGACAGTACAGGTATTTTCACCTGCGGTGCCACCTCCGGCAGAAAATAATGTGCCGTATTGCAGGCAATAATAATGAAATCTGCGCCCCCGGCCTCCAGCCGCCGGGCGCTTTTCACCATAGCCGCCACCGGCGATTCCCCCTGCCCTAATATAGCCTTAGTCCGGTCAGGAATCTGTGGTGCATTATCCACCAGCATGGGAATATGTTCCTGGTCTGTTGCGGCGGGCGTTGCCAGTATAATTTTTTTCATCAAATCCACTGTAGCCATAGGGCCCATGCCCCCCATAATACCAATTGTTTTCATATCCCTCACTCCTCAACTGAATTATCAAAATAATAGCAAATAATCTCAATAAAAGCATAGCATAATGTAAAACTAACTTCAACTGCTGAAACACTAATGCAAAAATAAGCTACACAATTGTAAATTGCAGTTTGACAGTTAAGTAGTTCTTAAAAGTATCCCGTTAATACGTGCATGGGGTTCACGGGGGAGTAATTTTTCTGCCTCCGCTGAACGACACACCTCGGAAAATAGCACTGTCCAGTTACCTGCGCCGGGCAGGCCAACGGCGCTCCTTTCAGCGTAGTTGCTTAGCGATTGACTACAGTGTGCCGGCCTTCGCTGCGCTCAGGCAGTCGCTCCCCGCATAAAAATCACTCCCCCGTTCGCCCCCAGCAACGCTATTTACAATTGTCACGGATTCGTTGCTCCTGTTACAAGAACATCGATGTGCTTGTTCCCTGTCACTGAGAAAAAGACGTTTTATATTGACGTTGCTTAGGGCGGAGGTGGTGATGCTTTTCGCAGTGGAACGACCGTCCGAACGCAGTGAGGACTGGCCCACAAACAACAGTCCCTGGACACTGTGCTGAACAATCGCGCCGACTGCTTGCCGGCGCATGTAGCTAGAAAAACAATATTTTTGCTGGTGGGTCATTTAGTGCAACAGCGAAAAGTATTACCACCTCCACCCGACTGAGCTGTAACAAATAAAAATAAGCACGCATTGACCGTCAAACTGCAATATATATTTTCTCCATCTGCTTTGTTGCACGTGAAACAAAAATTATTTTCTCCATTTCTAGGAAAAAACTTCTCCTGCCGCGAATATATCAGTAATACTTAGTTAGTGAAAATCGCCAGAGGTATTAACCATGAAATCACAAAATTTTATTCGCCGCAGCGATATGTTAAAATGCATGCTCTGTGCTGACCCCGTATGCGACAAATCCTGCCCCGCGAAATTACAGCCGTCCAGGATTTTACGCAGTCTGTGGTTTGCCAACGAAGATGTTGCCGCCGTCAGCCTGCCTGCGGACAATCCTTGTGCAGACTGTTCTGCCCTCTGCGAATCAGCCTGTCTGCGCCCTCATGAAGTCCCGATAAAGAACCTCATCGGCAGGTTAAAGACTGATGTTGCCCCGCAGCTCAGTACGGCCCTGCCCACGCATGAGGACCGCCTCAAAACAGATATTTGTGGTATTCCCTTGGAAAATCCTTTTTTACTGTCCTCTTCCGTAGTGGCCAGCACCTTTGATATGTGCGACCGTGCCTTTACCGCCGGCTGGGCCGGAGCCTCCTTTAAAACCATCTGCAACTTTGACATTCATGAGGCCTCTCCCCGTTTTTCAGCCATCAATGGCGCTGACGGCAGCATAATCGGGTTCAAAAATATTGAACAACTTTCTGACCATAGCGTGACCGAAAACATGGCTATTTTCCGTCAGTTAAAGAAAAAACATCCCACAAAGTTTATTTTGGCCTCCATCATGGGACAAAATGACGCCGAATGGACAGAACTGGCCTATACTTGTCAGGAAAACGGTGCCGATGCTATTGAACTGAATTTTTCCTGTCCCAATATGATGGCCGATGGACTTGGTTCAGATATTGGTCAGGTTCCCGACCTGGTAGAACGCTTTACCGCCGCGGCCAAACGCCGCACCACCATACCAGTTTTAGCTAAACTCACGCCTAATGTTGCTGTTATGAGTCCGGCAGCTGAAGCGGCCCTGCGCGGCGGTGCTGACGGCCTTGCGGCTATCAACACCATCAAAAGCATTATGGGCATCAATCTAAACACTTATGTATCGAGCCCTGCCATACAAGGCAACTCTGCCGTAGGTGGCTACAGTGGCAATGCAGTAAAACCGATTGCCCTGCGCTTTATTGCCGAACTTGCCAAAAATCCTGCCCTTAAGAACCTGCATATCAGCGGTATGGGCGGTATTGAAACCTGGCAGGACGGCTTGGAATTTTTACTGTTAGGCGCCACTTCCCTGCAAGTCACTACAGCCGTCATGCAATATGGCTATCGTATCATTGATGACCTGAAGTCCGGCCTTAACTACTATCTCCACGAAAAAGGCATTACTTCGGTAAAGGACATTGTAGGACGTTCCCTGCCCTACGTCAGCGATTCCACAGATGTATTGGAACGTGACAGTATTCTGTTCCCGAAATTTACACATACGACCTGCCTGGGATGCGGCCGCTGTGTTATTGCCTGCGCCGACGGAGGACATCAAGCCATTAGTCTGAACGAAAACCGCCGGCCTGTACTTGACGGAAAAAAATGTGTTGGCTGCCACCTCTGCCGTCTGGTTTGCCCCACACATTCCATCTCCTCCGGTACAAAAAGAATTTACCGCCGTTCCCCTTCCCTGTCATGACCGGCTCCCTATGAAATCCCTGTTGGTTATATATTAAAGCTGAAAGGGCCGCAGGCTTAGTGATTATCACCAAGCCTGCGGCCCTTTTGTTTCACGTGCAACAATATGATATTTTTACAGGCCTATGACCTCTGTAAAATAAATTACCGTTACCGTATCTTCCATAAGGATACGCCGTTTATAGATACGTTCAAAATCGGCAATCAGTTCCTCATGACTGTTGATATCGGGATTCTGATTACCCAAATCTTTGGAGGTCAGGGTTCCCATTGTCTTTACTCTCACCTTATCCAGGTAAGCCGTATAGAGTTTTTGTTTTTGTTCGCCCTTTTGCCCGGTAGTAATCCAGACAATCGAGCCTTCCGGGAATTGCGCACTGACATCGCCTAAGCGGACCGTACAGCGCTTGGTGCGGCTAATCAGCATCTTTTTATGCTTTTCGTCGCGGAAATTCAAGGCCATCATACAGGCATTCCTCCTTCGGATGACACATCATCAACTAGCTTGATTATATCACATCTTAGCCCCAGTAGAATACATTTTAATCGGCTCAGGATTATCTGCTATGCTCCAAACACCGCATGGGCAGACACCAGCACAGATACCACAGCCAATACACTTATCCGGGTCAGATACATATTCCCAGCTGCCATCAGCTTTTTCGATACGGGTAATAGCCTTTTCCGGGCAGGACTCCAGACACATCTTACAATCGCGGCAGGTACCACAGCTGACACACCGTGCATGGTCGTCCACGGGGTCACCTAACAGGCAGTGATGGCACTTATCAAAATAGGCTTTTGACAGGCGTTCAGCCGGAATCTGCTGTTTCTGAGGGAACGGCTTAACCTCCTGTCCCCTTACGTACTGGTCAACATAATAAGCAGCTTTACGGCCGCTGCCAATAGCATCTGTCAGGCGGCCCGGTTTAATGGTGTCACCAGCCGTAAATACACCGGCAGCGATGGACTGGTCAGCCTTCGGCACCAGCCAGCTGTTACGGAAGAATTCTATGCCTTCATTCTCTGGCAGGAAATCCAGCTCCGGCTCTTCACCGATGGAAACAATAACCTGGTCAGCCGGGATAAACGTACCATCATTGGCATATACACCTTCAGCAGTAATCTTATTGGTGAAGAAGGGCCATACGAGCTTGCCGCCCAGACCTTCCACATAGTCAATTTCCTCTTTAAATGCCGCCGGTTTCTGTACGTCCACAGCTACAACAGTTTCCGCGCCCATCTCATAGGCTCCGCGGCAGGTATCCATACCAGAGTTGCCGGCACCGATAACCACTACATGCTTGCCAGTCCGGGGGTGCTCGCCACGGTTGATGGCTTTAAGGTATTCCAGCCCCATAGTCAGGCGCTCTGCGCCTTCCCAGGGGAAGAAACGCGATTTGGTGCCGCCCGTTGCTACGACAACAGCATCATTGTCACTACGCAGCTGCGCGAATTTTTCTTTATCTACTTTATAATCAGATACAAACTTAACGCCGACACTTTCAATGCGCTTAAGCTCGGCCTCAAGCAGTTCATGTGCCAGGCGGCCACGCGGAATAACCTGTTCGAGTTTGCCGCCGATATGGGCAGCCTCATCATAAACCGTGACGCTATGTCCCTTGCGTGCCAGCTGCCAGGCGGCCGACAGGCCGGCTACACCACCGCCGATAACGGCAATTTTCTTTCCGGTCTGTACTGCCGGTTTGACTACCGGCAGAAATGCGGAACGATAGCCCAGGTCACCAATCTGTATAGGTTCATCAATACTGCCACGGGTACAGCCGTCCATACAAGGGTTGGGGCAGACAGAGCCGCAGACCGAACCCGGGAACGGCGTATATTCCAGTTCCAACTGGAACGCCTCGTCCAGTTTGCCCTGACGAATCAGGTCAAAACGGCGCTGTGTCGGAATACCTGTCGGGCAGTTAAACTCACAGGGTGCAGCAAATTTAGCATTATCCCAGCTGGGTACACGCAGACGGTAGAGCCCTGTCGAGAGCGTATTATGTACCGCAAAATCATCATGCGCAACATCAGCAAAGATACCGCCCTTCACCCATTCACTCATGCGGAATCCCTGCATGGACGGTTTATTATTGCCCTTGGCAGTCTTTTCGGCAAAGGTCAGGGGAACTAATTTCTGCCATTCCTGCCAGTTGGTCAGTTCCGGTTTGAGCCCGTTCTTATCAATATGATTCAGGAAATCATCCATGCCTTCATTCAGGAAAGCAATATCAGCGTCATCCAAAGGCAGGCATTTTATATCCGCCGGGAACCCGGCAATGGCCCCACGAACGTAAACTACGCCGCCTACCATGCCAACACAAGGACGTTCACCTAACACAGAAGTATATTCTGCACTGTCATAGCCGCAGACTACAGCCCGGCCGCCGCCCATAAACTCAAAGGAGAAGGAACCGGTATTTTTGAGAATCCACAGTTCCGGTTCTTCATAGAGCGGGTCATGTTTCATCAAGGAACCGGTACGGGTACCACTGCGGCCGCCGATGAAGATTTTACCACCGGAAGAACAGTGACCGGCCGTATCACCGGCATCACCCTTTACGGTGATGATACCACCGGCATTAAGCCAGCCCACGTCAGCAGAGGTCGCACCTTCCGCCACGATTTCCGTCCCCGGCAGGCACATAGAGCCTACACGCTGACCGGCATTCGTCACATGGAAATGCAGTGTCTTGCCCTCAGGGTGCCACAACGGACCGCCAATATCATGCTGACCGGAGGCCGCTATCTCAAACTCCGTTTCCCCCTTGGAAACGGCCTGGCCAATGGCCAGCAGCAGGTCTTGGGTGGACATACGGTCATGTCCCTGCATTGTATCTATTTTGAACATTTTCGTAATCCCCCTAATTAGCACACATACTGAATACCAAGCTGTTCAGCCACAGCCTTGTCCGTAGCCACCAGTGCGTCACTGCGGCCAATAGGCAGGGAACTGTTGCCGATAGGAGCCATGAGCTTTTTCAGCTCGGCATCAAAGGCCAGTACATAATCAACAATCTTCTGTGCACCCTTATCGACATCCAGACGTTTCACCAGGCGCGGATCCTGCGTACAGATACCCATTGGGCACTTGCCGGTATTACAGGAGTTGCAGCGGCCCTGCTCGTTGCCGACACAGCCCAGCAGCTGAATAAGCACCTTACCCACAAACACACCATTTGCTCCCAGGCACATGAGCTTGAAGGCATCAGCTGCAGCATTGCCAGTCATACCAATACCACCGCCGCCATACAGGGGAATCTGCCCCTGCAGGCCCTGTTTCACGGCTGCCAGATAACAGTCACGAATCTTGGATACCACCGGATGGCCGGTATGGTCCAAAGAGACCTCATTGGCAGCACCAGTACCGCCCTGAATACCATCCAGGAAGAAACCACCGCAAATCTTATACGGGTCACGCAATAAGTTATTATATACCGATACAGACGTTGCTGATGCCGCACACTTGATGGCTACCGGCACACGGAAACCAAAAGCCGCATTCATGGACAAGTGCATTTTCTGTACCGATTCCTCAATGGAGTACAACCCCTGATGATTCGGCGGTGAGGCCAGCGTAGCCTTGGGTACACCGCGAATTGCCTGCACGTGCTCAGCCACCTTGGCACTGGGCAGCAGGCCGCCGTCACCGGGCTTAGCACCCTGACCGATTTTAATGAGAATACCAGCCGGGTCGGTAACCATATTGGGAATTGCCTTAATAATACGGTTCCAGCCAAAATGACCAGAGGCAATCTGAATAATGAAGTATTTAAGGTAGTCAGATTCCAGCAATTTACTGGGCATACCACCTTCACCAGAGCTCATACGTACTGGCAGACCGCATTTTTCGTTAAGATAGCCTACAGCCAACGCCACAGCCTCCCAGGCTCTGGTTGACAAGGCGCCGATGGACATATCCGAGAAAATCAGCGGATAAATCCAATTTACCGGCGGTGTACTGGCTGACGATACCAGCTTGCCGTCCTTTACCGTAAAGGGCAGTTTATTAGCCGGCAGAACGCGGCCAAAAGGCGCACGGATATCAAAGGTATGACGCGCTGCGTCCAGCGAGGGGTCAGTCATCTGCGAGATACGCCCTACCACAATGCTGTCCAAAGTCCGCTGGGCATTGAGATTAGTACGGCCGCCGCGTTTAATCGGACCGCTGTCCCGTGATAACAAAGTCTTGCGCGTATCCTGATTTCTTACAGGGCGAATAGCATTATTGGGGCAGATTTTTTCACACATACCACAGCCACGGCAGAAATCAGTCAGGCTGGCCACCTGTTTAATGATAGGTCTTGCCACATGAGTATGCTTAGGCTGGGGCTGATTCCCTTCAGATACCGTCAGGGACTGCCGCTGCATTTCCACTTTAATGGCCTTGAAGGAACAACCGGCTACACAGCTGCCGCACATGGTACAGCGTTCAGCGTGATATTCGATTTTCCAGGGCAGGTCATTTACACCGATGTCCTGAGTTTTTACTGCTTCCATCTCTGTACCTCCAAGTCATTATCGATAACCACAATTTCCCGTTCATTGGGATAAATATCCTGCGACTGGTCACGGTCAGGCATGATTTCATTGATACCGCATACCTCAGAGGATATCGCCACCATGTTTTCGTTACGGCCGATTACCACCGGACGCAGTTTTTTGGAATCACAGCAGGTAATCATCCGGCAGTCCGGGAGTACCCCGATAACAGTGTTCGGGCCGTTTATTTCCAAATTAGCCAGTGACTGGCGGATAGCCGTCAACACATCTTTATCCTCACGCTGTTCACATTCCTCAAACGGCAGCGGCGTAATCACATGCTTGTAATAGATAAGCGGCCATTTCAATTCATGATGAACGTAATGGAGCGTATTCAAGAAACACTGGGAATCGGACTCAAAACCGATGTAGCCCCTGTGCAGCGAGGACTGAAATTCCTTGTTCTTGGTATAGAAGGTATTTTCCCCGTTAGCACACAGGGTATAGCCCTGCAGGAAGAAGGGATGTGCTGCATAACGCACAATATCATAGTTCGTATTCTGACGGCACTGCACGACAATAGATTTAGCGATAAGACAGCCATTATCATCCCACAGATGGAAATAAGTGGCGATATCACGCGGATCACCGATTTCCTTTAAGGTCAGCACATCAGGCCAGAAGGAGTACACAAAGCCATTCCCTGTTTCCGTAAGGAGCTTGCGCAAAGCCAGCCGGGTATCAAGCAGCAGATTTTCCTTCTGTTCAGCCGTCATATCCGCAGCCTCTTCAGGATAATCATAGTTACGGAAGATGTAGTATGGCATTGCCTTGATATCCAGCCCCGGCTGTTTGTCGGGGATAGGAATCCATTCGGCCAAAGGCACAAAGTTATGTGCGTCCATGTACTCCTCTACCAGCTGGGCACCACGCTGGGTGCAAGCCAGGGACAGCAGCGGCTTATCCTTGTAGGGAGAGAATATCCCGTACAAATCCTGCATAACCATGGCAAAGCCGGAATTGTCGTGGCCTTCCTGCTGGGGCAGCATCAGGCGCAATGCCTGTGATGGCTGGATAGGCACCTTGCTTTTTATCGAACCAATTCTGCACATAACTTTCGCTCCTTTGGGAAATGTATACGCTATTTGATACTTTTATCTCTTTACACTACACATACAGTGTAACACTGTTCATATTATATGTACCATGTAAACTATTGTCAATAAGGGTTTAGCTTAAAATTATGCATTTATGGTTATCATAACCCCTGTAAAATAGCCGTTTATGCCTTATCAATATGTATTTTTATTCATAAATTAGTATTTTTATAAAAACAACTATTTACACGATGACAAATATGTTATAGCCATAAAGCCACTAAAAAAGCCCTATGCAACAAATTGCATAGGGCTTTTTATATTATATTACTTTTGTTATGTTATGTATTTTTTTACGGTATACAGGAATACAAAGAACGTCAGTAACCATCATTATGAATACATAATACTTTTATCTGAACGGTCAGTATTCACAAAAAAACATCATCTTAATGCAAATAAGCCGATGGGTTTACTGCCTGTCCGTTAATCCGTACCTCGTAATGAACATGCGGTCCCGTGGAAAATCCGGTGCTGCCCATATAGGCAATTACCTGTCCCCGGTGAACCTGTTGTCCGGCCACTACCGCCACCTGCATGGCATGGCCATAACGTGTCATAATGCCGTTGCCATGGTCAATGTCAACCATATTGCCGTAACCGCCGTCATTCCAGCCAGCTACCCGGACAACACCATCTGCCGTAGCAATAATAGGCGTGCCCATATCGTTGGCAATATCAATACCAGGATGGAAATCTGAGCCATTCCAGCGCAGGCCGTATGGCGAGCTGACCACACCGCGTGCCGGCCAAATGGCAGGTGTTGTGCCTCCCGGCAGGGAGATTCCCGGCAAGCCTAAGGCCTGCTGGCGCTGACTTAATTCTTCCTTCAAAGCTGTGAGCGACTGCCTTCTGATTGCCAGCCCCTGCTCCACTAACGACAGTGTATCACTGACATTCTGCACAGTCGGCTTATTTATAGGGCCACCCTGTCCATTATGATTGCCGGCCTCGCCCTGCTTGTCACCGTTGCCAGAATTGTTATCCTGCACAGGCTGTGCCCCGGACAAGCGTCTGATATCTTCTTCCAGCTTTTTCAGCTGATTCATATCCTCCTGCAAAGCATTGGCTTTTTTAGCCAACTGCAAAAGCTGCTCCTGCTGAATGGCATTTACCTGCCGCAGGTCCTCAATTTCAGCACTGCCGCTTTTATTGGCCATCGTGGAATACACGGCATAGCTGAATGCACCGACAAACAGCAGAGCCCCGGCCAGTAAGGACGCAATACCGTATTTCAGAATACTGCCTGATATACGGATTGTTCTGGTATCTCCTCCCTGACTGGGAATAAATTTTATCGTATA
This sequence comes from Selenomonas sp. AE3005, assembly GCF_000686945.1. Taxonomy (GTDB): domain Bacteria; phylum Bacillota; class Negativicutes; order Selenomonadales; family Selenomonadaceae; genus Selenomonas_A. Next base: position 147,808 of record NZ_KK366040.1, read on the forward strand.
CTCCTGTCCAGCAGTCTTGCCTGACTCTTTTTCTGCTGACATTTACGTCTTCCTTTCCTAAACTATGGATGATTACTTGGCGGTATTCATGGCCTCGCGCAAGGCCTCTTCTTCCTCATTGGTCATGGGATAAGTAGATTTGCCGCCGACAATGGGCTTTGCATAGCTCCGGGAATCCTCACGGCCAAAGATACTGGACATCACCACACCATTATCATGTGCGTCCAGCAATGCTACTGCATAGCTCAAATCACTGCCCATATCTTCAAAAGCGCGGAACCGTACAATGCCTACACGGGTTACAGCCTTTTGCAGCAACTCGTCAATACGGCGGTTTTCCGTATCCAGACGTTTATTTTCTTCAACTACATGGCGCACTTCATCGATATGTCCCATAAGTAATCTTTCAAGATTATCACCGGTAGCACCACTCATCATCTTGCGATACCGTTTTTTCATATAACTGAGCGTCCATGCCTGTTTAATCATAATGCCGAGCATGATAAGCATGACCACAGCCATAATCACTACCAAAAACGGCATATTGTCCCCCATAAAGGACATAAAATAATTCATGTTCATTGTGTAAACCAAAGCTCCTCTTTATACGGTAAATTTGCCAGTCTGCGAGAACTGCCGCAGGGCATCCATTTTGGCCTGTTTTGTGCTCTGCTGGCGTTCTATCATCGTCCCCATAATACGTTCCAAATCCTCCGGGGAATAGAACTCTATCTCCAGTTTGCTTTTCTTCTTCCCCGTCTGTATCCGCACCTGCGTACCAAACATCTGTGTCAGCTTATCTACGGCATCCCGGATAAACACATCCTGCTCCGTTTTTTGTTTAGCCGCCTGCTCGCCACCCTGTGCGTGGAATAAATCGGGATTTTCCAGTAGTTTTTTTACGAGCTGTTCCGACTGGCGGGCAGAAAGCTCCCGGCTTTGAATATAGTCTGCGGCCTCGAGCTGCAATTCCTTGTTTTCCAGGGAAAGCAAAGGTTTGGCCTGGCCCATGGACAGGGTGCCATTGGCTACATACGCCTGTACCTGGTCTGCCAGATTAAGCAGCCGCAGGAAGTTGGCAATATGCGAACGGCTGCGGCCTACCTTTTTGGCCACGGCCTCCTGCGTCAATTTGAATTCCTTCATCAGACGCTCGTAAGCCTTGGCCTCTTCCATCGCATTTAAGTTTTCCCGCTGAATGTTTTCAATCAGAGCTATCTGGCCGATTTCTTCATTATTATATTCCCGGACAATTACAGGTACATCCTGAAGGTTTGCCAGTTTGGCAGCTCTGAGACGTCGTTCACCAGCGATGAGTTCATAGCCATCATCAGGCAATTTTCTTACCAGCAAGGGCTGCAGAACGCCAAACTCCTTTACGGACTCCTTTAATTCCTCCATGGCGCCCTCGTCAAAATCCAAACGCGGCTGATAACGATTGGCCTGAATTTTGGCCACAGGAACTGATTTTACGCCGTCGCTGCTCTCCGGTGTCAGTTTCGCCTTCTGCAAACCAAAGGCGCCCAGACCTTTTCCCAGTCCGCCTTTTTTAGCCACGGGCAATCACCTCTTTCGCCAGTTTCATATAAACTTCCGCCCCTTTGGATTTTTTATCATAATATAAAATGGGCTGACCATAGGAAGGCGCCTCACTCAGGCGCACAGTACGGGGAATCCGCGTCTTGTACACCGCAGTATCAAAGCTGTTTTTAACCTCTGCTACAACCTGCTCAGCCAGCTTTGTCCGGGAGTCATACATGGTCATGACCACGCCCTCGATAGCCAGATTGGCATTGAGGTTATTACGCACCAGCTCAATGGTTTTCATCAGCTGCGCCACACCTTCCAGCGCATAGAATTCGCACTGAATCGGCATGATTACCGAATCTGCTGCCGCCAAAGAATTCAGCGTAAGCAGACCTAAGGAAGGCGGACAGTCTATGAGAATGTAATCATAATTATCCCGCACAGCGTCCAGTGCCTTTTTCAGACGTGTTTCTCGGGATATGGCAGCCACCAGTTCCACCTCTGCACCAGCCAGTTCAATATTAGCCGGCAGTATATCAACCTTGAATTCCGTCTTTTGTAATACTTCCGCCACCGGCGCATTATCAATGAGTACATGATAGATAGTCTTGTCCAGTTCTGATTTTTCCACACCAAAACCGCTGCTGGCATTTCCCTGAGGGTCACAATCCACCAGCAGAACCTTCTTTTTCTTAGCCGCAATGCAAGCCGCCAGGTTTACTGCCGTAGTGGTCTTGCCAACGCCGCCTTTCTGATTGGCAACAGCTATAATCTTTGCCAAATTTTTCACCGCTTTCCTCACAATTATTTGCTATATGTAACAGTGATTCTTGTAAAAAACCATGAAAGTAAGTATAATTGTTACATTACTTGATTTATTTTGGACAGATGTAAATAAAAAACACCTACAAACAGCCATACCTATATAATAATATGAAATGACAAAAAATGCCATTGTTTCACGTGAAACATTTAAAAAAATTTAAGGTCGTGATGAAATGCCCATTTATAACGCTCCTCTGCTGGCCATAGATGCACAGGAGACCAAACGCTATGCAGGGCTGATGAAGGCCCGGGACTTTGCCGCTGAGAAAATTCTGGAGGCCTGCGACAATGCGCGCTTATTGGCCCAGCCGCGGGGCATTTGGGAAATATACGATTATGACTGTCAGGCACAAATGATAAAATCACAGCCCAGCTGCCAGCTGCAGGGCAAAAAAATCGGCCAGCACCTGGCCGGCTGTGAAAAAATCATCGCCCTGTCAGTAACCATCGGTGAAGATGTCGAGGACGATATTTCTGCCCGTTTTAAGGACGGTGAATACACCCTGGCCCTGCTGATGGACGCTGCCGCAACCGCTGCAGTAGAGCAGATTGCCGACGGTATGGAAAAAGCCCTGGCTCCCAAGATGGCAGCCCAAGGTTTTGCCATGAAATGGCGTTTCAGTCCCGGCTATGGCGACTGGCCTTTGGAACAGCAGCCGGAACTGCTGCGCCTGGCCCAGGCTGATAAAATCGGCGTCAGCCTCACGACCTCGCTGATGCTGCTGCCCAGGAAAAGTATCACCGCCATCATCGGCCTGTACCGCAAACAGGAAAATTCTGTCCCCAGCCACCAACCGGAAAACTGTGCCCTGTGCAGTCAGAAAAACTGTCCGGCACGCAAAGTTTAAATTTCTCCATAGAACAGGAGTCAATATATGAGCAAAATAGAAATCTTTGACGGTGCCATGGGCACCATGCTGCAAGCCGGCGGCCTCCAGCCCGGAGCTTGCCCGGAACTGATGAATGTAGAAAATCCCGACGTGGTAAAAAACATTCATCGGGCCTACATTGAGGCCGGTGCCACTATCATTGAAACCAATACGTTTGGTGCCAGTCCCTTAAAGCTGGAACATTACGGACTGACAGACCGTATGGCTGAACTAAATACAGCAGCGGTTGCCATTGCCAAGGAGGCTGCCCGGGGCCGGGCTAAAGTTGCCGGTTCCATGGGACCCACCGGCCGCTTTGTTGAACCGCTGGGCGACTTATCCTTTGATGAGGCTTACGACAATTTCTTTGCTCAGGCCCAGGCGTTAGCTGCTGCCGGAGCAGATTATCTCATTATCGAAACCTGCATTGATATTCAGGAAATGCGCGCGGCCCTGCTGGCAGCGAAAGCAGCCTGCAATATTCCCGTAATCTGTCAGCTCTCCTACAGCGAAGACGGCCGCACGGTTACAGGTACTGACCCGCAAGCCGCCGCAATTCTCCTCGACGCTATGGGCGCGGATATCATCGGTGTAAACTGTTCCCTCGGCCCGGAGGAACTGGTCCCCATTGTCAAAACGCTGGCGGAAAACTGCAACTGTCCAATAAGTGTACTGCCTAATGCCGGTATGCCCTACCTTAAAGACGGCGAAACCGTCTTTCCCATGGGGCCTGCGGACTTTGGCCAATGGGGCGTAAAGCTGCTGGAGGCTGGTGCCACCTATTTGGGAGGCTGCTGCGGCACCACCCCTGAACACATCAGAGAACTGGCCAAAGCTGTAAAAGGCCAGCCCCTGCCCAAACGAAAAAAACAGGCCAAAAAACTATGGCTCACCAGCCGCAGCAAGGCTGTCTGCATTGACAAAGAGCTGCCCACCCGCCTGATTGGCGAACGTATCAATCCTACAGGCCGCAAAAAACTGGCAGCAGAAATCCGTGAAGGCTCCCTGCTGGGTGTAAAAAAAGAGGCCGTCAATCAGGTCAAAGCCGGCGCCCACCTCCTTGATGTAAATATGGGTGTTGGCGGCATTGACCAGGCCGCCGCCATGCAAAAGGCCATTACTGAAATTGCCCAGCTTACAGATGCACCGCTGGCCATCGATACCAGCGACGCCCAGGCTCTGGAGGCCGGACTCAAAGCCTATCCCGGCCGTGCCCTCATTAACTCCGTCAGCTATGAACCGGAACGGATTGCCGAATTCCTGCCTTTGGCTAAAAAATACGGCGCTGCTATTCTCTGTCTGCCCATTACCCCTGATGGCGTACCTAAGACCGCCGAAGAACGCATTGACGTCATGCATAAAATCATCGCTGCAGCCAAAGAGCAGGGCCTTGATGATGGCGATTTCCTGCTGGACGCTTTGGTCATGACAGTTTCTGCTGATAAAAGTGCCTGCTACGAAGTCCTCATCACCCTGCAGATGTACCGCGAACGCTTTGGCTATCCCACCACCATGGGCCTGTCCAATATTTCCTTTGGCCTGCCAAACCGGCCGCTGATAAACAGCACCTTCTTCGCCATGTGTCTGGCAGCCGGCCTTGATGCTCCCATCATGAATCCCTATGATGAGTCCATGCAGAATACGCTTATGGCTGCCGCCGCCCTGCTGGCTGATGACCCCAATGGACTTGCCTACAGCAAAAACGCCGCGAATCTGGCCGCACCTAAGGGAGCTGCCACCGCCAAAGTAACGGAACTGACACCACTGGCAGCCATCAAACAGGCCGTTATTGATGGCGAAAAGGACGAAGTTCCTATATTGGTAGAAAATGCCCTCAAAGCCGGCATAGATGCCAATACCATCACCGAACAGGCCCTCACCGCCGCCATGACCGATATTGGTGTCGACTTTGGTGCCGGGCGCATGTTCCTGCCACAGGTACTGCTCTCTGCCGAAACCATGCGGGCTGCTTTTAACAAAATCAAAGAATTGACACCCGTAAGCCAATCCCCGGAACAGGGCACCGTCGTTATCGCCACTGTCAAAGGTGATGTCCATGACCTCGGCAAGAATATCACCGGCGCCCTGTTGGCCAACAGCGGCTTTAAACTCATCGACCTGGGCAAGGACGTGGACAGCACGGAAATAGTCAAAGCTGCTATCGAAAACAAAGCCGATATCGTCGGCCTCTGTGCCTTGATGACCACCACCATGGTACAGATTGACAAAGTTATCGAGGACTTGAAAACTGCCGGTTGTGCAGCCAAAGTTATGGTCGGCGGTGCCGCTGTCACCCAGGAATACGCTGACAGTGCCGGTGCTGATGCCTACGCTCCCGACGGCGTAAAAGCCGTGGAACTGGCCAAAGAACTGGTCAAAAAATAATGCACGAAAAAAGACTGTGAAGTACACAGTCTTTTTTGGTATGTTAAATTCAGCTTTGCTTAGAACAGTACCTTGGCCAGGTGCAGGTATTCCGGGTCAAGCTGCTTTTTATTGTTTACGGAGTCATGCAGGTCAATGGATACTACGCGGCCTTTGCTGAAACCGAATACTACGTCAGACAGACCGGAGATAAGAGCCAAGGCAGCCTGCTCGCCGAGCTGGCTGGCGCGTACACGGTCGATAACCGTCGGTGAACCACCGCGCTGAATGTGGCCCAATACCGTTACACGCGTATCAAGTTCCGTCTTCTGGGCAATGAAGTCACCAATTTCCTGCGCATTGCCGGCACCTTCAGCTACAACCACGAGGATATAACGCTTGCCCTGAGCATAAGCGTCCTTCATATCATCGCAGAGCTTTTCCAAATCATATTCTTCTTCCGGTACGAGAATGTACTCAGCACCGCCGGAAATACCGGCCACCAGTGCCAGCCATCCCGAACTGCGGCCCATAACTTCCATAACGATGACACGACGATGGGCCGAAGCCGTGTCACGTAACTTATTGATGGCATCAATGATGGTATTGGCTGCCGTGTCACAGCCAATCGTATAGTCAGAACCCCAAACGTCATTATCAATCGTGCCCGGCAGGCCTACGATAGGAATACCAGTTTCCTGTGACAGCAGGGACGCACCACGGAGAGAACCGTCACCGCCGATAACGCACAAGCCCTGAATACCACGGTCTACCAAATGCTGATAGCCGAGCATACGGCCTTCCGGCGTTTTCCAGCGTTTGCAGCGAGCCGTTCCCAGGAACGTACCACCGCGCTGAATGATGTCACCAACGTCCTTGGATTTCATCTCGAACATATTTTCTTCCAGCAGACCATGGTAACCATCGCGGATACCCCAAACCTTAACGCCCTCATACAGAGCCGTACGTACAACAGCACGGGCAGCTGCGTTCATACCAGGGCTATCGCCGCCGCTAGTCATGACTGCAATACTTTTAAGCATAATAGAAGTTCCCCCTTGAAATATGAGCAATCTGTAGCAAGTATTCGTTACTACGAGTAAAATCAAACCTCACTAATCCTTATCATACCATAAAAAGAAGAAATCTAACAGAAATTTTTTCAAGTTTACGCTAAGTTAAGTCTAAAAGGCAGCCAAGCATATCTTACTATTTTCCCTGACCTGCACTGCAATATCCGATTCGCCTCTTGACAACCGCCTGCTTTTCATGTTAAATTTTTCGTAGTTGATGCCGTGCAACTGACGGAAGTGGATAACCACAGGGAGCACGGGGAAGATAAGCCGACCGTCTGGGTGAACACCTGGATTTGTGTCGGCTTTTTACGTTATATAAAGGAGAATAGCAATGACAGAAATGGAACTGAAATACGGCTGCAACCCCAACCAAAAACCTGCCAAGGTATTTTGTGAAAACGGCCTGCCCTTTACGGTACTCAATGGCAAACCTGGCTATATCAACCTGTTGGACGCATTAAACAGCTGGCAGCTGGTACGTGAACTCAAGGAAGCCACCGGCCTGCCGGCAGCCGCCTCCTTTAAGCATGTCAGCCCGGCAGGTGCCGCCGTTGCTGTTCCCCTGTCGGAAACCTTACAGAAAACATATTTCGTTGAAGGCGTAGAACTCAGCCCGGTAGCTACCGCTTATATCCGCGCCCGTGGTGCTGACCGCATGTCCTCTTATGGCGACTTTGTGGCCCTGTCTGACGAATGCGATGCCCAGACGGCAAGTTTCCTCAAACGCGAAGTTTCTGATGGCATTATTGCCCCCTCCTATTCGCCGGAGGCTTTGGAAATTTTAAAATCCAAACGCAAGGGCACTTATCTTGTCATTCAGATGGACGAAAACTATCAGCCGGCACCGCTGGAACAAAAACAAGTATTTGGCATTACCTTTGAGCAGCAGCGCAACGATATCAAACTCACTGCTGACTGCCTGACAGAAATCCCCACGGCCAACAAAGACCTGCCCGAGGCTGCCAAACGCGACCTGCTCATTGCTTTAATCACCTTGAAATACACGCAGTCCAATTCCGTATGCTATGCCAAAGACGGACAGGCTATCGGCATTGGCGCCGGTCAACAGTCCCGTGTACATTGCACGCGTCTGGCTGGCAGCAAGGCCGATATCTGGTATCTGCGCCAGTGCCCCAAGGTTATGAACCTGCCCTTCAAAGACGAAGTACGCCGCCCGGACAGGGACAATGCCATTGATGTATACGTTGGCGAAGAAAGCGAAGACCTCTTAACGGACGGCAACTGGGAACATCTGTTCACCGAAAAGCCTGCCCCCCTCACCCGTGAGGAAAAGAAAGCCTGGCTGGCTACCCAGACTGGTGTTTCCCTGGGCTCTGACGCCTTCTTCCCCTTTGGTGACAATATCGAACGCGCCCGTAAAAGCGGTGTAAGCTACATCGCCCAGGCAGGCGGCTCTATCCGTGACGATAATGTTATCGCCACCTGCGACAAGTACAATATGACCATGGCTATGACGCATATTCGCTTGTTCCATCACTAATCAGTTACCCCGTTCTTACTTATATACACACACAGCAAAATCGCTGGCGGCTAACCGTCAGCGATTTTTGTCTGTTTTTATTCTATTACAGGGAAACTCTGAACCAGTCCTCCAGCACATCACGTACACTCTTATGCTTTGGCCAGAGGTTGTCGCCCTTCTTCACTTCTTTTAATACCCTGGTATAGATTTCATCTTCCAGGGAGCCGGACACAAGATTTTCCCAGTTTCTTACACTATAGGGACGTTCCTTAGCAGTGTTATCCGGCCGCCCGGATACTTCCAACTCACTGAGGAACTGTATCTGCTTAGTTTTAGGCCGCAGGTAATAATGCTCCAAAAAGTATTTCTGCGGATAGCTGTATTCCTCATCAGAATCAACCTTCACGAGTTTAATCCACACGTCGAGTATTTCCTCTGACTCCGAATAGGGGATATTTTTCCAATGCGCATTCTGGGAGTCAAGAAAATAGGCAAAACCATTATCCTCAAACAGGTAAACATAGCGTACCTTCTTTTTGTCCGTACTTTGCCCATTAGCCTGCTGCTCACGCTCCATAGCCTTGGACAAAGGGCCTTTTTCTACGCTGTCCTCCTGCTTATTAAACCAATCATCAGCATGACTGGTATCCGAAGAAATCTCGGTACTTTTTATCTCTTCCGGCTCCTCCGCCGCCTGAACCGTCAAAGGCATACACAGGCATAATGCCAGAAAACTGCCAACTGCCAAGCCCTGCCACTTAAACATTTTCCCACCTCTATTCACAGCCATATTATCCTGCTCATGTATTTTATGTATTCTCCATCAGTGGCAAATATCCTTTTCCCTCACATGAGGAAAATTGCAGTTTGACGCTCAGTGCCTGCCTTATTTTATTTGTTACAGCGCAGTCGGGTGGAGGTGGTAATACTTTTCGCTGTTCCACTAAATGTCCCACCAGCAAACGATTGAGCTTTTTAGCGACCTTGCGCCGGGCAGGCCAGCGGCGCGTATGTTCATCTCATTTTCCAGTAACTGTTGTTTGTGGGCCAGTCCTCACTGCGTTCGGACAGTCGTTCCACTGCGAAAAGCATCACCACCTCCGCCCTAAGCAACGCCCGTATAAAATGATTCTCTCGCAGTGACAGGGTACAAGTACATCGATGTTCTTGTAACGGGAGCAACGGGTTCGTAGCAATTGTAAATACCTTAGCTGGGGGCGAACGGGGGAGTGATTTTTATGCGGGGAGCGACTGCCTGAGATAATATGTAGTGACCTCCAATTGCAAGCATCGTGGATTTACCTGTATGATACAAATATAACCAAATCAACAGGATTTACCGCATACAAATGGAGGTCACTTATGAAAAGTATAGTATATGTCGGGATGGATGTCCACTCTTCAAATTACACGCTTTCCTGCTACATGGTAGAAAATGACAGATGCTTTGCAACAGTTCAGATAGAGCCAGACTATATGGAAATCTTGAAGTATCTTGCCAAAGTTCAGGAAAACATCGGTGAACCATGTGAATTTCGCTGTGGCTATGAGGCTGGCTGTTTGGGGTATAGCCTTTACCATCAACTGACAGACCATGGTGTGGACTGCACTATCCTTGCGCCAACAACTATGCCCATTTATAAGAAAAATGAAATCAAGACGGATAAACGTGATGCAATGAAAATTGCACGCTGTCTCGCATTCAACACATATCGTGCGGTATATATCCCCACCAAGGAAGATTCTAATACGAAAGAATATATCCGCATGAGAGATGCTCATAAACGTGCCTTAAAAACGGTAAAGCAGCAAATTACGGCATTCTGCCTGCGTTACGATTTTCGCTACACAGGTGGCAAAACTTATTGGACATTGAAGCATATTGCTTGGCTGAGAAGCCTTGAAATGGATGCTTTAATGCGCGAGATATTGGACGAATATATCCAAACCTACCAGAGCCTTATGAACAAGCTGGAAAGATTTGACAGAAGAATCGAAGAACTCGCTGGTGGAACTTCGTATGCTGACAAGGTGAAGAAACTTTCCAGCTTGATTGGTATACGTACACATACCGCGCTGGCATTAGTGGTAGAAAGCGGTGACTTTGCGCGCTTTGCAAAAGCAAACCAGTACGCAGCCTTTCTAGGTCTTGTCCCCGGGGAGAAATCCAGTGGTGAAAAGCAAAATCGTACAAGTATAACAAAGGCAGGAAATAGTCATCTGAGAAGATTGTTGACTGAAGCCGCACAATGTTACGGACGGGGACGCATAGGCTATAAATCAAAAGCCCTAAAAGCACGTCAATACGGCAATACGACAGAAACGATAGGATATGCAGATAAAGCCAATGAGCGTTTGAGAAGAAAATATTACCACATGGTTTTGAAAAATAATAAGAAGCATAACGTAGCCGTAACAGCAGTGGCACGAGAATTGGCTTGCTTTATCTGGGGGATGATGACAGAACATATCGCCTGACTAAAGTAATTTATAAACTGCTGAAAGGTATCTTGAAAAGACTTTGGCATAGCTGAGCAATGTTTAGTGATCTACGACTGCGCTGAGTTGACACAATGAAATGTGATTCACGATCTGAGATAGTAGCACTTACGGCGAAACCATTACACTGAGGTAACCAATCCACGTATAACAGAGTGGCAATGCCGGGAACTATGTTATCTAAGGTCTTTTCAAAATGCCTTTTGGCAGAGATAGAAATCGGTGCTTGACAAAGGTCACTACATAACAGCGCAGCGAAGGCCGGCACACTGTAGTACGCAGCTAAGCAACTACGCTGAAAGTAGCGCCGTTGGCCTGCCCAGCGCAGGTAACTGGACAGTGCTATTTTGCTAGGTGTGCCGTTCAGCGGAGGCAGAAAAATCACTCCCCCGTGAACCCCATGCATGTATTAACGGGATACTTTTAAGAACTACTTAACCGTCAAACTGCAATTTAACAAAAGTCTGTTGACATTTTCGTCAACAGACTTTCGTATCTGTTAGTGATAATATCATTACATCAAATATAATCACTACTTTTATTCAATTTCTATAGCGATATCGTTCATAGCCTCTGTCATAGCTTTATCGACAGCCTTTTCCATTAGCCGTCCGTTAACCCCACTACCACTAAAATTAGAACCATGCGTAGATCCTGCTGTTACAATATCATTTCTATAAGCATAATCACCTTTATTTACGTCTACTAAACGTACACGCACCCAAATGTTTCCCTTATTTGTTGTTGAATTAAACAACACAAAGCCATGTTTCTCATGTTTAAGCATACCTACATTCATGGTTACAACAAATAAATAATCATAACCATATTTACGGCCAACTTCTACAAAATCTTCACGCCGCAAATCTGCAAATCCCCTAGGCTGTATTCCAACTGGCATTTGGTCAACATCAGTACGCGATGTAATAGATGTTGTCGTACTATTTTCATTGTTACTTCCATTGCCACTAATAAGGGTATCTGCCGCAGCTCCTATGAGGGCTCCATTTATTTCGCTTTGACCTCTATTATGCGCTATAACAGCACCTGCTACAGTACCAGCTACAGATGCAATACTAAATCCACTTGCTGAACGATATGGTTGTCGATTCGTACTTATTGACGAAGATGGTCTGTTATCATAGAATTTATCTTCTTCCATCTGCAACAACGAAGTTTTTACATCTGTCCCTTTCATTAAGGCAAACTCCTCTGGTGAAAATTTTGCCCTCAACTTGCTATATATACGATTTTTTACCCTATCTTCAACAACAATCTGTTCGTCGCCATTGATGACTACAGCAATGCGAGTACGCTGGTCTTTTGGCACTCTGCCATTAGGATATATTATATGATGAGCACGCTTATATATGTCCGATGGCTCATAGTTCTTTTCCTTTTTCATCTCCCGGTCTGCAGCCGCTAAAGACGCCCTAGCCTCTGCTTTCGTAAAAAAAGCATAGGAATTGCAATCAGTATTTAGAGTCTGCCCCCCAGATACACAAATTCCCATTACCAATGCTATAGCACAAATCCTCTTCTTCATTTATACTGCCTCCCTACAACTCCCTTTGTAATCAACAGTTCCCATTACAAATTTTCCTGTATTCTATATTATATCCTAAATTTTCGCAAAAGTCCATTTTTATATATTACAGCTACTTTATCCATAAATTTAAAATTTTACTACACTCCACAAATACATTATGATAAAATATATTTATCTCCTATTGAGAGGAGGTGTATATCTGTTGTTTCAGACATTCGTGGAGTTGATACTCGCTCCGCTGATAGTAGGAATATTAGTTGAACTTTTCAACTACTGGTTAAACCACTAACAGCAAAGTAGTACAGAACCCCCCCAGGACTGGTCCTCCTGGGGGGGTTCGTATATCTGTTGTTTCTATATCGTACCATAATTATACCATTCCGCATAATCTAATGCAAGTTTAATACAACACCATACTGATAGATATATTCACTTTTTCTTTTCCGCTGCCTCTGCTACGCCTTTTTGAATATCAGCCAAATTCATTAAAGACACAGCATTTTTGCGCACATCTGCAGGGATATTCAATTTATCCTGTTGTTTTGAGCCTGCATAAGTAAGATAGAACTTCAATTCACTGAAATAGCCTAAGGATTCCATAGTTTCCCGTTCTTCAGCACTCAATTTCACGGTTCCGGCAGCCATTTCCTTGATAACACCTTTAGCATAGCCTCTGATCAACGGGGTTAAATCAGTGCTAATCGTAACTGTTTTATGGTTAGCCTTGTTCACCACCCAGTCTACCGTTATTTCCGTACCGGTCAAACTTTGCACCAGACCAGCCAACATTTTGTCATGCTGCTCTTTCTTATCAGCAGGCATTTTACTGGTATCAGCCATTGCATATTTCTGTGATACCTCTATCATCTTACCGGCGTCCATAACGATACGGAATCCCTGCATTTTTTCATTTGTATTTACCAATGAAATATTTTTTACCGCCTGCAAACTTTCATTAAATAAATCTACTGCGCCATTCCGCCAGGCTGCTGCAAGCTCCGTGGGCAGTCCCGGCAGTGTTATCTTGCTCCATTTACTCTTGCGCTGGGAGTAAATCGTCATTACGCCTTTATCCTGCTCCAGATAAAACGGTATATCCTCATGACTGGTGGTTTTATTATCTTTGGCAGTATAATCCCAGCTCATATTACCGCACCAGCGCATACTGCCGTCACGCAAAACCTTGCCGCTGGCATCAAGTTCCCAATGATAGTTAGGGCCGAATAAATCAATATCGGTATCGACCATCCGCTCATCATTGATATTTGCCATATAGGCCTCTTTGTACGCCCACATAACATCCGGCTGGATTTCGGCGGCCATAGCCGGGCTGCAGCCCCATAAAAGCATGCTGCAGCCAGCGGCGGCGATTAACTTTTTCCACATAATCACTCACTCCTTTTTACGCTAATACTTATAACGCAGTTGTTCCAGTTTTGCCATAGGCAAAACTTCATATTGGCAGTTCGCCATTATATAAATATCTCTCTTTTATCCCCCCTAATCATATTAGCGGATTTCGATAAATTTTTGCACTAAATAGCCAAATACAGCCGTAACAGTCAACACATCAGTGCCGTTAAGAACAATATATCCAACTATTTCCATCGTGTTTCTATCCAAAATTTGGCTTTGCGATGCAACAAATATTCCCTGATTGATAACCTTAGCAATATCACCAAAAATATTTGCCTCAAAATCCTGAGGATTATATCCATTTATTCCGCTGAAAAACCCCACCCCGTAATAAGTAATGAATTCCATGGTAGTGAGCATAATCATTCCCAATAAAACAATTTCCTCACGGGATAAATCTCTTTCCATAAATCTTCTTAAAGTAGCTACACAAACGAAATACGACATCAGCGTAATGCTATATCCATAAATCCACATATCTTCCTTAAAAAAATCATTCATGTAAAAAATATCAAATACCACTACGCCCATACTGTAAAACATAAATATAACAGAATAGGTAAAACCAAAAATCTCTATAGGAAACTCCTTGCGCGATAAATCTTCCTGCGGCGCAAATACAATAACCAATAGAAAATACATTATCGCATTCATTACATCGTCTATAATGCATATTATTCCATATTTAATTGGTATAAGCGGCAAAATAAAAAGAATTATAATAAAGGCGATAATAACTTTGACTAAGCGCGGATGGAAAAAAATTATTTTTTTGGCGTAATCATAAAGACTAAACAAATCTTTTTTTACAGCTTTCATAAGATTGCCACGCGAACTTTTTTTAGGCAATATATGATAAAAAAAGCGAAAAATAATGAACATCAGTACCAGCAAAATATATCCTATCAGCATTTGACTCCCCCTTCCCTAAAGTATATTAGTATACTATAAAGCCCCTATTCGCGCTGAATAGGGGCTTTTCCTGCTTTTACACTATGGGATTTTTTGTGGGCGTACCAGCTTTACGTGGATATGTTTTGGGTGTCGGCATGGTCTTATTGATAATAATGACCGCCCGTTTATCGTCGATTTCCGGCAGTTTTACAGGACGGATTTCCGTACTGCTGCCGCCCATGACCTTGATGGCCTTAACGGCCTCCTCCGCCTCATCATTATACTGCATGCCTTTAAGAGCGATGAAATGACCGCCTTTTTTTACAAAGGGCAGGCAGTACTCACAGAGAATGGGCAGTCTGGCCACTGCCCGAGACACGGCGATATCGAAAGACTCGCGATATTTTTTATTACGCGCCCCTTCTTCAGCCCTGGCATGGACGCATTCTACGTCCTTTAAGCCCAATTCCTCGACTACCGTCTGCAGGAACTTAATGCGCTTATTGAGGGAGTCCATCAATGTCAGCTTTATTTCCGGACAGAAAATCTTTAAGGGCAGGCCCGGAAAGCCGGCGCCGGTACCTACGTCAATAACGGTGGTTCCTGCCTGAAATAAAGCAGCATCATAGGCCGTAATGCTGTCAATTATATGCTTGATAGCTACGTCCTTAGGTGCGGTGATGGCGGTAAGATTTATCTTTTCATTCCACTCGATAAGCAGTTCAAAATAACGATTATACTGCGCTATCTGCGTTTCCGTAAGGTTAATGCCATACTCAGCAGCTGCTTTCTGCAGCTCTTCCTTAAACATCTGCTTTCCCCTCCCCGGCCTTTAGGCGCTGCTGTTGTTCCAGCCAGATAAGCAGAACGGAGATATCTGCCGGCGACACGCCGCTGATACGGCTGGCCTGTCCTACGGAACGGGGACGGATAGCCTTTAACTTTTCCCGTCCTTCATCGCGCAGGCTGGGCACATCATCATAATTAAGATTTTCCGGCAGGAGTTTTTCCTCCAGCTTTTCCATACGTTCCACCTGTTCCAGCTGTTTTTTGATATAGCCTTCGTAGGTGATAGTGATTTCCACCTGCTGCTTGACCTCCGGAGCCAGTTCCGGCAGGTCAAATAAACCAGCCAGTTTATCATAGTCCACAGCCGGACGGCGCAATAAATCATAAAAACTCGTGGCATTGCGAATGGGATCAATGCCGGCTCCAGTCAGCTTATCCGTAATTTCCTGCGTGGGATTGATACTGTTGTTTTCCAAAAAAGCCAGCGCCTCTTTAATAGCCGTCTGCTTAGCTGTAAATCTTGCCCAGCGGTCGTCCTTTACGAGTCCGACTCTGCGTCCTAAGGGTGTCAGGCGCTGGTCAGCATTATCCTGCCGCAGCAGCAGGCGGTATTCCGCCCGGCTGGTCATAATACGGTAAGGTTCATTGGTGCCCTTGGTCACCAAATCATCAATAAGTACGCCGATATAAGCCTCACTGCGTTTTAAGATAAGTGGTTCTTCGCCCTTAATAAACATGGCGGCATTGATACCGGCGATAATCCCCTGCGCCGCCGCCTCTTCATAGCCTGATGTGCCATTGGCCTGTCCGGCAGAGAAGAACCCCTGAATATTTTTAAATTCCAAAGTTGGTTTCAACTGTGTAGGGTCAATGCAGTCATACTCTATGGCATAACCGGCACGCATAACCTTGGCGTTTTCCAGGCCAGGAATGGTACGCAGAAATTCGAGCTGTACATCCATGGGCATAGACGTGGACATACCCTGCACATAGACCTCATTGGTATGACGGCCCTCCGGCTCTAAGAACAGCTGATGGCGTTCCTTGTCCGGGAAACGCAGGATTTTAGTTTCAATTGACGGGCAGTAACGGGGGCCGATACCTTCGATGATACCATTGGCCATCGGTGCCCGTTCCATATTGTCCCGCAGGATTTTATGAGTTTCTTCATTTGTGTAGGTCAGATAACAGGGAATCTGCTCGCGTGTGACTTCATCACTCATAAAGGAAAAGTTACGGCAGGCTGTGTCACCGGGCTGAATTTCCATTTTGCTGTAATCCAGTGTCCGTGCATCTACCCGGGCAGGCGTACCCGTCTTAAAGCGCATCAGCTTGACGCCGGCCTCTTTGATGGAATCGGAGAATTTCACCGCCGCCCGCTGCCCGGCCGGGCCTCCCTCATAGGTATGTTCACCAATGATAATACGTCCCTTTAGATAGGTGCCTGTGGCCATAATGACAGCTTTGGCCTGATATATTTCCCCGGTTTCCGACTGTACGCCAGTAACCTTGCCATCTTCTACCAGCAGTTTATCGATAAGCAGCTGTTTAACGTCCAGATTTTCCGTGTTCTCACAAGTTTCCTTCATCGTGAACTGATAAAGTTTTTTATCCGCCTGCGCACGCAGGGCATGTACAGCCGGGCCCTTGCCTGTATTTAACATACGGAACTGAATGCAGGTCTTATCGGCATTTACCCCCATTTCACCGCCTAAGGCGTCGAGCTCACGCACTAGATGCCCCTTGGCCGGACCGCCCACGGAAGGATTGCAGGGCATCATGGCGATATTGTCCATGGACAGCGTCGTCAGCAAGGTATTACAGCCGATACGGGCAGCCGCCAAAGCCGCCTCGACACCAGCATGGCCGGCTCCTACCACTATTACATCATAGTTGCCAGCTACAAACACATTTTTATTATCCATTTTCCTTAACCTTCTTTATTTACCAATACAGAACTTGGAGAATATCTCATCAATTATATCCTCACCCACTGTTTCACCGGTGATTTCGCCTAATTTTTCCCAGGCCGAACGCAGGTCGATGGAGATAAAATCGAGTCCCATGCCGGCCTCAATGGTATTTAGGGCTGCCGCTAAGTGGCTGTCAGCCTGCCGCAGGATATTGGCCTGGCGTTCATCACTGACAAAACTGCCTTCATCAGTCATTACCTGGCCGCCGTAGACCTTATCCTGGATAGCCGCCGTCAAGGCGTCCAGTCCATGTTGTTCCTTGGTGGATATTTCCAGCACTGCAGTCTTAGTCTTATTTTGCAGCATTGCAGCTGTAACCACTGGCGCTAAATCGCTCTTGTTTAACAGAACAATGGCCTCCCGGCCCTGCAGCAGTTCCAGTATTTCTTCATCTTCCTTGTCCAGCGGCCTTGACCCGTCAAACAGGGCCAGAACCAATGCCGCCTCGTTTACCATCTGCCGGGCCTTCTCCACGCCGATTCGTTCCACGACGTCCTCGGTAGCACGAATACCGGCAGTATCAATGATACGCAGCGGCACGCCGCCCACATTGGCGTATTCTTCAATGGAATCACGGGTTGTACCGGGAATATCGGTAACGATGGCCCGTTCTTCCTGCAGCAGGGCATTTAACAGACTGGATTTGCCTACGTTCGGCTTGCCCACGATGGCAGTCATCAGCCCCTCCCGTAATATTCTGCCTGTACCAGCAGTTTTGAGGAACTTTGCAATGTTTTGACGTACTTCGCTGACTTTGTCACTTACCTCTTCCGTAACCACATCATCGACTTCATCTTCGGGGAAGTCGATGGCCGCCTCCAAATGGGCAATCTGTCCCAGTATTTCATGACGCCATTCCTTTATCTGTGCTGAAAACTGACCTGTCAAATGCCCCGTGGCCATTTTTAATGACCTGTCAGTTTTGGCCGTGATAATATCCATAACCGCCTGCGCCTGCGATAAATCCAGCCGTCCGTTGAGAAAAGCCCGTTTGGTAAACTCACCGCCCTCTGCCGGCCTCGCCCCATATGCATAGGTCAGGGCCAGTGTCTTGCGCAGCGGCATTACACCGCCATGACACTGCAGCTCTACCACATCTTCCCTGGTATAGGAATGCGGTGCCTTCATTATTATGGCCATGGCTTCATCAACGGTACGTCCTTCTTCATCCACTACCGTGCCATATACAGCCCGATGGCTGGGATAATCTAAAATGCTTTTGCCACTGGCCGGCCGGAACATTTTGTCAGCCACGGTTAGTGCCTCACCGCCGCTGAGACGGATAATGCCTATACCGCCCTCGCCCTGAGCGGTAGCAATGGCGCTGATGGTATCTCCTTGCATAAATTCACCTTCTCATAACGTAAAAGGGCAGCCTCAATAATGAGACAGCCCTTTCACAGCTCTCTTGCTATAGCAATACTTATTCTTCTCCGTAATTCTCCCGGTCATAATCGCGACGGCGACGGCGGCGACGGGGAGCAATGACCACATAGCGGCGCGGTTCATCACCGGCACTATAGGTCGACACACGGCGGTTATCCTGCAATGCCATGTGAATAATCTTGCGCTCATGGCGATTCATAGGTTCCAAATGAACCTCATCACCGATACGGCAGGCCTTCTCTGCCAAATGTCCTGCCAGGCGCATCAAGGTTTCTTCGCGGCGGGCGCGATAACCTTCAATGTCCAAAATGATATGCACACGGTTTTCCGCGTTACCGCGGTTAGCCGTAAGATTTACCAGATACTGCAGGGAATCAAGTGTCTGGCCATGCTTGCCGATCAAAATCCCCAGGTTATCACCTATCAGGTCGTAAACCACACCTTCACTGGTGTCACGGCGCTGCCACTGTACTTCGATATGCATAGCAGCAAATACATCCTGGAAGAATTGCTCGGCACGCTGCAACTGTTCCTCAGCAGGAACTGCACAAGGTTCAGACACAGCCTCTGCCGGCTCGGCAGCTTTTTCTGCCATTACTGGTTCTACAGGCGTTACTTCTGTGTTTTCCTTGACCACAGCCGGTGCCTTTTTCGTCACACGCAGGTGTGCCGGTTTTACACCGAAAATACCAAAGAGTCCCTTGGAGGGTTCTGCCAGCACTTCGTAATCGACATCACCAGCCGTACACCCCAGTTCCTTAAGGGCATTGTCCAAGGCCTCTTCAATGGTTTTGCCCTTAGATTCTACCACTTGTGCCATTAAGCGGCCTCCTTTTTCGGTGCCGTGTTTTCACCACGGTACATCCACCACTGCTGTGCAATCTGCACCACGTTCATCGTTACCCAGTAAAGAACCAGACCGGACGGGAAGTTTATGCTGATCCAACCGATAAAGAGCGGCATGATGAACATCATCATCTTCATCTGCGGATTCATTTCCGTAGTCGTCATCTTCTGCTGCAGGAAAGTTGTCAGTGCGGACAACACCGGCAGAATATACAAGGGGTCAGGTTCAGACATATTCGGCATCCATAAAAATACAGCCGAGGCCTCCGACGGATACGTAAAATTATACAGCGAATAGTACATACCCATAAGAATCGGCATCTGAATCAAGAGCGGCAGACAGCCAGCCAGCGGATTAACCCCGGCTTCCTTATACAGGGCACCGATTTTCTGCTGCATCATCTGCGGATTATCCTTATATTTTTCCTGGATTTTCTTCATCTTCGGAGACAGTTCCTGCATGGCCTTCATGGACTTGACCTGCTTAACCGTCAGCGGATACAAAATCATCTTAATGATGATAGTCAACAACACAATAGCCCAACCATAGCTGGCAAAGCCGGCTGCACTGGTAATGGCAAACAGCGTTTCGAGCACAAAACGTAAAAGACTTTCAATCGGAGAAAATAACGTACTAAAAAATTCCAAACCATCACGTCCTAATCTAATCAAAAGACAACAACATATATATAATGCCTTTTACGGCACGGGGTCGTAGCCTCCAGGATGCCAGGGATGGCAGCGCAAAATGCGCTTTAAGGCCAGCTTTCCTCCGCGCCAGGCTCCATATTTCTCAATGGAAAGCCGTGCATACTCCGAACAGGACGGAATATAACGGCAAGTAGGTGGTTTCAATGGTGATATAAAAACCTGATATCCCCAAATTAAGAGCAGCATTAGTTTCTTCACTGCTTTAACCTCGATTTCCTATTCCTTATCTTTACAGAAAATCCCTGCCTTTTTCCCCAGGGAAAGGAAGGCCTTTTCCACCACGTTGCATTTCACATCCAGCATGGGCCGCCGGGCCACCAATAACAAGGCTATTCCCGGGCGCAGTTCATGACTGTGCAGGCGATAGCTTTCGCGCAGCAGCCGTTTCACACGGTTACGTTTCACCGCACAGCCCAGCTTTTTTCCAGCGGCAAACCCCACCTTGCCAGCCAGCTGCTCCGTTTCAAATACATAGAGAACAAAGTAGCGGTTGGCCAGGGACTTACCCTTACGGTACACCAACTGAAAGTCATTGCGGCGCTTCAGCATTCGCCGTCGCGGTAATGTAAACATACCTAAATTCACCAAAATCTATCTAAAAAATCGTTACTAAACTAAGAAAAAAGGTCACCGCTAAGTGACCTTGCTGTAAAATTTATGCCGAAAGCTTCTTTCTGCCACGCTGGCGTCTTCTCTTCAAAACGAGACGGCCGCCCTTCGTCTTCATGCGCTCACGGAAGCCATGAGTCTTCTTTCTCCAATGGTTGTTCGGCTGAAAAGTCATTTTCATTCGGTAAACACCTCCTTAACCTGTTTTTATTCTGATATTCTCTGTCGTATAGAAGCAAGGCATCAGAAATTGCTAATCTAAGCTCTCATTCGCAGGAAATTTGCATCCTCGCGCTAAGAATCACTATGAATTATAGCCTAAGCCCTGTGTGGTGTCAATATTTTATCCACTTATTTTTGCTGTCAATCTGGGGATAATTTTCGTTTTTATCAGCTTATCCACGGAAAAACTGTTGATAACTCCGAATTATTTTGATAAGATATTGTTGATAATTTTGCGGAAAACTCTACAAGACGTATTTTTCGGGAGTATTTGACTCCCGCCTTTTTATCCCATTTTGCCGCCTCTCTCCTGCGGAAACCTTCATTTATCCACAACTGTGGATAATAATGTGGATAATTTTATGCACTTGTGGAAACTTTTTTCTAATTCTATACGCAGAAAGGAACTTAATACATGGAGCAATCACAGCTGCAAGCTGTTTGGGCACAGATTTTAGATAGCATGAAGGAACAGCTCGCCCCCTCGGCTTTTAATTGGCTCAACCCCATCCAGCCCCTCTCCCTCTCCGATTCTGAACTCGTTCTTGGTACCCAGACCGAAATGGCCAAGGAATGGATAGCAGGTCACTATCAGACATTTATTGAAGATGCTGTCAGTGAGGTACTGGGAGCACAAAAAAACATAACCTTTACGGTAGTTGCCGAAGAAACACCTGCCGAAACCACACATGTTGTGGCCAGCAGCCGGAGCAATAAAGACAATCCCAATCAGGGCAGTCTCTTTACCGAGGGCGATAACAGCGCTGAAACTGCAGCTGAAACTCATATTGTCGCCCCAGGCGATAATTCATCACTCAATCCTAAATATACATTTGATACTTTCGTAACCGGCAAGTCCAATAACTTTGCCCATGCGGCTGCCATGGCCGTAGCCGATAAACCCGGCAAGACTTACAACCCCTTCTTTATGTACGGCGGTGTAGGTCTGGGCAAAACCCATCTCATGCATGCCATTGGCAACCGGGTACTGAAAAATCATCCGGATATGCGCGTACTCTACGTATCCAGTGAACAGTTTACCAACGAAATCATTCAGGCCATTCAGCAGGGTACGTCGGATAAGTTCCGTCAGAAGTACCGCAACATCGATGTGCTGCTGATTGACGATATTCAGTTTATTTCCGGCAAAACCAGTACACAGGAAGAATTCTTCCATACCTTTAACACCCTTTATGATGCCCAAAAACAGGTTATCCTGTCCTCCGATAGGCCGCCCCGGGAAGTGGAACGCTTAGAAGAACGCCTCCGTTCCCGTTTTGAATGGGGACTTACGACGGATATTCAGGCACCGGACCTCGAAACACGCATCGCCATTTTAAAGACCAAGGCCCAAAGCGACCATTACAGTGTGCCTGATGATGTACTGGTTTACATCGCCAGCCGCATCGACAGCAACATTCGTGAGCTGGAAGGTGCCTTGACCAAGGTGGCAGCCTACGCCTCCCTGACCAAGCGGCCGATGAACACCGACCTGGTAGCCGAGGCCCTGAAAGACATTCTGCCCTCAGGCAAGACCAAGGAAATTACGATGGATGTCATTCAGGAAATTGTTGCCTCCTACTTCAAAATTAAGGTTGAGGACCTGCAGTCCAAAAAGCGGACACGCACCATTGCCTACCCACGGCAGATTGCCATGTACCTGTGCCGCTCCCTGACTGATACGTCCCTGCCACAGATTGGCCAGTTCTTTGGCGGCCGTGACCATACTACCGTCATTCACGCCTTTGAAAAAGTCAGCCAGGAAAAGGAAAGCGACAGCAATCTTAACTCTATCCTCAACGAGCTGATAGAACGCGTCCAGAAGGTCTAAGACGCAGTACAGCCTGTCAACAGGCATGCCGTGGATAACCTTGTGGAAAGCCAGATGGTTTTCTTGTCAATAAAATGTGGATAAAAAGCAGGGGAGATTATCACCGTGGATTATGTGGATAACCTCCCCTCTAGTTATAAACAAATTACTAACAGCTAATCTGTCGATAACCAATAAGCGCAGCAGGCTTTTCCACATTTCCACAGGGCCTACTACTACTACGGCTATTTATTTATATATTTAGAGAGTAATATTAAAAAAAAGAAAGGGTCTATCCAAGATGAAAATAACCTGTTCCAAAAGCGAAATGGTCAATGCCCTGCAGATCGTCACCAAGGCCATAGCCTCTAAACCCCAAACGCCCATCCTCTCTGGTATTTTTCTGAGAGCAGAGAATGGTATCTTAGAGATGCAAGCCACCAATAATGAGATAGGCCTGATAAACAAGATACCTGCCGAAGTTGAGGAATCCGGGCAAATTGCCCTTGGTGGCCGTTATTTACTCGAAGTTATCCGCAAAATGCCTGGGGATAGCCTGACACTCAGTTATAACCGTACTGAAAAAATCGTCAATATAACTTCAGGACAGGCCAATTTTACCCTGCTCAGCATGAACGCTGCCGAATTCCCGACCATCAAAGAAATCGAAAGCACGGTAGATTTCACAATTAAAGATAATGTACTGCGTTCTTTAATTAAGAAAACAGTATTTGCCTGCTCCAAAGATGAATCCCGTCCTGTATTCACCGGCTGCTCCCTGGAAGTTGCTGACAACAAAATCACCATGGCAGCTACGAATATGCACAGACTGGCTGTTAAATATGAACAGTTAAATGACGAGCTCGGCAATATTAAAGTCATCATTCCGTCGCTGATTTTGCAGGAACTGCTGCACAATATGACATCGGAAATCCCGTCAGATGTTCATGTAAGCTGCAATTTCAATCAAATCAGCTTTGCCTTTGATAATCTCTACATGACTTCCCGTCTGATTGAAGGGGCATTCCCGGATTACAACAATGTTATTCCGGCTAATCACACCACTTTGGTAACACTGGACTCGGCGGAATTCAATGCCGCTGTTGACCGTGTTTCCCTTATTTCCCGGTCAGGCGATTACAATGTCATCAAATTAGAATTTGCCAATTCCCAGCTGGTGATTTCTTCCAATAACCCCGATGTGGGTAATGCTGTGGAAACCATTCCGGCCTCTATCGAAGGCCCGGATATCACCATTGCTTTCAATGCCCAGTACATCATCGATGTGATGAAGAATATAGACAGCAATAAGTGTGAACTGCGTCTGACGCAGCCACTCTCCCCCATCACCATCCGCGAAGAGCATTATGATGCCTTTATCTATGTGGTAACGCCGGTACGTACGGCTCACTAAGGAGGATTTATATGGCAGCAGCTATTATCGATGTGGAAATAGAAACGGAAGAAATTCAGCTGGATCAGTTTCTCAAATGGGCTGGTGTGCTGGCGTCCGGCGGAGAAGTAAAGGCCCTGCTGGCCGACGGTCTCATCAAACGCAATGGTGAGAAGGAAAGCGCCCGGCGCCGCAAGCTGCACGCTGGTGACGTCATCGAAATCGAGGGCATGGGGGCCTGGCGGGTGAAGTAATGCATATTTATACATTACGCTTAAGAAATTATCGGAACTATTATTCGCTGGAACTGACATTTGACCCCAATATCAATGTTTTTCTGGGGCCTAATGCCCAGGGCAAGACCAATGTGATAGAGGCTGTTTACTATGCCTCTTTGGGACGTTCCCATCGCACCAGTACTGATAATGACTTAATCAGCTGGGAAATGCCGGGCGGCAGTATTTCTTTGGACTTTGACCGCCTCGGGGTGCAGAACAGGCTGGATTTTCAATTCAGCCAAAACAAACGGCGCCGTATACTTTTAAATGAACATCCCATCCGGCCCAAGGAACTGGTCGGGAATCTTAATACAGTGTTGTTTTCCCCGGAGGATTTATTTCTCATCAAGGGAGCGCCGGCAGGACGCCGGCGTTTTTTGGACGGAGAAATAAGCCAGGCCAGTCCGGCTTATTACCATGAGTTGAATAAATATGGGAAAATCATCACGCAGCGCAATAATCTGCTGAAAAAAATCCGGGAACGGCAGGCCACTATAGATATGCTGGAACTGTGGGACACCCAGCTGGTTGATAGTGCGGTTAAAATCGTCACCAAGCGTCTGGCGGCGGTAAAAAAATTAAATATGCTGGCTAACCTAATGCAGCGGCGTATTTCCGGCAACATCGAGAATCTGGCAATTACCTATGACATACATGGGGCCGCTGGGGAAAATGTGACAAATGACCTGGTTTCATGGTATAATAAAGAGCTTGTTGCACATCGTCAGGTGGACATTATGCGTGGTTCCACCGGTCGTGGGCCGCATTTGGACGATATAATTTTGACCGTAAATGGGATAAATCTGCGTTCCTTCGGCTCACAGGGACAACAGCGTACTGGTGTATTGTCTCTTAAATTAGCCGAGCTCGAATTTTTACGCTCGGAAACGGGGGAATATCCTGTACTGCTGCTGGACGATGTGATGAGTGAACTTGATGTATCAAGGCGGACAAAGTTACTGGAATTCATTCGTCATGAGCGGATTCAGACTATGATTACAGCCACAGACGAGGCCTATTTCCCGGCCGAGAAAATCGGAACTTATTACCGGGTGGCGGCCGGGGTGATTACGAGGTAACAGCATGGCAAGGCGTACACCGGGACTGGAACGTCCGGACACCATTATCAAAAAGACCATCCACCATATGGGCAAGCCGGCAGAATTGAAGTACTATATGCACTGGGTACTTTGGCATTGGCCGGATATTGTGGGGGAGTTTATTGCCCGCAATACGGAGGTGCAGGGGATTCGCAAGGATGTACTGTATCTCTATAGCGATAATGCTGCCCTGCGCAATGAATTGCAGATGATGATGCCGCAGATAGTCCAGCAGGTCAATAACTTTGCCGGGCAAAAGATGATAACCAAGGTGGTTTTCGGCAAGCGTTGGGATAAAGCCGATACTGAGGGGCTGGAGGAAATCAGGCTGGCTCAGCAGGAAAAAGAGGAAAATCTCGGTGCCCAGCGGCGTAAAGTTCCCTTGTCACCCGTGGAAATGCAGCAGGCTGAACAGCTGGCTGCCCAGGCCAGTGACGCGGAAATTGGCACAGCTGCCGGCAATGTCTACCGCAAATACCTGCAAATGCAAAAGCTGCGACAGCAGAGCAATTGGCAAAAATGCCCGGAGTGCGGCCGGCTGATGGAGCCGGAGTCCAGACTGTGTCCGGAATGCAGCCGCAGGGAACGGGAGCAGGTGACAGCCGCTGTACGACAGGTGCTCAGAGATATGCCTTGGGCAAGGTACAAGGAAGTGCACGAATTTGTGCCTCTGTGTACCCCAAAAATCATCAATGAACAGCGGGCCGCAATGGTACAGCAGCTGGCCGCGGAAGTGGAGGCCGGTGATACCAAAAGCATGAAGGCCAAAACCCTGGTTATGCTTTATCGCTGTTTGCCGCCGGAGCAGCTGAACGAAGATAATATCACCAGAACAATCTATGATTTGCGGTTTGACCTGCATCGGCCACGTGATTATAAAGCACCCCGGCGCTACGATGTGATAAAACTGGGTAAACGCAGGCAAGGCAGTTAGAAGGAGGCAAGTGATGTTTCTCCATTTGGGTAATGGCATATCTGTGCGCACCAAGGAAGTGGTGGCTATTCATGATTATGCTATCTTTGCCAAGGGAACAGGCAGTGAATTTTTGAATAGGGAACAGGCGGCAGGCCGCCTGGTAAACACCTTGCCGGCTGAAATAAAGAACAATGACGGGGCGCGCAAGTCCCTGATTATTACTGATGACAAAACTTATCTGTCGGCTATTTCACCGTGGACTTTAAAGCGGCGGTCGCAGATGATTTACGATACAATGGATAGTGATAAGGACCTTTCCGAACTTGTGGCGGAAGAGGCAGAGCTTTGATGATGGGAGCGAAGAATATTCATGGCAAATGATAACGAAAATCTGGAGCTTGATGATACGGTGGACACCAGCGGTGTAGAAATCCATACCGATGAGAGCAGTGCCGAGGTAACGGCAGTAGATGCAGATTACGGTGCCGAACAGATTCAGATTCTGGAAGGGCTGGAGGCTGTTCGCATGCGTCCGGGCATGTACATCGGCAGCACCTCGGAACGCGGCCTGCATCATTTGGTGTATGAAGTCGTGGACAACTCTATCGACGAGGCTTTGGCCGGTTACTGCGATAAAATTGATGTAACTATCCATCGGGATAATAGTATTACCGTTACCGATAACGGCCGTGGTATCCCTGTCGACATGCATGAAAGCGGCATGCCGGCCGTAGAAGTAGTACTGACGGTACTGCATGCCGGCGGTAAGTTCGGCGGTGACGGCTATAAGGTATCCGGTGGTCTGCACGGTGTAGGTGTGTCCGTTGTTAATGCTTTGTCCACTTCTATGGAAGTTCAGGTTAAGCGTGACGGCAAGATTCATGAGATTTCCTTCAAGCGCGGTGAAACCGTGGAAAAACTCCATGTTACCGGGGAAACGGAAATCACGGGAACCCGTGTACATTTCGTACCGGACCCGGAAATTTTCTCTGTGACCACTTACAGCTTTGATACGTTGAAACATCGTCTGCGTGAGCTGGCCTTCCTGAACCACGGCATCACCATTGTGTTAAATGATGAGCGCGGTGAAGAACTGCGCAGCGATACCTTCCACTTTGAGGGCGGTATCAGCTCCTTTGTGGAACACCTCAACCGCAAAAAGGAAAAAATCAATCCGGAGCCGATTTACTTCAACGGTACCAAAGACGATACTGTGGTAGAAATTGCCCTGCAGTACAATGACAGCTATCAGGAGAATATCTACTCCTTTGTCAATAATATCAACACCGAAGAAGGCGGTACGCACCTGGCCGGTTTTAAACTGGCGCTGACACGTGCGGCCAACGACTTTGCCCGTAAACAAAATATCCTCAAAGATAAGGACGGCAATCTTTCCGGTGATGATGTCCGTGAGGGTCTGACGGCGGTTATCAGCCTGAAAGTGCGTGACCCGCAGTTTGAAGGCCAGACCAAGACCAAGCTCGGCAACAGTGAAGTCCGTGGCATTGTGGACTCCATCGTGACGGAAGGTCTGTCCGAATACTTCGAGGAAAACCCGGTCATCACCAAGAAATTTATCGAAAAGGCCATCATGGCTGCCCGCGCCCGTGAGGCTGCCCGTAAGGCCCGCGAACTGACGCGCCGTAAAAATGCCCTGGAGGTTTCCAGCCTGCCCGGTAAGCTGGCTGACTGCTCCGTCAAGGACCCGGAAATGGCCGAAATTTACCTCGTCGAGGGTGACTCGGCAGGCGGTTCTGCCAAGCAGGGCCGTGACCGTCGTTTCCAGGCCATTCTGCCGCTGCGTGGTAAGATTCTGAACGTCGAAAAGGCACGTCTTGATAAGATTTTTGCCAACGCCGAAATCCGTACCATGATTACGGCTTTTGGTACTGGTATCAGTGACGAGTTTGACCTGGCCAAGCGCCGTTATGGTAAAATCATCATCATGACAGATGCCGATGTTGATGGTGCCCATATCCGTACGCTGCTCCTGACCTTCCTCTATCGCTATATGAAACCGTTGATTGAACACGGCCACGTATTCATTGCCCAGCCGCCTCTCTACCAGATTCGCAAGGGCAAAAAGCATTGGTACACCTACAGCGATGAGGAACTGGCCAAGAAACTGGAAGAAGTCGGCCGTGATGGCAGCACCGTCCAGCGCTACAAAGGTCTGGGCGAAATGAACCCGGAACAGCTTTGGGAAACAACCATGGACCCTGCCGGACGCACCATGCTGCGCGTGGAAATGGCCGATGCCGAAGCTGCCGACGAACTCTTTACCATCCTCATGGGCGATAAGGTAGAACCGCGCCGTCAGTTTATCGAAGAAAACGCCAAATTGGTGCGCAACCTCGATATTTAATATATTTTTAATTGACATTTCGCTTGGTTATGGTAAACTAAGCGTATGAATCCCGTACAAGGGGAGTAGCTGAACGGTCAGATATCGTCAGTACGGTGCGCAGCACCCGGTATGACCGGCTATATTTAGTAAGCGAGACCTTGTCTTACAGCAGCCTGTGGGCGAAGTGTAAGGCAAGGTCTTTTTGTATATTGATTTTTGTGTAGAAAAAGGAGATTGACGAAAGATATGGAATCTATATTTGCAGGAATGTTCAGCCCCGAGTGGCTGGCGGCATTTTCCGGGATTTTGCTGTTGGATATTCTGCTCTCAGGTGACAATGCCATTCTCATTGCGCTGGCCTGCCAGAATCTGCCGGCACATAATCGCAAAAAGGCGATTTTTATCGGTGGTTTCGGTGCGGTGTTTATCCGCATTGTATGTACGCTTTTTGCTACCAGCGTGCTGGCAGCTCCTTATATCGAGTTTGTCGGCGGTGTGGCGCTGCTCTACATCGCGGTGAAACTGCTGACGGACCACAAGGACGGCGATAAGGAAGGCGGTGCAGCTCCGGCCAGCTTTGGCGCAGCTGTGCGGACGATTCTCGTGGCTGATTTCATCATGAGTATTGATAATATCCTGTCTTTGGCCGGTGTGGCCAACACTGTGCCCGAGGGCAAGTGGAGCCTTATCATTTGTGGTTTGTTGATTTCCATTCCTATTGTGCTCTTTGGGGCGCAGGTATTCCTGAAACTCATGCAGAAGGTACCTGCTCTTATCTATGGCGGTGCAGCTATCCTGGGCTGGACGGCAGCGGCTCTGATGGTGGCCGATAAGGGCCTGGGCATGTACTTTGCTCCCTATGAACTGGAAATGAAGATATGCTTTGTGGCAATTGTTCTGAGACTTGGTTATTATTTGAACAAGCGTTATGAGAAAGAAGAAAAGTTAGGAGTGACGGATAATGAATAACCTGAAAACCTTAATGCTGATGGTGCTGTTAGGTGCCATTATGATTTTTATCGGCGGCCTCGTGGGCGGCAAGGGCGGCATGATGGTCATGCTGATGATTTCCCTGGGTATGAACTTCTTTTCCTACTGGTTCAGTGATTCGGTGGTGCTTAAGATGTACAACGCCCAGGAAGTAAGCCGGGATGACGCACCGCAGTTATACGGTCTGGTAGAGAATCTGGCTGCCAATGCGCAGCTGCCTATGCCCCGTGTGTACATCATCAATGAAGATACGCCGAATGCCTTTGCTACGGGACGTAATCCGTCCCATGCGGCTGTGGCGGTAACCACGGGGATTATGCGGGCTTTAGATTATAATGAGTTGTCCGGCGTCCTCGGGCATGAACTGGCTCATGTCAAGAACCGTGATATCCTGACGGGCACGATTGCGGCCATGATGGCTACGGTTATCACTTATACGGCCCAGTTCTTTGCCTTCTTCGGCGGCCGCAGTGATGATGATGAAGGCGGTAATCCGATTGCAGCGCTCGTCATGGCCCTGTTAGCTCCTTTGGCTGCCAGTCTCATTCAGATGGCGATTTCCCGTTCCCGGGAGTATGAGGCTGACCATGATGGTGCCGAAATTTGCGGCAATGCCAATTATCTGGCTGATGCCTTGGAAAAAATTGAGTATTATGCCTTGAATGGCCGCCAGATGAGTGATGCCACGCCGGCCACGGCGCACATGTTTATCATCAATCCGTTCAGCGGTATTGGTTCTACCATGAGCAGGCTGTTCAGCACGCATCCGCAGACCAGCGAACGTATCGCCCGCCTGCGTGCTCAGGCTAACGGCAGATAAACCTGTAGACAGCAAAAAGCCCGGAATATTTATTCCGGGCTTTTTTATTGAAAAAATAACAAAAGCAGGAACTACCGAACGTTCCTGCTTTTGCCGCCTCTATACCTTCTGCCTACAACGATACACTACATATCGTTGTTCTCCCTTTTTTATAATACAACATTTGCCTAGTGATTTCAATAGAAAAAATGGAGTTTAGGTAAATTTATGAAAAAGGGATTAGAGAATTTCTGGCGAATATAATAATATAGTATACGATTACGCAATACTGTAAAATTATAGCACTGATTTTGGGAGGGGTTGCCATGTATTTTTACTGTGAGAAGTGCAAAAAACCATATCCGCTGAACACGCATTCCTATATGTGTGAGTGTGGGGGAATGTTCCGTTTGCACAAAGACCCTATGGATGATGTTCATACGGAAATAACGTTGGGCGAAGTGGAAACACCATTGCTGCCCATGAAATCCGGGAAACTGGAGGTCCTGTTGAAACTGGAAAACCTTCAGCCGACGGGGTCTTTTAAGGACCGTGGTGCCCGTACTTTGATAAACGAGATAAATCATCTGGGTATCAAGAAAATCGCTTTGGACTCCGCTGGCAACGCCGGTGCGTCGATGGCCGCTTATGCAGCTGCAGCCGGCATTGAATGTACCGTGTATGTGCCGGATGATTTGTCCAGTGAAATGAGCAATCAGATTGAGTCCTACGGTGCTAAGATTGTTAAAGTGGCCAATGGCCGTATGAATACCTGCGCGGCAGTGAAGAAAAATCTGGGTGATGCTTACTATGCCTCCCATGTATATAATCCGCTGTTCTTTGAGGGTATGCGCCCCATGGCCAAGGAAATTTACAAACAGCTGGGCAATAAGATTCCTGAGTACATTTTCATGCCGGTAGGCAATGGCACCATGCTTATTGGCCTCTATTTAGGCTTTATGGAGCTAGGACGCCTGCCTCACTTTGTTGCGGTACAGAGCAGCAAGTGTGCACCTTTGTATGAGGCTTTCTATGACAAGGAACCGCAGCCGAAAAAGACGACGATTGCTCATGCTATCCGTATTGAAACGCCGAAACGCTTGACGACAATGGTGGATATTTTGAAACAAACCGGCGGTGACGTGGTGATGGTGGAGGACACTGATATTCTGAAAGCCAAGAAATTCCTGGCCTCCAAGGGTGTGTATGTGGAGCTTACCTCTGCTGCAGCTATGGCCGGAGCCGAAAAATTCTTTGCGGCAGGCAAGCCGGATAACTATAAAGTTGTTATCCCTATGACGGGCAGTGGTCTGAAACGGTGATTATTTAGGAGAAATGGCAATGCTACAGGGGATAATTGACATTGGTTCCAATACGATACGGATGGCAGTTTATCTTATCGAGGGCAACCATTTTGAACAACTGATGAAACGCAAGGCTACGGTGGGACTGGCCTCCTATGTAAAAGAAGGCGTAATGCAGCCGGAGGGGATTGAACGGGCAGTGGAGACTTTGCTGGAGTATAAGCGTTTTCTCCATTGCTTTAAAATCAATCGCGTGGCGGCTTTTACCACAGCGGCTTTGCGTAATGCCAAAAACAGCCGCGAGGCTGTAGCGGCCATCGAAGAGCGTACGGGCATTAAGATTCAGGTTATCAGCGGTGACGAGGAGGCTACTTTTGATTTTATCGGTGCCACGCATAATCTGCAGAATGATTCCGGCCTGCTGATTGATATCGGCGGGGGCAGTACGGAGATTGTGACTTATCGTGACCGGCAAATCCAGTATAAGACCAGCCTGCCTATCGGCTCGCTGAGTTTTGCCAGCAAGTACGTAAAAGATGTCCTGCCGACAATGCAGGAGTGTATGGATATGCATGGTGAGGCTGAGGCCACCATCGCTGCGGCCTCAGATTTCATCAGTATAAGTGAGGCGGAAATTGTGGGCATAGGCGGTACTTTTAAAGGAGCCTGTGCATTAAACAATGAATTATTTAACCTGCCGGCAGCTAACCGCCGTTTGGAAACTAAGAATATCCGCAGCATTATCGGCAATTTTGTCAGTGATTTGGGCATGACTCAGGAAATGTCCATAACACTGATGCGTTCTGTGCCGGAAAGGCTCAATACCATTATCCCGGGGCTGATTATCGCCAGCGTGCTGTCCCGCAGGTTCCAAAGCCATTGGATTACGTATAGTGATTCGGGGGTAAGGGAAGGTTATATATATGACCAGATAATGGGGAAATAACCGTCCCTGGCAACCGTGGCGGCAGTTTTGCGGCTGCGTATAGACTACGGACTAAAAAGTATTTTTTGCCCTTTATTATCAAAAAATGTTTTAAACTCACTATGTTCAAACAAAAAACATTTTTTGATATGAGGATGAGGGCAAAAAATACTTTTTTTGCGTCCTGCGTCAAAAACTTCGCCGCAAAACTACCACCACGGTTGAAGAATGTACACAATAGAGGTCCGTATTTTGCTTTTTATTGTTAAAAATGATATAATAAGGAGCTAGTATTTTGCATTTTTATTATAGCTTTAGCATATATTTTTATGGACAAGCAGGAAGATTTTGAGGTGAGATTGTGGAGTTTGAACAGGGAAAAATAGTCCCCGTCAATCTGGAACACGAGATGAAGAACTGCTACATCGACTATGCGATGAGTGTTATCGTCTCCCGTGCATTGCCGGATGTCCGCGATGGTTTGAAGCCGGTACACCGCCGTATACTCTATGCCATGCAGGAAGCTGGTATGGGCTCAGGCAAGCCCTATAAGAAATCGGCTCGTATCGTCGGTGAAGTACTCGGTAAATATCACCCGCATGGTGATAGCTCCGTTTATGATGCCATTGTGCGTATGGCTCAGGACTTTTCTATGCGTTACATGCTGGCAGATGGTCATGGTAACTTTGGTTCCGTCGATGGTGACCCGGCCGCAGCTATGCGTTATACGGAAGTCCGTATGTCCAAGATTTCCGAGTTGATGTTACAGGACATCGACAAGGAAACGGTGGACTTTACCCCGAACTACGATGAATCCCTGAAGGAGCCGTCGGTATTGCCGGCCAAGTTCCCACAGCTGTTGGTAAATGGTACGTCCGGTATCGCTGTAGGTATGGCCACCAATATTCCTCCGCACAATATGGGCGAGGTTATTGACGGTACGTTAATGCTTATTGATAATCCCGATACTTCTATCGAAGAGCTTATGACGGTTATCAAGGGGCCGGACTTCCCGACTGCTGGTCTGGTA
Organism: Selenomonas sp. AE3005; assembly: GCF_000686945.1. Classification (GTDB taxonomy): domain Bacteria; phylum Bacillota; class Negativicutes; order Selenomonadales; family Selenomonadaceae; genus Selenomonas_A. Next base: position 181,738 of record NZ_KK366040.1, read on the forward strand.
CTGGGCAAAGAAGGCATTCGTCAGGCTTATACCACTGGCCGCGGCATTATCAAAATGCGCGCCAATGCCCATATCGAAACCATGAGCAACGGCAAGCCACGTATCGTAGTTACGGAACTGCCCTATCAGGTAAACAAGGCTCGCCTTATTGAAAAGATTGCCCAGCTTGTCCGTGATAAGCAGATTGAAGGCATTACTGATTTGCGTGATGAATCTGACCGCAATGGTATGCACATTGTTATCGACCTGCGCCGTGACGCTAACGCCAATGTTATTCTGAATCAGCTCTTTAAGCATACGCAGCTGCAGGAAAGTTTCGGCGTAATCATGCTGGCCTTGGTAGACGGCAAGCCGCAGGTATTGAACCTCAAGCAGGTGCTGCATTATTACATCAAGCACCAGGAAGAAGTTATTACCCGCCGCACGCAGTATGAACTGAAAAAGGCTGAGGCCCGCGCACATATCTTGGAAGGCTTGACCATCGCCCTCGACCATCTGGACGCAGTCATTACGACCATCCGCGAGAGCCGCACGGCTGATATCGCCAAAGAGGCCTTGATGACGGGCTTTAAGCTCTCTGACAAGCAGGCACAGGCCATCCTCGACCTCCGCCTCCAGCGCCTCACCGGCCTGGAACGGGAGAAAATTGAGGAAGAATATCAGGAAACTTTGAAGGCTATTGAAAATTTCAAGGCTATCCTGGCTGATGAACAGAAAATCCTGAACATCATCAAAGAAGAACTTACGGCTGTGAAGGAAAAGTACGGCGATGACCGCCGCACGAAACTCACCATTGACACCTCGGAAATCGATGTTGAAGACCTCATCGCGGAAGAAGATGTGGTGATTACCCTCACGCATAACAACTACATCAAGCGTATGCCGCTGGATACTTACCGTCGTCAGAATCGCGGCGGCAAGGGCATTAAGGGCATGGGTACTAAAGAAACGGATTTTGTGGAAAACATGCTTATTACCACTACCCACCACACTATTCTGTTCTTTACCACCCGGGGCCGTGTGTACAGTCTCAAAGCCTACGAAATTGCCGAATCCAGCCGTACGGCCAAAGGAACGGCGATTATCAATCTTTTGCAGCTTGATCAGGGCGAAAAGATCACGGCCGTCATTCAGGTCAAGGGCTTTGACCCGGATAGATACCTCTTCATGGCTACCCGCAAGGGTATCGTGAAGAAAACGTCCCTGTCTGAGTTCAGCAACCTGCGTAAAAATGGCTTGAATGCAATCAACCTTGACGATGATGATGACCTGATGGGCGTTAAATTCACCGATGGTGAAAGCTATCTGATGCTGGGTACCAAACTCGGTAAGGCTATTGCCTTCTCCGAGGACGATGTCCGCGCAATGGGCCGTATGGCTCGCGGCGTAAAGGGGATTACACTGTCTGACGGTGATGAAGTTGTCGGCATGGATATTCTTGTGCGCAATGCCGAAGTCCTTACCGTTACGGAATGCGGCTATGGCAAGCGTACCAGCACGGACGAATACCGTGCGCAGACGCGTGGCGGCAAGGGCCTTATCAACATGAAGGTCACGGAAAAGACTGGCTGTGTGGTAGGCATTAAGGTAGTCCGTCCTGACCATGAACTAATGCTGATTACCACCGATGGTATTGTCATCCGTACCAATGTGTCCGATATCTCCGTTATCAGCCGTAATACACAGGGCGTCAAGCTCATGACCACGGCGGAAAATGATAAGGTAGCCTCTATGGCAACTTTGGAGCAGAAGGAAGACTAATTTCATACTGGATTTAAAAAGGAACCGTGTAGCGGTTCCTTTTTTTGAGCATAAATTTATTTTTATGATTGACAAAATTTACAAAAACTCTATAATAAGCATTGTAATCATGTAAAGTATATTTGTTTAATAGGTAATTGGAGGGATTCGTATGTCAGCTTACGGAGCGGTTCAGGGACGTTGGACGGCAAGAGATATATGTTTAACGGCAGTGATGACAGCTGTGGTGTTTTTTATGACCTTTGTGCCCAAGATTCCCATTCCCTTGGGGTATGCGCATTTAGGTGATGCGGCGATATTCCTGCTGGTGGTACTGGCAGGACGGCGTGAGGCTGTCTGGGCAGGCTGTCTTGGTTCAGCCCTGGCTGATTTTTTGGGAGGGTTTGCCCTGTGGATAGGGCCTACACTGCTCATTAAATATCTGATGGCTATGACCTTTGTCCTGCTGATGGACAAAGGCAATGAATGGCTCAAATCACCGCGTACATTCATAGCTCTGTTAGCTGCCTGCCTCGTGATGGCTGCCGGCTATACCCTGTTTGGTGCAATACTCTATGACAGTCTGGCCGCTGGCCTGTCCTCGGCCCCCGGGCTCCTGTTGGAAGGCGGCGTAAATATTGCTGCTTTTTATCTGGCAGCTGTGGTACTGAAAGATAGGATTTAATATACAAAAAGCCTCTTAACTAGCTGTGGGCAGCTAGCTAAGAGGCTTTTTTAGGCAATGATATTGCGCCGTTATTTATTTTTCAGCAGTTCCCGTGTATGCTCCGCCACCATTTCCGGCGTCATATCGCGGTTGCGGGCCACGCCGGTTTTGCGGGCGGCTTTGGCGACGGCTGCGGCTACAGTCGGTGCTACTTCCGGGTTAAAGGGGCTGGTGATGATGTGTTCTTCATCAAGCTCGGCGGGGCTTATCAGTGAGGCAATGGCTTTGGCTGCAGCCATTTTCATTTCCTCGTTGATAGTGCTGGCCTGTACGTCCAACGCTCCACGGAAGATACCGGGGAAAGCCAGGAGGTTATTGACCTGATTAGGGAAATCGGAGCGGCCCGTGCAGACGATTCTCGCACCGGCCTTCTTGGCCAAATCGGGCATAATTTCCGGTTCGGGGTTGGCCATACCCATGACGATAGCGTCTTTTTTCATGGTGCGTACCATATCGGGCGTCAAACAGCCGGCAACGGATACGCCGATAAAGACGTCAGCCTTGCGGATAACGGCGTTTAAGGGGCCGGCCTCGTGGTCAGGATTGGTTATTTTGGCAATGTCTTCCTTATAGGGGTTCATGCCATTGGGACGGCCGTCATAGATGGCACCACGGGAGTCACAGAGAATGATATTGCGGCCGCCGGCACTATGAATCAGCCGGGTAATAGCCTGACCGGCTGCACCGGCACCATTTACGACAAATTTGGCCGTGGCAAAGCTCTTGCCGACGATTTTAAAGGCATTTATCAGGGCAGACACCACGACGATAGCCGTGCCGTGCTGGTCGTCATGGAATACGGGAATATCCAGCGTTTTCTTCAATTCGCGCTCAATATCAAAGCACTGGGGCGCTTTGATATCTTCCAGATTGATGCCGCCGAACGTGGGCGCCATAAGCTGCACGGCCTTTATGACTTCCATGGGTTCCTTGGCGTCCAGACAAATGGGAACGGCATCAACGCCGGCAAAGCCCTTAAAGAGGATAGCTTTGCCTTCCATGACCGGCAGGCCGGCCAGAGCACCGATATTTCCCAGGCCCAGTACCGCAGTGCCATTGGTGACTACTGCCACCATATTGCCTTTACTGGTGTAGTCATAGGCTTTGCGCTTATCGTCCTTGATGGCCAGACAGGGCGCTGCCACACCAGGGGTGTAGGCTAATGTCAAATCTTCGGCCTTTTCCAGGGGCACTTTGCTATGTACGGCTAATTTACCTTGATATTCTTTATGCAGTTTCAGAGCTGCGTCATTTACATTGCTCATATTTATACTTCCTTTCATATTACGGCTAATAGTATATACAGAGAACGTGTGAATTTCTGTATTATAAGTTACAATTTACACTTTCTTTATAAAATGAGTACAAATATATATAAAGTGTAATATCTATTATTATATACAGTAATGAGAAAAAGACAAATATAAAATATGCATGGATATAATAAACATACGCTATGGATATTTTTCAAAAAAGAAAAGCCTGTGTAACAATTTACTCTTTAGCAGATTGTTACACAGGCTCTTGGTATTGTGAGGTAATTATTTAGCGCGTTTTGCTGACGCCGCTGCTGGGCGTGGGAACGGCGGCCGGTTCACGACTGCTGCCGCTGTCACTGGCTTTATTGGAATCGCCGCCGGAAGTATTGGCAGTTGTTTCCTTGCGCTCTTCGCTGTCAGAGGTACGCTTTTCCTTGCTGGTTGTTTCCTTGCTGGGATTGCGTTTTTCCCTGTCAGTGGATTTTTCTTCTTTTTTGCGGTTCTTAATGTTATCCGCAGGTTTGGTGCGGCCAATGGAGGTATCGCTGGCCGGAACTTCGCTGGCACCGGCAGGAATGCTGTTTTCGTACTCGCGGATATCGGCCTCCATACGGGTTTTATACTTGCCGCTGAGGGATACACCCAATGTATCAGCCACCGTCATACGGAGCTTGTTCAAGTCAGGAATCCAATAGCTGATACCTTCAATATACAACGGGCGCCCAGGTACCATGTCGGTTTTGAGGCCGTTATTTTTTGATTCTTTGAGCGTGCCGGCAAATTCCAGCAGCTGACGGAAGGACAGGTCTGTTTCAATAGAACCCATTACTTCCTTGATGACAACAGGCAGTTTGGGAATAATGGCCGGGGAAACAAGTTTTTCCATGCAGGCTCTGACAAAGTCCTGCTGACGGCGGATACGTCCCAAATCGCCTTCTTCATCACGATAGCGTACATAGGTTACGGCTTTGGCGCCGTCCATGTGCTGCATACCGGGCTGGAAGTCGATGATAAGACCGCCATCATCGTCCCAGGGGTCCTCATAGTGCATACGTTTAGGCACATCGATATCAATGCCGCCTATGGCGTCGATTATCTTTTTGAAGGACTTGGTGTTGATGATGATGTAGTGGTCAATATTTACCCCTAAGAGGCTCTCTACCGTGTCCTGGGAGAGTTTCTCCTTACCGTAGGCATAAGCAGCATTAACCTTGTCAAAGCCGTGTCCCTTTATCTTTACCCGGGTATCACGGGGCACAGACAGCAGGGAGGCCTGATTGGTTTTGGGGTCAATGGAGGCAATCATCAGCGTGTCGCTGCGCCCCACATCGTCGTCGCGTTCATCGACACCCATAATCATGATGGTGGCCTTGTCCTTGGCGGTCAACAGTTCTTCTTTCTGCTTGTTCTCTGTCGGCTTTTCCAGCAGGCTATTGCTGGCGAAATACGCACCGCCTATAGCTGCGGAAAGAAAAACAACGATAAGCAGCAACCAGGGCCAAATGCGTCGTTTATTTTTTGCTTTACGTGGTGGAATATTTGATTCTTGCAAAACAATACCTTCTTTTCTGTAGTTTGTAGTGTTATAACGCCGTTGTTCCAGTTTTGCCATAGGCAAAACTTCCTCTTGGCGTTTCAACGAGGCGGGAGATATGCTCGCCGCCTGTTTTGGTATTCATGCCCCCACCTGCTGAGGTGGGGGACATTTTCTTGCCTCGTTATAACGCGGAAGAAGATATCTTCCGCCTCGTTGGCGTTATAAACAAATAAAAGACATATAGTGTTATTATAGCAAAGAAATATGAAAAAAGGAGTAGATAAGCAAAAAAAGTGTTACAATTACGAGAGAAAAGGAGGTTGCTGATATGGCACAGGAAATAGAGCGTAAATTTTTGGTAAAGGCTGGCTGGCAGCCACAGGGGCAGGGGGAAAAAATTGCCCAGGGCTATCTGTCCACAGTGCCGGAGCGTACAGTTAGAGTCCGCATAAAGGGCGAAAAGGGCTTTTTGACAATAAAAGGAAAAAACAAGGGAATAAGCCGGGCGGAGTTTGAATACGAAATACCGCTTAAAGAGGCCGAGGCGATTTTAGAGCTGGCTGAGCAGCCTGTACTGACCAAGACACGTTATCTGGAAAGACACGGCAGCGATATATGGGAGATAGACGTATTTGCCGGGGAAAATGCAGGACTGGTTGTGGCTGAAATCGAACTGACTGCCGAGGATAGTGATTTCTTTAGGCCGGCATGGCTCGGAGAAGAAGTATCAGGCGATGTGCGTTACTATAATGCGAACTTAATAAAATCACCATATTCCCTGTGGAAAAAGTAAAAAATTGTAACTATTGGGGAAGAATGACTGTTATCCACAAGAAATTGACTAAAATTGGTGGAAAAAACCACAAAATATATGGAAAATCAACTTGTCAAGAGGGGATATATAGGGTTATCCACGGATTTATCCACATTGTCCACAGATTTTAGCGTATTTGTTTTGAACAATATACACATGTCGCTTATATATTATAGTAGGAAAATGAAAAAATAGTTACGATAAACATGGTTTATCCACAGCTGTGGATTGTTTTGTGGATAATTTTATGATGTTTAAGGGAATGTTGTATTGTTGAGGAAGGATTTTCTGCCAGGAGAGGGAATATATTATAGATACCGGGAATATGTAGAAAATGCTGCGGAGGTGAGATGATATGCTGTCAGAGGGGGAGTTGTTTCTGCGGCTGGTTCTCGCCTGTGTTTTGGGCGGCGTTATCGGGTATGAACGGCAGTCAAGACGCAAGTCAGCAGGCCTGAGAACAAATGTGCTGGTATGTCTGGGGTCCTGTCTTATTATGGTTCTGTCAGAGGCCTTGTATCAAAATGTCGAGGGACGGACCAATGCTGACCCGGCCAGATTAGCTGCACAGGTGGTCAGCGGCATAGGTTTTCTGGGAGCTGGCGCCATCATGAAGGAAGGCCTGTCGGTTACCGGACTTACCACTGCTGCCTGTTTGTGGGTGGTGGCTGGTGTTGGTCTGGCTGTGGGCTGTGGTTTTTATTCCGGGGCCCTTATCACTACGGCGTTGGTATTTGTGACTCTGGGCAGTTTGTCGCGCTTGGATGACTGGGTAGACCATGAAAAGAATTTATCACTTAATATCCATACGGTTGACCGGCCGGGGCAGCTCATGCGTATCAGCCGCTGTCTGGAAGATTTGCAGCTCCGGGTACGCGGCGTTAAGGTCAAGGCCGATGAAGATGAAGTTGATGACAGTGGCGAGAAATCCATGTATATAGACCTGGAGATTTTCAACAAGCAGAGCATTAAGAGTATCATCATCGTTGATGCCGTACGGCAGATAGATGGGGTTATCCGCGTAGATGTGGTGTAAAATTTTATTTTCCCGCGACAAGGAATTTGCTGATGGACGGGGAATAGTAAAAGTAGATAGTGTTGGCGACAAAAGGAGTGAGTGGACAATGAATCCGGAAATAGTGGATACGATGGTGCGGGCGGCCATGCAGGTCATGGATAATGCCTACGTACCTTATGGTAAGGCGGCCATAGGAGCATGTGTGCTGGCCAGTGATGGGACTTTTTACACAGGCTGCAATATAGAAAATGCCATACCGCGCCTGTCGGTTTTTGCGGAGGAAGTAGCTATGTACCGTGCCGTGGCTGATGGCAAACGCGAATTTGACGCCATCGCCATAATCGCTGATACGGAAGAGCCCTTTATCCCCAATGGTGCTGTATGCCAGCTGCTGGCAGAGTTTGATGTACAGGAAATAATTATGACCAATATGGATGGCGTAGTTAAGACAGCCAAGCTGAGTGACCTGCTGCCGAATGCCAAGGCGCCGATGGATAATGCGTTGCGCCCAACTGAGGAATAACGCGGTAGAATATGTATCCCGACTTTTGACATTATAATAAAGCTAAAGTTTTGCCCCCTTTCTGTCGATATATATGACAGAAAGGGGGCTGTATTTATGTCACAGATGGCTATGGAAACGCTGCTGACTTTGCAAAAGCTGGCAGATAAATCATATAAAGGCACGAAAACTGCTGTTAATAAGACTGCGGACGGTGAGAGTTTTGCGGATATATGGAATGAGGTAAAGAGAGAACAGGAAGAATGGGACAAGACTCTTAATGAGTATGACCTGACGAAGTATAAGCTGGGCCTGATGGACAGCTTTTGGTCAGACAGCCGCAAAAAGACGCAGGATTATATGTACAGCTATTATAAACGCCAGCAGCGTTCGCTGAATCAGCAGGCTATTAACGAAGTGGCGCAGAATATCGCCTGGCTGAATCAGCTGAATAACAGCGGCCTCCTTAACGGAAATATCGACACCGCAGCTGCCCAGGCTACCGGCAAGGCGCTGTCAGCAGCCCTAAAGACCACCATGCTGGCCAGTATCGTAAGCGTCAAAGCTTAAGGCGTATTCCAGCCATTCTATTAGTGTGAGATAATAACATCAACAAATTAAAGTTTTGCCGAATGTCTCAGAGTTTCGGCAAAACTTCAAAATGGAGGTGTTTTCTTGGCAGAGAATATATTGGAAATACGAACTTAAATATTATCATAAAAAGTAAACAGGCTCAAGTTATCATTTAAGTTATTCGTTTGTATATCTGATATAACTTAAAAAACGCCTACACGGATAGGCGTTTTAGTCGAAATATATTTAGTCATGGGCAGGAGAACGACGGGAAAAGCCCGAATTATCTAAGGCGATAAGAGGATTTCGCCGCATTGTAGGGGAACATGGCAATTATCAAGAAAATAACTATGTATGTCGCAATTGATGAGAGCAAACTTCTTAATGACAGCTACTACAAAGAACGAATCGAGGACGATATTGAGGAAGGCTATACTCAAGAGGAATCGCTGAGCAACCGCGCATCAGACGCACTGGAGCTTATCATGGAGAATGCTATATACAACGTTTACGTCCAAGTTGCCGGAGTCCATGCAGCGCTTATTGCAGGCGGCCTGAGGATTTTATCTCTTGAGACATACGGTTTTCAAGGAGCCGTTAGTATTTTCTATGTGGGAAGTTTGAGGAAGAATATATTATCGTTCACAAGTAAAGATGAGGTAGAAACAGCATTTTTCAACAGAATTTTTGATTAGTATATCTTGGGGAAGCGGGTGAACTATCATGTCTATGGTATTGGCACATAATAATGCGGCTATGCAAGCACTCCATGAAAATCAAAAGAATTCCAATAGGTTATCGAAAGATTTACAAAAAGTGGCTAGTGGAATGAAGATAAATGGGGCTGGTGATAGTGCTGCTGAATATGCTATATCCGAAAAAATGCGGACAAGAATTAGAGGCCTAGACCAAGACATTCAAAATGTACAAAATGGCAGAGCACTTTTATCTGTGGCTGATGGTGGTATACAAAGCATCATTGATGAGTTACGAAGCCTGAAGGAGTTGGCAATCAATTCCGCCAATGACCACAATAGCAGTATAGACCGTGCGATCCTTCAGGAAGAATTTAATCAGAGAAGGGCTAATATAGAAGAAATTGCTGTTGAAACGAATTATAACGGAATTCCCCTGTTGGATGGAAGATGGTGTCAATTACTATGGGAAGATGGACAAACTGACCCTAAAATTATCAGTCAAAATGTTTCTAGCAATACTACAACGGGAACTGTTTCGACAACGGTAGTTGGCCCAAATGTATCTGTTAGTACGATACCGTCTACCAAGAAAACAGTTAATTCCAGTACGACAGTTATTTCATCAACTCCTCCGGCGACAACAGGAATGACAACAGTGGGACCAATTACCGGTACACCTGTCGTTACAAGTGTAACTTCTACAACAGGCCCAACGGTAACATCGTCATCCACGACGAGTTCAAATTCTAATATCGTCAAGAATGGAAACAAAACTACCGTTACGGATACAGATGTTACAACAACCAATAATACTGCAACCACAATAACCACAACTACAGATACGACAACGGTACAGAAGGTGACAACGACAACTTTTGTAACCTGTAATGAAATTACTACGACCAAACCAGAAGAGCCTATTCTAATAACTAATGGAACAACATCTATCACTGCTAATGGCGTATACAGATTTGCTTCGGATTACACTGGAACTCTGACAATAAGTGCACCAACTGTGGAAATAATGGGTCCCGAAGATGGTTCAACGGTGAATGATGTATATATTGTAGATAATGGCTTACAGGATCTCTACTTAAAGGATGTAAGTATTTCCAATAATGGTGATGATTCAACGATACGATTTGATGCATTGGGTTCAAATACGCTTCATTTGTTAGGGACAAATACTATTTATGAAGAAGGAAATTATCCTGGGCTTAGTATACCACGCCCTAAAAATACTGCATGCATTAATGCTGGTGGCAATCTGTCAGTGGTTGGTAGTGGTAGTTTATCCATAGATTCTAAATTCTTAAATAATGGAGCAATAATCGGTAGTGATTGTGAAGGAACCTGTGGTAATATAGCACTCGGTCAAGGAATAACAATAAATATAGTTCAAGAAAATAATGGTGGTGCTGCCGGAATAGGGGGGGGTGCTGGTGAAGCAGCATCATGTGGGGATATAACGATAGGCAGCAATTCCAATATTACAGTAAAAAGATATACGACCCCTGGAGGTACAGTAGATAATGATAACCCAGGTGTGGCAATTGGTGCTGGACAAATAAGTGCTCGGCCACAAGTTAATGTTAATATGCCACCTAAATGTGGTAATATTATTATTTATTCTAATGCAAATGTTACCGCTTATGGGCAAAAAGGCGCAGGTATTGGCTGTGGTGCTGGGGCAAGTTCCTGTGGAAATATCGTAATTTATTCCGATGCCAAGGTGGACGCAAAATCACAATCAGTAACAGGCAGTGCGGCAATAGGCAGTGGAACTGGTGGATTTGATTCGCTTGTTCCTTCAATACGTTACAAATCAACCTGTGGAGATATTAAGATATATTCTTATTCAAGTGGTAATGTAAAAGCTGTTGCTACATCGCTTGATGCGCAGGCTATCGGAAAAGGGAATACAAGTTCTAATTATTCAGCCTACAGTATAGTGGGGACTGTATCGTTATTAGACACAGTTATGCAAAAGGCAGGTGGCATTGCTGATTACAGCGAACTGAGTCTCGGCGAAACTACGGTTACGGAATATGAAATAATCACCGATACTATTGAAACTACAGAAACAACAGGAACTATAACAGAGACAACTACAACGCAATATGACACATGGACAGAAACAACGGAAAATATCTCAACGACGGTTTATGAAGATGGCGAATATGAGCGGAGGGCAAGGTTAAATAAACCGTTGATTATCCATACGGGAACAAAAGCCAATGAGCATCTGCGTGTCTATATCGAAAACATGCGGTTAAGTGCATTAGGTATTGAAGATACTAAGATAGACCCCTTGGAAGCTGCGGTATCAGCCTTGGACGTAATTGACGAAGCTATAGAATATGCGTTGAATAATGCGACTAAGGTCGGTGCCTATTCATCAAGGCTAGGACAAACAAACGAAACTTTAGTTGTATCACATGAAAGCACAACAGTTAGTGAATCGACCATACGTGATACAGATATGGCAAAAGGCATGGTTTCCTTGGTTAAGGATCAGATTCTTACACAAGCGTCACAGGCAATTTTAGCCCAAGCGAATCAAAGTTTGAGCAGTGTGCTATCGCTATTGCAATAAATGAAAAAAGGGGATTCACCAAATTTAAGATTTTGAGCCTCCAAAGGGATTTTATAACGTAATCGTCAAAATATAGTATGTCCCGATAGACATGAAAAAAGCAGCCCTAAGGCTGCGTTGGACGGTGGCATCATTATTCAGTTGGCAGAACCACATTCCACGGAAGATATTTTTCTAAAAAAGTGTCGTCTTTTAGCGAATCTTCCTGGGAAATGTTCGTGAAAATGTATTCCAGATATTCCTTGTATCAACTTTGTTGGCTATACATGTCTCTATGAGGCTGTAGGCTGCGGCACTGGCTGCAGCACCGGCAGGAGAACCGGAGAATATCCAGCTCTTGCGGCTAATGGTAAATGGCCGGATGCTTCTTTCTGCAAGATTATTGGAAATGCTGCAATTACCATCACGGAGATAGTTCATCAATTCGTTGCTGTGAGACAGGCAGTAATTTATGGCTTTAGAAATCTTGGATGCTTGCGGGACATGGCCCTTTTCTTTTTCAAGGTACTCAAATAAGGCTAGAAGAATTGGCCTAGCCTTTTCTTTCCACTGTTTTTGCCGTTCCTCAGCCGAAAGCTCCTGACAATCCTGTTCAATTTTGAATAAGCGGCCCATTTCCTTAATTACCCGGCCAGGGATGGTCTCCTCAGATTGCTCAATATTTTCAGGCAGGGCTTCAGCAAATTTTAGTCTTGCATGAACCATACAGCAGCAATGGATTACATCGTCCACCTGACTGTATCCTGCATAGGCATCTGTATGGAGATAGCCGTGAAATCCTTCAAGAAATTTACTGGCACATGCTCCTGCTCTGGAAGGCTGGTATTCAAAGAGCCTTATGTGGTGCTTGGCATATTGCCCTGTAGCATAGAGCCACATATAAGATTTGCTCTTATTCTTCCGGCCCTTCTCCTTAAGCACCTAAACCGGCGTTTCATCCGCATGCAGGATTTTTTCCTGCAGGAGCTGCTTTTTCATCAGCTCAATAAGGGGCTTAAGGTAATCCCTGTACGCATAATGAATCCAGTTTGCCATGGTCTGCTTGCTAAGGTTAAGTCCAAGAATCTGCCATAGCTTTTCCTGTCGTTGCAACGGCAATGCAAACTGGAACTTGTTGAGCATGGTGGCAGTCATCACGGATGGCGTAACCGATGAGTTGGGAATCAGCGGCTTATGTACCGGTGCCTTTATAAATTCCACATGTTCATCATTTTCACAGGCTTTGCACTTGTAGACCCACTGGTATATTTCATCAACAATAATCTTTGCGGGGATAACTCGCACCTCATCGCGGACATGCTCTTTTCCAACGGGAACCAGCTCATCACTGCCGCAAGAAGGGCAACGGTGGTCCTTTTCCGGAATATCCAAAATTACCACATTGCGTTCTGCCATGGAAAGGTCAAGCTTCCTTTGCGTACGCTGCTTCGTACGCTTATGTGCCTTAACTGTTGTAGACTCTTCAGAGAGCTCTGGAGAAGATTCCTGCTCAACTTCATTAAACAGAGACAACTGGTCAGGATTGGGCAATATTATCTTGGTGCGTTCAGATTTGGACGAAAAAAGACGCCTGCGCATAGAAGCATTTTCTTCTTTCAGAAGTGCTATTTCCTGCTTATAACGCAGCTCCATCTCAGCAATTTTTTGCTCATATTCAGCTCTGAGTTTTTCAAATAAGTTCTTATCTGTCACGCAAAATTCTCCCGTATAAAATATACCTATATTATACCCAAAAATCCTTGTGGATGCAGTATTCACAAGGATTTTGGGCAAATTATTCAGGATTAAATTGTGTGGGTTGGGTACGACTTTTTTACACTTGTCTGCTGGATTATTTCCAATCCTTCCATGAGCCATCTTAACTGCTGTTCAGAAATGCTTATGGCTTCATTTTTAGATTGGGGCCAGCGAAATTTACCGTTATCCAAACGTTTATACAGCAGGCTAAAGCCATCCCCGTCCCAGAAAAGGGCTTTTATTCGGTCTTTACGCCTTCCGCAGAACATGAATACATCCTGTGAAAAAGGGTTAAGCTTAAAATTTTGCTGCACTATAGCCGCCAACCCGTCAATAGACTTTCGCATATCCGTATGCCCGCAAGCGAGAAAAACGTGCTCGGCAGTAATGTTCTTGACCAGCATGGCTACATTTCCTGCAGAACATTCAGCACTGTTTTCAGGGATGCTTTGTTTACATTGCCTTCAACCTCAACTGACATCCCACCAATATGAATGGTAATCGTACCAGGATTGGCAAGGGCAGGTACCTCCACAGTTGGTGGCAACTGAACAAACTCAGTTTCTGCAGGCTGAGGCTGAGCAACATATTCCCTGATTTTTCGCAGCCAATAATAATATGCATGCCAGCTGATATTTCTGTCTTCACAGAATTTCGTTACGCTCATGTCGGATTCCTTGCATTCTTTAATTATGCTCTGCCATTGTGCCATGCGGACTTTGGTTCGTATTTCCAATATATTCTCCGCCAAGAAAACACCTCCATTTTGAAGTTTTCCCGAAACTCTGAGATATTCGGCAAAACTTTAATTTGTTGATGTTATTATCTCACACTAATAGAATGGCTGGAATACGCCTTAAGCTTTGACGCTTACCCAGTATCAGGAACTTTCAGGTCAATTCGTTTTTAGGGTTATAGATCAAAAAAGCAGCTCATCACTTGATGAGCTGCTAGTTTTTTTATGCGATATTATTATTTAAGCGGCTTTTTGAGTACGGAGAGTACTGCACAGCCTACTACAGCACCGATAAGGATAGCTGCAATATACATACCGGCATTGCCGATGGTCGGTACTACGAAGATGCCGCCATGGGGAGCACGCAGAGTGCAGTCAAAGGCCATGGAGAGGGCACCAGCCGTAGCGGAGCCGATGAATACGGAAGGAATTACACGCAGGGGGTCACCAGCGGCAAACGGGATAGCACCTTCAGTGATGAAGGACATACCCATTACATAGTTGGTAATACCAGCTTTGCGTTCGCTTTCGGTGAAACGGTTCTTGAAGAACGTGGTGCACAGAGCGATAGCCAGAGGCGGAACCATACCGCCAGCCATAACAGCGGCCATTACATGATATTCACCGGAGGCCAGGAGACCCGTACCAGTTACATAAGCAGCCTTGTTGATGGGGCCGCCCATGTCGATAGCCATCATGCCGCCCATAACGATACCCAGCATAATGCGGGCGTTCGGGTCCATGTTCTTCAGCGTGTCAACGAGCCAGGTGTTGATAGCACCAACCGGCGGAGCAATGATGAACATGCTGATGAAACCGATAATCAGAATACCGAAGAACGGATAGAGCAGAACGGGTTTGATACCGTCGAGAGATTCCGGCAGGCAGGAGAAGGCTTTCTTCAGGAAGTTTACAGCATAACCTGCTACGAAACCGGCTACGAGAGCACCGAGGAAACCGGAGCCAGTGCTGCCAGCCAGAGCACCGCCGACGAAACCTACAGCCAGACCCGGACGGTCAGCAATGGACATGGCGATAAAACCAGCGAGAATCGGCAGCATGAAACCGAAGGATGCACCGCCGATATCCATGAAGAACTTAGCCAGCGGCGTGTTGGAACCGAATTTGCTCGGGTCGATGGAGT
The DNA here is from genome assembly GCF_000686945.1 of Selenomonas sp. AE3005. Taxonomy (GTDB): domain Bacteria; phylum Bacillota; class Negativicutes; order Selenomonadales; family Selenomonadaceae; genus Selenomonas_A. The sequence continues at coordinate 196,819 of NZ_KK366040.1, forward strand.
AATCATCAAACAGGAAGGCCATGGCAATCAGGATACCACCGCCAACAACGAAGGGCAGCATGTGGCTGACACCGTTCATGAGGTGCTTGTAAATCTGACGGCCGAGGCTTTCACCGGAAACGTCAGCTGCACCGGCCTCTTCATCAGCGCCGGACGCATGGTAGATGGGAGCGTTGCCGGACAGGGCACGGTCAAGGAGTTCGTCAGCCTTGTTGATGCCGTCAGCAACCTTGGTGATGATGGTCGGTTTGCCATCGAAACGAGCCATAGCGACGTTCTTGTCAGCAGCGACGATAATAGCGTCAGCCTTGGCGATTTCTTCAGCGGTCAGTACGTTCTTAGCACCGCCGGAGCCATTGGTTTCAACCTTGATGGTGATGCCGCGCTTTTTAGCGTGCTGTTCGAGGCTTTCAGCAGCCATGAAGGTGTGGGCAATACCAGTCGGGCAGGCCGTAACAGCCAGCACCTGAATGTGGTCAGCTTGCGGAGCTGCCTGAGCAGTTTCGGCAGCCGGAGCTACGAAATTGCCATCTTCTTTAGCATCGATGAGTTTCAGGAATTCTTCTTTGCTCTTAGCGGCAATCAGGGCCTCCTTGAAGTCCGGGTCCATAATCATGGTAGCCAGCTTGGACAGGATAGCCAGATGGTCGTCATTGGCAGAGTCCGGAGCAGCAATCATGAAGAACAGGCGGCTCGGCAGGCCGTCCATGGACGCAAAATCCATACCGCCGGGAACCGTCATAGCGGCCAGACCGGCAGCCTTTACGCCAGCACTCTTGGCATGCGGCGTGGCGATACCATCGCCGAGGCCGGTCGTGCCGGAGGCCTCACGGGCAAAGACATCTTTCTTGTACTGTTCCTTGTCGGACAGGTTGCCGCCAGCCTCCATGAGGTCGGCCAGCTGATTGATGGCTGCGTTTTTATCAGCCGGGGAAGTACCCAGAGCAATGCTTTCGCTCTTGAGCAGGTCGGTAATACGCATAATGTTCTCTCCTTTGTATAAAAAAGAATTTTATAATAATGCCTTAAAGGCGAACACCCAATTTAGTAGTTAAAACTTAGGCAATAGTTGCCAGCAGCGCCTCAACTTCCGGACGCGTAGCGAGATTTTCGCTGAAGGCCGAGGCTGAACCCGTGGCTACACCCATGTGGAAGGCTTTTTCGAAGTCACCATTGGATTCAATGTAGCCGGTGATAAAGCCGGCCACCATGGAGTCACCAGCACCTACGGAGTTGATAAGCTTGCCCTTCGGTGCCGGGCATTTGAAGGACTGGCCCTCAGCCGTCAGCAGGATAGCGCCATCGCCAGCCATGGAAATCAGCACGTTCTGTGCGCCTTTTTCCTGCAGTTTCTTGGCGTAGGTGATGATTTCTTCGTCCGTAGTGAGTTTCACGCCGAACATGTCACCAAGTTCGTGATTGTTGGGTTTAATCAGGAACGGATGATACTGCAGCACGTTGAGGAGCAGTTTCTTTTCAGCATCAACCACAATGCGAATGCCTTTGCCGTCCAGACGGGCCATAATGCGCTGGTAGATATCGTCCGGCAGCGTCTTGGGAATGGAACCGGCCAGCACCAGTGTGTCACCTTCTACCAGCTTATCCAGCTGCGCGAAGAGTTCCTGCTGTTTTGCCTCGCTGATGTCAGGTCCCTGACCGTTGATTTCCGTTTCGTTTTCAGCCTTGGCTTTTACGTTAATACGGGAGAAACCTTTTTCCAACTGGACGAAATCGCTTTTTACGCCAAAGTCTTTCAGCTGGGATTTGATTTCTTCGCCGGTAAAGCCAGCCAGGAAACCCAGGGCCGTATTATCATGGCCGAGGTTCTTCAGCACGATGGACACGTTGATGCCCTTGCCGCCGGCCAAAACCTGCTCGTAGTTGACGCGGTTAATCTGGCCTGCTGTAAAGGAATCAAGGCGTACAATGTAATCCAGGGATGGATTGAAGGTTACGGTGTAAATCATTCTCTTACTCTCCTTCAAGAATAGTGGTATAATCTCGATATTTTATATCTGTCAGTTTACCGGTAATGATGGTAGCACTGGAGATATGGGCAAAGGTAATGGGGGAAATCTTGTTGAACTTTGACTGGTCAGCCAGTACGTAGGCATTTTTACAGCGGGATAAGGCTGCACCTTTAATGGTGCCCTCTTCGGCATCAGGGGTAGAAAAACCTGATTTCATGCTGATGCCATTGGTGCCGAAAAAGCCTTTGGTGAAGTTATAAGATTTTAAATTGTTTAAAGCCTCTGTGCCGACCACGGCCTCAGTGATGGCTTTTACTGCGCCGCCAATAATAAAGACCTTAAAACCTTTGGCAGCCAGTTTGCTGGCGTGCTGCATGCCGTTGGTGACAAAGACGGCGCTGGTTTCGGTAATGAAGTCGATAAGGTGCAGCGTGGTGGTGCCGGCGTCGATATAAACGAAATCTTTGCGCTTAATCAGGCTGGCGGCTTTTTTGGCAATGGCGATTTTTTCCTCGGGGAATAAATCGTTCTTTGTTTTCATATCTTCCTCGGCATTGCTGTAATTGTTGTCGATGGAAGTCGCACCGCCGTAAACTTTGTAGAGACGTCCACTCTTATGCAAGGCGGTGAGGTCGCGGCGTACCGTGGATTCCGAGGCATCAAGGGCCTTGGTTAAATCAAGGACGGTAACAGCCTTTTTTTCTTCGAGAATACGTAGAATTATGGCATAACGCTCTTCCGTCAGCATGGCTATCACTCTCCAAAAGTTTGATTATTTTATACTATACAACTAAAGTCAATCAAAGTCAATCAAAGTCGCGAGAAAACACGCAAAAAAATGGGCTAATCCCGTCAAAAAACTCCAATGTAATACATTTGTACTTTAGTGAGATACAATGGTAAAATTGTTACCTAGTCCCCGGAGGAAAACGCTAAGAGGAAGTTTTGACTGTGGCAAAACTGAAATAACGGCGTTATAATATATATAAATATATATGAAAGATCTAATAATTAGGGAAGTATAGGGGAGTGTGAGGCGTGTGGAAGAGGCAGCTGCTTATGCTGTTAATAAGACAAAACAAAAAATAGGACAAAACCGCAAGACATCATTCTATATAAAAAAATACCTGATGATTTTCGTTGGTGCCGTTATTGCCGCCTTTGGCTTGGAAGAGTTTTTGATACCTAATAATGTAATTGATGGTGGTATCGTCGGTATTTCCATCATGCTCGAAACCATAACGGGTATGAGTCTGGGTGTGTTCCTGGTACTGCTCAATATACCCTTTCTGTTCATGGGCTATAAGCAGATTGGCAAAAACTTTGCTATCGCCACTTTGGTAGCCATTTGTTTTCTGTCAGTGTGGTCGGAGATTTTTGAACCTTTGCAAAAGGTGACGGACGACCCCTTTTTGGCGGCCATCTTTGGCGGTATAATTGACGGTCTGGGTGTAGGACTCATAATCAGGGCTGGCGGCAGCCTGGACGGTACGGAGATTGTGGCTATCATCATGGATAAGAAGTCCGTTTTCTCCGTGGGCGAAGTAGTTATGTTTATCAACCTCTTTATTCTTTCCAGTGCCGGCCTTCTTTACGGCTGGGATAAGGCCATGTATTCGCTGGTAGCTTATTTTGTTATTTCCAAGATGATTGACGTGGTTATCAAAGGGTTGGACGAATCATACGCTGTCATGATTGTGACTAATGCACACGAAGAAATAACCTCAGCCCTGAATGACCGTCTGGGGCGTGGCGTGACGCTCCTGCATGGTGCCGGCGGCTACACGGGGGAAAGCAAGGAAGTCCTTTACTGCGTGGTGACACGCTTGGAGGTGGATAAACTCAAGGAAATCGTACTCGACAAAGACGAGAGTGCCTTTGTTACCATCAATGCCGTTCATGATATCGTGGGCGGCCGGTTTAAGAAAAAGTCAATTCACTGATTGGGAGAAGAGGTGCCGGCAATGAAAAAGAAAATTGTTTTATCATTGGTAATGCTGCTTTGCTGCTTTATGGCACAGGTTTACGCTGCTCAGCGTGTGCCGTTAAGGGTGGCGCAGTTTCCCCTGACGGTGCAGAGCTATATGACACCGTCACAGGACGTGCAGGACAGCTTGGAAAGGCTCGTTGACCGCAGTCTGCACATTCCTTTGAATGGCACATTGAACGCGGTTTACTATATTCCTGAAAAGGAATGTTGGGAGGCTTTTGACGCAGCCCGGGCCGAGGCTTTTGGCAAGGTAAAACTCAAGGATTTAATGCGTCCGGTAGCGGAAAAACTCAAAGCTGATTTGGTAGTTATGCCGGTGCTGACAGGCTATGAGCAGTACCAGACCATGAGCTGGAACCGCTGGGGGCGGTATATAACTCATAGCTATGCCTCTGTAGAAATCATCGGTTATGACAAGTCAAAAGACGAAGTATTCAGCAAAGGCGCCTCACGCCAGTATAATGACGAATACTCCACGCAGGCAGAAGTATCAAGGCTGGCCTGCGAGGCCATGGACGATGCCCTGCGCAGTGCCAAGGTCAACGAACGTGTATGGATTTGGAAAAACAGGTAATGTAAAACGCCTGACCGCGATGATGGTCAGGCGTTTTATTTTACGTATAGCCGTTTTCAACTACGTCTATTTTTCCGGTACGGGGGTGGAAAATCAGGCCGTGAATGGGGACGTCGGCAGGGATAAGGGGATTTAAGCGAATGTATTCCACTGTGTCGCGGACGTTTTGTTCCGGGTGGTGGAATTCGTCAGCCCATTCCTGCAGTTCTTTTTTCACCATGTGGATGGCCTCTTTGGCAATGCCCCGTTCCAGCATGGATTTTATCAGGCTTTCGGAGGTGGTATGAGCCATGCCGCACTCGTGATGGCCGATGACGATGATTTCCTTTACGCCGAGTTCGTAGATACAGACCAGCAGGCTGCGTATGGTGCCGTCAAATACACCGGTTACACCGTTGCCGGCGGTTTTTATGACCTTGGCCTCACCACGGCCTATGCCCAAAGCCGGCTCCAAAAAATTTACCAGCCGGGTATCCATGCAGGTGATGATGGCTGCCTGTTTTTGGGGAAGTTTGCTTTTCTTATGGTCCTCCTGCGTGTAGTCTGTGGGCGGATGGGCACAGAATTCGGCGTTGGCGGCCAGCATATCGTCAAGCAGGGACATGATACTCACTCCTTTGTGCTTTGCTTAAATAAATCCCGGGCGGATATTCAGTTTCTGGCCATCGCGCAGGGTGACTTTTTGTACCAGGCAATTGCGCATACCCACCATAAAGAGCTCAAATTCGTCAGCATGGGGGAGTTTTTTGAGCAGTTCGTCCCGGCTGACTTTTTCCGTAAGGTTTTGGGCACCTTCCTTGCCGTTGGGGTCAAGTATCATGACGTAGTAATCGCTGGCAGGTACGTCCTTGATTTCAAATTTACCTTTTTCATCAGCGACAGCATGATAGATGGGCTGGTTGGCAGGAATTATCCCGTCCTGATACCATTTTTGTACGGCAGCGTAGGGCAGGGCAGCAAAGTTGATGTTGCGGTCAATAAGCCATATTTCGGCCCGTTCAGTTTTTTTCTTGTTTTTGGGAGCGCTCATATCCCACATCATGCCGGCTCCGGCGTCACTTTTGGCGATATGCATACCGCGTTCCGTATTGGGTGTATAGACGTTGCCGGTAATGGAACCGGCAGCCGAGGCGATGGCTGTGCTGAGAGCCCAAAGGCAAATTAACAGCAATGTAATATGGCGTTTCATATATATCATCCTTTCTAAAATAATCCTTGTAGATATTCTTCGCTTTGCAGGAAAAAAATCCTGCTGTGTTTGCCTGTAACATCATTTTGCGGTACACTAGAGAGCGACGGTATGCACGGCAAAAAATTAGGTGCAACTGTACGAAAGGAGTATTTATTTATGACAGAATGGGAAAAGTATCAGCAAATTCGCCGGGAGGCCGTGTTTACGGGACTGGCATTGCTGGTACTTATTTTATTTTGGTGCTGGGCCGGGTTTGGTCTGGCCAGCGTAGAGACGGAGATTTTTGGTTTGCCGCTATGGGCAGTCACGTCAAGTATCGGTGTTTGGCTGTTTGCCATCGTGCTGGTGAAAATTTTGCTGAAATTCGTATTCCGGGATATGCCCTTGGAAGATAGTCAGGTGGAAAAGGGGGCTGATATCCATGAATAATGGTGGTAATATGGCCGCGCTTTTACCTCTGCTGGTCTTTATGGCGGTGATGGTCGGCATTGGCTTTTATGTACGGCAGGTGCAGGCCCGGGGCTTTGCGAAAAACTTTGTTCAGCAGTATTTTATCGGCAATCATGATTTAGGCGGCTTTGTACTGGCCATGACTACGGTCGCTACATACAGCTCCGTGAGTTCTTTTGTCGGCGGCCCGGGCATGGCCTGGCAGATTGGCTTTGGCTGGATTTACATGGCGGTTGTACAGGTGACAGCTATCTTCCTGGTGCTGGGTATCTTCGGTAAACGGGTGGCCCTGTTGTCGCGGAAGTTTGACGCGGTGACGGTAGTGGATATCATTCGGGAGCGCTTTCAGTCAGATGGACTGGCCAGCCTCGCGGCGTTCATCATCGTGTTGTTTTTCTGTGCAACGATGACGGCGCAGTTTGTGGGCGGTGCTAAGCTGTTTGCGGCGGTGACGGGGTACAGCTATGAAATGGGCTTGCTGCTCTTTGGTCTGGCCGTGGTTGTCTATACGACTGTCGGCGGATTCCGGGCGGTGGCGATTACGGATACCTGTTGTGCGCTGATGATGATGGTGGGGATTGTCCTGCTGCTGTACTATGTACTTGCGGCCGGGGGCGGTTATACGAATTTGATGGCTAATCTCCACAGCAGCCACCCGGAAATGTTTGAGCCGTTTTCCGGCGGTCACATGCCAGCCGGGCTGTACCTGACACAGTGGATTTTGGTCGGTATCTGTACTATTGCCCTGCCGCAGTCAGTTGTGCGTGGCATCAGCTACAAGGATACGGCCAGCCTGCACCGGGCTATGCTTATCGGTACGGTGGTCGTAGGTTTTATGAATATCGGCATCAATTTCACGGGGATTCTGTCCCATGGCGTGCTTACCGGTGACCTGGCCGCTTATGGCGGCGTGGATAATATCATTCCCAAAACCATCGTGACGGTTATGCCGCCGGCTCTGGTGGGGCTGGCTATTATCGGCCCCTTGGCGGCGTCCATTTCCACGATTTCCGGCCTGCTGATTGTAGCGTCCTCAGCGATTATCAAGGACGTATACCTGCACCACGCGCATAAGCAGGGCAAAGAGCCGGGGACAAAGCAGCTGCGCCTCTTGTCCATGGCAGCTACGGCGGTTATCGGCGTGGTGGTCTTTGTAATTGCGCTGACACCGCCCAGTCTTATCTGGATTATCAATATGTTCGCCTTCGGTGGTCTGGAAACAGCGTTTTTCTGGATGCTGCTCCTGGGCCTCTTCTGGCGGCGCGCCAATAAGCTCGGAGCTTTGCTGTCCATGGGCGGCGGCACGGTGGTGTACTGTCTGACACAGGGGCTGGGCTTTAAGGTCATGGGCCTGCACCAGATAACCATCGGCATTACGGCCTCCCTGCTGTTCTTCCTGTTGGGCACGTATTTAGGTAAGCCGCAGGACGAACGGGTGCTGGCCATGTTCTTTCCCCAGCGGGATAAATAGACAAATACAAAATGGCGTTATAAACAAACAGCCATGGAAGTTCAGGAAAAAACTTCCATGGCTGTTTTTATGTTTTCATTACAGCAATACCAGTTCAACGCCAAATACGACAATACAGCAGGCTGCCGCCACTTTGAACAGGCTGAATCCTTTCCAGGCCAGGCCAATGCCGATAAGCAGGGCCAAAAGTCCGGCGTACGGGCTGCGGGTGGCGTCCATAATGGCGGGGAAGGTCATCACGGCCAGTGTTACATAGGGGACGTAAAACAGGAAAGAGCGCAGGAATATGTTTTTGATGGGGCGGCGGATAAGGGTGACGGGGAGTATGCGAATCGCTATGGTTACGGCACTCATAACAAACAGGTAGATGTAAATGTCATGGTTCATGGGAATGTTCCTTTCCTTTTGTATATGTTATCTATTGTAGGGGGCTGGTAGGGGATTGTAAAGGAAAAATTACCGTGGGGCAGGAAAAGAAGAATTTTGCAAGAAATAGATAACATGGCTTTATTGAGGCCGTAGGTAAACAATCTGCCCTAGGAGGTAAAAATGGACTTCTTAAAACTTGCTAAAGACCGTTATTCCTGCAAGAAGTACAATCCGGACAAGAAAGTGCCGCAGGAATTGTTGGACAAAATTCTGCGGGCTGGCCAGTTGGCGCCTACTGCGAAGAACAGTCAGCCGCAGCATATCTACGTCATGCAGTCCGAGGACGCACTGCAGTTAGTAGACAGTCTGACGCCCTGCCGCTATGGTGCTCCGGTGGTACTGGCTGTGACCTATGACCAGCAGCAGGAGTTTAATTACCCCGGGGATAAATATTCGTCTGGTGCTGAAGATGCCAGTATCGTAGCCACGCACATGATGCTGGCTGCTGCAGCTGAAGGTGTAGACAGCTGCTGGCTGAATTTCTTTGACCCGGATAAGGCCGCAGAGGCGATGAAATTGCCGGAGAATGAAAAAGTAGTGCTGCTGTTGGATATCGGCTACGCCGCCGATGGGGTACGTCCTACGCCTACGCATGAAAAGACAAAGAGTATAGAGGAACTGGTAACATATTGCTGAGGAAAAGCCCTATTGGAGTGTAAGGCTCCGATGGGGCCTTTTTTTAATATCCCGTTCATGCGTGCACAGGGTTCACGGGGGAGTAATTTTTCTGCCTCCGCTAAACGACACACCTCGTAAAATACTGCTGTCCAGTTACCTGCGCCGGGCAGGCCAACGGCGCTCCTTTAAGCGTAGTTGCTTAGCTGAGCCCAACAGTGTGCCGGCCTTCGCTGCGCTCAGGCAGTCGCTCCCCGCATAAAAATCACTCCCCCGTTCGCCCCCACAAACGGCCTGTACAATTGCCACGAACTCGTTGCTCCCGTAACAAGAACATCGATGTGCCTGCCCCATATCACAGGGAAGAATACATTTAATGCGTACGTTACTTAGGGCGGAGGTGGTGATGCTTTTCGCAGTGGAACGACCGTCCGAACGCAGTGAGGACTGGCCCACAAACAACAGTCCCTGGACACTAAGATGAACAATCGCGCCGACTGCTTGCCGGCGCATGTAACTGGAAAAGTCTTTATTATGCTGGTGGGACATTCAGTGCAACAGCGAAAAGTATTACCACCTCCACCCGACTGAGCTGTAACAAATAAAATAAAGCAGGCACTAATCATCAAACTGCAATTTATATAGGTGATTTTGTTTTCTTGCACCGTAGTGGCAGGATTTCGTATTAGGGAGAGCGAATTATTCTAAGTGCGTTTATTCATAATTATGTAACTAAGGAAAGGTGTGTAAAAGATGAACAAAATACTGCCAATTAGATGGCTTACTGTAATGGTATTGGGATTATTTCTACTGTTGAGCGGCAAAAGCTGGGCGGCGGAGTTTGAGCCGGTTTCTTATACGGCTTATACGTCCCTGTTCTGGCTGCGTGAGGCCGGGGTGCCGGAGGCTGCGGAATATGCGAAGGCTACGGGCAAGACGCATCTTTTATTTACCGGGAAAATCAAGAATTTCTATACCCTGCAGCCTGTGAATATGCTGTATCATGAAATGCGCTATGCCGCTATCAATCAGTATGTGCAGCAGAAAGGCTATAAAAATGTTATGGATATTGCCTGCGGCTTTTCGAGCCGCGGACTGTATATGGCCAGACATGGGGTGAAGTATATCGGGGCAGAGTTCCCGGCTGTGGCAGTTACCGGCAACGGTTATCTGCAAAAATGCCTGAAACCTGCTGAGCTGAAACTGGCCGCCTATGAAGTTGCTGACGCGACGGACAAGCAGCAAATGCTCGCAGCTGCCGATAAAATGGAAGGGCCTATCTGTATTGCCATGGACGGTCTGATGATGTATCTTACCCATGAACAGCAGGCCAGTGTTTTGCAAAACATTAAGGCTGTACTGAAAAAGCATGGCGGCTGCTTTGTTACTTCTGATTTTTCTGCCCGTGATTTTGTCATGGATGCCTCGAAAGTTGTTTATGATGAAAAAAATGCTCGGGAAGTATACCGTGAATCGGCCAAAGTTTATGAGGAAATCGCTGAGGCAGACTTTGACCAGAAGTTCTTTGCCACTGATGCGGAAGTACAGAAGTTCATCACTGCTCAGGGACTTAAGGCACAGCAGATTCCCCTGTTCAGCGAACCTGTAAAACTCTATAGTGAAAAAGGGTTGAACAAAGTACAGCTGAAACGTCTGGACAATCTTAAGAAAGAGAAAATTTTATGGCTGATAACGCTCGAATAAGCGGTAGTCAGTTTGCCATGACGATGGAAAACTTCTCCCAGGCTATGGAATGGATTGCCGATAGTCTGGCCGGGGAGAAGGTTGAGCAGCATGAAATCTATATTATGCAGTTGCTGGTGGAGGAGTCATTTCTGCGCCTGGCCAAGCATAGCAACAATCAGGCGGATTTTTGTGTAAACCTTTCATGGCATAGTAAATTTAAGCGGTTAAGTTTGGTTATGTCTGCCAAGGGCGAGGCCTATAATCCCTTGCTGGTTTTACCCGAAGATACGGAAGATGAGCTTTCGGGGTATGCGATACTGTCTTCCCACCGTAAACGGCTGAAATACGCGCGCCGCCGGCGTGATGGTGTGAATAATGTCACCATTTTACTGCATGAACCTGGCAATCAGGAAGTGCGTAATATTTTGACGGGGCTTGTTTTGGGTGCCGCCATGGGCATTTTTCTACATTATGCAGCCGGAGCGCAGACTAAGATTTGGCTGGAAGATGGCGTGATAGAACCGATACAGTCTATGTTTATCAGCGCCTTGATGATGGCTATTGCCCCCATGATATTTTTTTCAGTTATTTCGGGAATTTCCAGTATGTCCTATTCCAGTAATATTGGGCGAATAGGCTGGCGTGTGGTTTTTTGGTCGTTAGGTAAACTGGCTTTTTATGTAATAATCGGCATACTGGCCGGATATCTAGTGGGCGGTATGACGGATATATTACCGGCACTGTTAGTAGGCGACCAGGCTGCTGTTGATAGCAGCCTCACGCTGCGCTCTTTAATTACCGGAATTGTGCCTGGTAATGTCATTTCACCTTTTGCCAACAACAACATCATGCAGACCTTGTTCCTGGCGTGTTTCTGCGGTTTTATTTTAAATAAAATGGAGGGGCCGTTGGAATGGGCGCGGGAAGGCGTCAATTTCATGAACAGATTCACGATGAATGTCGTACAGATGGTAACCATGCTGCTGCCTTTTTTGGTATTCATATCTATGGCCAGAATGGTCATGAAGATGGGGCTGGGGGTTCTGCTTACCTATGGCAAGCTGTTGTTGGTCATAGCTTTGGGCATGCCGTTATGTTTCATCGTTTCCAGTGTGCTTATCGGTGTGATTGCCAGGTTGTCGCCTGTGATTTTTCTGCAAAAGACGGTACGTTTCAGCGCTTTGCCCTTTTCCACCTGTAATTCCAGCGCCTGCCTGCCGGCAACGCTGCAGTTCTGTGAGGAAAAACTGGGGATAAGTGAGCGCCTGTCTAAATTTTCCGTGCCCGTGGGCATGCAGTTCAATATGGACGGGATAGCCTATTATGTTTCTGTAGTGTCCATGATGCTGGCGTGTACTTTTTCTGTTACCATCGATGCTGATTTTTTGTTTTCCTTGTTTTGTGTAGAATTCTTGATGGCCATGACGGGGGTAGGCCTTATCGTCATGCCGCCGGTACTTGAGAGCATGGGGATTCCCGGGACGGCGGTCATGCATTTTATCGGCCTGGAACCGCTTATGGATATGCCGGGGACAGCACAGAATGTTGTGGGAAATATCACGTCGGCCTTATTGGTGGCCAAGCAGGAAGGCCAGGTAGATGAGAAAGTGTATAATTCGCTATAGTAAAACGCCCGTGGGACTGGCTGTCAGATCCACGGGCGTTATTTATTCTTCTTTTATGGGGTGCAGTATGGCACCGATGGTGGCAATTACTACCGTCAGGATAATCGTGCGTGTGCCGCCGGACAGCTCGCTGATGAGGGGCAGGTTGGCACAGGCAAAGCTGGCGATAAAGCTCACGGCAACCAAAGCGCCGATAATGCGGTTATCCCGGGCAGGAGGGATAATAACCCAGATAAACATACCAAACAAAGCGACGCTTAGAGCGCTGACCGCAGCCTCCGGCAGGAGGTTGCCGGCCATTACCCCCAGAGCCGTGCCTACAGACCAGCCCGGCAGAGCCAGGCTCATGGCTCCATAATTGTAATAGGGATTTAATGGGCCTTTGCGGGCAATGGTGATACCGAAGATTTCATCGGTGATATCAAAGCCCACCAATACACGGTGGAGAATGTTGGTATCCGGGGAGAATTTTTGGCTGACCACGCAGCTCATCAGAAGATACCGGGCATTGGCCACAAGCGTCATAATTGCCAGTTCCAGATAGGGCGCGTCGGCGGCAATGATGGTGAAAGCCGCGTATTCGCCGGCTGATGCATTATTGAATAAACTGGCTAAGAAACCTTCAAACGGTGTCAGACCGGCATTGCGGGCGGCAATGCCCAACGTAAAAGATACCACGAAATAACCAAGGGCAATGGGCATACCATCGCGCATGCCGTCAATAAAAGCTTCCCGGCGGGGGGACGTGGTTGTTGTAAGGGTCATAAAGTACCTTCTTTCTTAATCAGTCTGCTGATTCTGCATAGCGTTTGGCCAATAATTTCTGGACATTATCCTGTTTGCGGCGTTCGATTTGGCGGTGGATAAAAATATTGGGAATGGCGACGCCGACAGCAATACCGATAATGATGGTTATGGCATCTATGCCGCTTTTGAAACTCGTGAAAAAACCTTCTGCAGTAATGAAATGGATATTAAGCAAGGCAAAGAGCAGCCGGTACAGCAGTACCCCGGGAATCATGGGAATGGCCGAGGGAATCGTCATGACGATATTCGGTGTATGAAACCAGTGAATGGCCTTTAAGGCGATGAGTCCCACAACGGCGGCACCCAGAAAGGAACCGGCTGTCTGGGTAAATCCAAATTCCAGTACGGTGATATTGCGGATAAGCACCGTGATAATGCCGCCTACCGCCACTACGGGCAAAATACGCGGCGGCACGTTAAAGATGATGGAAAAGCCGACAGCACTGATAGCGGCGGCTATTGCCTGGGAAAAATAAACCGTATCGGGAGTCAGCTGCACACTGGTAAAGTCCGTTACGCCGCAAAGGCGGATAGCGATGACAATACCAAAGGTCATGCTGCCGACAACCAATAGCGTGTGCATGGCTCTGGTCATGCCGGCTACGATGAAGTTGTTGAGCAAATCGTCAACCGCGTTTATCAGCGGTATGCCTGGCACGAGGAACAAGGTGCAGGCAATGAGCGGATACCAGTTTAGGCCGCCTGTTAAAAACTGGGTGCTCCAGGCCAAAAGGGTGGTCACAAACGAGGTGATGGCAATCGTGGCATAAGTATTGAAGGCGTAGGCTGTACAGAGCCGCCGCATATAAAAGCCCAACAGGGAACAGATGGCCGTGAGCAGAAAATCGAGCCAGCTGCCGCCAAAGAGTTTGCAAAAACCGCCGCAGGCTGCCCCGGCACCCAAAGCTGTCAGCCAGACAGGATAAGCCCGGGGCAGATTTCTGATATTATTCAGCTGCCGCCGAAAGGCCTCCAGACTGTAGTTTTGTTCCAGCGCCCGCCAGGTAAGTTTGCTGACAGCTGACAGGGTAGTCATGTTTATGCCGTGCTTTTGGTACTTGCAAAACTCCGTATAAGAATGCCGGCTGTCGCTGACGTTTAACATCAAAGTGGTATAAAGTACATGCTGGTGCATGTGTTCGCTGTCAATGCCCATAAAAGCCGCCGCGCGCCGCATATCCCGTACGGTTCTGTCGCTGTCGGCCCCGTTTTCCATCAGGAGCGCCCCGGTTTGCAGCAGCAGGTGCAATTTCTCCCCGATTTCCGCAAAGGGCTTGTTCAGTATCTCGTCCTTGTCCTCACTCAAAAATATCCCTATCCTTTCCCTAGTGTAAACATAATTGTAAATGTATGTAAACTATTGTAGGACAGAGGCAGATTTATGTAAAGTGTTTTAGCCGGGAAAAGTTAAAATGAGGTCTTAGGGACTGTTTATGGTAAAATAGAAGGAAATAACCTGTGGAAGTGAGGAATCAGAATGGTAAAGAATATTGTCAAAGACACAGAATTTTTACAGCGCCCTTCCGAGCCGGCAACACGCAAGGACAAGAAGGTGGCAGAAGACTTGCTGGACACACTGAAAGCCAACAGTGTTGCCTGTGTAGGTCTGGCGGCCAATATGATTGGCGTATCCAAATGCATTATTGCCGTACAGGTGGGCAAGTATAACGTGGCTATGTTCAACCCCAAAATTGTCAGGCACTCAGCAGAATCAGCGGAAGTGATGGAAGGCTGCCTGTCCCTGCTGGGGCAGCGTCCGGCCAAGCGTTATGAGTGGATTGAAGTAGAGTATCAGGATATAAAATTCAAACCGCAGAAACAACGGTTCACTGGCTTTACCGCCGAGATTATCCAGCATGAGATTGACCATTGCCAAGGGATATTGATTTAAAAAATAAATAGGAAAATCACCATGATGTGTGGAATACATACAACATGGTGATTTTTATTGAAAGGAAGTTTGGCTATGAAAAGAAATTTTTTGACAGCCTGCGGCAGCCGCTGCTTATGGCTTATAGCGTTGGTAATTATAGCTGTACCTGCCTGGGGGGAGGCCTCTATAGCCATTAGTGACAACCGGGCAACGGAGACTTACTGGACAAAAAACAACAGCGCGGGCGACAAGGTGCTGCTGTCTGCGCAGGAAATCACGGCGCTTAATCGCACTATGCGTACCAAGAGCGACAGTCTGGTGGACCTGGCCGCCTTTAATGTTAATGTGCCGGCGGCGTCCGTAAAAGAAATGATACTTAAAGCCCAGCAGGACTATCGTGGAGAAAGTACACCCGGTGAGGTTTATGATGCCAGTGGCAAGGCTATTAGCACAGCCAGCTACGCACAGGCACAGGCGAACTGTAATCTTAAGGCCCTGCAGGGAACTATCACAGGAAAATATGCGTTGACGACGGAACGGACGGATATGCGCCTGCTGCCGACACCGCAGAATTATTTTGATGATGCTTCTTTCCGTCATTATGACAACCTGCAGGGCACGGCGCTGGACCCGGCAGAACCGCTTATCATTCTGCATAAGAGTGCCGATGGGGCCTTTGCTTTTTGCCAGGCCCGTCATTACACGGGCTGGGTGAGTCTGGGCGCTTTAGCTGTTACGGACCGTGCGCACTGGCAGCGTTATGTGAATCCCAAGGATTTTCTCGTCGTGACTGCCAATAAAAAGGTGGTGGCCGTGGGTGGTGCCTGGACGGTACTTTTCCAGATGGGCAGCGTCATTCCGCTGGCGAACAGCAAATTGCAGGCGCATGATACCTGGCTGGCTTATGTACCGGTAGAGGTAAACGGTGTCCTGACTGAGGCGGAAGTAAAAATCACTGATGATGATAGCGTTCATAAGGGATTCCTGCCCTGCACACAAAACAACTTCATTCGTCAGAGCATGAAATTCCTAGGCGATGGCTATGGCTGGGGCGGCATGGAGGACAGCGTTGATTGTTCCTCGTTTGTGGGTGATGTTTACCGCAGCATGGGTATTGAAATCCCCCGTGACGCTGACCAGCAGGAGCTGGCTATGCCGCAGTCGCTGAATTTTGCCGGCCTGTCCACTGCCAAGCGCTGGCAGAAAATGCAGGAAGTACCGGCCGGCGCCCTGCTCTTTAAACCGGGACATGTTATGATGTATCTGGGCCGTGATGCCAAGGGAAATCCGCTGGTAATTCATTCTGCCAGCAGCTATTTCACTTTTAAGAATGGCAATAAACAGAAACATTACATCAGAAAAGTGCTGGTGTCTGACCTGCACTATCAGAACAGCAAGGGTGTAGAAACGATTGACGGCCTGACCAGTGCCGGTTTCTGCGTCAAATAAAATAAAATCCTGCATGGCGGTGGCTATGCAGGATTTTATTTTATTTTGTGGAATTTTACCTAGGATGACAGTTTAGTTAACATATATATGATAAAAGGAGGTTTTTATGAATACTAAACGCTTTTGGGGCAGGTTTATTCTGCCACTGCTGATGTTAGGCCTTTTGCTGGTGAATTTCACCGCACCGGCCAAGGCCGAATCCCGTAATGTGAATCCCCTGGATTCTTCGGGCTTTGTGGTGCTCTCGGACGTGGTGCCTGATGTCATTCAGGAAATTCGCTACTTCAGCACCTATAATTTTGTTGGTGAACGGATTACGGGCTATCATACGCCCTGTGCGCTTATGACCAAAGAGGCAGCCATGGCCTTGAAAGAGGTATCTGATGAGGTAAAAGCCAAGGGCTACCGCTTGAAGGTCTATGATGCTTACCGTCCGCAGATGGCAGTGGACCACTTTGTCAGATGGGCAGAAAACCTGAATGACAAGCGTATGAAACCATATTTCTATCCGCAGGTAGAAAAGAACCGCCTGTTTGTTGATGGCTATATTGACGCTAAATCCGGTCACAGCCGGGGCAGCACGATTGACCTGACGCTCTTTGACATGTCAACCGGCAAGGAACTGGACATGGGCGGCACCTTTGACTATTTTGGCGAGTTGTCCCATCCCGATTACAAGGGCAACCTGACGGAACAGCAGTTAAAGAACCGCAGCATTCTGCGTGAGGCTATGACGCGTCATGGCTTTAAGCCGCTGGCTACGGAATGGTGGCATTTCACCCTCCGCAATGAACCGTATCCCGATACGTATTTCAATTTCCCCGTGGAAAAACTGCCGCAGTCCAATCTGACGGTGCAGGCATCGCCGCAGTGGGTGCAGAATCTGCCGGCCGCCAAGACGGCCAAGCAGCTCTTTGTTGTTGGTGCCGTTGGCACGACTACGGCCTGGGTATCCCTGCATGAAAAGAACGCGCAGGGCCAGTGGCAGCAGATTATGAGCACGCCTGGCTTTATCGGCAAAAACGGTCTGGGTAAAGTGCAGGAAGGTGACAATAAAACGCCTGTCGGCACGTTCTATTTCACCAAGGCTTTCGGCATTGCCCCGGACCCGGGTTGTGCCATTCCCTACAAGCAGGTAGATGACAACATTTACTGGTCCGGCGATGGCCGCCCCGGTATGCACTACAATGAAATGGTGGATATTCGTCAGTATCCGTCCTTGAATAAAAAGGACAGCGAACATATTATCGACTACAATCCGCATTACATTTACTGCCTGAATATCAGCTACAATGAAAAAGGCACGCCCGGCAAAGGTTCGGCTATTTTCCTTCACTGCCTGGGGGATAAAAAGCCTTATACCGGCGGCTGTGTAGCAATTCCTGAGGCGAAAATGCGTTTTGTGCTTCAGCATGTAAAGGCTGATTGTGCCGTAGTTATTGATTCGTTGAACAATCTCGGCGGCAGCCTGTAAGCATAGCGGCCTTAAAAGCCACACAGAAATGGCGGTCCGCAGACTCTTGCGAGTTTGCGGACCGCCTTTGTGATATCGCGATTAAGCCAGATTTTCGCCGTTGGTGGCGATGACTTTTTTGTACCAGTAGAAGGATTTTTTCGGGGCACGTTTAAGGGTGCCATGTCCTTTATTGTCCTTGTCCACATAGATGAAACCATAGCGTTTTTCCATTTCGCCGGTACCGGCAGATACGAGGTCAATGGGGCCCCAGGGGCAGTAACCCCAAAGGTCAACGCCGTCCTCATCGATGGCTTTTTTCATCTGTTTGATATGGGCGCGGAAGTAAGCGATACGGGCATCATCCTGAATCTCGCCGGATTCGGGAACCTGTTCGTGGAGGCCGATACCGTTTTCTACAATCATCAGGGGCAGTTCGTAGCGTTCCTGCAGTACATTCAGCATATAGCGCAGGCCTTCCGGGTCGATGGGCCAGCCCCAGTCGGACTCCTTGATATAGGGGTTCTTGACACCTTCGGCAAAGCCGCCCTGCAGGTTTTCCTTGCGTTCGGCCACGGACGTGGTGGCATGGCTCATGTAGTAGCTGAATGCATAATAATCTACCTTGCCCTGCTGGAGAATGTCCAAATCTCCTTCTTCCATTTCCACCTTGTAACCCTTGTTCTCCCAGAGTTTCAGAATGTAGGACGGATAGTGGCCGCGGGCCTGCACATCGCCGAAGAAGAAACTTCTGTCCATTTCCTTGAGGGCGGCAATCTGGTCGCCGGGACGGCAGGTTTCCGGATATACCGGAGTCATGGCCAGCATGCAGCCAATCTTGAAATCCGGGTTGATTTTATGGCCTTCGATAACGGCTTTAGCCGAGGCGATGAATTCATGGTGTGCTACCTGGAACAGGGTAGCATACTTGTCCTCATCCTCACCGTAGAGGATACCGCTGTTGGTGAAAGCGGTAAAGGGGACGTTGACTTCACGCTGGTTGTTGATTTCATTGAAGGTCATCCAGAATTTGACCTTGTCCTTGTAGCGCTGGAAACAGGTCACGGCAAAGCGGACGAAGAAATCCACCAGCTTGCGGTTGCGCCAGCCGCCGTATTCCGTTACCAGATGATAGGGCATTTCGAAGTGGGAGAGAGTAACTACCGGTTCAATGCCGTATTTGAGCATTTCGTCAAAGAGGTCATCATAGAATTTCAGGCCTTCCTCATTGGGCTCCAATTCGTCCCCGTTGGGGAAAATTCGCGTCCAGGCGATACTGGTGCGGAAACATTTAAAGCCCATTTCCGACAGCATTGCCATATCCTCTTTATAGTGATGGTAAAAATCAATGGCCTCATGGTTGGGGTAGTTTTTACCCGGCAGTACGCCGTCCGTAATCTCGCGGGGGACACCGTGGCGGCCTGCGGTCATGACGTCAGCCACGCTTACGCCTTTGCCGCCTTCCTGCCAGCCGCCTTCTAACTGATGGGCAGCAACCGCGCCGCCCCATAAGAACCCTTTTGGAAAACCCATAATGAAAACCTCCGTGAAAAGATATAGATTACAATCGTGTTACTTTAGTTTTGCCTCCAACGTATCAATCCGCTTGTGCGTATCAATGAATTCCTGGGCAATAATCTTGAAGGCCTCCGCACTCATCAGCTGGTCCTCAGCGTGGAGAATGAGCAGGGATACGGAACTGCCCTCGCCTTCGTTGGCCTCCTTGGTCAGCAGACCGGCATGGGCCTCGTGACCTAAGGCAAAGCTTTCATCACCTTCGGTGATAAGTTTTTCGGCCTGTTCGTAATTACCAGTTTTGGCAGACTGAATGGCTTCAATATAGCAGCTGCGAGCAGTACCAACACTGGAAATGATATTAAAGGCAATAAGTTCTAATTCTTTCATAGCTATAATCCACCTTTCAGTTTCTGTTTAAGCGTGCATTTTTTCCTGGGCAAATTTCAGCACACCTGCGCCGTCCATACGGCCATACATGCGCATGTCGATAGCGTCTACAGGAATCCCGGGCAGCAGTTCCTGAATCTTGGCTTTCTGGAAACGTACCTGGGGGCCAAGCAGGACGACATCAGAGCCGGCGGCCTTGTCTTTAGCCTCAGACGTGGGGTAAGCGGCGATTTCACATTCGAAGTTTTCACTTTCCGCGGCTTTTTGCATAGCCTTTACCAGCATGCTGGTGCTCATACCTGCGGCACAGAGTAAAGTAATCTTTTTCATAATCTATCATCCTTTCAAATATACGTTGTTATTGCTTGGGAAAAAGTTATTTACCGGGAACTGCCCGGAGGGCCGGGACGGCTCAGTTATTCAGAGCAGGTTCGCCGTCTTCTTCCTCATTGGTCTTGTCGATATCGTTGGAGCCTTCACCCATTTCCTCAGCCAGCATGGCCTTGTCCTGTGCGCGGACGAAGGGGAAGTACACAGCGGTGCTCATGGCGATGACGATAATCTGTACCACTGCACCCTGCCAGCCATTTAAGAGCAGACCGGCGATGATGGGCGGCGTGGTCCAGGGAATCTGGACGGCGCTGAACGGGCTCATGAAACCAATGGCGATGGACGCATAGGTGATGACAATCGCGAGCAGCGGTACCAGTACGAACGGAATGAGCAGGAAGGGGTTAAAGACAATCGGCAGACCGAAGATAACCGGTTCATTGATGTTGAAGAGGCCCGGCACCGTAGCCAGTTTCGTGATGGATTTCATCTGGGAGGACTTAGCGGAGAGCCAGCTGGCAATGAGTAAGCCCATGGTAATGCCGCAGCCGCCGGATTTGATGAATACATCAGTAACCTGAATGGTGATGATTTTGGCATCGGGATTACCGACAAGGCTCATACCGGCGTTGAGCATAGCCTGATTGTCAAGGGAATTGGCAATCAAAATGGGGTTCACGACACCGCCAACCACGTTGGGGCCATGAATGCCGGCCCAGAACAAAATGCTCTGGAGAGCCGCGATAATGGAACCGCCGATAAGCGTGTCGGAAAGGCCCTGCAGCGGCGTCTGTACCATAGCGAAGATGAGTTCCGGGAAGGTGGTAGCACCCACGAAGTGGCAGAGGCCGTAAATCGCAGCACCAAGCGTAAAGAGAATCATACCGGGCGTCAGAGCCTCAAAGGCTTTGGCTACACCGCCAGGAACGGCGGGCGGCATCTTGATGCCGATGTGGTTTTTCTCACAGTAGCAGAACACCCAGGAAACTACGAAACTTACGAGGATAGCGGTGATGACACCGTTGCTGCCTGCCCAGGCTTTAGGGATGATGTTATCCACAACAGCACCGCCTTCGGCTGCTACAGTGGGAGGCAGGAGAATCAGGAAAGTGGAAAGAGCGAGAATCGAGGCCATTATGGCATCACAGCCTTCGCCTTCCACATATTTGTAAGTGATAGCCAGTACGGCAATCAGAGCCAGTACGCTGAACGTTGCTCCGGAAACAGCATTTAAGGGGTCAGTCCAATTCGGGCCGAACAGGCCAGCCATAAATTCTGCATAACCAGGTATTGGCAGGTTTGCCAGCAGAAGGAATACAGAACCGCAAATGGTAAAGGGGGTAGTCATGATAAAGCCATCGCGCAGGGCGGCAACGGCACGGATTTCCGCGAAGCGCCCCATGAACTCGATGAACTTATCGAACATCTCTTGTTTGTTCATTTTGATAACTCCTTTGCAATTTTGTCTGAATAAATGCTATCTTGCCTTAAGACATGTTCACTATATCATTACTTTGGCGTTGTTTCAATAGATTGAGTCGATTGTGGTCGATTGTTTCGGGGAAAGAACAAAAAAACCGAAACGCGTGAAACAACGTTTCGGTTTTTTATTCTTTTGTTAGGATTACCATAAACGATTTTTGTCATCGGGATGGCCAAGGTAACTCTCAAATTCTGTATAGAAGTTTTCTACATCCTTGAAATGGCGGGAGAGAAGCATACTGACCATTACATCAAAGTAATAGCGGGCGCCGACACTGAAGATGTTGCCGCCCATATCCAAATACTCCAGCGTATTGGCTACATAGAGAAATTCATCGCATAGTCCGGCCAGTTCTGTTTCACGGTTTACGGAGAGCAGAATCGTTTTGATCTTGCATTTTTTCAGGATTTTCGCTGTGCGAATCAGACGCTGATTGATACCGGAGCGGCTGATGATAATAGCGGCATGACTGGGGTCTGCGACCAGTGCGGCACAAAGCTGGCTGTTCAGGGAGTTATGGGCTACGGCGGTTTTTTTCACCTGCAGGAAGTTATATACCGCCATTTGGGCGAGTGAATAATTCTGGTCGTAGGCATAGATGTCGATGATGGCCGCTTTATCCAGGATGCTTGCTATCCGTTCCATTTGGTCGGTGTCCATTTCATTCTTCGTTTCTTCAATGGCCTCGATTTCGAGCTGTGCCAGCATGCGGATGATATCGGAGGTGGAGTCCTTGTCCGTGATGGGACGGCGCATGATGTGGGAGTCACAGGGCAGCGTCCGGTTTATTTCGCTGGTAAATTTTATTTTGAATTCATTGTAGCCCTTCAGCCCCAGTTTTTGACATAACCGAAAGATGGCGGCAGGACTGGTATAGGTTTTTTCCGCCAGTTCCCGGGTCGTCATTTCGGAAATTTGGGCAGGATGGGACAGTATGTATTCGACAATGTTTTCCTCGGTGGAAGAAAAACGCTCTCCTTCCTGCATGGCTTTTAACAGACGCACGGCAAACACTCCTTCGTTTATGCTGTTTCTATTATATTAGGAATATCGGCCGATAGCAAAATTTTTATCTTCTTATCCGCATAATAAAAGACGGTTCGCCGGCTCTTGCGAGCCAGCGGACCGTCCGGATGATAAAATTTATTCGGCAATTACCGTAGAATCAACGTCTTTTGTAACTTCTCCCTTGCGGGCCAGATAGCTTTCAGTTTCAGCCACGACTACACCGGAGAGGGCAATCAGGGCAATCAGGTTCGGAATGGCCATCAGCCCGTTGACGATATCAGCCAGAATCCAGATGGCCTCCAGTTTCAGGAAACCGCCGCTGGCAATCAGGGCGATGAAGATGATACGGTACGGCATAACACCTTTGGTGCCAAACAGGTAAATGCAGGCACGTTCACCGTAGTAGTTCCAGCCAAGAATCGTGGTGAAGGCAAAGAGCACCAGAGCCACGGTAAGCAGCATGCTGCCGATATTGCCATAAGCGGTGGCAAAAGCCGCACTGGTCATAGCAGCACCAGCGGCATCGCCCTGCCATACGCCCGTGAGGACGAGAGCCAGGCCGGTCATGGTGCAGATAATCAGGGTATCGATAAAGGTACCGGTCATGGAGATAAGGCCCTGTTCAGCAGGTTCCTTGGTCTTGGCAGCTGCCGCCGCAATGGGGGCAGAACCCAGACCGGATTCGTTGGAGAACACGCCACGGGCGATACCGTTCTGCATGGCCATCATGATGGTTGAACCGGCAAAACCGCCGGCCGCTGCCGCACCTGTGAACGCGGATTCAAAGATAAGAGCCACAGCGGCAGGTACACCGTCAATATTCATGACGATAAGACCAAGGCTGATGGCAATATACATAACAGCCATAAAAGGAATAACCTTGGAGGCAACTTTGGCAATGCTTTGCAGACCGCCGATGGTGATAGCGGCGATGAGAACTGTCAGTACAAAACCTGTCAGCACCTTGGACAGGCCAAAGGAAATTTCCGCACTGTCCACAATAGCGTTGACCTGTGGGAAGGTGCCGATACCGAAATATGCCACGAGAATCGTAGCTGCAGCGAAGAACGTGGCCAGCGGTTTATATTTTTCACCCATGCCCTGACGGATATAGTACATGGGGCCGCCAGCGATGTTGCCATTGGCGTCGGTGCTGCGATACTTTACCGCCAGCAGGCCTTCGGCGTATTTGGTGGCCATACCGAAGAAAGCTGCCATCCACATCCAGAAGATAGCACCGGGGCCGCCGATTTTTACCGCGGTAGCCACACCGACGATGTTGCCAGTGCCGACCGTAGCCGCCAAAGCCACACACAGGGCTTTGAAACTGGATACATCACCTTCACCGTGATTTTTGGCCTTGAAGATAAGGGATAACGCCTTGGGCAGGCGTATTACCTGCAAAAGTTTCAGCCGCAGGGTAAGGTAAATGCCAGTGCCCACCAGCAGTGTGATAAGCGGGGGGCCCCACATAAAGGAGTCGATGGCATTAAGCATAGGGATAAATGATTCCATGAAGTGTCCTCCTTGCATGATACGAACAGGTTGCTGTCTAATGACAGTGAACATAGGTACTTCTAAAATAAGACAGTCCCTATATTATCATACAAAAAGACATTTGTCTACATAATTCCCGCCATTTTTAACAAATATTGCGCGTTGGTGGTCTGGCAGCGCCCATTCTTTATTTTATAGTCGAATTTTATCTTGTTGTCGTCGTAGTATTCCGCGAAGTGAAAATTGGTAACGGGGGTACTGTTGGGTGACTTTATATCGCATAGTTCGAAGTCGTGGGTGGATACCAGCGTGAGGCAGTATGGCTGTGTTAATCTGGCGATAGCCTCCCGGGCACCGATGATACGGTCGGCTGAATTGGTGCCCTTGAAAATTTCGTCGATGCAGATAAGCATAGGCTGTTGCTGTTTACAAAAATCCACCATCTGTTTGATACGCAACAGTTCAGCGTAAAAGGTGGAAATACCCTGACTCTGGTCATCGTGAACCTGAATGGAAGTGAAAATGTGCATAGGTGTAAAGGCAAAGCTCCGGGCACAGACCGGGGCCCCGGCGTAAGCCAGCACCAGGGAACTGGCCAGCGTACGCATATACGTCGTTTTGCCGGACATATTGGAGCCGGTGATTATGCGTGTTTCAGCCTGCATGGCCGTGTCATTGGGAACGGCCTGGTCCTCGTTCAATAACAGGGAGGTAAGGGCGGTGGCGTTTAACTGGGGCGCACTGTCCAGCAGCTGGGGAAAGGTATAACATTCGCGTGTATGTCCGGCCATGGCCAGTGACAGATAAAGCTCCATTTCGCTCCAGGACGCAAGCCAGCTTTTTAAGTGTTGCGCGGTATGCAGCTGCCAACGGCAGAACCGGGCGGCACAGTGGCAGTCCCAAAGCAGCAGGGCATTTCCGCATACGAAGAAGAAAAGATTGCGGCACATGTTCACATGGTCTGTCAGCCTGGCCAGTGTTTGTAAAGCCGGTGCTGCGCCCTGAGATAAACTATGGGTAATACTAGTCAGGGCAGGGCTTGTAAAGTTTGTTTCTCCCAGACGGATAAACAAGGTCTGATATGTATGCAGCTCCTGCTGGAGGGCGTGCAGGGGCGCAAGCATGGCCTGATTATGTTTATGGAATATCATGGCAATGGTGAATTGCAGCAGGATAAGCAGGCCGGGAATATCCCAGCCGGTCAGCTGCAAACCGGCCAGGGCAATACTGCAGGCCGTCAGCACAGGCAAAATCCAGGCCGTGCGCTGCAAAGTCCGGCTGATATGGTGCTGGCGGTCAGCGGTGATTTCCTGAACAAGAGCCGCGGTATCGTGGTTATCGGGGAGCAGACGCCCCAGGGCCTCCAGTTCTACACATAAATATGGATGGCCAAGGAGTTCTCGGACAGCTGACTGACGGCGCAGCAGTACCTCCCTGGCAGGTGGAACCGGGGAAAGGGCATGGGCCAGAGCCAGGCGGCCGCCTTTTGTACGGGCCGCACAGAGATACTGGAACAGGGAGCTCGGGCCGAAAATATGCAGGTCAACATTCTGTGGCCGCTTATTGCTGCTAAATTCCTGACCATTGACAGGCAGCTGCTGCCAGCTGTTGTCAAAGCGGCACAGATAATCGTGCAGGACTGCTATTTCGTTGTCCAGAAGTCGGAGCATTTTTTTTACCCTGTTGTGGCGGCGGATAAGCATGACAAAGGCAATGAGGAAGATGGGGGACAGCAGCAGGGCGGCCGTCAGGCCATCATAGGCACCTGCCAGGGAGAACAGCAGGGCGAAAAAGCAGATAGTCCGCTCCAGCGTCAGGCGGCTGCTTTTTTTCTGGCAGTCCTGGGCGCGGCTCAGGGCCGTATGCTGCAGATTGGCGTAAAAGCTGGCTTTCTGTTTATATGTATTATGCATGACACACGCTCTTTTCTGACCGGTCAATTGGCCTTTATTTGCTTTTATTATATGTCATATTTATGAATTGTGACAGGAGAGAAACTCTGTTATACTATTAGTCGGAGGCTATAAATATGGATAATAAAAATGCAGCCATGGCCCGTCTGCAGCAGAGTATTGACGCGATAAACAAGCGCCTGGCCATTGATTCCAACGATTTGGATTACGAAACCCATTTGCGGCAAAAGCGGCAGTTACAGCAGATTTTGGACCGCATGAAAGCCGGAGAGCAGAAATAGATTAAAATCAGTTTATTTTCAGATATAATTGTTAGAATTATAAACATCAAAAAGTCAAAGACGAAAGGATGAACACTATGTCACAGCGTATGACCATGGACGAAGTATTGAAGGAATACGGCGTGCCTCAGATAAAACTGGATATACATGCCACGCGTTCGGAATTGCTGAAACTGAGGGAGAAACTCATGGCGATTCGTGACTTGTCAAATGGCAATGAACAGGGCTATCTCGACCTTGACTGCAAATTGTATATTGACGTGGACGATATTGACCGTTATCTGTCCGGTGAGCTGGACACGGTGGGGGAAATTTACGCTTTCCCGGAAGATATAAAGTCCTACAAGGAAAATTAAACTAAAAAGGAGACAGTATTATGAAGATGAAAAAAATCCTTGCCTCCCTGATGGTGGGAGCTATGGTTATGACCACTGTACCCGTGATAAATGCAAGCTATGTTTCTACGGCTTACGCGGCCAAAGGCGGTGCCAAAATCGGCGGCGGTGCGAAGAGTGCTGCACCTAAAGCTGCACCGAAAACCAATACGCCCAGCAGCAATAACAGCACGAGCAAATCCGTTTCCGGCAACGGCGAAACCTACAAGCCGTCCAAGGACGCGAAAAGCCTGGACAAAAACGCGCCGGCAGCCAACAGCAAGAGCAATGCTAATGCCAATACCGCGGCCAATGCCCAGAGCGGCAGCCGTTGGGGCAGTGCCCTGAGAACCATTGGCTTGTTTGCCGGTGGTATGCTGCTCGGCTCTATGCTCGGTAATTTGTTCGGCAGCAGCCTGTTAGGCGATGTTTTTGGCTTAATTGCCAATGTGCTGATGCTGATGGTGGCCTTTATGGCTATTCGCTGGCTCTGGAATAAGTTCCGCAATCGCAACAAGGAAAACGTGTATGCCTCGCGGATGAATGATTACAATCGCCATAATGCGCCGGTGGATATTGCACCGCGTCAGAATAATTCAGTGCAGGATATTCAGGGGCCGTCCGGTGACTACAACGCCCGGAATACGGCTGATAAATATCGGAACCGTTAAATAGCAGCAAAAGGGAGATTTATTTTGGTTAAGGAATCGACTTTAAAATGTATAGATGATTTAATTGCCCGTTATCCGCAGCTGGCTGAGTGCCGTGCTGATTTGCAGTCCGCCGTGGAAATCATTTGCGACAGTTACCGCCAGGGACATAAACTGATTGCCTGCGGCAACGGTGGCAGTGCGTCTGACAGTGAGCATATCGTGGGTGAGCTGATGAAAGGTTTCCTGCTGAAACGGGAAATCAAGGGCGAACTGGCAGAGAAAATCCGCCAGCATTGCGGCGAAGATGCGCAGTATCTCATTGACAACCTGCAGGGAGCATTGCCGGCCCTGTCCATGGTCAATCAGGTGGCCCTCAATACGGCTTTTGCCAATGACCAGGCCCCTGATTTGTCCTTTGCCCAGCAGCTGTTAGGCATGGGCGATGACGGTGATGTCCTGCTCGGTATATCCACCTCCGGCAACTCCACCAATGTCATTTACGCTTTGGAAATGGCCAAGGTCAAGGGCGTGAAATCAATTGCACTGCTTGGACACAGCGGCGGCAAAATCAAGGCCCGGGGACTGGCTGATGTCAATATCTGCGTGCCCGAGGACGAAACATATAAAATTCAGGAATTGCACCTGCCGGTTTACCACATGCTGTGCATTGCCGTGGAGAACGAATTCTTCGGCGAAGGCTGAAATATTGATTTTTCTCGTGAAAAATGATATGATAAGCACAAGAAAGGCTACCGGTGACGGTCAGCCCTACATAAGAAAAACGATGATAAGAATCGCCGCCTTCAGATTGCAGGTCCAGAGGCGGCTTTTCTTATGCCTTTATGGTTATTACAAGCGCAAGAACTAAAATCAGTATCAGATAAAAGTCATATCTACTCATCGTTCAGCGCCCCTTCCCAGGGCCATAGATTAACCGCCACCGTTCGGTAGCCATGCAAACAGTATAGCATACTGGCAGGAATTATTCTATATGACGGCGAATTATACCAATATATGTACTAATCTAAGGGAGGCATTATCTATGATTATTCCGGAAAAGAATCTGATGAAACTGGCCAATGGCAGTGATGTGCGTGGCGTGGCTATTGAAGGTGTGGCTGATGAGCCTGTAACCCTCAGCACTGACGCGGCCAATGTTATTACCAGTGGTTTCCTGGATTTCCTGGCTGAAAAGACCGGCAAGAAGAAAAAGGATTTGCGTGTAGCTGTTGGCCATGATTCCCGGCTGTCTGCCGGCGACCTCAAACACGCCGTATTAAACGCCCTGACGGCGGCAGGCGTGGTGGCAGTGGACTGCGGCCTGGCGTCTACACCGGCTATGTTCATGTCCATTGTGTTCCCGGAAACAAAGATGGATGGTTCCATCATGATTACGGCCAGCCATCTGCCCTACAACCGCAATGGCCTGAAATTCTTCACCAAGGATGGCGGCGTGGAACATGACGATGTAATCGCTATCCTCAAAAATGCCTCCCGTAACCCTGTAGTAACCGGCGACCTGACCAAGGTGCAGAAATATGACCTCATTGAACGTTACGGTCATCACCTCCGCAAGAAGATTCGTCAGGCTTTGGGCGGCGAAAACGAACCCTTAAAGGGCATGCACATTGTTGTAGACGCCGGCAACGGCGCCGGTGGTTTCTTTGCCACGCAGGTGCTGAGCCGCTTGGGTGCCAACACCGCCGGCAGCGTATTCTTAGAGCCGGACGGACACTTCCCAAATCACATTCCAAACCCGGAAAACAAGCAGGCTATGGCCGCTATCAAAAAAGCTGTGCTGGACAGCCATGCTGACCTCGGCCTTATCTTTGATACGGACGTTGACCGCATGAGCGCCGTGCTGAAAAACGGCAAAGAAATCAGCCGCAACGCGCTGATTGCCATGATGGCCGCTATTCTGGCCCCGGATTATCCCGGCAGCACCATTATCACTGACTCTGTTACGAGTGATGAGCTGACGGTATTCCTCGAAAAGGAACTCAGCCTTAAACACCTGCGTTATATGCGCGGCTACAAGAATGTCATTGACGAATGTATCCGCCAGAACAAAGCTGGAACTGTTTCGCCGCTGGCTATTGAAACCTCCGGTCACGGTGCACTTTCGGAAAACTATTATCTTGATGATGGCGCTTATCTGGCAGTTAAACTGCTGATTGCTGCCGCCAAGGCCAAAGCCAAGGGCAAGAAACTGTCTGACCTGGTAGCCAAGCTGGGTGAGCCGGTAGAAAGCCAGGAATTCCGCCTGAAAATCAAGGGTGAAGAAAACTTCCGTGCTTATGGTGACGATGTTCTCAAACAGTTTGAGGAAAGAGCACAAGCTGCCGGCATTAAGATTGCTAAACCTTCCTACGAAGGTGTGCGCTTAGTGTTCGCTGACGGCTGGGCCCTGCTCCGTATGTCCCTCCATGACCCCAATATGCCGCTGAACATCGAAAGCCGCAAAGCCGGCGGTGTCAAAGTTATCGCTGACAAGGTCAAGGAACTGCTGGCAGGCTTTAACAGCCTTGATATGAGCGTGTTTGAAAAATAATAGATAAGTAAACACAAGTGGGAAAAGCTGTTTGTTTTTTATGACAGAGCTTTTCCCACTTTTTTATTGGCTGTCAGCGTGAGGATATATCGGTTGTGGCGGTTTAGTACCTGCTTGCAAGACAGGGTATAGCTTTTCTGCTATAATAAGGGGTGGTTTCTTTTAGAAAGGAATGACGATATGAATCAACATAGAATCACTCCCTTGACGGAGAGTGGGCTGCTGACGGCATTGTCGGTAGTACTGGCGCTGGCGGCGATTTACCTGCCGGTGGTGGGGTTCCTGGTAGTGCTGTTGTGGCCTTTGCCTCTGGTGGTGCTGGTGGTCCGGCATGGCCTGCGTTATGGCGTGATGGCGGCGGCAGTGGCTGGTTTGCTGGTGGGGATACTGGTTGAACCGCTGCTGGCTTTGCGGCTGATACTGGCCTTTGGCCCGGCAGGTATTATTCTGGGGCTGGCGTTTCGGCGCAGGACTTCCGGTGTATGGGCCTTTGGGGCAACTTTGGGAGCAGCGATACTGGGCCAGATAATGGCCGTGCTGCTGTTACTGGCAGTTACCAATATCAATCCTTTGACGGCGCAGGTGGATATGCTGCAGTCGTCCTTTGATACCTCGCTGCAGCTTTACGCGGATATGGGGCTGGACGAAGAACAGCTGGCCAAAACCAAAGCTGATATTCAGGAAGGCATCAAGATGCTTACCTATCTGTTCCCCCTGGTATTTATCCTGACGGGGCTGTTGTATGCGGCGGTGGCGTACAGTACGGGCAGCCGGGTTTTACGGCGGCTGGGACATGATGTTCCCCAGTTTCCGCCCTTTGCTGAGTGGCGTCTGCCGCAGGCGTTTTTGTACCTGTTCGGGTTTGCCCTGGTGGGGCTGTACTGGGGCGGTACAAGGCAGATTACCCTGCTGTACGAAATATCCCTGAATGCTAATGTCCTGGCGATTTTAGCCGGCCTGCTGCAAGGTATGGTGCTCATACACTGCCTGCTGCGGCATTACAAAGTGATTATTCCCTTGCGGATTGTCGTTTATGTATTCGTAATTATGACTCCGTTTTTGGCGCAGGTTACGGCCATGACCGGACTTATCGATATGTTGTTTGACTATCGGCGGCGTTTTTCTGCGCGGGGGAAGAAATGAGGTGGACTAAATGCCACGCAATTTATCGGCATGGATAGATTTGACAATACATCTGGTGATAATGCTGGTGCTTATCGGTGTACTGTCTTACTATAATTTTTACATTGCGGCCATCGCGGCTGTGGTATGGCTGGCCCTGGCGTCTTTTGCCCGGGAACGCTGTACGGACAGAGCGCGGCGCTTTGAGCGTTATTGCCGTAATGTGGTGCGCAATATCAATGAAATGCTCAATTATGCCGTGGATGAACTGCCGCAGGCCATCGTTATTGTCAACGAGGACGGGCGGATCCAGTGGTGTAATGACAGAATAACGGCCTATCTGCCGGAAAAGCCCGAGCAGGATACGGACATAAAGGATGTCTGGCCGGGGGTAATTGTCGCGCCTGTCTGGGGACAGGAGGGCGAGTATGTTTTTGCCCATGAGGACAAGTACTATCATGTATACTACCATCCGGTGAAGATGGCACCGCGGCAGGAACCGCTGATGACGCTGTATATTCAGGATGTTACCAGTCATGAGCAGCTGAAAAACACTTATCAGCAGAGCCGGACGGTGCTGGTTTATATCCAGATTGACAACTATGATGAAGTCATGCAGGGGCAGACGGAGGCCGAACGTACCTCACTGTTGCTGGCGGTCAATCAGACCATTGACAAGTGGATGAAAAATCTGGGCGGCTTTATGCGCCGGGTGTCAGAGGACCTGTATGTGGTAATTCTGACGCGTGAGGGGCTCGACCAGGCGCTGAATGAAAAGTTTGATGTTCTGGACAAGGCGCGGCAGCTGCAAAATACCAACCGCCTGCCGGTTACATTGTCCATGGGTATCGCGGTGGCTGAGAACCAGACGATGGCGGAACTCGGCGCACAGGCACAGGCCGGTCTTGACCTGGCACTGGGCCGTGGCGGTGACCAGGTGGCCGTGATGATGAATGGCAAGACGCAGTTCTTTGGCGGCCGGGCCAAGGCCGTGGAAAAACATACCCGTGTCAAGGCCCGTGTGGTGGCGCATGCTATCCGGGAAATCATGGAAGGTGCCGATGAAATCTACATCATGGGCCATCATAATGAGGATTTTGACTGCTTTGGGGCGGCCATGGGTGTGGCCAAAATGGCCCGTCAGCTGGAAAAGCCTTATCATATTGTGCTGTCGGATATGAACGATGGCATTGATAAATTCCTGGAATTGTTAAAGGAAAAGGAAGAGTACGCAGATGTTTTTGTGCATGCGGAGGATATTAAGAACTCCACGGCGCTGAACCCTGTACTCATCGTGGTGGATACGCATATCCCCCATCTGGTGGCGGATCCCACCTTACTCGACCGTGTTCATCAGGTGGTTGTTATCGACCATCATCGCCGCAGTGAAAACTTTATCAAGAGCCCTCTGCTGGTGTACATAGAACCGGCGGCCAGCTCCACCAGTGAGCTGATTACGGAGCTTTTGATGTACTTCGGTGATGATATACGGTTAGGTCGTTTGGACGCTACGGCGCTCTATTCCGGTATCGTGGTCGATACGAAAAACTTTGCGGTGCAGACCGGTGTGCGTACCTTTGATGCGGCGGCTTTCCTGCGGCGCAGCGGTGCTGACCCGGTTATGGTACGTCATCTGTTCCGTTCTGACTACGATACGACCGTGGCCCTGGCGCGCACGAAGTCCCGGGCAGAGTTGTACCCGGGCGGCCTGATTATCGCGACGATTCCGGAGCGCATGAACAACATTCAGGTGATTGCGGCGCAGGCGGCGGATTCACTGCTGCGCATTGAAAATGTCCGCATGAGCATTTTGATTTTCCAGCTGACGGAAGACACTGTGGGGCTAAGTGCCCGTTCTACCGGCGAGCTGAACGTGCAGGTCATCATGGAATCCTTTGGCGGCGGCGGCCATCAGAATGTGGCCGGGGCGCAGATAAAGGGCGGCAGCCTGGCGGCAATCAAGGCTAAAGTCATAGAAGTTAGTGAAAAATATATTGAGGAGAATGATAAAGATGAAAGTAATTCTGCAACAGGACGTTAAAAAATTGGGCAAGAAGGGCGAAATCGTAGAGGTTTCCGAAGGCTACGGCCGCAACTTCCTCCTGCCGCGCAAGGCCGCTGTACTGGCTACGGCCGAAAATATGAATGTAGCCAAGGCTCAGGCCGGCTCCAAGGCCCGTAAAGAGGCGATGGCCACGGACGAGGCCAAGCTGATGGCTGCCCAGCTCGAAAAGGTTTCCGTAACCATTCCGGTGAAAATCGGTGAGAACGGTAAGCTCTTTGGTTCGGTAACGGGCAAGGATGTGGCAGACGCACTGAAAAAAGAAAATATCGATATTGACCGCCGCAAAATCACCATTCAGGGCGATGTAACCGGCACAGGCACTTATGAGGCGGTTATCAAGGTTCATCCGTCTATAACGAGCAAAATCAAGGTTAATGTAGTGGCAGGCTGATATGAATCTACTAGACTTTATTCGCAAATTTTTTACGAAAAAGCAGGAGCAGGCATTGCCTGCTCCTGTTTCACATGACCAGCCGCTGGACAGGCAGATAGACGCCCTGTACGCGATTCTGGTAGATGTGATGGGGACGGAAAAGCTGGTCATTAAGGCCGGCAAGATGAAGGCGCTGTCCCTGATGCGGTCGGAAAACCGCTGTGAGCGCGTGCTGGCCCTGCAGCGTATTTTGGGGGAGGACCCGCTTATTGCTCCTGCCCCGAAGGAAGAGCAGCTGCCTTCCATACTGGAGGCCCTGTCAGAACGGGTGGCCGATATCGTCGCCCGGCGGAATGTGGAGGACAGCATTGAAAAAAAGGTCAATGAAAAAATGGAAAAAGACCATGCGGACTACGTCAATGACATACGTCAGCAGGTTATGAAAGATGAAAAAGGCGGCAATGAAAGTCCGCAGGATAAGGAAAAAATGGCCAAGCTGGAGAAACTGGAAAGCATTAAGCTCACCCAGTCCATTATGGAACTGCTGCGGCCGCAGGATTTTTCGGAAATCGTGGGGCAGGAACGGGCAGTCAAGTCCCTGATGGCCAAGCTCAGCTCGCCTTATCCGCAGCACTTGCTCCTGTACGGGCCGCCTGGTGTGGGCAAGACCACAGCTGCCAGACTGGTGCTGGAGGCGGCCAAGAAAAAGGCGGTATCTCCGTTTGGCGAGGAGGCTCCCTTTGTAGAAACAGACGGTACAACCTTGCGCTGGGACCCACGGGATATTACCAATCCCCTGCTCGGTTCCGTCCATGACCCCATCTATCAGGGCGCGCAAAAGACCTTGGCGGACAGCGGTATTCCCGAACCCAAGCCGGGGCTGGTTACCGACGCCCACGGCGGCATTTTGTTTATCGATGAAATCGGGGAAATGGACGAAATGCTGCAAAATAAGCTGCTTAAGGTGCTGGAAGATAAGCGCGCCTATTTTGAGTCGGCCTATTATGACCCGACGGATAAGAAGGTGCCGCCCTATATCAAAAAGCTGTTTGAGGAAGGTGCTCCGGCAGATTTCGTGCTGATTGGGGCAACCACCCGTGATGCCGGGCATATCAATCCGGCCCTGCGCTCACGCTGCGCGGAGATTTACTTTGAACCGCTGACGCCCAAGCATATACAGCAGATAGTCCGCAATGCAGCCGCCAAGCTGCAGGTGACGGTCAGTGATGAAGTGGCGGAGCTTATCAGTGAGTACACCATTGAAGGGCGCAAGGCTATCAATATTTTAGCTGACGCCTACAGCCTGGCGCTCGACCGCTGCGGCGTAGGCGACGAATTCAAAGTCGAGGACCTCGGCACGGAAAATGGCCCTGTTGTGGAAATCAGCAAGGCTGATATCTACGAGGTGACGCAGGTCAGCCGTCTGACGCCTTATGTGACGAAAAAGGCGGCGGATACAGCTGTGCAGGGACATATTTTTGGTCTGGGCGTGGCCGGCTTTTTAGGCTCGGCCATCGAGATTGAGGCCGTAGCTTTTCCGGCGGCGGAAAAGGGCAAGGGGACGGTGCGGTTCAATGAAACCGCCGGTTCCATGGCCAAGGATTCTGTCTTTAACGCGGCCTCAGTTATGCGGCAGCTCACGGGCAAGGATTTGCACGATTACGATGTTCACATCAATGTGATTGGCGGCGGTAATATCGACGGGCCCAGTGCCGGTACGGCCATTTTGGCGGTTATCACCAGTGCTGTGACCGGGCGGAAAATCCGGCAGGATGTGGCGGTGACCGGGGAGATTTCCCTGGCCGGACGGGTGCGTCCGGTAGGCGGCGTCTTTGAAAAGGCCTATGGCGCCAAGCAGGCAGGAATTAAAACATTGGTCATTCCGCAGGAAAACAGCAAGGATATCCCGAAAGAACATTTAGGACTGGATATTCATCCCGTCGCGACGGCCGAAGAGGCGTTTAACTATATCTTCCAGCCAGAGGAGTAAGGAAAATGGCATTACCAGAACGGGTACCTCCCCAGAACATCGAAGCCGAGCAGGCTGTTTTGGGGGCTATGCTCATCAAAAAAGAAGCCATCATCGAGGTGCAGGAAATCCTGCGTCCTGATGATTTTTACCGGGAGATTCACCGCATTGTTTACGAGGCTATGGTGCGCCTGCAGAATAATGACGAGGCGGTGGACCTGGTCACGCTGACAGAGGAACTGCGCAAGACCGATATGCTGGACAAGGTGGGCGGCCTTGGCTTTATCACCCAGCTGGCCAACATCGTCGGCACGGCAGCCAATGTCAGCTATCATGCCAAAATCGTTAAAGAAAAGGCAGAACTTAGAAATCTTATCAACGTAGCCACGGAAATTGCCGGTAAGGCTTACGAGGACAGCGATGAAGTGGAAAACATCATGGACGAGGCGGAGAAGAAAATCCTCGCCGTGGCCAGCCGTCAGGGCGGCGGTGCCTTTGAGTCCATGAAGAACATCGTCATGCGTACCTTTGAGCGCATTAACATTCTGTATGAGTCCAAGGGCGGCCTTACGGGTATCAGCTCCGGGTTCAAGGACCTGGATAAGCTGACCGCCGGCCTGCAAAAGTCGGATTTGATTCTCGTGGCGGCGCGTCCGTCCATGGGTAAGACGGCCTTTACCCTGAATATTGCCAGCTACGTGGGGCTCCACGGCGGCAGTGTGGCCTTCTTCTCCCTCGAAATGAGCAAGGAGCAGCTCATGCAGCGTATGCTCTGCTCCGAGGGCGGTATTGACGCCTCCCGGCTGCGTACCGGACAGCTGGACGAAGTGGAATGGAACAAACTGGTGGGCGTGGCCGATAAAATGAGCCGGGCGCCTATCTACATCGACGATACGGCCGGTATTACGGTTATGGAACTGCGTTCCAAAGCCCGCCGCCTGAAGGCAGAGCATGGCCTTGACCTCATCATCATCGACTACTTGCAGCTGATGCAGGGCCGGGCCAGCAAGAACAGCGACAACCGTCAGCAGGAAATCTCCGAGATTTCCCGTTCGCTGAAAGCTCTGGCCCGTGAGCTGGACGTGCCGGTTATCGCTCTGTCACAGCTTTCCCGTTCTGTGGAAAGCCGTCAGATAAAGAAACCCATGCTCTCGGACCTGCGTGAATCCGGGTCGTTGGAGCAGGATGCTGATATCGTTATGTTCCTGTATCGTGAAGATTACTATGATAAGGATACGGAGAACAAGAATATAACTGAAATCATCGTGGCCAAGCACCGTAATGGCCCCGTGGACAGCGTGCAGCTGTTCTTCCAGAAGGAATACACCAAGTTCCGCGACTTGCTTATGCAATAACCCGGAACTTGGACAACGGCGTTATTATTTTGTGAAGGAGAGGACGATTATGCAGGCAGTAGAAATCAAGCAGGGAATTTACTGGGTAGGCGCTATTGACTGGTCAATGCGCAGTTTTCATGGTTATCAGACAGGCCGGGGCACGACATATAACGCCTATCTGATAATTGATGATAAAATAACGCTTATTGACACCGTAAAAGAGGCCTTTGCGCCGGAACTGCTGGCGCGGATAAAATCGGTTATTGACCCGTCAAAAATTGACTACATCGTTTCCAGCCATGTAGAGCCCGACCATTCCGGGGCGATTCCCTTTATGCTGGAACACGCTCCGCAGGCCAGGGTCATCACCACCCTGCCCAATGGGGAAAAGGGGCTTACCGGCCGCTATGGGCAGCTGCCCCTGCAGGGGGTTAAGGCCGGCGACAGTCTGAATATCGGCAGCCGAACCCTGCAGTTCGTACCCACGCCCATGCTGCACTGGCCGGACAGCATGGTTACCTACTGCCCGGAGGAAAAAATCCTGTTCTCCAATGATGCCTTTGGTGAGCACTTGGCATCCAGCGGCCGTTATGATGATGAAGTCGATTATGGCACGCTGCTGTTTGAGTGTCAGAAGTATTATGCCAATATCCTGATGCTCTACGGCCGGCAGGCACAAACTGCCCTTAAGGCGCTGAGCGGCCTGGAGATTAACCTGATTGCCACTGGCCACGGTGTCATTTGGCGCAAACATATCAAGGATATTATGGCCTGCTACGAAAAGTGGTCAGCCGGTGAGATGGAGGAACGGGCTGTTGTGGTCTTTGACAGCATGTGGCATTCCACGGAAAAAATGGCCAGAGCTGTGGCCGAAGGCTTTGCACAACGGGGCATAGCTGTAGGTTTCTACGACATTAAGGAAAATCACATGTCAGATATTGTCACTGACCTGATGACGGCTAAATATCTGGCTGTGGGTTCACCGACCATCAACAACCAGATGATGCCGACAATCGCGGCGTTCCTGTGTTATCTAAAGGGCCTGGCACCCAAGGGGAAAAAGGCCTTTGCTTTCGGTTCCTACGGCTGGGGCGGTCAGAGTATCGGCCAGGTGGAAGAAGAATTAAAGGCCTGCGGCTGTGAAATCGTCCTCGACAAAATCCGCGTGGCCAACGTGCCCAGTGACGAGGATTTAGCGGCGATAGCTGCCAAGATGAATTTTTAATGGAAATATAATTTCTTTTAAATTGTTTTCAAAGGTTGACTATGTATACTATATGCATAGTCAACCTTTATTATTTTAGGGATAATTTTACAAGCGATGGGAGCGATAGGATATGACAAGCAAGAAATGGCAAAAGCTGACGGGCGGTGTACTGGCCGGACTTATGACTTTTAGTATTATGGGAACGACTTTGGCAGTGCCGGCTTATGCTGCCAGCTATGAGTCCTCTTGGAGCGAACGTGAACATCGTGAGGACGTGCAAAAGGAAATGCACCGTCATAAGGAAAAGCAGGACAAGCTCGCGGAGGAGCGCCGCAAGGAAGATGCGCGTCATGATGAAAAGGTACGGGAACTGAAATACGAAAAGGAAAAACACAAGCGCGAGCAGTATGAAAAAGAGCGCCGGGAACATTATGAGCGTGAACACCGTAAAACGGCCTACGAACGTTATCGTGAGGCCCGTGAACGGCAGGATGCCCGCGAACGCCGGGAAAAAGAACTTGAAGAACAGCGCAAGCATGATGAACAGGTACAGCAGAATCAAAAGATTGCCGCCGGGGTTATCGGTGCTGTAATTGGTGCTGTAATTGCGAAAAATACCTGATAAAAAATACTCCCGCGGTTTATTACCGGGGGAGTTTTTGCAAATGTAACAAGAATACAGAATACTTCCTTCTAAATCGTCTACAAATCGAGTGTAAAGTTGTATACTGATGGTGGGTAAAGAAGGAGGTTGATTCTGAATGAAGAAGTACTTAGGTCTGTTGGCTGGTCTGTTGCTTTGGGGAGGCCTGCTCTATTTGCAGGGCACGCCGGCTATCACAGAGGAAATTGCCGCGGAGGCTGTAATTGCAGCGCATCCGGACACACAGTTCTGCGAAGTGGAACGTCAGGGGAATGAGTTCCAGGTCGCCTATGTGACGGCTGATTTGCAGCAGGGAAAAGTGACTATTGCCAAAGATGGTCATATTGTCAGTGTGCAGTAAAGTGCTTGCCAATACAAGGGAGAATGAAGTCTCCTAAAATGCGGAAAGGCCGGTGACGTGCGTGTCAACGGCCTTTTTCATAATCCGAGCAAAGATACCGGATACATCCAGGCTGCCTCATTTATGGGGCGGATTTTTTCGCAGGTGTCGATAACCAGTCCTGGCTGGATAGTCTGCTTGTACTTTTGCAGGACAGAGAAGTTTTTGGTAGGCTGGCTGGGAGCAATACCTTTTTTGATTTCGATAGGATAGATTTTGCCCTGCTCAACATATAGGATGTCTACTTCTTTTTGGTCAATATCCCGGTAATAGAAGAGAAATGATTGGGGGTCAAGGTTATGGGCGTAAGCATTCTTGATGATTTCGCTGACTACATATGTTTCAAAGAATGCGCCGCTCATGGCACAGTTTTCCAGCATTTCCGCATTAGGCCATTTACAGAGATAGGAGCACAGGCCAGTGTCAAGAAAATAAATTTTGGGCGCTTTGATAATGCGTTTGGAAATTTTTGCCATGTAGGGCTGCAGGAGATAGATAATCCCCGAGGTTTCCAGTACAGAAATCCATTTCTTGCAGGTGCGTGTGTCAATGCCGACGGCGTTGGCCAACTCGCCTACATGAAACTCCTGCGCGGTGCGCAAAGCGAGCAGGGAGATAAAGTTGCGGAACGCCAGTTCACTACCCACTGAGATTAGCTTGCGGACATCCTTTTCGATATAGGTATTGACGTAGGATTTGAAGTAAGCATCCCTGTCGGCGATGTTGGTGCAGATATCTGGCATGCCGCCGGTAAAGATATCGGCAAATATCTCTTTGCGTGTACGGTACGGCAATTTTAATTCTTTCTCCCGTTTTAACAGCGGGGCAATCTCCGGGTGGAAAAGCCTGCCAGCAGCATTTGCTTTTTCCCCTTGGGAGAAGGAGGTCATTTCCAGTACGCCG
Source organism: Selenomonas sp. AE3005 (assembly GCF_000686945.1). GTDB lineage: Bacteria > Bacillota > Negativicutes > Selenomonadales > Selenomonadaceae > Selenomonas_A. Next base: position 236,417 of record NZ_KK366040.1, read on the forward strand.
CAACGGCCTGTCAAAGAATCAGATATGCCCTGCTGCAGTTCAAAGCGGTTGGAGCCGGTAAGGATATACATCAGCTGGCGTGGTTCACCGCTGTCGAGCCATTGCAGGCGGGCTTCGTCAATACGCTTTTTTATCTCGTCCAGAAGCAGCGGTGCCTTTTGAATCTCGTCAATAATGAGCGGCCAGCCGTATGTTTCCAGAAAAAGTTTCGGATTGTTAAGGGCTAAAGCACGGTCATCTAAATCATCAAGGGTGACTTTTGTATATTTCTGTCCAAAAATATGCTGTATGGTCGTGGACTTGCCTACCTGACGAGCACCATAAATGACGATACAGGGAAAGGACTGGCCTAGCCTTAGAATAGCATCTTCAATTGTGCGCTTCACATACATGGATATCCCACCTTTCGATTAAATCATCATCGCGATGCTTGTTTAATCGAAGTATAACAAAAAAGTCCGATTAAATCAACATTGCGATGCTGATTTAATCGGACTTTTTGCATGGTCACTTTCAGGGGAGACTGGTTCGTGTTCAGTGATTGAAATGTCTTATCAAGGAGGAAATTAGTCGGTGTTTTTAATAATTTAAGGCTTATGGTTGAATGCCGAACCGTTCCTTTGCCTCGGCGGCCAGTTTGGTGTAGAGCGCAAGGGCCTCGTCATGATGGTCTTTGATGAACTGCAGGTGTACGGCTTTTTCTTCCTCGGGGCCTTCAGTGTAGGCCTGGCCGGCCATTTCGAGGGCTTTGGCGCATTCGGATAGTTTGACGCCGCCGATGGCCAGGGCCGTGGATTTGAGGGCATGAACGTGGGTGGTGTAATCGGCGATGTTGTTTGCTGTCAAATCCTCATTAAGCTGTTGGCTTACAGCCTCCTGGCGTGTGACGAAAATGTTCAGGAATTTCTTCTGCATTTCCTCGTTGCCACCACAGTATTTGAGGGCGGTAGCAAGGTCAATATGTTCTTCAGTGCCGGCGGTGCTTTCCGGCGCGGCAGGTGGTGCTGTGCCTGCGGGGGCGTCCGTTTTTTCACCGGCAGCCATGATTTTTTCCGGGGGCAGGTATTTTTGTACCACGCGCTCCAGGGTTTTGCCGTCCACGGGTTTGGACAGGTAGTCGGTAAAGCCTTTGCCCAGGAACATTTCCCTTACCCCGGCCACAGCATTGGCGGTCAGGGCGATGAAGGGGGTATCCTTGCATTTGCTGGTGATGAGGTTCTTGGCCCGCTGCAGGGTTTCAATGCCATCCATTTCCGGCATCATGTGGTCCAGGAATACAATGTCGTAGTGGTTGTCCGCAATCAGCTGCAGGCAGTCCTTGCCGGAGCTGGCCGTATGGATGTGTATACGGGTTTTCTCCAGCAGGCTCTCCACTACGGTAAGGTTCATGTCGTTATCGTCCACTACCAGAATATGGGCCTGCGGGGCGGTGAAACTTTCCCGGTAGTTTTCTTCTTCCTGCAGGGCGGCCTCAATACGGGCATTAAAATCGCCAATCGGTTCATATTTTTCCACTTGCTGGGGCAGGTTAATGGTGAAGGTGCTGCCTTCGCCGTAAACGCTGTCTACAGATATGGTGCCCTGCATCATTTCCGTCAGCCGCACGGTGATGGCCAGTCCGAGCCCTGTGCCTTCGATATTGCGGTTTTTTTGGAGGTCCAGCCGCTGGAATTTGGAGAAGAGTTTTTCCTTGTCCTCTTCGCGGATGCCAATACCGGTGTCCTGCGTGATGAATTGCAGTTCCAGCTTATCGTTTTCCGCCTCGCCGCTGGCTTTGACGGTAAAGGTCACGGAGCCTTTGGGGGTGTATTTGACAGCGTTGTTGAGGATGTTCACTACCACCTGCCGCAGGCGCACTTCGTCCCCAATCAGGGCATCGGGAATGTCCTGGTCGACATGCATCGTGAATTCCAGCCCTTTTTGGCCGGCCTTGTAGCTGACCATATTGTAGACATCGTTGAGGACGGAGCTCAGGCTGTAGCTTACCGGCACAATCTCCATCTTGCCGGATTCGATTTTGGAAAAATCCAGAATGTCATTGATGATGGAAAGCAGGGTTTCGCCGGCGCTCTTGATATTAAAGGCGTATTTTTTGAGGCTGCCGCTGGCCTCACGCATAATCATCTCGTTCATGCCTAAGATGGCGTTGAGCGGCGTGCGGATTTCGTGACTCATATTGGCCAAAAACTCGCTTTTGGCGCGATTGGCCCGCAGGGCCTCGTCGCGAGCCTCGCGGAGGGCAGTGCTTTCCTCGGCGGCCACCTGATTGGTGAAGGCGTAGAGGATAAAGACGCAGAACAGTACCACTAAAAGGCCAAATACCCAGAGGACAATCAGGTGGATATTGGTTATGCCTGTGACTACGGAGCGCCATTCCCGGTAGCCGATGGCGATAAAACTCGTATCGGGGATGGGGGCGGCATAGAGCACATAATCTGCGCTGAGCTCGGAGTCAAAGATAGCTGCCTCATGGGCGCTGGCCAGTTTGGCCAGCAGCTTGTCAAGTCCCAGCGGACTGTCGGTGGCAGCGTCATAAAAGGGACTGTCCTTATAGTTTTCGAAGGGCACTACCACCCGTTGGGTGTTGGTATCGTAGAGCAGAATTTTATCTTCGTCCGGTTTGCCGGCGAAATGGAAGGGGGAGCTCTTATCTTTGAGGGATGTGTCCGTGTGGAGTTTGCAGAGTACATAACGGGCGGTGGTTCCCTGATAGACGGGCACCATCACCAGCAGCCCTACATCTTTGTAGTAGCGCCAGCTGGGTTCTCCCTGCAGGGTACGGGCGCATTGCAGTTTGACTTCAGCAGGCAGGGCAACGCCCCATATACTGTTACCGTTGATGTCCAGCAGGCCGCCCAGTTGTCCCTGGCTGCTGATGGCCTGCACGCCGTTGGCCAGGCTGATTTTTTCCGCCGCAATCAGGGTAGCGGTCTGACTGAGGTCAGCGATTTCCGTCTGCAGCAGATTTTGATAGAGGAAGGCCAGCGATTCCCCTTGATGTGTACTGAATTTTTCCACTTCCCGGTTCAGGGAGTCGTTCATCTTGCTCTGCAGGGCAAAGCCAATCAGGAGCAGAATGGCAAAGAAAAGCATAAACCTTCCCAGCAGCTGCAGGGAGAAGTTGAGTATGCGTTTATTTGGTTTCAATGATTTCCACTCCCTTCACCAGCCAGTCCATTTTCTCGCGCAGGCTGTTGTTGGCGATGACTTCGCCCTCCTGGCAGCGTACCCGGCCCTCCCTGTCCACGATATTGCCGGAAAAGACGGGATAGCCCTGCAGAAGTTCCTGCCGGGCCCGCAATACCAGTGCCTCTTCGCGGGGCGTAAGGCCGGGGGACAGCCGCAGGCTGATTACATCATCCAGCATGCCCTGCCAGTATACCTTGTTGGCGGTCTTATGGCCGTTTATATGGAGCAGCTTGCCATAGACCTTTTGCCAGTCCGTTTCGATAGAGGCTATGCAGTGAGGGGAGGTGTTCAGGCCGGCTGTATGGAAGTCTATGTAGTCAAGCCCCAGGCTGGCCGCCTCTTGGGCGGCGTGTTGGGAGGCCGCAAAATAGGTGATTACATCGGCACCGCTGTGTTTCAGAATATAGAGTGCTTTATTTTCCTTTTCAGGGGAAATCCATTGTCCCGTCCATTCGACGAGAATCCGGGCCTCCGGGCGCACCTTTAGTACGCCCAAGGCAAAGGCGTTGACATCCTGACGCGTTTCCAATGCAGGAAAGGGGGCCAGATAGCCCACAACGCCTGTCTGGCTGTGCAGGCCGGCCAGAATTCCTGCCAGGTAGCGTACCTCGTAATAGCGCATGGAGTAGTTGAACATGCGGTCGGAAATGGTCTCGCCTACGGAGTTGGCATAGAATTCCACTTGCGGATAGCGGCGGGCAATATCCTCCAAATTGTGCTGATAGCCGGGATTAGCCAAAAATATTTTTTTTACGCCTTTGTTAACGAGGTTATCTGTTACCCGCGCAAGGCTGTTATCGTCACTGTTTACATTGTCCTCGATATAGAGGTTAAAACTTCGTTCATTGCAGGCTTTTTGCAGTCCCTGTGCCATTTCGCGGGGCCAGCCCGGAGCATCTTTGGGGCTGGCGAGAATCAGGCCCACGGCGTCACGTTTCTCCCAGATGGCAGAGCCAAAGTAGTTGATGGAGAGGAAGATGGCCAGACAAAGCAGGAAGGCCTGCAGGAGGGCAAAGGCTATAAAGCGGCGTTTTAGCATATCATGACTGCTAAGTTTCATGGGGATACGCCTCCTCCGTCCGGTCTTCCTCCTTGGTCAACAGGTTGAAAATAATGACAAAGGGAGTATAGATAACGATATCCAGGCTCAGCCAAACAAGCTGCAATACTGCGCCCATTATATCGCCGGTGGCCAGCCAGCCTTGCAGCAGCACCGGGGCGGTGGACTCCACCGTATAGCGGAACAGGGGAACAATACCCCAGTGAATGGCCAGCCAGCCCACCAGAACGTTGAGCATGGGAGCCAGCAGATAAGGGACAAGGAACATGGGGTTAAGGACAATGGGCAGGGCGAAGAGGAAAGGCTCGTTGATGGAGAGCAGCATGATGGGAAAGCAGTAGGCCGACAGCCGCCGCAGCCGCTGCCGGGAGGCAAATACCCAGACCGAAATAGCCAGCCCCAGGAGTGATATGGAGGCGGCATCGAAGAATTCCGCGGTAAAGATGAATTTGCCGCCGGAGATTTCATTGGCTATCTGGGCTGGTATATAGAAGGCCTCATTCCAGAAGTAGGTGAGACTGTTGCCGTTCAAGCCCAGCCACCAGAGCAGGCGGCGCAAAAGCTCATAGCCAATGGCCATGGCCGGACTTTGGGCAATGCTTTCATTTATGGTATGGGCAAGAATGGCTGGCAGGGAAAGCAGGGAGCTTTCCACGGATATCCAGCCAAAGGCAGTGAGCAGGGAGGCCAGCAGGGTACAGCTCAGGGGCAGCAGCAGTTTCAGGGAAAGGGCCATCTCATGGGGCAGCTCCGGCAGCACAGGCAGCTGCAGAAATTTCAGCCGCGACAGGCGGCTGAACATGAGGGTGCTGAACGTGGCAATGAGCAGTGCCAGGAAAAAACTCCGTCCGGCAAAGTAAAGGGCCAGTTCGTGGTCATTTCCCGAAAAGGCGGTAATTATAAACAGATAGGCCGCCACGGTGCAGATAAGAGCCAGATATTTATTCACCTGCCACAAGTCGGCCAGTTTGACCGTCAGCACCATGGCAAAAAGCAGGGAGTTTAGTATGTTGGTGACTTCCAGATACTCCCGGATATGGTTCCAAAAGGCAAAGAAGGAGGACTCCCGGTAGGCCTGGTCATGGAGGCCGCCAGTCAGGACACTGCCCAGCCCCAGCCAGTCCTCGCCCAGTAAGGGACCGGTGGGATTGCACAGCAGATAGCCGGTCATGTGGATAAGCGTCAGCAGAATAATGACCGGCATCATCAGAAAGAAGGATTCCCGAATGGCTTTAAGATAGGCAATTTGGCGCAGACGGCGGCTCAGGGGAATGATAACGTCCTCCAGCAGGCCGCTCCGCTGGCGATAATCTTGCTCGTTATGACCGCCCATAATTTACTCCTTAGAGTCCTAAACTATCCAATGCCTTGAAGATATTATTGACTTCCTGGTCTTCAATAGGTGGGTAAAGGTGCTTTTCCACCCTGTTGATGAGGTCATCAGGGATAAAGGGTTTTTTTACATAATCGGAGATTTTTAGCTGGCTGGCCTTGACAATGGTGTCCTTGTCGGCCGCAGCCGTGAGGAAGATGACTTTCATATCAGCGTAATCAGGATTTTTCCGGATTACCGAGAGCGTCTGCAGGCCGTCCATGCCGGGCATGGCAATATCCAGCAGGATTAAATCAATGGCGCCCTGCCGCTTTTGCAGGATATCCAGACAGCCGGCGCCGCTGGTGGTAGTCAGGATTTCGGCCCGCACTTTCATTTCCAAAATGCTTTTAGCCATGGCGATATTCATATCGTCATCATCAACTACTAAAATAACAGGTAATTTACTCATGTTTGTTCCTCCTAATATTTATAACTGTTTATCCCAAATATGGGCGGGGGTACCTTTTTCAATAGCTGCCTGACAGGCATGGACAGCTCGTTCTTCGGCCTGGGGCAGACTGTTGCCGGCCATGGGGCAGCAGCCTGACTGCCAGATATATTCTTCCTGCATGCCCTGCAGGTCGGTGACAAATTCGGCAGCAAAGTTCAACATCTGCCTGTTGTTTTGGGCGGCACAGAGGCAGACAAGCTCCCCGGTGACATTGCCGGCTGCAGTTGCCAGTACCCATTCCTTATCCTTTAAGAGCTCAGCGGCCTTTTGCAGAGGTTCGGCCAAAAGATGGCGGTTAGCGGCAGATTCTTTGGGGGCTGCGGCAAATATTGTCAGATAGCAGGCTGGTTTGGGGGGCGCTATAGGTAATTTCCCCATCAGGGGGACGAGGTTGTGCTCCAGATAACGCATATTGGGGAGCTGACTGAAGTTATCCCTATAGGCCAGTGTTTCCATGGCTGTCAGCTGCTGACGGTGGTTCTGGGAACGGTAGTAGATAATGCCGATGATAATACTCATGGTGAGAAAAATCAGCAGGGCAGCTTGCTGCGGATAGTGGTACAGAAGATACCGGGGGCTGAGATGCTGGATATGTTCATGGGTTCCCTGATTCAGAGCCGTGGTCAGCAGCCCGGGCGGCAGATGATTGACTTCTTTATTGAGAATCTGCCAAAGGTGTCTGTCAGCAGTTTGGGAAATCCCCAGACTGATGGTGCTGGTAAAGACCTGCTCCGTGTCTGCTGACAGATTGTAGGCAGCGGAAGATTCCAGCAGGGTGGGGGCCACAGCCCGGGGAATGTAGGTAATATCTGCCAGCCCGTTGCTGACGGCATAGCAGCATTCATCCAGACTTTTGCAGTAGAGAATCTGTTCTTCGGGATAGCTGGCCTTGACGAAGGTGACGGTTTCAAACAGGCCGTCCACAGCTGCGACACGGGGCGTGCCCGGCAGGGGCGTGCCATGCTTGGTGACGGCTACAAAGCCGATATCCAGATAGGGCTGTGTAGGAATCAGGCCCATCTTGTCCAGCCAGCTGAAATCGCAGGGGATATCGGCCACCACATCTACCGTGCCGCGCAGCAGCAGGCGATGTATTTCCTCCAATGATTTTTCCGCCACCAGTTCAATCCTGATGTTCAAATCCTTTTCCAACTGGCTGAGCAGGGCTTGGGTGGCGCCAGCCCACGTTCCGTCAGTATTTCGGTAGAAGTAGGGCTTGTTGTTCATCAGTACAGCGACTTTGAGGATTTTCTTACCCTGCAGATAGGCCTGTTCTTCCGGGGAAAGCACCAGCGGAAAACCTTTGGCACGTTCGTATTTGTCATTGAGGCGGTTGCGGATATTGGGCTGATTCAGCAGCAGGCTGTCCTGAGCGGCGTTAACCCGTGCGAGCAGCTCAGGGCGGCTGTGGTGCAGGAGCAGCCGGTAGCTTACCCGGTCGAACAGCGCCAATACCCGTTCTGATTTTTCCGGGTGCAGCAGGGGCTGTATATAGCCGTCCAGCTGATGGGCGGTGAAAGCGGCTTTCATCGCCGTGGGGTCGTTATAGGTGATGAGTTCATAACTAAAACCGTGTTCCTTGGCAATGGCCGGCAGATTGGGGGTAGGATAATTGTAATCCAGCGTGCCCAGTCGTACCTGGCCACCGTGGAAATCATCCTGTACCACCAGTTCCATGGGGAACCGGGCGATAACATGGTCTGTACGCACCGCAAAGGGCAGCGTCTTGTAATCGCCGGGCATAGCCGGCAGCAGGTCAATCTCCATTTTCTCCAGCTTATTGCCGGCCTCCCACCAGTTTACACAGGGAATATAGGTGAATTTTGCGCCCAGAAAACCGGAGAGAAATTCCATGTACTCATAACCGTTGCCGCGCATGTGTCCGGGCCTGTCCTCGTCTAAAAAGCCTGTTCCCGGTACGTAGCCGACTTTTAGTTCCTCCGTGGCTCCCGCCAGCCCCGGCAGACATAAGGCGCTCAAAAAAATACACAGCAGGGCACAAAGCAATATCTTCCGTGGAAAAATCCTCATGTCCTCGCCTCCGTAGAAAAACAGATATATCGAAATTATCAGAAAATGACAGACGAAATTCAGCATTGCACACTAAGTCTATTTTCGCGTTTAGTTGATTATAATCCTGCTGACAAAAATGAAAAAAGAGGCCAGCTTACTTTTACGAGCAAGCTGGCCTCTTTGGTGATGCGATTTAGGGTGAAGTAATATTGATGCTTTATGAGTAATTATTTGTACTGCTGCTGGGCAGGATTTTTTTTACCTTTTGCAGGTTATAGAGCAGAACAGCGGAGATGGCGGCGCCGGCGGCGGTGGAGATAAGGAAGGGGACGATGTAGGCGTAGAAGGCTATGCTGCCGGCACTTTGACCGAGAAACAGCAAGGCCAGGGGATAGGCGCAAAGACCGCCTATCAGGGCGGTGCCTAAAACCTCCCCGGCAAGGGCTGCAACGATACTGTGCGTGTGTTTATAGGCCAGTCCGCACAGCAGGGCGCCGCACATACTGCCGGGGAAAGCCAGAACACTGCCCAAGCCTAAAAGATTGCGCAGCAGTGAGGCGGTAAAAGCTGCGCCTACGGCATACCATGGTCCCAGCAGGACGCCGCAGAGAATATTGACCATATGCTGGACAGGGGCACATTTACTGCCTAGTACGGGCAGCGCAAAGAGACTGCCGGCGACGGCAACGGCACAGAATACACTGGCCATAACTAATTTTTGCGTGTTGATATTCATTTTAGTGAACCTCCACTTCGACTGGATTTTCCTGGGGGCGTAAAGCGTTGCAGACGGCGCACAGCATCATGGTCAGCAGCATAGCTGGCAAGGTGCTGCCCAGCGGCAGGTCAGCCTGCATAAGCAGGCGGTAGATAATGAATCCGGCAAGCCAAAGCAGCAGGTTGTGCCGGGAAAAGGCTGTTTGTTCGTAATGTCTGCCCGTGAAGAAATAATCTGTCAGCTGTACGGCAATCATGGGGGCAAAGACGGAGCCTATAAAATACAGAAAATCCGTAAAATCCAGCAGGGGCAGCAGGATAGCGCCAATTGTGCCGAGCAGGGTGACGGCAAGCGAAACGGCCTTGGGGTTAACGCGGCTGAACAGGGATTGACTGGATACCCCGGCAGAGTAAGCGTCCAGGAAAGTAGTGGTTACGGTGGACAGCAGGATTATCAAAAGTCCGGCTATCCCCAGCCCGGATTTCAGCATAACCTGCGCAATATCATTTTCACCAAAGGTCAGCGCAGCGCCCAGGCCGATAGCATACATCCAGCAGCTGACCAGGCCATAGACAATGGTGCTGACCGCAGTCGTCCGGACGGGATTCTGGGCTGACCGTGTGTAATCGCTGATAAGCGGCAGCCAGGAGAGCGGCATAGCGATGGACAGCTCCAAGGCCAAGGCAAAGCTGATACCCTCGCCGGATACGGGCGCAGATTCTGTCACAGTAAACAGGCCGGTACTAAGCAGGATGGTCAGCAGCAGCAAGGCACCCATGGCCATGACGTTAAAGCGGCCAAGATTTTTGCGGCCGGCAGCAATCCAAAACATAATCAACAGTCCCAGAACGCCGCACCATATTTGCTGGCCTGTGCCAAACAGAGTGCTGGCGGCCAGTGCGCCTTCGTAAATCATAATGCCCGTCCAGCCTAATAACTGGATGATATTCAGCAGGGCAAAGAGGCGGCCGCCTTTATTGCCAAAACTCATTTTTACGGTTTCCATGGCGCTTTTGTGTGTTCTGCCGCCGATGATGCCGGCCGCAAAAAGCAGGGCACAGCCGATAATATGCCCGGCCACGATAGCGATAAGTCCCTGTTTTAAACCAAGAGGGGCAAAATAAGTGCCGGTCTGCATTTCGGCCAGGGAGAGAGCTGCTCCGAACCAAAGCAGCCCGCTTTCCCAGAGGGAGATTCCTTTTGAATTGGTCATACTGATTCCACCTTTCGAAAATAAAAAGCAGGAAACGCCGTAAGCATCTCCTGCAATAAAACCCTCAGTATGACTTCCTACGGCGGCATTACCCGCATCAGGTTAAAGGGTCGAAGTTAGATTACTTCCTCTCAGCCTGCTTAAACAAGCTCCCCTGTTTCAATTTCAAGGTAATTATATAAAATTTTCTTTGTGAATACAAGTGTTTATTTCTTGGTAAAGGTAACATGTGCGCCAACTGTAAGCACCGGCAGGGCGGGGCCTTTGAGGATAATCTGTCCCGGCATGGAGCCTTCAGCGTTGAACACCAGCGTGCAATGGCCTTCTTCGCGCAGGTTTTCATTTACGGCGTCACCGACTTTTTCAACGGTGTACTTAATGCCGCCCATAAGCAGCTTGTCGCCCTTCTTGATGTCCTCTTCCAATTTTCCGGGGGTGTGCTGGATAACCATGTCGGAAAGATTGGGGCGGATGCCTTCATCCAACAGGATTACGCTGTTGTTGTTGGTAAGAAAGGTCTTGGCCAGATTGCCGATGGCTGTAATGGATATGTCGTATTTGATGTCCATGCTGTTCATTCCTCCTAAATAACACATTACCTTCAGCTTGCTTTGTTTACATACACATTATGAGTCTTATTCACTATTATATCATAATTAAACATGAAATAGCTAAGACATTTGTCTTGCTTTGTAATTTTTTTTCTGACTGCGGTCAATAATGCAGGTTTATGTTATAATTTGAATGAAAATGACTAAGAAAGGCAGAGTTTGACAGCTATGGATAGACGGGAGCAGCTTTTTGGCTGGCTGATTGGCGGTTTAAGCATCATAATGCTGGCGTTGGTGGGCTGGCAGGTCATGCAGGGAGATTTTTCCCAGCGGCAGACGGAACACCGGCGTAAGTTTGGGGCCGTGTATATGACACTTAACAATCCCTTTTATGAAATTGTGGACGAGGAAATCCGCATGACCGTTGAGGGGCATGGTGATGTGCTTATCAGCCGGGACCCGGTGTTGTCGGTAGAGCGGCAGGAAGAGGAAGTGCGGGAGCTGATTGCCGAGGGCGTGGAGGTACTGTTTATCAATCCCGTGGACTGGCAGCGGATTGAACCGGCTCTCAAAGCGGCCTATGATGCTCATGTACCGGTTATTGCCGTAGATACGAATGTGCAGGATGACCGTTATGTGGCGGCTACCATCGTGTCGGACAATTATCTGGCTGGCAGGCAATGTGCAGAGCACTTGCGCGCGCATGCTGCCGGCGGGAAAATCGCGCTGCTGAAACATACGGAAACGCGTTCGTCTGTGGACAGGATTCAAGGGTTTATTGACGGCCTGGCAGACAGTCCTGAATTTCAGGTCGTGGCGGAGGCTGAATGCCGCGGTCAGCTGGAGCAGGCTATGCCGGCCATGCAGGAAATGCTGGCCGCTCATCCCGATATCGATGTGGTGATGGCGCTGAATGACCCGGCGGCCATGGGGGCCTTGGCGGCCTTGCAGGCGGCAGGAAAATTGGACAAGGTGCGCGTCTATGGTGTGGACGGTGTGCCGGAAACCAAGGAAATGATTGCCCAGGGGCACATGATGGCGACGGCCGGGCAGTCCCCCAGGCAGATAGGCCGGCAGGCGGCGGAATGTGCCTATAAGCTGCTGGCTGGCAAGGATTTGTCCAAGCTGACCATGCTGCCGACTAAGCTGCTGACGAAGGAAAATGTCTGGCAGAACATGGAGGGATGGGACTGATGGATGCTGCGGTAAAGTCTGAGGGCAAAAGCCGTCTGCTGCGTACGCATGGCCTGCTGGTTTGGTATAATGGCCTGGTGGTTTTGCTGATGGCCGGCTTTATGAGTATAACGCAGGAAAAAATAATTTCTGCGATGGCCGCAAGGTCATTTTTGGCGACCATTCCGATAGTGCCGCTTCCAACGGCTAAAGGGTTTTCGCTGGCTGTTGGTTCCTATGTCCTGCTCATGTTATTGGGCAGTCTATGTCGGCGCCGTAATCTGTCCAACAAAAACCTGTATTTTGTCATCATGGCGGAGATTGTCACCTGCCTCATTCTGATGCACAGTCTCAATCTGGGTTATGATGGCGTGGTGCTGGTGGTGGTGGCTGATTTAATGTTTCGCTATCAGGGGAAGAATCAGGGCTGGCTGCTGCTGGTGACCATGCTGGGGCTGTATTTTATGGCCAGTTACAATCTGGCCTTGTTCCAAAGTCATGTGGCCCCGTTTGACGCTTATGCTGCCTATTACCGCTCCGATGTGCAGGCGGTGTTGTGGGCGATAAAGAATGGGCTGTCATCCCTGAATATCATAATTTTCGTCTTTTATATGGTGCTGCTGGTGCAGGATAAGCATGATGAGAAGGAACGCATTGCCAGCCTGAACAAACAGCTGGGCGAGGCCAATGACAGGCTGCGGGCTTATGCTCTGGAGGCGGAGCATACAGCAGAAACCAGAGAACGCAACCGTCTGGCCCGTGAGATTCATGATACGCTGGGCCATGCCCTGTCCGGTATCGCCACGGGGCTTGATGCCTGTATTGTTCTGGTGGATGCGGCCCCGGAGGCAGCCAAGGCGCAGCTGGCCAAAATCCGGGAAACGGCCCGGCGCGGCATTGTGGACGTGCGGCGGTCTGTAAAAAAACTGCGTCCCGATGACTTGGAAAAATTGCCCTTACGGCAGGCCGTGGAAAAACTTATTTTTGAGTACAGTGCCTCCTCGGGCATGCAGACAAAACTGGTAGTGCTGGGCTGGCCCAAGGATTTGCGCCCGGACGTAGAGGATGTCATTTACCGTATTGTGCAGGAGGGCATAACCAATGCCAACCGGCATGGGCAGGCCACGGAAGTGGTCATTACCATAGGTACGGAGCCGGGACGTCTTTATATTATCATGGCCGACAACGGCAAGGGTTGTGCCGAGCTGAAGGACGGCTTTGGCCTGCGGCACATGCGTGAGCGTCTGGAACTGCTGCACGGACGGCTGCGGTATTGGAACGACAAAGGATTTACCCTGGAGGCGGTTATTCCGTTGGGCAAAGCCGGTGAACAGGTAGAAAAACAGGGGGATGAACATATATGATTAAGGTCATCATTGTGGACGACCAGGAACTGATTCGCGACAGCCTGAAAATCGTTTTGGACCAGAACGAGGACATTGAGGTGTCGGGACTGGCGGCTAGTGGCGCGCAGCTGATGGATATGCTGGTGGATTCCCAGCCGGATGTAATTCTGATGGATGTGCGCATGCCGGAGCTCGACGGCGTACAGGCCACCCGGGAGGTAAAGCGCCTGTATCCGGCAGTGAAAATCATCATTCTCACGACTTTTGACGATGATGAATACGTGTTTAATGCTTTGAAATATGGGGCCAGCGGGTACCTGCTCAAAGGTGTGTCTGTGCCGGAGCTTACGGGGGCTATCCGCACGGTTGTTTCCGGCGGCGCTATGATTAACCCTGGTATTGTAGCCAAGGTGGTAAAATTCTTCAGTCAGATGGCGCAGGGCAGCAATGCCGTGGACACCGCACCGGAGACCGAGGGGCTCAGCCGTACGGAACGCAATATTGCCCATTTTGTCGGGCATGGTCTTTCCAATAAGGAGATTGCCGATAAGCTCAGCTTATCGGAAGGCACCGTGCGCAATAGTTTGTCCAGTGCCCTGTCCAAGCTGGGGCTCCGCGACCGGACACAGCTGGCTATTTGGGCCGTACAGACAGGTCTGGCTGCGGCTGAGGTGGATGTATCATGAAACGTGGCTTTGCCCTATATGTGGTGTTTCTGCTGCTGTTCACCGTCGCTTTGAGCTGGTATCTGACCAAGCCCAAAGTCCTGTATGTCGGCCTGTTTGCCGGCAGTAACTGGGATGTGCCGGAGGGGGATTCGTATGCCATGCTGGAGGCCGCGATTGAGCGGTTTGAAAAGGAACATCCCGGTGTGAAAGTGAAATATGTCAGCGGTATTCGCAAGGATGATTATTCCGAGTGGCTGGCTGAGCAGTTTTTAAAGGGGACGGAACCGGATGTTTTCGTGGTCCCCGGGGCGGATTTTGACCTGTATGCGGCCAGTGGGGCGCTGTATCCCTTGGCACGTTCGGCCAGTGTTGATGCCAGCTTTGACGCGTCAGTTTATTACAAAAGTGCGCTTGACTACGGCAAGTGGCAGGGGCAGAGCTATGCCCTGCCTGTGGGAGCGGTGCCGACATTGATGTTCGTCAATAAAAGCCTGTTGGCCCGTGAAGGTATTGCGATTCCGGCCAATAACTGGACGTGGCATGATTTTATGCAGATATGCCGGGCCGTTACCCGGGATACCGATGGTGATGGCCGGATTGACCAATTTGGTGTATATGACTACACTTGGCGGATTGCGGCCCTTACCAACGGCATAAAATTCTTTTCCGCCGATGGGCGCACAGCTAATCTGGCCGATAAAAAGATGGAAGAAGTTTTGCGTTTTATGCAGGAAATCCATGAGGTCAATCAGGGGCAGGAGGTTCAGGCCAAGGATTTTGATATGGGCAAGGTGGCCTTTCGGCCTTTTACCTTTGCGGAATACCGCACGTACAAGCCCTATCCCTGGCGCATAAAAAAATACAGTTCCTTTGAATGGGACTGTATCAAACTGCCGGCAGGGCCGTCCGGACGCAATTCCTCGCTGATACAGCCAATGCTCATGGGTATCAGTGCACGCAGCCACGAACAACGGCTGGCCTGGGAACTGCTGAAAACCATTTGTTATGACCCGGCTGTACAGGAATTGATGCTCACCAAGACGCAAGGCCTGCCAGCCCGCCGGGATGTGGTGGAGTCACCGCAGGCGCAGGCACTCTTTAATGAGGCCACGCCGGGCAGCGAAGAAATGAATCTGAAAACAGTCAGCGAAGTGATGGACGACTCCATTACGCCTTCGAAGTTTGCCAGATGTCTGGAGGCGCTGCATTTAGCCGATAACAAACTGCAGCATATCATACGGGAGAAGGATTCTCTCAGCAGTGCGCTCAGCCAGGTGCAAAAGGAAATAAACGCATATTTACAGCAATAAAATAAAAAAGACGATGTGGACAATGCTTGCGCATGTTTCACATCGCCTTTTTTCATACGGCGTATTGTAATACTTCGTCGGTGCCGGCAGTTACTGCGGTGCCGGCGTTACAGGGACAAAGTTCGGAAACCTGGTCAAAATTTACGACGAGGACGGGGGAAATCATATTGATGGAATGCTTTTTCAGCACGTCCATGTCAGCTTTGATAACCGGTGTACCGGCGGTAACCCGGTCCCCAGCCTGCTTTAGGGCAGTGAGGCCTTCGCCGTTCAAAATAATGCTGTCCAATCCCACATGTACGAGAATCTGAATGCCTTCGTCCGTGGTAATGGCAAAAGCGTGTTTTGTTTCAAAAAACAGGGAAATAACGCCATCGCAGGGCGCTAGTACAGTGTCACTTTCCATTTCGATGGCCAGTCCGTCACCAGTAAGTTTTTCGGCAAACACTGGATCAGGAACGGATGCTAGTTCGAGCGTTTTGCCCGAAACAGGGGCCAGGACTTGGTATGTATTTTTTTCTGCGGTCATGATATCAAGCCACCTTTCTGCAGCGATTAGTTTGTCGATAGTTTGCTGGAATTTGAGAATTTTCTAACAACATTTATATTTATATTTTACTATGAAAATCCAGGAAGTCAAGAAGTTTTAACCGGAGTCAGGGACTCCGGTGTTATGGCAGGTTGGGAATGTTTTTACTGATAGCCGTATGGCGGATGATATCCTGAACGCGCAGGTCAATGGCCAGCTCCTGCTTGTGCAGGGTTTCTGCCGTGGCAAATTCCTGCGGATTGCCGGTCTGCAGGCCGCGGATGTAATGCTGCCAGGCCTTGATGCTGGTTTCCGTAGCCTGCTGGCGCTGTCGGGCCAGATACTGGGCGCCGGCAGGGATGGCCACGGCGTCCAGCTGGGTCTGTCTTTCCTGCAGGTTGGGAATGATATCGTCTGCGATTAGCGACTGCAGTTTTTGTTTTTGCTGCTTGCTCAGGTAGCCGTTTTTGGAATGCCCCAGCCGTTTAAAGTGACTTTTTAGGACGGCGAAGGTTTCATTGCTATTGTTGACGATTTCCTTGGTATCAGCTATATAGCTGGCAATGTCCCGGTTTTGCAGGGGCGAAATCAAATCCAGATAGGCTTTGTAATTTTTGAGGTAAGCTATCTGCCAGTGACCGTCATCAGCTTGTTCCATTACAGCCACCAAAGTGAAATCCGTCTGGGTATAATCTTCCCGGATATTCAGTTCGGCGGTGGCGTTTTTGCCGTTATGTTCCACCTTGCCGATGCTGACCAGGGTGGTATTGCGTAGCTGGCTGCGTTCCAGGAACCGTTCAAAGTCTATACCCAACTGGCGGCCTTTGAGGATATCCGTACCGTCTGGCAGCAGCCAGCTGCCGGCGGTGACACGGTTAAGTGCCGTGGTTTCCAGACCAGCCGCCATTTGCGGCTTTATCAGAATGTAGAATTTCTCAAACATGGCCTTGGTTTGCGGCGTCAGTTCTGAGTCATAGGCGAACAGGTCAACCGTCAAATCATCGTAGGCCCGGGAGGCCAGTAATTCCTGATTTACATAACGGGCAAAGGTTTCGCCGTCATGCTCGGCAATGGCTGTCTGCAGCTGTGCCAAGGAGTATTCAGGGGTGCGGATGTAAAAAAAGAAATACCAGAGGGCAGAACCAATCATGGCCGCCAGCAGGAAAATGACCAGGGACAGGCGGCGGTGTTCTCTTGCCTTGCGCGCCTGCAGCCGCTGTTGCCAAGTATAATCATCCATTATATTCTCTCCGTTTCTATAAGTAAATTCATTATACTATAAGAAGGCAAAGTCAGCAACGCCTGTTCAAGCGGTGGAGGCAAGGAAAGATGGTACAAGCGGCAGCAGATATGATAAGATAAGGTAATAGGTATAATAGGAGTTAATTTAGTATAATGAAATGGATAAACCATGAAATAGTAACCGGGGTAATCGTCTATGGGGCTACGCAGGATATGCTGGCGGCAGCATTTGCCATGGGCGGTGCTATTTTCCCCGATAAGGTGGAGGGACGCCCAGGCGCGTCCTACTGGAGCTGGCGTGCTAAACACAGGGGCTGGTCGCATTGGCCGGTAATCTACATTGCCCTGTATGCCATCATGCAATTGGGCTGGCTGCAGGCGCATAATGAAATCGCCGTTTACGGCAGTTATGTCTGTATTGGGGCATTGCTGCATATCGCGGAAGATGCTGTCTGCGGCAAGGTGCCATGTTTGTTCCCCTGGCAAAAAATAGGGATAAAGCTGTTTAAAGTCGGTTCGGTAACAGAGTATTTGTTTTCCATGGCTGTGGTGGTGCTGACATATATCGTCCATACACAGTTTATGCTAAAATAAAAGTAAATATATATGAATGCGCTGAAAGGGTGGTCGGTATGGTACGCGGCACAGCGGTCAAAGGGCGGCCTAACAAGGTTATGCGGCTGTTGGCAGAAAAATATCCCACGAAGGAATCGGTATATGAGCAGCTGATTTATCTGCAGTCCAGGTTATCCCTGCCCAAGGGCATTGAACATTTTATGAGTGATTTGCACGGGGAGTATGCGTCTTTCTTTCACATTCTGAACAATTGTTCCGGGGTTATCCGGGAAAAGGTGGATTATGTTTTTGGGGAGCGCCTCAGCGCGGAGGAAAAAGCCGAATTCTGCACTTTGATTTACTACCCTAAGGAAAAAATCGAGCAGATGGCCAGCAAGCATCAAAATACGCCGGAGTGGTACCGGCGCAATTTATCCCAGCTGCTTGAACTGTCTAAGCTCATGAGTTACAAATATCCGGCCTCCAAGGTGAACGGTTTTATCCCCAAGCGCTATGAGGCGGTGATTGTGGAGCTGATGAATACCCGGCCCGAGGCCGACAACGCCCAGTTTGTGTACCATAAACGGCTGCTGAATACCATTGTGCAGATTGACAGCGGTGCTGATTTCATCGAGGCGTTTACGGTGCTGATTAAGCGGCTGGCGGTCGACCGGCTGCATATCGTCGGGGACTTTTTTGACCGGGGCAATCGTCCTGACGCCATTTTGAACCTCTTGATGAAACACCCGTCGGTGGATATTCAGTGGGGGAATCATGATGTGCTGTGGATGGGGGCAGCTCTGGGGAATGAGGCCTGCATTGCCACGGTGGTGCGCAACAGCCTGCGCTATAATAATACGGACGTATTGGAACGGGGTTACGGTATCAGCCTGCGGCCGCTGACAACCTTTGCCTCGCGCATTTATCCTGACGCCAATCCCATCAAGGCGGCGGAAAAGGCCATCACCATGATGATGTTCAAGCTGGAGGGGCAGCTTATCCGCCAGCACCCGGAATACCAGATGGACAGCCGCCTGCTGCTTGATAAAATCGACTTCCGTTCCTCGCATGCAGTCCTCGGTGACGGCAAGCGGTATGAGCTGGAAAGCGCGTATTTCCCCACGCTTGATGAGGCGGCTGCTGACTGCTATGAACTTACGGAAAAAGAGGCGGCCATCATTGCGGACCTCAAATCGTATTTTGAGGAGAGCACAGTGCTCCGGCGTCATGTGGATTACCTCTACCAAAAGGGCAGCCTTTACACTCGTTATAATGGCAACCTGCTTTTTCATGGCTGTGTGCTGCTCAATGATGACGGT
The DNA here is from genome assembly GCF_000686945.1 of Selenomonas sp. AE3005. Lineage (GTDB taxonomy): Bacteria > Bacillota > Negativicutes > Selenomonadales > Selenomonadaceae > Selenomonas_A. Next base: position 255,129 of record NZ_KK366040.1, read on the forward strand.
TCCCTGCGGACTATTACCTATAAGGACAGGGATTTCCGGGGCAAGGGCTGGTTTGACTATTGTGACCGTCTGGCCCGTGAGGCTTACCTGCACCATACGGCGGAGGCGGTGGACTTCATGTACTTCCTTTGGTGCGGCCGCCTTTCGCCGGTATCCGGCCGGGAGTTCAAGACCTTTGAGCGGGCGTATATTCCCGATGAAAGTACCTGGAAGGAACCGGCAGACCCCTATTTCAAGTATGTAAATAATGAAGATACCTGTGCTATGGTATTGCAGGAATTTGGCCTGGACGCTCAAAAGGGGCATATCATTAACGGCCATGTTCCTGTGAAGGTCAAAAAAGGCGAAACACCGGTCAAGGCCGGGGGCAAGGCCATTATTATTGATGGCGGTTTTTGCAAAGCCTATCATAGCAAGACAGGTATTTCCGGTTATACGCTGATTTCCAATTCCCGTGGCCTGCGCCTGCTGCAGCATCAAAAAATTGCTGACGTCCGGGAGGCTTTGCGAGAAAATCACGATATTGAATCCGTGTCGGAGACCGTGGAACTGCAAACCTGCCGTACAACGCTTGGCGATACGGACGAGGGCCGGCTGATACAGGACGAGATTACAGATTTATATAATTTGCTGCTGGCATATCAAAATGGGTTGATAAAACCGCAGGAGTAAATATACGAAAACAGACCGTTGGTGCGTGGAAACCGACGGTCTGTTTTGCGGTTGTGAGCATAATTTGACTGTATATGACAAATGTCATGTTATTATTTGCTAAGTTGTGACAGAGTTCAGCTGACTTTGACGTAATTTGCTATTATAATTCTTATTGTCAGAAAAAAACAAAGTTTACCTCTCTTGTGCCGATTGGAAATAGGCCAGGGGAAATTCCGAAAGGGGAATGAATTATGGAAATCGCATTTTGTCGTATTGATGACCGTCTGATTCATGGTCAGGTGGCAACGGTATGGACGAAGGTAACGGGCTGCAACCGTATCATGTGCTGCAGCGATGAAGTTGCCAAGGATGAAATGAGAAAGAAGCTCCTGCTGCAGGTTGCTCCTCCGGGAATCAAGGCGTACGTTGTGCCTGTGGAAAAGGCTTGCGAAGCATACAAGAACCCGAAGTACGAAGCATTCAAGACGCTGTTCCTGTTCACGAAGCCGGCTGATGTTGTCCGTGCTGTTAAGGGTGGTATTCCCTTCAAGTCCGTAAACCTGGGCGGCATGACTTACAAAGACGGCGATACGCTGATTTCCAGCGCTGTAGCTGTAAACCCGGATGATGTCAAAGCTCTGCTTGAACTGCAGGAAATGGGCATCGAAGTAGAAATCCGCAAACTGGCCAGCGAACCGAAAGGCGATTTGATGTCGGCTCTGAAGGCTAAAGGTTTGGCTTAATCATCTTAAAAGAGTTTAGGAATTATATTTACGAATCTCGAAGGGGGATTATTCATTATGACGAGTGTACAATTTATTCTGCTCATCGTGGTGGCCGCCATCGCTGGTATGGGAAGTGTGCTGGACGAAGCACAGTTCCATCGTCCGCTGGTTGCCTGCACGCTGGTTGGTCTTGTATTAGGTGATATGACTACTGGTATTATCCTTGGTGGTACGCTGGAAATGCTGGCTCTGGGCTGGATGAACGTCGGTGCAGCAATGGCGCCGGATGCGGCTCTGGCATCTGTAGTTTCCGCTATCCTCGTAATTGTCGGCCATCAGTCCATCGGCGCTGGTATCGCACTGGCTGTACCTCTTGCCGCTGCTGGCCAGGTTCTCACCATCTTCGTTCGTACCATTACCGTATTCTTCCAGCATTTAGCTGATAAGTTCGCTCTCGAAGGCAACGCTTTCGGCATTGAAATGTGCCATATCGGCGGCCTTCTGCTGCAGGGTATCCGCGTAGCTGTTCCGGCTGCTGTCGTTGCTGCTGTTGCTGGTACTGATACTGTTAACGCTATGCTGGCATCCATTCCTGAAGTTATCACCCGCGGCCTGCAGGTTTCCGGTGGTTTCATCGTAGTTGTAGGTTATGCAATGGTTATCAACATGATGAACGCCAAGTCCCTCATGCCGTACTTCTTCCTCGGTTTCCTCATCGCTGTGTTCACCAACGTCAACCTCATCGGTTTCGGTGCTATCGGTCTTATCGCTGCTTACTTCCACATCCGTGGCCTGCAGCGTGAACTGAATGGCGCAGCTGCTGGCGGCTCTGGTGACCCGCTCGACAGCATTGACGATTCTGATTTGATGTAAGGGGAGGTTCGACTCATGGAAAAACAGCTCACTAAAGGCGATCTCGTATCGATTTTTATCCGTTCCAACTTCCTGCTCGGCTCCTTCAACTTCGAGCGTATGCAGGCTATCGGTTTCTGCGTGTCCCTGATTCCGGCACTGAAGAAACTTTACAAAGATGATCCTGAAGAATATAAGCGTTCTCTGAAACGTCACCTCGAATTCTTCAACACTCAGCCGTTCCTGGCAACTCCGATTATGGGTATCATTGCCGCTATGGAAGAAAAGAAGGCTAACGGCGCCGATATCGGTGAGGACACTCTCTCCGGCGTTAAGGTAGGTCTTATCGGTCCTCTGGCTGGTGTTGGTGACCCGATTTTCTGGGGTACGCTCCGTCCGGTACTCGCAGCTCTCGGCGCTGGTGTTGCCCTGACTGGCAGCATCGTTGGCCCGCTGATTTTCTTCATCGCTTTCAACGTAATTCGCCTCCTGACCAACTGGTACGGCGTAATGTACGGTTATGACAAAGGTACGGAACTCGTTAACGAAGTTGGCGGCAACCGTATGCGTTACCTCACGGAAGGTTCTTCCGTACTCGGTCTGCTCGTAATGGGTGCCCTCGTTGCTAAATGGACCACGGTCAACATGCCTCTGGTACTGTCCTCCTATACGAACAGCCAGGGTGAGCAGGTTGTTACCACGGTTCAGAGCCTGCTCGACAGCCTGATGCCTGGCATCGTGCCCATGCTCATGACTTTCGCCTGCATGTACCTGCTGAAGAAGGGTGTTAATCCGCTGATTATCATCCTGGGCCTCTTCGCCCTTGGCATTGCTGGCTACGCTGTTGGTCTTTTCGCCTAAGATAAGTCCAGTAGTAGTCTACATACACATTCCATTATATCATTCCCAAAAGCCCCACACAGTCGATGCTGTGTGGGGCTTTTAGGTGTAAAAAGGTATGAAGTTACGTTCAAATCCACATATGCCGGAGGCACAGGGCAATGAAACAAACAATGGATATGCCAAAGGTAAAATACTCTACGCATTTGACCGGATAGGCATAGTGCAGCGGTATGTCCAGTACCCGGGGCACATTGCTGGCCAGCAGCGATGACGCTATAGATACGTAAAGCAGCACGTTGATAATCGGCAGCGTCAAATGGGTAGAGAAGGCCCTAATCAGGAGGTACACCGCAAAGGCGATGAAGAAATAGGCGATTTTGTCGCCGTGCAGTTTCATGTTCATAATATCACATCCTTGTAATAACTTGCAGAAACGTTTCCGTATATTAGTTGTTTATTTCATTCGTGATGGAGAGGTGATTTTCCTGCTTGGGCAGGATTTTTATCTGTATACAGCGAAATTTACGTTTGGTAATTATGCTAAGCGTTGAAAGTTACAAATTTAACTTGAAAAATAGATAATATATGTTAAAATGTAAAGCATATCTGATTGCTAGGTTTTATATTTATCATTATTTTATGTAGGAAAGAAGGAATTATTATGGCAGATGAAAACAAGTCCGTGGCAGAGGCCAGGGAGGCGGCCTTGAAGGCGCATAATCCCGGGGCCACCAGAAAACAGCTGGTGCTGTGGTTCGGCGCCTTGCTTGTCGGCGGCTTTCTCGGTTTCCTGGAGATAGCACCGCTCAATGAGCTCTTTAACTTTATTGCTACAGTCTTTACCCGGCTCTTCCAGTTTATCGCTGTACCCACCATTGCCCTGGCGGTGATTACCACTTTGGCAGCCTTGGGCGGCAAAAAGGAGACAGGGCGGATTTTCGCCCATGCTGTCAGCTACACCTTTTTGACCACGTTTGCGGCAGCGGCTGTGGGCCTGCTGCTCTACATTGTCGTAGCACCGGGCAACCTGCCGGCGGAAGTCGTGGGCGCTGGTGCCAGCAATGTACCTTTGGATAAGGTGGGCAAGCTGACTTATTATGACCATATCCTGTCGGTCATTCCCAACAATGTTCTGCAGCCCTTCCTGGCCGGTAATGTGCTGTCGGTAATGCTGATTGCGGCGTCTGTTGGCCTGGGGCTGGCTTTTATGCCCAAGACGGAAAACCGCGAAGTGCTGTTAAAGGGCCTGCAGGGCTTGCAGGAATTGCTCTTTACGCTGATAAGGGCTATCCTCTGGGCTTTGCCGCTTGGTATTCTGGCCTTTGCCGGCCAGCTGTCGGCACAGATTGAGGCCGGCGTAATCGTCGGTGCTTTAAGCCAGTATGTGCTGGTGGTCATGGGCGGTAATCTCATTCAGATGGTAGTTGTCCTGCCGCTGTTCATGCTGCTGCGCGGCCTTAATCCGCTCACGGTGTTCCGCAAAATGTCGCCGGCTTTGGCTGTAGCCCTCTTTACCAAGAGCTCGGCCGGTACCCTGCCCGTGACACTGGCGTCGGCGGAAAACAATCTTAAAGTGAATCCCAAGGTTTCCCGGTTTGTACTGCCGATTTGCACCACTATCAATATGAATGGCTGTGCGGCCTTTATCCTTGTGACGTCTTTGTTTGTCATGCAGAATGCCGGATTTGAACTGACGCTGGGGACGATGATTGCCTGGGTATTCATTGCTGTGCTGGCGGCCGTGGGCAATGCCGGCGTGCCGATGGGCTGCTACTTCCTGACGTTGTCGCTCATGAGTTCTTTGGGAGCGCCCATTGGCCTGATGGGAGTTATCTTGCCAATTTATACTATAATTGATATGATTGAAACAGCGGAAAATGTTTGGTCCGATGCCAGCGTCTGCGCCATGACTGACCACGACCTGGCAGGCAAGCTGGAGGATTCGCCGGCAGCGGCCAAAGCTGTATCATAAGGAGTATAAATTGAAAAGGCTAAGAGGTTTTTGTCTGATGGTGCTTTTCTGTGCAGCCCTCTGTTCTTGGGGCTGCGGTGCGGATAAGCCGGTGCAAAAAAGCGATATGGTCATGGACACGGTGGTGACACTGTCGGCCAGCGGCGCGGAGGCCGAGGCGGCAGTGACGGAGGGCATGGCCCGGCTCCACGAGTTGGAGAAAATGGTCAGCCCCAATCTGCCGGCCAGTGATGTGAGCCGGCTGGAGCAAATGGCCGGCTCCGGCCATTGGGTGGTGCTCCACCCGGAGGTATATCACCTGCTGGCGGTCGCTCAGGATTACGCAGCCAAAACCAATGGCGCCTTTGATATAACAGCCAAACCTCTTGTTGACCTGTGGGGGATTGGCACTGACCACAGCCGGGTGCCGGCGCCGGCCGAGATTGCCAAAGCGCAAAAACTCGTGGGCTGGCAAAAACTGGAGCTTAATGAAAAGACGCACAGCGCCCGTTTGCTGGAGGCCGGAATGGGGGTGGACGCCGGCGGTATAGCCAAGGGCATGGCGGCCGATGAAGTGCGGAAAATCTACCGCAAACATGGGATAAAAAACGGCCTGATAAATCTGGGCGGCAGCTCCATGTATGCTCTCGGGGTAAATAATGAGGACAAGCCCTGGCGGATAGGCCTGCGGCACCCCCGTAAGGACGATGCCAAGGAAAAAATCGCTGTGCTGCCCTTGTCAGATGAGGCGTTATCTACCTCGGGCGATTATGAACGTTTTTTTGAAAGCGGCGGGCAGCGGTATCATCATATTATCGACCCGCGGCTGGGACGTCCGGCTCCGTCCGGACTGATGAGTGTGACCATTACGGCGGCGGATAAGCTGGAGGACGCCGGCATGCTTACGGATCTGTTGACCACGACGGTGTTTGTGCTGGGGCCGGAGCAGGGCACGAGATTCCTGCGTACCCTGCCGGCCGGTATCAGCGGTGCGCTTGTGGATAAGCGCTATCAGTTATGGACAACTCACGACATGGCCCAGCGGCTGGAGGAAGTGTCCAAGGAATTGCAATTTTGGCAGGAAAGTGGAGAACTGCAATGATGAAAAAAGAATTACAGGCGAAAGTTGCTAAATTACAATTACTGCTCAAAAGCTATGGTTCGGCTGCCATAGCTTTTTCCGCAGGCGTGGATTCAACGGTGCTGCTAAAGGCGGCCAAGGAGGTTTTAGGACCTGAGCAGGTACTGGCGCTGACCGTGCAAAGTGTGCTGGTGCCGGTAGAAGAAGTAGCTGAGGCCAAGGCTTTTTGTCAGGCTGAGGGCTTGCGGCACACAGTGCTGACACTTGACCCGCTGCTTTACTATGATGTACGCACGAATCCGCCGGAACGCTGTTATTTTTGCAAGCGGCTGGTAATTGATAAACTGCGGGAGGCAGCTGCCCGGGAAAATATCGCCCATTTGCTGGACGGGACGAATGCCAGCGATGGGCAGGATTATCGCCCCGGCAGCCAGGCCCTGCGTGAACTGCGGGTTATCAGCCCCCTGCAGGAGGCCGGTATGGATAAGGCCGATATCAGAGCCTATGCCCGGGAACTGGGACTGGCTGTGGCGGACAAGCCTTCGGCAGCCTGCCTGGCCTCACGTATCCCCTATGGGGAGGAATTGTCGGCCGCGAAACTGCAGCGGATTGACCAGGCAGAAACCTTCCTGCGTACGGAGGGCTTTGTGCAGTTACGGGTGCGCAGCCATGAAAATATAGCCCGGATAGAATTACTGCCGGCAGATATGGCCAGGTTTATGGCGTCAGGACTGTATGAAAAGACCGTCAGCAAATTCAAGGAACTGGGCTTTGCTTATGTGACGCTGGATTTGCAGGGCTATCGCATGGGCAGCCTCAATGAAACATTGAAAGGAAAATGACATGTCAAAGTCGAATCTCACCACGTTGTGCTATATCGAAAAAGAAGGCAAGTATCTGATGATGCACCGGGTGAAGAAGGAACATGATATCAATAAGGATAAATGGGTGGGGATTGGCGGTCACTTTGAAGGTGACGAATCCCCGGAGGAGTGCCTGCTGCGCGAGGCCCGGGAGGAAACCGGCCTTAAACTTACGGATTACCGCCAGCGCGGGATTATCACCTTTATTTCGGACAAGTGGCAGACGGAATACATGTTCCTGTATACCGCCACAGGTTATGAGGGGAAAATCGGTGATTGCAACGAGGGCGTGCTGGAGTGGATTGACAAGGATAAAGTCTATGACCTGCCCCTGTGGGAGGGGGATAAAATCTTCTTCCGCCTTATGGCTGCCGAACGGCCGCATTTTTCGCTGAAACTGCGGTATGTGGGCGAAGAACTGGTGGAGGCTGTGCTGGACGGCAAGGACATAATTAACTAAAAAGAACGCCCGTGACGGGGTAATATTTTTCCTTCGGGAAAAACATCACTCCATCACGGGCTGTTTTTTATATGTTTCTATTTTCTAACTCTGGCCGGAATTACGCCGAGCCCGGCGCAGAGGGCGAAAATAAGCAGGGCAATTTCCAGATTTTGCAGCAGGGCCGCCTGTGGGGCAAGGCCGTGCCAGGATAGGGAGAGGATTAAGTTCATCATGGCGACACTGAGCACCTGGCCGAATAATCTTGTGGTGCTGAGCAGGCTGGTGGCCAGACCGTAGTGCTGTTTTTCCACGGAACTCATGATGGCGTTGTTGTTGGGGGCGGCGAACAGGGCAAAGCCTGTGCCGGTAATCATCAGCATGGGAATGAGCAGATAGAGGGAGAGGGTATGGACGGTCAGGGCAAAGCCGATAAGGCCGGCGGTGATGACAGATTGTCCCAGGGCTGCCAGTTTGGTGGGGGCGTACTTATCGGACAGCCGCCCCATGATAGGTGACAGCGCGGCCATGAGGACGGGCTGGGCCAGCAGAATAATTCCGGCACTGTGCGATGTTAGTCCCAGAATGGCCTGCAGGTACAGGGAGAGCAGCAGGCTGGTGGCAAAGGTGGCACAGTAGTTGAGCAGTGCCGCCAGGCAGGACAGGGAAAAAGGCCGGTTGCTGAACAGCAGGTTTACGGGCAGCAAGGGATTTTCTGTACGTAGTTCATAGCGCAGGAATACACCAAACAGCAGCAGGCCGCCAGTTAACAGCAAGGGGGCGGCCGGCTGACTGAGCAGCTGGGACAAGCCGTAAATAATGAGCATGATGGCGCCACCGTACAGGAGGGCGCCTTTTTTGTCCCAGTCCGGACTGCTGTCGGCGTACCATTCGTCCTGCAAGGTATGACGGGCGGTGCCAAAGGCGAGTGCACCGAGGATGGTCAGCAGGATGAAAATACTTTGCCAGCCGTAATAATGGTTGAGAAAACCGCCGACAGCCGGCCCTAAGGTGAGTCCTGTATATACCACGGCCACATTCCAGCCCATAGCCCAGCCCCGGCGTTCTTTGGGAATCACCAAGGTCAGAATGGACATGGAAGTGGCAAAGGTCATGGCCGAGCCCAGACCTTGCGCGGCCCGGGCGGCAATCAGCCAGGGCAGACTCGGGGCGAAGATGGCCAAAAAGGAGGTCAGGGCAAAAATTCCGTTGCCCATGATGAAAAAACGCCGCTTGCCATAGCGGTCTGCCAGTTTGCCAAAGGGCAGCAGGACAACGATGGCGGCCAGTAAAAAACTGCCCAGCACCCAGCCCAAAGCTGCCGGACTTGCCCCATATTCCGCGCCCAGCGAAGGCAATGCCAGATTTAAGGCACTGCCGGTGAAAGGCGTAAGGAAGGAGGTAAGCATGATGGTAAAAAGTATTCTATATTCCATGGCGATGGCTCCTATGTTTACGTTTTTCTAAGTATACTATTGATATTAGTTTGACAAAAGAGTAAAATACCCTTTTGTTACATGATATAACTGCAAAAGAGATGATAAAATTGAAAAGACATGAAGGATTAAATCGCACCTTTATAGAACAAATTAAGAAGTAAGTTGGAGAAAGGAAGTGAATAGATTATGAGAACAACAAGAAAGGCCAGAAAGCGGCTCAGAAATAAAAGCAGCTGCCAGGCTACCAGATGTATTATGGCAGCACTTATATCTATAGGCGGAGGGCAAGGGATTTTGCCTGCGGCGGCTGTGGCGCAGGAGACTACGATAGATGAAGATACTTACAGTAATGACATTGTTTACGGAAATCATACTGGCACGACTCCTACAAATCATGATGGAAATGCCAGTAACAACAGCATTACCATAGCAGAAGGTCACTCTGTTAAACAAGTATATGGTGGACAAAGCACAGACGGCCAAAACGCCGACTACAATACCGTAACGGTTGCAGGGGAGGCTCCTGATGACGTTTATGGTATTGCAGCAGGCGGTAAAACAAATTATAACGGCAGCGCTAATCATAACCGTGTTACTATTAAATCAACAGGCAATGTTGGAGAATATGTGTATGGTGGCTGGACAGAGCGTGGCCCTGCCAAGCATAACATCGTCGAAATAGAAGGAACTGAAATATCACAAGGATTAGTAAGCCACGAAGTTTACGGTGGCCACAGCGAAAGTGGCGATGTTGAAGAGAACAAGGTCATAATCAATGGTTTTGTTAACGGCAAGGTCACGGCTGGATATTCTGCTACCTACAAGGCAATAAACAATACCGCCATACTAAACAGCAACGGAAATGTTGCCAATATCGCTGGCGGAGGCAGCACTTCAGGCACAGTTGAGCTGAACAATACCATTATAAATGGCGGCTCAACCTTTATGACTTCAGGTGGTTATAACGCAAACGGAACTGTGAAGAAAAATACACTGACCATCAAAGGCGGCGTAATTGTAGATGGCGCCTACGGCGGTTTTATCGAACCTACTGCCACCAACAAGGGCAATGCCTATGACAATATCGTCAATATTTCTGGCGGCACTATCTATACCACGGTAGCAGGCGGACAAACTAGAAGTGGCGATGCCTACAATAATACCGTCAATATTCATGGCGGCACTCTCGGCGATGATATCTGGGGGCTCGCTATGGTCGCAGGGGGAATCGCTGACGGCGGCAATGCCACCGGCAACACTGTCAACCTCTACACATTAAAGGACAACATCAACGGAAGCATTTATGGCGGCAAAGCAGGCGCGGGCAAAACTTCCGCAGACAACACCGTCAACTTCCTCGGCACTGCCATTCTCCCCAACGCCACCCTTGAAGGTGACACCATCCAGAACCTCAATGTCTACACAAAAGGCAACTATGTCAAATCCATAACCGGCAATATAAAGAATATGAATTTTTATCTTCCTGCCGGAACAAGTAACGGGGACACTATGCTCACTGTTGACGGAGGAACGGGAACAAATCTGGATAATACCACTATTACCTGGACTCCGCAGGCAGAATTTAATATGAATGTGGGAGATAAAGTTACGCTTATACGTGATGCGGCAGGTCTTTCTACCAATGGCACGGTGCTGCCGGAGGCGGAAAAATATACGGTAACTACAGGTATATCCACGGATAGTATTTATTCTTATAATACATTGAGAGAGGGAACACAGGCCATTGTTGTTACGTTTACAGCCGAACCCGTTGTTCATGAAAGTACCCTGCCGGAGCGTACTAAGTCGCTTACGGAAACCAGTACGGCTGTGACGGCTTTGCTTAATGGCGGTTCTGATTTTTTGACGGCGCATGGTATGGAGGAGGCCGAGGCGGTAGCCCTTGACCCGGAAATATCCGTTGTCTATGGCCGCCTGGTTCCTTTTGTGGCCATTGGCGGCGGTTCGTTGGAATTAGACACCGGTTCGTCCACGGACCTCAAAGCCTTCTATGCTAATCTGGGGCTGACCAAGGAAATCAAAAACCGTAACGGCAGTTTGTTTGTAGGGCCGATTTTAGAATATGGCCGGGGCAATTATGACAGCTATCTGGACAACGGCGTTCATGGCTGGGGCACCGGACACTATGTTGGTGCCGGTGGATTTGCCCGTCAGCGGAATCATGACGGCTTATACTATGAAGGCGATTTGCGGTTCGGCCGGTTTAGTTCCGATTACAGGGGCGATTTGGCCTCCGGCCTTACTGCTGATTATGACCTTGGCGGCAGCTACATTGCCGGTCATTTGGGCCTGGGCAAAATCTATAAAGTTAATCCCACGGACACGGTTGACGCCTACATAAAATATTTCTACAGCCGTACCAGTGGTGACGAGGTAACTGTCCATAGCAATTTGAACAACGAGGTTTATAATTTCAACAGCGTGGACAGCCATCGCCTGCGCCTGGGCGCCAGATATTATCATGCGACCAATGCGCGCAGCAAGATTTACGCAGGCCTGGCCTATCAGTACGAATTTAATGGTGAGGCCAAAGCCACCCATGACGGCCTCTGCACACCGGCACCGTCGCTTAAAGGCAGCAGCTACATGGCAGAAATCGGCTGGCAGGTAAAGCCTGACAAGACCAATATGACTGCCGATGTGGGGCTGACCGGCTGGACCGGCAAACAGACAGGTATAACGGGACGGCTGAAATTAAGCTGGGCATTCTAAAAGAAATACACAGACTAAAGGGGCTGCGGCATAAGTACTTTTCAACTTATGCCGCAGCCCCTCGTTTTAGTGATGGTATAATATAAAAGTGATAACCATGGTTAATATGTTGACAGAATAATCCATTTATTCTATAATATATCTGTAATTACTTATTGTATCATAGCGAGGTATATTAGGTTATTACAATAAGGTCTAGCTGTTAGCTAGCACCGCAAAGCTCTAACGGCTTGCCTTACGGCAAGCCGTTATCTTTTTATAAATATAATTGAGATAGGGAGAATAGATATGGAACAGCGATATGTTTTGGGATTAGATATTGGTATTGCCTCGGTAGGTTGGGCAGCATTGGCTTTGAACGATAAGGATGAACCATATCGGATTTTGGATATGAATTCTCGGATTTTTCCTGAGGCAGAGCAGGCAAAGTCAGGTGAATCATTGGCATCTCCACGCCGTAAGGCGCGAGGAATGCGTCGTAGACTGCGTCGACGCCGTCATCGTTTGGACAGGTTGCGCAGTCTGTTGGTTCGAGAGGGAGTATTGGATAAAGCAGCATTAGCAGCTCTTTATGAAAAGCCGATGACGGATATATATGCAGTTCGGTGTGAAGGTTTGGAACGCAAGCTCACATCAGATGAATGGGCAAGGGTATTATTGTATTTTACTAAACATCGCGGTTTTAAATCAAATAGGTTGGCAGAAGCAGAAAATGATGATGAAGGACAGGTAAAGGATGCCCTCAAAGCAAATGCAGAATTATTGACCTGCTATCGTACAGTGGGGGAAATGTTGTATAAAGATGTAAAATTTCAAGCTCACAAGCGTAACAAGGCTGCAGATTATCAAATGACAGTCAGCAGAGATATGTTGCTATCAGAGATAAAGCAGTTGTTCGCGGCACAGCGAGCGTGGAATAATAAGCATGCATCGGAGACTTTTGAAGAAAAATATGTACATATATTTTCATCACAACGTAATTTTGATGAAGGCCCGGGAGGCAATAGTCCTTATGGGGGAAACCTTATTGAACGAATGATTGGTGTTTGCACATTGGAACGGGCGGCAGGAGAAAAACGTGCGCCCAAAGCAAGTTTTTCATTTATGCGGTTTACTTTGTTGGAAAAACTTAGCCATATAAGAATTACGGCCAATGGTATAACGCGCAGTCTTACGAATGAGGAACGCCGACAATTGGAACAATTAGCTTGGCAATCTCCGTCCTTGACATATGCACATTTGCGTAAGGCGTTGGGGTTGCAGGAGTCTGAGCGATTCAATGATTTGTACTATACCAAGGATTATATCGAAACAGAGAAAAAGAAAAAATTTGGCTTTGTGGCAGCATATCACGAGGTGCGCAAGGCTTTAGACAAACTTGAAAAGGATTATATAAAAAAACTGTCGCAGGATGAGTTGGATGTTATCGGCTATGCTTTTTCGGTGTTCAAGAACGAGGGGAATTTGCATTCGTACTTAATAAATAATGGCATTGCGGAAGAAGTATGTAGTATATTACTGGCAAATTTGAAACCGTTCCGGAAGTTCGGTCATATCTCCATAAAAGCATGCCGCAATATTATACCATATTTGGAGCAAGGCATGACTTATGATGCTGCTTGTAGGGCAACAGGTTATGAACCTTCGGGATATAATGGCTCCAGACAAAAAATCCTGTCTGGAGCGATGGAAGAAGTACGTGAAATACCAAATCCTGTTGTGCGAAGATCAATATCACAGACAATCAAGGTGTTGAATGCACTGATAAGGCGTTATGGCAGCCCGGTGGAAATACATGTTGAACTGGCAAGGGAAATGGCGCGTAGTTTCCAAGATCGTAAGGAAATGCAGAATAAAATAGAAAATAATCGCAAGGCCAATGAGAGGATAATACAGGAATTGCGCGAAAATGGCCTGTTGCAGCCAAATGGCTTGGATATTGTCAAATGGAAATTGTATAAAGAACAGCAAGGCGTTTGCGCTTATAGCCAAAAGCCTTTTGATGTTGAGCGTTTACTGCATGATGGCAAGTATGCGGAGGTAGACCATATTCTGCCTTATAGTCGATCCTTTGATGATAGCTATGCTAATAAAGTATTGGTGCTGGCCGGAGAAAACCGGCATAAGGGTAATCATACGCCGTTGGAGTATATGGCTGGCAAGGAAGAAAAGCTGAATGCTTTTGTGTGCTGGGTTAATACTTTTATAAGAGATTTACGTAAGCGGCAGAATTTACTGCGTAAAAACTTCCATAGTGAGGAAAATGAGTGGAAGGATCGCCATCTTAATGATACAAAATATATCAGCAGGTTTGTTTATAACTTGTTACGGCAGCATTTGGAGTTTAGCACTTTTATGAGTGAGCGCAAGCGTCATGTGTTAGCGGTAAATGGCAGTGTAACTGCTTATGTGCGGAAGAGACTAGGGATAAATAAAATTCGCGCAAACGGAGACTTGCATCATGCAGTAGATGCGGTAATAATTGCCTGTGTGACGCAAGGTATGGTCAATATAATAGAACAATACAGCAAAGCACGAGAGTTGTGGGATATTTCTGCAAAAGAGCCTTTTCCAGAACCATGGCCAGGGTTTAGGAAGGAACTGGAGGCTAGAACAAGTGATAGTCCTGCAGATAATTTGCGTAGAATGCATCTGGAAAATTATACAGAGGAGGAACTTCAAGCAGTTAAACCTATATTTGTTTCACGAATGCCGCGTCGAAAAGTACGAGCGGCAGCGCATGAAGAAACAATTCGCAGTGCAAAGCATCTAAATGAAGGGGTGGCGGTAGTAAAGAAAAAATTATCGGACTTGAAATTGACGAAGGATAAAACGGCAATAGAGGGGTATTTCAACCCAACGTCAGATACTTTGCTGTATCAGGCATTATTAGCAAGATTGCAGGCCTTTAATGGTAATGCTCCAAAGGCCTTTGCTGAACCATTTTATAAGCCTAGGGCTGATGGCACTACTGGCCCATTGGTTAGGACAGTGAAGATTGCGTCTAAATCAGTGTTGCAGGTAGGTGTGAACGGTGGCAGGGGTGTAGCTGATAATGATAGCATGGTGCGTGTCGATATATTCTATCGTGCCGAAGGTAAAGGAAAAGGGTATTATCTTGTGCCTGTTTATGCTGCAGATACAGTGAAAGAAGAATTGCCATTAAAGGCAGTGACGCGAAATAAATCGTATGTGGACTGGGTGGTAATGAAACCGGAAGAATTTAAATTTTCTTTATATAAGGATGATTTATTACTAGTAAGTTCTGCAAAAGAAATGGATATGAAGGTTAACGAAAAGCGTGGGGAAATTACTACGCTGCCTCCGATTTTTAGAACACGAGAAGTTTTGACATATTATCAAGGAACAGATAGCTCTACAGCAAGTTTGACCGTTTGCAATCATGATAATACCTACACCAAAAGAGGAATGGGAGTAAAAACGATTGGAAAGTTGAAAAAAATGCAGGTAGATGTATTGGGGCAAGTAAGTGAAGCTCCATTAGAGCAACGGCACGGATTTGGACAAATGAAGAAGGATCCTCACAGGAGGCGTGGGCAATATGTATCAGCATCTTATGATTGATTCAAGGGCCAAGATATATCAGCGAAATTTCCAGTTATATGTGGATAATGGCGAGATACATCATTTCCCTATAGAGGATATTGATACATTGATGATTGCCAATAGGGAAAGCAGTATTACGGTGAGTTGTTTAGATGCATTGACTGCAAATGGTAGTTCGGTGCTAATATGTGGTGCAAACTATATGCCGGAAGGAATTCTACTGCCTTTTGGCGCTTATTCGCGTAGGTTGCGGATGATAAAGTATCAGATGGGACAGGCTAAGCCAGCAATGAAACAATTGTGGAAACGGATTGTACAGCGAAAAATAGAGAATCAGGGACGGTGCTTGTATTTAGCAGGGAAAAAGGACAATGTTTCAGTGTTGGCTGGCAATGTCCAGTCCGGGGACAAGGGGAATGTAGAAGCAGCCGCTGCGGCAAGATATTTTAAGACATTGTTTGGGGAAAACTTTGTTCGTCATGAAATGAATATAATCAATAGTATGCTTGATTATGGTTATGCAGTTTTACGTTCCTCGATTGCACGGTACTTGGCAGGCTATGGTTTTGAGCCGTGTTTGGGTATTCATCATCATAGCGAAACAAATGCGTTTAATTTGGCGGATGATTTAATAGAGCCTTTTCGTCCTGTGGTGGACTTGTATGTTAGTCGGCATACGGGAATGCCTGAAGGTGAATTGCCAAAGGACATCCGGCAGGATTTGATTGGGCTGTTGTCGACCAAGATACTGTTAGGAAAGGAGTGTGTTCGTGTGAATAATGCGGTGGAGAGTGTTGTTCAAGGATTAGCACGTTGGTATCAGGATAATGGGAAGCTGGTGGAGCTGCCACAACTACTTCCCTTAAACTGCCATACTTATGAGTAGCTTTATGCGTCTGTTGGTTATGTTTGACCTGCCGGTTACATCAGCGAATGAGCGAAAGGCAGCAGCAAAGTTTCGTAAGTTTTTGCTAAACGATGGGTACTATATGATGCAGTTTTCCGTATATATTCGTATATGCAATGGTAATGAAGCCGCACATAAGCATTTGGCAAGACTGCAAAATCATATACCGTCAGCAGGTTCTGTTAGGGCAATAATGATTACAGAAAAACAATATGAGGCCATGAAGATAATGTGTGGTGCGAAAAATGCAGATTTTGATAAAAACGCAGCTAACCAGCAAGTTTTGAGTTTCTAAATCTTGTTTTTTACAAAAAAGAGCCTTGATTTTCCGAAGAAAATCAAGGCTCTTTGGGTGATAAGATTGTACCATAGCGAGGTTTAATAGGGAATTACAAC
>NZ_KK366040.1:272404-314930 GCF_000686945.1 Selenomonas sp. AE3005
ATGATATTGTACCATAGCGAGGTTTAATAGGAAATTACAACCCTGATGCTCTCCTAGCTGAACTGCATCTTTATATTTTGGTAAATTATACCGCGTTTTGTATTGTTTTACAATATCTGTGAGGTAAATGTACAATTTTCGTCAGAGCCTGGGGAGGTAAAATGTTTTTTCGTAGCAGGAGAAAGCCGGTGCGGTGGCGAAGTAAGGACACAGTAGACCTATGGAATATGGGTGTGATTAGTCCTGTTTATCAAAGGATATTCTTGCTTTATTGCCATAGCGAATAAAAAATATTTATGGTGAATCTTTGTAATAATAGATATAGCATTTTGTATTTTTTCGGCGTATAATAAATGGTATCACTGATAGATGTTTTTTATAGTATCACCAACGAGCCGGTGACGTAAGTCTATAGCAATACATCTGCAAGGATAACATGAGGAGGTAACAAAGTGGACAAACGGGAGAGTATGTGGGATTTATATCTCAAAAAAGGCATGAGCCGCCGCAGCTTTGTTAAAAGCTGCATTGCGCTGACGTCCCTGATGGGCCTCGGCACGGACCAGGTGTCCAAGGTGGTGGAAGCTGCCGAGAAGAAGCCTTTGCCGGTAGTGGTCTGGATTCATGGACATGAATGCACGGGCTGTGATGAGTCCTTCATTCGTTCCGGGGCACCGCTCGCATCTGATTTGGTGCTGAGCCAGATTGCGCTGGAGTATGACCATCTGTTAAGTGCCGCCAGCGGCGAGCCTTTCGAGGCACATTTGGAAGAAACTATCAACAAGTACAAAGGTCAGTACATCCTCTGTGTAGAAGGTGCTGTCTGCACTAAGGAGAACGGCATTTACTGCATGTCCGGCGGCAAGCCGTTCATTCAGACGTTGCAGCATGCTGCCCATAATGCTGCGGCAGTTATCGCTTACGGTACCTGTGCTGTATCCGGTGGTATTCAGGCTGCCAAACCGAACCCGACTGGTTCCTCCGGCATTGCGCATTTCTGTGGCAGAACGCCGGTTGTCAATGTGCCGGGCTGTCCGCCGATTCCGGAAGTTATGACGGGCGTGGTCATGCATGTGGCTCTCTTTGGCACGGTGCCGCCGCTCGATAACGAAGGCCGTCCGAAACAGTTCTACGGCAATCGTATCCATGATACCTGCTATCGCCGTCCGTTCTTTGATGCCGGTATGTTTGCAGAACGCTTTGACGATGAAGGCGCTAAGGCTGGCTGGTGCCTGTATAAACTGGGCTGCCGCGGACCTGAAACCTACAATTCCTGTGGTAATCTGCGCTGGTTCCAGGGCATGAGTTACCCGATTCAGTCCGGTGCTCCCTGCATTGGCTGCTCCAATGCACATTTCTGGGACGAAGACCCGATGACCACCCGTATGCCGGAGTATGGTCCGTTGGGCAACGTGGATAAAATCGGTGCTGCTATGGCTGTGGCCACGGCGGCAGGTGTGGCTGCGCATGGCGCTATGAGCGTTGTGCAGAAGCAGAAACGCGAAGCAGAGAAGGAATAAGGGAGCAGGTGAATAAATGAAACATGTAGTAGTAGATCCGGTAACTCGCATTGAAGGTCATCTTCGTGTAGAGGTGCAGGTTGATGAAGCAACGGGGAAGGTTACAGACGCTGTTTCCTCCGGTACCGCCTGGCGCGGCCTGGAACTGGTTATGAAGAACCGTGACCCCCGTGACGCCTGGGCTTATATCCAGCGTATTTGCGGCGTTTGCACCACGGCTCATGCTTTGGGCTCTGTCCGTGCGGTTGAGGACGCTTTGGGTATTGCTATTCCGAAGAATGCCAATTATATCCGCAACATCATGGCGGCAACGCTGACGGTGCAGGACCATATCGTGCATTTCTATCATCTGCATGCTTTGGACTGGGTAAGCCCGGTAGAGGCTTTGGCTGCTGACGCCATTGCCACGGCTAATCTGCAGAATACGGTGCTGAACACTTACAAACTGCCGTTCCGTGCGCCGGAAACGTCCGTAACGGAAGCCTATGAGCATGACTTCCCGGCAGCTACGCCCCAGTACTTTGAACAGATTAAGAATAAGGTAAAAGCTATCGTAGAAAGCGGCCAGCTGGGTATTTTCTCCGCCAACTGGTGGGACCATCCCGATTACAAGCTGCTGCCGCCGGAAGTTCATCTTTTGGCTGTGGCGCATTATCTGGAAATGCTGGATAAGCAGCGCGAGCTGGTTACGCCGCATGTTATCTTCGGCGGCAAGAATCCGCATCCGCATTATGTGGTGGGCGGTATGCCCTGCTCCATTTCCTTGGAGGACGGCAATGCTCCGGTGAATACGGCACGTCTGGAAATCGTAGACAGAGCCATCAACATGGGGCGCTCGCTGGTAAACAATTATTATCTGCCTGACCTGCTGGCCATTGGTTCCGCTTATGTGAAAGCCGGCCGGGTTGATGGCGGCGGCATGGCTAAGACCTGCGTGCTTGGTTATGGTGCATATCCGATTGAAAGCTACACGGGCACCAGTGATGGCGGTTTCTTCAAGAACCTCCTCATTCGCTGCAACGGCGTAGTGGAAGACTTTGGCAAGGGCCTGGCTGCTGCGAAGTTCACGGAGGTAACGGCAGAAGATGTTACGACGGAAAATATTACGGAAAGCGTTGACCACGCTTGGTATGAGTATCCTGCCGGGAAGAAAGACCGTCATCCTTGGGAAGGTGTTACTGCAGCTAAGTTCACCGGTCCTAAAGAGGGCACGGAAACGGATTGGAAAGCGCTCAATGAAAACGGCAAATATTCCTGGCTGAAAACGCCGAAATGGAAAGGCAAACTTTGTGAAGTTGGTCCGCTGGCCCGTTATATCATCATCTACACCAAGGCTAAGAAGGGCCTGCTGCCGGATATGACCTGGGCAGAAAAGATGATGCTTGACCAGCTCGATGCTGTTTCCAAGGTCCTGGGCCTGGCTCCGGAAGTATGGCTGCCCACGATGGTAGGCCGTACGGCTGCACGTGCTCTGGACTGCCAGCTGGCTGCGGAAATCAACAAGTTCTTCTTTGATAAGCTCATTGCCAACCTGAAGGCCGGTGATACCAAGGTTGCTAATTCCGATAAGTGGGATCCGAATACCTGGCCGAAGGAATGCAAGGGTGTGGGCCTCTATGAGGCACCGCGCGGTGCACTGTCCCATTACATCACCATCAAGGATGGCAAGACGGACAATTATCAGTGCATTGTGCCGACGACCTGGAATGCCTGCCCGCGTGACGATAATGCCGGCAATGGCGCCTACGAAATGGCCATGAAGGACACGCAGGTGAAGGTTGCCGATAAGCCGCTGGAAATCGTCAAGGTTATCCGTTCCTTTGACCCCTGCATGGCTTGTGCAACGCATATGTTTAATGCCAAGGGTGAAAAGATTAACGTCATTACTACGGACCCGTACTCCGGTACCCGGGTGGACAAATAATCTGCAGAAAGGAAAAAGCTATGAAAGAAGTAGTTCGCAGGGAATATTACCTGTTTAGTCCTTGGCTGCGGATCTTTCATTGGATTATGGTGGCAGCCATCTGTGTCCTGTTTATTACAGGCCTGATGATTACCAGTCCGTGGAATATCCATGCGTCGGAACCGACTTTTTCCGGCATGACGCTGGATAATATCCGCAATATCCATTTTCTGGCAGCCTATCTGTTCAGTGCCTCGTTTATCTTTAAGATTTACGGGTTTATCATCAATCGCGGTGACCGGCTGTTTCCGCATGTCTGGAAAGGGTATTTTTACAGAAATACCATTGATGTAGCCATGCATTATATGTTCCTGAAAGCGGAACATGCGTCTTATCTGCGTAATCCGCTGGCCCGTTGCTCCTACGCGTTCCTGTATGTGCTGGTACTTATCGAAATCATCACGGGTTTCGGTATTTACTATATGACGGACCCCTTCGGCATTGGCGGCACGCTGTTTGGCTGGGTAATTCCCCTGTTGGGCGGTGAAATGATGGCGCATCTCGTGCATCACTATGTGGCCTGGGGTATTATCCTCTTTGCTATCGGCCATGTTTACATGGTTATCCGCGCTGAGTTCATGGAAGGTGAAAGTGAAGTATCCTCCATGTTCTCCGGCAGCAAGATTTTGGCGCATGAGCCGCGTGATGCCGGCCATCTCGATGGTACGCTGAAGTAAGTATTGTTATTTGACCACTGGGCAATTTGTACTAGCGGTTTGCTCATATTGATGAAATAAAGGAGGCTTTGCCCATGTGTAAGGAATGCGGCTGCGGACACGAGGGTGGCAACACCCGCTTGCAGTTCACGGTGCATGGCTATACGGCGGAGAGTGCGCAGGCAATGGAAAAGGAGCTTTTGGGATTACCGGGAGTTCTGTATGTTCATATCCATGCGCATGACGGTGAAACCACCGTGGATTACAATCCTGAGAAAACGAAACTCGGGGATATCCTGCAGAGTTTTAGTGCTCGCGGTCTGGAGGCAGTTTTATAACTGCTGCTTGCTTATTACGCCTTCCCTGCCCTATTAGTGTTGGCGGGGAAGGCGTTTTCATTATGTATCGGCTGGGGGGAACGCTCCCCAAAGATGCAAACGAGGTGAAAAATATGCATGAAATGGCCATTGCGGAAGGAATTTTAGATATAGCGCTTGATTATGCCAAGCAGAATGACGCGCAGAAAATCAATGAAATCGGCCTGCTTATTGGAGAGATGTCCGGGGTGGAAGTTGATTCCCTGGAGTTTTCCTTTAATATGCTGGTGCAGGGGACTATGGCCGAGGGGGCTAAACTGGTCATCAAAAATGTACCGCTTATGGGGCGGTGCAGCAAATGTGGCAAGGAGTTTCATATCGAGCATTATGATTTTTGGTGTCCCGAGTGTAAGGACGGGGTACTGACTACCTTGTCAGGCCGCGAAATGCAGGTAGAATATTTGGAGGTAGACTGATGGAGATTAAGGTTATCAAGAATATTTTAGGGGAAAATGACAGATTAGCCGCAGAAAATCAGGCTATGTTTCAGGATAAAAAGGTGTTTGTACTGAATTTCATGGGTTCGCCGGGGGCTGGCAAGACTTCGGTGCTCGAAAAGACCATGGAACGGCTGAAGGATAAAATCAAGATGGCGGTTATCGAGGGCGACCTCTTTACGAGCAAGGACGCTGAGCGAATTGATAAGTATGGTGTGCCGGTAATTCAGATTAACACAGCCGGGGGCTGCCATCTGGACGCCAATATGGTGCAGAAAACCGTGAAGGAAATGAATCTGGACGAGCTGGATCTGCTGGTGGTGGAAAATGTGGGCAATCTCGTGTGTCCGGCGGAGTTCCCCGTAGGGGAAGATGCCCGGGCAGTGGTGCTGTCGGTCACGGAAGGTGATGACAAGCCTTTGAAATATCCGCTGATGTTCAAGGAAAGTGAGATTGCGCTTATCAATAAGGTGGATTTGGCACCTTATTGTAATTTCAATATGGATTCGGCCAAGCAGGATATCACGAGTCTGCACCCTGGCATTGAGGTGCTGGAGGTTTCCTGCACCAAGGGTGATGGCCTTGACCACTGGTGTGACTGGCTGCTGCAAAAGGTGGCGGCGAAAAAGGGGAAGTAAGCATGGCAGATGTATTTGCGGCTGGTGGCACGTCCTGTCTGGACAATGTGCTCTATAAAAATGAAGTAACGATTCTGGGGATTGGCAATGTGATTCTGCGGGACGAGGGGTTTGGCGTCCGGGTGGCAGAATATCTGGATAAGCATTATGAATTTCCGGAGTCCGTGCAGATTGTGGACGGCGGTACTTTAGGTATTGAGCTGACGCAGTATGTCACGGGGACGGAAAAGCTGCTGGTGATTGATTCGATTAACGGCGGTGCTGAGCCGGGGACGACGTTCCGTTTTCACAATGATGATGTAATGGAGCATTTTCAGGATAAGTTGTCGGCGCATGAAGTTGGCATTCAGGATGTGCTGGGATTGCTCACGGTCACGGGGCATAAGATTCCTGATGTGGTGGTTATTGGGGCGCAGCCATATGATGTGGAGGCCGGCGTTGAGCTGTCGGATGGCATGATGGAATTGCTGCCGCAGATGGTGGAGCAGGCGCTGGCAGAACTCAAAAACTGGGGGATAGTGCCGAAACTGCGGAATGTGGCAGAAGATATGGACTACAATAAGGTGGCAGAGGATTTCTCGTCTGTTCGCTAATGCTTGGGGCGGCGGTGGTATTGTGCTTTCGCTTAGACTGTCAGCTAAAAGTATTTTTGCCTTGTGTCCGTAAAATGCCTAAACTCGCTGCGCTCAGACAGTAGGCATTTTGCGGACGGCAAAAATACTTTCTTAACGCTGACAGTCAAACGCTGCAGCCCAATATCACCGCCGCCCTGCGGCGCGTCAAATGATATTTTTTTACGTTGAGTAGTCAGCAAAAGCCTTTCCGCTAAGAAACGAATTAGTTGTTAGGAGGTAATACTATGTGTTTGGCTGTTCCTGCCAAAGTAGTTGCGATAAATGATGCTATGGGGACGGTGGATATTGCCGGGGTTACGCGTGATGTGAGTCTTATGCTGCTGCCGGAAACTAAGCTGGGGGATTATGTGCTTGTACATGCCGGCTTTGCCATGCAGAAGGTGGAGGAGAAGGACGCGCAGGAAACTTATGCGCTGATGGCAGAAATGCGTGGAGCGCCTAGGACGGTGGATAAGCTGTGACGGGACAGGAGAAACTGACGAAAGCTGAGGAACGGGAGTTTGCCCGGGAACTGGTGGCTAAAATCGGTGAGCTGGCGGCGTCTACGGGGCGTAAATTGCGTTTTATGGAGGTTTGCGGCACGCATACGGTGGCGATTTTTCGCGCCGGGCTGCGGCAGATATTGCCTGATTCGGTGGAACTTGTATCCGGGCCGGGGTGTCCGGTATGTGTGACGCCGGATGATTATATGGATAAGGCCATTGCCTATGCGCAGCGTGATGATGTGATTATTGCCACTTTTGGCGATATGCTCAAAGTTCCCGGTTCGAAGTCCAGTTTGAATGAGGCTAAAACCAATGGGGCGGATATTCGTATTGTTTACTCGCCTATGGACAGCATTCAGATTGCCAAAGATAATCCGGATAAAAAAGTTATTTTTCTGGCTGTAGGCTTTGAAACTACGGCTCCCACGGCGGCGGCTACGGTGCTGGCGGCTGAGCAGCAGGGAGTAACGAATCTTTATATGTTGTCGGCGCAAAAACTGGTGCCGCCGGTGATGGAAACACTTTTAAATGATGAGGAAGTCCATGTGGACGGTTTTATCCTGCCGGGTCATGTGTCGGTAGTTACGGGGACAGGCGTCTATGAGCCGGTTATCAGCAAATATCATGTGCCGGGTGTGGTCACTGGTTTTGAACCGCTGCAGATTTTGCGCGGGCTTTACCGGCTGGTGCAGCAGGTCGTCAAGGGTGAGGCTAAGGTGGAAAATGAGTACACCGATGTGGTAAAAGCCGAAGGCAATCCCGTATCCATGGCGATTACCAGCAGAGTTTATGAACCTTGTGATACAGGCTGGCGCGGCATGGGGATTGTGCCTTTGTCGGGGCTGAAGATGAAGGCGGAATATGCTTGTTTTGATATTGAGCAGGTACTGCCGGTGGCCGTGGAGACGGTGACGAAAAAGACGGCCTGCCGCTGTGGTGAGGTGCTCAGGGGCATAGTTACGCCGCAGGAGTGTCCGCTCTTTGGCAAGGCCTGTGTGCCTACGCATGCTATCGGGCCGTGTATGGTGTCAGTGGAAGGTGTATGTGCGGCCTGGTATAAATATGGTCAGGGGAGGTTTGAATATGGCAAATGATAGGGTAACCCTGGCGCATGGGGCCGGCGGCAAAGTGAGTCAGGAATTGATGGAGCAGGTTATTTTGCCGGCTTATGGCAATCCGGTGCTCAATACCCTGCATGATGGGGCATTGGTGAATATGGCAGGTGAAGTGGCGTTCACCACGGATTCCTATGTGGTGCAGCCGCTGTTTTTTGCCGGGGGCAATATCGGCAAGCTGGCGGTCTGTGGTACGGTAAATGACTTGTCAATGACCGGGGCAGTGCCGCGGTATTTGTCGGTGGGGATGATTATTGAAGAAGGGTTCCCCATCAAAGACCTGCAGACCATTGTGCAGACGATGCGTGCTATGGCAGATGAGGCCGGTGTGGTTATTGCTACGGGGGATACCAAGGTAGTGGAAAAGGGCAAGGCCGATGGTATTTTTATCAATACTGCCGGGATTGGCGATAAGATTCCCGGGACGGATATCAGTCCGCTGAATGTTAAGCCGGGCATGAAGGTTATTTTGTCGGGCTTTATCGGTGACCATGCGGCGGCCATTATGGCCGGGCGGCATAATATCAGCCTGCCGGCTAGTGTGCAGACGGACTGTGCGCCGCTTAATAAGATGACCAAAGCGATGCTTGAGGCGGCGCCGGACATCGCAGTTATGCGTGACCCCACCCGGGGCGGTGTGGCAGCCGTGCTCAATGAAATTGCGGCGGCCTCGCAGTGCGGTATTTTGATAGATGAGGATGAGATTCCCATTCATCCTGAGGTGCAGGGTGTCTGTGATATGCTGGGCTTTGACCCGTTGTATCTGGCTAATGAGGGCAAGTGTGTGGCGTTTGTGCCGGCTGCAAGTGCGGAAAAGGTGCTGAAGGCTATGCGGACAAGTCCCTACGGGCAGGCGGCCAGGATTATCGGTGAAGTGACGGCTGAGGCGCCGGGAACCGTAGGATTAAGGACGGCTATCGGCGGTATTCGCGTGGTGGATATGCCGCTGGGGAATATAGTGCCGCGAATTTGTTAAGTTGTTGCGTTGCCTCGGGGCGGTGGCAGTTGGTTGGCTGCGCTGAGAGGCCGGGCTAAAATAATTTTTTGCTATTTATATAACTGGAAAAGCAAAAACTCGCTGCGCTCAGACAGTATGCTTTTCCAGTTATTTTTGTGGTTAGCAAAAAATTATTTCTTCACGCCCGTCCTCTTACGCTCCGCCACCCAACTGCCACCGCCCCTCGAAGTTACGCTTGTTATTCGTGGCTCGATGTTAAGGCTGTCGCGAACCTCTCCCAAAACTTGCATGAAGATGGCTTTTTCGCTATAATGAACCGTGTTTGGAAGAGATTGATTTGATAATTATAGAAAGAAGCGAAATAGATGAAAATTGGGCGGATTTTGCCGTTGGTGGCAGGTTTGTTACTGTGGGGGAGTGTCAGCGTTTTTGCTGAGGATATGCAGTTTGTGGACGCGGTAGGGCCTACGGGGTATTATGTGGACGTAGACTCCATTGGCTATACGCAGACGGTGGAAATGCTGCCGGATAATCAGCAGAAACAGTACGAACTGGTGCAAGCCCGGGTGGCGGTGATTAAAGCACGCACCAACCGCCGTTATATCTATTGGATGCAGTTCAACAGGGAAAAGCTGGTATATCGCATTTTATCTTCCAAGGTGCAGGTTTATGATACCAAGGAAATTGTGGAAGAAAATAATATACCGACACCGGAGTTCCCGTTTGTAGAAACCTCTCCGATGCAGACGGTTGTGAATTTTATTTACGAACAGCCGCGTAAATAAATGCTGGAAATCTCCCCCAAACCTGGGGGAGATTTCTGCTATGCAGAATGGAGGCTATTATGACAGAAATAGATGTGCTAAAAAAAGATACGGCCTATTTGTCGATTATTTCCAATACGGTATTGGTCCTGTTAAAACTCATTGTCGGCATTTGGGGGGGCGCGGTGAGTCTGATTTCGGAGGCGCTGCATTCCAGTGTGGATTTGCTGGCCTCCCTGATTGCCTTTTGGGCTGTGAAAAAGTCTGTCACGCCGCCGGATATGGAGCATGATTACGGCCATGGCAAGTTTGAAAATCTGTCGGCGGCGGTGGAGGCGCTGCTTATCGTCGCTGCGGCCGGCGGCATTGTCTATGAGGCTGTTGAACACATGGGACAGGAAAAAATGCCGGCCATGCTGGAGCTGGGTGTGGTCATTATGCTTGTTTCCATTG
Organism: Selenomonas sp. AE3005; assembly: GCF_000686945.1. Lineage (GTDB taxonomy): Bacteria > Bacillota > Negativicutes > Selenomonadales > Selenomonadaceae > Selenomonas_A. Next base: position 282,406 of record NZ_KK366040.1, read on the forward strand.
TCATCAATCTTTGGGTATCGCAGCGGCTGATAAAGGTGGGGCGCATGACGGATTCGCAGGCGCTGGAGGCCGATGGGCTGCATTTGCGCGCTGATGTCTGGACCTCTGTAGGTGTTATGCTGGGGCTGGTGCTTATGAAGTTTACCGGCTGGGCTTGGCTGGATGGTGTCATTGCTATTGTGGTGGCGGTGATAATCTTCCGCGAAGGCTGGAAAATGGTGGTGTCATCGACTTTGGAACTTACGGATGTCAGCCTGCCGGAGGAACAGGAAAGCCGGATTATGGCCATCATTGACGCTGTGCCGGAGGTCGTAGGCTGTCATTGCCTGCGCACACGCAAATCAGGCTCCTATAAACTGCTGGACGTTCATGTACTCTTTAACGGCAATATGCACCTGTCACATGTGCATGCCATTTGTGACGAGCTCGAGGATCAAATCCGGGCGGAGTTTGGTTCGTTTGATATCCTCATACATCCCGAGCCGGCCGGTATTCATGCCCCGGAAACAAAGGAAAGCCAGTATGAAAATGCAAAAAAACCGGCAGAAATTGAAGAATCTTAATTAGATTTTAACGATATCACGCTAAAATGTGATAGAATAGAAACCGTGATAATAACAAGAATGGGGGAACTTGTCTATGAAATTCCGTAAAATATGTGCGATGATGCTGTCGGCCCTGCTGGTGGTGTCCTCTCTGGGCGTCGCCAGTGCCCAGACACCGGAAACCGTACAGGCCAAGCTGGGGGCAGTAGAAAAGGATACCTATGGTGTAGAACAGACTGGCGCGCTGCTCGACCGTATCAACAAGCTGGAAAAGGATTATATCGGCAGCCACCGCAGCGGCAGCATGATGGCCCGGGTGGACGCTCTCTATGATGATGTTTATACCAACAGCACGACGCCGTCTATCCTGGCGCAGCTGAATGCTGTGGAATGGAACATTTCCCATGAAGTCAGCATGAACTCTGTGGAAAAGCGTCTTGCTGATATGGAAATGACCATCGATGGCAAGACTACGGAAGGTACGTATAAAAAACGTATTTCCAAGTTGTCCAAAGCCTCTTTCGGCGCAGTAGAACTGCCGCTGCAGCAGGTGATTGTTCCGAAAAATACCTTGATTAAGGTAGCACTGGTAGACCCGGTGAACACCAAGAACCTGAAAAAAGGCGATGTTATCCGCTATAAGGTTGCCAGTGATGTTATTGTTGATGGCAAGCTGGTTTTCGCCAAGGGCGAGCCGGGTGACGGTACGGTGCTGAAGGTAAAGCAGGCCAGAAACTTTGGCCGTGATGCGGAACTGGAAATTGACTATAAGCAGACGAAATCCATCGATGGTACTTATGTCAACACCTTCATGGGTGAAGAAGCCAAGGAACAGATGAAGAGCATGGCCATGGCTGCCGGTGCCAGCCTGGCAGGTATCATTATCCTTGGGCCTATCGGCGTAATCGGTGGTGCTTTTGTGAAGGGCAAGAATATCGACCTGCCGGCCGGTACGGAATTCTACATTCAGACGAAAGCTGATACGCAGCTGTTTGGCGTAGTTACCACGGCGGAATAAAAGTAAATGAGTTTTAGGCAGTGTTGGCAGAAGGGAGCTGACACTGCTTTTTTATTATAGTGGCATAATGATATGGTTATGCTCCGCGTTATATTGACTTTAGATTATGGCAGGTGTAAAATAATTGATATAATCAACTTAAATTGAATTGTGTAGTGATATAGGGGAAAATTGCGAAGGAGGATTCATAATGGATGAATTTGTGAACTGGGGACGCTGGTTTTCGATTTTGCACCGCCGCTCACAGTTGTTTGTGGTGGAGGCCTGTCAGAAGTATGGGCTGACTTTTTCTGAATACTGCATGCTGATCCGGCTTTATGACCGTGAAGGTTCCAAGCAGGATGAGCTGGCAGCCATGCTGTATCTGGACAAGGCTGTGGTAACCAGAACCATCAACCTGTTGGTTGATAAAGGTTTTATTGTCCGGCAGGCTGATACCGAAGATAAACGTGTACGCCGGATATATATGACGGAATACGGCCGGGAGCAATATGGATATCTGCGCAACATCATTCAGGGCTGGATAGATTATCTGGTAAAAGATATGGACCCGGCGGAGGTAAAGGGAATGTTTGAAGGGTTCCACAAATTGGTTGACCGGGCCTGTGAGGCTGATTTGGTAGAGCTGGCCAAGCATGTGCCGCAGGGAGGCGAGCGGCGTGAAAAATTGTAAGTTGCTGGCAGTAACGGCTGTATCCCTGGCACTGCTGCTGGGCGGCTGTGGCAGCCAGCCCAAGACGGCTGATAAGCCGCTGCTCGTGAAAACGCAGCAGGCAGGCCTGAGGGCAGAATCGCAGACCGGGAGTTATTCCGGTACGGTAAAAGGCCGTTATGAAACTAATATGTCTTTTCAAGTTGGCGGACAAATTATTGCCCGTAATGTTCAAGTGGGCAGCCGGGTACGGGCCGGGGACGTGCTGATGGTCATTGACAGCCGGGACGTACTCCAAAAGTCCAATCAGGGCGATGCGCAGGTGGCGTCTGCCCGGGCGCAGCTGGACCTGGCTAAGCGCAATCTGGGACGTTATACTCAGCTGTATCACGAAAGCGCTGTATCAAAGGCCACGCTCGACCAGTATCAGGCTAATTATGACGCGGCTTTTGCGTCCTATCGCAGTGCTTTGGCGCAGCAGGCGCAGGGGCATAATGCCCTGGGCTATACCAATCTGACCGCCGGCGCCAATGGTGTCGTGTCCGCTATTTCAGCCGAAGAAGGGCAGGTAGTAGCTGCCGGCCAGACTGTAATGACTTTGGTGCAGTCCGGGGAAATGGAAGTAGAAATCAATGTGCCGGAAAACCGGGTGGCAGAATTGTCCCTGGGTATGCCGGTGTCGGTGAGCTTTTGGGCCCTGCAGGGCCGGGCTGATGGCACAATCCGGGAGATTGCGCCAATGGCTGACACAGTGACTCGTACCTACAGGGTGCGCATTTCCCTGCCGGAACCGCCGGAGGGTATGCAGCTCGGGATGACGGCCAGTGTCAGTATAAAAACTGCCGGCAGCAGCATGGCGGAAGGTGCCGTGCTGCCTTTAGCGGCTGTTTTCCAAAACGGGGATTCGCCGGAGGTCTGGGTAGTCGGGGAAGATAATACGCTGACTGCCAAGCAGGTCAAGGTGGAAAGTCTGGGCGATGATACTGTCCGGGTTACAGGCTTGAATGCCAGTGATGTGGTAGTCGTAGCAGGTGTACATAAACTGCATGCCGGACAGACAGTGCGGACGGAGGGAGACTAATGCGCAATCTTACAGAGGTCTCCCTGAACAATCGCGTTCTGGTATGGTATTTTATTGCGGTTACAGCGCTGGGCGGTATTGCGGCCTATTTCAATCTGGGACGCATGGAGGACCCCCAGTTTACCATTCGGCAAATGGTGGTCACGGCAGCCTGGCCGGGGGCTACGGCTGAGGAAATGCAGGAGCAGGTTACGGATAAGCTGGAAAAGCGCCTGCAGGATACCCCGCATTTAAAGCATTTAAAAAGTGAAAACCGTCCCGGCCAAACTGTTATTTATGTGGGGCTGGACGATGAGATTGCCAAGGAAGATATCCGGCCGGCCTGGCGCGATGTGCGGAATTTCTGCGAAGATGTAAAGCGGAATCTGCCCGATGGCGTATATGGCCCGTTTTATAATGACCGGTTCGATGATGTGTACGGCACCATCTATGCCGTTACCGGTGATGGCTATAACTACGAGGAACTGCGGCAGTATGCCGAAAAGACGCGGCGCCTGCTGCTGAACTGTAAGTCCGTGCAGAAGGTCGAAATTGTCGGTGAGCAGTCGGAAAAGATTTACGTGGAAATCGATGCTCCAAAACTCGCCCAGCTGGGTATAAGCCCTGAGGAAATCGGCGCTGCGCTGAAAAAGCAGAACGTGATGACGGCGGCGGCTATGGTGGATACAAATTCCAGCAATGTGTATCTGCGTCTGACCGGCAAATACGATGATGTGCAGACCATTGCGGAAACGCCGCTCAGTGTGAATGGCCGTTCCTTCCGCATGAGTGATGTGGCCAAGGTCACGCGCAAATACGCTGACCCGGCCGATTCGAAAATGTTTTTCAACGGCCAGCCGGCCGTGGGTATTGCGGTGTCCATGGAAGAGGGCGGCAATATCCTGGAACTGGGCAAAACGCTGAAAGCAACCGTGGAGGCCGTGCAGCGGGATTTGCCGGCCGGGGTGGAAATTCAGCAGGTTGCCAACCAGTCGGAAGTGGTAAACTCTTCCATTGGTGAGTTTGTGGAAACCCTGCTTATTGCTATTGCCATCGTACTGGCCGTGAGTTTCCTGTCTTTGGGCGTTCATACCGGCATGGTGGTCGCCTGCTGTATTCCGTTGGTGCTCTGCGGCGTATTCGTATTTATGTACATGGCTGGTATCGACCTGCATAAGGTGTCCTTAGGCGCCTTGATTATCGCGCTGGGCCTGCTGGTCGATGACGCTATCATCGCCGTGGAAATGATGAGCGTTAAGCTGGAGGCCGGCCTTAACAAGGTGGAGGCGGCCTGTTATGCTTTCACAGCTACGGCCAAGCCCATGCTGACAGGTACGCTTATCACCTGTTCCGGCTTTATACCCGTGGCGTTTGCCAAGGGTATGGCCAGTGAGTTCTGTCAGGCGTTGTTCCCTGTTATCGGTGTTTCCCTGGTGCTGTCGTGGATAGTATCGGTTATGGTGGCACCGCTGCTGGGAACATATATGATAAAGGTGACACCGCACGCGCAGAAGGCAGAGGCAGCCTCTTCCCGCCGGGAGAAATTTTATGCGCAGTTCCGCAGGCTGCTGCACATGTTTTTGGCATACCGGAAAACTGTGCTGGTAGTAACGGCGGCCGTGTTTGTTCTCTCCCTGGTCATGCTGCCCCATATCCGGCAGGAATTCTTCCCGACGTCTACCCGTCCGGAAATTCTGTTGGAGATGAAACTGCCGGAAGGTTCTTCCAAAGCTGCCACGCAGCAGGCTGCTGACCGTATGTCGGCCTTTTTGCAGCGTCATGCGGAGCTTTTGGACAACTACTCCTATTATGTGGGCGAGTATGCACCGCGTTTTGTCCTGACTGTTGACCCCAAGGCCGCAGCGGATAATGTGAGCCAGTTTGTCATGGTGACCAAGGACGTGAAGGCCCGGGAAAAGCTGGCTGCGGCCTTAAACGAGGCAGCGACGGACGAGTTTGCCGATGTGCAGACCAAACTGCAATACATTCAGACCGGGCCACCGGCAGATTATCCCGTAATGCTGCGCGTTACCGGGTATACGACGGAGCAGGCCAAGGAACTGGCCCACCGGGTGAAGGACATTGTGGCTGCTGACAGCAACAATTACAATGTGAACCTGGACTGGGATAATAAGAGCAAAGTGGTAAAGGTAGAGCTGGACCAGGATAAGTTGCGCGAGATGGGGCTCAATGTGCAGGCGGTGAAACAGATGATTTACACCGAGATAACCGGAGCCGCGGCAGCGCAGTTTTATACCGGGGACAGAACGCTGGATATTACCCTGCGGCTGTCGGTACAGGACCGCGATGATTTGAGTGAGCTGGGCAAACTGCCCATTTATATGGGCAGTGCCGGTTATATAACCCTGGAGCAAATCGGCAGAATTTCTTACGATGCCGAGCCGGGCTTTATCAAGCGGTACAATCTGATGCCGGCGATTATGGTGCAGGCTGATATCAAGAGCGGCACCGCCAACGATGCCACGAAAAAGGCGTTTGAGGCCACGAAAGAGCTGCGCGAGGATTTGCCCTTGGGCTGCAATATCGAAGTAGCCGGGGCTTTGGGCGACAGTGCCGATTCCCTGCATTACTTGATGCAGCCGGTACCGGCGATGCTGTTTGTCATTATGACCTTGCTGATGTTCCAGCTGGGCAGCATGAAACAGATGCTGCTGACCTTGCTGACGGCACCTTTAGGCATTATCGGCGTGGTCTGGGGCATGCTTATCACTGATTCGGCCATGGGGTTTGTGGCCGAGCTGGGTATCCTGGCCCTCTTTGGCATGATAATCCGCAATTCGGTTATCCTCATTGACCAGATAAAGCAGCATATCGCCGCCGGGCAAAGTCCCTATGATGCGGTGGTGGATTCCGCGGTACTCCGGTTCCGCCCCATTATGCTGACGGCAGCCGCCGCTATTTTGGGCATGCTGCCGCTGATGGCCAGCACCTTCTGGGGACCGATGGCAGTAGCCATTGCCAGCGGCCTGCTGGTGGCTACCATTCTGACCTTGCTGGTACTGCCGGCCATGTATGCCGTAGCCTATAAAATCCCTTATAAAGAACAATAAACTGATATATAAAGCCCCCTGTGGCAATATTTTTCTTCCGCTTGGACGGTGGAAAAATACTGCCGCAGGGGGCTTTATTATGATTTAGCATTTTAAAGTAAATCGTAAATGAGTTTGCCAATGAGGATAGTCGTCATGATGATGAACAAGGGGCGCACATAGCCCACGCCCTTTTTCAGGGCCATATTGGCACCACAGTAGGCGCCGGCTATCATAGAAAGGCCCATGGGCAGGGCGTAGGCAAAGTTGATTTGTCCGAGATAGCCGAAAAACAATACGGCGGAAATGTTGCTGGCAAAGTTCAGTGTCCGGGCATTGGCGGCGGCGCCGATAAAGTCAAAGCCAATCAGCAGCAGGGCAAAGAGCATAAAGGAACCGGCACCGGGGCCAAAGAAACCGTCATAAAAGCCCAGCGAGAAAGCCACCAGTCCGGACAGCAGCAGCATTTTCCGGGAAAGGCCGGTATAATGGTTTTCCCGGCCCCATTCTTTTTTACAGATACTGTAGATGAGGACGGCAGCCAGCATGACGACGACCAAAGGGCGGAGAATAGCTGCCGGCAGCAGCTGTACAGTCAGTACGCCGAGGGCGGAGCCGATAAAGGAGAGGGGGAAGAGCCGGCGCATTAAGTAACCATCGACCTTGCCGGAGCGGACAAAGGTGATGAAACTGGTCATGGCACCCATAACGGCCGCCCCTTTGTTGGTGCCCAAAGCCGTAACCGGCGGCAGTCCTGTCCAAAGCAGCGCTGGGACGGAGATAAGACCGCCGCCGCCGACCACCGAGTCGATAAAAGAGGCCATAAAGCCGAAGAACAGCAAAAAGGCCAAGGTGTTTATATCCAATAATTCCATATATTCATTCCTCCTGCAGTATAGAATACTACGGAGCAGCCGGCGCTGGCAATAGGTTTATGAGAACCTATTTTGACAGGTCAGAAATGATTTTAAATTTTTTACAATTGTAATCTTGACAAACTGCGATATAACGGGTAGACTTAATTATGAAATTGGTTTCACATTTTGGTTACAGAACTTATAAGTTAGAGTGAGGAATTGTTTAGGAGATAAGAAAGAAGGAGGTTCTCTCATGAAGGATATTCGCTTGGACAGCCCGTTAAAGGGTGACCTGGTAGCTTTGAGTGAGGTTAATGACCCTGCTTTTGCCAGCGGTGCCATGGGCTTTGGCGCTGCGGTAAAGAATCCGGAGGGTAAGGTTTACGCACCAGTAGATGGTGAAATTACGGTGATGTTTGACACGAAACACGCTATTGGTGTACGTGGCAGCAACGGTGAAGAAGTGCTCATTCATGTGGGCCTGGATACGGTAAAACTGAATGGCGAGCATTTCACTGCACACGTTGAGCAGGGCGCACAGGTGAAAAAAGGCCAGCTGCTGCTGGAATTTGATGTTGAGGCTATCAAGGCTGCCGGTTATGATGTAACGACGCCGGTAGTGGTCACGAACTCCAGCGAATTCGGCCAGATTACCATTGCTCTGGGAGATGTGGAGATTTCCTCTGAGGCTCCGGCTGCAGAAAAGGCAGCAACGGTTACGGCTGATGATGAATACGCTGACCTGCCCGATGAAGTCCGGGTGGCTAAGCTGATTGCCAAGTATGTAGGCGGCATGGCCAACGTCCGCAATGCCGAGCATTGTGCAACGCGCCTGCGTCTTATCATCAATGATATGTCCAAGGTTGATGAGAAAGCCATTGAGAATATTGACGGCGTTAAAGGCCAGTTCTTTGCCGCTGCGCAGTATCAGATTATTTTAGGTACTGGTTTTGTTGACAAGGTATTTGCTGAGTTTACGAAGGGGACTAATTTCACGGGCGGCAGCAATAAGGAAGAGGCTTATGCGCAGATGACGCCGCTGCAGAAGATTTCCCGTACGCTGGGTGACGTATTCGTACCTATCATTCCCGTACTGGTGGCCACAGGTTTGTTCATGGGCCTGCGCGGTGCAGCTCAGAGCCTGGGCGTTGAGTTCAGCCCCAATGTGTTGCTGCTCAGCCAGATTCTGACGGATACGGCCTTCATCTTCCTGCCGGCACTGGTTTGCTGGTCCACGATGAAACGTTTCGGCGGTACGCCGGTTATCGGTCTGGTTCTGGGCCTCATGCTGGTAGGTCCTCAGCTGCCTAACGCCTGGGCAGTTGCCGGCGGCGATGTTAAGCCGATTCCGATGGATATTCTGGGCATGACTGTTGGTATCGTTGGTTATCAGGGTTCGGTTCTGCCGGCACTGGTACTGGGTATCTTTGCTGCCAAGCTGCAGAAAGCGCTTAAAAATATCGTACCTGATATTATTGATTTGATTGTTACGCCGTTCGTTACCCTGTTCATTTCCATGATTCTCGGTATTCTCATCATCGGGCCCATCATGCACGCTCTGGAAACGACGATTTTTGGTGCTGTTTCCGCATTCCTGCAGATGCCCATGGGCATTGGCGGTTTCATCGTCGGCGGCTTGCAGCAGGTAATCGTAGTATTTGGTGTTCATCATGTGTTTAACGCTTTGGAAGTACAGCTGCTGGCTACGACGCATGTTAACCCCTTCAACGCTATCATCACCGGTGCTATCGTGGCTCAGGGTGGTGCAGCTGTAGCTGTTGCCCTGAAGACGCAGAACCCGAAAAAACGCGCTCTGTACATTTCCTCGGCTGTTCCGGCTTTCCTGGGAATTACGGAACCGGCAATCTTCGGTATCAACCTGCGTTTCATGAAACCCTTCCTTTATGGCCTGGTTGGCGGCGCTTGCGCTGGCGGTGTAGCAAGTTTCCTGCACCTGGCTGGTACGGGCATGGGCATTACGGTAATTCCGGGCACGCTGCTCTATCTTGACCGTTTGGTTGAATATGTGCTTGTAAATCTTATCGGCTTTGGTGTGGCTTTTGGTCTGACCTTTACGTTCTTTAAGCCGGAAGAATAAGAATCGGGGCTGTCGCGTTAGTGACAGCCCTTTTGTTTAATACGGTTGGTGTGGTGCGTAGTGCGTAGTGCGTGGTGCTAAGGCGGCGCGGTCAGGGAGCTTTCCCCACTTCGCTGTGCCAGCCGGCTAAAATAAAATTTTGCCTTTTAATTAAGCATCTAAACGGGCTTAAACTCGCTGGGCTCAGACAACAGCCCTGTTTAGATGAGGCTATGGTGGGCAAAATTTTATTTCTTAACGCCGGCCGGCAAAAGCTGCGCGGGGAAAACTCCCTGACCGCGCCTTGGGCCAGTGGCCACTGGCCCTCGCGCTGGTGTATTTATCTCTTAAACAAATATGCTATAATAATAGCAATAGTTTTATTGGTAAGCAAAAGGCGCAAGTCTGAGCGGCCTAGGCCGCGCCAATTATTTCGAACAGATTAAGCGTACTATAAAGGAAGGTGACAATAATGGAAAAATTTGACAAAAAAGCAATAGACGAACAGGTCAGAGCCGGTTTCCCGCTGGAACACCGCTGGCACAATAAATTTCATTTGGAAATGCCTTTTGGCCTGATAAATGACCCTAATGGTCTGACCTTCAGTGATGGCAAATACCATATTTTTTTCCAGTGGAATCCCTTGGGCTGCGAGCATAAGAACAAATGCTGGGCTCATACGGAAACCCGTGATTTCATTCACTATGCTGTGCCGCAGCTGGCTATGTGGCCGTCTGATGAACACGACAAGGACGGCTGCTATTCCGGCTGTGGTACGGTGGAAGACGGCCAGCTGCGTGTTCTCTACACCTGCAACCGCAAGGAAGACGGCGTGCGGATTCCGGCCCAGCGCTTTGGCAGCTATAAGGGCGGACAGGTAAAGAAGGAAGAAATCATCGTGGCCGACAAGGCAGAAGGTTATACAGGTCATTTCCGTGACCCGTATATCTTCACGCGCCGGGGCAAGCGTTACTTCATTATCGGTGCACAGCGTGAGGCTGATGAAACAGGCACAGTGCTCATTTATGAAGAAGGTGCCGAGGGCTGGAAGTGTCTGGGCGAGGTCAAAAACCGTCTGGGTGAATTCGGCTATATGTGGGAATGTCCGAATCTCGTGCAGTTTGGCAGCTATGATGTGCTGATATTCTGTCCGCAGGGCTTGGACGAACGTGCCTTTGACCGGCAGAATATCTACCAGGCCGGCTATATTGCAGGCCATTTATCACTCGACAGCATGGATATGATGCAGCATACCAAGTTCCAGGAACTTGATAAGGGCTTTGACTTTTATGCACCGCAGGTGCTCAGTCATGAAGGCCGGCAGCTGCTCTTTGGCTGGATGGGTATGCCGGACAAGGACGGCGAATACCCCACCAAGGAACAGGGCTGGATGTACAGCCTGACCATGCCCCGGGAATTGCGCCTGCGTCAGGGACATATTTACTCCCGCCCGGCCCGGGAAATGAAGGACCTGCGCATTCAGGAAACAGCCGTGGAAATGGAAAGTGAGGCCCTGACAGAAATCGCGCGGCCGCTGTTTGACGGCTCGGAAATCCTGCTTGATATCGAAATGGGCGAGGCCAAGGAATTGGTGGTTGCCCTGAAATATGGCACGGAAAGTCTGCTGTTCATTTACGACAGACGGGAGCAGACGATGTCTATTGACCGCAATGGCATGCGTAATGGCGGCCGTGGCATTCGCCGCTTTAAACTCTTTGCCGACACCAAGCTGTTCCTGCAGATATTTGTCGACAAGACGGCAGTGGAGGCTTTCTTCCAGCACGGGGAAGAGGCTGCCAGCATCTTGGTGTTCCCGGAAAAGAACATTCAGCCGGAGCTGCAGGTCACAGCCGATGGGGAAATGATGTCCCTGAGCGGCAAGATTTGGGAGCTGGACGGTTACTGGTACAGATAAAAAAATATAGTAATAAGCCCCAGAAACCTGAGTTTCTGGGGCTTATTACTGTCAGAAAAGTGGCTGGGGAAGCCACGCACGTCAGTTGTTTACTGCGCGATCTTCAAAAATAGCCTTAAGCGGAATTCGTCTAATACGTTCGAAGGGGATTGACTCAAACGAGTAACGAAGATCTAAATACGCATCGGTTCGATTAAAGATGACTTTTTTTAAGGGAAATTTAGAAGTCATTTTAATACGATTGATGTAATACTGCGCATCTTCCGCTGAAAAGGTGCCATTTTCGATAATAACGCGGACGTTATCGACTATCATGGGGAAACACCTCCAACAAGAAAATCCTGGCAAAGCCGGCCGATTGGGGATTATCAGGGAAAGACCGTCATTGCCCTTTGTTGTTAGCGAAGCAAAGGAAATAGAGTAAATCTTAACAACTCGATATACAGTATACACTATGATTAAAACCTTGTGAAGTAGCAAAAGTTACCAATATTGACCAAAAGTCCCAATATATATGGAATTATTCCCAGTAGTCGAAGGTTATATGAGAATCTCGCCCGATTTTGACAGTTTTTGGCGTTTTTAGAGCATTTTGGGGCAATAAGTTATGATGATATCGCCATAAAAAGAGTATTTATGAAAATTATATAGGCCCTAATCAGCAGCAAGTGATTAGGACCTTTGGGACATTAACTATGATATTGTTATTTGAGAACTTTGCTGTACCAGATAGACATGTGCAGGAATGTGATATACATGAGCAGCTCTGCCAGTTCCTCCATGGTTTCGCCTTCGCTGCCTTCCAGCATCCAGGCATGGTCACCGGCTGTGGAAAGCAGGGCGCAGATGACCGCAATGATGAAAAACGCCGTAGGACGCTGAACTGCCAGCAACTTACGCCAGGGAATATGACGAATGAAGGCGTAGAGCAGCAGGAGCATGTATATACCCAGGAAAACGTAAATGGCCGTATGGAAGGGGAAATCCTTCATGGAGATGAATTCCGGGCCGTGGCTGCCCATGTGGGTGGGGAAAAAGACGCGGCCGTAGGAAAGTTCACGCAGTCCGAGCAGGAACAGGAAGGCCGCGGCGGTGTAGAATACCTTGCCGTAGGCAGGATTTTGACGCGCCGCGATGATGTTGTAAGCGACGCCTAAGAGCAGTGCCACAACCTGTGCATTCTCGATAGGGCCGTTTTCCCATGATACCCATTCGGGCAGAATGTCGCTGACGGGAATTATGGCCAACAGGTACAATATGCTGATAACCAGCGCCGCCTTTAGGGGATAGCTGGTGTTGGGAAATTGCTTAAACAATTTAAATATACCTCCAATAATAGTCAAAAAATGCTATAATATTACATATCTTAATTTAGCAGATATGTATGGCAAAAGCAATAGTACTGCATTGACAACCGGGGAGGTTATTGGTTTGCGTATCGTAGTGGTGGGCGCAGGAAAGCTGGGCTATAGTATAGCGGAGCTTTTATCAAAGGAACAGTTTGACGTGGTGGTAATCGACCAGGACGAAAGCCAGCTCGAGGCAGCAAAGAATACTCTGGACGTGCTGACCATTGCGGCCAATGGTGCCAGCCCCATAACGATGGCTGACCCTGATGTACGGGATGCGGATATCCTCATTGCGGTGACAGCCAGCGATGAAGTCAATATGGTGGCCTGTATTTTGGCCAAGAAACATGGGATAAAACATACTGTGGCCCGTATCAGGGATATGAAATTCATGTCTGAGGCCAAGGATTATCTTAAAAAGAATTTTGACATTGACCTGATGCTGAATCCGGAGCTGATAACGGCCAACGAAATAAACCGCATTCTCATGACGCCGGCGGCGCTCGATGTGGAAGATTTTGCCCACGGCAAGATACGTCTGTTTGAAACGAAGATTCAGCGCAAGTCCTCCATTGCCGGGATTCCCTTGAAGGATATTCAGCTGCCCAAGGGAGTGCTGGCCGGCATGATTTTCCGGGACAAGCGCATGATTATTCCTCACGGTGAAGATTCCCTGCAGCCGCATGACAATGCGTATTTTATCGGGATTCCGGAGGAAATAGAAAAGTTCAGTCAGAAATTTGTCCAGCGTGATGCCCGTAAATTGCACCGTGTGCTGATTATCGGTGCCGGCCGGGCCGGCCGGGCTTTGGCACAGCTGCTTGACAGTCAGGACGTGCATGTCAAGGTCATTGACCATGACCGGGAACGCTGCCAGCTGGTGGCGGCTATGCTCAAAAAGGGCATAGCCATCTGCGGTGATGGCACGGATATTGATTTGCTGGTGGAAGAAGATGTAGCTCATGCTGATGTGGTGGTGTGTCTGACTGAGGACGATAAGCTGAACCTTATGCTGGCATTGCTGGCCCGTCATTTATCCGGCAACCGGACCAAAACGGTGGTGCGCGTGTCCCGTAATGAATACGTGGAACTGATGGAAAAAGTCGGGGTGAATATAGTTTTGTCCACTCGCCTGTTGTCAGCCAGTGAAGTGCTGGCTTTTGCCCGGCGCGGCGGCGTAGTGTCGGTATCCTTGCTGGAAGGAGCCAAGGCTGAGGCCGTGGAGGTCATTGTCCAGGAGGGGGCGCCGGTGGCCGGCAAAAAGCTCATGGACGTGAAACTGCCCAAGGAATGTCTGGTTTGTGCCTATGTACGTGGTACGGAGGCGCAGATTCCTAATGGTAATACCGTGCTGCTGCCCGGTGACAGAACAATTCTCTTCATACAGACGAAATTCTCACAACAGGTCATCAAATACTTCAAAGGGAAGGAATAAATGTGAGCCGTTTAGGACATACCGCTGTGCAGCGGGAACAGGGGCTGGAACTTTTTTGGCTCCTGATGGGGCAGATAGCGATAATGATGGGGGCCGCCATGTGCGTGCCCCTGATAGCTGCGCTTATCTGGCATGAGCCGGAGGCGTGGCTGTTTGTGCTGCCGGCACTGTTTTCCTATGGGCTGGGGCGGAAAATGATTAACCTGGGCAGTTCGGAGGAACGGGGCCGTCAGCTGACAATCCGGGAGGGTGTTTATTTTACCACTTTTGTCTGGCTGCTGATGGCGTTTATTGGCCTGATGCCGTATCTCGGTTCGGGAATCTTTCCCGGATTCAGCGGTGCATTTTTGGAGACGGTCGCAGCCCTGACTACCACCGGCATGTCCTGCCTGCCCTTTGACCGGGGGGATATTCTGCCCCGGTCATTTATCCTGTGGCATAGTATAATGAGCTGGCTGGGCGGACTGACCTTTGTTATTGTCATGGTGACGGTGCTGCCGCAGATAAGCGGCTGTTTTGGCCTGACACTTTCGGCTAGGCAGTCGATTTTCTTTAGTCCGGTCTGGAACAAAATGGCGCAATCGGCCCGGCAGGGGACCACGGTTTATGTGGCTTTGACCGTGTTGGCGGCCGGACTCTATTATCTGGCAGGGCTTAATCCTTTTGAGGCGATTATGCGGGCTTTGATTTCCCTGTCCTCCGGCGGCAGTGCCTCCGTTTATGATTTTATTGACCATGATAACCCCAGCCTGGAACTGGCGGCCGGGGTGGCCATGCTCCTGTCGAGTATGAGCTTGCTGCTGGTATGGAAGGCCTGGAAACTGAAAAGTCTGGGCCTGCTATTGCGCGATACGGAAATCCGGTTCTTTTTGCTGTTGTTTGCCGTTTTTGGCACAATGGTGTCTGTGCACCTGTGGGCGGCCGGTCAGTATGGGCTGGCAGACAGCCTGCGTTATGGATATTTTGCGGTGCTGTCCTTTATGTCAACCAACGGTTTTGTGTCGGCTCCCTTCTGGCTGTGGCCGTCCTTTGACCGTTATGTCCTGTTTATGCTGGTATTTGTCGGCGGCTGTATCGGGGCTACGGCCGGCGGCCTGAAGGTCATGCGCCTGCTGGTGCTGCTGCGGCTGGCCTGGACGGAACTGCCTCGGACATTGCACCCCCGTATGGTAACGGTGGTAAAAGTGGACGGTCTTCCGGTGCCGGATAAGATAGTGGGGCGCATACTGGCGTTTTTCTACCTGTATATTACGGTGTTTATTGTCTTTTCGCTGGTACTGTCCCTGTCGGGTATCAATCTCCTGCAGGCTATGGGCGTAGCGGCTGGCTGCCTCACCAGTACCGGCACTTCGGCGTCCCTGTTTGGCCTGGGCAGTCTTTATGCGCTGCCGGTCTGGGCCAAGTTTGTCTGTGCGCTGCTGATGATTATCGGCCGCGTGGAAATTTTCTCCTTCATGGTTTTATGGGGGCTGGGGCGCAGTAATTTGCAAAAAAGGTGGTGAAGGAATGCAGCTGCAGGTTATATATTATGTTCTGGGCCGTTTGGTGATGGCGGAAACGCTCACCATGTTCATTCCTTTTGCCCTGGCATTTTACTATTGGGAAAGCAGCATTCCCGGCTTTGCCATAGCTTTGGGGCTCAGCGCCTCCGTCGGACTGGTGCTGCAATCGCATGGCCGTCCCAATGTGGATAATCTGTCCATTCGGGAGGGTATTGCCATTACTGGTCTGGGCTGGGCGCTGGCTACGGGCCTGGGCATGCTGCCCTATGTTTGCGGCGGCTACCTGGGAGGGCTGGACGCGCTGTTTGAAAGTATTTCCGGCTTTACCGGCACAGGGGCGACGGTTTTTGAAACTTTGACGGGGCTGCCCAACAGTATTCTGTTTTGGCGGATGATGACGCACTGGTTTGGCGGCCTGGGCATTATCGTCATCTTTATTGCCCTGCTGCCACAGACAGGGCAGAGCTCCGTGTATATGTATAACGCGGAAACCACTGGCCCGACGCAGGACCGGGTATTGCCCCGGCTGCGGAATATGACCAAGGCCCTGTTTCAGATGTATCTGCTGTTCACAGCCGTGGCCACGGTGGTGTATGTTATCTGCGGCCTGGGCCCCTACGAGGCCTTGACGCATGCCATGAGCACTATTGGTGCCGGCGGTTTTTCCATTTATGATGAAAGTGCCATGCATTTTCAGAATCCGGCCTTTGAGTGGAGCATGACCTTTTTCATGATTCTGGCCGGCGGTAATTTTGGTCTTTACTATCGTATATGGCAAAAAGGCCCCGGGGTAATAAAGCATAACTCGGAATTCAAGGCCTATATTTTGCTGCTGTTTACGGCGATGGTGCTGATTGGGGGCAATCTCCTGTACACCATGCCCTATTCACCTGGGGAGGCTGTACGTTATGCGGCTTTTCAGGTGGGCTCCATTTCCACTACGGGCTTTGTGTCAGCGGATTTTGATAAATGGCCGGCTTTTAGCAAGGGCATTCTGCTGATGCTGATGATAAGCGGCGGCTGTGCCGGTTCTACGGCCGGCGGCATGAAGGTCGCGCGCGTGGTGCTGCTGGTCAAAAACACCTGGGCGGTGATACGGCAGAAACTGGCACCACGGCAGCTGGTAGAGGTCAGGATGAATGGCAATCGTGTCAGCGAGGAAGTCCTGCTGCGTGTGGGGCAGTTCTTTTTCCTGTACATCTTTTTTATTGTCTTTTGGGCGTTTTTACTCACGCTGGATGGTCTGGAAATTTTTGATGCCATTGGCATCAGTGTAACGACTATGGGCAGCGTGGGGCCGGCTTTTGGCATTGCCGGCGCTACCTGCACTTATGCCGGCTTGTCAGTGTTCAGCAAGAGCATTTTGTGCATAGCTATGCTCCTGGGGCGGCTGGAAATGTTTACCCTGCTGGTCATGTTGACCCCGGATTTTTGGCAGAAAGGCAATCGGTGGTAATGTGGATTTAATGAATAATTTTCTGGTGGCTGTCGGCGCGGTAGTGCCGTTGTTCACCCTGTTGTTTATGGGGCTGGTTATCAAACGGCTGAAACTGATGACGGAAACGGAACTGGCGCATACAAATCGTATGGTGTTTACCCTGTTCTTTTTCTGTATGATGTTTTACAATATCTTTACGACGGATTTGGCACACACGGTGCGCCCCAAGCTGATGTTGTTTGGCGGCCTGGGCGTCATCAGTATTTTTCTGGTGGCGGCAGCGATGGTCTGCTGGGGGGAAAAGGATAACCGCAAGCGTGGGGCCATGATTCAGGCTATCTTCCGGAGCAACTTTGTTCTGTTTGGTATCCCGATTGTCGGCAATATCTTTGGTGATACAGCCCTGGCCATTCCCACGATGATGATTGCGGTGATTGTGCCTATCTATAATGTGCTGGCCGTGTTTACACTGGAGACGTTCCGGGGCGGCCGCTTTGCTTTGGGCAAGATTTTACTGGGTATCCTCAAAAATCCCATGATAATGGGCGCCCTGACCGCTGTGGTGCTGCGGCTGCTTGATTTCCCTGTGCCCAAGCCTGTACTCAAGGGCATCGGTCAGGTGGCCGCGGCCACGACGCCGGTCGCTTTGATAATTTTAGGGGCGTCCTTTAAAGGCGGCAGTTTTCATAATCACCTGCCCCAGCTTATCAGCTGCGTGGGCGCCCGTCTTATCCTGGTGCCGGCGGCAGCCTTGAGTCTGGCGGTATACCTGGGGTTCCGGGATATAGAGCTTGTAACCCTGCTGGCGGTTTTTGCGTCCCCCTGCGCCGTGGCCAGTTTTGCCATGGCACAGCAGATGGGCAGTGACGCTGATTTGGCTGGCAACTGCGTAGTGTATACCAGTGCCCTGTCCTGCCTGACAATTTTTGGCTGGGTGTTTTTCTTAAAGATAATGGGCTTATTCTGATACATAGACGATAAAGGCAGGAGGCTTTTTGATGAAGGATTTATTGGATGTTCATACACATACATTGGCGAGTGTACATGCCTACAGCACATTACGGGAAATGATAACGGCGGCCAAGGAAAAAGGCTTGTCCCTGGTCGGTATTTCCGACCATGCCCCGGCTATGCCGGGGGCTTTTCATGAGTTCTATTTCTGCAATTTCAAGGTTATTCGCCGTGATGCCTATGGCATAGATTTACTGATGGGCGTGGAGCTGAATATCCTGGACTTTTCCGGTTCCACGGATTTGCGGCAGGAGTATCTGGACAGAATGGATTATGCCATCGCCAGCCTGCATAATCCCTGCATAAAGCCGGGTAACCGTGCGGAAAATACGGCCGCGCTCATCGGAGCCATGCAGAAACCCAAGGTGAAAATCATCGGACACCCTGATAATCCCGACTATCCTGTGGATTTTGACGCGCTGGCGCAGGCAGCGAAGGAGTACCATGTACTGCTGGAATGCAACAACAGTTCCTATACCCCGGGGGGCAGCCGTCAGGGCTCCCGGGAACTGGCCGGACAGCTGCTGGCTGCCTGCCAGCGGCACAATACCATGGTCATCATGGGCAGTGACGCGCATATTGACCTGGACGTGGGCAATCACAGTTATGCACAGGAGCTTATCAGCAAGTATGCTTTCCCCGAGGAATTAGTGATAAACAGTTCGCCGGAAAAGTTTAAGGAATGGGTACAGGGCTGATTATCAGATACAAAATGCAGTATGTTAGTAAGTTTATGATAGCTAGGAGGACAGGCCATGAAAGATGATGCCAGGCCGGTGGATAAGGAGAGGGCAGCCCGGGCCATGCGGGATTTTTTGGAGGCAGTGGGCGTTGACCTGCAGGCGCAGGGTATGGAAAAGACGCCGGAACGCGTGGCGAAAATGTATGAATATCTCTTTAACGGTATGGGCAAGGGAACGTCTGATATTTGGGGCGAAACCTTTGATGCCGGTTCGGAGGGCATTGTCGCCGTCCGCCACGTACCCTTTTATTCCATGTGCGAACATCATTTGGTGCCGTTCTTTGGCGAGGTGAGTATTGCCTACCTGCCGGGGAACGGGCGAGTGGCCGGGTTCAGCAAGTTTTCCCAGCTGGTGGAGCGCCTTTCCCATAAGCCGCAGCTGCAGGAGCGGCTGGCGGCACAGATTGCGGCCGCTGTGCGCAAAGATTTGGGCGCGCGAGGAGTGCTGGTCGTCATTGAGGCGCAGCAGCTCTGTATGACCATGCGCGGTGACCTGGCACATGGCACCCGTACAGTGACTTCGGAATGCAATGGCGTCTTTAAGGAAGATACAGCGCTTTACCAGCAGGCGTGGATGATTTTGGGCGGTGAAAAGGCATGAGGGCAAAGCGGCAATATGTATTTGCTGATGGCAAGCGACTGACATTGGGGGAACGCACCCTGATAATGGGCATTTTAAATATCACACCGGACTCTTTTTCGGACGGCGGTAAGTTTAATAACCGTGACGCTGCCCTGCGCCACATGGAGGAAATGGTGACAGCCGGAGCTGACATCATCGATGTGGGCGCGGAGTCCAGCCGTCCCGGTTTTAAGCCCATGCCGGCGCAGGAAGAGATGGACAGACTGCTGCCGCTGCTCGAAGAAATCCTGCGTCATTGCCCGGTTCCGGTATCAGTGGATACTTTTAAGGCGGAAACGGCCCGGGCAGCGGCCCGGTGCGGCGCCCATATCTTAAATGATATATGGGGCCTGCAGTATGCGGAAGAACCAGGAGCGATGGCGAAAGCAGCAGCGGAATTTAACCTGCCGGTGGTGGTCATGCATAATCAGCAGGGTACAAACTATGATGGTGATATCATTGCAGCCATGCAGAATTTTTTCCAGGAATCGCTCCATATTGGACTGGCTGCCGGCATGAAGAAGGAACAGTTTATCTTTGACCCCGGTATTGGCTTTGGCAAAACCGCGGAGCAAAATGTGGAGGTTTTGCGGCGGCAGGAAGAGCTGCTGCAGGTGGCCGGGGAAGAATATCCCCTGCTGCTGGCGGCCAGCCGCAAGAGCTTTATCGGCAAGACTTTGAACCTGCCTGTGGAGGAACGAATGGAGGCCACGGGGGCAGCCTGTGTGGTAGGTATCACTAAGGGCGCAGGTATTGTACGGGTGCATGACGTGGCGCCTATTGCCCGTATGTGCCGGATGACGGATGTTATATTGAGGAGCGGAGAGAATGGATAAGATAAAACTGACGGGGCTGAATTTTTACGGATATCATGGCTGCCTGCCCGAAGAACGTCAAATGGGGCAGGAGTTCGGTGTGGACGTGTCCATGTATCTTGATTTGCAGGAGGCCGGCGAAACGGATAAGCTGGCGGCTACAGTAAATTACGCAGATGTGTATAAGCTGGTGAAAAAAGTGGTGGAAGGTGAACCGCGGAAACTGATTGAGGCTGTAGGCGAGGAGATAGCTCAGGGCATTTTGGCAGAGTTCTCTTTGGTGGAAAAGGTCCGGGTTACGGTGCATAAACCCCATGCACCGCTGCCGGGCGTGTTCACTGACGCCAGCATAAGTATTGTGCGGACGCGGAGATAAACTGGTGAAAATATATTTGAGTCTGGGCGCTAACTTGGGGCAGCGGGGCGAAACCCTGCGTGAGGCCCTGCGGCGACTGTCCGTTTTACCGCAGGTACGGCTGCTGGCCGTGGCTCCTTTTTACGAGACGGCCCCCTGGGGCAACCTGGAGCAGCCGCCATTTTTGAATACGGCTGCTGTGGTGGAAACAACGCTGACGCCACGGGAATTTTTGCAGGCCAGCCAGCAGATTGAACAGGCTTTAGGCCGGGTGCGGCACGAGCATTGGGGCGCCAGAACCATAGATATTGACCTGCTGGCGGCAGACGGCTATGAGTCCGATACGGAGGAACTCAGACTGCCGCACCCGTATTTGACAGAACGGGCTTTTGTCCTGGTGCCGCTGGGGGTTATTGCGCCACAGCTGGTCATCAAGGGGCGGACGATAGCTGACTGGTGCCGGGACGAACAAATACAGGCCCAGGAAATAACGCCTGCCCCGGAACTGTATGAACCCTATCCCTTGCGTATGATTGCCTGTGTAGACGAACAGGGCGGCATAGGACGGCAGGGGCAGCTGCTCGTACATAATGATGCAGATATGGCCCATTTCCGCCGGCTGACGCTGGGCCAGGTGGTGATTATGGGGAGCCGTACACTGGCGTCACTGCCCGGGGGGCGGCCACTGTCTGACCGGGTGAATGTTGTGCTGTCAAAAAAAATGCAGCGCGATGATGTGCAGGTCTGCCATAATCTGACAGAACTATGGACACTGCTGGGGCGCCTGCAGGCAGAAAATCCCCGGCGGAAATTTATCTGTATCGGCGGCGGCGAAATATATGCGTTGCTGCTGCCTTACGCCAAGGAACTGCTGCTGACCAAAGTGGACGGCGCGTTTGCGGCGGATACGTTTTTCCCGGACTATGCGGAGTTTACAGAAGTATCCCGAGAGCCTGGGAAGGGACTGGCATTTGTCAGATATATGCGAACACACAGGAGTTGTTAACCAAATGGAGATTTTTCATAATGACTGGGCCGGCCTGTTGGACGACGAATTAAAACAGCCGTATTATCAGGAACTGCGCCAGTTTTTAATCAGCGAGTACCGCAGCCGGCAAATTTTCCCGGATATGTATGCCATATTTAACGCTCTGCACTATACCAGTTATGCTGATACGAAGGTGGTTATTTTAGGGCAGGACCCTTATCATGGTGACGGACAGGCGCATGGCTTATCCTTCTCGGTTTTGCCCGGCGTTGAACCGCCGCCCTCCCTGCTGAATATTTTTCAGGAACTTTCTACGGACCTGGGCTGCACCATTCCCAATAACGGCTGCCTAAAGCCCTGGGCTGAACAGGGGGTACTGCTGCTGAACACGGTGCTTACTGTAAGAGCTCATCAGGCTGGCTCCCATCAGGGGAAGGGCTGGGAGCATTTTACGGATAAGATAATAAACCTGCTCAATGAACGGGAAAAGCCGCTGGCCTTTATCCTGTGGGGCGCACCGGCCCGGCGCAAGAAAGCCATGATAACAAATCCGCAGCATTTCATCGTGGAATCGCCGCACCCCAGCCCCCTGTCGGCATATCGCGGCTTTTTCGGCAGCCGTCCCTTCTCCCGCGTGAATGAATTTTTACAGCGGACGGGGCAGTCGCCGATAAACTGGCAATTGCCGAATATTTAAAAAGTGGAACTGATTTCATATTTTGCTTGCCTTTTTGGCAAAAATCTCCTAATATAGAGCATATAACATATTTTTAGGCGCGACTGGGGATGGAATATGGAACAGAAAGTAACAATTAAAGACGTAGCGGAACTGGCTGGTGTATCGAAAAGCACAGTTTCCCGTTATTTGAATAATGGCTACATCAGCATGGAAAAACAGCAGCGAGTCCGTAAGGCTATTGAGGCTACGGGCTTTCAGTCCAATTTTTTTGCCAAGCGGTTAAAGACCAGAAACAGCAAGCTGATCGGGATAGTTTTGCCCCGTATGGATTCAGTGACGGTGGGAAAACTCCTGGCCGGCATAGCCCGAGTGCTGGAGCCGGAGGGCTACCAGAGTATTTTGCTGGTCAGTCAGTTGTCAGGCAAAAAAGAATTGGATAATATGCAAAAACTCCAGCAGCAGGGTGTGGACGCGATTTTGGTTGATTCCGTGGGCATTACGCCGGAACACGTGCGGTGTGCGCAGGAATGGTCAGTGCCTATCCTGTTTACGGGACAGCAGAATGAGGCCGTGCATTGTATAAAAATAGATGACCTGGCAGCAGGTCACCGCATGGGCGCTTATTTACGGCAAATGGGGCACACCCGGGCGGTGTTCGCCGGGGTTACCGAAAGCGACGAGGCCGTCGGCATCGAAAGAAAACGGGGCTTTATCGAAGGTTTTTGCAAGGGCCGTCCGGAGGCGCAGGTGGAGTTCGTGGAAACGGGTTTTGATTTTCTCTCCGCTTATAATCGGGCCGAGGAAATCCGTCAGATGAAGCCGTCCGTAGTGGTAGGGGCCACAGATAATATCAGTCTGGGTATTTTGCGCTACTTCCATGAACGGGGGGTAAAAGTGCCTGAGGATATTTCCGTGGTGGGCTTTGGCGGCTATGAGGTAGGCGCGGTAGTATATCCGGCCTTGACCACGGTTGCTTTTGATTACGAACTGATGGGCATGAAAGCGGCCAGTTTCCTGCTCAATATCCTGCACGGCAAAGAGGAAGAACAGGATAATCTGGCCATGCCGTTGTTTTTTGTGGAGCGCGAAAGCGTCCGCAAAATGAATCAGGAGTTTGTGGCGCAACCGCCGGGGACTTTGACGGGATTGGCGTGAGTAATGATTGACGGGAGACACTTTCTTCGCTATAATTGTGGTGTTTGAATTGAGTATTTATTGTATATAGAGGGAGTGTTATATAGTGAGGAAAATGACGCTTTGCGGCTGGGGATTGGTCGCAGGATTGTTATTAGGCAATGTGTTTAGCGGAACTGTTTGCACTGCCCAGTCGGCACCGAGTTCCATAGAGGTTCGTCCTGTGCCCAAAGAAGTGCCGGAAAATAAGGGTGCATATATAGAGTCTGATGAAATATTTAAAACGGCAGGTCTGCGAACGGGACAGCTTACAGATAACTACAGACTGGGAAAATATGATGTTATTTCGCTTAGTATCTTAGGTTTTCCTGAAGGTTTGGGGTATTCGACCGGTTATACACAGATAACTGCGGAACAGGCGACTGCATCTAAGACTGGTAATATAAATGAAATTATGATTGGCCCGGATGGCTATGCTGCTGTTCCTTATGTGGGAAATGTTCAATTGGCTGGGCTGACCTTGGATGAAGCGAACGATAAAATTCAAAGAGCTCTAAGCCGCTATATAAAAATTCCCAGCATGAGTGTGGCTGTGAAAAGCTATGGTCCGCGCAGAGTTTATGTAATGGGAGAAGTCAAAGAACCCGGTATTCAGAAAATGGATATAGATAGTCTGAATGCTTATGCAGCTATTGTATCTGCTGGTGGTTTCTCTAAACGTGGACGTAGTACTAAGGTACAGATAATTCGTGTGGTAGATGGTACGATGTACTATCGTCGCCTTAATATGAAGGATTATGTTGTAAAGCATGATCTTACGCAAAATGTGACGGTGCAGGATGGTGACATTGTCTATGTACCAAGAACCAATGCTATTTTCTGGGATGAAGATATCCTGCCGTATTTCCAAGTTTGGACGTACTATAAAGCTATAATCAAATAATAGCAATTAAAAAACTCGCTTAGGCGAGTTTTTTTAATTGAGCTAGGAGTTTTTGTTTGCGTTTGCTGACGGTTTGCGGACTTAGGTGGAGCAGGCGGGCGATGGTGTTTTGCGGCAGTTCGTGGTAGTAAAGCAGGCTGAGGAGCTGCTTATCGGCGGTGCTTAGCTGGCGGCTGAGGCGGGACAATTCGTCACGAGCGGTGATGATTCTTTCCGGTGTGGGCGCAGGACTTTCCACCAGATTGTACCAGGGGGCGTCGGTGCCATTGGCTGCAGGATGGGCTGTATGCAGATTGCAGGTGCAGGTTTTTCGCAAGGCTTTATACAGGGCGCCCTGGAGATGGCTTTGTAAAAAGGCGGCAAAGTGAACGCCGCGGCTGGAATCAAACGCATGGACCGATTCCATAAAGGCCAGGGCCAAAATCCCCGGGGCGTCCTCGCTGAGTTCCCGGCCGGATGGTGTGTGCTGATAGCGGTGTGCCATTTTGTGGAGCAGACCGGTGTAAGCCTGCAGGAGCTGCTCACAGGCAGTTTTATTGCCGTGCTGGGCCATGTGGATTAGTTCGTTTTCCTGTTGAATGCTGTACATATTGACCACCTCCGTTGTTTGCCTTTAGCTTAGACAATTAGCCGGGCGGCTGCGCTGGCGGAAACAGGGCTGATTCCTGCAAATATTTGGCTGAAACGGTCAGTTTTTGTTATAATCAAAGAAGAAACGGGGGAATTGTCATGCGAATCGAAGAAATCATCAACCAGCACCGTTTGGACTTGAACGACACGGATATGGTTATCTACAAATACATTTTGCAGCACCGGGCGGCAGTCAGGCATATATCAATTCACGACCTGGCCCGGGCCTGTGCTGTTTCGTCCACGACCATTGTGCGCTTTGCCCAGAAACTGGGGTTTGATGGTTTTGGCGAGTTTAAGGCTGTGCTGAAGATGGAAGAGGCAGCGCAAAGCGTTTATAGTGATGACGTGCTTAAGGACCTGCAGAAATTCTACGCCCAGACTTCGGGCAAGATTTTTAAGCGCAACTTTGACAGCGCCAGCCGCCTGATGCATGAGGCTAACCGCGTCTTTATCTATGCCTCGGGCTGTGTGCAGAGCAATGTCGCCCAGGAGTTAAAACGGCTGTTCTTCTATGACAATGTCATGATTTATGAAATCAGCGGTCAGGAGGAATTCATATCTTTGACCAGCGGTCTTACAGCTGATGACCTGTTTATCTTTGTATCCCTGTCCGGGGAAACGCCGGTGGTGGTGGAATTTGCCCAGCGGCTGAAACTGCTGGACGTGCCCTTTATCTCCATAACCAAACTCCATGACAACACCCTGGCCAGTCTGTCCACGGTAAACCTGTACGTATCCCCGGCTAAATTTCAACTCTATGATAACGAAGATGAACGAATTGCTTTTCAATCCATGCTGCCATACTTCATGTTAGTGGAGGTCTGGTATGTGAAATACCGTATGTACCTGCAACAGCAAAGGGACTGTACCAAAGTACAGGAAATGTAACAAAATACAGCTGCAGGGCTATGGACCTAAAGGCCGCTGACTTATTGCGTCGGTGGTCTTTTTTGTGTATGCTGATTCTAGTGAAGCAAAGTAAAGCTAAGAAGAATAGGGGGCTTTAAAATGACAATCAGCAAAGACCGTCTTATGCAGGGGATGCAGCGGTTTGGCGGCGCTATGTACACGCCGGTAATTCTGTTTGCCTTCTTTGGTCTGACGGTAGCACTGTCAATTATCTGTAAGAATCAGGGGCTGTTGGGGATGATAGCCGCTGAAGGTACAGTATGGTATGATTTTTGGTTTGTGGTAGAGCAGGGGGCCTGGACGGTTTTCGCTCAGATGCCAATTTTGTTCGCTATAGCGGTACCCATCGGTTTTGCCAAAAAGGAACCGGCGCGCTGCGCTATGGAATCATTTGTTATCTATATGGTGTTCAATTACTTTATTGCCGGTTTCCTGACATTGCACGGAGCAGCCTTCGGCGTTGATTACAGTCAGGCGGCCGGGGCTGGCACTGGCCTGGCCATGATAGCCAACATTAAGACCTTGGACATGGGTATGCTGGGCGCTATCTTTATTGCCTGTGTGACAGCGTACCTGCACAATCGCTTTTACGACACCAACATTCCCGACTGGCTGGGAATATTTAAAGGCCCGGCTTTTGTCGTGGCAGTCGGCTTTGTTCTGATGGTACCTGTGGCGCTGGCTTTTTGCTGGATATGGCCGGCTATACAGCATGGCATTATGCAGTTCCAGGATTTCCTGAAAACCAGCGGTCTGGTCGGCGTATGGGCCTACACATTTTCCGAGCGTCTGCTCCTGCCGGCCGGGCTCCATCATTTCATCTACCTGCCCTTTATCTTCGGGCCGGCAGTATGTGATGGCGGCATTCAGGCCTACTGGCTGCAGCATTTAGATGATTTTGCCACTAGTGCCCAGAGCTTGCGGGATTTATTCCCGGCCGGGGGCTTTGCCCTTCATGGCAGCTCTAAGATTTTCGGTCTGCCGGGGGCAGCTTTGGCTATCTATATGTGCGCCAAGCCGGAAAAACGGAAGAAAACAGCAGCACTGCTCATTCCGGCAACGCTTACCGCTGTGATTTGCGGTATCACGGAACCGTTGGAATTTACGTTCCTGTTTGTGGCTCCGCTGCTGTATCTGGTACATGCTGTTCTGGCAGCCTGCCTGTCAGCTGCTCTTTACGCCATCGGTCTGGCCGGCAACTTTGGCGGCGGTCTTATCGATGCCTTTGTGCAGAATTGGATTCCCTTGTTCCAGTATCACGCAGGTACGTATATTTTGCAAATTGTAATAGGCTTGTGTTTTACAGCAATTTATTTCATTGTATTCCGCACTCTTATTATGAAATTTGATTACGCTACGCCGGGGCGGACAGCCGACGATGTAGAGGATAAACTTTTCACCAAGGCTGAGTATCAGGCGAAAAAGGAAATGGAAGAAATGGGCCTGGCAGATAATGCGCTGGCCATAAAAGCCAAGGTATTCCTTGATTCCCTGGGCGGCCCGGACAATATCCGCGAAGTGACAAACTGTGCGACGCGCCTGCGCGTTACGGTGGCTGACCCGGATAAGGTCGCGGCTGTGAGCAAATTTACTAAAGCCGGTGCTTTCGGACTCGTGAAAAATGGCCGTGCCATACAGGTTATAGTGGGACTGTCTGTGCCGCAGGTGCGCAGTTATTTTGACGCCCTGCTGAAAGGTGAGAACATTGACGGCGCGGTACAGCAGCCGGCAGTTAAAGAAACAACCGGAATGGACAACAGCCTGGCCATGAAATTAAGTGCCTGTGTATCCGGCAGACTTATGGATATGACCGAAGTCGATGATGATATGTTTTCCCAGAAGATGATGGGGGACGGTATTGCCATTGAACCTGTGGGGGATACTGTAGTTGCTCCGGCAGATGCGGAAGTCACCATGATTATGGAAGAAAGTCTCCATGCTATCGGCCTGCGCCTGCCAAATGGTGTCGAGCTGCTTATTCATATCGGTATTGATACGGTGAAGTTGAATGGTGAAGGCTTTACGGCGCTGGTCAAGGCCGGGGATAAGGTCAAGGCTGGTACGCCGCTGATTAAGTTTGAACAGGAGATTATCAAGAATGCCGGTTATAAAACTACGGTAATTATGGCGGTAACAAATTCCGGCGATTATCCGCAGATGCAGAAAAAGGAAGATGCAGAGGTGGCAGCCGGAGTAACGCCGGTACTGGTATTCTAAGCGTTTAGTTTCGTACAGGAACTGAGAATAGAGGTAAATATGAGTGATTTGAAATGGTGGCAGAAAACCAATGTTTACCAGATATATCCTAAGAGTTTTCTCGATACCACCGGCAGTGGCACCGGGGACCTGAACGGTATTACCGCCAAGCTGGATTATTTAAAGACTTTGGGGACTGGGGCTGTCTGGCTGACGCCGGTATACCCCTCGCCCATGGTGGACAACGGCTATGATATTGCCGATTTCACGGATATTGACCCTGCTTATGGCAGCATGGCGGATATGGAACGGCTTGTCGCTGAGGCGCGGCGCCGGGATATACGTATCGTAATGGATTTGGTATATAACCATACCTCGGATAAACACCCGTGGTTTGTGGATTCGGCCAGTTCCCGGGATAGTGAACACAGCGACTGGTACATCTGGCGTGACGCTAGGCCGGACGGTACACCACCGACTAACTGGCGCTCCATCTTTGGCGGCAGTGCCTGGACATGGTGTGAAAAACGTCAGCAGTATTACCTGCATACTTTTGCAAAGGCACAGCCGGACCTGAACTGGGAAAATCCGGCCGTGCGCCGGGTGCTGTATGAGGCGGCTAATTTCTGGCTGGACAAGGGCGTGGGCGGTTTCCGCATCGATGCCATTGTGTATATCAAAAAACCGGCGCAGTTTGTGGACGGCGAACCGGACAGTGATGATGGTATGGTCAATATTCACAGCATGATTGCCAATACCCCGGGGATTTTGGACCTGCTGCATGAATTTAAGGCTGCGGTGTTTGCTGGTCATGATATTTTCACGGTGGCCGAGGCCAACGGCGTTGCTCCGGCGGACCTGCCAAGCTGGGTTGGCCCGGAGGGAGTTTTCGACATGCTCTTTGAGTTTTCCCATATGAATTTGGAATTTCCCACGGGAGAATTATGGAGTCAGGCGACAGGCTATACGCCGGACATTATTCCCCGGCTGCAGGAAGTTCTCTTTGCCAGTCAGCAGGCCACCGCGGAGCAGGGCTGGTATCCGGTGTTCTTTGAGAATCACGACCAAATGCGCTGTGTGCGCCATTTCTTCCCCGATGAGGCGGACAGGGCACTGACGGCCAAGGTTATGGCAGTCCTGCTCCTGACACTTAGAGGGACACCCTTCATTTATGAAGGACAGGAGCTGGGGCTGGACAACGTCGCCTGGGACAGCATTGCGGCATATAATGATATTTCTTCCCACGGGCAGTATGAGCTGGCTCGGGCAGAAGGCCGCAGCCAGGCTGAGGCGCTGGCGATAGTAAATCGTTACAGCCGGGATAATGCCCGTACACCGATGCAATGGACAACAGGAAAAAATGCCGGTTTCAGTACAGGGCTGCCCTGGCTGCCGGTGCATGACGACTTTGCCGCTGCCTGTGTTGAGAGTGAAACGGCGGCTGCGGATTCGGTGCTAAACTTTTACCGCCGTCTGGTCGCCCTGCGCTATGACAGCTCCGTGGCAGAGATTTTACAGCAGGGGAGTTTTGCCCCTTTGTTGACCGGGGATGACAGCATTATTGCCTTTAAGCGCAGTCTGGGCAACCGCCATGTATATACTCTGCTGAATTTTTCCGGCAGGCAGCAAACGTACAGCCTGCCGGAATTGCAGGGGGCTGAACTGCTTTTAGGCAATATGGCCGGAGGCAGTCTGGGCAGATTACGGCCGTGGGAAGCCGTTATTTATACACAGAAATGGGTGAAATAAATGAAAATAGGTGCCAGTGATTATGATGGTACGCTCTTTCGGCAGAACAAAATTTCTGCCGAAGATGTGGCCGGGGTTAAAGCCTGGCGGCAAGCCGGTTATAAATTTGGGGTGGTCAGCGGCCGGGATTATGGTATGCTTATGCCCCAGCTGAAATATTATGGTATTGAGTCTGATTATGCGGTGTGCAACAACGGGGGGATAATCTTCCGGGCTGATGGCACGCCGCTGTGGCAGGGCAGCATACCGCTGTCAGTATTGACGGAAATTGTTCGTGAACCGGGAGTGCGCCGTTCGTTCCACTTTGCTTTTTCCGCAGTCGATAGAACGTATTTGTATCATGAGAGTGAGGGTTCGTGGATTAAACGCGAGGCCCGCGAATGGAATTTCCCCATTGTGAAAATAACGGAAAGTGACATTATGGGACTGCCGCAGATACATCAGTTTTGCCTGGGCTATCATAAACCGGCGGAGGCGGACACGGTCAGCGCCGCGGTTAATGACAAGTTCGGCCGTTGGGTTCATGCCTATCCGAATGGCTGCAGTGTGGACATAACTCCGGCCGGCGTCAGCAAAAGTCAGGGCATAAATAAACTGTTGGAGCTGATGGGCTGGCAAGGGGCAGAGGTATATGCCATTGGTGATGAAACGAATGACCTGCCCATGCTGGACACTTTTAGCGGGTTCACCGTGGCAACAGCACGCCAGGCTATACAGGACCGGGCACGAGCCGTATACAGCAGTGTAGGTGATATGCTGCTGAGTAATATATAACGAGGCAGGTAAATGCTCTCACCGCAGCAGGCGGGGACGCCGTTGTTCCAGTTTTGTCTATACAAAACTAGAACAACGGCGTTTTAAATATTTGAAAATATTCTGTGCAGGCAGGCAGGAACTTTCTTTTCCTTGCGCGTATATTACCTTATAGGATACGTATTTTTAGCAGAGGAAAGGATGGGTCTGCTATGGCGAAATTAAAATACTTTATTCTGGTGCTGCTGGTGGTAGGTGTAGCTGGCGGGGCCGGATTTTATGCCGCTGTGCAGTATGACCAAACCAGGGCTATAGTTCAGGCAGAACAGGATAAGAAAGAGGCCGCCAAGCAGGAGAAAATAAAGGCAAAAGAGGCGGAGGAGGCAGCGCAGAAGGCTAAAGCCCGACGCAAGCAGGAACTGCTTGACCGGCGTATGGGGCGTACCGAAGAACCTGACCAGGTTGTTCGCGGACTGACGGCCGATATGCTCGTGAGCAAGGAAATGGACGGCTCAACTTATTATCGTTATGAAGACCCAACTGAAGATGGTATATTCCTACAGCCTTATATAGTTCGTGATGGCGGCGGCAGTGCAGTAATTCACGTAATTCTGCGTCATCGCGGCCATCGCCCAATGGGGTTCCAAGGGGTAGGCTTGCAGACAAGTGAGGAAGATGTTTTTCAGGTCAAAGCCAGCAGTCCGGTGACTACTTCCAAAACCAATGACGGTATTATGGAATGGTGCGACCAGATAGCTGACCGGGAAACCTTAAAAGGTATGAAGGAGGTTGCAGACCAGCTGGCCGGCAAAATCGTTATGCTGGGGGTAAAGGGCGGCTCAAATGATGACCGAGCCTTGTCTGCTACTGAGGCTATGCGTATCAGAAATATGCTGGACCTATGCGACATTTTGAATGGAAAGAAACGCACTTGATATAAGGGAAGGTCGTGAGTTGGGATGGACGTGACTATTTTTCCGCCGTTTGTGGCTCAGGTAATGTTAATTCTGGTAGGTGCCATCAGTCTGGTGGCCCTTGTCGGTATTGCCTACAATTATTCCCTGGTCATCAATGGACGGGAGGAACTGGCTAAAATTGCCGCGCTGGAGAATGAAGTAAAGCAGCTGCAGGCAGAAGTAAAGGAAATACGTGGCTGGATGGCCAAGGCACAGTTAAAAGAAGGTGTGCCGCAGGACAAAGTGCCACGGCCGGATAAAGTAAAACCAGAAGGTACGGCCGAGGTAAAAAAAATACAAACGGAAGTATGGCAGGCGTTTATTGATGACTACAATAATCTGGCCGCCAGTATGGACGTTCCCAAAGCCGCAGAGGCCTGCGTGAATTTTGTCAAAAGCCATAAGCTGCAGATGCTTATCTGTGTAGAGCCGCATGATTCGGCCTCAGGACGTAAGACACCTATGTATGCACCAGTGGACGAAACAGAAATCAGTAACTTCTGGGCCTGGCCGATACCGGGGCAGGAGGAAGATTTTGTGGTAGTGCCTAACCCCCTGCCGGAGTATGATGAAAAGCTGCACAATAAGGGCGGCATGAAGGAAACCTTTGCCTCAAATTATGAAACTGGCACTTTCCATCAAATACAGGTAAAACTGCCGGCGCATTTTAAACAGCATTTGGGCTCCTGGTCAATCACGCAGCCCGGGGTTATCAGGGTAAAATAAGCACAATCATAGACGTTAAATCACCATCATGGCCAATTTTGTCAGGGTGGTGATTTTTTTCGTGATTTTTTTAAGAAATTATAAAAAAGATGTTGACAATGGTTGATGATTCCTGTATTATAATATAAGTCGCTGACAGACACGGCAGGCAAAAGCCCGGCAAACCTTGAATGGTAGCGAGTTTTTGGACGGCCGCAAAGCTTTGAAAATTTTCTAAAAAAGATGTTGACAAGCTAACCTGAATGCGATAAGATAAGTGAGTCGCTTGAAACGACAGGCGATAAACAGATTGTTCTTTGAAAACTAAACAATGCAAATAATCATGCAACATGATTAAAGCCAGATGTTTGAGAAACTTTTAGTTTCTTATTAAAACATCGATTGGTATGAACAACATAGCAATCGGCAATTTCTTT
>NZ_JMME01000005.1 GCF_000686945.1 Selenomonas sp. AE3005
TAAGCACTCATACGCCGAAAGTACTTGTCTGGAGACGGACTGGGAGGATAGGGCGTTGCCAGTTAAGCGAAAGCACCCTGTGGGGTGCTTTTTTCGTATATAAAAATATATGCAGGAATTTTCCTTTCTTAGTGGAATAACATAGGTAAACCGTGAATTTCATAAAAACAAGGAGGGATTTTATATGGGGTTAAAGCAAAAGTTTATGGCCCTGTCAGGATTGATGGGGTTGCTTTTGGCTGTTGTTTCTATTGTGGGCTACATGATGGCCAGCTCGGCATTGGAAGAGAGTGTGGACAGTGAGCTGCGAACGACAATTGCCAATGAGTCCAATAAACTTAATGGCTGGCTGCGTGAGAAAAAGGCGTTTGGCGTGGCTACCACTAACCACATGACCAGTTTAAATGGCAACATGGAGGTAATGCACACGCAGGAAACCTTGGGAACGACCATCTCGGATAAGGAAATATTAGAGATGACGGCTGGTACGGAGGACGGCTGGTTCTCAGGTTATTACTCCGGAGACAATACGGGCAAGAAGGACCCACGTCAGCGTCCCTGGTATAAAGAGGCTAAGGCCCACGATAAGACTTTGTTTACTGAGGCTTATATCGATGCCAATACCAATAAACTCGTTGTGTCTGTGGCGTCCCCTGTTAAAGCCAACGGGCAATTTATCGGTGCTACCTGTTTAGATATTGGCCTTGATGTGCTGACAGAACAGGCAAATGCCATGAAGTATCATGGTGTAGGTGCCGGTATCATCGCGGAGGCTAACGGCAATATTCTTGCGACTTCCGGTGCCGGCGAGCCCATGAAAAACTTTAAGGAAATTGACGGACTGGGCACTCATTTTGATGAAATGGCTAAAAAAGGTGAAGGTTATTTCCAGGTTACCATCGGTGGCGAGGACAAGGTTTTTGCCTATACCACAGTGCCGGAAACAGGCTGGATAATGGGTATATCGGCACCCAGCGACTTTGTGTTCGCACCGCTGAAGAAACTCAAAATAGTCTTTGGGGTGTTGACACTGGTTGGTCTGCTGTTGGCAAGCGTTATCTGTCTGACCTTTGCTAAGCGTATTACCACGCCGATTACCGGCCTTGAGGCACACGCATCGCAGATGGCAAATGGTAATTTGTCCATGGAAAATCTGCCAATTACTTCGAATGATGAAATCGGCTCACTGACTAATGCCTTTAATACCATGAGTGCCAACCTGCGGAAACTGATTTCCAAGATGGCAGCTACAAGTGAACAGGTGGCGGCCTCTTCGGAGGAGCTTACTGCCAATGCGCAGCAATCGGCTGAGGCCTCTGTACATGTGGCTGAAACAGTCGGTGAAGTGTCCATGAATATGGAAGATCAGCTGCAGAATATTGACAGTGCGAAATCTAATGTAGATACGGTTTACGAAGATGTGCATGCTATGGCCGAAAAGGCTCGTACGGTCACGGAAACCTCGGGACGCACAGCTGAGGCGGCACAAAAAGGTTCGGCTTTGATGGAGAATGCTGTAAAGTGCATGGGCAATATCGAAAAGAGTGTATTGGCATCAGCCGATGTTGTGCAAAAGCTCGGCGAAAACAGCAGTCAGATTGGGCAAATCGTCGAGGCAATTTCGTCCATTGCCGAGCAGACCAATTTGCTGTCCCTTAATGCGGCTATTGAGGCTGCCCGGGCAGGTGAGCATGGCCGTGGCTTTGCGGTTGTGGCCGAAGAAGTGCGTAAACTGGCGGCTGAGTCACAGGATTCTGCCGAGCAGATTAAGGCACGCATTTTGTCCATTCAGAATGATACCAATGAGGCTGTGCTGGCCATGCAGTCAGGTACTGACGAAGTGAAGAGCGGTACGGCGGCTATCCGTGAGGTGGGCGAACAGTTTGAGGGCATTCTGTCTATGGTTAATGATATCAAGGGACAGATGGATGAAATAAGCAATTCTGTTGAAGTGGTAACTGCTGGGGCCGGTAATATTGTTAAAGCGGTAGATTCTATAGATGGTATCAGCCGCAAGACATCGGAAAATACCCAGACCATTTCCGCAGCTACGGAACAGCAGTCGGCATCCAACGAGGAAATTGCCGCAGCGTCCCAGTCCTTGGCTAATATGGCATCTGACATGCAAGAGGCGATTGGACAATTTAAATTGTAAGTTGTAAGTACAGAAAATAATACCGCAGCTCCTATAGCAGGGAGCTGCGGTATTTTTGTATTTTGATTTTTATTTCGGATTGTATTCTGCTATCGTCAGTTCCGGATGTTCATTGAGATTGATGATTTCGTTGGACTCCAAGCTGACAATGGGATGTGCGGCAAAATCATTGGGATAAGCTGCGATAACGCCTTTTTCACCGTTGTTCAGAGTAATCCGGGAACCCAGGAAGGCGTCCTTGATATGAGTGAGTACGGGAACACAAACGGTAGGGTCAAGGGTTGCATACATATTTTCGGTAAGATAAGCAATTGCCGCGAAAGGTGTCTGTTTTACATAGCCCTGACGTTCGGTGGTGATATTGTCATAAATATCGGCAATCATGATGACGCGCGCATATTCATGAATATCTTCACCGCGGCTGCCAAAGGGGAAACCTGTGCCGTCCATGCGTTCATGGTGCTGCATAGCTGCCAGTTTTACGCCGTCTGATATGCCGTCAATACCGCTGAGGATATGCTGGCCGTCAACCGTATGTTTGATGTAGTTCTCGTAATCTTCGCCCTGCAGGGTGTTGATGTTTTTGTCCAACAAGCGCTGGGGGAATTTACATTTGCCAATATCATGGAAAAAACCTGCCATGATAATATCACGGGTTTTGGCCCGGGTAAAATGCATCCATTTGGCAATGACGCCGGCCAGAATAGAAACACGCAGTGAATGGTTGTAAATATCGCTGGCCTTGTGGTTAAGCTCGTAGAGATAATCGATGGCGCCACTGTTACGTGCCAGGGGTGCAATGGTGTCCTTGACGATAACCTGTGTTTCCGGCAGGGGAACTGTGCCTGATTTGCCGGCCTCCTCAAAAATACCCTTGGCCTCCTGCACAACGCTGTCATATTCTTTGACAAAGGCATTGCTGCGATTAAAAATGCTGGAGACGTTTTGATAGTTCTTGCTTAGTTCATATTCATCCTTGATGTAGACTACGGGTATATTTAAAAAGTTTAAACGGGTAATATGTGCTTTAGTTAAGAGCGTGTCTTCCGATAAAACCACTACCATCTCGGAATTGACGATGGTGCGGGCCAGAATCATGCCAGGTTTCAAATCTTCAATCGAAACAGCTCGCAAAGTAAACCCCCTCCTCACGTGGGATATGATGATATATGTAATACTTCTATTTTTATAGGAAAAAACCTCTATTTTTTATTTTTTTATTTTATCAGCAAGCCTTGACATGATTTACAGGTTTACAGTATAATTATCAATGTGTTAGTCCTTTAATGTGATAAAGTATAGAGGGGAGATAGATTATATGAAATGGCAGAAACTTTTAGCTCTGGGAATGGCAGCGGTTATGACTGCTGCTTTTGCAGCTGGTTGTGGCGCGGATAAACCCGCAGCACCGGACAAAGGAAAGAAAATTGTGGTAGGTCTCGATGATAATTTCCCACCCATGGGCTTTAAAAATGAAAGCAATGAGATTGTCGGTTTTGACATTGACCTGGCCAAAGAGGCCAGCAAGCGCCTGGGCCGGGAAGTGGAATTTAAGGCTATTGACTGGTCAAGTAAAGAGGCTGAACTCAAAAGCGGCCGCGTAGATATCCTTTGGAATGGTCTGGATATTACGGAAAAACGCAAGGAGAACATGCTCTTTTCAGAACCCTACATGGATAACCGTCAGATTATCTTTGTGAAGAAGGGGACGACTGATATTAAGGACGAACCGTCCATGGCCGGCAAGGTTATCGGTACGCAGAGTGCCAGCACCTCTGAGGAATATATAGATGGCAGTGCTTTCTTTAAGGAGAAGGTAAAAGAAGTCAAGAAGTATTCGGATTACGTTTCGGCCTTTATGGATTTGGAAAATGGCCGTATTGACGCCGTTGTCGGTGATGAAATTACCGGCCGCTACTACATGAGCAAACATCCGGAAAACTTGGAGGCTGTGGACGTGGCTATCGGTGAGGTCAGCACGTTTGGCATTGGTTTTGCCAAAGACAACAAACAGCTCCGCGACGAAGTACAGAAGGTTCTCGATGAGATGAAGGCTGATGGCACGATGGCCAAGATTTCCGAAAAGTGGTTTGGCAAGGATATCATAAAAAAATAAACATCAGCTTACCTTTTAAAGTAAATGCGAGGCACGGTATAACCTGTTCTTTCACTTAGACGCTGCGCGTCAAACGTTACAGAACAGGTCATACCGTGCCTTTGTTATTGGTGAAATATTTGTTTGGTGTCATGGTACGGTGGTGGTCAGGTAAGGGGTACTTTCCAAATAGATTTCAAAAGTACGGGGCCAGGGATAACTAAGCTCGGCCTTGAGGTCGTAAAGGGTAAGGGTGAATTGACCGGCAGGAGAGGAAAATACAGCAGGCGTTCTTATGGCCGGAGCGTATTTGTAAGCGGCTAAGTGTTTTTGCATGCTGGTTTGCAGCATGTTGTTGGCCCAGCGCCAGTTGTGTTCCAAATCGAGGTCGGCGGTGTTATGATAGCCGGCTTTTTGCAGGCTGTGGTTTACCATATCAATATCGGCTTTGAGGTAAAAATAGTCCTCGAGCATACGGTTGTGGAGAAATTTTATATTGGCCTGGGTGGCGGCAGCGGCAGCGTCGACGGTGGCGGTCTGTCTGATAGCTGCGCAGTAAAGACTGGCAGACGCGGCCGCAGTACCGATGGAATTGCTGGCCGTATTCCAGCCGGCATAGGCGGTCAGTGCATTTAAAGGTATGTCACTTTCAAGCAACAGGGGCAAAATGGTTTCCTGTGCGGTGAAATGTTTGCTTAAATCTACGAGGGCAAGCTGCCGGTGGGCTTGTAGCTGGGCGCTGATATACTGGCAGGCCTGACTGCGGTCGCTGACGGTATCCTGCTCGTAATCGTTGGCCGACAGGTAGAGGATAAAGTCGGCCGTGTCCGGGGCAGCAACAGGCTGGCCGCCGATGAGCTGAATTTTTTCGCGGGCGGTGTCTGCCATACTGATAGCCATGTAGGGCATGATTTTTTCCGGTGTCCGGGGATGATTGTAAGCTGTGTAAATGCGCGGCTGCCAGCCGGCAAGATTGTTGGTGTAGGCTGCCAGCATGGTCAGGGCGATTTCATCGGCACCGTGGGTAAGGCAGACTTTGTCCGGGGAAATGTTTTTGTCGGCGAGCAGCTGACGGATTTTTTCTTTTTCAATGTTAGGAATGCTGTATGGTTCGCCGTCGTCCTGCCCCAGCACCAGACGGGAGAGCACGCCTTCCTGTACGAGGGCAATAAGTTTTTGATTGAGAGCTGTATTTTCCGCGAAGTGGGCTAAGTATTTTTGCAGGCTGGCAGCCGGGATAGCGGACTGCAGCCGGGCAAGCTCCGTTTCGTCAACGGACAGGCCCATGGCCTGGCGTCCTTTGAGCCGGGAATAGGCCAGTAAATCCTTGCGTTCCTGATAGCCGTCAATGGTATCCTGCGGCGTTTGCCGGGGAAGAATGCTGAAGGCCAGTAAAGGGATATCAGGATATTTTTGATGAAGTTCGCGCAGGTAGTTTATGAGTGCCTGCTGTTTATCTTCAGGTGCCTCCTGTTCACGGGCTGCCAGCAGACCGCCGTAGAGGAGCTGGTCAATGGAAATTATGGCGGCCTGATTGGCAGCAAGATTTTCTCTTAGCCAACTGCGCATGCCGGTTGTATCGCCGGGGGCAGAATAATAATCCTGCAGTTCGGTGGGCGGCGTCTGCACTTTGATACCGGCGATAGCTGCGGCATCAATGACGAATTGCCGGCAGGGCGGGCGGCCGTCCAAGGGAATCAGCAGGATGTTCTTTTCATATTGAACTGCAGGGACAGATTTTTCTGCCACGGGGGCAGACTTTAGGGAAAAATGCCATAGTGCTGTCAGGCTTATAAGGCTGACAAGCAGGCACAAAGGGAGATATTTTTTCACAATGTCCTCCTGGGCGTGTGTACGTAGTCAATGCTTAAATTATACTCCTTATAGGGCGTTAAAGAAAATATAATAGTTCACTATTTGTGAAAAATATGGTAAAATAAAGGCGTTTAGTGTGTTGGGAGTGAATTTGATGCGCGTAATTACCGGTTCGGCGCGAGGAGCACGACTAAAGACGCCTAAAGGGGCAGCGGTTACGCGGCCTACGGCGGACAGAGTCAAAGAGTCGTTGTTTAACATTCTGGGCTCCATGGTGCAGGGACGTAAAGTGTTGGATATTTTTGCCGGCACGGGCAATTTAGGCATTGAAGCGCTTTCACGAGGGGCTGAGTCGGCCGTCTTTGTGGATAAAGCGACGGAAAAGCTGATTCGTGAAAACCTGACCATTACACATCTTAGTGATAAGGCCATGGTACGGAGCGGCGATGTATTTACCGAAATGACACGCTTAGCGCAGGGCCAGGCAGATTTTAGTTTGATTTTTTGTGACCCACCTTATCATAAGGGCTTGTGGGAACAGGCCTTGCAGCAGATTGACCAGTCTCAGGGACTGATGGCGGAAAATGGTATTTTGGTCATTGAACATGGCGCCGATGAGGGAGAATTCCCTGCCTTAGGGCGTTTGGTTCAGGTCATGAACCGCCGTTATGGACATACCACCCAACTGAGTTTTTTCCAATGGAAGTCCTATGTGGAGTCAGAGGAGGAAGAACCATGAAACGGGCAGTGTGTTCCGGCAGTTTTGACCCGGTGACGCTGGGGCATATGGATATCTTTGAGCGTGGCAGCCGCATGTTTGACGAATTGCTGGTGTGCGTGTTCCGCAATGAGGGGAAACAGGGATTTTTCCCTGTGGAAAAACGCGTGGCGCTCTTAACGCAGGCTACAGCTCATTTACCCAATGTCCGGGTGATGTCCTTTGCCGGTTTGATTACTGATTTTATGCAGCAGCAGCAGGCCAGTATCATCTTACGGGGCATTCGTTCGGTAAAGGACCTGGAGTATGAAGAAAATGAGGCCTATATGATAAGGCATTTATGCCCGGAAATTGATACCGTGTTTTTGCTGACGCGGCCGGATTATTCTTATGTTAGTTCTTCGGGCGTACGGGAAGTTTTCCATTTTGGCGGCAGTGTACATGGTTTGGTGCCAGCCTGTGTGGAACAGGCGATGATAGAAATGAAAGAAGAAAGGAAGTAGCAGGTTATGTCAGTACGCGAAACTTTGGATAGAATCGAAAATATGGTTGTGGGGGCGTCCAGACTCCCTTTTACAGAGAAAACTCTTATCAATGATAATGAACTCGTTCATTACGTAGAAGAGCTGCGCAATGATTTACCGAAGGAACTCAGCCGTGCCGATGAAATCATGCGCGACCATGATAAGATTATTCAGGAGGCTGAGGCCGCTGCTGAGGATATCCGCAATCGGGCCAAGGCTTATGCTGAAAGCATTGTCGACGAGAGCGAAATCGTCAAGCAGGCCAAGGAAAAGGCTAAGGCCATTGTACAGCAGGCGCAGGACCAGGAACGGGAAATCATGGAGCGTACGCAGGCTAATGCTACCCAGCTCCAGAGCAATGCTGATGCCTATGCCAATCAGGTGTTTGACCAGCTCATTGGCCATGTAAACGGCACTTTTCAGGGTGTGCGTCAGGCCGAGGCCGGTCTGCAGCAGGCATTGACTGTACTGCAGCAGGCCAAAGAGCAGATGAACCGGCAGAGCCATCAGCAGGAGACTAATTTCATTCAGGCTGCTGAAGAATAAACAATATGTAAGTGAAGGCTATTCCATCTAATGGTTATTTAGATGGGATAGCTTTTTATTTTGCAGGAATTTTATCGGGCAAAGCGAATATGACCCATTAGATGGACTATATTGATATGAAATGTATGGAGTAAAGGAGGTTTTACAGTGGACAAACGACAAACAGAAGCAGATGCCGTGAAAGCGGCAGAAGAAGCTTTTGACCGAAAGCGGCGGACTATCGGTTTGTTTGGTGCGCCCATACTGGCGCTGCTGGTATTTCTGACACCGATTGCCGGGCTGACAGTTGCGGCTCATAAGCTGTTGGCAATTATGGTGCTGGTAGCTCTGTGGTGGATTACAGAGCCAGTGCCAATTCCCGTGACTTCACTTATCGGGCCGACGCTGGCGGTTATCACCGGCGTGGTGCCGGTGGGGACAGCTTTTGCGGCTTTTGCCAATTCCATGATTTTCCTGTTCATGGGCGGCTTTATTCTGGCCAAGGCTATGATGACGCACGGTCTGGATAAGCGGTTCGCTTACTGGCTCTTATCGCGGGAGTGGGTTGGTTCCAATCCTAAGCGGATTTTCCTGGCCGTAGGCCTGGCAGCGGCCCTGTGTTCCGGCTGGGTAAGCAATACTGCCACAGCAGCTATGATGTTCCCCATCTGTCTGGGGCTTTTAACTTCCATTAAAGAAATGTTTGCGGCCAATGGCCGGGAAATTCACCTGCACGAGTATAAATATGCGACCGGACTTATGCTGATGACAGCTTATTCCTGCTCCATTGGTGGTGTACTCACGCCGATTGGCACGCCGCCGAACCTCATTATGCTGGGCTTTTTGGATACCATGTGTGATATTCATGTATCCTTCTTCCAGTGGATGACCTGGGGCCTTATCGCGATGGTAGTATATTTTGTTATCGCTTATGTTGTGTTGTCGCATATGTTCCCGGCGGATGTGGACCGCATTGAGGGCGCAGATGTATTCATCAAAACCAAGCGCGATGAGCTGGGCGGCTGGACGCGGGCTCAGAAAAACACACTTTTGGCCTTTATTGTAGCTGTTACCCTGTGGGTGCTGCCGGGCTTTTTGTCCATTGCTCTCGGGAGCACGGACCCCACGCTCAAAATGTATAACCGTTTGTTCCCGGAGGCTATTGCGGCTATGGCTGGTGCTT
Source organism: Selenomonas sp. AE3005 (assembly GCF_000686945.1). Taxonomy (GTDB): domain Bacteria; phylum Bacillota; class Negativicutes; order Selenomonadales; family Selenomonadaceae; genus Selenomonas_A. The sequence goes on from NZ_JMME01000005.1 coordinate 9,016, forward strand.
TGCTCTTGTTCCTGCTGCCGGTTAATTTCAAGGAACGTCAGTTTACCCTGAAATGGTCAGAGGCCATGCAGGGCATTGAATGGGGAACCCTGATTCTTTTTGGCGGCGGTCTGGCTATGGGCGGTATGATGTATAAGACGGGGCTTTCCCAGTGGGTGGGCGACCTCATCGTCAGCTCCATGGGCGGTGCACCGTCGGAGGTGGCAATGGTGGCTATTTTCTCCGTTATGGCATTGCTGCTTTCGGAACTTACAAGCCATACGGCGGCTACCAATATGATTGGGCCATTGGCCATTACGGCGGCAATTTCAGCCGGTATCAGTCCTGTGCCGGTATCTGTGGGTATTGCACTTTCGGCCTCTTTGGGCTTTATGCTGCCGGTATCGACGCCGCCTAATGCCATTGTCTATGCCTCGGGCTATATCCCCATCACGAAGATGATTAAGACGGGCGTGTATATAGACTTTATCGGCATTGCCTGTGTGACGATTCCCCTGGCGATTTATTTCGTCAACTGGATTGTGGGATAGTGAGGAGGAATAGTAAATGCAAAATCAAACCCTTACAGAAAGTCTGGCGTCTTTTGACCCGGAGATATATGGGCTCCTGCAGGATGAGATACAAAAGCAGCGTTTTACCTTATCCCTTCTTCCCACGTCTAATGCCGTATCACCCTTTAGCGCCTATTTAAAGGGGAGTATTTTGGGAAATGGCCATCTGGACCATCATGGCGTGTACAGCCATTTGAAATTGGAGGAAATCGCGGTTAAAAGGGCGGAAAAACTCTTTGGGGCTCAGCATGCCATTGTACGTGTTGCTGACATAACGGCGGCGTCCCGCGTGGTATTCCATGCCTTGCTGGAAAATGGTGATACAGTGCTGTCCTTTAATCGCCGCAAGTCTGAGCATTGCAGCGGTGAGCGTATGCAGTTTGACTTTATTTCCTTTAGTATTGAGCCGGATACGGAACAGGTGGATTTAGACCGGGTGGAGAAACTGGCCCAGGCCAGAAAGCCAAGGCTTATCATTTTTTCACCGGTAAACTATCCCCGTAATCTGGATTATGGGCGGCTGAAAGAAATTGCCATTGCGGCAGGGGCTTATCTGTGGGTGGATATCGGCCAGAATGCCGGAGCGGTAGCCGCAGGCTGCGCGCCGTCACCGGTGCCCTTTGCTGATGTGGTGACCTTCCCCACAGGTGATTCCCTGCACGGGCCGCAAGGTGCGGTAATCCTGACTACGGCGAAACTGGCGGCACAAATGGACCAGACCGTATTGGATACGGGGCACTCCATGGTGAAGAAAAACGTCCTGGCGGCGCTGGCTACTACCTTTTTAGAGGCGGGCAGTGAGGCGTTTAAGGCGTACTGTGAGCAGGTGCTGAAAAACACCAAAGCGTTGGAAAAAGGACTGCACGATGCCGGGGTTAAGACCTTATGCGGGGCTACAGAAAACCATCTGGTGCTGCCGGTACTGCCAGCCGAGGCTGCTCCGGGAGAAATGGTCAGCAAATTGCGTGAGGCCGGTTTTATGGTCAAATGTGACCAAATGCTGACAACCGATGAAGTCAAGACTTTCCCCGTTTTGCGTCTGTCGGCTCTTGACCCCACTACCCGGGCGCTGAAAGAAACTTCTATGCAAGCCATTGGGCGGCTAATTGGTGAGTTTATCCTGTCCGGCGGTGGCGAGGCGGCACAGCGCAAGGCCAAGACGCAGCTGCGGGCCATACTTATAAATAAACCTTTGTTCTCAGATGAGTGGCTGCCGCAGAATATCAATCTCACACCGGGATACGGGCAAAAAGACCTCAATATCGCCAGAGAGGTCGAGGCCGAAAAGAAAGAGGCACAGATGGAACGCATGTGGAGTTTCTGGGATAACTGATATTGACGGATTTAAGGAAATCATCTTGGGAAATGAAGATGATTTCCTTTTTTATGGCAAGGATTATCAGACAGCAATCGCGAATAATTTATTGACTTGGAGTCTACTCCTGCCTTTATAATTGTAGTAGCAAAAGAAATGAGGTGGCAGTGTGAAGGAAGAAGATATAGTAAAATTGTTGCAAGCATACAAAGCAGGCACGCTGTCTGAGGCAGAGGCCGTACGCAGCATTGCCGAAGTCCCCTTTGAAGAAATGAAGTTTGCGGAAATTGACCATCACCGCGAACTGCGGCAGGGCATGCCGGAAGTTATATATGCCGCTGGCAAGACGCCGGCGCAGGTGAGGGATATTTTCTATTCACTTTATACGCATAGTAAGGGCAATCTGCTGGCTACCAGAGCCCGGCAGGAGCATTACGACAAGGTGCTGGAAAAGGTGCCGGAGGCGCAATTTGATGAAACCGCCCGGCTGATTTATTTGGACAGGGATAAGAGCCTGGAACGCGACTCAGAGCATGAAATTTTGATTCTTACGGCCGGGACAAGTGATGTGCCTGTGGCGGAGGAGGCAAGGCTGACGGCGTATCTGTTTGGCAACAAAGTCAGGACCTGTTATGATTGTGGCGTGGCAGGCATACACCGGTTGTTTGCGCATTTGCCGGAGATAAAGCAGGCCAATGTGATTATCGTCATTGCAGGCATGGAGGGCGCCCTGGCCAGTGTGGTGGGCGGCCTTACGGATAAACCAGTCATTGCGGTGCCCACCAGTGTGGGTTATGGTGCGTCTTTTCAGGGAGTGGCGGCGCTGCTGTCCATGCTGAACAGCTGTGCTATGGGCGTGTCGGTCGTAAATATAGATAATGGCTTTGGCGCTGGCGCTCTGGCCAGTAAGATAAATAAACTGAGGTGACATTATGCGGGCACTATATTTGGATTGTTTTGCCGGTATCAGCGGCAATATGTTTTTGGGCGCATTGCTGCAAGCCGGCGTGCCAGAGGCTTATCTGCAAAAGGAATTACAAAAACTGCCTATGGCTGATGAATTCAAGCTGCAGGTAAAGGAAAAGGCCAGCAAGGGGATTCACGCCCTGTATGTGGAGGTCGAAGAGACGGCTGCGGCAGGCCATCATCACCACCATAACCGGCATCATGAACATCGCAGTATGCAGGATATCCGGCAGATACTGGAAAAATCTTCTTTGAGCATGGCGGTCAAACAGCAGGCGCAGGCGATTTTTAGCGAAATTGCCAAGGCGGAAGGCAAGGTGCATGGCAAGCCGGCGGAAGAAGTTTGTTTTCACGAAGTGGGAGCAGTGGACTCCATCGTTGATGTAGTCGGCGCGGCCATTTGCCTGGATTATCTGGAAGTGGAGCGTATATTTGTGTCACGCCTGCGCGTGGGCGGCGGTTTTGTAAATTGTGCCCACGGTCTGCTGCCGGTGCCGGCGCCGGCCGTGGCGGAACTGTTACTGGGATGGCAGACAGAACGAGGGCCGGAGGAAAAGGAACTGGTAACGCCTACAGGGGCCGGTATTGTCCGTGCGCTGGGCACTTATAGTGAAAGCCTGCCCAAGGGCTTTGTCACGGAATGTATCGGTTATGGGGCAGGCAGTCATGAACTGTCAATTCCCAATGTGCTGCGTGTATATCTGGGGGAATACAACGGGGCGGTCGAGAGCCGCCTGTCAATTATAGAGGCCAATATTGACGATATGAATCCGCAGATTTACGGTTATCTTTACGAAAAATTGCTGGACGCAGGGGCTTTGGACGTGTGGACAACGCCGATTTTTATGAAGAAGAACCGGCCGGCCCAGCAACTGTCTGTACTGGTGGATGAGGTGCAGAAAAATGCGTGCATAGCGATTATCTTTGCCGAAACTACAAGTATCGGCCTGCGTATTATGCCCGTGGGGCAGCGCTTGGAAGCCTCGCGCCATATGGCTAAGGTGGAAACAAAGTACGGCGTAGTAAACTGCAAAGTCAGCGCCTGGGAAGGTAAGCTGTGCAGTGTATCGCCAGAGTATGAGGACTGCAAGAAATTGGCGGCAGAGCAAAATGTACCGCTAAAGGTCATTCAGCAGGAGGCCCTCAGAGTATTGAACGAAAGACTAGGGTAATAGGTTGACAAATAAAACACCTCTCGTTACAATCTATGTATTATTGTATGGATTGTGACGGGAGGTTTTTCTTATGAAAATTGCAATGGCCAATGACCATGCTGGTACGCAGCTGAAAAACGAAATAAAGAAGTATTTGGAAAGCGAAGGCCATGAGGTCAAGGATTTTGGCACTTATGATGATGAGTCCTGTGATTTGTCGGATTTCGTATATCCAGCGGCCAAGGCTGTAGCTATGGGGGAATGTGACCGCGGTATTTTTGTCGACGGTGTTGGTTATGGCAGTGCCATGATTGCCAATAAACTGCGCGGCATCTTTGCTGTTGTCTGCCAGGACCCGTTCTGTGCAGCGCTGGCCCGTCAGCACAATGATTCCAATGTCCTCTGCCTGGGCGGCAAGATTATTGGCGGTGCGATAGCTATGGAAACAGTGAAAACCTGGATGCATACTGACCCCTTGACAGCCGAAAAATATGTGCGCCGCGTGGAAAAAGTGAAAAAAATTGATGCTGAACATACGGTAGCAGTAAAATAATATATGGTGGCGGAAAATAACGCGCTTGCAAAACCTGAACAATGGTGTTAAAATATTGCGAGGTTGATGCTGAAATGATGAACATAAAGTGTTCTTACAAAAAGTATCAACTCTCGGAACCCTTGCCACACAAGGGACGACGCCACTTCGGGAAACTGGCAAAAGCGTAAAAAGTTGGCCCCATTGGCCCCAAAAGCCACAAATATACAACATTTTGAGAAGAGTTCTCTTTACGAGGGCTCTTCTTTTTTTGTGTAGAAAAAAAATTTTTTTGAGTAATAAAGCTAACGTAGAAACTTTTTTACGAGGAGTTGTTACTCAAGATGATTGAATTTGACATAACTGGCGGCAGTGTGATGATTGATGATGAATTTGACTGGCTGATGGATTTCAGCTGGCACATCAACAAACAGGGGTACGCAGTCCACTTTGTGAATAAAAAAGATGCTGACTTCTGGGGCTTACCGGCACGAAAAGCTGTGTACATGCATAGGGTCGTTGCAGCACTTACTGAAGGCGACAGTGAGGTGGTAGACCACATTAACCATATAAAGACGGACAACCGGCGCGACAATTTAAGAATTTGCTCACAGGCTGAGAACCTGCGTAATCAGGAGTCACGACGCCGATTTAAAGGCGTCTTCTATCTGAAGAACCGAAAGAAGTGCTGGCAGTCTGCTATCGTGGTTGATGGCAAGAAACAGTTCTTGGGCAACTTCTACAGCCAGGAAGAGGCCGCGAAAGCATATAATGAGGCAGCTATTGAATACTTCGGTGAATTCGCCTGCCTGAATGAAGTGGCCTAAAAAAAGAAAAAATATTCATAAGATACTGAATAAAGAATTCCTCCGACGGTAATGATGTTTATGTAGACGCTTTTGAAGCGCTGCGTAAAAAACAAACAAAACAACTGGAGGAATTTAATTTATGAAACATGTAGAAATCCACAACCGGAAACATGAAATCGTTGGCTACGCAAAGGTGAGTGACATTGATTACGAGGCAGTTAATCAGTACAACTGGACAAAACACAATAAAGGTTATGTCTGCGCGAAAATCAACGGGGTCAACGTTCTCCTGCATAGATTTATCATGGAGCTTAAACACGGCCATGCGAATTTCGCGATGGTAGACCACATTAACCACCGTAAAACGGACAACAGACGCGAGAACCTGCGATTAGTCGATGCTGCGGCCAACGCACGCAATAGAATGAAATCACAAGGTAAGGCAAGTAAGTACAAAGGTGTAACACGCAAACGGTTAAAAAACGGCGAATATCGTTACATTGCCAGAATTTTTACGACCGGCCACGAACTGCATTATCTGGGCAGCTATGTGACAGAAGAAGCAGCAGCAATGGCCTACAATAAAGCAGCTATCGAATACTTTGGCGATTATGCCTGCATCAATGACGAGATTATTGCTTAATCAAATAGAAAGATAGGAAGGGGCCGCCAAGGGCCTCTTTTTTGTGTAAACATTGGAATTTGGCAGGAAAACATAAAATGAAGGGAGAAATAGTAAGCGAGACTTAATGGGATTTATTTGAATTTGGAGGGGAATTAAAATGAATACGTTTTTTGCTCTGTTGACATTGCTGTCGTTGATAGCCGGCGGATATTACTTGATAAGGCTGATAATCTGCTTTTCCAAGGGGAGCGATAAGGCATTCTACGGCAAACGATTCGCTATTGCATTCGTTGTATTCCTAGCCAGTGGTATTGGATTCAACGCTACGGAAACACCTGAACAAAAAGCCGAATATGAGGCCCATCGTCAGGCTCAAGAACAAGAAAAGCAGCAGAAAGTAGCCGAAAAAGGGGCAAAAGAGGAAGCTGACAAGAAAGCTCTTGAGGAACAAAAAGCTGCTGACGAAAAAGCAAAAGCCGAGGCCCAGAAAAATACCCCAGAATACAGGGTTAAAGAGAAGGTCAAAGAGTACGTCAATGGCTATGCTGAAACGACCATCAACAGCGTAACGCTGAATCCCGACATGGGGACGGAGAAGGACGGCGATTACGTTGCCCTTGTACGCCTCACCTGGAACCGAAAGAACAGCGGTAAGACGTCCAAAGAGATGTTGGAGATGTACAGTTCCGACATGGCAGCCAGGATATATAACGACCTGCCTGAAGTGCAGGAACTTGCCGTGTTCTGGACAGTTCCTTACTTAAATGGCTCTGCTAAGGTTTCGTTTGAACGCAGCAACGGCGGGATGGCATTCACAGATAAGGTGTTTGACAAAAACTTCAATAAATAAAGATAACCCCGACTCTTTGTGGATTGTGGAGAGTCGGGGCTTACTTATTAGTCGATTATTTTTGATATAGGACTGTTAATACGGACTACCAGTCATTTAAAGTGGTTAGAACTTTAGCTTCTAAAGACACGTAGAGCGTCTTCTTCAGTCAGATTGAAGAAAGTACTGGATTTGACTTCATTGCGCTGTATGATAGCATAAAACGGCAATAGAAACGAAAGCCGCGTTTACGACCAAAAACTGCTGTTGATAGCTAAGGTCGCAAATGCGACCAAAAAGGCCCCAAAAAGGTCGCAAATGCGACCCCCACTTTTCCAGTATTTATGCGGGCTCACGACCATTTTTTGGGGTAACTGCTTATATATAGGTATATTTAAGCAGTTCTGACTGAAACGGTGCGAAATGAAAAAACAGAGGAGCAGAAGAGAAGAAGAACCGAGGGGAGAGAGCAGCAGTCGGATTCACGACCACATCTCTCTCCTCCTCCTCCCCCGGTCTATTTGAATAAATGGCACCCCGCGCCCTCCATGAGTTATAAAATGGCTGACACATCACAGAAGGGCGTTTCCTTTGCGCTGGAGAGCCAAGAATGTGTTGCTGCGACAAAAGACCCATCATTATAAAAGAAGCCGCAGAGAAGAAGAATTTAAAATAGATTCGTTGGTCACCGCAGTTTTGAAAACTTTTTTCTGTTAGAGTGTTGACAAAACACTCACATGGGTGTAATATAGTTACTGTAAGACTTGAAAGAAGGTTCAGATATGGAAAAACAGTATTCAGTTACGATGGTCGCAAATGCGACTCACACGGCCGAGTTTACGACCAAAAGCACGACAGACAATTTCAGACCTGACAAGTTCGGCGGCGAAGGCGGTTGCCGAATCATGGCGAATTACGACCGTTTACTGATGACTACATCTTCCGGTATTCCTGACCTCGAAGAAATCGCTGGCAAAATAACCCATATCGGTTATCTGTATCGTCTCTTTAAGTCCATCGATGTCCGCAACTGTGTAATGATTGAAGATAAGAAGTTTGGCAGAAGAGCAGCTACCTCTGAAGAAGAACTCATGGATGTTGTTGGCTGCAAGCTTACGACGTGGAAAGTACTGAAACGCCAGTTAAAGAAGTATCATGTGCTGGTTAAACAGGAAAATGGTGAAATCGTTGATGGCGGCGAGCGTCCTGTTCGTTACTTCGTCAATCCATTATACACCATGAGACGCTATAACTGGATTCCGCTCTCATTATATGAATTGTATCACCGTGATTTAGACCCGTTCTTACCGCAGCAGGTGGTCGACGCCTTCCACATCGAGCTCATCAAAGCCGGTAGAGCGCGCATCCCTGAAAGAAAGCCGATTAAGGTCAATATCGTGCCCGAGCGTATTATCCCAGAAAAGACTGAAGAAGAGCATTTTGAATGCTTTTACCGCACCGTGTTGCGTGATAACGCACAACTGTTCGTTGCTCCTTACTTCAATAAGATGTATGACATTGAGTCCCTGCCAGTGAATGATGATGATGCCGAAGATAAAAGCTGGGAAAACATCTTTTATCTGTGTCAGACCTCTGGCAGTAGCAACAGCCGCAAGAAGGATGACATCGTATCTTACAAGAATGTCTGCGTCGATATCGACCTGGGCAAGAAAGAGGACAAAAGCTACTATAGCGTCGAAGAAGTAGAAGAGCGCAAGCAAGACATCTTTAATCGCATCCGTCCGTTTATCCCTACGCCCTCCTGCGTAACCTGGACGCGCAATGGCTTTCATCTCATCTGGTCCATAGAAGAATCCAATGACATTGACGGCTGGTTCTACATTGCCAACCAAGCAAATAAAATCTTTGCGGGTCTTAATGACCCCAGCGTAACCTGTGACAGCGCCCGTGTCCTGCGTATGCCATATTCCGTCCATCATAAAGAGGGCACCGACCCATATTATGTAACAATCCATGAGTCCAATGATATCGTTTACGACATTGCTGAACTCATCAATCAGTTTGAGAACCTGCAACCCATTCTCGTAGCACAGAAAGATGAAATTCTTGAAAAGTACCCCGAGATTAAGCAGCAGCAGAGCGCAAAATCCTGCACTGCCAACGCAAAATCCTGCACCATGAATGCCGCCGAGTTAAATGAATATCACCGGGCCCTTGCGAACCTTGACCTTAGCGTGTTTGAAGTCCCGGAAACCACCCAAAAGATGACTAAAGCCGAAGCCAAAGAATTCATGAAGAAAGAACTCAATCTTGCAGAGTTACTTGACCTGCCTGACAACCGTTCCTTTGACTGTATCTTCCACATCACCGAGGGTGGGGACGGCAATAGTGCCAATGTGTACGCGCCGAATGAAAAGTATCCCTACTGGCGTTATGTCTGCCATTGCCTTGGCAGCGCCGATATCTTTGACTGCATGTATCGCCTGTCCGGCCGCACCTTCGATGATATCCTAAACTTCCTCTGTACTATCTGTGGCATTGAATTGATTGATTAAAGGAGACTTTTATAATATGGCTACCAACAATATCCCAGCTGACCTTGAAGACAACTTTTTTACCCGTACCCGTGTAGACGCAGATAAGAGCCTGATGCGCAGGCTTGATGCAGTCTGTGACGCTGAACAGCCGTTAAAAGCATTGAAGAAAGAGTTCAACATCTCTATGCGTGATATCTGCGCCATAACTGGCGGCTCATATTCAACGATTCAGAACTGGAATCTCAACGAGCGCCGGCCATCCAAGTGGATTCTTCGCTGTGTTATCGAATGTGCTGTAATGAATAACCGCCATGAATAAGACTGTCCTGCTTGCTCACAACACCATCAGCAAAGCAGTAGTCATCAAAGAGCCTGACCGTACCCGCGTGTATAAATACGCTGAAACTCCTGCAGATATCCTTAACTATGCACTACCTCCTGAAACCCAAGAAATCATTCGTTCCCTGTGTTCCTAAATAAATAAGACCACGACAGCCTCGTTTAAAGCGCGGGCTGTCTTTTTATATGTCTTTATTTGATTAAGTCAACGAAGTGTTCAATCATTGAACAAAAAATGAAGATTTTTAAGATTATGAAGAGTGTGTAAAAGAATCGACAGCGCGTAATATAGTTAATGAGTGACGCAAACGGGTATAATGCCAGCCCTTGTCACTCTCCTCCTTTTTGTTTTTGATGAAGAATTGAAGGCGGGCCTCCTTGCCGCCTTTTCCTTCATCTTTTTCTTTATTTTATCGAAAGAAGTTGATTTACCATTTCAAATAAAATCCGTAACCGCTTGATATTCCGCCTTCGTGCGAGAATTCAGCGACTCTATTTGTATTTTTTTTAAAACGGAGGTGTACCTTATGATTGCTGAATCAGCCTTTGGGCCGCCAAACGATTTCGCGTTACATCGTGCCAATAACACGCCAGAAGATGTCCTGTATAACATCAATCACTTTATGGAGCTCTATGACAGTGACGATATCGAAGACCATAACACTGCAGCTGACATTGAACGTTTGATGGATAAAGTCCTTACCAAACGCCAGAACAAAGCTGTAACCTGTTACTGCTGTTGCGCCATGACACTTGCCGAGACTGCCGAAGTGATGAACTGCAGCCCTCAAAACGTGAGCCAGATAGTACGTGCTGCGCTCAATGCCATCAAGAAAGCCGTTAGCGATGATAAAACGTAAGCGTCTTGAAAAAGTCACAGAATATAAGGAAGAATACATGCAGTTGGCGGCGCCCGGTACTCCTGAATATGATTATTTGATTGATAAGATGTTTTTCTACTCTAAGAACGACAAAAGGCCCTGGAAGAACAGGTTAGAATACTCCATCGTGCCTGCCCGCCGATGGGACAAAGAACACCACAGCAGAGACATCGTTCTGACAGACAAGTTTGAGTGATGTTGAAAAACCGCGCCCTTACCTAGTCTTTATTTGAATAGAGAGGAGTGATTCAAATAAGTACAAAAATACCATGGTTGGAAATAGAAAATGCGTACATTCGTGGCTACACCGACGAAACTGGTGCACACAAGTACCCGACTGTACGCGAACTTGCAGAACAGTATAAAGTCAACGCCAGCAGCGTACAGCGCCATAGCAAGCAAGAACAGTGGCTCCTAAAGCGCGAGCAATTTGCGCACAGAGTTCGCGAAAAAGCCACACAGAAGATGATTGAGGAAGTCAGCGACGAATCCTGTGACCTGAACCTTAAGCTCTTCAATATCGCGTCCCGTATAGCTGACGAAATTCAGGATAAGCTGGACGAGGATATTTCGCCCAAAGACTTATCAGTGCTTAGCGCTGCCTTAAAGAACTGCCAGTCCGTGTCCGCCAGCACCCTGGGCGATGACAAAGCCAGTGACGAATTAACCATCAATGTATCGTTAGAGACGGAGGAATAATTTATGTTTGATTCTACAGATTATCATAATATACGGTGTACGATTGAAGATGCGTTAAGTAATGCCGACCTTAAAGTTCAATGTTTTTTCCCAGAGCAACACGCCGAGCCAGCCGACAAAGTGGGGCAGACAGTAGCCTCGCTTATAAAAAGCGGCGCATCCACTGAAACATTGTGCAGTTATATCCAAGACGCCGTAAAACAGTTGCCTGCATCTCAGGCCAATGGAACTCATAATGCCTAAGATTAACGTAAAAGTCGATATCAACATAATCGCGCCCGTTTATCGCCCTTATTTGGAAGATGACACTTTTGTTCAGATATATTTTGGCGGCAGTTCGTCCGGTAAGTCCTATTTTCTTGCCCAGCGCTGTGTCATGGACATCTTAAAAGGCGGCCGTAACTACCTTATCGTTCGTAAAGCCCAGACAGCAGTTAAGAAGTCAGTTTTTAACGAAATCACCAAAGCCATCAATACATTTAAGGTGGGTAAGCTCTTCGATATCAACAAAAGCGACATGACGATAACCTGTCACAACGGCTACCAGATTATATTTTCAGGCTTAGATGACGTTGAGAAAATCAAAGGTGTTACGCCCCAGAAGGGTATCATAACCGACATTTGGGTAGAAGAAGCCACCGATTGCGACTATGAGGACATTAAGCAGTTAAAGAAACGATTGCGCGGCCGTTCCAAGGCCACCAAGCGCTTAACGATGTCATTTAACCCGATTTTCCAACAACATTGGATATTCCTTGAGTATTTCGCGCCAATCGGTTGGACTGAAGCGGATACCGAATATCATGATGAGCACTTATCCATATTAAAAACAACATACAAGGATAACCCTTATCTGACCCCAGAGACCATTTACGACCTGGAGCATGAAAGCGACCCCTATTGGTACAACGTTTACAGCTTGGGCAACTTCGGCGTGCTCGGCCATGTCATTTACAATAACTGGTCGAAAGCTGACCTCTCTGACCGTAGTTTTGAGTCTTATTCAAACGGCTTGGACTTTGGGTTTGGTGTAAACAAGGAGCATCCGGCGGCCCTCGTACAGTGCCATTATGAGCCTGCAGAGAATACCATTTATGTGACTAAAGCAGAGTACCGATTCAATATGACGAATGACCTCTTAGCCGTAGAATGTGAAAATTTCTTCGGTGGCGGCATTATCATCGCGGACTGCGCCAGACCAGATAACATAGCGGATTTGAGGCGTCGCGGCTTGAATATCATTCCATGCAAGAAAGGGCCTGATTCAGTGCTTAACGGTATTCAATGGATTCAGAAGTGCCGCCTTGTAGTCGATGAACGCTGTACAGACCTAATCGCGGAGCTCTCAACCTATCACTGGAAAGAGGACAAGAATGGCGTATCCCTGCCTGAACCAGTGAAGCGTCAGGATGACTTACTGGATGCCCTGCGCTACGCATTAATGTATGAAATGTTTAAACCAGAGCCAATCGCGCCCGTACGTCACGTACAATGGCCAACCTATGGCGGCCTATAACCATATAAATAAAGGAGTGTTTTTATTTGCTTGAAATCTCAGCAGAGAAAAGAGAAGCTATAACCAACAAGCTGAAAGTCGACATCGCGCTGGCTGATGCTTATTACGAAGAAAAGATTGAACCCAAGGTGATGGAGCGCTACGCCATCTATAAAAGCGACCCTTCCTTCTATAAGAAGATGTTCCCAAGACTTAGCGCCATGTGTAGCCTTAGCACTACGGATGTAAAGGATACAATTTCCTCCGCCATGCCCGCTATTATGAAGACTTTTTTTAGCAGCCAAGACGTTATCACGATTCAGGGCAGGGATGGTATGCCGGAAGATGAACACCGCGCACAGATGATGCAGGCGCTTATCAATTTTGAGCTTGAACAGTCCGGGTGTTATCAGAAGTTCCAGAAGTGGTTCCTCGATTCGCTCATCACAAATCTGGGGATTCTAAAAGTCGACTGGCAGCGTACGTATAAATCAACGCAGGGTACAGAACAGATGATGGCCGAGGCTGTCCCCGTATTCCAGCAGCAGGTAGAACAGGGCGGTGGCTCCATTGATGATATTCAGCTTGATTCTATGACCGGTGTGGCCAATGTCACCTATACAATTAAAGAGATTGATAAGAATCGGCCCCGCTTTATGAATCTGATGGCCTCTGAATTCCGCTTTGACCCTAGTGCTACCTGCCTGGAGGATGCCGACTTCATCGCCCATCGTAAGGTTGTTTCTATTGATTATCTGCGTCGTCAGGCAGAGGCGGGTCTTTATGATAAAGCCGCTGTAGAAGAAGCAGCAGAAAAAGCGGGCAATCCTAACTTTACACAGCTGGACAACTACAACAACGACCATATTGATGATAACTCCGGTTCCAGTGAAGATACTGGCCGCCGTAAAGTTGTTTTATATGAATGCTACGTAAAGCTGAATCTGACTGATGATAAGAACGCAATTCTGCAGGATGTTATCGTAACAATGGCGGCAGATACTATCCTGCGCATTGAAGAAAACAGCTACGAGCGTCAGCCGTTCTTCCTGATTACGCCCGTCTGTGAGCCTCATAAAATCTGGCCTGACAGCGGTTTTGTGGACATTATCGCGCCTAACCAGCATGCTAAAACAGCTATTCTTAAGCAGATGATTATTGCCCTGTCCAAAGCCAATGACTGTCGTATTGCGGTAGATAAATCGGCCATTTATGACGTAAACGAGCTCCTGAACGGCAGCGGCGTAATACAGCTTAATTCCGGTGGCAATATCAATCAGGCTATTCAGCAGCTTCCTTCGCCACAGATTGCGAACTGGGCATTTTCGATGCTGCAGTATCTTGATTCAGATAAGGAAAACAAAAGCGGCCTGACCCGTTACAATCAGGGCACGGACAGCAACAGCTTGAATAAGACTGCAACGGGTATAAACCTTATACAGCAGGCAGCCAATCAGCGCCTTGAACTTATCTGTCGTTGTTTTGCTGAAACTGCGGTAAAGGACTTATTCCGTTTCCTGGTTAAACTGAATCAGCTGTTCCTCAATCAGGCTATCGTAATCAGACTCAATAACGAGCCCCTGCAGGTAGACCCCAGTGACCTAGATGGCAGCTATGATTTAACGGTCAACGCCGCCATGGGTACGTCTTCAAAACAGGATAAGCTGCAGGCTATTCAGATGATTGAGCCTTTGGTTGAAAAGTTAGCCCAGATAGGCATGGCAGGCCCCGAACAGTTCTATAACGTGTTTAAGAAGACCTGCGAATCCCTTGACTTCAAGAACGCCGATGAGTTCGTGATGAACCCGCAGCAGAGCCAGCAGTATCAGGCTCAGCAGGCACAACAGGCGCAACAGAACCAGCCGCCTGTTATCGTACCGAAATATGATGAAGTGCCGGAAGAAGTACAGGCTCAGGCCCTGCAGCGTCTGGGATATCAGGTTACGCCGGACATGTTCGCAAATAAAGAACGCACCGATGCCCTGCGCGTAGCTACCCATGAACATGCTAAATCAGAGGCAAATCGTGAGTCTTCCGTTGCGTCTGATGCGGCCGTAGCCCAGTATTTACGCGCCTCCAACGCCCCCACGGAACCGGAAGGAATGATGATGTAAGATGGACGGTAAAACAAAGAAGTATTATCAGGAACGCTTAAGAAAGAGTCAGGATGCGGCGGCGGCCAAAGCTTATCTTATTCCTTATTTGACTAGCCTGCAGACTGATGCTATAACCAAGCTCTCAAAAGTCCATATAGATGAGCAGACTCTTCACTATAACCAGCTTCTCCTTGCCGTAGCAGCAAAAATGGAGCATGACCTGAATAACGACCTGCAGATGGGTGAGGAAGCGCGCCGAAAATTGTTGGAGATTGATAGCGATGAGTCTGTTTAAAGGATTTACCGCCAGTGACCTGATTGAGCGCACACCAGCCTCCTTAATCGCGACCCTGGCGAATGAATTATCACTCACGAATAAAGCCTTAGAAGCACTTTCTGAAGAAAATCGTCAGCTTATGTTGAAAATTGCCGAGCTTACTAAGTCTACCAATAATGAAGGGAATGATTAATTGATGGAAGACCAAGTCTTTGAACAGTCTGCCGTTAACCCAGATATGAATTCTTCGGAGTCAGTTTCCGCTGCACCGGAGTCCCAGGAGAACAGCTCAAGTAGCACAGAGGAGACGTCCTTTGATGCGAAGAGCCTCGGCTCCATGGATGAGAATGACCAGTTTGAGGCACTTAAAGCCGCTGGCGTTCTGGGTGATGAGCCCACCACGAAAAACGTTGAATCGAATAAAGTAGCTGAGCCGCTTCAGGGTGATGCTTCCGTAGAACAAGCCAACGAGCACTCTGCAGAATCATCGCAGCAAGAAGAGACTCTGGACGTGACGATTGACGGCAAGACAGTTAAGATGAGCAAAAATGAGCTCATCGCAGGATACCAACGACAAGCCGACTATACAAGAAAAACGCAGGAACTTGCAGCAGAGCGCCGTAAATATGACGCTTTAATCGCGCAGGCACAGGCACAACAGACGGAACAGCCAACAAGTAAACCGACAAACACGGCAGAGGCCGTGCAGATGGGCTATGAATCCGCTGTAAAGATGGCCGCCAAACAGCTTAATATCGCCCCTGAAGACTTTAACCAGTTCGACAGCATGCACCAATACGCACTTCAGCAGGCTATTCTTACACAAAATGCCCAAAAGCAGGCTGTTGAGCATCGTAACAGCTACGCATCGAGCCTTATTGACCAGGCCCGTCAGGACCCGATGTGTGACAGCGTTATGAGTAACCTCGACACCGCGATTGGGCAGATGTACTGTAACCCGCAGACTACTGAAGCAGCCAAATTCTTATCTGGTGCGAAAGACAGATTCTTTGCCGGTCAGGCCTCTATGGAAGATATTCAGGCGATTGAAGGCCTCTATAACCATGTACGTTCCTGCATCATCAATCAGTCTGCCAGCAACAAAACCGCGCAGGCTGTGAAACCAGCAGAACCGCCGGCTACGGAAGGTCCGGGCGCAGGAAATGCGGCGCCTAAAGTCCGTATGGATAAGCGTACCTTGCGTTCCAAGCACGGCGACGACCAGTTTGCTTATCTGAAGAGACTGGGCGTATTCAATTAATGTAGAATTTTTAGAACCGAAAGGAATTGATTTTTTAGATGGCAACTTATAGCTTTAACGAAGTTACTAACCGCGAAGACCTCAGCGACGTAATTACTAACATCTCCCCGACTGAAACCCCGCTTGTATCCGCTTTTGGCAAGACCAAGGCAAAATCCACTAAACATGAATGGGTTGAAGATGACCTGGCAGATGCACGCAAGAACGCGCATGCTGAAGGCGAAGACGTGACGGCCGAAGAGGTCGGCGCCCGTAAGCGTCTGTATAACTACACGCAGATTATGCAGCGCTCCTTCAAGGTAACCGAAACCCAGCAGGCTGTTGATACGGCTGGTGTCAGCAACGAGTACGCATATCAGCAGTACAAAGCCATGAAAGCTCTGGCTAAAGACCTTGAGTACGCTCTCGTTAACAACGCAGAGGCCAAAGTCAACGGCGCAAAGGGCGATATCCCTGAAATGGGTGGCGTTCAGGCTTTTGTTAAGACGAATATCGTTAAACCGAAGGCTCTCGATGGTGACGCTATTGCCGACGCCCTGCAGATGGCTTGGGCTGCTGGCGGTGAACCGGGCAAGGTATACTGCTCCGGTAAGAATAAGCGCCTCCTGTCCAAGATGACTACTTCCAACACCAAGACCGTAGCAGCAAAGGACAAGACGCTGACGGAAGCTGTTGACGTTTATGATTCCGATTTTGGCCGCGTAGAAATCGTTGCTTCCCGCTTCATGCCGGATGATAAGCTGTTCGTGCTTGACCCGTCTCTCTTCAAGATTGCATGGCTGCGCAACTTCAAGAAGCAGGAACTGCCGAAGATGGGCGATTCCAAGGCAGGCTACATCATCGGTGAAATGACGCTGGAAGCTCGTGCCGAGAAAGGCAACGCTATCATCGACCTGGGTAAAGGCGAATAATCAACGGTAATATAGAAAGTGAGGGCAGGGCAAAAGCGCCCTGTCCTTTTTAAATGATTATAAACAGAGGTGAATAGACTCTTTGAGTAGCAGAAATCCTACCCAGTTTAAACACTATGAATTAACTGAGGCCGGCGATACTTCACGTAAAATCCTGAGCACGAACGGTACAGAAGACCGTGTAACGACCATCTTCAATAACGACGCTATTCTCGCGCTTAATCAGGAACAGCGTAAGGATGACGGTTTCATGATGATGCCGGGCCTTGGCCTTGTACGCCGTGTAGCCCATATTGATATGAATACGGTGAAGCTCTTGGCCAGTCAGGGTGATAAGAACGCCAAGAAGTATCTTCAGGGCGATACCAACGCAAGGGACAGAATGATTCGTGAATATCCGCATCTTTTTAAAGCCTGCAGCGGGAGGGTATAACGATGGAAGCAAGACAGATAATCAATAAAGTACGCATGACGCCCGCGATTAACGATAATCAGGGCAGTAAGTTCTCGGACTACCAGCTTATTGATGCCCTTAACGCCACCCTGTCGATGGTGTATAACACGCTGGCGGCGTCATCTTCCACCGTACTCAACCGTACCGCAGATATTCAGATAAAGAACAAGCACGGAGAGCTGCCCGATGACTTCCTGCGTATCGTCGCAGTCTATGATAATACTGGCCGTGCGCTTAGCCCCGTACCAAGGGAAGAACCTGTTAAAGATGGTTATCGTATTACTGGCAGCACCATCTTCGCGCCCACCGATATAACCATCGAATATAAGCCCTTTTTTGATGAAGAGGTAACGACGGATACCCTCGACGATGATTTAGACCTCCCGGCCTATTTCAGCAATCTGCTGGTAAAATACAGCGCAGTTATGGCGCTTGGTGCTACTACGCAGGATGCGGACATTATCCAGCAGATAACAACCGATATCTATAACATTGTGGCGGGCCGTGAATATTCTTCTTTATCATTATCTGAAAGTCTTCCCTGGAAACTGTGAGGTGATATAAGATGACAACCCAAGAACTTGTAAATCTGGTCAACCTGGAAGCAGATGAGCTTTTAGACACGGACGAGGACAATATTCCTTACATCAACCACGCCATTGACCTATTATCCTTCTTCCTTTCCGATGACCCTTCGCTTATATCCGTAGCAACGGTAAAGGACAAGGACGATGTGCCCGATAACTTCCAGCGCCTTGTACCTCTTAATGGCTATCCCCTGCGTATTGATGGTAAGAAGTTTCGTATCATCAGCAGTGACCGTAAAGTGACTATCCGTTATTCTACGCATATGCCGCATGTTTCCTCCTTAGAAGACGAAATTCCATTTAAGGAGATGTATGCAGGCTGCCTAGTGCTCATCGCCTCTTATTTGATTAAGAAAAAGACCTATATCCCCGTGCAGTACTGTCAGGAAGATTCTACCTTCGTACAGCAGCTGATGGCGGCCATTAAACAGGCACAGGGCGGTGAACAGAAATGAGTGAATTTCCCGTAAGAGATACCGCAGGATTCTGCTATGGTATCAACCTTTCGCGTTCTTCCGACTCTATCGCGGATGGTGAGGCCGTAGAACTCCATAACTGGGAGTTTGAACCGGAAGACGGCGCATTATCCACTGTTCCGGGCCTTAAACCACTCTTTCACGCGCCCGAGGATATTACGTCGCTCTACTTTGACCGCGTAAACAACGTCTTCTACTATACGACCAGTGACCTGAATCTGTTTAGGGCAGATAATCTTAATTCCTCTGGTGATAAGATAGGTACTCTTTCCGGCAAGGATAAGCCGACATACGCAACGTTCGGCGCCACGCTTCTCGTAGCATCAGGCGGTATTCTCCAGTATGTGTCAAATAAGGGCAAGCTCTTCGAGATTGAAGGCGGCCCCGTTGCTACTTCTATCTGCGTAAGCAACGGCCGCGTAATTGCGTACCACCATGGCTCACCCGAAGTCAAGTATTCCGCCATTGGTGACTGCCTTGTCTGGGGCATTGACCCTGAACACCTGCAGGATAAGAGTCAGCCGCAGTATATAGGCGTAGGTTATAAAGACCCGTCCAATATCGTGGCTGTTGACTTCTTATCCAAGGTAATGCTTGTCTATCAGCAGAACGGACGCGCCTATAAAGTCATTTCTTCTCCTGACCAGGATGATTTCGCCGTAGAACCCGTATCCATGACGGCCTACTGCTCATCACAGCATGCGACCTGCTCCATTGACGATAAATCATACTATATCGGGCAGGACGGCTTTAAGTCATTCAGACCGACTACGGCTTACGGTGATATCGCGCCATTTGATGAAGGCCTCGCCGTAAACTCCGTATTATCACAGCAGGTAACGCCCAACGCAAGAATCTGGCATATTCCCAGCCGGCAGCAGCTCTGGATAAGCCCCGGCGATGGTACTTCCATTTATCTGTATCACTACCTGCCCCGTCTGCAGGACGGCAGGGGAGCATTTACGACGCGCTCCTTCTTTTATCCCATTCATGACGTTATCGATGTAGCGGGCACTGTATATATCGCCTGTGGCAAGACCGTAGCTATACTGGATTCCACCCTTGATACCGACTGCGGCACACAGATACGTGCATCCATTATCGGTCCTGACCGCCTGGCCTCCAAGCACTCTATTCTGGTTATGAACCGTCTTCTCGTTACCGATAACCGTCTGCCAGGCTATATGAGCCTTAAATGCGGAAAGAAAACAAGACAGATAAAATGCGGCACCAGTGACCCGACTATTTACTCCCTGTGGTCTGATGATATCGTTCTCCATACAGAGCCTATCTATCGTGAAAGCAAGACAAGGGATTATAAAGTCGGCGGCGGCTCCAATAAGGAAGTGCAGCTTGTCTTAACTGTTGAAAAAGGCGCGGTAAGTCTTAGAAACCTTTCCTATGAATACCTGGAGGTGTAATTTTTGTCAACAACTGCTTATACAAGACAGTACCCTAACACATTTACGTCCAGCGGTACTACAGTCCTGCAGGGCTTTAAGAACGACGACGCAGAAATCCGCCGTATCCTTTCCCTGCTTGACGCTATGACCGGTGGCGGCAATATAGAAGAATCAGGTGGTGGCGGCGGCGGCGGTTCATCCGTTAACCGTAACTCCATCATCAACGCGGAAGTAACTCCTACGGGCCTTCTTGACTGCTTTATAACCGACGAGAAAAATACGGTCGGCATCCATGCAGAAACGCCCATTATCCTGTCCTTTGCCAGCGGCTTTGCCGGTAAGACGCCGCGTGATTTTATCACCGTAATCAACGAAACAAATCCGAAGGCATGGCAGAATCTTCCCTATACGGAAACAGTTTACCTGTACGCTGAATATAACGTATCCACGCGCATTGTGTCCTTTAACTTCACGACCTTTGAAGATACCTACAGCTACGTTGAACCTGCTGCACCGAAAGCAGGCCAGTGCTGGTACGATATGAAGGCGCAGCAGATGAAGCTTTTCGATGGCCAGGTATGGCAGAATACGCGACGTATCTTCTTTGCGCAGGCCATGACTAACGGCGCGGGCACAGTTACCATTAAACCGTATTCCATTGTGTCGCGTCCCCGTGCAGCCGAACTGTCTGAGCTCTTAAAGACGAACCCCGAGATTCTTTATACCCTTAAATCCCGTATGATTAACGCAGATACGGCCGATGTTGCCAGGAAACTCACAGCCAAGGCAATCGAAGGTGAAAGCATCTTCGCTAAGTCCTCGGTTACGGCAGAGGAGTCAGTTAATACAAAAAAGGTGGATACGACAGACATTGTGTCCAAAACGGCACGGGCCGATACCATTACTGGGCTCACCGTTAACGCGAGCGGGCTTAATGCAGGATTCGCGGCGGTGGAAAGACTCGAAGTAACCAAGGAAGAACTTACAGCAGATAAGGGCGCAACCATCAGGGGAACCTTAAACGCGGCAGACCTTAAAGCTAAGACATTCGAGGTTGAGTCTTCCTCCAACCTGCATGGAACAACCATGATGAATGATGCCTCTGCTGCCTCCCTTGAAACAGCCTCCCTTAAGGTTACGGACACAACACAGGTAAGCAGCCTTAATGTGGCCAAGGATACGGAAATCAAAGGCGACCTTCTGGTATCCGGCAAGATACGCTGCAGCGATATCCCGGTATGCCGTATTCCTTACGCTGACGAGATTGACCGTTATCACGATACCAACTGCAACATCTATATTTCGGAGTATGACGAATGAGTAAGGCAGGCACTCTGACGGTCCGCAGTTCAAAGCTGGGTGGCGGCGTCTTATATCTCCCCGGCGCCCATGCGGTATACCCTAAACCCGGCAACCGTCTTTATTTTCACTACGACGCAGTGCATAACTACGACGAGCAGACGACATATCACGATACGCGGGCAATTAAAACGCCGGCACTTAAATACAGCTTTATCGTTGAGGCCGAGGCCGCACTTCACTATAAAGACAAAAACGGCAGCTGGTTCATGATACCTCTTCTATCAAGCATATACAATGGCAGGGTTTATGTGCGTGTTAAATTTAAAACCACTGAGGATGCCGAAACATTCTTCGGCTGCAGCGTATCCCTGGCAGTAAGAAATGGCGAGAATAAACATGATACCCATTATCCGAACAGTCATCTTCCTTATGGCTGGAAACAACTGGGAGACAGGGAATTCGTTAACTACGCCAACCGCCTTTATGCCGCAGGCTTTGGTGATGACCACTTCCTTTCCGATGCCAGTGCGAAGTTTGACCGTGATTACTACTACAAGAAGATGACACTGGTAGGCAAAGGATTTAAGAGATATCACCCCTGTATACTGGCCGATACCATTGACAGCTGGATAGATGAAAGACGTCCGTCCGTTACCGTGGAAGAAGCAGAAGCGGGCAGGTACTGAAGAACAAAGGAAGGGGAAAGCGCCCATTAAAGACTTTGATTATTTTAAGAAATTCTACGAAGAGAAAGCAGAGCCTCTTGATTTTGACGAGGGCTGTGAAGTCTACTACGAAGAAGGGCAGGGGTTTATAAGCTATAAGATGCTTAATCCCGAAACTCTTTATCTGTCCGATTCCTGCTGTGACAACAACATACGCTGGATGTCGGATGCTGCCTTAAGAATAGCCAAAGAAAAGGGCGCCCGTTTCCTTATAACGTATACCCTGCGCAATCCCAAAGCATACCTGCGCCTCGTACATAGGATAGGCCACAACGCCCACTTAGATTTATCTTTGAGCCGGTATCTCCCCAACGGGAAGTTCTACTGGTTCATCATAGAAAGGATTGATTGATATCAGCGTCTTTAAACAGTTAAACGAATATGATGCTTACCTGCGTCCCGTCTTTACGGGCCTTGGCCACTGCCACTGCAAAGGTGGCGGTGAATCCACCACGGTGCAGAAGCGTGATATTCCTGCGCAGACCAAAGAAGAAAAAGCACTGCAGGACAAACTCCAGAAATACTCGGAATCAGGACTTGCCGGTGCCACGAAACTTCAGCAGGAGGCCCTTGATTACTTAAAGAACGTCAAAGGCTATGACTGGGATGACCTGTATAAGAAGTATAACGGCGACATTGATAAGGCCCTGGCAGACTTTAAAAAATCGGGCGATAAGAACCTTGCCAGTTACGCCCGCGCCGTAGAAAAGGAACGCAGCGAATACTTATCCGAAGCCAATAAGAACTACGCTAATCAGAAGGCAGAGTCAGACCGCAACACTTCCGACTATGCCGCAGCACAGGAAGGGGCCAGAAGCCGCTACGAAAATGACTCTTCCCGTAACACCGCTGATTATACAGGCAGAACCAATGCCGAGGCCTCAAAATACGAAAACGCGCTGAATAATGCACGGGCTTCCTATGAATCAGGCTTAAACGGTGCAAGGGCCGACGCAGATAAAAGGGAAGAAGGAAACGCGGCCACCTATGCTTATTCCCAGCAGAATAATACAGACCGTAACTACGATGAACTGACCAAGGCGCGCAATGCCTACGCAGACGCCCAGCGTGGTACTTTATCTGACTATACGGACCGTCGTGACGGCGCCGATAAACAGCACCAGTACGACCTTGAATCTGCCAACAGGCACTATAAAGACCGTCAGGAGCTCGAAAACCAGCATTATAACGACCAGAGTCAGAACGATATCTACTCCCATAGCAGCAACCAGAGCAATATCAACAACCGCTACGAGCGTCAGCAGGGTACAAACATTCAGCGCAACCAGAATAAGCGGGCAGATAATGACCTTGATTACCGTAATGAGCGCGAAGACCTTATTGATAAGCGTGACCGTGCCAACGATTCAAATAACCGCACCTGGGAACTGCAGAGTAGTGATAATAACTTCAATTCCACAACGAACCGTCTGCATAATGAAATCCGCTACGGACAGGAATCCGGCCAGAACCTGCAGGATAAGAACGATAAACTGGCTAAGTCCGAGCGTGACTATATAAACAATCAGGGCTCCAATATTGACCGCTACCGTCAGGAACAGGAAGAACACCTTAACCAGCATCAGGGGCGTCAGGATGAAGAGCTTTATAACTATAAGAACGATAAGCTGGAGGCGGCCAAGGAACTCTATAACCGCCAGCAGGATAATATCTCCGTACGTTCTGATGCCGACAGTGCAGAGAACGCGAAGAATACGGCCAACAATGACTCTTATCTGTCTAACTGGAATAACCGCTCCCAGCAGCTTAATGACCGCCACCGCAGCGAACTGGAAGGCAGTACGAATGATTATACCAGTAAGCTGGATGATATAGGCAGCCGTTACCGCTCCAAGCTGGATGATATTGAAAGCCGCTATACCAACGCCCAGTATGGCAACGCAGATAAATGGGAAGAGCTTTCCAACGGCAGACTGGCAGGTGACTGGGCAAAGAACAGACGGCAGGCATTAAAGGACGACCTTGATGCTACACAGGGCTCCTGGTTATCCAATATGGCAAGACGCGGCATCATCAACTCCTCCACCGCGAATACTGGCCTTGATTCCGTTAACCAGTCTGTTTCCGATACACTGGCCAAGAGCTTTTCAAACGACATGGCACAGCAGGCAGGAATCCTGCGTGACCAGCAGGCACAGGATAAAGACCGTTATACCTCCCTCTGGAACCTGTATAACGCTGACCGTACGGATGAGGAAAACCGCGCAAAGGCCGCCTATGACGCAAGAAATGTGCTTTCAAACACCAGCTACAATGATGCTCTTAAACAGGTATCTGATTACTATAATCAGCAGGTGTCTAACGAGGCTAAGCGTCATCAGGACGTCTTAAACTACAACCAGAACGTATATAACGAGCGTACGGATGCAGATAAGGCCTACAATGCGGGCTTAAATGATACCTACGATAAGACACATCAGACTGCCACAGCGCAGGAGGCCAACAACTACGCGGCACGGCAGCAGGCAGATACGAACAACTTCAACGCGGCCACGACCTTTAACCAGAATCTCTACAACAACCGCAACCAGCAGGCACAGCAGGGCTTTGCTGACGCACAGGGTATCACCGACACCTTAAATAAGCAGAGACAGGCAGATGAGGCGGCCCGTTATGCCCAGCAGAAAGACTATATCGACAATTCCTACGCGCATCAGCAGGCAAGAAACGATGCCTACAACAACGCCATGATTGAAACTGCCGATAAGTACTGGGATAATCGCGCCAAGGCCGAAGCTGACCGTTTCGCGGCCCAGTCTTCTTTGAATAGCGACGTCTACAATCACAGCACCAATTTAGAGGGCGATGTTTACAAGGCCCAGCTGGGACTGGATAACCAGCTCCATAATGACCGGCGCGCAGATAACACCGCGTACTATAACAACGATAAGGCTGCGGCAGACAGCGCACAGAAGAGCGCCCTTGATACCGCCTCTGCTTTATATGGTGCGAGAAGCAAGATGGACGATGCCAACAATCAGGCTCGCGTAAATGCGGAAACCCAGCGTTATAACGCGCAGGAGAAGGCAAATACGCAGGCATATAACGCCTTTAATGACTATAACAAGGCAAAGGACGCCCGTGACCTCGCCGCGCTTAAGGACATATATGCCAGCACGACAAATAACGCGGACAACATCTACAAAGTCAACTCCACGGCTGCGGATAATATCTACAAGACGAACCAGAGCCTGTATGATAACGTCTACAAGGCCGCAAATACAGATAACAACAATATCTACTCCGCACGGCAGAAGGCTACGGATAACTACTATAACGGTATCAACACGGCCAACCAGCATAATTTCGATACTGGTATCGCGGCCCAGGGTACTTACTTTAACGGCGCACAGCAGCAGGCACAGAATGTATTTACCGCGACAACGGGCGCGGCCGATAAACACTTCCAGGGTGCGGGTACGGCACAGGCTAACCAGTTCTACGCACCGGGCCGTATGCTTGATTTTGCCCAGAATCTTTACCTGCCTTCCCAGAATCAGTTTAATACGATGTATTCCGGGCGCATGGGGGCCGCAGGTGCTACTACGACTACTTCCCAGTCCAGCGATAATTCCGGCATGTGGGGCGCAGTGGGGACGCTTGGTTCAGCCTTTGTTGCCTGCTTTACGGCTGGTACGAAAGTTACGACGCCTACAGGTTACAAGAATATCGAGGATATTAAGGCAGGCGATGAAGTCCTTTCCCTTAACGAGCAGGGCGATATCGTAACCAAGAAGGTAACCTACGTAAATCCGCCGCATAAGCAGCGTATAGTTAACGCCTGCTTTAAGAACGGCACAGTCTGGCATACGACAGAGTCTCAGCGCTACTATGACGGCCGCCACTTCTCCTATATTGATTATCCGGGAGAGGCCCTGGTCTTCCATGGCAGACCGAGTGAAATCGCGGCCCTTGAACTTACCGATAAGATTGCCTATGTTTATGACTTTGCCGTAGACGGCGTTAACGTATTCTTCGCCAATGACGTAGCTGCCGAAGGTTTTGGTGAATAAGCAGGAATATAGCCAAATAAAAGAAGTAATGATGTTTATAGTGATGGCGGCGGGGACTACTGTTCCTCTCCGCCGGAAAGGATGATTATTTGATGGATGGAAATGACTGGCTTAAGGCTTTAGGTATTTTAGGTGCTGGCTACTTAGGCGGCAGGGCTCTGGGTATGTTCGGCGGCGGCAGTAAGAAAGTAGCTGGTGACGCCTTGGCAGGTTTGGACCCGACAGCCTCAATGGAAACCAAAGGGGAGGGGTATTCCGCAGGGACAGCGCCTAAAGAACTTACTGTTACCGTACCGCAGGGAAAGAAGTTTGATTTCAGCAAGATAGCGCCAGACCTCTTTAAAGGTTTCGGACAGCTCATGGGTGGCGGCAAGGCTCCTACTCCTGCTGCCGCATCAGAGGCTCCTGCCCCCGCAGCCTCCGCTGCTCCCGTAGTACAGGGACAGAACTTAACGCCGAATAATGGCGCGCCGGGAAGCTATCAGGCAGGAATCCAGTTGGCCCCTACAGTACAGGGCTATAATTTCCTGGGTAATTTCGGCCTTCCTTATGGCCAGCAGAGATTCTTTTAACTGAAAGGAGACTAACGGATGCCATATACAGGACAAGCAGGATATGGGGCCTTTAACGCTTTAGCTGATATCCTGTCTACGTATATAAACAAAAGAGCCGTTGATGGTGCTGCCAAGATGGCCGAACAGTTTGAAAAAGACGCAGAAGCGGCACGACAGCCACAGTATGAAAAGCCTGCTCCTATCGTAACGGAACAGGGCGCCTACGCCAAGGCGGACGCCATGGAGAATCTTCGGCGGCAGGGAATAATGCCTGACATAGACTTCCTTCATGTTAACGGGCCGAAACAGCTTCATTACGGAGCACAGGCTGCTTTTGATAAAGTAGTACCCAACGGCCTGCAGCACATTAACTATACAAACGGTTCGCAGGATGCTAAGACGCAGTATAACTTTACACAGCCGACACAGGCTTTTGGTTATCAGCCTAAGAACGCTTTTAATCTGGCAGATAATCAGAATGGCAACTACTTCCCAATGGGCACGAGCACGCCGCAAGCTGGAGAGCAGTCAGCGGCTCCGACGACAGAATCTGCCGCTGAAGAAACTTCGCCCGTACAGAAGCCATTTAACGCAGATTTCGCGGCACAGAAGGCGCTGCACCCGGAACAGTTCATCGGCAACTACTATGTGGGTAACAATCCTGACGATGAAACACTGAAGAAGGCTTATATCCAGAAATATCAGGAACATAACCAGCGTCCGAACTACCAGAACATGAGCGTAGGCGATATGCAGCGTGAATTTGCACAGCGGAATAATCCCCTGACCGGCATTACCCCCCAGTCGCAGGAAGACTACGTCAATAAGTCCATCGAAAACTACAAGTACCGTAAAGGCATGATGGAACATCCTGAATGGTACGTAGGAAGCCGTTATATTGGTGATAAGCTGACGGGTGATGAGAAACATGATGCTGAAGTCCGCAAAGAAGCACAGGTAGCCAACGAAATTCAGGCGGCCCATGACCGTGAACAGCAGGGAACACCGGCTGCATCGGAATTCCAGTATAAAAATCCAATTAAGGAACAGTACGGCGCAAACGGCAAGATAGCAAAGGCGGCTCCTTCTTACGATGAATACAAACACGCGATGAAGAAGAAACGCGCAGAAGTGCTTAGACAGATGGTAAGCAAGTACGGTGAGGCCGCTGCGGAAAAAGCCCTTAAGATGATTGATTCTACCATTGAGGACAACCTTGACACGTATCAGGACAGTCTACTTGACCAGCAGTTAAGAAGAACCAATGATAAGCTCCTGGCCCGTGATAACAAAGGCAACGTGACAGGGCGCGCAGATATGAGCAGACCTGCGAACAAAATAGCGTTCCTGACGGAACTTGCCAACTACAACAGCATGGCGAAGCGTTTCAATAAGCCTGCCTATGACCTGGCCATTGCCAAAGAGATTCTGAGCAGTGACAACATTAAGACTGTAAACATTGATTCCGGCGGCAATATTCAGCTTATCGGTGTACCCGCTAACGGCGGCAAGTTCGATGACGGCAGTCCTTATCAGGTTCTTGGCACTATCAGCAAGAGCCTGAGTCCGAAGGATATTCTGGTATCGAAGGATAAGGAAAAAGATAGACAGAGCAAAGAGAAGATGAATCATGAAGATAACCAAACAAAACTGGATGTGGCCCATATCAACGGTGAATACCATATTCGGGGTGCGAATATTAAGGGTGCAACAGGTGGTAAAAGTGCCATAGGCTGGCGTAACAAACTGAATCACCTGGGCGAACTTGCTTATCAGTCCATAGGCGAGGATGGCATTCCGGGGACGGCATATAGCGATGCTGATGACCACAACGTAGCAGCTTATGCCGATGAATTACATAAATTCATGGAGTCTTCAGAGGCCGACGAGGATGATATCCGCTGGGCAAAACAGGAGCTGGAACGAGTTAGTGGCAAGTACCAGAATAATCTCCAAGTCTATAGCGCACAGTAATCAAACAGAGGGGAGGGCTTTCCTCCCCGTTTTTAAAGGAGCGATGTAACCTAAATGAGTTTTATTACAGAAAGTCTTGAGGCAAAACGCGAAGAGCGGGAAGGGGCGGCCCAGTATGGTTCTTCGGTTGACTATATAACAGCGAATACACCGGTTGAAGATACAGACTCCAGTGAAGAAAGTTCAGATGGCGGCGGCTCCTTTTGGGGCGAAATGGCGCAGGATATCACAAAGGCGCTTCAGCATGTAGGCCAGGCAATGTCTAATGTTCGTCAGCAGGAACAGGGAGACTTAGAACAGGTAGGCGCGGAAACAGGTCAGGCAGCAGCAGACTGGTACAATGTTGAAGGAAAGGATTATAACGACTTATCTGTTCCCCAGAAACTTGTTCATGGTGATTTCAGGGGCGCGCTTAATGACTTCGACGACTACTACACCAATAATGCCCTTCAGCGTTTTGACCAGCTGCGGGATGATGACGGCAACGTAACACCTGAATCCGCATCTGAAGCAGAAAATGGCAGCAGTTATGGTTATGATGCTACGGGAAGCGCCCCCGTTATTGACCCGAACTCTAACTATGACTATAGTACCACCGAATTCGCGGATAACCTGCCGGGGCATATAGGAAGAGATTTTCGTGACTGGTCAAATTTGGTTGACCAGGACTTTGATACAGTCTGGGAAAGCGGCGGTTCAGAAGGTAAATGGAAACTCTATGAAGACGCCGTCGCAAATCCAGCAATGAAGGTTGCGGCAACTCCTTATATGCCTGCTCCTGCCCGTGTCATAGCCGGGGCAGTAGCGGCTCCTTCATTTATCAGTGGCGTAGTAAACGCGGCATCCGATGGCTATAACGGCGAAGCAGGCAATGGTTCTGGCGGTGTCCTTGGCGCAGCCAATAATGTAGTGGATACCGTAATTGGAAAACCGTTGGAAGAAGTTGTGGGCGCAGTTTCTCATCCGGGCCAGACGCTTTCCGCTATTTACGACCATCCCGCAGACCTCTGGAACAAAGTCCTTGAACCCGGCATGATTGTCGAAGGCGGTATCCGGGCAGGCAAGAAAGGCTATGATTATACACGCAGCAAAGAGACTGAACCTGCGCCTGAACCTGAACAGGCTCCAGAGCCAACATCAGAAGGGATACAGACAGGTTCTGAATATGATGCTGCCATTAACGAAGCCTGTGCCAGGTACGGATTAGACCCCAGACTGGGACACGCGGTAGCACAGACAGAAAGCCAGCATGGGAAGAGTACTTCAAACGTATTCGGTGTCAACGGTATCTCTGACCCCTATGAAAGTATCGATGTCGGCGTAAAGAGCTTGAAGCGCTGTATTGATGATAACGGCGGGGATATTGATGCAGGACTGAGGGAATACAACGGCAACGCGAACCCGGACTATACTTCGACTGTGCACCAGATAGAGAATGAGTACGGAGGCTCTGGAAGAGCCCCCGGAAACTCTGCTTCCTGGGATATCGACATGAGTGAAGTCGGCAACACCATGGATAATCATTCAGTTGGCTGTGTGGAAGCCGTAACCAAACTGGGCAAGAATAATGATTTCCTGGGCCGCGAATTAAATAACGGCGTAGTTGGTGTACCTAAACTCATTGAGGACGCGAAGGCAGAGGGTCGTTACCTGGACTATGACCCCAGTAAGCTGGAACGTGGCGACGTTATCGTCTTTGACGGCGATGAACATGTCATGATGTATGCCGGTGACGGCCGTATCGTAGGCAACAGTTCCAGTCTGGATAGAATCGTAGAGCGCGGCTTAAATGAACAGGGGCAGACGCCTACGGGTATTATCAAGGCAGGAGGAGCAAGAGGCGGCACGGGGAATGTACGAAATCTTGCCAGGGATACCGAGGAAACTGCGGCAGATAACAACAGTCACGCTTTTGATGAAGTAAATAATGCGGCCGAAAAAGGCTCGGACAACCTTCCCTCGCTGGAAGATGAGGCCAGGGCGGAAACAAACAGCCTGCCTGACCCTGAAGAAATCTTCGGTAAAGAGGAAAAGCAGGAGGTTAAGGTAGAGCGCCAGCCTGGTGAATCTGATGATGCTTACGCAGAACGCCTCTATAATCAGGGAGTAAAAATCGGCAATAAGGATGTACCGTCACATAATGATGCTGCTGTCATTAACCAGATAAAAGATGAACTGGGTGAGTTGAAGAAACAGCAGGATATCGCACTGGGGAAACCCGATAGGCTGTCCATCCTTGGTTTATCTGATGCTACAGTAAATGCGATGAAAAAGCTGGGCGATAAGGAAATCCCCTTAAAGTCTTTCAGTGAAACAGACCGCCTTGTACTGAAAAAAGCAGGCTATGAGGGAGAAACCGTAAACGCCTCAAAAGTGGCAGCGGATTATGATGCCAAAGTCCTGATGGATAAAATGATTCGCCAGCGGGCAGAGGAAATTAAGATTAAACAGGCACAGCTGGGAGAACTTGAACTCCGTAAGCCCGAACTAAAAGAAGAGCCCGAACTCCGTAAGCCGGAGCCCAAAGAAGAACCGGCAGGCGAGGACTTGATTGACGACCCGGAATCCTGGGATATCAGGGTTAAGGATGATTTTCAGAACAAAGCACCCAAGGAAGACGAAGGTTTAATTGATGACCCCGAATCCTGGGAACTGGAAGCACCCAAAGATACCGATACCCAGATGAAACGGAATATCGAAAAGATGCTTGAAGACCCGTCCCTGCGCGGTGAATGGATTAACCCCGAAAAGAAATCAAACTCACTGGCGGAAAGAACTTTCCCGAAGAATAAGAAAGACAGGGTACAGGAAGAACCGGAAGAAAGCGTAGAACCTATCACCAACAAAGAACTGCGTGACCGTATAGAGGCTTTCGGTTACAGGCTGGATGATTCCAACTTCAACGAGAAAAGGGCAGGCGGCCGCGATTCCTATGTGGATGGCAATACAATCGTAACCAAGCATCAGAACGATACGGACGCACAGGTTCATCATCTCGCAGATAAGCTGACGGATGACTTCAATATTACGGAACAGCGCTACGACCAGGAACTTAATGACGGCCTGAAAAAGATGTGGGAACGGAACAAGTACGGCGTAGACAGGGAAAAGGAATACTACCATGATGATGAAGGTATCCACAGCCCGGATAATCGGCGCTTTGCCGTCATGAACGCAATAAAAGAGCATCTTCATGACCCTGAACAGGCTAAGGCAGATTTCCCGCAGTTTGACCGTGTTATTGAAGAGAAGATTAAGGAAAGCGGCCTCGAAACACAGGTAAAGGAACTGCAGGACGGGCTTTACCGCATGCGTACCCAGTCTCCTGAAGCCGCAGTAGAAGCATCACTGGAGGCCTATGACCCGTACGCAGGACTGGGCAGGATAGAAACCGCGAAACAGATGGTAAGCAACGGGCTGACTAAGCTCAAGATGCAGCTTGTTGACGAGGACTATGGCGCCAAGCGTTTCGATGAAAAGAAAAAAGCAGCTGGCGGCAGCGTAGAACATTCAAAAGACACCCTCTACGACAACATATCCTACGCAAAAGGTACGGGCAAAGGCGTAGCAGAACTTATGGTTGAACCTCATAAGGCAGAGGATGCAGGTAAAATCGCGAATTCCATCAATAAGGTCTTTGGCGAAGGTACAGTCAAGGAACACAAGAGCCTGCATAATATCATTCAGGGCTATCATCAGGCAGTTAAAGGCAAGTTCGGCAACAAGGACATGCTGCAGGCACTCAATGCTTATCTGGCTGCCAATACGCTCCACCGGAATCTTAAGGCGCGTGAAAACAGACTTACAAATGAGATTAATCGCCGTGAGAACCTTATAAAGAACAAGGGGATAGATACGGAACTCAACATGGAAGATTCTGCTCCTGCAGCAAGAGCGAAAGGCTATATGGCTGCCATGGACTTCGGCGGCAAGCAGAAGCAAAAAGCGCTGGAAAAAGAACTCCATCAGCTCCGTTCAGGTGGTTACCAGATGCCCTGGCGCAATGGCGTCGTGGACGCGAGAAAAGTGGTCAAGAACGCGCCTCAAGAAGTAAAAGACGCCGCTAAGGAGATTTATGATTATACTGATAACCTGCTGAATATCGCGGAGAAGTCGGGGCTTATCTCAAATAAGGTGCATAAGGCGCTTAAAGGAAACTTCCTGCCGATATCCAAGGCTTTCAAGCCCCAGCTGGAATCCGCGTTAAAAGAAGCCGGTGTACCCGATGCGGAAATTAAGAGCGCGATGAGAACCTTTGACAGCATTAAGGGCAGCAACCACGATATCCACAACGTACTGGAAGACGTGGAAAACTATACCCAGACGCTCACCAATGAGGCGGCGCGGAATAAGCTCGTTATTGAGCCGATGGTAAAAGACCTCAAGGCGTTTAAGCTCGGACGCGAAGTTGACCCCGAAAAGGTAACGGATGAAAGTACCGTAGTCTTTGGCTGGGAAAACGGCAAAAGGGTGGCTTACGATGTACAGGACCCGCTGATTAAACAGGCGATGGACGTAATCGAGTCGCCGGAAGAAACCAATGCCATAATGAGATGCTGGGCAGGCATGATGGATTTCTGGCGCGCAGGAACGGTTAACACCCCGGCCTTTACCGCAACGCAGCTTGTTCGTCAGTTCGTGGATGGCCTTCTGCTGGGTGAAGGAAAGATGTATAAACCTGTGAAAACCGAGATTGACGGCCTTAAGAGCCTTAAATCCAAAGACCAGGATTATTACGACTTCAAGGTTGCAGGTATCAGCCACTCCAACATGGTAGCTCTTGACAAAGGCAACGTTACCAAGTCTGTTAAGCAGGCATACGATAAGCCTCTGGTGACCTGGAAAGGATTCAAGGAGAAAGCCACTGCGATACCTTCTGCGGTAGAAAGTTCAACCCGTCTGGGCAAGTTTAAGTCTGATTTAAAAGGCGGCGCAGACTTTGAAGATGCCGTAATGAACGCCAAGAGGGTGGCCGTAGACTTTGGCCGCCATGGTTCCTTCGGTAAGAAGGTCAACCGCTACGGACCGTTCTTCAATGCGGCAATTCAGGGTACAAGAGCTTATATACATGCCCTGTTCCGTGGCAGGAATAGGAAACGCGCAGCCATCGTAGCAGGTACTGCGGTGGGAATGACTTATCTGAACTGGCTTCGCATCCATAATGAACCCTGGTATCAGGATATGTCGGACGAAGAAAAGAGCCGCAGCTGGTTCTTGTCCGAACATCTGACTATTCCAAAGAGCCAGGAACTTGGTGCTCTCTGCGGCGCCTTTGAAAATCTCTTTAACGCTACGCAGGATGGTAAGTACGGCAAACATTTACTGGAAACAGCCAAGCTCTTATATGAACTTCTCCCCGGCATGCCGACAACCGGCCCGTTAACAGCTGTAGAACTTAAAATGAACTACGACCTCTTCAGCAATCGTGAAATCGTAGCAGATAAGTATAAGAAAAAGGACTTCGACAACTCTTACGATAAGAACAAGACCAGCACTATGGCTGTAGAAATAGCCAGAGCTTTAGGGGTTAATCCCGCACAGGTTGAATTCACGTCAAAAGGCGTCGGTGGCCAGATGGCGAAACAGCTCATGGATACTGCAGACTGGGCTAAGGGCAATCGTAACCTGACACTTGGAAAAGCCCTGGGATTCAGTGCGAAGTTTACGCCGGATAAGCATTCTTCACAGGCAGTTTCCGACTTCTATGAGCTGAAGGAGAAAACAGCCAAGGCATTTGACGGCACGAAAGAATCTCCCGGCGGGACAAATAAGTATAATACGACCGCCATGAAAAAGAACTTCCGCCTTAAACAGATGTCTGCTTCTGACCGCCGCGACTATATGTTTGTGGAAAAGGTAGAGCATGACCTGAAGAACATAAAGGATAAGAATAAGCAGCAGGAATACATCAAGAAAGCCATGAGGGGATACAAGAAGTAAATTGAAAAAGAGGCTGTTTCGGCAGTCTCTTATCAATAGAAGGGCCTGGAATAAAAAATAGAGGAAAGAGAAGCATGAATGACAGTGAAAATATACTCATGACCCAGCTTAACCGTATTGAGGTCAAGATGGATGCACTGACGGGAAGCCTGAACAAAGTCTCCGACCGATTAAGCAGGTTAGAAGCCAAGGTGGAGGCGCAGGATAATATAAACAAGAAGGTAGATGAACTCTGGGCCATGAAGAATCAGGGAGTGGGGATTAAAACCATCTTTGCCTGGCTGATTCCGTTACTGCTCAGTATGTACGGTATCTATATCAAATAAGGAGTTGAGGGATAATGCTGGAACATGTTACGGTCAACGGAATAGTGGCTACGGGCCTGGTAGTTGCTTTAATTGTCGGCATGTGCGGCGGTTACGATGTATCCGTAGTCAACGGGATAGTAGGCGCCCTCGCCGGTGTTTTAATTGGTAAGCACCTGTAAGAGCCGACAACTCCGGTTTCTCCAACAATCAAGGGGATGCTGAACGGAGGAAAACGAAGTTTTCCGACATGAACGGAATGACTGGAGTGAGCATAGCGAGCGAAAGGAATGAGTGAGTGATTAGCCTTAAAAAAGGGGCTGTTACGTTGGTGCGCGGCGATACTGCCGTGCTCAACGTGGCCTTACATGATAACACGCTGGATAAGGATTACGAGATGAATGAAGGCGATAAGCTGGTATTTACCGTAAGGGAAGACGCAGGGGATACGGGCGCGCCCTTACTTCAGATAGAAAGCAGTCAGCCGCGTATCTTTTTTAAACACGAGGATACGAAGGATTTAGAGGCGGGCCGCTATGTGTATGATATCTGTCTGTTTACTTCTTTAGGCATGGTACAGACTATAGGGCCGGCCGCGTTCATCCTAAAGCAGGACGTTAACCACGACTAAATCTCTGATTTAGTCTCTAGTGAAAGGAATGAAATGATTGGCTACTTTGGAAGCTGAACTCAATAGCACAGTAGATATCAGCGCCGAGTTAAGTGTAGGTGTATTAAAGGGCGACAGAGGACCGGCAGGCCCTAAAGGTGATAAGGGTGACAGGGGCGAAAAAGGCGAACAGGGGCTTACAGGCCCACAGGGGCCGCAAGGCCCCGCTGGCAATACCGGCCCGGAAGGCCCGAGAGGATTAAGAGGCGCGGACGGTCCGATGGGGCCTAAGGGCGATAAGGGCGAGCAGGGTGAAAAAGGCGCGGACGGTCTTTCCGCGTATCAGATAGCTGTAAAGAATGGCTATAACGGCTCGGAAACGGAATGGCTTAAAAGCCTTAAGGGAGACAAAGGTGATAAGGGCGCGGATGGAAACGGCTCTTATGACCTGTCTGATTACTACCGTAAGGAAGAAGTAGACGAAAAGCTGGCGACGACAGCTGCTGGCGGCAGCCTTGATTTGTCTGGTTACGCAAAGACGGCAGAGATTCAGGAAACCTACGCCACCCAAAAACAGCTGGAGAATATTCAGCTTACTCCGGGGCCGAAAGGCGATAAGGGCGACAAGGGTGAACAAGGGCTTACAGGCCCGATGGGACCACAGGGCATGCCGGGAGCAAACGGCAAGGACGGACAGGAAGGCCCGGCTGGTCCACAGGGGCCTAAGGGCGATAAAGGCGCGGACGGAAAAAGCACCTATGAAAGCTATGTTTCTACCGTAGCTGACGGCGAAACTCCGATGACGGAAGCTGAATGGATAGAATCCCTGCGGAAACCGGAAGAAGCAAAGGGCGCCTATAAACTGCTCCCTATGGCTGAATGCCGTAAAGTAACAGACCGCATGAAGGGCTTCACAATATGCAGTTCAGCGACCGAATTTAAGAACCCTGAAGAGATGAACCTGCCTGAAGATATAGATGATTCGTCAGCCTGGCACTGCTTTAATTTCGGTAGTTCCGGCAGCAACATGTTTCAGATACTTGTAGGGAAAAGCGAAAATGCCTACTGGCGTAAAGTATCGGGGAGCGAAGAGGAACCAATCCCCTGGAAGCCATTTTCCAGCATGGATACGTTAAGGCCGCAGACTGGTGACTATATATCCGATTTTGTAGGAACCTGCAGCTTTAATGAAAGTACCCTCAGTTCCCGTGAAGAACTCCCCGGCAGCCTTCCTGGCAGTCAGGAGCCGTTTGTCGGGTTACATCTGGCAGGTTCGGATACCGATACAGGCAGATTCCTTGACATCGTATCAAGCAGTGAAGGGACGTATATCCGCAACTACGAAATCGATAATCCGGCAGAGTGGGTAAAACTTGATAAAGGTGGCCAGTTTGATGCCAGCACGGTAGCCAAGGACGTACTTACGGGAGAGATTAGCGCCAATACAGGGTTCAGCGGAGCAGCTACGAGAAGGGTGAATAATAACGGCTACTCTTTTGATGTGCGCACAGAAAGACTTGACTGCGGCACTGCCCAAACGGTTATTGAAGCACTTAATTCCCTAGACATGGCTATAGCCGAAGTAATCAGTCAAATATCGGCCGACGCTATTCTTAAACAGAATACGCATGAACTTACTGCCACAATGTTTAAAAGCGGCAGTTTAAAAGACGTAAAAACAGCAAGCGGGGCAATAAACGGTCTGGCCAACGAAATCAGTTCACTGTTGACTAAGCTGAATAACGCAGTTACTGAAACAACCAGATACGAAAAACTCATCAATGGGCAAATGGGAGGCAGCGAGGATGAATCCCTGGCCGGCTACAACCTGAGCAATGCAGTAAATGGCTATAACAACTACGCACTCACGGGAGAAAAGAAAAGCCTGGCCGGTGTTATTGAGGATATCGATAAACGCCTTAAAGCCCTTGAAGGACTGGAGACGAAGAAACTTTGAGTGAAACGGCAAGTGCCCCAAAGGGGCTGGAAGCAAAACTGAAGAGAATAGCCGACCTGATAAGGGAGAAGGCCGAGAAAGATGACCTTATGAATATCGATGAGATGATACAGACGGTTCTCATGCTTGACCTGGAAACAGATAAGGAAGGAGGTGGCGGCCAGTGAGTCTTGAAGGCAAACTTACCATGCTGGCGGGAGCAATAAGGGATAAGCTGGGCGTAGAAACTACTTTTACCCTGGATGAGCTGGCAGAAACGATTGGCGGCTTTAAACTGGCAAAAGACGACGACGGAAACTGGAAGGTATCCTATCCTGCGGTAAATGAAGACCGCCTGGCTTGTGGTGAATTTGATAAAGGCAGCTACGGAATACAGGTCAGCTATGACGGCTTTAAAAACGCTGACTGGAACGGCGTAAGTGCTGACCTGGAAGACGGAGAAACGATAACCAAGTCCTGCAGCTGGACAGTAAAAGCACCTCCGCAGGGCGGTACATTTACGCTGGTTACGAACTGCTACGAAGCATCAAACAGTAACTGCTATCTGGCGGGTGTCGTGAAAGATAAGGAAACGAAGACTTTTGATTACGCTACACTGGATAAGATGAAAGTTGGGGAAAGCGGCCTTTACTATAAGGACAATCCCTACAACTGGCACAACAAGGATATAAAAGTCGATATTCCTCTTGAGCCGGGGGAAACCTGCGTCGTTACTTTATTTGGCTGTGTAAAAGCAGCATCCAAGAACCGCGCGGCTCTCTATGCTACAAGATATAAGCTGGTGGCGCCGGAAACTACTCTTATTGACGGTATTGAACCCGTAACGGAAGAAATGAAGGATGTAGACGTAACTCTGACCAGTTCGCTGGAAAATGATGACCTGCCATTTGGTTTTTATCTGGTTAGCGATGATTCGCCTACTGCCATAGGGAAGGACAATAAATTACTGAGAGTCAGCACACAGTCCAATGGACATAGTGTTGTACATTACACGTTTAAGCCTAGTAGCGACGCATCAATGTATATAGATGCGGCCTTAGAGAGCGAATCTAATTATGACTATGGCTTAATTGCTGTCGACACAATAAAATACTCCGCGGATTCTTACAAGAGTATTAAATCCTGGAACTGGAGTACACGTCCTGATAGTAAAGTACTGTGGGGTTCTGGGAAAGTTTCAAGCGATAAAAACAAGGAAATCAAACTTAAGGCGGACACACAGTACTACCTGTCGATACTTTACGGAAAGGATTCCAGTGGGAATACGGGAGCAGATAGTGTCTGGATAAACAGTATCCGTATAAAGATGGATGCGAAAAAAACAATTAAGACATATCACCTGTCCCAGCATAACTATAAGATGACGGACGTATTCCCGGACACATACGCAAGCCTGACGGACAATGTATTGAAAAACCTGGACTATACGCACTGCACCACTTATGAGGGAATGTTTGACTGTTGCACGGGGCTTACGAATATAGAGCTGGATGTATCGAAGATTCCTATACCTGAGGGATTGACGAACATTGTACGTGGTTGTACCGGCCTTAAGACGATTACGTTTAAGGGACTTACGGCAGATAATGAAGGACTGGTTACGGGAGAGCTCATCGGAAACACGGAAGCTGCTGTAAGAACCCAGGATTCTGAAGGCAAAAGTCTTCGTATGCGTTATATGTCGGCGTCTGAAATTGAAGCTGCGAAAACGGAAATAAATAATACAAGGAAACTTGTTATTCCTGACGGTACTGAAGCAATTCCGGACAATGCGTTCGCGAATATGGAAAAAGTAATTATATCAGCTAAGATTCCCAGCAGCGTAAAAGCGATAGGTAAAAATGCGTTCTACAATACTAAGTTCCAGTGTAATATAACTGCCGAAGGCATAGAAACGATTGGTGACCATGCATTTGCTTACTCGGAAGTTCCTACGACCTGGGCCGATACAGCCGTAGATGACCATACCTGGAACTTCCCAGCTCTGAAAATCGTCGAAAGCGGAGCCTTTGAAAATGGAGCCACAAAATACACAGGGAAAACCATAATATTTGGCAGTAAAGGAAAAGGCGTAGAAGATATAGCGGCCGATGCGTTTAATCAGTTCATTGGATACTGCAGTAATAAAGAATGGGACGCGGTAAAACAACGTTACAATTATAGTTACAGGGAAACAACGCTCAAAATTTACTCGAATAAGCTAGAGCCTACGTCGTTCTATAGGCTTCATTTCAATTCGAGTGACATATCTTACGGTACTCATGGCATTGAGGGCGATGTGTACCCGGCATAAAGAATAACCATAGGAAGGAGACAGATAAAGATAATGAAAGTTTACGATATCTCTGACTGCCAGGAAAGCGGCAGGGTAGCGGCACTAAAGGAAAAAGGCGCGGACGGTATCATCTTAAAGCTGGGGGAAACCTTAGGAGGCGTACCCACATTGGATGACCGGTTTACGGAATTCGTTAATGACTGTAAGGCGCTGGATATCCCCTACGGCATCTACTACGTAAGCCATGCGGGAGACGAGGATAAGTTCCAGGAAGAAGCAAAGTGGATTAACGACAGGCTCTATGAGTTCCTGGGTGAGAGCTTGCCTCCCTTGGGTATCTGGTGGGACATGGAAGTACCGGCCGTGTGCCGGGAAGATGTCTGGCCGCAGCTTAGGGACGCGATAGGCACGATGCAGAGCTGGTACGAAGGCTATAACAGGATAGGTATCTACGCCCAGTATTCGTATTTCTATGATTATCTGGACTTCTATGAGTTAAACTACTACGATATCCCCATCTGGGTTGCCCAGTACGGCTATCATGAGAACAGTTTAAAGGCGGAGGTGCCGCAGCTCTATCATGTTGGCTGGCAGTTTACTACGCATGACGAAACGCAGGATGAAAGCGAATGGTATGGTTTTAAGGACTAATCAAATAAAGGAGAATGATTTTAGATGAAATTCTGGAAGACTTTAGGACAGGTTGTTATTGGCACCGTAGCAGGTTACGGTATTGACCGTATCGAGAATCCGAAGGCAAGCTGGGTAAATTACCGTGAACAGCTGCTGGAACAGACCAGCCAGATTGCGTTAGGCTATCTGATGGAAAAAAGAATTGACGGCACGAAGAAAAGCTGATAGTATATAGGTGTAATTTAAACACCCTTAGGGTATAAAAGGAACGTCAAATACGAGTTGGGCTAACGTCTATCGCGTATCAGACACAGATATCTTAAATAGATATAAGAGTAAGTAACAGTAAATAACAGCCGGAGCCGTCTTTATGGCGGCTCTTTTGTTATGCTTTTTTCTACTTGACATTTTCGGAAGAGTCGCTTGCATCATTAACAGTAAATGTTTCCTTCTATATAATATCTTGTTATAATATATGACAGATGGGGCCATCTTTTTCACGCTTTATAACGAAAGGCGGCGAAATAAGATGGCAGAAGAAAAGAAATACAAATACATAAGCTACGAACCGAAAAGAGGTGAATATCGAGTCCGTATCCGCCGTAATGGCAAATTACTGTTCAACAGGCGCTGCGAAACTGAGATGGAGGCCGTTAAGGAAAGAAATGCTTTTCTGTCCGGTATCGGCATGGGTATACCTGCCGACAGTAATCCCTGGTCAACAGATAAAGTCGGGGATAAAACCCTGGGCGAAGTTCTCCCATTATGGTTTGAAAAGAGAAAGCGCCCGTTCTTAAAAGAAGGCGGCGTTGCCCAGTACATGGTTAAAATCAACTGGTGGCTGCAGGTTCTTGGCAGGTTCTATGTCAGGGATATAAGCTATGACATCGTACAGGCCTGTGTATTAAACAGCTGTGAAACAAGAAGTGTGGCCACAGTAAGAAACTACGTATCAGCACTGGGCGCCTTTTTTACCAACGTGGGGCTGCCTAATCCCTGCGCGGGCATCCAGTATCCCGTACAGCCTATGCCT
Source organism: Selenomonas sp. AE3005 (assembly GCF_000686945.1). GTDB lineage: Bacteria > Bacillota > Negativicutes > Selenomonadales > Selenomonadaceae > Selenomonas_A. Next base: position 50,516 of record NZ_JMME01000005.1, read on the forward strand.
GAGAAAAAAGCGGCATTCACGGATAGGGAGGCCAAGCAAGTCCTTCATTATGTTAAGCAGGAAATGGATTACTGGTACTTCCTACTGTTTACGCTTTACTTCGAAAGCGGAATGAGGTTAGGAGAGGGCCTTGCTTTTACCTGGGGCGATGTAGACTTTGACGCAGGCAGAATACATATTCATAGGACGGTGGTATATTCAAAGGACGCAGGAGGCTACGTCGTACAGGACATGCCCAAAACTGCAGCAGGTGACCGTCTCGTGGCTATATCGCCTAAGTTTAAGTTCCAGCTCTATATGATGTACCAGAGGCTGAAGAAACAAACAGATAGGGATTTAGAGAACGTGCCGGTCTTCGCCAACCCTGAAAATGGATACAGGCCCAGAAGCCCCATGTGGTTAACCAATAAGTTCTCAGATGTCCTCTGGCGCTTAGGGTTAAAGAGAAAGCGGAATTTGACTTTACACAGCGCAAGGCACATGATGGCCACGAAAATGGTTAAGGCAGGAGTCAGCATCCCGACAATAATGAAAGCAGGCGGCTGGAAAAGGGCCTCAACTCTACTGGAAGTTTACGCGGAGTCTTCGCAGGAAGAAACAGATAAAGCACTGAGGGATAACTCCCTGACCGACAGCAAAAAGAGGAAAAAAGTTAAGGTAGAGGATACGCAGCCGAGCCTTGTTTTACTTGCGGGTAAGAAGGATGATGGGCTTAGTCAACAGAAGAAGCGCGTTTTCTAATAAAAAAATGACTTGGCCCCATTGGCCCCAAAAATGGGCTTCAGCCCTTGTCCACACACTTGGCCCCATTGGCCCCAGGAAAATTTTTTCGTGGACAAAAATAAGGCGACTCCATCGTACGCGGATACAATTGTATTGAAAACTGGTACAAATCATGGTAAAATACCAAAAATGGACGAAAAATCGACGATTTTCTTTGACAAAACCTGAACAATGGTGTTAAAATATTGCGAGGTTGATGCTGAAATGATGAACATAAATATTGCTGAACTTGGTACTGATTTAGGCAGACAGCTGCCCTTCGCTTTTACAGCTACGGCAGCGGAGCTGGAGGCACTCAGTGATGACTATGAATTTGCCGGCCCGATAGAGGTGACGGGAAATGTGGTTTATACCGGAGTGCGCTGGCGGGTAAGCGGCAAAATTGCCGCTGTTAAGACTTATGTCTGCAATCGGTGCTTGCAGGCTTGCCGGGAAGAACAACTCCACGAATTCGCGGAGGACTTCACCCGTGAGGCGACTGAGGATGACTCGATTAACGTTTTTTCCGGTGATTTACTGGATATCGAGGACCTTGTTCGCGACACGTTGCTGGCCGCCCAGTCCCTCAGTAATATCTGCAAGCCCGACTGTAAGGGGCTTTGCCCAAAATGCGGACATAACCTGAATGAAGGCGATTGCGGTTGCGACCGTTTCGTGCCTGACCCGCGCATGGCAGCATTACAGCAGTTATTGAACAAAGACTAAGTAAACCTGAGGAGGTGTATCCGCAATGGCAGTTCCAAAGAGAAAAATGTCCAAGGCCCGCCGCGACCAGCGTCGTGCTAATTGGAAGCTGGAGGCTCCGGGCTATGTTGCTTGCCCGCAGTGCCACGAACCGAAGATGCCCCATCATGTATGCCCTGAGTGTGGCTACTATGACGGCAAAGAGGTTGTCGCAGCAGCTGAATAAGCAGAAAGTAAATAAGCAGGACACCATTGTCCTGCTTATTTTATTTTTGCCGAAAAATAAAGAACTATGTATAAATGTCATTTGTCTCTTGCTTTTTTAGGATAGAGACATTATAATATGAGACTGTAATAGCAGGTACTAATTTAGAACCAGTCGAGAGGAGGTGTACGAATGGCAAGAGTGAAGAAAAAAGAGCGTCAGGAAATTCTGTTGGAAAAGGTAAAGACAAAACCATTTTTGACGGATGAAGAGCTGGCCAGACAGCTGGATGTCAGTGTGCAGACAATTCGCCTGGACAGGCTGGAACTGGGAATTCCGGAACTGCGGGGGCGTATCCGCAAGATGGCGGAAAATGCCCAGAACAAGGTGAAATCCATTCAAAGCGGCGAGGTCGTTGGTGAGCTCATTGATTTGGAACTGGGTCATTCGGGCATTTCCCTGTTGAAGATAACGGAGGACATGGTCTTTGCTAAGACGCAGATTGCCAAAGGCCATTATATGTTCTCGCAGGCTGATTCGCTGGCCATGGCTATCGTGGACGCGCCGATGGCGGTCACTGGCGTGGCCAATGTAAAATATAAGGTTCCTGTGCATGTCGGAGAAAAGCTCATCGCCAAGGCGGAAATCGTTAAAGTGCGGGGCAACAAATATTTTATCTGGGTCAAGACGCATAATGAAAAGCAGGAAGTTTTCCGGGCGAAATTCATTGTGGTGTCCTGGGGCGATAAATAAGGGGGAGATTGATTCGTGAGAATTGCTGTGGATGCAATGGGTGGCGATTTTGCTCCCGAACAGATAGTTTTTGGCGCTGTGCGGGCGGCCAAAAAGTATGGCTGTGAAATCGTTCTGGTGGGTGATGAACCTAAAATCCGCGAAGTGCTGAAACGGGAAAACGGCTGGGAAAATCTCGGCATTACCATTCATCATACCAGTCAGGTTATAGAAATGGACGAACACCCGGCTGATGCGGTGCGTACCAAGAAGGATTCTTCGGTGGTGGTCGCTACTAAGCTGGTGAAGGACGGCGAGTGCGATGCGGTCCTGTCGGCCGGCAGCACCGGGGCTGCGGTGACTGCAGCCCAGCTGATTTTGAAACGCATTCGGGGTATCGGCAGACCCACCATCGCGACACCGATTCCTACTACCAAGGGTGTGACGTTGATGCTCGATTCCGGAGCTAATGTCGATTCCAAGCCCATTCATCTGGTGCAGAGCGGTATGATGGGATCCATTTATGCCGAATACGTGTTCGGTATAAAAAATCCGCGGGTAGGACTTTTGAACATCGGTGAAGAAGAAACCAAGGGCAACGAACAGGCTAAGGAGACGTATCCGCTGCTGAAAGCCATGAAAACAATCAATTTCTGTGGCAATGCTGAAGGCCGTGATATTCCTAAAGGAAACTTCGATGTTGTAATTTGTGATGGATTTGTTGGCAATGTTGTGTTAAAATTTGCAGAGGGCTTAGCAAAGACTATCATGAAGCTGATAAAGGAAGCCATTAAAGATGGCGGAATTTTGGCCAAGCTGGGAGCGCTCCTCTTAATGCCTACCCTGAAAAAACTGGGTAAGCGGCTGGATGCCTCTGAATACGGCGGCGCACCTCTCCTGGGAGTTAATGGCGTCTGCATTATCAGTCACGGTTCGTCAAATGCTAAGTCGATTTGCAGTGCTATCGGGGTGGCTAACGATTATGTGAACGGAAAAGTTTTGGAACATATTCGTGAAACCCTGGAGCAGGAAGAAGTTTTAATGAAAGAGTCTTTATCATAGTGGCCGGACGAGGAATCCAGCGTTGAGAGAGGCTAAGGAGGACGTATTTAATGTTTGAAAACAATGCAATCTGTAAGTTACTGAACATAAAGTACCCGATTTTCCAAGGCGGTATGGCCTGGATTGGTACGGCTGAGCTGGCCTCGGCTGTGTCCAATGCCGGTGGTCTGGGTATCATTGGTGCCGGTCACATGCCTCCTGATGTTCTGCGTGCGGAAATTCAGAAGTGCAAGGGCTGGACGGATAAGCCCTTCGGTGTAAACATTATGCTGATGAGCCCGTTCGTCAAAGAAGTAATGCAGGTTGTTATCGATGAACGAGTTCCGGTAATCACCACTGGTGCAGGCAATCCCGGCGAATATATGCCGGCGCTGAAAGAAATCGGTACCAAGGTTATCCCGGTAGTAGCATCTGTGGCTCTGGCTAAGCGTCTGGTACGTGCTGGTGCTGACGCTGTTATCGCTGAAGGTACGGAATCCGGCGGTCATATCGGTGAAATCACGACGATGGCGCTTTTGCCGCAGGTTGTGGATGCTGTTGATGTACCGGTAATCGGTGCCGGCGGTATCGGTGATTCCCGCGGTATGACGGCAGCTTTTGCGCTCGGCGCACAGGCTGTACAGATGGGTTCCCGCTTTGTACTCAGTGAGGAGTGCATTGCGCATGAGAACTACAAAAATCTCGTACTCAAGGCAAAGGACCGTTCCACGGTGGTTACGGGCAGAAGCCTTGGTCATCCGGCACGCATCATTGCCAACAAACTCTCCCGCAAGTACGAGGAGATGGAGGCAGCCGGTGCATCTGCTGAAGAACTGGAAAAGTTGGGTGCAGGCACGCTGCACCTCGCTACGCACAAAGGTGATGTGGAAAATGGTTCCGTCATGATTGGCGAGATTTCCGGTATGCTCAGCGATATTAAGCCCGTAAAACAGATTATTGAAGACATTGTTGGCGGTTTGCCAACTGTTATAAATGCTATTCAGGGGAATTGCAAATAATTGGGGGTTATATTCTTGAATAAATTAGCATTTGTATTTCCGGGTCAGGGTGCTCAGGCAGTAGGCATGGGCAAGGACTTCTGTGAACAGTATGAAGTAGCAAAGAAACTCTTTAAGGAGGCTGACGAGGCACTGGGGTATTCCATTAAGGATATGTGCTTTGAAGGTCCTGCTGAGGATTTAAAGCTGACGGCAAATACGCAGCCGGCTATCCTCACCATGAGTGTGATTGCTAATGAAATTTTGAAGGAACACGGTGTTCAGCCGGACGTTGTCGGCGGCCACAGCCTGGGCGAATATTCCGCGCTGGTTGCTGCTGATGTTATGGACTTCCAGGATGCAGTACTGCTCGTGCACAAACGTGGTCAGTTTATGCAGGAGGCTGTTCCTGTTGGTCAGGGCGGCATGGCTGCTATCATCGGTCTTAGCGATGAAGTTATCGTTGATGCCTGCGCCAAGGCTACGGAAAAAGCCGGCGAAGTGCAGGCTGTAAACTTCAACTGCCCCGGCCAGACGGTTATCGCCGGCACGACTGCAGGCGTAGAGGCTGCAGTAGAAATGCTGAAAGAGGCTGGTGCCAAGAAGGCTGTTATCCTGCCGGTATCCGCCCCCTTCCATTCCACGCTGATGAAACCGGCGGCTGTGAAACTGGCAGCTGAGCTCGATAAGGTTGATATCCGCGATGCCAGGATTCCGGTAGTTTCCAACTACACGGGCAAGCTCGAAACGGCTGCTGCTGATATCAAAGCTAATCTCGTAGCACAGGCTGACCATCCGGTTAAATGGATTGACTGCGTAAAGACCATGCAGGAATTTGGTGCTGATACGTTTGTCGAGGCCGGCCCGGGCAAGACGCTCTGCGGTTTCAACCGTCGTATCGACAAGGCGCTCACCAGCATGAACGTAGAAAATCTGGAATCCTTGCAAAAAACTCTTGACTATTTCAAGGAGGTTCGCTAATATGCTTTTAGATGGAAAGGCAGCCCTGGTTACGGGTGCTTCCCGTGGCATAGGCCGAGCCATTGCCCTGCGTTTAGCAGCTGAAGGCGCTAAGGTAGCCATCAACTACGCCGGCAACACGGCCAAGGCAGAAGAGGTCAAGGCTGAGATTGAGAAAAACGGCGGTCAGGCTATGCTGGTGCAGGCTGATGTATCTGACAGTGCTGCTGTAGAGGCTATGGTGAACTCCGTAGTGGCAGAGTTCGGCCAGATTGATATTCTCGTAAACAATGCCGGTATCACGCGCGATGGCCTGATGATGCGCATGAAGGAAGAAGATTTCGATGCAGTCATCAATACGAACCTCAAGGGCGTATTTACCTGCACGAAACTGGTTTCCAAGCTCATGATGAAGAAACGCAGCGGCCGTATCGTCAACATGGCGTCGGTTGTCGGCCTCATGGGTAATGCCGGGCAGACCAACTATGCAGCAGCCAAGGCTGGCGTAATTGGTTTTTCCAAGTCCGCAGCCAAAGAACTGGCTGCACGCGGCATCACGGTGAACGTGGTGGCACCGGGCTTTATTGATACTGATATGACGGCTGCTATGACGGACAAAGCCAAGGAAATGACGCTGACGGGGATTCCCTTGAACCGCATGGGTACGCCGGAGGACGTTGCTAGTGCAGTAGCGTTCCTGGTATCTGATAATGCATCCTATATCACGGGCCAAATCATCAATGTAGACGGTGGCATGGTAATGTGATATAAATATATATGGACACCAATTTAAGGAGGTGAAACTTCATGACTTTTGATAAAGTAAGAGAAATCGTTGTTGAGCAGTTAGGTGTAGAGGCTGACGAGGTTGCCCTCGAGTCCACTTTCATCGATGACCTGGGAGCTGACTCCCTGGATATTGTTGAGCTGATCATGGCTTTTGAAGAAGAATTCAACATTGAAATCCCTGACGAAGCTGCTGAGAAGATCAAGAGCGTTCAGGACGTAGTTACCTACATAGACCAGAACAAATAAGTTTGAGCGTCTTACCTTTAGAAAATCCCGTGAAACTTGTTTCGCGGGATTTTTCAAGGTAGGATTGATTGGAGGAGTAACATTGAAACTTCCAGAGCTGAAAATAGGCAATAAAGTCGCTCGCATTCCTATCCAACAGGGCGGTATGGCGATTCGCTTGTCCACAGCCCGTCTGGCGGCAGCCGTAGCCAACGAGGGCGGTATCGGCCTCATTGCGGCCTCAGGTATGAGCCATGACGAACTGCGTTATGAAATAAGGCTCGCACGTTCGCTTACGTCTGGTATCATCGGCATCAATATCATGGTAGCTGCCAATGACTTTGCAGAAGTCGTCAAAGTTGCTATCGACGAAGGCATTGACCTGGTGGTAGCCGGGGCAGGTTTTTCCCGTGATATGTTTGGACTTGGCAAGGAATCAGGAACACCGATTGTTCCCATAGTTTCTTCCGTTAAATTAGCTAAAATTTCTGAGCGTCTTGGCGCAGCAGCTATTGTGCTGGAGGGCAAAGAGGCTGGCGGTCACTTAGGAACCGACACTTCGGTGCGTGACCTCATCGCTGACGTCAGCTCCGCAGTGAAAATTCCGGTTATCGCTGCTGGCGGAGCCCTGCATGGCCAGGACATCGTTGATTTTATAAAGCTGGGCGCAGCTGGCGTCCAGATGGGTTCACGGTTTGCTGCCTGTGAGGAAAGCAATGCAGCACCGGCCCTGAAAGAATACTATCTGAAATCCAAACCGGAGGATATCGTGGTTATCCATAGCCCTGTGGGACTGCCGGGCCGCGCTGTGCGCACCCCCTTCTCCGCCAGAGTTATGGAAGGCCCTGTGCCTCCGACGCAGTGTGATGCCTGCCTGAAGGCGTGCAAGCACAATTTCTGCATTATCCGCGCATTGACCCGCGCACAGCAGGGCGATGTGGAAACCGGTCTGGTCTTTACGGGCGAATATATGCCGCGTATTGACAAGATTATGTCGGTACATGAAATTTTTGAGCAGTTAAAGGCTGAGGCTGAAGCTGCCGAGTAAACCATCGCTGTAGAGTAGATGAGAGGAGTTATTCGTTTTGAGTAATCGCGTAGTTATCACAGGCGTAGGTGCCATTACCCCGATTGGTACGGGCAAAGATGAATTTTGGAAAGGCTTGATGGAAGGCCGCAACGGTATTGATAAAATCACCCGTTTTGACCCGACGGACTTCACAGCTCAGATTGCTGGCGAAGTTAAGGACTTTGACCCGACGCTGTACATCGACAAGAAAGAATCCAAGCGTATGGACCGCTACACGCAGTTCGCTGTAGCTGCCGCTGACCTCGCTATCAAAGATGCAGGTTTGGATTTGGAGAAGGAAAATCTTGACCGCGTTGGTACGTTCATCGGTACTGGTATCGGTGGTATCGAAACCATGCACAGCCAGTACGAGAAGTTCTTCGCTAAAGGACCTTCCCGTATCAGCCCGTTCTTCGTGCCGATGATGATTGCCAACATGGCTGCCGGCCAGGTTGCTATTACTTATAAACTCCATGGTCCTTCCAGCTGCACCGTTACGGCTTGCGCTACGGGTTCCAACTGCATTGGTGACGCTTTCCGCGTAATTCAGCGCGGTGACGCTGATGTGATGGTTGCCGGTGGTACGGAGGCTGCTGTTTCCGAGGCTGCTGTAGCAGGTTTTGCTGCCATGAAGGCACTCTGCATGGACCACAACGATGACCCGGCTCATGCCTCCCGTCCGTTCGACAAGAACCGCAGCGGTTTCGTTATGGGTGAAGGCGCTGGCCTCGTGATTCTCGAAAGCCTCGACCATGCCAAGGCGCGCGGCGCACATATCTACGCTGAAGTAGTTGGCTATGGTGCTAACTCTGATGCATATCACATGACGAGCCCGGCTCCGCATGGTGAATTCCAGGCTAAGTGCATGCAGCTGGCACTCGATGATGCCGGCATGAAGGCTGAAGAAGTTGACTATGTAAATGCACATGGTACTTCCACGCACCTTAATGACCAGGGCGAAACTGAGGCCATCAAGGCTGTATGGGGCGAGGCTGCCAAGAACGTATCCGTTTCCTCCATCAAGTCCATGACCGGCCATATGCTCGGTGCTGCTGGTGGTGTTGAGGCTATCGCTACGGCTATGGCTATCGAAAACGATATGCTGCCGCCGACCATCAACTACGAAACTCCGGACGAAGGCCTCGACCTCGACTATGTGCCTAACAAGGCCAAAGCCAAGACGGTGCGTGCCGCTATGTCCAACTCCTTCGGTTTCGGCGGCCACAATGCCTGCCTGCTCCTGAAGAAGTACGCTGAGTAAGAGGGCGCAGGGCGATGGGAGATACTTTATCGGCCAAGCGCAGAGGAGAGCTGTCGGAACTTGCCGCCCGGCTGGGCGTGGAGTTTGCGGATTTAACCCTGCTCCATCAGGCTCTGATTCATTCCTCCTATGCCAATGAAGCCAAGGAAAAAAACATCGTCCATAATGAACGTCTCGAATTTTTGGGAGATGCGGTGCTGGAGCTTGCCTCCAGCACCTATCTTTATATGCACTTTCCGCAGATGCCCGAAGGGCAGCTGACTAAAACCAGAGCCAGTATTGTCTGCTCCACCAGCCTTGCGGAACTTGCCAGGACACTTCATTTGGGCGACTATCTGCTCCTGGGGCACGGCGAAGAAATGAGCGGTGGCCGGGACAGACAGACAAATTTAGAGGACGTCTTTGAGGCGGTAATTGGAGCCATTTACTTAGACCAGGGCTGGGATACAGCCAAGGACTACGTTGTCCGCCAGCTGATGCCGCTTTTTAAGCAGGTTGAGCAGGGAGCTATACTCAAAGACTACAAGACCATTCTGCAGGAACTTGTCTATCAGGATGCCAGCCAGAATGTCAGCTATGAGCTCGTGGGCACGAGCGGCCCCGACCATGATAAGACTTTTACGTTCAACGTGCTGATTACCGGCAAGGTCATGGGCACCGGCTCTGGCCGCAGCAAAAAAGAGGCAGAGCAGCAAGCTGCGAAGGAAGCACTGGCCAAGATAGCACCAACGAGGTGAGCAGTAAAGCGTTCCCCCTTCCCCTTGCGGGGAAGGCATAGAGGAGGAGAGTTTATGCGAAAGTTAGTAATCCTGGGCACTGGCTTTGCCATGGCCACGAAATGCTTTAACACCTGTTTCTTTCTGGAATTAGAGGACGGCAGCCTGTTCCTTACCGACGCTGGCGGCGGCAATGGCATTCTGCGCCAGCTTGAAGTCACGAACTTTGATTATAACAAGTGCCATCACATGTTTGTTACCCACGGCCATACGGACCATGTACTTGGTGTAGTCTGGATTATCCGCAAGGTGGCTGACCTTATGAACAAGGGCAAGTTTGCCGGCAAATTCCATATCTACTGTCATGATGTGGTCAAGGATATGCTGGAAAAAATGTCGGCCATGACGCTCAAGAAAAAGGACTTTGCCCGGGTGGGGACAGATATTATCCTGCAGGAGGTTAAGGACGGCGAAAGCGTGGAACTGCCACTGTTTAAACTGACCGCTTTTGATATCATGTCCACCAAGGCCAAGCAGTTTGGTTACGAACTGCAGTTTGCCGATGGCATGAAGTTCACCTGCTTAGGCGACGAACCTTACAACGAACATGCCCGCGTGTACGCGGAGAAAGCTGACTGGCTGCTGGCCGAGGCGTTCTGCCAGTACAAGGACAGAGATATCTTCAAGCCCTACGAGAAAAATCACAGTACGGTCAAAGAGGCCAGCGAACTGGCTGAGGAACTGGCTGTAAAGAATCTCGTACTCTATCATACGGAAGATAAGCACATTGCTACGCGCAAGGCTGATTACACGGCAGAGGCACGGGAATATTATCATGGTAATATCTTTGTGCCTGATGATTTGGATGTAATTGAACTCTGACCGCTGCAGATAAACTTCAAAGTAAATACGAAGGCCCGGTATAACCTTTTCTTTCACGGAGGCGCTATGCGTCAAACGTTTCAGAAAAGGTTATACCGGGCCTTTTGCTGACTTTCATCTATATTATAACGAAAACATTTTGTTGATGAGCTCGTAGTAGCGCTGCAGAATGGTGGCCAGCTCGGTGCGCTCATTGTTGGTGAGGTTTTGGGCGTGGCTTTCAAACTGAAAACGGAACTGTTCGAGATGCTTATCCAGCAGTTTTTTGCCTTTGGTCGTGATGGTGATGACCAGACGGCGGCGGTCATGGCGGTCGGGCTCTTTGCTCACATAACCGGCGCTGACCAGCTTTTCGATGATGTTGGTCATCTGCTGCTTGGAGATATTGAGCTGACGGCTGATATCAGTAATGCCCAGACCAGTGGTATCCATCAGGGTGCAGAGTACACCGAACTGATTGAGCGGCAGGGGAACCTGTGTCTGTCTGCCAAATTTGTTATGTAAAAGCACCATGATTTCCACAAATTGTTGGGATAAGCTGGGCTGTGTCTGGGCTGCCATGATAAAACTCCTTTAAACTTGACTTTTAACTAAATATAATATACTATAGATAACACAAATAGTAAACATTTATTTACTATTCCGCTATGGTTTAGAAATGTAATGTTGTCATAAGCATTGGGAGGGGAGCCGTGCGCTCTCTTGCTTTGTGTTTATGGACAAAAAGGAGGTTCATAAATTGTTTTTGCCTAAAAACAAGAAGACAAGGGCGTTGTTGATTGGTGTGTCTTTAGCCGTTGCCACTAGCTTTGTGGTGGTTGGCTGCGGTGCAGATAAACAGCAGGCGGCACAAATGCAAGGCGCACAGGTCAAAGCAATGCAGGTAATTCAGCAGGACACGCCGCTTACCAGTGAATTTGCCGGACAGATTGTCGGCAAGGACGAGGTTAAGGTTCAGTCCAAGGTATCAGGTAATGTGGTGGAAAAATACGTTAAAGGTGGCCAGTGGGTAGAGGCCGGCCAGCCGCTTTACCGCATTGATGACCGTCAGTATCAGTCCGCTGTTTGGCAGGCTCAGGCTAATTTAGCTCAGGCTATGGCTACGCTGGGCAATGCTCAGAACGATTTGGGCCGTTATGCCGACCTGGTAAAAGCCAGTGCCATCTCCCGGCAGACCTATGATACGCAGGCATCAACAGTAAATGCTTATCAGGCAGCAGCTGATGCAGCTAATGCCCTGTACATTAAAGCCCGTCAGGATTTGGCGGACACCACGATTTATGCTCCGATGAGCGGGCAGCTGGCTGTCGATGATGTGGCTGTGGGTACTTTTGTTACCGCCGGTAATACCAATCTGGTGACCATTGGTTCCTCCAATCCCGTTTATGCCAAGTTTAATATTTCGGAAACGGATTATCTCAGCTATATGGGCGCTTTGATGCAGGGGGGCAATCAGGTAAAACCCATAGTTACCATAACTATGTCTGACGGAACACAGTATCCGCTGGAAGGTGAGATTGTAGAATCTGACCGTGCCCTGTCGGAAAATACCGGTACGCTGACGGTTAAGGCTTTGTTTAACAATCCCAACGGTCTGCTGATGCCGGGTATGTTCGCGCGTGTCCGCCTGTCCGGACAGACCATTCCCAATGCCATTCTGGTGCCGCAGCGTGCTGTGCAGCAGCTCCTGGGTAAATCCTTTGTCATGGTGGTCAATGGTGACGGCAAGTCCGAGGCTCGCAATGTAACACTGGGCAGCAAGGTTGGCAGCTACTACGTGATTAAAGATGGTCTTACTACGGCTGACGTGGTGGTAGTAGAAGGCCTGTCCAATCTGCAGGAAGGTGTCGCCCTCAATGTTACCATGGTAACGGCTGACGACATGGGTTTCTCGCTGATTACTGATATGAGCAAGTTCAACTCCAATGCGATTGCTGGTTCTTCAAATAAATAAGGAGGCGGCGATTTGTCTAAGTTCTTTATTCACCGCCCGATATTTGCCATTGTAATCTCGATTATCATCGTGATTGTGGGCATTTTGGCTGCTTTCCAGCTGCCAATCGCCCAGTATCCGCAGATTTCGCCCCCAACGGTATCAGTAGGTACGTCCTACACCGGGGCCAGCGCCTCCGTTATCAATGATACGGTGGCACAGATAATCGAGCAGCAGGTCAATGGTACCCAGGGCATGGATTATATGAGTTCCAACTCGGACGACAGCGGCCGTTACAGCCTGTCTGTAGTCTTTGAGACGGGAACTGATGGCGATATGGACGCCGTAAAGGTGCAGAATAACGTCGCCATCGCCAACGCCAGCCTGCCTTCCGATGTACAGCAGGTGGGTGTTACCACTAAAAAATCTTCTAACGACATGGCGTACATGTTGTCCATTTATTCACCGGATGGCACTTATGACCGCGCCTTTATGAAAAACTACGCTGATATTTATCTGCTCGATGAACTTAAGCGTGTGTCCGGCGTTGGTGATGTGCAGATTTTCGGTTCCGACTACGCTATGCGTATTTGGCTGAATCCGGATAAACTTGCAGAGCTGGGCTTGACAGTTGCCGATGTAACATCGGCCATCAAGGAACAGAATGTACAGGCACCGGCCGGTACTGTCGGTGCTATGCCGGTAGCTAACGGTCAGGAAAAGCAGTACACCGGTAAAATCGCCGGCCGTCTGGTTACGCCGGAAGAATTCGGCAATATCGTCCTGCGTTCCGATAAAGGTAAATTCGTTCGTCTTAAGGACGTGGCCCGCGTGGAAACCGGGGAAAAATCCAGTTCGATTATTTCCAAGTTTAACGGCTATCCCTCTGTAGGTTTCGGTGTCAATCTGACAAGTGATGCCAATGCTATGCAGACGGTAGCAGGTGTGCGTGAAGTGCTCGAAAAGGCCAAACCGACCTTGCCGCCGAAACTTGAGATGGCCCAGATTTTTGACTCCACGAATTATATCAATGCGTCTATTAAGGAAGTAGTGGAAACTTTCCTGGAAGCCCTCTTGCTGGTGGTACTCGTTATCTTCCTGTTCCTCCAGAGCTGGCGGGCAACGCTGATTCCGCTGCTGGCCGTGCCGGTATCCCTTATTGGTACTATGGCGGCTTTCGTGGTGCTGGGGTTCTCCATCAACACACTGACACTGTTCGCCATGGTTTTGGCTATCGGCCTGGTTGTCGATGATGCTATCGTTGTTATCGAAAATGTCGAAAAGCACATGGAAGAAGGTCTGACTCCGGTTGATGCGACTGAACGCGCCATGGCCGAAGTGCAGGGGCCGGTTGTGGCTATCGCCTTCGTACTGGCAGCTGTGTTTGTGCCGGTAGCTTTCCTGGGCGGCATGACCGGTATTCTCTACCGTCAGTTCGCTCTGACCATTGCCGTGTCTATGGCTCTCTCGGCCTTTGTGGCCCTGACTCTGACGCCGGCCTTGTGTGCCATGATTTTGAAACGCCATGAGGCTAAAGACGATGAAGGCGTTCTCGGTCAGTTCTTCGTGAAGTTCAACGATTGGTTTGAACGTACGAAACGCGGTTATATGGGCATTGTGGCCAAGTTTATCCGCCGTACGCGTCTGGCAATTCTCTTTATGATAATCGTCTGCATTATCTCCGCAGCGCTTTACAAAGTATTGCCGTCGACCTTCGTGCCTGACGAGGACCAGGGGTATCTCTTTACGGTAGTACAGCTGCCGGAAGGTACGTCTATGAATGTCACCCAGAAAACCATTGATAAGGTAGCCACGGCCGCCAAAGAGGTTAAAGGCGTGGAAAATGTCATGGCTATCACCGGTTTTGATATTTTGGGCGGCGGTGCCAAGCCCAGCGCCGGTCTGGTAGTTCTGGGTATGAAAGACTGGTCACAGCGCAGTGGTGCTGAATCTGTCGGCGCTGCTGTAGGCACCATGTTCGGTATTGGTGCCAAACTTGCTCCGGAGGCCACGGTTATCGCCATGAATCCGCCGGCTTTGCCCGGTCTTGGTTCTGTAGGCGGCTGGAGCCTGCAGCTGCAGGATATGTCTGGTCATACGGACCAGGAACTGGCTGACATTACCGGTAAAATCGTAGCGGCTGCCAACCAGCGGCCGGAGCTCAAAGGTGTGCGTACGACCTTTAAGATGACGGCGCCGACCTATGAATACGATATTGACCGTGAAAAGGTCAAACAGCTCGGCGTCAGCATGTCCGATGTGTTCACGGCCATGCAGGTGAACTTCGGTGGCGCGCAGGTCAATGACTTCAACCAGTTCGGCCGTACCTACAAGGTAATGCTGCAGTCTGATATGAGTTACCGCAGTGAAACGGACGGCATGAAGTTTGTCTATGTGAAGAGCTCTACTGGCACGATGGTGCCTTTGGACACTCTCTTAAAACCCCGTGTAAGTTCCGGCCCGACTTCGATTTCCCGTTTCAACGGTGCCCGGGCGATAAATATTCAGGGCAGCGCCGGGGAAGGTTATTCCTCCGGTCAGGCCATGGCCGCCATCAAGGAAGTTGTAGAGCAGAACGCTCCGAACGGTTTCAATATTGAATGGTCCGGCCAGAGCCGTGAAGAGGCCAAGGCCTCCAGTTCGACCTTGCAGGTGCTGGCGCTGGCACTCGTATTCGTATTCCTGTGCCTGGCAGCTCTTTATGAAAGCTGGAGCGTTCCCTTTGCCGTCCTGCTGACGGTGCCGACAGGCATCATGGGCGCATTGCTTTCCGAGTATGGCCTGGGCCTGCTGGAAGGTCTGTTCGGCATTAAAAATGCCGGCCTGCAGAACAGCGTTTACATGCAGATTGGTATCATCATGATTATCGGTCTGGCAGCTAAGAACGCTATTCTCATTGTTGAGTTCGCCAAGGTACGTGTGGACAGGGGCATGGAACCGGTCAAAGCAGCTATTGAGGCTGCCGGCCTGCGCCTGCGTCCTATCCTCATGACGTCCTTTGCTTTCATCATCGGCTGTCTGCCGTTGGCGATTGCTACTGGTGCCGGTGCGGCTGCCCGTAACGGCATGGGCGTGGCCGTTGTCGGCGGTATGCTCTTTGCCACGGCTTTGGGTATTTTCCTGATTCCTGTGTTCTTCGTAGCCATGGAATGGATTGCCGCGAAACTTGGTATATTCAAACAGCAGAAGAAGAAAACTTCTGCCGATTACATGTAAATATTTGCTATGCTAAGCGTAAAGAGGGCGGCTGACTGGTCAAATGACCAGTCAGCCGCCCTCTGTTGTCAGGACAGGAAAACGGATGTAACTTTACTGGTATCGATAAGGTTATGGCTCTGGACGTAATCATTCCAGCCAGCCTGCAAGGCAGACAGTTCATTGGTATCATTTTCGGTCAGGGCATCCGTGGGCTTTGTATGGTCAAAGATGCCATGAGAAGTATCGGTGACGGGGGCACTCCTGTCGTCTACATGGGCCAGCCGCTGATGGAAGTCTATATCGAAACTGTCCTCAGGGGCACGGCTGTCCAAAACATCCCGGGCAGTTTTGACTTTATGCTGATTTTCCTCATTCTGCTTGCCGGTCATCTTATCCAACATTTCGGCAGTCTGCTCAAACTGCTGGCGCAGATTATCCAGATAACTGGTATCCGTTTGGACAGTTTCCTGGGTTTTCTTTTTGTTCGGTTCCACATTTAGGGCGTTGTTTTTCTTTTTATAGGCTTTGGCGATGGCGGCCTCCACATCCTCCTGATATTTTTTGTCTTTAATGTCCAGCTCACCGCCGCCCTGAACATAACGTACCATTTTCTCTATCTGGGTCAGCAGGGGATTTTTATCGGGGTTATCACCAGTAATAACGCCAAAAGCAGTTTTTATATCCTCAAAGAATTTATCATCTGTACCGAAGTTTTTGGCGTAATCATTCAGCTGGCTGGCCAATTGGCCAAAGAGGCCGCCGGAAATTTCTTTGGAATTTTCCAGCACGGTATCTCCGGCTTGGGCATAAGTCATCACGGTAACATTATTGTCTTTGAGAACATCGTAAGCTTCTGAATAGCTGGTGTATGGTTTCAAAATATCGCTGATGGTGTCACTGATGTTCTGTTTCAGGGTGTTTTGCAGTTTATCCGTAACAGTCTGCACATCGGCGGCTTTGCTTATTGCGGTGTTTTCCTTCAGGCCCTCTGCAAAAGTCCAAGTGTAGTGCTGGCTTTTTATGGTAGTGATGTTGGGGCGGGTCAGCTTGCCGTTGGCATCAAGGTTTAATTTTATATTACCGATATAGCCAGGGCGATTGTTTTGGGATAATCGGTCAAGCTCTGCCCGGATGGCTTTTTCTTCCGGGGTAAGCTCCTTTTTCAGCAAAGGGGTAAGGTCAACCACTTCTATCTTGCCATCGAGATTGTCCAGCGTGGCATTAGCAGGCTTAACCATGCCTGTTCTGGGGCGCGACAAAATCTCATCTATCCCTGCCTGCAATTCGGCCAGTTCATCTTCCAGACTCTGGTCAGCACGGTGGGGCAGATAGGCCGTTGACCCGCGTTCAATCCAATGGCTTTTATAGCTTTCCTTCGCCCCGCTCAGTTCCACCTGATACGCAGGGGAGTCCTGCTGCGCAGACGTTTCCTGCTGATGCTGCACAGCCTTGGCGGTATCTATGGCGGCACTTACATTTATATTGCTGCCGTCTGCTGCTCGTCCGATAAGCATGCTAATCCCTCCTATAAGAACGCACTTAGCCAAATATATCCCAATATATTATCGGCAGGAAAGGGAGTGTTCTTAAGTTATATCTGGCAATTTGTATGTGCTGAGATACTGGAAACTTTTGCAGGAAACTTGCTGATGAAAAGAGAAACCTTATAGTATAGAGAGAATGCAGGGGGCGTAAACATGGGAACAATAGCACTAATCGGTATCGGAATTTTTTTAGGCTGGGTGATATTTGGGGCAAATCATCGTAATGACGGTGCGGAGAAAGAGCCGAAGGTGGTACAGAAATCCTTGACTGGTCAACATGACAGTCAAATAAGCAGACCTCAGGCAACAGGAGCTGTCCGTCCTGCCCGGCCGCTGCCACGTGGGCAGGAGTGCAGGGCAAATGACCATACCCTGCGCAATATCGCGGGCGGTATGGTGGCTGGAACAATCCTGGGGCACATGTTGACCGGCAATCATAAGAGCGAGGCGCATGAAACTATAAATAACAACATATATAATGAGTACAATGACCACGACTATGATGACTGGGAGGACAGAGATTACAATTACGATTACGATGTGGACCATGATGACGATTATGAGCATGATGACTATAACGATTATGACAGCTATGATGATAGCTATGACGACAGCGATGATTACCATGATGACGGCTATGACAGTTATGACAGCGGTTCCGACTGGGGCAGCGATACCTATGACGATGGCGGTGACTGGTAAATAATGTGCATACGTAAATATTATTTTATATTGACACCGTGTCAGTTATATTTTATAATAATGACACGGTGTCAATACTGATTCCAAACGTCTGGAAACGCTGGCTGACAAAGTTGAAGTTTCCACTATTCGTGAATGGGAAAAGAAGATGGAGTAAGGAGAGAAAAGGAAATGAAAACTAACATAAAAGGACGGTTAGCGCGGCTGCTCGCGGCAGGGATTTTCAGCGCCTGGCTTACGGCCGCCGGCATGACGGCTTGGGCGGCTCCGGCATGGAGCCTGCCTGATTCCGGTCTGCAGTTGGACGCTGCGGCCAAGCAGGCCTATGTGCAGGAGAAGATGGGGAAAATCTTCCGGCCGGCAGCTAATACGCCAACGGCAGTAAAACCTTTTACGGCACCGGATGGCTGGCAGTATGAAAGCTATGACATAGGCAGCTGCAACGTCGAAAAGCTGGTAAATCCGCAGGCAAAAACTAATAGAGTGGTTTTGCAGCTGCATGGCGGCGGTTATATCAACGGGCTGGGGAACGGTCATCGCGCCCTGGGCGTAAAGCAGATGGTACTGACAAATGCCCGTAAGGCCTATCTGGTAGATTACCGCACGGCACCTGCGCATACTTATCCTGCTGCTCTGGATGACGCTGTTCAGGCCTATGAAGATATTTTGGCGCAGGGCAATGCGCCGCAGGATATTGTGGTATTTGGCGATTCGGCCGGCGGCAACCTTGCCTTAGCTTTATCCCTCTACTTGCGTGAACATAACAAACCGCAGCCGGGGGCCTTGATTCTTATCTCTCCCTGGACGACTTTTGAGACAAATCTCCCTTCACGGAAGAATAATGCTGACCGCGATTTGATTCTTGGGAAAATCAATCCGCGCATGTATAACGAAGTGGCCAAGCCTTCCTATGGCAAGGGCTTAGCGGCTAAAGATGCGCGCATATCTCCGCTGTATGCCAATTTGCAGGGCTTGCCGCCTATGTTGATTCAGGCTGGCGGCTATGAAATGTTTTTGGACGAAAGCGTTGCCTTGGCGAAAAAGGCGGCTGCCGACGGTACGGTTGTGACCTTGACTGTTTACCCGGGCATGTCGCATGACTTTGCCCTGCTTTTGCCGGAGCTAAAGGATAGCATTGATTCCTTTAAGGAAATCCGGGATTTTGTGAACCTTCATTTGTAAATGTATAAGCAAAGAGCCAGTGATAACGGCAGGTATCTACGGCCATGTAGCGGCCATGTAGCGGCCATGTCCGGCTGGTTAAAATTCAGCAGAATGGTAAATGGCAGTGTTGTCAGCGATGAGCATGCCGTAAAGGTGGATTATCCCTTCGGTGAGCAGGCTGATAAAATGTATTTCAATTATGAGAAGATTGCGCAGTGGTTAAAAGATAAGAAATAACAGCCATACGTTTTCAATTTCGGCAGAAGAAACCCGTGACAGGCTCAAAGATGGCCTGCACGGGATTCTTTTTTGTTTCGACAAAACGGGAACAATGGTGTTATAATCGTATAGTGTAAAATAAAGCAATCCGGAGGGGTGGCCTTGCGTAACAAAATTTTGCAGATACTGCGTCAAAGCGGTAATAAATATATGTCCGGCGAAGAAATGGCCGAAAAATTGGGTGTGTCCCGGGCTGCGGTCTGGAAACATATCAAGGAAATGCGCAGTCAGGGCTATAACATAGAAAGTCTGGCGCGCAATGGCTACATTTTGCGCGAGGCACCTGACGCCATGCTGTCTGGTGAGATTAGCAATGGGCTGGAAACTAAAACCATCGGCTGCAGGATTATTTGTCATGAAGAGATAGATTCCACCAATAACGCAGCCAAGCGCCTGGCCAGAGAAGGGGCCGCAGAAGGTACAGTAGTAGTGGCCGAGAGCCAGACCGGCGGCAAGGGACGACTGGAACGGCAGTTCTTTTCGCCTAAGGGCAAGGGTATTTGGTTTTCGGTTGTTTTGCGGCCGAAGTTTTTGCCGCAGGAGGCACCCAAGTGCACGCTGCTGGCGGCAGTAGCCGTAGCCCGGGCCATGACGGAATTCGGCCTTAAGCCGGGGATAAAATGGCCTAATGACCTGCTTTATGATAATAAAAAGCTCGTGGGGATTCTCACGGAAATGAGTGCTGAAATGGACGGTATCAATTATATCGTCATCGGTACTGGTATAAATGTAAATATTGCCCCGGAAGAATTTCCGGAGGAATTGCGCAGCGTGGCTACGTCCCTGTCACAGATGAAGGGCGAAAACCTGCCACGGGTGAAGTTCTTTCAGGCGGTGCTCAGGGCGCTTGATGATTTATACGCCAAGGTGCAGGTAGAAGGCTTTGCACCGGTGCTTAAGGAGTGGCGGCAGTACAGTATCACCCTGGGGCAGGAGGTCAAAGTCATTGGCGTCCGGGACGGTGAAGTATATTATGGCAAGGCCGTAGATATTGACGACGAGGGAGCGCTGCTGGTGGATACAGCAGCAGGCCGTCAGCGCGTATTGGCCGGGGATGTATCAATAAGACCAAAAAATGGTAAATGGTAATATAGCAGGAGGACAATAATTTGTTACTGGTTTTAGATATTGGCAATAGTAACATTGTCATGGGGACTTACGAAGGCAAAAAACTGATGAAACATTGGCGTATTTCTACGGACCGGCAAAAGACCGGCGATGAGTACGGTATGCTGATGAATGACTTGTTCCGCTATCAGGGAATCAGCATGAATGATATTCATGCCATTATCATTTCTTCCGTTGTGCCGCCCCTGGTGGTGCCTATGGTGAAGATGTGTGAGCGTTATTTCCATTTGAAACCATTGGTGGTAGGCCCCGGTATCAAGACGGGGATAAAGCTGCATTATGAAAATCCCCGGGCTATCGGTGCTGACCGTATTGTCAATGTAGTGGGGGCTTATGAACAGTATGGCGGCCCGCTGATTGTCATCGATATCGGCACGGCGACGACTTATGATGTAGTGGGTGCTGATGGCGATTTCATGGGCGGCGTTATCGCCCCGGGTATTGGCACGAGTGCCGACGCCCTGTTCCAGACGGCGGCGCAGCTGCCCCGTATTGAGCTGGTACCGCCCAAGCAGATTATCTGCCGCAACACTATTCAGGGTATGCAGGCCGGGATTATTTTTGGCTATGTAGGGCAGATTGATGAAATCGTCCGCCGTATCAAGACCGAATTTGGGCAGGAAATGCAGGTTATCGCCACGGGCGGCCTGGCACGTATGATTGCCAAGGAATCCGCTACCATCGATAAGGTTGACCACTTCCTGACGCTGACAGGCCTGCAGGCGCTCTACGAGCGCAATGCCGACAAGCGGGACGGCGCAGAACGCAATTCATAAGGAAAAAAAGCAAGTATGAAAATCGGAAAATATTCTTTTAGTGAGCCCGTGTTTTTGGCACCGATGGCCGGTGTCACTGACACGGCTTACCGCATTATTGCCCATGATATGGGCTGTCCGCTCTGCTATGCGGAAATGGTCAGCTCGCAGGGCATTCACTTCCGCAATGAGCGGACGCTGTCCATGCTGGCCTCGGAGCCGGGGGAACGACCGCTGGCCATGCAGATTTTTGCCAATTCCCCGGAAATGGCGGCCGAGGCTGCCAGCTATGTGGAAGAACTCGGGACGGCTGATATCCTGGATTTCAATATGGGCTGTCCGGCACCGAAAATCGTCAAAAACGGGGAAGGTTCGGCTTTAATGCTGGCTCCCGATAAGGTTTATGAAATATTGTCTGCTATCCGCAAGGCGGTGAAAATGCCGTTTACCGTGAAGATGCGCAAGGGCTGGGACGACCAGCATGTCAATGTACTCGAAATTGCTAAAATTGCCGAGGCGGCCGGCGTCGATGCCATCGCTGTGCACGGCCGTACTCGTGAGCAGTTTTACAGCGGACAGGCTGACTGGCAGATAATCGCCGAGGTAAAAAAAGCCGTGAAGGTGCCCGTCATTGCCAACGGTGATGTGCGCACCTGCAAGGATTTACAGCGTATCATGGATACCACCGGCGCGGACGGGGTTATGATTGGCCGCGGCGCGCAGGGCAATCCCTGGATTTTTAAGCAGCTGACGCATTACCTGCGCACGGGCGAAGTCCTGCCGCCACCGACGCTGCAGGAACGGGCGGCCGTCATTGTGCGCCATTTGGATTTGCTCCTGAAATACAAGGGGGATTATATCGGCCCCCGGGAAATGCGCAAGCATGCGACCTGGTATACCAGAGGTATCACCCACGGCGCGATTTTACGTGATAAATTCAATCGGGCGGAAAAGCGTGAGGACTTTATCGCCATTTTAAATGAATATTTCAATCTGGATATGGAGGCATAGAAGATGAGTGACGAGAAAAAAACTTCTCTGTGGAATCAATATACTGAGGCCGAAAAAGCCGAGCTGGAAGAATTAAATGCCGGCTATCGTGAGTTCCTGACCAACTGCAAAACGGAACGGGAAAGTGTCAAAGAGGCGGTAAAGCAGGCTGAGGCTGCCGGCTATCGCAATCTGACGGCGGTCATCAAGAACGGTGAAACGCTCAAGGCCGGGGACAAGGTCTATGCCGTCAATATGGAAAAGGCGCTTGTGCTCTTCAATATCGGTACGGAACCGCTGGAACAGGGCATGAATATCCTGGGCGCTCATATTGACACCTGCCGTCTGGACGTGAAACAGAATCCGCTTTATGAGGAAGGCGGCCTGGCTTATCTTGATACTCATTATTATGGCGGTATCAAGAAGTATCAGTGGGTAACGCTGCCCTTGGCCCTGCATGGCGTGGTGGCCAAGAAGGACGGCACGGTCGTAGAAATCTGCATTGGCGAAGAGGATAATGACCCGGTATTCTGCGTTACTGACCTGCTGATTCACCTCTCGCAGGAACAGATGAAGAAAAATGCCGCCAAGGTTATCGAAGGGGAAAGCCTTGATATTCTGGTGGGCAATTATCCGCTGAAAAAAGATGACAAGGAAAGCGTGAAGGACGGCGTCCTGCAGCTGATTAAAGATAAATATGATATTGAGGAAGATGACTTCCAGTCGGCAGAACTGACGCTCGTACCGGCTGGCAAAGCCCGGGAACTTGGCTTTGACCGCAGTATGATTATGGCCTATGGCCAGGACGACAGAGTCTGCTCTTATACCTCGCTGCGTGCGATGCTCGATATGGAAAAGGTTCAGCGTACTTCCTGCTGCCTGCTGGTGGATAAGGAAGAAATCGGCAGTGTCGGGGCTACGGGTATGCAGTCCCGGTTCTTTGAAAACACTGTGGCTGAGGTGATGAATGCCTGTGGCGTATATAGTGAACTGTCCCTGCGCCGCCTGCTGGCCAACAGCAAAATGCTCTCCTCTGACGTGTCAAGTGCCTATGACCCCCTCTATGCCAGCTCCTATGACAAGAAGAACGTGGCATACTTAGGCAAGGGCATGGTGTTCAACAAATTCACCGGCGCCCGTGGCAAGTCCGGTTCCAATGATGCCAATGCCGAGTACCTCGGGGAACTGCGTGCCATGATGGATAAGCACAATGTCCACTATCAGCTGGCCGAACTGGGCAAGGTTGATTTAGGCGGTGGCGGTACCATTGCCTATATCATGAGCCTCTACGGCATGCAGGTCATCGACAGCGGTGTGGGCGTAATGAGCATGCACGCTCCGTGGGAAGTGACCAGTAAGATTGATGTGTATGAGGTCAAGAAAGGGTATATGGCGTTCCTCACAGAGGCATAAAGACACATATACAAATTGGAGTTTGACGGTCAATACGTGCTGAAATATTTTTGTTACAGCTCAGTCGGGCGGAGGTGGTAATACTTTTCGCTGTTGCACTGAATGGCCCACTAGCAAACGACAGCACTTTTTAGCTACCTTGCGCCGGGCAGGCCAGCGGCGCGATTATTCATCTCAATATCCAGGGGGCTGTTGTTTGTGGGCCAGTCCTCACTGCGTTCGGACAGTCGTTCCACTGCGAAAAGCATCACCACCTCCGCCCTAAGCAACGTCCATATAAAACGACTTTTTCGCAGTGACAGGTAACAAGCACATCGATGTTCTTGTAACGGGAGAACGAGTTCGTGGCAATTGTTCAGACCGTTTGTGGGGGCGAACGGGGGAGTGATTTTTATGCGAGGAGCGACCGCCTGAGCGCAGCGAAGGCCGGCACACTGTAGTACGCAGCTAAGCAACTACGCTGAAAGGAGCGCCGTTGGCCTGCCCGGCGCAGGTAACTGGACAGCTATCTTTTTCGAGGTGTGTCGTTTAGCGGGGGCAGAAAAATTACTCCCCCGTGAACCCCGGGCACGTATTAACGGGATACTTTTAAGAACGAATTGACCGACAAACTGCAATATGCAAAAAAGCCCGGCAATACCATTCTTAGCGTTTGACGCCAAGAATGGTATTGCCGGGCTTTATAGTTTTGCCGGAAAGCGAATCAGCCAGCGAGAATTAGTCTTCGATAGCGGTTTCGAGGGCAATCTTAATCATGTCGTTGAAGGTCGTCTGACGTTCTTCAGCAGAGCAAGCCTCGCCGGTCAGGAGATGGTCGCTGACGGTGAAGAGGGCCAGAGCCTGTACATGAGCCTCAGCAGCCAGCGTATAGAGAGCTGCAGCCTCCATTTCAACAGCGAGAATGCCGTATTTACGCAGCTTTTCACTGTCGATTTCTTCATCATAGAAACGGTCAACGGAGATAATGTTGCCGACCGTTGCTTTGAGGTTTAACTTTTTCGTGTTGGCAACGGCCTTGGACAGCAGGTCGTAGTCAGCGATGGGGCAGTAGTTGATGCTGCCGCCGAAGATGTTGCGGATCATGGAAGAATCCGTGCTGGCTGCCTGAGCAATGAGGACGTCACGGAGTTTTACATCGGGATGCATACCACCGCAGGTACCTACGCGGAACAGCTTTTTGCAACCAAAGCTGTGAATGAGTTCATGAGTGTAGATGGAGATGGAAGGCATGCCCATGCCGGTGCCCTGTACGGAAACAGGAACGCCTTTATATTTACCAGTGAAACCTAAGATATTGCGTACAGACGTGTACTGCTTTACATCATCGAGGAAATTTTCAGCGATGAACTTAGCCCGGAGGGGGTCACCGGGGAGCAGGATGCGTTCTGCGATATCGCCTTTTTCAGCGCCAATATGAGGAGTTGCCATGT
This sequence comes from Selenomonas sp. AE3005, assembly GCF_000686945.1. Classification (GTDB taxonomy): domain Bacteria; phylum Bacillota; class Negativicutes; order Selenomonadales; family Selenomonadaceae; genus Selenomonas_A. The sequence goes on from NZ_JMME01000005.1 coordinate 75,397, forward strand.
TTAATTCCTTCTTTCTGTGAAATAAATTCTAAACGATACATTTATTATATGAAAAAATAACAAATAAGAAAAGGCCATTTGTCCGTTAATTTAAAAAGTCTGTGGCGGTACAGCGATTTGCTGTCGGGGATATTACATGCCTGCCGGCGGAGAAATCTTGTAACATTTCAGTTGTTGGAGTAAAATAAATAAGGTACAGTAATTATAGTATGCACTTTCATTATGAGGAGGAATTATCATGCAGGTCATTCATACCGATAAGGCTCCGGCTGCAGTAGGGCCCTATAGCCAGGCTGTTAAGGCAGGCAATACCTTATACCTTTCCGGGCAGATTGCCATCAATCCGGCTGAGGGGAAAATTGTCGCTGTGACTATTGAGGAGCAGGCTGAGCAGTGCTGCCGGAATATCGAGGCTGTGCTGGCAGCTGCCGGTACAGATATGAGCAAGGTTGTTAAGACAACCTGCTTTTTAGCAGAGATTGCTGATTTTAAAGCGTTTAACGAAGTTTATGCCAAACATTTCATCAGCAAACCTGCTAGGAGCTGTGTGGCGGTAAAAGACCTGCCGGCTGGGGCCTTGTGTGAAATTGAGGCCATTGTGGTAATGGAATAAAATTTTTACGGCAGGTGATTTACGAAATCACCTGCCGTTCGCGATTCTAAAAGATATTTAAGGGGGATTGAGGGATGAAAAGAGGGGCTGATATCAGAGCCCAGCAAAAATTTCGGTTGAAACCTACGCAGACGATTATCCTCAGCTTTGTGCTGATGATTGGCCTGGGAACCTTCCTGCTGATGCTGCCGGTCAGTACAGTAAGCGGCGAGGGCCTGCCGACCATGGACGCCTTGTTTGTGTCCACATCAGCGTCCTGCGTTACAGGCCTGACGGTAGTCGATGCCAAGAACGAGCTGAGTTTCTTTGGCAAGTGTGTCCTGCTCATGCTGATACAGGTGGGCGGCCTGGGGATTATGACCTTGGCCACGATGGCTGCGCATACGATGGGCTATCGTTTTCAGCTGAAACAAAGCCTGATTTTACAGGAGTCCCTGAATCAGAGCGGCCGGGCCGGCTTATTTGATTTAATCCGCCGGGTGATTTTATACACGCTGGCGATAGAGGGCTTTTTTGCGCTGGTGTTGACATGTCATTTTTATCCGGAATTCGGCTGGTGGCAGGCCCTGGGGTATGGGATTTTTCATGCGGTGTCGGCCTTTTGCAATGCCGGCTTTGACCTGTTTGGCAATTATGACAGTCTGTGCGGCCGGCCTGACGATATTTTCCTCCTGGCCGGTATAGGCCTGCCAATTATTTTAGGCGGTATTGGTTTTACGGTCATTTATGATGTGCTGCATTGTAAAAGCTGGCGCAAGTATTCGCTGCATACCAAAATCGTACTCGTCAGCAATACGCTGCTGCTGGTACTGGGGACGGCGTTGATTTTTGCCGTGGAAACGGGCAATGACAAAACGATAGGGACTATGCCCGTGGGGCAACAGGTGGCGCATGCGGCTTTTATGTCGATTTCCTGCCGGACGGCCGGTTTTAACAGTTTTGACCTGGCACAGTCCATGCAGATTACGCAGCTGGTGATGATTATCCTGATGTTTATCGGGGCGTCGCCCTTGTCCACCGGCGGCGGTATCAAGAGCACGACCTTTTTCGTCATTTTGCGCTCCGTATGGGCGGTGTTCCGTGGGGAAAGTGAGCTGACGGTCTTTGGGAGGGCTATCTCCAAGGACCTGCGTGACCAGGCTTTTGCCATTTTTACCATCGGTACTATTTGGGTAGTCAGCATGGGTATGATACTTTCGGCCATTGATGGCGAAGTGCACGACCTGGAAGAAGTAATCTTTGAAACGGTATCGGCTTTTGGCACCGTGGGCATGGGGATAGGTATTACCCTGAACTGGAATGACTGGGGCAAGGGACTTTTGGCCCTGACTATGCTGCTGGGGCGCGTGGGGATTATGACATTCCTGCTGGCCTTCATCAAGCAGAAGAATTCCACCATCAAACACCCGGAAGAAAATATCATGATTGGATAAGGAAGGGATTTTATGGCAAGCAAACGGCAATTTGCAGTTTTGGGGCTCGGACGCTTTGGTATAAGCGCTGCCCTGACGTTGGAAAATATGGGCTATGAGGTGTTGGGGGCGGATATGGATACCAACGTAGTAGCCAACCTGTCAGAAGAACTTTCACAGGTGGTCAGTTTTGATATGCGTGACGCCCGCGCCATGGACCAGGTGGGAATTGGCAGCTTTGATACGGTTATCATCGCCTCGAAAAATCTGGAGGCCAGTCTGATGGCGACTATGCTCTGTAAAGAGCGGCAGGTGCCGGAAATCGTGGTCAAGGCGATTGACGAACGCCATGCTGAAATGGCCCGGAGCCTGGGCGCGACCAAGGTTATTTTTTCTGAGCGTGATATGGCCAAACGCACGGTGATGCACCTGGTATCGGATAATGCCGTGGATTACATTGATATCGACGCCAACATAAAAGTCATAAAAGTCGTGACGCCCAAGGCCCTGGTGGGGAAAAATCTGCTGGAGGCAGATCTGCGCAAGCAGTTTAATGTGGTGGTCATTGCTATCAGGCATGGCAGTGAAGTTTTTGTAACACCATCACCGACGTATAGATTTGCGGCTGCGGACTGTCTTTATATAATAGGTACAGAGGCCTCCCTGGCAAGTTTTGAACAGAGCTTTTGACTTTTTGCCTTTTTATCTCTTGACTTTTTGTTTTATTCGCGGTATCATGCTTATAGATTGAAATTAGCACTCACTATTTCAGAGTGCTAACAGCGATACCTGAAAGGGGGGAGCAGATGGCAGGCGAGTTAGACGAACGCAAACAGCGTGTGCTAAAGGCCGTTATCGATGATTATATCGAATCGGCAGAGCCTGTAGGCTCCCGGACGCTGGCCCGCAAGTATGATTTGGGAGTGAGTCCGGCCACTATCCGCAATGAAATGGCGGATTTGGAAATGCTGGGGTATTTGCAGCATCTGCATACCTCATCGGGCAGAGTTCCTTCATCGAAGGGCTATCGGTTTTATGTGGACGGTCTTATTCCGCCGCAGCCGGTCAGCGATGAGGAAAAGGCCATCATTGACCGCTGGTATAAAACCAGAGTCAAACGCATTGAGCAGGTCTTTGAGGAAACGGCGAAAATTATTTCTGCCGTGACGAAAAATGTTTCGCTGGTGCTGGCACCACAGATGACGCAGGCGCAGTTCCGCTGCCTGCAGTTCCTGCCCTTAGACGACAGGCGCGTGATTACGGTTTTGATGACTGATGCCGGTTTCATCGAGAACAAAATCATGGAAATGCCTGACGGGGCGGTTTTTGAAGACTTTCAGCGCCTGGCGGCGGTGATTAATAAGAATCTGACCGGTCATACGCTTAAGTCCATTGAACACCATTCCCTGGCGGAAATCCGTGATGAAATCCGGGATGAGTCGTTGTATGAATCGGCTCTGGCCATCATTCAGCGCGCTTTGGATTCGGGCCGCCACGAACGGCTCTATCTGGGCGGTACCACACAGCTGCTCGAGCAGCCGGAGTTCCACGATGTGGAAAAGGTCAAGCATATCCTTATGACGCTGGAAGAGGAAGAACTGATGAAGGATATCCTCCGCGCGCATATCGGTGATGGCCTTGAGGTCACCATCGGTCAGGAAAATGAGGACAGCCACTTCAAGGACAGCAGTATTATCACAGCGACCTATCATTTGGATGGTGAGCTGTTAGGTACTATTGCGGTGCTGGGACCTACCCGTATGGAATACGCCAAGGCTATGAGCCTTTTGGAGTACATGAACAACAATTTAACCAATGTTATCAAACGCTTTCACTGGTAGAATCTGGTGATTTAGCAAGAAATAATAAAAACCTTGGAAAGAGGTGAAGGATTTGCCATCATTCATGAAAGACGAATTAAAGAAGAAGGATGAGCAAAAGCTGGAGGAAATGCAGCAGGAAATCAATGCTGCTCATGCTGATGAGGCCGATGAGGCGGAAGATGCAGCCAGCGAAAGCGCAGAAAATGAAAATGAAGAAACTCAGGAGCCTCAGGACGAAGTTGCTGCCCAGATTGAAAAACTGACAGCAGACTTGAAGGAAAAAGAAGACAGAGCTCTTCGCCTGCAGGCAGATTTTGAAAACTTCCGCCGCCGGACCAGCAAGGAAAAAGAAGAACTGGCCGCGGTGGTAACGCAGGGGCTTTTGAAGGATATGCTGCCGCTTTTGGATAACTTCGAGCGTGCTATGGCCGCTGAGGCCAAAGACGGTGAGGCTTTCCAGAAAGGCGTGGAAATGATTTTCACGCAGTTCACGGAAATCCTGAAAAAGAACGGCCTTGAACACATTGAGGTAGAAGGTCAGAAATTTGACCCGAACTTCCATCAGGCTGTCATGCGTGTCCAGAATGCAGATATGGAAGATGATGACATCGCCCAGGAACTGCAGAAGGGCTACATGGTGAAGGGCCGGGTAATCCGCCCGTCCATGGTGCAGGTTGTTGCTAACTGATTGAGTTAATAAAAGTTTTTAGGAGGATAAATCATGTCAAAGGTTATTGGTATTGACTTAGGTACGACGAACTCCGTTGTATCCGTTATGGAAGGCGGCGAGCCGACTGTCATCACGAATCCGGAAGGCAGCCGTATCACCCCGTCTGTTGTAGGTTTCACGAAGGACGGCCAGCGCCTCGTTGGTCAGCTGGCTAAGCGCCAGGCTGTGTCCAACCCGGACCGTACGATTGCATCCATCAAACGCCACATGGGCGAAAATGACTATAAGGTCAGCATTGATGGCAAGGATTACACGCCGCAGGAAATCTCCGCTATGGTTCTGCAGAAACTGAAAGCTGACGCCGAGGCATATCTTGGCGAAACTGTCAGCCAGGCTGTAATCACGGTTCCGGCTTACTTCAACGACAGCCAGCGTCAGGCTACCAAAGATGCTGGTAAGATTGCCGGCCTCGAAGTTCTGCGTATCATCAACGAACCGACGGCAGCTGCCCTGGCTTACGGCCTCGACAAGGACGAAGATGAAACGGTTCTCGTATTCGACCTCGGCGGTGGTACGTTCGATGTATCTATCCTCGAACTCTCCAGCGGTACGTTCGAAGTTCTGGCTACCAATGGTGATACTCACCTCGGTGGTGATGACTTTGACCAGAAGATTATGGACTGGATGGTTGAAGAATTCAAGAAGGAAAACAGCATTGACCTGTCTCAGGACAAGATGGCTGCGCAGCGTCTCAAAGAGGCTGCTGAAAAAGCTAAGATTGAGCTTTCCAGCATGACGCAGACCAACATCAACCTGCCGTTCATCACGGCTGACGCTACGGGCCCGAAACATCTCGACCTGACGCTGTCCCGTGCTAAGTTCGATGAACTGACCCGTGACCTCGTAGAACGTACGATGGAACCGACGCGCAAGGCTATGGCTGACGCTGACCTTTCCGGCAGCGATATCAGCAAGGTAATCCTCGTTGGTGGTTCTTCCCGTATCCCGGCTGTGCAGGAGGCTATTCGTCAGTTCCTCGCTAAGGAACCCTCCAAGGGCGTTAACCCGGATGAATGCGTATCTGTTGGTGCTGCTATTCAGGGCGGTGTGCTCGTTGGTGAAGTTAAGGATGTACTGCTCCTCGACGTTACGCCGTTGTCCCTGGGTATTGAAACCCTCGGCGGTGTCTGCACGAAGATTATCGAGCGCAACACGACGATTCCGACGCATAAGAGCCAGGTATTCTCCACGGCTGCTGATAACCAGCCGTCCGTTGATATCCATGTTCTGCAGGGCGAACGCGAAATGGCTGCCGGCAACAAGACGCTCGGCCGTTTCGAACTCTCCGATATTCCGCCTGCACCGCGTGGTGTTCCTAAGATTGAAGTTTCCTTCGATATCGATGCCAACGGTATTGTGCATGTATCTGCCAAAGACCTCGGCACGGGCAAGGAACAGAAGATTACGATTCAGTCCGATGGCGGCATGACCAAGGAAGACATTGACCGTATGGTTAAAGAGGCTGAGGCCCATGCAGCTGAAGATAAGAAACAGAAAGAGGCCGTTGAGGTCAAGAACCAGGGCGAAAGCCTTGCATATCAGGCCGAAAAGACATTGAAAGACCTTGGCGACAAGGCTGATAAGACGCAGGCTGCAAATGTTCAGGCTGGCATTGATAAGCTCAAAGAGGCCCTCAAGGGTGGCGACACTGACGCTATCAAGAAGGCTACGGAAGAACTGCAGAAACCGCTCTACGAAATGAGCGCCGCTGCTTATCAGCAGGCTCAGGCCGCTGGCGCACAGGGTGCACCGGGCGCAGATGCAGGCGCTGGTGCTCAGCAGCAGGCTAAGGCTGATGATGATGTAGTTGATGCCGAATATACGGAAGTCAAAGACGACAAGAAATAAGTTTTCTCTTTGATACATTGTTGGGAGCCGCTTTAGTCAGGCTCCCAATAGTTTTTAAGGATGGTGCAACGTGAGCGAGAAACGCGATTACTATGAGGTACTGGGCGTCAGCAAGGGTGCCTCGGAGGCCGAAATCAAAAAGGCTTATAAAAAAATGGCCCGCAAATATCATCCCGACTTAAACCGTGACGACCCGAAAACTGCGGAAGAAAAATTCAAAGAGGTCAATGAGGCTTATGATGTCCTTAAAGACCCACAGAAAAAAGCAGCTTATGACCAGTTTGGCCATGACGCCTTCGCAAATGGCATGGGCGGTGGCGGAGCCGGTGGTTTTGGCGGTTTCGGTGGCGGCTTTGGTGGTTTTGGCGGCGGTGCTGAAGGTTTCGGGGATATCTTCGATATGTTCTTCGGTGGCGGCGGCCGCCGTTCCGGTGGCCGTCCTGGTCCGGAACGCGGCAGCGACCTGCGCTATGATTTGGAAATAACCTTTGAAGAGGCAGCCTTTGGTAAAGAGGCTGAACTCAATGTACCGCGGACAGAGAATTGCGAGAGCTGTCATGGTACAGGCGCAGCTCCGGGAACCAGCCCGGAAACCTGCCCTGACTGTAATGGTACGGGTACGCGGCAGACGGTGGCCAATACGCCGTTTGGCCGTATGGTCAACCAGACGACCTGTGGACGCTGTCATGGTACGGGTAAAATCGTCAAGAATCCCTGTGGTGACTGTCATGGTACAGGGCACAAGAAGGTTACGCGCAAAATCAAGGTTAATATCCCGAAAGGCGTGGACAATGGTTCGCGCGTGCGCGTAAGCGGCGGCGGTGAGGCTGGTGTACGTGGCGGCGGCAACGGCGACCTCTACGTATATATTTTCATCAAACCTCATAAGATTTTCCGGCGTGAAGGTTACGATGTCATTGTGGAAGTGCCGGTATCCTTTGTCCAGGCTGCCCTGGGCGACAAGGTACAGGTACCGACTATCGATGGCACGGTGGAAGTCAAGATTCCGGCCGGCACGCAGTCCGGTAAAATCCTGCGCTTGCGTGAGCGCGGTATTCCGCACCTGCGCGGCAATGGGCGCGGTGACGAGCATGTGGTCATCAAGGTACTCACGCCGCAGAACCTCAACCAGCGCCAGAAGGAACTGCTCAAGGAGTTCGGCGAAATCAGCGGCGATAAGGTGAACCCGGAACAGAAGAGTTTCCTGGATAATATCAAAAATCTCTTCAAAAAGTAAGATTAGATAGGCCGATACGTTGATATGTTGAGGCGTGGCGGCAGGGCTGGTGACTGCCTGCGCTGCGCTATGACCTTTGGCTAAAAATCTTTTTTGCCTTTTATAAAACGCAAAGTACTTAAACTCACTTCGTTCAGACAAAAGTACTTTGCGTTTTTATTTTTGTTGGGCAAAAAAGATTTTCTTAACGCCAAATGTCATACGCTTTGCTGCAGACAGCCACCAGCCCTGCCGGTACACAAGAAATATAAAGGCCTGTGCATGGTTAAATACATGCAACAGGCCTTAATTTTATCTTTAGACAACAAAATTCTATTTTGTCAGCAAAATAGGGCGGCAAGTTTTTCTGCCGGCAGGCTGGGAAGATTTTTGTCGCCATGACTGACGCAGGAAAGTACGTCAAGTCCGGTAAGTTTTTCGCACATAAGGCGGTTATCTTCTTCCATTACAGCGTGCGGATGGAAGTTGTTAAATATAATTCCCTTCAATGGTAAGTTTTTTTGTTTCATGTATTCATAGGTGAGTACTACGCCATTGATGGTGCCTAGTCCGGCATCTGCCACTAAAACGCTGGGCAGGTTGAATCTGCGCACAATATCTGCCAAAGAAATATGCTCTTCATCGTAACGCAAGGGGCAGGTAATGCCGCCGCTGCCTTCGACAACGACGTAATCATGTTCATGGCAGACTTCATGAAAGGTCTGCTCAATTACTTCCATGCGTACGGGCTGGCCTTCGATACGAGCGGCGAGATGCGGTGATACTGCGTGCTCATAGACATAGGGGCACATGCTGGCAAGGCTTTGTGAAATGCCGGAAATCTCTTTGACAAAGAGCGCATCACCTGGAATCAGGGTGCCGTCAGAACGGCGGTCATTGCCGCTCATGGCCGCTTTGTAATAAGCAACATCCAGCCCTGACTCATGCAGTGTTTTTACAAGAAGGCCGGCTATATAAGTCTTGCCAATTTCTGTGCCGGTTCCTGTGATGAATAAGTTTTTGCTCATGCGCACACCTCCTTATGAGCTGTGGCATGGTTTTCTGTTATCCATACACCGCTGTGGTAACAGCGCAAGCCGATGGCTGCAGCGGCCAGGCAAAGAAGAAAGTCAGGTATTACCTGTAAAACGCCACAGTAAAAGATGGCTGTCCAAAGAGGAATTGGCGTGTCAATCACATAGTTGGAAAACAGATAGAACCAGCTTATGCCAATCACGTACACAATAACCATGCCCAAAAGGTTAGCGGCCAGCAGGCGTCCATACGAAACGGTAGAAACTTGACGGGCATAAAAACCGCCAAGCCAGGCCTGCAGGATAAAGGCTAAAAGATAGCCAAACGTTGGCTGCAGTATATAGGCAGGGCCGCCGCCGGAGGCAAAGACCGGTACGCCCAACAATCCCAGCAATACATAAGCACTTACGGTAATGGCTCCGAGCCGGGCACCAAGAACGAGCCCGGCCAGCAGGGTAAACAAAAATTGCAGGGTGTATACATCTGTACCTACCGGAATGCGGATAAAGGTGCCTGCGGTAATCAGAGCAATGAATAAGCCGCAGAGAACGAGTTCGCGTGTATTAAGATGTTTCATAATTTCCTCCGTATCTATTAAAATAATTAGGCGTTCCGAAACCATTCCTTCATAACGTCATAGATGTGAATCAGTTCTTCATCAGTCAGTATATAAGGAGCCATGCTGTATAGATAGGTCAGGAATGGTCTGGCAAAGACGCCGCGCTCATAGGCAAATTGCTGATATCCTGCCAGCGTTTCGGCATTATAAACTTCAATGCAGGCACAGCCGCCCATAATACGGATTTCGCGTATGCGAGGGTCAGTAAAGCCAGCCAATTCCTTGCGGGCGACTTCTTCCATGTGTCTGGCCCTGGCGGTTACATTCAGCTGGTCATAGAGTTCAATAGAGGCCTTGGCAGCGGCGCACGCCAGTGCATTGCCCATAAAAGTAGGGCCATGCATTAAGGCTTTTTCCGGTGCATCATCGTAAAAGGCCGTAAAAACTTTTTTTCTGGCTACAGTGACCGCATGGCCGATATGTCCGCCGGTAAGTCCCTTGCCCAGTGCCAGAATATCCGGTAAAACCACATCGGCGACAAAGCGATGACCAGTACGGCCAAAGCCTGTAGCCACTTCATCAAAAATCAGCAAAACATCATATTCGTCGCAGAGTTCTCTAGCCCGTTTAAGAAAGGCAATATCATACATTCGCATACCGCCTGCTCCCTGCAGCAAGGGCTCGACAATGAAAGCGTTCAGCTCGTGACCATAGCGGACGAAGGCTTTTTCCAAAGCGGCAATCTCCGTGGGGATATGCACAACATAGGGATTTTTGCCGTATACCTGCAGGATAAAATGGTAATCCTCATCATCACCGACGGACATGGTTTTAAAGGTATCACCATGATACGCATGTTCAAGTGCCAGAACTGTACGGCGGTCATTCTCTCCGCGGTTCACATAATACTGCAGGGCCATTTTTAGTGCGACCTCTACAGCCACACTGCCGGAATCAGAGAAAAAGCAATAGTCCAGATCACCCGGCAGCCAGGCGGCGAGCTTTTCTGAGAGTTCCTCTACGGGCTTATGTGTTAGACCGCCCAGCATAACATGGGAAAATTTTTCCGCCTGCTGACAGATGGCTGCTGTAATTTGCGGCTGATGATAGCCGTATATTACGCTCCACCAGGAAGAGATAGAATCTAATAGCTTGGCATCTTTGGTGTAAAGATAAGGCCCTTCGGCCTTTAGTATCTCATAAGGAGCGTTCATGTTCTTCATTTGCTGGTAGGGATACCATATCATTTTATTACGTCCTCCCTTAGTTTAGTGTTTGTCTGCATATCTGTCGTTTCTTTTGGTAAAGACTACAATAAAACGATACTCTTCTATTCTTATTATGTCAACCTTTAAGACGATAATGGTTTACGTAAAGTATGGAGACGTTGACATAAAAAATGCGTGTTTGTATAATTACCACAGACATTCATTAGTATAACGAGGCAAGAAAATGTCCACCACCTCAGCAGGTGGGGGCACGAATACCAAAACAGGCGGCGAGCATATCTCCCACCTCGTTGAAACGCCAAGAGGAAGTTTTGCCTATGGCAAAACTGGAACAACGGCGTTATAAAAATTACAGCTGATAATGGCGATGTAAGGAGTTTTTATGCAAATCCAAGTGGCCGAAGTGCCCATTGAAGTACAGAAAAAACGCATAAAGAACATGCATCTCTATGTCAAGCCACCCTATGGCCGTGTGGTAATATCGGCGCCGCTCAGAGTACCGGATAAGGCGATAGAACTTTTTGCCCGGAGTAATCTGCCCTGGGTACGGCGGCAGATTAAGCGCTTTCAGGCGCAGCCACGTGCGGCAGTGCGGCAATACGTATCCGGGGAAACAGTGTACCTTTGGGGCGAGGCTTATGGTACGGTGGTTATCGAGTCGGTAAAGCCCGCCTATAAAATCATGGGCGATAAAATCCTCTTGTATCTGCCGAAAAAGTCCAGCATGGAGTGGCGTGAAAAATTTATGCGTGAGGTTTACCGTGCGGAACTTATAAAGAAAGCTGCCGTACTTATGCCCAAGTGGGAGCAGTTAACCGGCCTCCAAGCCAACGAGTGGCGCACTAAGTATATGAAAACGCGCTGGGGCACCTGCAATATCGTGGCGAAAAGAATCTGGCTCAACGTCCAGCTGGCCGAAAAGCCGCCAGTTTGTCTGGAATACGTAATCCTGCACGAGCTGACCCATTTAATCGAAAAACACCACAATGCCAGATTCTACGGCTATGTGGCAAAGTTCATGCCGGACTGGCAGGAAATCAGAAGGCGGCTCAATAATTTAACATAGAAGGGCATAGATAGATTTGGGTGAGTAAGCATGAAAAAATATGAGTCTTTTGCCAGAGGTCTGGCAGTTTTAGCGCAGGCCGATAGAGAATTAGCGGTGCAAAATGAGATTTATCGCATGGGGATAATAGGGCAGTTTAATTTGACGTTTGAGCTGGCGTGGAAGGCACTTAAAGAAATATTGGAGCTGCATGGCGTGGCTGAGGCGGTTACAGGCTCACCAAGGGAAATTTTTAAGTCAGCATATAAGCTGGGCTGGCTTAGTGATGATAAAATTTGGTTGGATATGTTGAAGAAACGTAATATAGCTATTCATGTGTACGATGAAGAAAAAGCTCTGACGGTCATGAAGGTGATTTTTGCTGATTACATAATTGCCTTGCAGGATTTGGACAAAGAGTTGTCTAAGCGGTTGGCTGAAGTGGAGTAGCCACGATTGTACAGGAAACGTTGGCTGAAAAGTAGAACATACACATTTATGCATAAGAAAACCAGGCGATTTGCTTTCGCCTGGGTTTCTATGTTATATGCTTTTACACAACTTCGGCATCGTGAATCATGCTGAGGACTTCGCTCTGGCTGAGGGATTTGCCATTCAGGGAGTAGGAGTTTTTGCTGGCGAATAAGCCAGTACCGACTAAGCCTACGCTCATATCGGACTTAATGCCCAGCTGGTTAAGCCCATTACCGACAGCGCCGCTGAGGGCTATATTAAAGGGGCCGGCCAGCCTGCCAATGCCGGCGCTCTTTACGGCTCCTAAAGCACTGCCGATGGCTTTGCCGCAGGTTCCACCCTTTTGGCAGAAGGCACCAGCTAATTCGTATACTTCGTCTAACGTGCCGCCGGATACCTGGTCCAGCTCTTCCAAATCCAGTACTTCTTTCAGTTCAGTGTTCTTAGTCATGGTAATCACCCCTAAAAGTTTTTGTGTTTGTCTTTATGTCTATATATACGCAGGAAAAGAAAAAGCATTACATGATTTGCGAAAAATAATGCAGAAAAATGTGATATAATATGGCGCATAGTAAGAAATTCAGTGATTTTTCGGGAATGTTGGTGCTGGTGAACTTGGACGGGCGTATTTCATCTCGCCGCTTGTGGATATGGAGCGTCTTATTTTGGATATGATGAAATGGGCTCAGGTGACGGAGGCTGAACTGGAGGCTCAGGGTGTGATTCATACATACCGCCGAACAGATGGCCTTTCTTGATGCGTGGATTATGTCATGAAATATTAAGAGGAGTTTTGGTTTGAGTTTAGTGACAATATATCCTGATTTTTACGATGATTTTTGCTGCAAGGCAGATAAGTGCCGGCATACCTGCTGCGCAGGTTGGGAAATTGATATTGATGAGTCCACGGCGGCAAAATATCAGCAGCTGGGGGGAGAGCTCGGCGAAAAAATCCGGCAAAATATCGTTGCAGCCGCTGGTGTTTGGCAATTTCGTCTGTGGGAGGGTGACCGCTGTCCGTTTTTGTGTGCGGATGGGCTGTGTGAACTAATTCGCACGGCTGATGAGTCCATACTTTGTGATATTTGTACGAATCATCCGCGCTTTTTTGTGACCGTGGGCGGTTATGAACTGGCTGGAGTGGGACTGAGCTGTGAAAAAAGCTGTGAGCTGCTGCTGGCTGATACAGCGCCGCTGAGCTTGCGGACGGAAACAGGTGAAAGCTGGCCACTGAAAGAACTTTTGCGGCGCTTAGACCTGCCGGCAAGTGATGAAGATTTAGGCTATCAGACTGGTCTTACGGCTGATGATGCCGATTTTGTGCTATCTGGCATGGCCAAGACAGAGCCTATTGATGCGGCGTGGACGGCACAGCTGGCGCAGCTGCGCGCTGAACCGTTGGCTATGGGAGCGGAAGTGCCACGGGCCTTTGACCGTGTTTATCAGTATATTCTTTATCGTGCCCTGGAGCATGTGCCGCAGTATGGCTGGGGGACGGTGCTTTCTTATGCGCAGTTTAATGCCGATTTTATTTATCTGACATATCAATTGACCGGTCAACTTGACGAGTCAATACGCCGCTGGTCGGAGCAGATTGAATACAGCACCGACAATGTCAGAATACTGCTGAACCTGCTGGCCTGAGGAAAATGAAACTGTTAAATGATTGACGGCGGTGGAGTAAGCCTATATAATTAGGTAATTGCTGAAAAAATAAAGGAGCGATGTACATGCAGTGGGCGGAAGTCAGTATTCAGACGACTCATGAGGCCACGGACGTGGTGGCGGAAATTTATCATGATTTGGGGGCCTCCGGGGTGGTTATTGAGGATCCGGAACTGCTCAATAACTATATAGATGCCGGCCAGTGGGATTTTTCCGGAATTGAACGGGCGGCAGATACCAGCATTGTAACGGTGAAGGCTTACCTGCCCATGGACGAGGATTTGGACGATAAGCTGCGTACCTTTGAGCTGCGTATTAAAGAGTTCAAGGCTTTGACCGACGATGATATGGAAAAGGGGCCATGCACAATCTCGTGGAATACAGTTCGTGATGAGGACTGGGCTGATAACTGGAAGGCGTATTTCCATCCGGAAAAAGTCGGCGGCATGATTGTGATAAAGCCTGCCTGGGAGGATTATGAGGCCAGCCCTGATGATATCGTGATTGAGCTGGACCCGGGCTCGGCTTTTGGTACTGGCACTCATCCCACTACGGCTATGTGCATTCGCGAACTGGAAACGCTTGTCAAGGGCGGTATGCGTGTCTTTGATGTGGGCACCGGTTCCGGTGTGCTCTCGATAGCGGCAGCTAAATTGGGCGCTACTGACGTTACGGCTATGGACTATGACAAGGTAGCGGTCGATGTGGCAGCGGAAAATATCCGCCAAAATGGTGTGAGCGATGTGGTCAGGACCGGTGTCAGTGATATCTTGAAATCTTTTGACGGCAAAGCAGATTTGATTGTCGCCAATATTATTGCTGACATTATCATCATGCTGTTTGACGAGCTGGACGAACACCTGGCCGTGGGCGGCCGGCTGCTGGCGTCGGGAATTATTGCCGAGCGTCTGCCGGACGTGACGGAGGCATGTCTGGCGCATGGCTTTGTGGTCGATAAGGTGACAGAAGAAAAAGGCTGGGTGGCTATGACCATCAGCCGTGGAGAAAATAAATGAGACGGCTGTTTTATAAGGGGCTGCTGGCCGATACCATCGAAATCACCGGCAGTGATGCCCATCATCTCATGCATGTCATGCGCGCCAAAGCCGGGCAGAAAGTCACGGTGGTAGACGACGCCGGGCAGGTCGCGCTGATGGAAATGACGGCCTTTCGGGAAGAGGCTGTGACTCTGACGCTGAAAGAACGGCTGGCGGCTAATACGGAATCACCGCTGGAACTGGTGCTGGCGCAATGTCTGTTAAAGGCCGATAAGATGGACTATGTGGTGCAAAAGGCGGTAGAGCTGGGAGTAACCGAAATTATCCCCGTGAAAAGCCACAACTGTGTCGTGCGCTATGATGCCAAAAAGGCGGCAGCACGGCAGGAACGCTGGCAGAAAATCGCCGCCGAGGCAGCCAAGCAGTGCGGCCGGACGGCACTGACAGAGGTGACGCCCATCACTGACTTGTCAAAGCTGCTGGCGGATAATGGCGGTACAGAGACAACGGAAATTGTCTTTTGTTACGAAAATGAAGAAGAATATACGGTAAAATCATGTTTGCAGGCGGCGCAGGGCAAGCGCCTCGTGCTTCTTATCGGCCCGGAGGGCGGTTTTACCCTGGAAGAGGCGGCGCAGGTTCAGGCCAGCGGCGGCAAAGCGGTGACGCTGGGGCCTCGTATTTTGCGTGCGGAAACGGCGGCTGTGGCGGCGGTTACGGTTGCTCAGTATGAAAACGGCGACTTAGGTTAAGAAAGGAAGTATTATTTTGCCAAAGGTGGCACTTACGACCTTGGGCTGCAAGGTCAATCAGTTTGAAACGGAAACCATGGAAGGCCTGTTCAAGAAAAGCGGCTATGAAATTGTGCCCTTTGAGGAAAAGGCGGATTTTTATGTGATAAATACCTGTTCGGTGACGAGCCTGGGTGACCGGAAATCCCGGCAGATTATCCGCCGGGCGCAGCGGACGAATGAGAATGCCATCATTGCTGTCTGTGGCTGCTATTCGCAGGTACACCCGGAGGAAATCAAGGCGATTGAAGGTGTCCGCGTGGTGCTGGGCACTAAGGAACGCAGTAAGATTGTGGAATACGTGGAACGTGCTGCCCGGGAGGACGGCATTTTGGACGAGGTAGGCAATATCATGGACTCCCATGAGTTTGAAGATATTCCCATCTATGATATGCCCCAGCGCACGCGTGCTTTCCTGAAAATAGAGGACGGCTGCCAGAATTTCTGTTCTTATTGTATTATTCCTTATGCCCGCGGCCCGGTGAAGTCCCGGCACTTGGATAAGATTCACAGTGAGGCAAAAAAACTTGTGGACGCCGGTTTCAAGGAAATCGTGCTGACAGGGATTCATCTGGGCGCTTATGGCCGTGACCTGCCCGGTGATATAGATTTAGCTGACGCCTGCCGTGAAGTGCTGAAGGTGGAGGGGCTCAAACGCCTGCGTTTAAGTTCCCTGGAATCAATCGAAGTTTCACCGGCCTTATTCCAGCTTATCCGTGATGATGAACGTTTCTGTGCCCATCTGCACCTGCCGCTGCAGGCCGGTTCGGATAGTGTGCTCAAAGATATGAACCGTCATTATGATACGGCAGAGTTTGGCCGACTGATTGCCCGTATCGAGAACGAGATTCCCGGTGTGGCTGTGTCGACGGATATCATCGTCGGCTTTCCCGGGGAAACGGAGGAACAGTTTGCTGACAGCCTGAAATTTGTCGAGCAGATGAACTTTTCACGTATGCACGTGTTCCCGTACTCCAAGCGCAGCGGTACACCGGCGGCCGCACGGAAAGACCAGGTGCCGGAACAGGTCAAAAAGGAAAGGGCACACCGTATGCAGGAACTGGCCAGCCGCAAGACGGAGGAGTTTCATAAATCTTTCCTGGGGCAGACCATGCGCGTCCTGTTTGAAACCAATAATGATGGCATCACGGACGGCCTGACGGATAATTACATCCGCGTTTATACGGATAGCCCGGTAGAGAGTGGCGAAATTTATGAAGTGACGCTGGAAAAACTCTATAAAGATGGTGTCTGGGGCACGGTAAAAAAATAATAAATACGCTGATGATATAAAGGAATCCTCACTAGTAAGGTAGAACTTTTTAGTGAGGATTTTATTTATCTATGAAAGAAGGCTGTATTTATGGAAACTATTGCATTGATTGCTCATGACAAGAAGAAGGACGAGATGTTGGATTTTGCCGGCAATCATAAGGAACTGCTGGAAAAATTTCATTTGGTGGCAACGCGTACCACCGGGACGCAGCTCAAGGAAAAGCTGGGGCTCGAAGTGGAGACGATGATGAGCGGCCCCTTGGGCGGTGACCAGCAGATTGGTGCCTTGGTGGCTACGGAAAAGGTGCAGTATGTAATCTTCCTGCGTGATCCGCTGACGTCCCAGCCGCACGAGCCGGATATCAATGCCTTGCTGCGCCTGTGCGATGTGCATAATATTCCACTGGCTACCAATCGTAAGAGCGGCCACATTCTGCTCGCTTATGCAGCACAGAAATTAAACAGTTAATTTTTTCATTTAAAAGCAGGTATTTGGCAACTTAACGCGAATATAATAAAGTATGTGATTTGCAAAGGAGGTGTAAATGATGGCAGATTGTATTTTTTGCAAGATTGCAAGCAAGGAAATTCCTTCTACCGTGGTATTTGAGGACGAGCAGGTTATTGCCTTTAAGGACCTGGAACCACAGGCGCCGGTGCATGTGCTGGTTATCCCCAAAAAACATGTGGAAAGTGTGGCTGCGCTGAAAGCTGAAGATAAAGAGCTGGCAGCTCATATTCTGGTGGATGTGATTCCGCAGCTGGCCCGGGAACTGGGCGTGGCTGAGTCCGGGTTCCGTGTGGTTGCCAATACTGGCGATGAAGGCGGTCAGACGGTCAAACATCTGCATTTCCACCTCTTAGGCGGGCGTTCCCTGCAATGGCCCCCCGGCTGATGATTTATGTGGATTTGTGTTGACATGCCTCACATTATTATTGTATAATAGCGTGGTGTAGTTATGAAAACACAAACTCCCATGTTAAGTGGAGGGGGGGAAAAATAGATGGCAAACGAAATTAAAGTTGGTAAAAACGAATCAATCGATAGTGCTCTCCGCCGCTTCAAGCGTATGTCCCAGAAGGCTGGTACTCTGGCTGAAGTGAGAAAACGTGAACATTACGAGAAACCGAGCGTTCGCCGCAAGAAGAAATCTGAGGCAGCTCGTAAGCGCAAGTTCAGATAATTTGCGTGAGACACCTGCAAGTCGTAAGATTTTCAGGTGTCTTTTTGTTATATGCATTTATATTACAGGAGGATTAGAAAATGTCATTAAAGGAACAGCTTACTGCTGATATGAAAGATGCTATGAAGAATAAGGAAAAGGACCGTCTGGCCGTTATCCGCATGGTGCGCGGTGCTATCCGCCAGCAGGAAATTGACGGTCAGAAGGAACTCGGTGACGAGGATGTTATTGCTGTTATCAGCAAGGAAGTAAAAATGCGCCGTGATTCCATCGAGGAGTTCAAGAAGGGTGCCCGTGAAGATTTGGTGGAAAAGACGCAGGCGGAAATTGATGTATTGCTGCCGTATCTGCCGGCGCAGTTGTCGGAAGATGAGGTACGTGAACTGGTCAAGGCTGCTGTGGAGCAGACGGGCGCTGCTACGCCGAAGGACATGGGCAAGGTTATGGGGGTGCTGATGCCGAAGGTTAAGGGCCGGGCTGATGGGAAAATGGTAAATACCATCGTCAAGAGTTTCCTGCAGTAAGTTTAGTGTATTTGGTGTAAAGGCGCCCGGGAGGCTGGTAATATTTTTCCTTCGCTGAGACGCAAAGCGCCAAACGCTGCGGAAAAACATCACCAGCCTCCCGGGCTTAGTACGATATCTTCCCTTCGCTGAGACGCAAAGCGCCAAACGCAGCGGAAAGTATCACCAGCCTTCAGGGCTTAGTACGATATCTTTCCTTAGCTGAGACGCAAAGTGTCAAACGTTGCGAAAAAGTATTACCAGCCTTCCGGGCTTAGTACGATATTTTTCTTCGTTGAGACGCAAAGTGTCAAACGTTGCGAAAAAGTATTACCAGCCTTCCGGGCTTAGTACGATATTTTTCTTCGCTGAGACGCAAAGCGCCAAACGCTGCGGAAAGTATCACAAGCCTCCCGGGCTTAGTACGATATCTTTTCTCCGCAGAGATGCAAGCGTCAAATGCTATGGAAAGCATCATCAGACTCTGGGGCAGGACTTTTTACGGGTGGTGTGGAATAACATCAAGGGGGTGATGTTATGGATATTGCGATTGGTATGCCTGTGCTGCAAATGCTCCTGCTGGCGATTATGTTTTTGGCCATTATGGTGGAGATTAAAACCGGCGGCATGGGGGCAGGAATACTTCTGGGGCTGGTGGCTGCCGGGGTGTTCTGGGGCAGTCAGTATGTCAAAGGGCTGGTGTCCTTATATCAGATTGCCATATTTATGGGCGGCATTATATGTATTATTGTGGAAATGCTCCTGCCTACGGTGGGCCTGTTGGCTGGTCTGGGCGTGGCGGCTATGCTGTACAGTGTGGTACTGGCACTGGGCGGCGATATTCAGGCCATGTATGCCATGCTAATTTCTTTTGCCGCAGCCATCGTGATGTTTGCCTTGATTGTGAAACGGCTGCCGTCGAGCAAGCTGTGGAACAAGGTGGTTTTAAAAGATGAGAGCCGTTCGGAGCGTGGTTATATCAGTGCGGCTCCGCGTGAGTCGCTGTTAGGAGCCTCCGGTGAGGTACTGACGGAACTGCGTCCTGCCGGCAGTGTACGGCTTAACGGCAAGCCTGTTGATGTGGTGTCCGAAGGGGCGTTTATTCCCAAGGGTGCACAGGTGCAGGTGGTGGCTGTGGAAGGCAACCGCGTGGTGGTAAGACAAGTTTAAGGAGGTTTTTGATTTATGAGTGGTTTGATTGGTTCAGCTTTTTTGTTGGTGCTGTTAATCGCTTTTGTGATGATTTTCCTGCATTTTGTCCCCATCGGACTGTGGATTTCTGCACTGGCAGCTAATGTACATGTGGGAATTATGACGTTGGTAGGTATGCGCATGCGCCGTGTACCGCCCAATAAGATTATTCTGCCGCTTATCAAGGCTAATAAAGCTGGTCTTGATGTGGCTGTAAATCAGCTGGAGGCACATTATCTGGCCGGTGGTAACGTGGATAAGGTCGTGGATGCACTTATCGCCGCTCATCGCGCGCAGATTCCTCTGCCCTTTGAACGTTCGGCTGCCATTGACCTGGCTGGCCGTGACGTGCTCGAGGCTGTGCAGATGAGTGTTAACCCGAAGGTTATCGAAACGCCGGTGGTTTCGGCCGTGGCTAAAAACGGTATTGAGCTCAAAATCAAGGCGCGTGTAACTGTCCGTGCCAATATTGACCGTCTGGTCGGCGGTGCCGGGGAACCGACCATCATCGCCCGTGTCGGTGAAGGTATCGTCACGACGGTAGGTTCTTCCGAGAGTCATAATGATGTGCTGGCCAACCCTGATGATATTTCCAAAACTGTACTGGGCAAAGGTCTTGACGCCGGTACGGCTTTTGAAATCCTGTCTATCGATATTGCCGACGTTGATGTAGGACGTAACATCGGTGCCGAACTGCAGACTGACCAGGCTGAGGCAGATAAGCGTATCGCTCAGGCAAAAGCCGAGGAACGCCGGGCTATGGCTGTGGCCAAGGAACAGGAAATGAAGGCTTACACGCAGGAAATGGAGGCCAAGGTGGTCGAGGCGCAGGCCGAAGTGCCGCATGCTATGGCACAGGCTTTGCGTGAGGGCAAGCTGGGGGTTATGGATTATTATAATCTCAACAATGTGCAGGCTGATACGGATATGCGTAATGCCATCAGCACGGGCAGCAACAACAAGCTGCAGGCTCCCAGTGCACCGGTAAAAGGCTGATAAGGGGGAATAGCCCATGGATTCCTTTTGGGTAATAGTTCTCTTTATACTCTTTGCGGTATTATCTGACAGGACCGGAAAAAAGAAACCTGTACCCAAGCGGCGTGTGCCGGACTTGGGGCGCCGGCCTTTGCCGGATATATCGGGGCCTGAGTCGGAACCGGAGCAGATAAAGCTGGAGATTCCGGAATTGCGCGGTGCGCCGCCACTGCCGGAGATTAACACGAGTGCGCAGGTGCAGGCGGAAGATGAGATAGCCGCCCAACAGGCACGCTATCAGGAAATGCTCCGGCAAAAACGCAAACGGGAGCAGCAGGCAGCACGGGAGAAAGAGGCTAAGGCGGTGGCACAGCGTCATGTGGAGAGCACGCCGAGCCTGAATGATATGCAGCAGGCTGTAGTCTGGGCAGAGATACTCGGAAAGCCCCGGGCTTTACAACGGCGCAGATAATTGTGCAAAAAAATATATAAAGATAAAAACTTCCATTATAATGCTGTGTTAAGCATATAATGGAAGTTTTTTTGTAAATTGCAGTTTGTTGGTTAGTGCGTGCTTATTTTTATTTGTTACAGCTCAGTGGGGTGGAGGTGGTAATACTTTTCGCTGCTACCCTAAATGTCCCACCAGCAAATGACTTGGCTTTTTAGCGGCCTTGCGCCGGGCAGGCCAGCGGCGCGATTGTTCATCGCAGTTTCCAGAAACTGTTGTTTGTGGGCCAGTCCTCACTGCGTTCGGACAGTCGTTCCACTGCGAAAAGCATCACCACCTCCGCCCTAAGCGTCGTCCGTTTAAAAGGATTCTTTCGCAGTGACAGGGAACAAGAACATCGATGTTCTTGTAACGGGAGCAACGGGGGCGTTGCAATTGTATAGGCCGTGGCTGGGGGCGAACGGGGGAGTGATTTTTATGCGGGGAGCGACTGCCTGAGCGCAGCGAAGGCCGGCACACTGTAGTCAATTGCTAAGCAACTACGCTGAAAGGAGCGCCGTTGGCCCGCCCGGCGCAGGCAACTGGACAGCTATATTTTCCGAGGTGTGTCGTTTAGCGGAGGCAGAAAAATTACTCCCCCGTGAACCCCATGCACGTATTAACGGGATACTTTTAAGAACTTTTTACTGTCAAGCTGCAATTTGTTTGGATGAATAGTTTGCAGTTTGCCGCTTTTTTTATATATAAAGAGGAAAAACTCCTATGCCGGTGGAACATATTATTTGGTCGAGATTTATGTAAATTGTCTGTAAAGAGTTGCATAATTGGTAAATATTTGTTATTGTGTTATACAGACTTTAGGATGGCGATGGCAATGGATGAGGCAAATTTTCGCTTGGCAATCATGCTGCGGTGTCCGGGTATCGGCTGCCGCTATATGGGGAAACTTCTGGACGGCTGTCAGGATATGACCCGGTTATGGCAGGCCGGGGCTGAGGAACTGGCTGACATAGGCAAAATTCCGCTGGCCTTAGCACAACGGCTGGCTGATTATTGCCGTCAGCATGAAGGCGAGGCTGCACAGCTGGCAGCAACCTGTGAGAAACGGCAAATAAAAGTCGTATCTATAATGGAAGAAAACTATCCGCAGGTGCTCAGGGAAATCTATGCGCCGCCAGTGCTGCTCTACTACCGCGGTACATTGGTGCCGGATGCCCGGCGCGTGGCCATGGTGGGCTCGCGAAAGTATTCCGGTTACGGTGAGGCTGCGGCCCTGGAATTTGCAGAAAAGATTGCAGCGCAGGGAATTACGGTAGTCAGTGGCGCGGCTCGCGGCATAGACACCTTCTCCCATCGCGGTGCCCTGAAAAGCGGGCGTACCGTGGCGGTGCTGGGGTGTGGCGTGGATGTGGCTTATCCGTTGGAGAACCGGCGGCTCCTGCAGGAAATTGTGGATAGTGGCGGCGTGGTTATCTCGGAGTACGAACCGGGAACAAATCCCCTGCCGGCATTTTTCCCGGCCCGGAACCGCATTATCAGCGGTCTGGCTGAAGGTACGCTGGTAGTGGAGGCTGCAGCCCGGTCAGGTTCGCTCATTACGGCGGAAATGGCGCTGTCGGCTGGCCGTGATGTCTATGCCATCCCCGGCAGTATTTACGCTCCAGGCTGCGACGGCTGTAACCGGCTGATTCAGCAGGGGGCCAAGCTGGTAATGACGCCGGCTGATGTGTTGGAGGAGTTTCAGATTACAGCGGCTGCACCGCCGCGCAAGAGCCTGAGTCTTAAGCCGGAGGAACGGCAGATTTATCAGGTGCTGTCCTTTGAACATCCTTTGACGATGGATGAAATCATTCTTAGTCTGCCGGATGGTGAAATAGCAAATTTATCCTATTGGCTTTTAAACATGGAGCTGAAAGGAATTGTGATAGAAAACGAAATGCATGCTTTCAGGCGTGCCGAGAGGGAGTGACGGTTTGGCTGCAGAAAAAGGGAAGACGAGCACTAAGACCAAGGCAAAGACCAAAACCAAGGTCAAAAAGACTTTAGTAATTGTGGAGTCACCAGCCAAGGCAAAAACCATAGAAAAATATTTGGGGAAAAAGTATATGGTACGGGCTTCGATGGGGCATTTGCGTGACCTGCCGAAAAGCCAGTTTGGTATCGATGTGGACAATGATTTTGCCCCTAAATATATAAATATCCGCGGCAAAGGCGATTTAATCAAGGCGTTGAAAAAGGACGCCAAGAATGCCGATAAAGTTTATCTGGCAAGCGACCCTGACCGCGAGGGTGAGGCTATTGCCTGGCATTTGGCCTTTATTTTAGGACTCAATGCTGAGGACGACTGCCGTATTGTCTTTAACGAGATAACCAAGCCGGCCATTCAGGAGGCGGTCAAACATCCGCGGCATATCAATGTCGACCAGGTGGATGCACAGCAGGCGCGCCGTATGCTGGACCGCATTGTGGGCTATAAATTGTCACCGCTGCTCTGGCGCAAGGTGCGCAAAGGGCTGTCGGCTGGCCGTGTGCAGTCGGTTACGGTGAAACTTATCTGCGACCGGGAAAAGGAAATTCAGGCCTTTGAGTCCGTGGAATACTGGACTGTCGGCATGAAACTGCGCAAGGATAAGTCCGCTATGTTTGAGGCGGAACTCACGCACGTGGACGGGGAAAAACTGGACTTGCACACAGAGGCGGAAACCAATGCTTTGGTGGATGATTTTGCCAAACAGCCGCTGACGGTCAAGACGGTGAAAAAAAGCGAGCGCAAAAGAAAACCGGCTGCTCCGTTTACCACCAGCTCCCTGCAGCAGGACGCTGCCCGTAAACTGGGCTTTACCTCGCGTAAGACCATGATGCTCGCGCAGCAGCTTTATGAAGGTATTGAGCTCGGCCGTCAAGGGGCCACAGGTCTTATCACCTATATGCGTACGGACTCCACCCGTCTGTCAGATGTGGCACTGGCTGAGGTACGCAGTTATATAGAAGATTCCTTTGGTGCGGACTATATGCCGCCCAAGGCCAATATATACGTGACGGGCAAGAAGGCGCAGGACGCGCACGAGGCCATTCGTCCGACGAATGTAAATCTTACGCCGGACGCGGTGGAGAAGTATTTAAACCGCGACCAGTTAAAGCTCTATACGCTGATTTGGCAGCGTTTTACCGCCAGCCAGATGGTGCCGGCTATTTACGATACGCTGAGCATTCAGATTCAGGGCGGCCCGCGCTACACGGCCAAAGCCTCCGGTTCCAAACTGAAATTCCCGGGCTTTACGGCTGTGTATGCCGGGGCGGATGCCAACAAGAAGGAAAAAGATGTGCTCCTGCCGGATTTGGCTGAGGGCGACGCTTTAAATATCGCCAAGATGCTGCCCCAGCAGCATTTCACGGAACCGCCGCCACGCTATAATGATGCCTCCCTGGTTAAGACCTTGGAGGAAAAGGAAATCGGCCGTCCGAGTACCTATGCGCCGATTATTGAAACCATTCAGGCCCGTGGCTATGTGCAGCGTATTGACAAGCATTTCCAACCTACAGAGCTCGGCTTTGTGGTCGTGGATATGTTGGAAGAGTATTTCAAATCCATCGTTGATGTGAAGTTTACGGCTGATTTGGAAAACGAGCTTGATGAAATTGCCGAAGGCAAGGTGGAAAAAAATCAGCTGCTGCGGGAATTCTATGACCCGTTTGCCCAAACTTTGGCGGCGGCGGACGAGGCTATTGGCCATGTGGAACTGCCGGAAGAAGTTTCGGATGTGCCCTGTGATATCTGTGGCCGCATGATGGTGGTCAAGCAGGGGCGGTATGGCAAGTTCCTGGCCTGCCCGGGTTTCCCGGACTGCCGCAACACCAAGCCGCTGCTTATCGATACGGGCGTGAAATGTCCCAAGTGCGGCGGTGCTATCGTGGAGCGTAAATCACATCGGGGCCGTAAATTCTACGGCTGTAAAAATTATCCTGAGTGTGATTACACGACCTGGGACCAGCCACAGCAGGAAAAATGTCCTAAATGCGGTGCATTTATGCTGAAACATCACTATAAGAACGGCCGGGGCCTGACGTATTGCAGCAATGATGACTGCGAGACGCGTATTGACCATCCTATCAATAAGGAACTGGAGAAGATGCGTCAGCGGGCTGAGGCCAAGAAGGCAAAAGAGGCAGAGGCTGCTGCCGAGGCTGAAAAGAAAAGTTCCAAGACGAAGAAAAAGAAGTAAGACAGGATATAATAATGAAAAAGGTAATAATCATTGGCGCTGGCCTGGCCGGAGCCGAGGCCGCCTGGCAGGCAGCGAATATGGGCGTGCAGGTGACGCTCTATGAAATGCGTCCGGAAAAATCTACGCCGGCACATAAGACGGCGGAGTTTGCGGAACTGGTGTGCAGTAATTCCCTGCGCGGTGCCGGTATGGAAAATGCCGTGGGCGTGCTGAAAGAAGAAATGCGCCGTTTAGGCTCCATCATTATGGAGGCTGCTGACGCTACCAAAGTGCCGGCTGGCGGAGCTTTAGCGGTAGACCGTCACGGTTTCAGCCGGTATATTACGGAAAAGGTGAGCAGCCACCCGAATATTACGGTCATTCATCAGGAACTGACGGAAATTCCCCTGGCTGATGATGCCATCACCATCGTGGCCAGCGGCCCGCTTACCGAGGGAAAACTGGCAGAAGAAATCGCCAAACTCACGGGCAATGATTCCCTGTATTTCTACGATGCGGCCGCACCGATTGTGAGTCTGGAATCAGTGGATATGACCAAGGCCTATCGGGCGTCCCGGTATGGCAAGGGAGAGGCAGCTTATATCAACTGCCCCATGACCAAAGAGGAATATGAGGCCTTCTGGACAGAGCTCGTGAATGCGGAAAAAGCTCCCACCAAGGACTTTGAAAAAGAGAAGTTCTTTGAAGGCTGTATGCCGGTGGAAGTTATGGCCAGCCGTGGACAGGACACCCTGCTGTTTGGGCCGTTAAAACCCGTGGGGCTGGAACACCCGGAAACAGGTGTCCGTCCTTATGCGGTAGTGCAGCTGCGGCAGGATAATGCGTCGGGCACACTTTATAACATTGTCGGTTTCCAGACGCATCTTAAATGGCCGGAACAGCGCCGGGTATTTGGCATGATTCCGGGACTAGAGCAGGCAGAGTTCCTGCGTTACGGCGTTATGCACCGTAATACCTTCCTTAATTCGCCTACGCATATGCGGCCGACGTTCCAGTTTAAGGGGATTGACAACCTGTTCTTTGCCGGCCAGATGACCGGTGTGGAGGGATATGTGGAATCAGCGTCCTCCGGCCTGGTGGCAGGTGTTAATGCGGCCCGGATGGCGATGGGCAAGGAACCTTTGGTATTCCCGGAGGAAACGTGTCATGGAGCGCTGGCGCACTACATTACCACCAGCGAGGCCAAGCATTTCCAGCCGATGAATGTAAACTTTGGCATTTTGCCCACCATTGTCATGCGCAATGAAAACGGCAAGATTATCAAAGATAAGAAAGCCAAGAAAATGAAACTTGCGGAGCGGGCTTTACAGGCCATTGAGGACTTCAAGCCGGCTATTGGAGGTTGATTATAGTGGAAACACAATTTCATGCAACAACAATCTGCGCGGTGCGCAAAAATGGGAAAACGGCTATTGCCGGTGATGGTCAGGTAACCTTTGGGGAGCATACCATCATGAAGGCCAATGCCCGTAAGGTGCGCCGTCTTTATCACAATCAGGTGCTGGCCGGTTTTGCCGGCTCCGTGGCCGATGCCTTTACGCTGTTTGAAAAGTTTGAGGCCAAGCTGGAGACTTATAATGGCAATCTGCAGCGGGCGGCGGTGGAACTGGCCAAGGAATGGCGCACGGATAAAATCCTGCGCAAGCTGGAGGCTCTGCTGCTGGTAGCAGATAAGGACACGATGCTGATGCTCTCCGGCAACGGCGAAGTAATTGAGCCGGACGGTGATGTGGCAGCTATTGGTTCGGGCGGTTTTTATGCCCTGTCGGCAGGCCGGGCCATGGCCAAGCATACGGAGATGAGCGCCGGGGAAATCGCCAAAGAGGCCTTGTCCATTGCTGCTGATATTTGTGTATTTACCAATCATAACATCAAAGTGGAGGAACTGGACTAAATGGAAAATTTTGGAACGAATGAACAGACTCCGCGCCAAATCGTGGATGAACTGAATAAATACATCGTAGGCCAGGATGAGGCGAAAAAATCCGTGGCCATTGCCCTGCGCAACCGTTGGCGGAGCCGCAAGCTCTCCCAGGATATGCAGGAGGATGTGGTACCCAAAAACATTTTGATGATTGGTTCTACCGGCGTCGGCAAGACGGAAATTGCCCGCCGTCTGGCCAAACTGGTCAATGCGCCGTTTATCAAAGTTGAGGCCACTAAGTTTACGGAAGTGGGCTATGTGGGCCGCGATGTGGAATCCATCGTCCGCGACCTGGCGGAAACCTCCGTGCGCATGGTGCGCCGCCAGCGTCTGGAGGCGGTTCAGGATAAGGCTAAGGAAATGGCTGAGGAACGTATCCTGGATGTTTTTGTGCCGGAGCCGAAGAAAAACTCCAATCCGTTGGGACGTCTGTTCGGTGGTACGGACGATGAGGAAGAAGAAAAAACAGAAAATGCTGAGCCCAAGTATCAGGCCGGCCGTGACTGGGTGCGCAAGCGTCTGGAAAAAGGCGAGCTGGAACAGGAAACCATCGAAATCGATGTGGAAGATAGCGGCAAGCCGATGGTAGGCATGTTCGCCGGCTCCAGCCTCGAGAGCATGGGCGACAACATTCAGGATATGATTGGCAATCTCATGCCCAAGCGTCATCGGAAACGCAAGGTGACAGTGGAGCAGGCCCGCAAGATTTTCACGCAGGAAGAGGCGGACAAGCTCGTGGACATGGAGGCTGTTGCTGACGAGGCTATTCGTGTGGCAGAATACAGCGGTATTGTATTCCTCGATGAAATTGATAAGGTGGCCGTGAAGGGCAATTCCTCTGGTGCTGATGTTTCCCGTGAGGGTGTGCAGCGTGACATTTTGCCTATCGTCGAAGGTTCGACGGTCATGACGAAATACGGACCGCTAAAGACGGACCATGTGCTCTTCATTGCAGCTGGTGCTTTCCACATGGCCAAGCCCTCGGATTTGATTCCGGAGCTGCAGGGACGTTTCCCCATTCGCGTGGAATTGAAATCCCTGCGCAAGGAAGACTTTGAGAAAATCCTGACGGAACCCCAGAATGCTTTGCTCAAACAGTATAAAGCCATGCTGGCTACGGAAGGTGTGGAACTGGAGTTCAGGGACGATGCCATTGGCAGACTGGCACAGCTGGCCTGTGATGTCAACGAACAGGCTGAGGATATCGGCGCACGCCGTCTCCATACCCTGCTCGAAAAACTGCTGGAAGAAGTCAGCTTTACCGCACCGGAGCTGGAGGACAAGCAGGTTGTTATCGACGCTGCTTATGTGGATAAGCAGTTGGCAGACATTGTTGTAAACCGCGATTTGTCACAATTTATCCTGTAAAATTGGCGAAGAGAGGAATCCCGGCGGAGATTCCTCTCTTCATTGCCAAAAATAATAAGAAAATTTAATTAAAAATATTATTCAGCATCTATGATTATTTTGAAAAATATGATAAAATAACTCTAGATGTGTATATATGATGGCTGGTGCTTATGGGACTGACTGTCGAAATATTTTGGTAAAGGAGTAGAGCTAATGGCAACACTGTTAGAAAAAACAAGAAAAATAAACCGTCTCCTGCAACGCTCGGAGAACGTGGAGTACGATGGGATTTCCCGGGTGCTCAGCAATGTTCTCAATGCAAATGTCTACATAACCAACAAAAAAGGCAAGGTCTTTGGCTATGCTTTTATCGATGACTTTGAATGTGACCTGATGGTTGACAAGGTTATCAATCAGGGAGAATTCCCGAAGGCTTATGTGAACTGGCTGATGCGCATGGACGAAACCAATGCCAACCTTCACTCCAAGACCGGTATGTGCGCTTATGAGGAAAATACCAAGTGCATGTTCAACGGCAAGAATACCACCATCGTTCCCATTTACGGCGTAGGCGAACGTATCGGCACGTTGATTGTGGCTAAGTACGATGAAGAGTTCAGCGATGAGGATTTGCTCCTCTGCGAGTACGGTGCTACGGTTGTCGGCATGGAAATGCTGCGTGACCATGCGGAAAAAATTGAAATCGAGGCCCGGAAGAAAGCCACGGTGCAGATTGCTTTAAATACGCTGTCCTATTCCGAGAGCAAGGCAGCCAGAGCCATTCTGGAGGCACTTACTGACCCGGAGGGCGGCACTACTATCGTGGCGTCCAAGATTGCCGACGAGGTCAAGATTACCCGTTCGGTTATCGTCAATGCGCTGCGTAAATTTGAGTCTGCCGGGGTTATCGAATCCAAGTCCCTGGGCATGAAGGGAACCAATATCCGCGTCCTCAACGAATTCCTGATGGACGAAGTTCGCAAACTGAAGGTCTGATAAATATTTTTGTAAAGGCTGGTGCACAATAGCACCGGCCTTTATTTTTTGTCGAAAAGCAATATTTCCCTTGTTTAAATGAGAAAAAAATGCTAAAGTTGGGAAGGAGTTATAACCATTATGTAGAAAATAAATAAAAGGCAACTTTAGAAGGTGAATCGGGAAGGGGTGTGATTCCGGCATGCTAGAACAGATTATGAATTCTTCAAATTTTGACTACCTTTCACGGGGAATGTCAGCAGCCAATCTGCGACAGGAGGTTATCAGCAATAATATAGCTAATGTCAATACGCCACATTTCAAACGCAGTGCGGTGAATTTTGAAGACCTGCTGGCTAAGGAATTGCATCTTGACGATGATGGCAGGCGTCTGGATATTGTGCGCACGCATGACCGTCATCTGCCTATCCCCATACATGGAAAGGTTAACGCGGTGGTTGAGGAAGACCAGACCACAACCATGCGCGTTGATGACAACAATGTGGACATTGATATAGAAATGGCTGCATTGTCGAAGAACCAGCTTTACTACAATGCCATGGCCACCCAGCTGGGCGGTTTCATGACCAGAATGAAGAACGTCATCACCAGCGGTCAGAGTTAAGCTGGGGATAGAAAGAGTATAGGGATAAGACAATGAGCATGTTTTTGGGAATAGACGCGGCGGCCTCTGGCCTTACGGCTGAGCGGCTGCGCATGGATGTTATTTCAAACAATATTGCCAATGCTAATACAACCCGGACAAACGAGGGCGGAGCATATCATCGGCGTTATGTTATTTTTGAACCCCGGACCAAGACGGCCGGTCCGTTTCAGTCCTTCCTGCAGAGTTCGATGAACAAACTGCAGGCCGGTGACGGCGTAAGGGCCACGCGGATTGAAAGAGATGAAACGCAGGGGCCGCTGGTTTACGACCCGGGACATCCTGATGCCAATGCTGACGGCTATGTGGAGCGTCCGAATATTAACGTAGTGGCAGAGATGGTGGATATGATTACGGCCTCGCGAGCCTATGAGGCTAATACTACCACGATAAATGCAGCCAAAGCTATGGTGACCAAAGCCTTGGATATGGGCAAATAATGACCTTATTTTGAGAGGGTAAAAATATGGAAATAGCAGCATTACAAATGACACCGGTGAAAATGCATGCCGAAAGTCATTTGGGAGAAACTAAGGCACCGGAGGAAGTAAAAAGTTTCGGTACGTATCTCACGGATGCTTTAAAGAAAACCAATGCGTTGCAGCTGGAATCGGACAAGCAGAATGCTCTGTTGGCCGCCGGCCGGATTGAGGATGTGTCACAGGTGGTCATTGCCAGTCAGAAGGCAGAAATTGCCCTGCAACTAACCCTTCAGTTAAGAAATCGTGCCATGTCAGCATATCAGGAAATCATGCGCATGCAGGTATAGTAGCTAAAATAGTGTAATTCAGCGTGAAGGGATTGAGATCATGGGAGATTGGAAAGAGCGGTATAAGGAGCTGCTGGAACGATTCAGCAAGCGCCAGCGTTATATTATGCTGGGTTCCGCTTTGGCTATTCTCATTGCCATCGTCGGTGTAAGTGCGTGGTATGGCAATAAACCGGATATGGTTCCCCTGTTTACCAACATGGAAACCAAAGACGCCGGCGAAGTAGCTGCGAAACTAAAAGAAGCAAAAATCGAATACGAAGTCCAGGAAACGCGACAAGGCACGACAATCATGGTTCCGTCCCGGGATGTGCATAATGCACGTTTGGATTTGTCAACTCAGGGATTGCCCCGGGGAAATAAAGGCTTTGAAATCTTTGATGATAGCAAGCTGGGGGTAACGGAGTTCCAGAACAAGGTGAATTACCTGCAGGCTCTGCAGGGGGAACTGACCCGTACTATTGAACAGATTGCTGCTGTGGAAAAGGCACGTGTTCATATCGTGTTGCCTGAGGACAGTCTGTATAAGAAAAATGAGAAACCGGCAACGGCGTCCATTATGCTCCATTTAAGACCGAATATGGAGCTGTCCAAGAAGGAAATCAAGGGCATAGTAAATCTGGCGGCTAACAGCGTCCGGGGCTTAAAACCGGAAAATATCACGGTCATTGATGATACTGGCAAAAGTCTGAATGACCCTGATGAAAATGAAGAGCAAAATGTCACCGCCAAGACCATGACGCAGCTGGATTTGACCAAGAAGATTCAGGATAATATCCAGAAGAACGTGCAGTCCATGCTCGACCAGTCCATGGGCGAAGGCAAGGCATTTGCCCGCGTTAGTGTGGAACTTGACTTTGATGACCGTACTACGGACAAACAGACGTTTACTCCTGTGGTTGATGATTCTGGTATCATCCGCAGCCAGCAGGATGTCAGTGAAACATATAATGGCACGTCCAACCAGCCGGGCGGTGCTGCCGGTGTGCAGTCCAATGTGCCTGGTTATGTGGCGCAGAATGCTAATGCCAATGCCGAGTACGAGAAAAAAGAATCAACGAAAAACTTTGAAATAAACGAAGAGAAATCCAAGGTGGTCGCAGCACCGGGCTCCATCCGCCGTCTGACGGTGGCTGTATTGGTCAACGATGAT
The DNA here is from genome assembly GCF_000686945.1 of Selenomonas sp. AE3005. Lineage (GTDB taxonomy): Bacteria > Bacillota > Negativicutes > Selenomonadales > Selenomonadaceae > Selenomonas_A. The sequence goes on from NZ_JMME01000005.1 coordinate 107,475, forward strand.
GTTACGCCCACCCAGCGTGAAAGTATCATGCGGACAGTAAGCAGCGCCGCCGGTATCAACACGAACCGCGGCGATACCATTTCTGTTGAACCTCTGCCGTTCAGCACAGAGCTGCGTGACAGACGGGCAGCTGAGGAAAAGGCCGCTAAAGACCGGGAAGATATGATTTTCTACGGGACGATTGCAGCTATCCTGCTGATACTGGCAGCTATCGGTGGTTATCTCTACTATCGCCGCAAGAAAAAGCTCGAAGCTATTGCGGCCGAGCAGGAGCGAATCCGTCAGGAGGAGGAAGCAAGGAAGAAGTTGGAAGAAGAAGAGCGGGCAGCACTTTTGGCTGCTGGTGCTTTGGAACCTGAGGAACTCTCTGAAGAAGAACAGCAGCACCTCACCGAAAAACAGACTCTCCAGCAGCTCATCGACCAGAAACCGGCGGAAGTGGCTATGCTTATCAAAACTTGGCTTGCGGAGGAATAATAAATGGCACTTGAAGATATGTATGGAGATAGTGAATCTGAGTTCACAAATACGGAAAAAGCGGCCATTTTGTTCATCGCTTTGGGGCCTGAGTATTCGGCCAAGCTGTTTCAACATCTGGCCGATGATGAAATTGAGCGTATAACCCTGGAAATAGCTAATCATAAAAAGGTCAGCTCGCAGGTAAAGTCACAGATTGTCAGTGAATTTTACCAGATGGCGATGGCCAGTGATTATCTTTCCACTGGTGGTCTGGAATATGCACAGAATGTTTTGGAGAAGGCCCTGGGCTCGGAAAAGGCGATGGAGATTCTCAATCGTCTTACGACGAGTCTGCAGGTACGTCCTTTCGATTTCCTGCGCAAGACAGACCCGTCTCAGCTCATGAACTTTATCAACAACGAACATCCTCAGACCATTGCGCTGATTATGGCGTATTTGGACCCGGACCAGGCAGCTACTGTTTTGGGCTCGCTGTCACCAGAGGCGCAGGCCGATGTTGCCAAGCGTATTGCGCAGATGGACCGCACTTCTCCGGATGTTATTCGCGAGGTGGAGCGTGTGCTGGAACGCAAACTTTCCTCTCTGGTTACGCAGGACTTTACCACGGCCGGCGGTGTCAAGGCCATCGTGGAAGTGCTCAACCGGGTGGACCGTACTACAGAAAAATCCATTATCGAAAACTTGGAAGTGGACAATCCAGAACTGGCCGAGGAAATCAAACGCCTCATGTTCGTGTTCGAGGATATCGTCCAGCTGGACGACCGTTCCCTGCAGATGGTTTTGCGCGAAGTGGATACCAAGGACTTGTCTCTGGCCCTCAAGGCAACACCGCAGGAAGTGGCCGACAAGGTCTACAGAAATATGTCGAAACGTGCTGCCGATATGCTCCGCGAAGAAATCGAGTTTATGGGCCCGGTGAAGATTCGCGATGTCGAGGAGGCACAGCAGAAGGTCGTCAATGTCATCCGTGCACTGGAAGACAAGGGCGATATCGTAGTATCGCGTGGACAGGGAGACGAGATGATTGTCTAGAGTTATCAAAGCCGCTATATGGGAGGAAAATCCACACCTTATCCATACCCCCGAGCCGCCTAAGCCCGAGGCACCAGCGGCAGAGGGTGATGGTCTGGACGAGGAGGCTCGTGCCCACATGCTGGCAGAAATTGCCGACAAGGAACAGCGGGCTATACAGCTGTTAAAAGATGCCAAGGTCGAGGCCGAGATAATCAAGCAGGAGGCGCAGGCTGAACGCGAAAGGCTGCTGGCCGAGGCACAGGAAGAAATAGAACAGGAAAAGATTAAGGCCTCACAGGCAGGGCGTCATGAAGGGTATGAGGCAGGCTATCAGGATGGAGCCGGCAAGGTCAGGGAAGAAATGGCAGCGAGCATTGCTGCGGCCAATGATAAAGCTGAGAAAACCCTGCGTGATGCCAAGGCTGCTACGCGTGATTATGTCCAGCAGGCTGAGCAGGATGTGGTCCGGATAGTGATGGCTGTGGTGGAGAAGATTCTGCCCCAGCACTTCATTGATGTACCGCAGGTGGTACTGCCTTTGGTCAGGGAGGCTATTTTAAAGGTCAAGGACCAGAAAGAGCTAAAAATTCATGTGGCACCACAGGATTACGACCTGGTGCTGCTGGCTCGCAATGAATTGCGTGGTCTGCTCACTTACGGCGATGCTACCATTGAGATTAACTCCGATGGCAGCATGCAGCCGGGGGATTGCCTGATTGAAACGCCGAACGGTACAGTTGATGCGCGTTTGGCTACGCAGATTGAGCTGGTAAAGCAGGCCGTAAAAGATGTGATGTTATAGCCGTAAATGTGGGATGGTGAAGGATATGGAGGCACATGGCGGAATTGAAAATTTCCGGCTTAATATCGAAAAATTCACCGATGCCATCCATGATTGTTCCAGCGTCAAACTCACCGGCAAGGTGACTCAGGTTATTGGACTGGTTATAGAGTCCCAGGGGCCTACGGTCAGTGTCGGTGAGCTTTGTTATGTAAGCTCGCATACACCTGGCGTTCCGCCCATACCGGCTGAGGTCGTGGGCTTTCGGGAAGGCTATGTAATGCTGATGCCGGTCGGGGAAATGCAGGGTATAGGCCCGGGCTGTGAAGTGACGGCCTCCCAAAAGATGCTGAATGTCAAAGTAGGCGAGGAACTTTTGGGGCGGGTGCTTGATGGACTGGGCAATCCAATCGATGGCAAGGGACCGATTCTCTGCAAAAAAGAGTATTCGCTGCAGGCTGATCCGCCGCACCCCTTGTCAAGGCCGCGTATTCACGAAAGTTTGTATGTGGGTGTGCGGGCTATCGATGGCCTCATCACCATGGGGGAAGGCCAGCGTATCGGCATAATGGCCGGTTCAGGTGTAGGTAAATCCACCCTGCTGTCCATGATTGCCCGTAATACAGAGGCCGATATCAGTGTCATCGCGCTTATCGGGGAACGTGGCCGTGAGGTCCGTGACTTTATTGAGCGCGACCTGGGCGAGGAAGGCATGAAACGCTCGGTTGTGGTGGTGGCAACCTCAGACCAGCCGGCGCTGGTACGTATTAAAGGTGCCATGACAGCCACGGCCATCGCGGAATATTTCCGCGACCAGGGGCGGAAGGTCATTCTCATGATGGACTCGGTTACCCGTTTTGCCATGGCGCAGCGTGAGGTTGGTCTGACCATCGGGGAGCCGCCGGCTACCCGTGGCTACACGCCGTCGGTATTTGCCATGCTGCCACGGCTGCTCGAACGGGCCGGCACGAATGCTACCGGCTCCATCACCGGTATTTACACGGTGCTGGTAGATGGTGACGATATGAATGAGCCTATTGCCGATGCGGTGCGCTCCATTCTGGACGGTCATATTGTGCTCTCGCGTGCCATTGCGGCCCAAAACCATTTCCCGGCAATCGATATCATGCCCAGCGTCAGCCGTGTCATGAACGAAGTGGTATCACCGGAACATTTGAAGGCCGCGCAGCAAATGCGGCAGCTGATGGCAGTGTACCGTGACGCCGAGGATTTAATACATATTGGTGCCTATGTAAAGGGCTCAAGTGCGAAGATTGATGAATCCATTCAAAAAATAGATTCAATAAATGACTTTTTATGTCAGGGTATCTACGAGGTTGATTCCTACGAGGATACAGAGGCAAAGCTGATTAAGATTTCCGGGTGAGGGCGATGAAAAAATTCAAGTTTCAGCTGGAAACTTTATTACGGGTTACGCGGCGCAAGAAAGATGATGCCGAGCGTGATTTTGCTGCAGCCGCCCGTAAGGTTGAAGAGGCCCGCGAAGGGCTGAATACCCTTATGGAGGAAATGCAGAAAGGCCAGCGCGATTATGACGCGCTGGCACAGGAGGGCGTACGGGTGACCGTGGGCCGCCTGATGGCCTTCAACAGTTTCTTTGCCTGGAAACGGGAACAGATAGAAATGCAGCAGGGGATTCTGCTGCAGATGAAAGCCGAAAAACAAAAGAAACTGCAAGCCCTGATGGAAGTCATGAGTTATTTAAAAAGTATTGAACAGCTTAAGGAACGCCGCTGGCAGGAGTATCAGGCAGAGGCCCTGCAGGAAGAACAGAAAATGCTGGATGAAATCGGCTTACAGCTGACTATGCGGCATAAGCGTCGGGAGGTTGAGGCAAAATGATGGATATGACGGGAGTACGCCGGGTACAGGCAAGGATAGCTGAATTGCAGGAACGCTTTGGCATGCCGCTGCACATTCCCGGGGCGAATTTTTCCCGCGCGCTCGAAAAGGAAATGCAAAAGACCGCCGGAACAAATGCCAGCAAGGAACCTGCGCCAGCCCAGAATGTGACGGGGGCAGCGCCGGCAAATCCGGTTCAGCCCACGGCTAAACTTCTCGAGGATATGCCGCTGGCAGATCAGAACCTCAGCAGCCTGATTGAGGCTGCAGCCAATAAATATCAGGTTGACCCTAAACTGGTGGCAGCTGTGGCTGAGGTGGAATCAAACGGTAATCAGAATGCTGTTTCCTCGGTGGGCGCCATTGGCGTGATGCAGCTGATGCCGGACACGGCGGCCTCATTGGGGGTTGACCCCTACGATAAGCAGCAGAATATTGAGGGCGGGGCCAAATATTTGCGGCAGATGCTCGATACTTTCGGCGGCGATTTGCAGAAAGCAGTTGCTGCTTACAATGCCGGCCCGGGGGCGGTTAAGGATTATGGTGGTGTGCCGCCGTATAAGGAAACGCAGAACTATGTGAGCAAAGTACTGGATATATATAGATAAGAGGTTGGTAGGATAATGGCAGCGAAGAAAACAAAAAAAGGAAAAAAAATAGTGAAAGTACTATTAGTGCTCTTCCTGCTATTAGTGCTGATTATCGCCGGTTTTGCCCTGGGCATATACCTGCGCCTCTTTGATACGCAGGAGGCCAATGAAAAGCTGAAACTTTATGATTTGCCTGTGGTTGGGCAGTACTTCGTCCGTCCGGCACCAACGGAGGCGGAAATGGAAAATGCTCCGGTGGAGGATGCCAAGATAAACACCAAGGATAAGGACGATAAGAAAGATGGCAAAAAAGAAAATAAAAAGCTGGTAATATCCAAGGAAGATATCGAAAAACAGGTGAAGGAACGCGAGGCTGCGGAAAAGAAACGCGTGTCTAAACTGGCCCGGCTTTACAATCAGATGAAACCCAAGGATGCGGCCAAGGCGCTCGATGCTCTGGATGACGATATGTGCATTGCTATCCTGCAGCGTATGGATGAAGCCGTAGTGGCCAAGATAATGTCCGAGTTTACAGAAGAAAAAACTGCCCGCATAACACAAATCATGTATGCCGGCACGAAGAAAAATGTAAATACGGAAGAGGAAGTCCGCAAGATGCTCGAAGAGCAGCAGGCCAAGAAAGAAAGTGCCCAGCCTAATCAGCAGGCGCAGTGAAACAGCTTAATATGAAACATGAAAGCGATGGAAAATGTTTTAAAGATAGCATTTTCTATCGCTTTTTATTAAATAAGACTTAAGTTGAGGCGTGATTTCACCGATAAATACCATGAAGAGGAGGTGATTTGGTGAATACAGCAAATGTAATGGCTATTTCTCCCAAACCCAGTACCCCCGGTAAAATTCAGCCGGTAAGGACAACAGGCAAGGCTGGAGGGGCTGCCGTAAGTCAGGAAAAGGATTCCTTTGGCGAGGTTCTGGGAAAAGCTGGAGAAGATGTAACAGGGAAAGTACCACAATCGCCAGCGAAGGCACAACAGGACAAGGCAGGAAACAGTGCTGAGAAAAATGATGTACCGGCAAATATGCAGGCAAACACCGAGCCGGCTGCGGATAAAGAAAATCTGGCCGAAGAAATCCCGGACGCAGTCGAGAATATGGCCGGCCAGGCAGCACTGCTTAACTTTACGGCTGAGGGGAAATCCCAGCTGATTGCCGAGGTTGTGCCGGAAAACACCGTGAAGGTTGATTTACAAAGTCTGATACCGCAATCGGCAGAGACGATGCAGAAAAATAAAACCTTCCTGGCTATGTTATCAGGGCAGCAGATTACACCTGTAGCAGCCAATAATACCAATGAACAAGCCCTTAATGTTGATTCACTGCAAACGCAGCTGTGGGGACAGGCGCAAAGCAAGCAGCCTGTAACCGTGCTGGAGGCTCAGTTAAATAACCATCAGCTGGCTAATCAGCAGGGGGAACAGATGCCTCCCGTAAGTGCAGAAATCCAGCAGCCGCTGGTTAATGGCAAGGATACATTACTTAATGCCAAAGGAATGGCGCTCCCGGAGCAGAGCGAACAGACGATGACGTCAATGCCTGTTGGGGGAGTGAATAAGTCAGCGGAGCTGCAGGATATGGCGTTGTCTGTTGGGGGAGTGAATAAGTCAGCGGAAATGCAGGATATTGCACCGGCAATCGTGGCGTCGCCTGTCAAAAATGAAGAGGGACAGGCAAACAGTAATCCCCTGGCCGGGGTTAATGTAGTGGTCGAGGAAGAAGTTCCCGTGGTAATGCCCGGTATGGAGGCACGTCAGTTTACCGGTCAGCAAAATGACAAGCGTCAGCAGCCGGCGGTACCGCAGCAGGAAGTAATCAGCACTGATGGGGAAAATGTCACCCAGCTGGCCGAAGAGGCAGCAGGGGACAAGGCACCGGTAAGGCCTACGCAGTCAGCACCAGCACAGCAGGCCGCTGGCAGTGAACCGGTGAGCATGTTCCAACAGAGCCTGAATGACAGCATCCGGGGGATTGACCGGTCAGATGATGTCCAGCAGACAAACGCACCACAGGATGACTTTAATGTACCGCGGCAGATTATTGACCAGGCCAGACTCCTGCGCCGGGGGGCAGACACCCAGATGGTGATTAAGCTGAATCCGGAGCATTTAGGGGAACTGACCTTGAAGGTGTCCGTCAGTGCCAATGGCGCCGTGAATGCGTCTTTCCACAGCGATAATGCTCAGGTCAGAGCGATTATTGAAAACACGCTGGTGCAGTTAAAGCAGGAACTTAACAATCAGGGACTAAAGGTCGATAATGTCGATGTTTATGCCGGGCTCGGCGATGGACAGCTGCCACAGGGAGAAGGGCAGCAGGCTTGGCAGCAGAATCAGGGACAGGGCAGCACGGCAGCCGGTAATGCCGCCAGTATCGGTGGGGTGGAAGAATATGGCGAAGAAACAGCCGCCACCGTGGCAGCTGCAGCTGAATCACAGGAAACCGCTGAAGGTGTAGATTACAGAATTTGACGAGAAGGTGAAAATTGTGGCAAATTCACTAAATACAATTACCATAGATGGGGTAACACAGACGCTGGAAAATTATCAGGCTAAGCAGTCACAAAATGTCAACAACGATAATACTTCCTTGGGCAAGGACGCCTTCTTGCAGCTGTTGGTTACGCAGATGAAATATCAGGACCCATTGGACCCACAGGACAACGGTGAATATCTGGCTCAGCTGGCGCAGTTCTCGGCTCTCGAGCAGATGACCAACGTAGCCGATGGTCTGGGCGATGTGTCGAAACTGGTCAGCAACATCGATACATCTGTATTGGTAGGCCAGCTCAGCAATATGATAGGCAAGGATGTGCAGTGGATAAAAGAAACCTCCTACACGGATGAAAACGGTAATGTTTCGACTTCTAAGAATACCATGGAAGGTGTAGTAACCGGTGTCAGCATTTCTGATGGGACACCCACGATTATTGCGGAGGCCGGCGGCACAAAATACAAGGTTGCCATTGGCGAAATCAGCCGCATAGGAGATGGCGTCTAAGGCATAGTTAACTACATAAGGGAGGAGTCATATCATGGATGATACGAGAGTTTTTATGGGCTCCATGCCCATCCTTCCAACTCAGGGACGAAATACCAGGCTGTTAACGGAACCGGAAAAACAAGTCTCAGGACAGCTCAGTTTTCAGGCGTATCTGCAAAGTGCACGGGAGAAGCAGTCACAGGACGTGACCTTCTCCTCCCATGCACAGAACCGCCTGCAGGAGAGAAATATAAATTTATCGGCGGAGGACTTGGCCCGGCTGAATTCCACCATTGACAAACTGGCAAAAAAGGGAGCGAGGGAATCTCTCGTTTACATGCAGGAGGTAGCACTGGTCGTCAGTGTAGCCAATCGCACGGTAATCACCGCCCTCAACAAATTGCAGGGGGCAGACAACATAATAACGAATATTGATAGTGCAGCAATCATTTAAAAAGTTGGACCGACGGGAACTCAGGTTCCCTAGGAGACTTGGAGATACCGACCGACTGACGTATCTCAGACAAATTAATAATTTAGATTGCTGCATCATAAGAACGACTTAAGTTGTAAGGAAAGGATGTCGATTCATTATGATGCGTTCACTTTTTTCAGGTGTTTCCGGCCTTAAAGGACATCAGACGAGAATGGATGTTATCGGCAATAATATCGCCAACGTAAATGCTGTAGGTTTTAAGTCCAGCCGTGTAACTTTTGCTGATACTCTGAGTCAGACTACCGCTGGGGCGTCGTCTCCCGGTGAAACCATCGGTGGTACGAACCCAAAACAGATTGGTCTTGGTACTGGTGTGGCCAGTATTGACCTGCTGTTCACTGATGGCAGTGTGCAGTCCACTGGCAAAAACACTGACCTGTGCCTGTCTGGCAACGGCCTGTTTGTAGTGAAAAACGGCAATGAAACATATTATACCCGTGATGGCGCTTTTGAATTTGATGCGGAAGGCAACTACGTCCTCCCCGGCAGCGGCCTTTTTGTACAGGGCTGGTCAGCCCAAAACGGTGAACTCAATACCACTGGCGCTGTGGGCAACATTCAGGTAAAAGCTGGTAAGTCCATGGCAGCTGCTAAATCTACCAGTGTTGACTATGAGAATAACTTGAATTCGGCTATTCCTACTATTAAGGAAATGACTGAGAATACCATTAAACAGGCTGCAGTCACCGAGAATACTCCGACAACCATAACTATTGGAGGGACTTCATACAAGGTAAAAGGAATAGATAGTGATATAGGAGCAGGTGACTGGAAAGTAAAAAGTGTGGCAAATCCAGCTGATTCAATTGTAATAACAGATGGCACAAATGATGTAACATGTACATTAAGTGAGACGGCAACTAATGTGCCTGACGTTGGAGCTGCTGTTAACGTCCCAGTTACTACGAATATTACGTTAAGCGATGATACCAAAGTAACGCAAAGCTCTGGGAAGTATACAGAAGGCAATAGTCTCCCTATAACTACTACTTTGACATTATTTGATTCTTTGGGAAATGCTCATGCTGTCACGGTTTATTTTGTGGAAACTGATCCGTCAGAAAATAAGTGGAAGGTAACGGTGGGTAAGGATTATACGGATATATCAGACCCGCCTAATAAAGCGTCGCAAACCATAACTGAAGCTGATGGTACGACAACCACTGTTACTATGACCGATGTCGAGTTAATCTTTGATGCGAATGGTAAGTTCAAAAATGGCTTTGGTACTGGTAACTTGGAATTGCAAAATGGCTCAGAGAGTCCGACACAGGTTAGCGTCAATTTCTCTGCTCTTACCCAGTACGCTGGCAGCAATACTGTCAAAGGCAATGCTGATGGCAATGCGGCCGGTACGTTGAAGAGTATTTCTATTGACAACTCCGGTGTTATTACCGGTACTTATACCAATGGGCTGAAACAGTCTGAGGCGCAGGTCGCAATCGCGCAGTTTACCAATGCCTCCGGTCTGACCAAGACAGGCAGCAGCCTGTATCAGGAATCCAACAACTCCGGTACACCGAATGTTAAGACGGCTGCTGATTTGGGCGTGACCATTACTCCGTCGGCGTTGGAAATGTCCAACGTGGATATCGCCAACGAGTTCTCCGACATGATTATCACCCAGCGTGGTTTCCAGTCTAACTCCAAGGTTATCACTGTTGGTGATGAAATGCTCGAGACGCTTATCAATATGAAACGTTAAAAATCTGTGGTGCTTATGTGGCCCTTCCGTGCGGAAGGGCCTTTGCTATGCAGATTTTTACCCTGTATAACGGTGAATTTTTTTACGTTTTGCCAAGAAACTTGAAAATTAAAAAGGGAAATGGTGCCCACGTGACGAATTTTAAGAGAATAGGAAAGCGCACCCGAGTGAAGGAGAGAGATGTTATGATTAAGCTGACAAAGTTTAATTCTCAAATAAATAAAAAAGGAGAATTTGTGCTTAATGCCGAAATAATAGAAACGATAGAAGAAACACCTGACACGGTTGTCACTCTCACCAATGGCAAGAAGTTCATCGTGGACGAGCCTATGGACGAGGTGGTACGCCGCGTCATGAAGTACCGACGGGCGCTGCATCAATTTTGATGTGGACAATATCCCATAAGTTGGTATAATGAAAAAGCAATTTGCGATGGAGGGATAAATCTATGGCTGACGAAGAAAAAGACACAGAAGCGGCGCCAGAAGAAAAGAAGAAAAAATCACCGATAATTCTGGTCGCTGTACTGGTTCTGCTTGGCCTGGTGCTCGCCGGCGGCATCTCATTTTTTATTACCACGAAGATGATGGCGGAAACAGCCACCGAGTCGGTAAATGAGCATCATGACCCTGGCAAATTTATCAAGCTGGGCGATGCTAAGGAAGGTATTCTGGTCAATGTCGGCGGTCAGAAGGCAGGCAAGTTCCTGAAAGCCGGTATCGTTCTCGAGATGAATCCTGGCAAAAAGGACAACCTGACTGAAGAAGGAGCACTGCTCCCGATGGCCGAAACGAAGATTCTTGATACCACGATGCAAATCCTGCGCAGCGCCAAACTGGATGAGTTCGACGCCAATAAGCAGGACGAGCTGAAGAAGAAGATTAAGGACGAACTCAACACCAAGCTGGGGCCTGGTTCAGTGTATGATGTGTATATTACAAGCTTCCTGCTTCAGTAAGATGTTCGTATCATAGCAGGGAGGAGGGCGTAGATTGGCAGAGGATGTACTGTCTCAATCTGAGATAGATAAACTGCTTTCCGCACTGTCAGACGGAACCGTATCGGCAGAAGAAGTCAAAGCAGACGAAGAACAAAAGAAAATCAAGACATACGACTTCAAGCGTCCAGACAAGTTCTCCAAGGATCAGATACGAACGTTGTTTATGTTGCATGAGAGCTTTTCGCGGCTTTTAAATACGTATTTGTCCACCCACCTGCGCACATTGGTTAATGTAGAGGTGGCTTCGGTAGAACAGCTTACTTATCAGGAGTTTGTTCAGTCACTGGCAAATCCGTCGGTTATCAGTATCGTGGCGGTGCCCCCGTTAAAAGGGAACATCATCATGGAAATAAATACTGAAATTGCCTTTGCTTTTATCGACCGTGTGTTTGGCGGTGAAGGCAAGGTGGGAATAAAAACCCGGGTGCTGACAGAAATCGAAGAAGTGGTAGTCAGACGTTTTATTGATACCGCCTTGGGACATTTAAAGGAAGCCTGGCTGAATGTGGTGGAATTTTTCCCCGCATTGGAAACAATGGAGTCTAACCCACAGTTCACCCAAATTGTGCCGCCAAGTGATATGGTGGTCATTGTTACCATCCAAATGAAGGTGGGTGAAGTCGAGGGTATGATGAATATCTGTATTCCCTATCTGGTGCTTGAACCGGTTATGTCAAAACTTACAACCACCTTCTGGGTGGCGTCATCAGTATCCAGGGATGATGACCCTGAGCAGGTAAAACTCCTGCAGCGCAAGATTGAGCGCACCAAGGTGCCCTTTGTGGTACAACTCGGAGAACTCAACCTTACGATTCATGAGTTCCTGACTTTGGGATTCGGTGATGTCCTGCAAATGGACACCCGAGTGGATGATAATTTATTGTGTTTGGTGGGGAAAAAACCTAAATTTTATAGCAGGCCGGGTAAAAGCGGCAAGAAGATGGCGGTTCAAATCACCAAAATTTTAAACGAAGGAGATGAAAATACTGATGAGTGACGATATGATCTCGCAAGAGGAGATTGACGCCCTGCTTAATGGCGGTGGGATACCAGCAGCGGACGGCGATGCAGCACCGGCGGGAGAGTCCGAGGCACCTGCTGAGGAACCAGCAAGCCCCGACAGTAGTTCATCTCAGTTTGATGATGTACTCACGGATATAGAAAAGGATGCATTGGGGGAGATTGGCAACATCTCCATGGGCAGTGCCGCTACTACCCTTTCAGTACTGTTGGGACACAAGGTAAATATCACGACGCCTACGGTGTCTGTGTCCTCCATGAGTATTATTCAGGAACAGTACCCCATGCCCTACCTCATTGTAGAAGTAGGCTATACCATCGGCATTGACGGCAATAACGTTTTGGCCATTCAGGCTCAGGACGCAGCCATTATCGCTGACTTGATGATGGGCGGCGATGGCACGAATCCTGATACGGAAATAAACGAAATCGCCATGAGTGCTGTGGGCGAATCCATGAACCAGATGATGGGTACGGTGGCCACGTCCCTGTCAACGATGTTCAATAAAAAAATTGATATCTCACCACCCAAGGTAAACCTGATTGATTTCGGCAATGAGGATAAGGTTTCGGAAGTATTGGGCCAGACAGACCCCATAGTTTGTACATCGTTCCGTATGGAAGTTGATGGCCTTATCGACAGCGAAATCATGCAGATTTTGCCGGTGAATGTGGCCAAGGAAATGGTTGAGGCGCTGACCAGTGGTGCTGTTGAAGAACCCGAGCCAGAGCCGGCACCAGCTCCTGCACCACCGCCACCACCGCCGCCACCTGCGGCGGCACCAGCTCCGGCTCCGGCCCCTGCAGCAGCTCCGCCGCCTATGGCGGCTCCTCAGCAGCAGATGGCTCCGCCGGTTATGGCACCTCCCCCGGGAGGCGGTTATGGCTACGGCATGCCCATGCCGGGTGTGGCGGCCAATGTACCTGTGCAGCCGGCCCAGTTCACACCGCTGAATATGCAGCCGGTACAGGTTAATGATGCCAACATCGGTTTGATTTTGGATGTGCCCTTGTCGGTGACAGTGGAGTTGGGACGTACCAATAAATCCATCAAGGACATTTTGGAACTTACCAATGGCTCTATTGTCGAATTGGATAAGCTGGCCGGTGAACCTGTGGACATCAATGTCAATGGCAAATTCCTGGCCAAGGGCGAAGTTGTTGTTATCGATGAAAACTTCGGTGTGCGTATCACTGAAATTGCCAGCCCTGCCGAACGGGCGGCAAAATTGCAGTAGTTTCCTAAAGACTTAGGTCGTAGAGAGGTTCTTGTCTAAAACAAGACTTTCTTATATAATAAAAATAATGTTGAACCAAGTCGAATGTTTTTAAGATGAGGAGAGATGGAACATGGCAGTAAGAGTATTGGTCGTTGACGACGCGGCATTTATGAGAATGATGGTTAAAGATATTCTGTCGAAGAACGGCTACGAAGTAGTTGGTGAGGCAGAAAATGGTATGAAGGCTCTGGAAAAATACCAGGAACTGAAACCGGACCTCGTTACCATGGATATCACCATGCCGGAAATGGATGGTATTAGTGCTGTCAAGGAAATCAAGAAAGTTGACCCCAATGCTAAAATCGTTATGTGCAGTGCTATGGGTCAGCAGGCCATGGTTATCGAGGCTATTCAGGCCGGTGCCCGTGACTTCATCGTTAAGCCTTTCCAGGCTGACCGCGTGTTAGAGGCTGTCCGTAAAGCAGTAGGCTAATGGGAAAGAAAAGTGTTTTTCTGGCGTGTTTCGTGGTAATTGCTATATTCTTAATCGGTGTAGATACTGCCCTGGCAGCCGAGGAGGCTGCCAAGGGCGGTTATTTAGCCGGTTATGAAAATACTGACCCACGGCCGGCACCTATTTCCTGGTGGTCAACGATTGCTTATTTGGTCAGCCTCTTTGTTATTTTTGTCTTTGTTGTAGGGCTGGCTTATTTTGCTGCCCGTTTTATTGGCGGCAAATTTGCTCAGCAAAAGCTCGGGTATGGAGGGCGTATTTTATCACACCTGCCTTTGGGGCCGAATCGTTCAGTATGTGTTATTGAAATGAGCGGCCGCGTATTTATGCTGGGGGTTACGGAGCATTCCATAACCTTGCTGACAGAGATTACTGACGAAGAGGAAATCGAGCGTCTGCACCGGGAAGATTTGGCTTTTGGCAAGATGCCGGATATGTTTTCCCAGCAGCTGGGTACTTTGGCCGGATTGGTTCAGAAGGTGCCGCCAATATTTCGCAAATGAGTAACTGGCCTGCAGATATGGTCACGGTAAAAGGAGTTGTGGGCAGTTGAAACGCCGAAATATCTTTATTATGGCAGGGGGGCTTATCCTCTTGCTGCTGGGGGCACAAGAGGCACTGGCTGCACCACTGATACCTTCGGTGAATGTGGACATAGGTTCCTCCGGCAAGCCTCAGGATGTAGCGGTGACATTGCAGGTAATGGCGCTGCTGACCATCTTGTCGCTGGCCCCAGGAATTCTGATTATGACCACATCATTTGTGCGTATTGTGGTGGTTATCGGTTTTTTGCGTAATGCTTTGTCAACGCAAAACGTGCCGCCTAATCAGGTTGTTATCGCCTTGTCTCTGTTTTTGACGTTTTATATCATGTCTCCCTATTGGAGTCAGGCCAACGAAAATGGGATTCAGCCCTATATGGCAGGACAGATTACCCAGGAACAGGCACTTAAGAATGTAGTGGAGCCTATCCGGGAGTTCATGTTTAAGCAAACCAGGGAATCTGATTTGGCGTTGTTTGTCAATCTGGCTGATGATGAACGGCCGGAAACGCAGGAGGACGTATCGACGTTCACCCTGATTCCAGCTTTTGTTATCAGTGAGTTAAAAACAGCTTTCCAAATTGGTTTCATGATATACGTGCCCTTTATCGTCATTGATATGATTGTGGCAAGTACCTTGATGTCCATGGGTATGATGATGCTGCCGCCGGTTATGATATCCCTGCCCTTTAAGATACTGTTGTTCGTCATGGTCGATGGCTGGCATCTGCTGATAAAATCACTGATTGTCAGTTTTAAATAATCACGGGACGCTTATGGAGAAAAGAGGTGTGGGGCATGTCAGGTGATTTGGTTGTCCAGCTTGGACAAGAGGCATTATTTATCGTTATGATAGTGGCAGCTCCCATGCTGGGACTGGGCCTTATCGTCGGTTTGCTGGTCAGTGTGTTTCAGGCTACGACCTCGATACAGGAACAGACTCTGGCCTTTATCCCTAAGATTATCGCCGTGTTTGTGGCAATTCTGATTTTTGGCCCCTGGATGCTGCGAATCATGACAGAATATCTGACCAATATACTGGTAAACCTGCCGGGTTATATTGGTTAAGGAGCAGCCAATGGATTTTTTTACGCTTATGCAAGGTCATGCAGCAGTGTTTCTGCTGCTGTTAACCCGTGTCAGCGGTATATTCATAATTTCGCCGTTTTTCGGCAGTTTGAATATCCCTGTGTATTTTCGGGCAGCAGCCTCATTGGCCTTTGCTTTGGTATTGTTCCCGGTGGTGGATAACTTCCAGAGTATCACAGCGCCTGCTACAGTCTTAGGCTATACCGGAGCAGTACTTAGTGAGCTCTTTGTGGGCTGGCTTATTGGCTTTGTGGCCTATGTTGCTTTTGCGGCCATCACTATGGCCGGTAAGGTTATGGATATGCAGGCGGGTTTTGCCGTTGTAAATGTAATGGATCCAACTTCCGGTCAGCAAATGCCGCTTATCGGAAGTTTTCTTTATAATTTGGCGATAATTGTCTTTGTGGTGACCAATGGCCACCACATGATTATATCGGCCCTGTTTGAAAGTTTCAAAATGGTGCCGCTTTTAGGGGCTGAACCCAATTTATCCCTGCCGCTCATTATCGCGCGGTTTACAACGGGGATTTTCTTTACGGGTATGAAAATTGCCATGCCGGTAACTTTTGCTATCCTGCTGACCAACGTTGGCCTGGGTATATTGGCCCGTACAATGCCCCAGATGAATATATTTGTCGTGGGTATTCCCATGCAGCTGACTGTGGGTATGCTGATACTCACCATGGTGCTGCCGTTCTACATCTTATTTTTGGATGTGTTGTTCAATGAAATGTATGGAAATATCACAATTGCATTGGAGGCCCTGCAATAGAGCTGACTTTGTCTTTGATTTGCAGCTTTTTGCCGGCGATGATAAGACAGAGGAGCCAACCGCCAAAAAGCGGGCGGACGCCAAGAAGAAAGGTCAGGTCGGCCGCAGTACCGATATGAACGCGGCCTTTGTCCTGCTGATGGGGTTCTTTATCATCAAGCTGCTATGGGAGAACATCTACCATAGCATAGCGGCTTATACTACTTATATATTTTCGCACCTTAATCAGCCGGTGGATACGGAAAATATCATCCGCATTTTCATTGGTATAATTGAGCTGCTGGCGCAGACGGCCTTGCCGATAATGATAGCGATTATGGCAATTGGTCTGGCGATAAATTTCTTTCAGGTTGGTCTCAACTTCAACACTGAGGCCATTGGTTTTAAACTGGATAAGCTGAACCCTATCAATGGTTTTGGACGCATTTTTTCCAAACGTTCCCTGATGGAACTGGTCAAATCCCTGATGAAAATTGCAATTATCGGTTTTTTCTTATATGATTTTCTTATTGACCACTTGATGGAAATGCCCCAGTTCATTTATTTTGATTTACCTACCAGTCTGGCGCAGATTTCTGATATAATTTTTAAGATGGCCTTTGAAGTTATCGGGGTTATCATGATAGTAGGTTTTATGGATTATGCCTATCAGAAATGGCAGACCACCCAGGATCTCAAAATGTCCAAGCAGGAAGTTAAGGACGAAATGAAACAGTCCGAAGGTGACCCGCAGATTAAAGGTAAAATCAAACAGAAACAGCGGCAGATGGCCATGTCCCGCATGATGCAGGAAGTACCGAAGGCCGATGTAATCGTAACCAACCCGACACACTTTGCTGTGGCCTTAAAATATGAAAAGGGCATGGTGGCCCCACAGATAGTGGCTAAAGGCCAGGACCTGGTGGCCAGGCGCATTAAGGAAATCGCCAATGAAAATCGGGTGCCCATTGTGGAGAATAAACCGTTGGCCCGGGCGCTGTACGCCTCTACGCAGGTGGGGGATATGGTACCGGCCGAACTTTATCAGGCGGTGGCGGAAGTGCTCGCCTATGTATATCGTCTAAAACAACGCCGTCGGGCATAAGCAATAAAGGAGTAACACTATGGCTGCACAACAGGCAGCTGCCCCCAGTAATGCGTTTGGCAAGGGCAGTTTTGTTCAAAAATACAGCGATGTAATGATAGCGGTAGCTATCGTCACCATCGTTGTCATGATGATTATCCCCCTGCCGACGTTGTTGCTGGATATGCTTATTTGTCTGAACATCACAGTGGCACTCCTGCTGGTTATGTCGGTAATCTACAACAAAGAGGCGCTGGACTTATCCATATTCCCGTCTTTGCTGCTGATAACAACTTTGTTCCGGCTGGCGCTGAATATTTCGTCCACGCGACTGATTCTGCTGGACGGCTACGCCGGGGAAGTAATCACCGCTTTCGGTAATTTCGTTGTCGGTGGTAATCCGGTTGTAGGTTTTATCATGTTTATCATTCTGGTAGCGGTAAACTTTATCGTTATCACCAAAGGTTCGGAACGTGTAGCTGAAGTATCGGCCCGTTTCACTTTGGACGCAATGCCTGGTAAGCAGATGTCCATCGATGCTGACCTCAATCAGGGCGCGATTTCTGATGCAGAGGCCAAAATCCGCCGCGAAAAGATTCAGCACGAGGCTGACTTCTTCGGCGCTATGGACGGTGCGTCCAAGTTCGTCAAAGGTGATGCCATTGCGGCTATCATCATCATGTTTATCAATATCGGCGGCGGTTTCGTCATCGGTATGATGCAGCGTAATCTGGAGGCCATTCAGGCCCTGCAGACATACACCTTGCTGACGGTAGGTGAAGGTCTGGTCAGCCAGATTCCTGCCCTGCTGATTTCCACGGCTACAGGTCTTATTGTTACCCGTGCCGGCGCGGAAGGCAATCTTGGCAGCGACATCGTGGGCCAGCTCTTCCACAATGACCGTATCTTCTTCATTTTGGGCGGCGTGCTCATCTTCTTCTCCATCGTACCTGGCTTGCCGGGGATTCCCTTTTTGGCCTTGGCTGTATTCTGCCTGATTATCGGCCGTCTGCTCAAACAGCAGACCGAGGTCAAGACGGAGGTACAGCAGGAGGAAAAGAAGGTACAGGAAAAGAAAAAGGCAACTACGCCGGAAAATATTGTTTCCCTGCTGCAGGTTGACCCTATGGAACTCGAGATTGGTTACTCGCTGATTCCGCTGGTTGATACCGGCCAGGGCGGTGATCTCTTAGACCGTATCGTCATGATACGACGGCAATGCGCTTTGGAACTGGGCCTTGTGGTCCCGACAATCCGTATTCGCGATAACATTCAAATCAAACCCAATGCTTATATAGTCAAGCTGAAAGGGATTGAGATAGCCAAGGGCGAACTCATGCTGGACCACTATCTGGCCATGAATTCCGGCACTGTCTTTGAAGAGGTGCCCGGCATAGAAACAACAGAACCGGCCTTTGGCCTGCCTGCTCTGTGGATTCCGGAAAATGAACGGGAACAGGCAGAATTAAACGGCTACACGGTAGTAGATGCAGTGTCCGTACTGGCTACGCACCTCACCGAAGTCATCAAACAGCATGCTGATGAAATCCTTGGCCGTCAGGAAACCCAGAACCTTGTCGACAATCTCAAAAAGAGCAATCAGGCTCTGGTGGACGAAGTCGTTCCCGACCTGCTCAGCATTGGCGAGATTCAAAAGGTACTGGCCAACCTCCTGCGCGAACGGATTTCCATTCGCGATATGAGCACCATACTGGAAGTGCTGGCCGATTACGCCAGAGCGACCAAAGACACGGAAATACTTACCGAGTATGTCCGTCATGCCATGTCGCGGCACATCACACAGCAGAATGTGCAGAATGGGACGCTGCCATGTATCACGCTGGACCCGGCTTTGGAAAACCGCATTGCCGGCGGTGTACAGCGCACCGAGCATGGTTCTTACGTCAGCATAGACCCGGATTCCATGCAAAAACTGGTTACGGCGCTCAATGAAGAGCTGCCGAAACTTACTAATATGGGCTATCAGCCAATCGTGCTGACCAGCCCGGCTGTACGCCTGTATTTCCGCAAATTGGTGGAACGTTCCGTTCCGGGATTGATTATCCTGTCCCACGCGGAAATTGAACAGAGTGTAGAGATTCAAGTTCTTGGGGTGGTGAAGATTTAAGTTGCAGATAAAAGTAGTGAAGGCCTCCTCCATGAAGGAAGCCATGGAACAAGTTAAAGAGGAGTTAGGCAGCGATGCCGTTATCCTGCATACAAAAAAATATCGTGAAGGCGGTATTATGGGCTATAAGGCCAAAGAAGTTGTGGAAGTGACTGCCGCTATTGAAGAGAGCAATGAGGACAGCCGGCTTAAAGCACGGGCTAAGCGCAGTCTGCTCCCTGATAATGACAAGGGTGCCGGCAGCCACCTGGACGTGGTTTCCCCGGCCTCCCCGGTCATGCCGCATACAGTGCTGAATCAGTACAAAACAAACGGCACGGAAACGGGCGTACGCATGGCGGAGGCGCCGATAGCAGCGCCCAGTTTCCAGCCGTTAATGCCTGATAAGCAGAACTTAGTTACCGCAGTAGAACAACCAAAGGAAGATGCAGAAGTGATGTCAGCAACGGAAGTTTCCCCGGCAGTACAGCCGATGGCCGTGACTTCAAATCCTGAAGACGCTGAAAAGATTCAAAAGCTGGAGGCCGAACTGGCGCAGATGAAAACTTTGCTGACGCAGGTTATGAGCAAAGACCAGCCGCAGGATGAAGTATCCTTGCAGGAGGCCCTGCGCCGTCAGGAAGTCGATGAGGATATTCTTAAAGACATGGCGGCTCGAACCGCCGCCGGCGACATGCTGATGGATTGCCTTGATAAACGGGCTCCGGAGGTATTGGCTGAGTATCTCGCAGGCAAGATGAACTTTGCTGAGGGGATTACGCTAAACAAGCACGGTGTACGGATTGTGGCACTTATTGGCGCTACTGGTGTCGGCAAAACTACAACGCTGGCCAAGATTGCAGCGCGTTTTGTCCTGGAGAAAAATATCCGGGCCGCCCTGATTACTGCCGATACCTATCGTATTTCGGCGGTGGAGCAGCTGAAAACCTATTCTGATATCATCGGCCTGCCACTGGAGATAGTCTACTCTCCTGATGAACTCAAGGTGGCTATTCACAGGCATAGGGATAAGGACCTGATCCTTATTGATACAGCTGGCCGCAGTCAGCATAACGAGTATCAGATGAAGGAATTACAGGATTTCCTGGCCGTGGATTCCCGTATTGAAAAACATCTCGTTATGAGTGCTACGACCAAGAACCGCGATGTCGCTGATATTCTGGATAAGTTCTCGGTTTGCAATCCAGGCCGGGTGATTTTCACTAAAACGGACGAAACCAGCAGCCTGGGAATGATTGTAAATCTTTTGGCCGATAAGGATATTGCCCTGTCCTTTATGACGAACGGGCAGAGTGTCCCCGATGATATTGTTCCGGCCACTGCCGATAAACTAGCTGCATTACTGTTGAGGGAATAATATGCAAGACCAGGCAGCAAGACTGCGTCAATTAGTAGACAAAACAGAATATGAACCCCAGGCGCCGGTGGAGACCAACAGGCCATCGCTGTCGGCTTTGGGGCCCAGAGTCATTGCTATTACCAGCGGTAAGGGCGGCGTAGGCAAGACCAATATAACTGTAAATCTGGCGATTGCCTTAGGCATGACTGGTCAACGGGTACTGGTTATCGATGCTGACCTTGGCATGGCCAACGTGGATGTTGTCCTTGGGAGCATGAGTAAAAAGCACCTGCTGAATCTGCTCGAAAAAGATGTTCAGCTGCAGGATGTCCTGATAAAAGGACCCTATGGCGTGAATTACATTTCCGGCGGTTCCGGCATAGAAAAGGCGGCGGACTTCACTTATGAAGAACGGCAGCGCCTGATGCAAAAGCTCAATGGCTGCGGCCAGATGGCTGATATAATTCTCATCGATACCGGTGCCGGCCTGGGAAAAAATGTCATGGACTTTATTCTCGCGGCCGATGAGGTGCTGCTGATAACCACACCGGAACCGACAGCACTGACCGATGCGTATGCAGTGCTTAAGGCCTATAGCATGTATGCCGCTAATAAGAATATAAAACTGGTAGTCAACAGAGTTTATGATGAAGTGGAAAGCCGGGAGGTCGTTGCTAAGTTACAGCAGACGTCCACACGCTTTTTGAATATGCCGATTGATTGTTTGGGCTACGTCTTTGAGGACAGTGCAGTTATGAAGTCGGTACGCCAGCAGCAGCCGTTCTTAGCTGCCCAGCCTGCCAGTGTAGCCTCACGCTGCATACAGGGATTGGCTAACAGCATCCTGTATGGCAGTAAAATGACTGTTAAACGTGGCTGGAAAGGATTTTTGCGACAAATTTTTAATTTTTCGCGCTAAACATGGAGGAACTTGTTTATGACGGGCGAATTAGTAAAAGCAGAAGAAATCTTAAAACTTGGCCAACGCGTCGAATTCTATGTAGATGCCGACGATACGCGCTATGCCAGCCGTATCGAAGATATCACTGATGATGGCCTGGAAGTGGCTATGCCCATAAGCAGCAAGCATGTGCCGGTCATCCCCGTCATCAATGAAAAAATATACGGTGTAGCTATTGGCAATCAGTGCCGCTATCGTTTCT
Source organism: Selenomonas sp. AE3005 (assembly GCF_000686945.1). Lineage (GTDB taxonomy): Bacteria > Bacillota > Negativicutes > Selenomonadales > Selenomonadaceae > Selenomonas_A. Next base: position 129,254 of record NZ_JMME01000005.1, read on the forward strand.
TTACGGTATTCAAGGGCATCGGCCGCAAGGACGACCGTATTCCCATCTGGCATTTAACCATGCCCAAGACCGTGGAGCGGTTTCAAAACAGGGAATTCGTACGAGTAAAGGTCAACATGACCGCCAGAATCAGAATAGTTGATGAGGATGGCACCATCAATGATACAGAAACTGTTTCCGTGGTGGATTTGAGCGGCGGTGGGATTTGTTTCTCCCTGGACCGCGAGATTCCGAACACGGCCAAGATTGGTTTGGAATTGCTGGGCATTCCGGAAGCAGGAACAATTGATGTAATGTGTCATGTGGTACGTGTAGCACCGGTGGAGCGCAGTGACGGCTCTGTTATTTATCATGTGGGGGCAGCATTCCAGCATTTGCCCCGGGCAACCAGTAACAAAATTGTCCGGTATCTGTTCGCTGTACAGCGTGCCAACATTGCCAAAGGTATCAAAGAGTAAGTAAAAGTAAGTTAATGGGATAAGGAAACTTGGCCGGATAAAAGAGGTGAGCGGGATGATACGTGTCGTGATTGCCGATGACTCAGCATTCATGCGTAAAGTTCTGACGGACTTATTTACAAAACAGCCTGATTTCGAGGTGGCAGCTACGGCTGCTAACGGTAAGGATGCCATTGACAAGGTGGTTGAATTGCAGCCAGACCTGGTGACAATGGATGTAAATATGCCGGTAATGGATGGACTGAATGCTTTGGCCGTCATCATGGAAAAGAGGCCAACCCCGGTGGTGATGCTCAGCAGCCTCACTCAGCAGGGGACAGAGGCTACAGTGCGTGCCCTGAGTCTGGGGGCGGTGGACTTTGTCAGTAAAGCTGGTGGCAGCATATCGAAACTGGATGCCATCGAAGATGAATTGTTAGAAAAGTGCCGCAATGCTGTCAAAGCCAGAGTGCGCAAGATTACATATGTTCCGCAAAAGAAAATCACCATGGAAACTACTGCGGCCAGCAAGCCGGCGCCACCGGTGATGAAACGTGTGGAACTGCCGGTGCGGCAGGGGCTGAAACTGGGCGGAACAGCAACGCCGCCAACTCCGCAAAAGGAACAGCCGGCAGGCTTTGGCATCCGGCGCAACAATCCACTTTTGCAGGTTCGGGGACGTCCCCAGCCGCCAGCACCGAATAAGGTAACGCCCGTGGTGATGGGCAGTACCGGTAATGGTGCCAATAAACTGGTGGCTATCGGGACTTCTACTGGCGGCCCACAGGCTCTGCAGCAGGTTATCACACGTCTGCCGGCGGATTTGCCCTGTGGTGTAGTCGTAGTTCAGCACATGCCGGCAGGTTTTACCAAGGCATTAGCTGACAGGCTGGATACCATCTCACAGGTTTCCGTGAAAGAAGCCGAAGATGGTGATGTGATTCAGCCAGGTCATGTATATATAGCTCCAGGCAGTCATCATTTAAAGGTAAGAGACGATGGTGGCAGCCGAAAAATAACACTTAATCAGGACCCTCCTGTAGGTAATCACCGGCCAGCAGTAAATGTCATGTATGACTCAGTGGCTCCTATAGGCAAGAACCTGGTGGCAGTCATCATGACGGGCATGGGCTGTGATGGCTGTGAAGGGATGAAAAAAATCAAGGCCTCCGGCGGTTACAGCATCGCTCAGGATGAGCCCACATGCGTAGTCTACGGTATGCCAAAAGCTGTTGTGGAGGCGGGACTTGCTGATGAAGTAAAACCCATCGAAAGCATAGCTCAGGCAATCGTGGAGGCTGTAAAGAGATAAATAAGGATATAGGGGGAATACAAATGGATACCAATCAGTATATGGACATGTTTTTGGATGAATCCCACGAACATTTACAGTCTTTGAACGAAGGCCTGTTAAGTTTGGAGGAGAATTCCGAGGATTTATCAGTCGTAAATGATATCTTCCGTAATGCACATACACTAAAAGGTATGTCAGCAACTATGGGATATAATAAGATTGCTGAACTTACACATGAAATGGAAGATGTACTGGACCTTATCCGTAAGGAACAGTTGAAACTGAATGAAGATATTATTGATACCCTCTTTAAATGCCTGGATTCTCTGGAGCAGATGGTAGACAGCGTAGCTAATGGCGAGTCTGAAGATGTTGTAGACGTTAGTGACCTCGTAACTAAGCTCAGTTCCATTTCCAAGGGCGAACCGGCCCCGGCTGCTGCCCCGGCGGCACCGGCAGCTGGCGAGGCTCCGGCTGCAGCCCCGGCTGCGGACGCAGCTTCACAGGCACCGGCTATTGAGCTTACCGATACGGAAAAGGATATGCTGCGTCAGGCCAAAGAAGGCGGCATGATTGGCGTACATATTCAGGTAACCCTGTCGGAAACCTGTCTCTTGAAATCAGCCCGCTCTTACATGGTTATGAATGCGCTGGACGAGCTGGGTGATGTGATAAAATCCGTTCCGCCTGCTGAAGATTTGGAACAGGAAAAATTTGAACACAGCTTTGATATCCTGATGGTGACCGGTTCTGATAAAAAGGCCGTGGAAGATTCCTTAAGCACCATTTCGGAAATTGAAAAAATTGTGGTGGAGGTTGTAGACCCGGATAAACCCATTGCCGCAGCTCCGGCAGCTCCGGCTCCAGCCGCAGCACCAGCCCCGGCACCTGCTCCGGCTGCTGCAGCCCCGGCCCCAAAACCGGCAGCACCGAAACCTGCTGCCAAACCGGCGGCAAAACCGGCCGCCGCTGCCCAGAAGAAGGGACATCAGAGCCAGTCCGTTCGTGTAGATATCGATAAACTGGATACACTGATGAACCTCATGGGCGAGCTAGTTATCAACAAGGTACGCCTGGAGCAGATTGGTCAGGCACATCGCCTCGGTGAACTCACTGAGACGCTTGAACAGATGGACCGCGTAACCACCGATTTGCAGAACATCGTCATGAAGGTCCGCATGGTGCCGGTCAGCGCTGTATTCAACCGTTTCCCCCGCATGGTGCGCGACGTATCCAAAGAACTGAATAAAGAAATAAACCTGACCATCGAAGGTGAGGAAACAGAACTCGACCGTACCGTTATCGATGAAATCGGTGACCCGATTATGCACCTGTTGCGTAACTCTTTGGACCACGGTGTTGAACATCCTGATGAACGTGAAGCCAAAGGCAAGCCCAGAACTGGTGAAGTCGGACTTATTGCCCGTCATGAAGGCAATAACGTAGTCATCATGGTTACTGATGACGGCAGCGGCATTGATGCCAACAAGATTCGTAAAAAGGCTATTGAAAAGGGCATGATTTCTCAGGAGGATGCAGAAAAGCTGGATGATGCAGATGCAGTCCGCTTAATCTTCCTGCCTGGTTTCTCCACAGCTGAACAGATTACAGATATTTCCGGACGCGGCGTAGGTATGGACGTTGTCCGCAGCAAGATTGAATCCCTGTCCGGTCATGTAGACGTTGAAACCAAGATTGATGAAGGCTCCGTATTTAAGATTAAATTGCCTTTGACGCTGGCTATTATCCAGGCAATGCTGGTTAAGGTTCAGGAAGAAATTTATGCTATTCCCCTGGGGTCAATCGACAGCACCATCAATATCCAGCCCACGGATATCAAGACTGTGCGTAATCGCGAAGTCATTGTTCTTCGCGGTGAGATTATCCCCATTATCCGCATGGAAGAAACGCTGCAGATTCCGCATGTTAAAGACCCGGATGAAATTTTCGTGGTGGTCGTACATGCTGGTGAAGCCAAGGCTGGTATCGTAGTAGATAACCTCATTGGTCAGCAGGAAATCGTTATCAAGACCCTGGGTAATCTCTTCACGGGCCTCAAGATGTTCTCCGGTGCAACAGTACTGGGCGATGGCCGCGTGGCATTGATTCTCGATGTGGCTACGATGATGCAGCAGTAAGAGGAGGCAGTAACGATGGCAAACGAAGAAAACAAGCAAAATGATGAAGTGCAGGTCGTGGCCTTTAAACTCCGCGACGAAGAATATGGCGTAAGCATTTTAAACGTTCAGGAAATCCGCAATATGACGGATATAACCCGTGTACCCTTTGCCGCTGACTTCATCAAGGGTGTAATCAACCTGCGTGGTTCGGTGCTGCCGGTTATCGACCTCAAGAAAAGACTGGGGCTGGCCGAAACTCCGTATACGGAAAATACCCGTATCGTAACGGTTACGATTGATGAGCTGCATGTAGGCATGCTGGTAGATGCGGTTACAGAGGTATTGACCATTGGCAGCAAGACGGTGGACACGAAAAAAGCCACCAATGACCGCAGCGGTTCCCGATTCCTTAATGGTATCGGCAACGTTGACGGACGCCTGATTATCATGCTTAACCTGGAAGAAATTATAGGCGCTACTGGTGATGGAAAGTAACTTTAAAATGAGGTGTCAAATATGACCGATGAATTGAATCTTTCCGCCAATCAGCTTGACGCGTTGCGCGAGATTGGTAATGTTGGTGCGGGAAATTCGGCAACAGCCCTTTCCCAGGTCATCAATAGGAGAATCGATATGAACGTGCCCAAAGTGTCCATGGTGCCATTAGAGGTAGTACCAGACCTGGTGGGCGGCCCGGATGCAGTTGTGGTCGGGATATTCATGAGGGTTTATGGCAAGGCTCCCAGCAATATTCTGTTCCTGCTGCCGCAAAAATCGGCCTTTTATCTGGTTGATACCCTGATGGGAAAACCCCGTGGACAGACAACGAGTCTGGACTTCATGGACGAGTCAGCCCTGATGGAGATTGGCAATATACTTTCGGGCGCATACTTAAACGCCTTCTTTACCTTTACGCAGATTACCATGCTGCCCTCAATCCCGGCTTTGGCTATGGATATGGCCGGCGCACTCTTAAATGTCGTGCTGGCTCAGCTGGGACAGATGGGTGACAGAGCCCTGGTTATTGAAACGGAATTCCTGTCTGAGGATGATGGCATTAACGGCCAGTTCTTCCTTGTGCCGGATCCAGGTTCTTTGGAGACAATAATTCATGCTGTAGGAGTTGAGTAATATGGCAGATCTTATCAGAGTCGGCATGGCCGATTATAAAGTTGGCTCTGCTCCATCAACAATCATCAGCTATGGCCTTGGATCCTGCATCGGGATTTCGCTTTATGACCCCCAGGCAAAAATCGGTGGGTTATTGCACATAATGCTTCCCGATAGTACACAGGCTCGCCCGACAGAAAACCCGGCGAAGTTTGCGGATACAGGATTACCGCTGATGCTCAAGGACGTATTGGCACTGGGAGCTAACCGCACCCGTTTAGTGGCCAAAATTGCCGGTGGAGCACAGATGTTTGCTTTTCAGAATGCTACCGATATCATGCGGGTTGGTACTCGTAATGCTGAGGCAGCCAAGAAGATACTCAAGGATTTGAATATCAAAATTATCGCCGAGGATACGGGCGGCACTTATGGGCGCACGGTATCCATCGACCTTAATGATGGCGTGTACAAGGTTAAGACCATTGATAAAGGCGAAAAAGAGATTTAATAATGTGATTAGTAGGTGAACAGACTTTGGCTAAGTTATATGCAGCTGTGGTATTCGCTTTTATCGCCGCCCTGGTTATCATCATAACGGGGATGTCGAGTGAGGCACGAGGAATAACGGTGTTTTTTCGCAGCGTTGTGGGCTTTATCAGCTCAGGTTTATGTGTCTATATCGTGTTAAGGATTCTAGCTGCCAATGATATTGTCGATTTCGATGATTTGTTAAGAATTCCTGACGTAGCCGAAGTAGAGAATGAGGGCTTGGAGACGGAAGGCGAAGAGCCCCAGGAAACAGAAGGCAGCCCCGAACAGGATGATGGCGAAGCGGATACGGAAAGTGAAGAAACTCAGTTCGAACCGCTGACCAGTGAAAATCTGACCAGAATGGAGTCGCCGGAACAAATGTAGTGCAGATTTTATGTTTTTTGATGGATGTATACGGGAGGAGGGCGTTCGGTGGATTCATTGCTATTAGAAGATGAAGCGCCGGCTATAGATGTCGCTTCCCTGTGGCAAAGCTATCTTGCAAATAAAACTGTAGAGGCACGCAACCAGCTGGCTGAGTATTATTTACCCCTGGTCAAGCTGGTTGCGGGGCGGCTTGCCATCAGCCTGCCGGCCCATGTAGACCGGGACGATTTATTATCCAGTGGTTTTTTCGGGTTGTTGGATGCCATTGAACGCTATGATATCGAGCGTAAGAACAAGTTTGAAACTTATGCAGGTATTCGGATTCGTGGTGCGATGCTTGATTACCTGCGGGCAAAGGATTGGCTGCCAGTGGCGATACGTCAGCGTATTCGCCGCTATGAGCAGGCCATGTTTGACCTGGAGAATAAATTGGGACGGCCAGCTACCGATGAAGAATTGGCCACAGAACTAGAAGTTACAGTAAAAGAATTACAGGCACTGGAGAGTCAGCTTAGTGCCGCCACGGTTATACCGTTGGATGACTACTTACGGGCGGATTCACCACTGACTGGTGAACCCGGTCCCTCTGACCGCTTGGAAAAGGCCGAGACTAAGGAATTGCTTATGACGGCTATTGAGCGGTTGCCGGAAAAAGAAAAGAAAGTAGTGGCTCTTTACTATTATGAAGAAATGACTTTGAAAGAAATCAGCTTAGTCCTTAGTCTGTCAGAAGCGCGGATATCACAGCTCCATACGAAGGCAATTTTTCGGATGCGAGGATATCTGGCCAGGATGAAGGCGAGCTTGGTATAAGATATTCAGCCTAAGGGGGACACATCATGGATGACCAGAGATTACGACCGGCAGTCGGCGGCAAAGAAACAGGTTATCTCATCGAATTCCTTCAGGATGGTGTTTATGTAACCATATATCCCAACAAAGGCTCAGAGGTACTTTTTGAACTATCTGATGTCCGTCAGACCTTGCATGATAATAACGTCAATAATTATGATGTCATAGAACTTTCGAAGATAATTCGAGAGGCTGCAGGTCAGCCACGCAGGATTGCAGATGGTATTGATGAAGTGCCGGAAGAAGTGGAACGGGAAGGTACTGCTGAAGTGACGGCGGAAACGGACGTTGAGGAGCCTGTAGAGGAAACAGTTGCCGGCATTATTCTGGATATAAGCCGTGACCAAATGGTGGTTACGGTTCGTTACGACACGACACAGGGAACGAAACTGCCGACGGCAGAGGATATCAAGGCGGCGCTGGAAGAGAAGGGCGTTGTTTATGGTATAAATGAAGAGGCTATAAATGAGGGAGTAAAGAGTCTTACGCCCTTTGTGGCAGCCGAAGGGCTGCAGGTTAAGCACGGGGAAAATGCCAGGATTGAACGCAAGTTTGACTTGTCAGGCAAGGGGCGTCCCAAGATTGATGAGTTTGACCGTGCTGACTACAAGGATATGAACCTGTTTGTTCTGGTCAAGAAGGGCGATTTGCTGGCGGTGCGTATTCCGCAGACAGAGGGCGTTCCGGGCAAGAATATCTATGGCATGGATGTTCCGGCGCGTAACGGCAGGCCTATACCTGTACCGCAGGGCAAAAATACAGAAATCCGCAATGATAATGAGCTTTATGCAACCATTGACGGCCAGATAGTGGATTCCACCCGTAAAATTGACATTGACCCGCATTTGTCCATTAACAGCAGTGTCGGGCCGGCTACAGGCAATATTGACTTTACCGGCGGCGTCACGATTAAGGGCAATGTCGAAGCCGGGTTTATGGTCAAGGCTACCGGTGATGTAGAAATTGGCGGCATGGTCAATGGTGCGCAGATAGAGGCTCGTAATGTCCTGATTAAGGGCGGCATCAACGGTCAGAACAGAGGTTATATTAAGGCTGTTGAGGACGTACAGGCTATGTTTGCAGAAAATGCCAGCATCGAGGCTGGCCGTGATGTCAGCGTAATGGATGCTATTCTGCATTCGCAGGTGCGGGCCGGAAACCGTGTCTATGCGGAAGAAAAACGCGGTACTATCACGGGCGGCAGTATCGCTGCCGGTGAGGAAATCCGCTGCAAGATTGTAGGCAGTTCTGCTGCCGTGGCGACAAAACTGTCGGTGGGTGTTGACCCGGCTTTGTATAAACAGTACACGGAACTGTGTCGTGAATGCAAGGAGGATAAAGCACGGCTGAAACAGATTACTCAGATGCTGAACACCCTGGGCAAGATTGATGTCAGCCGCCTGCCGCAGCAGCGTATCGACCAAATCAATGCCCTGACCAGGTCGCAGTTCCCCCTGGCCGGGAAAATAAAACGGGCCGAGAAGGAAATTATGGAGTTGGAAGAGGCTATGAACCGCATGAATGACGGCAAAATTCGTGTGGCGGATACGATTTATCCCGGTACCAGAATTTCCATCAATTCTATCATCATGAATGTGCAATCCAGTATCCGGCGCTGTTTGTTGACGGTAAAGGATGAGCGTATTAACATAGGCACGTATTAAGCATGAGGGCATCGTCGGATGCCCTCACTTGTGTATGAACAGCGGAAAGAAGGAAATAATATGGATGTCAGCCCGATGAGTATGCAGATGATAGTGCCGCGTTCCACGGATGCCGGACAGGTACAGCATAATCTGAATCAGGCCAGTGCCCTGCAGTCTGACTATCAGGCGCTGGAGCAGAAAAACGACGACAAGCTGAAACAAAAGCAGGTACGCGGCAAGGAAAATCCGGAGGACGGCCGCATAAAGGATGACCCGGAACGGCAGCGCAACCGCGGCGGCAGTGAGGGCGGCGCTCGCCGGGGCGGGGAGGTTATAGAGGAACAGGCCGAAGAACCTGTAGTAAAAATGGCTCAGGACCCTTCGCGTGGGCGATTGTTGGACATCAGCCTTTAAACAGTGTATTATAATAACGAGGCAAAAAATGTCCCCACTTCGTTGAAACGCTAAGAGAACGTTTTCCTATGGCAAAACTGAAATAACAGCGTTATAAGCAAAGATTGTACTAGCAGGGAGGGTTTTAGTTTTACACTATGATTCCAGAAGTTTTAGGTTTATTGATTATTGTAGGGGCACTTTTAGTGCTGGTCGTCAAGTTTATATCCCAGCGGCATAAAGGTGTGGATACGGAAGAGCTGCGGATATCCACCGAACAGTTAAAGGCTGAGCTGGCCCATTCCGCTGATGCGGTCATTGCCCGTATGGGCGGCCATATAAAGCATTTGGAAGATTTGCTGCACAAGGCTGACGAACGCAATGTCCGCCTGGAGGCCGGCCTGGAGGAATACCGCCGCTTAGCTGGCGAGCTCGAACAGCGCGCCGCCGAACTAAATCGCGATTTAAGTGAGGCTCGCAAGACGATAGCTGAGTTGTCGGCTTATCAGGCAAGAGCGATGGTGCCGCCGGCTATGCCAGTTATGACTCCCCAGATGGCACCAGCCATGCAGCAGCCGGCAGCTCCGGCCATGGAACGGGTAGACGCTCAGGATTTTGCCAGCGTGCTGCAAAACTCCCTGGAGAGAGAGACGGCAGCAGAGGCCGCCGGGACAGAAATGGCGAGTGCCCAGCAGGCTGCCGGACTGGCTGAGGCGATGAACCGCAGTGAGGTAGTGGAAGAAACTCCCGAAATGCCTGAGCCGGAGCCGAAAGAAGAATCACAGCCGGCCGGGCCTATGCATTCACCCAATGCAGCCAAGGCCAAAGCGTTGCTGCGCAGCGGCTATACTGTGGAACAGACGGCCAGGGAAACGGGGCTGGGCCGTGGGGCTATCGAACTGCTAAAAGAAATGAACAAACGTGATTTATAACGAGGCAAGAAAATGTCCCCCACCTCAGCAGGTGGGGGCACGAATACCAAAACAGGCGGCGAGCATATCTCCCGCCTCGTTGAAACGCCAAGAGGAAGTTTTGCCTATGGCAAAACTGGAACAACGGCGTTATAAAAACAAATTATGGCAACAAAAAAGCCTGCTCTTACGAGCAGGCTTTTTTCTATCTCATCTGAGAACTTTTACTTAGCGAGTGCGTTCACTTTGCGAGCCAGACGAGACTTCTTACGAGCAGCGCAGTTCTTGTGGAACACGTTGTTCGCAGCAGCCATATCGATAGTCTTGCAAGCAGCCGTGAGGAGGGTTTTAGCCTCTTCGGCGTTTCCAGCCTCAACAGCGTCGAGAACACGACGGGAAGCAGTGCGTACACGGGACTTCTCAGCAGCGTTCTTCGCACGGCGCTTAGCGTCAGATTTTACACTAAGAATAGATGCTTTAATATTCGGCAAGTAGTTCACCCCCCTCAATTGATTCGTTACCTTGCTATTTTAGCACGCCCATTTCTAAAAAGCAATACTTTTATTTTGCCAAGGGCTATATTTCTTGCAGGTAAGGGGGCAAATAGGGTATAATATCATTTATTGAAAGACGTTGGAAAGGAAAATGAAAATGCAGAACAAGAATATCCGCAATTTCTCGATTATCGCCCATATCGACCATGGCAAATCCACGATTGCGGACCGCTTGATTGAATATACGGGCACGTTGTCCCAGCGCGAAATGGAAGCGCAGGTGCTCGACAGCATGGACCTTGAACGGGAGCGCGGCATCACCATCAAGGCCCAGACAGTGCGCCTTGATTACAAGGGCAAAGACGGACAGCTGTACCAGCTGAACCTCATCGATACCCCGGGCCATGTGGACTTTACATACGAGGTATCACGCAGTCTGGCCGCCTGCGAAGGCGCTCTGCTCGTAGTAGATGCGGCACAGGGCGTAGAGGCGCAGACGCTGGCCAATGTTTACATGGCACTGGAAAATGATTTGGAAATCGTGCCGGTTATCAATAAAATTGACCTGCCGAGTGCTGACCCCGAACGGGTAAAAGAAGAAATCGAAAACACCATCGGCCTCGACGCCAGCGAGGCTGTACTGGCGTCAGCCAAAACCGGGCTGGGCATTGAGGAAATTCTGGACGCCATCGTGGAAAAGATTCCTGCCCCCGAGGGCGATGAGAATGCCCCCTTGCAGGCGCTGATTTTCGATTCCTTCTTTGATTCGTATAAAGGTGTTATTGCCCATGTACGCGTAAAGCAGGGCAAAATCAAAAAAGGTATGCGCCTGAAGATGATGGCCACCGGCAAGACTTTTGAAGTTACGGACGTGGGCTGTTTTAAGCCCCAGCCTGTGGACGTGGGTGAGCTCAACATGGGCGAGGTTGGCTTTGTGGCCGGCTCGCTGAAGGACGTGCGCGATGTGCAGGTGGGCGATACCATCACCTTTGCGGACAGACCGGCGGACAAACCATTGCCCGGCTACCGCGGAGTTACGCCGATGGTGTACTGCGGCCTCTATCCGGTAGAAAGCTCTGATTATGATAACCTCAAGGACGCTCTGGAAAAAATGCAGATTAACGATGCGGCGCTGGTGTTTGAACCGGAAACGTCGGTAGCGCTCGGCTTTGGTTTCCGCTGCGGATTCCTGGGCCTGCTGCACATGGACGTCATTCAGGAGCGTCTGGAGCGCGAATACAACTTAAAGCTCATCACAACGGCGCCGTCAGTAATCTATCATGTGTATAAGACGGACGGCAGCATGCTCAACGTCAGCAATCCGGCTGACCTGCCGCCACAGACGGAAATAGAACATATCGAAGAACCTTTTGTAAAGGCGACGGTGATTGTGCCGAATGATTTCGTCGGCGCGGTGATGGAGATTTCGCAGGAAAAACGCGGCGTATTTAAGAACATGGATTATCTGGACACCAACCGTGTTATGATTACCTATCATATTCCGCTGAATGAGATTATCTATGATTACTTTGACAGACTGAAGTCAGCTACGCGCGGTTATGCCTCGCTGGACTATGAACTGGCTGATTATCAGGAATCCAAGCTCGTGAAGGTGGATATCCTCCTTAATGGTGACCCGGTGGACGCACTGTCTACCATCGTCCACAAGGACAAGGCTCCGAGCCGTGGGCGGCAGCTGGCCTCCAAGCTCAAGGAAATCATTCCGCAGCAGATGTTTGAAATTCCCATTCAGGCGGCTATTGGGTCCAAGGTTATCGCCCGCGAAAACGTCCGCGCCCGGCGCAAAGACGTGCTGGCCAAGTGCTACGGCGGCGATATCTCCCGTAAGCGTAAATTGCTGGAAAAGCAGAAGGAAGGCAAAAAGCGCATGAAGGCCGTGGGCAGTGTGGAAGTGCCGCAGGAAGCCTTTATGGCCATTCTGAAAATCGATTAAATATAAAGGAAGATAATTATGCAATGGGGTGTCTACATACACATACCCTTTTGCCGGCAGAAGTGTTTTTACTGTGATTTTCCCTCCTATGCCGGACGGGAACAGCAGATGAAAGCCTATACTGAGGCCCTGTGTCAGGAGATAGCGATACAGGGCCTTTCCTATCGGCAAAAATGGGGAAGGCCGGCCACGGTTTATATCGGCGGCGGCACGCCTACGGCTTTGCCGGCGGCATACATGACCGAAATTTTGACAGCGATAGCCGCGCACTTAGGGACTGATGTGCCGGAATTTACCGTGGAATGTAATCCTGGTACGGTGGATAGGGATTATTTTAAAGTTTTACAGGCCGGCGGTGTCAACAGACTGAGTTTTGGCGTGCAAAGTTTTAACGATAAACTGCTTAAACGCATTGGCAGGATTCATAGCGTGGAAGAGGCTGTGGCAGCCGTTCGGGCAGCGCAGCAGGCAGGTTTTACCAATCTCAGCGTTGACCTGATGTATGGCCTGCCGGGGCAGACGCTGCAGGATGTGGCCGATAGCATTGCGCAGGCGCAGACGCTGGCGGTGCAGCATATTTCCATTTATGGGCTGCAGCTTGAGGAGGGGACGGTGTTTGCCCGGCAGGAGAGTCAGGGCAGACTGGTATTGCCGGCAGATGATGAAACCGAGGCCATGTATGATTACATAAATGAAAAGCTGCCACAGCTGGGGTTTGCGCGGTATGAGGTGTCAAATTTTGCCCGGCCGGGGAAGGAGAGCCGACATAATTTAGGCTACTGGCAGGACGTACCTTATCTAGGACTGGGCGCGGCGGCTCATTCCTATCTGGAGGGACGCCGGTATGAAAATACGGCTGATATCGCGGCTTATATAAACAGGATAAATACCGGTGCCAGTGCAGGGCAGCTGGAAGAAGAACCTACTCCCCAGCATATTATGGAAGAATTTGCCTTTCTGGCTTTGCGTACGGCAGAGGGGCTGTCCCGGGAAAAATTTGCCGCTAAATTTAACAGGGAGCTCAGTGAGGTTTATGGCAGGACGATGAGCGATTTGGAAAAGAAGGGCCTGCTTACTGTGGATGAAAAGGGCTGCCGCCTGACAGCAAAGGGATTCAAGTATGGCAACTGGGTGTTTGCAGAATTTTTACTGTAAGTTAATAATTATGCTATAATACAATACAGGAAATACAGGAAATTCCCAAAGATTCTCATTGGAGGCGTATTGTTGGTGAGGAAGGCAGTTTTTGGCAAGTTTATCAGTGTGGTGGTACTGGCAGTGGCCATCGGCGGCCTGTTTGGCTGGGCCTGGTTTGCTAATAGTCAGGCCAAAGAACAGCCGCAGACTGAGGCTGAGCCGGGGGTTGAGTCTGAGGCTTATGTGCTGGCCAAGGGCGATTACAGCAATCTGACCGGGGAAAATCTCAGTGTGGATAAACCAGTTTATGACCGCTATACCCTTAAACAGCGTCAGGCAAAAGGCCTGCCTACCATGCTGCCGGCTCTGCCGCATTATAATAAGGAAAAGATTGCGTATCTGACTTTTGATGATGGCCCCGATGATGTCAATACGCCGGCTATTTTGGACGTGCTGAAAGCCCATGGTATACATGCGACCTTCTACGTGCTGGGCGCTATGGCAGAAAAGCATCCTGAGGTGCTGAAACGGATATTTACAGAAGGTCATGCGATTGGCAACCATAGTTACGACCATAAGTATCAGGAACTTTATCAGAGTAAGGATACATTTATCGCCCAGATGCAGCATACCGACGATGTTATCTTTAATATTCTGGGCGTACGTCCCTTTATCATCCGTGCCCCTGGTGGTACGGTGGGAATGTTTGAAGGAGACTATTACAACGCGTTAAATCTTTTGGGCTATGTAGAGCATGACTGGAATGTGCTGACTGAGGACGCCACGCCGGAACATCCTTCGGCTGAACGGCAGATTCAGTATGTGGATAGGCGCACGCAGGGCAGTCTGAAGGATAACATGGCGCTGATACTCATGCACAGCAACGGTGGCAAGGAGGAAACTGTACGGGCTTTGCCGGGCATAATTGCCACGCTCAAGGCCAAGGGCTATCGTTTTGGTGTGGTATCGCCGATAACTCCGCAGCCCTGGTGATATAGCAAAGGAAAGGTCAGGTCGTTTGGTGACGGGAAAGCGGTTTACGACATTTATAGCCTTGCTGCTGATTTTGCAGCTGGGGGCGTTGTCCTCCGTGACGCTGTGGCAGCGTTATGGTGATGGGGCGGCAGCCAGTGCCGCCGAAATGACAGCACAGCATAATATAAAGTCCGGCCAGCCGGCTGATTTGGCTGCGCTGGCCCAAAACACCCAAAGTATTTTGGGAACGGAAAGCAAAGGCTTTTCCGTGTATTTTTTGCGGCCGGAAAGGGAAGTTGAACCATATATTCACAATCAGCGGGCCATGATGCCGGCCAGTATGATAAAACTCTTTGTCATGGCCAAGGTCATGCAGGATGTGCATGACAAGCGGTTGTTCCTCGATGAACAGCTGACCATCAAGCGCAAGGACGTTGTCGGCGGTGCCGGAGTCATCACCTGGTATAATGCCGGGGAGCGGCGCACTATTTTGCAGCTGGTAAAGCTGATGATTACCGACAGTGATAATACCGCCACCAATATGCTGATAGACCGCGTTGGGCTTACACAGCTGAATGCCTATCTTTCGCAGCAGGGGTTTAAGGATACGGTCATTGCCAACAAAATGATGACAGGCAACCGGGGACGCAAGAATTTTTCTTCCGTACGGGATATCGGCCATCTGCTGACCAGAATGTATTATCGGGAGCTGGTAGCTGAGGAGGAGGACAGCATTATGCTGGATATTCTCCTGGAACAGAATGATAAGGAGTGTTTCCCCAAGGCGCTGCCGGCTTATAAAATCGCCCATAAAACCGGGGAAATCGACGGTGTGTTTGCTGACGGCGGCATTTTCTTTGGGCCGCAGGGCACGTTTATTCTCGTGGCCATAAACGAGCATTATGCAGAAAGAATGGACGCGATTACCAAAATGCAGAAACTGGCGCAGTATTATGCAGGGACCTTGGGGGAGTAAGTTAAAATTGCAGTTTGTTGTTTAGTTCGTGCTAAAAATTATCCCGTTAATACGTGCAAGGGGTTCACGGGGGAGTAATTTTTCTGCCTCCGCTAAACGACACACCTCGGAAAATATAGCTGTCCAGTTACCTGCGCCGGGCGGGCCAACGGCGCTCCTTTCAGCGTAGTTGCTTAGCTGCGTACTACAGTGTGCCGGCCTTCGCTGCGCTCAGGCAGTCGCTCCCCGCATAAAAATCACTCCCCCGTTCGCCCCCACAAACGACCTGTGCAATTGCCACGAACTCGTTGCTCCCGTAACAAGAACATCGATGTACTTGTTCCCTGTCACAGCGAAATAATCATTTTACACGGACGCCGCTTAGGGCGGAGGTGGTGATGCTTTTCGCAGTGGAACGACTGTCCGAACGCAGTGAGGACTGGCCCACAAACAATAGTCCCTGGATATTGAGATGAACAATCGCGCCGCTGGCCTGCCCGGCGCAAGGTAGCTAAAAAGTGCTGTCGTTTGCTAGTGGGACATTCAGTGCAACAGCGAAAAGTATTACCACCTCCACCCGACTGAGCTGTAACAAAAAAATTTCAGAACGCATTGACCTACAACCTGCATTTTAAGTAAGTGTTTTATTTGGGGGCGCTGGGGAAATCCGCGAAAAAACTCTTGCAATGCGTGGTAGTTAATGGTATACTTTTTAAGTCGTGAGACAAATAATGTTTTGAGTTGAAATGCTATTTCAACCTCTGCTCCTGTGCGAGCAGGAGCCAAAGACCAGAGAGGGAGGTGATTTCGTGAGAAAGTACGAAGTCATTTTTATCGTGAAACCGATGGAAGAGGAAGCTACGAACGCTGTTATCAGCAAGTTCACTAAGCTCATCACCGAAAACGGCGGTACTATCGATAAAGAAGATCGTTGGGGTAAGAAGCGTCTTGCCTATGAGATCAAAGACTGCACTGAGGGTTTCTATGAACTGCTCTACGTTACTTGCGAACCTGCATGCGTAGCAGAGTGTGACCGTGTAATGAAGATTACTGACGGTATCCTCAAGCACATGATCGTGAAAAACGACGAAGAATAATTTAGAAGTACACCATTTTGGTGTCAGGGAGGATGTACCATGAATAAGGCTATACTGATTGGCAGACTTACCCGTGACCCGGAAGTGCGTTATACGCAGTCTGGTACGGCAGTTTGTACTTTTACTTTGGCTGTAGACCGTCGCTTTGCCCGTAAGGACGCAAATGATGGTCAGCCGACCGCGGATTTTATTCCCATTGTTGTGTGGAGCAAGCTGGCTGAAGTTTGCGGCAACAATCTGGTAAAGGGACGCCGTATTTCAGTAGAAGGCCGTATTCAGGTGCGCAGTTACGATGCACAGGATGGCTCGAAGCGTTATGTGACAGAAATCGTAGCTAATGAAGTTGAGTTCTTGGATTCCAAGGGCGCAGCTCCGCAGGCTGGCGGCTTTGGTGCTCCGGCACCGGCAGCTCCGGCCGCACCTAGTGATGGTTTTGGTCCGTCCATCCCTGACGAAGAAATCCCATTTTAAGACAGGAGGGAATTACTTTGATGAGACGTGACAGAGGCAGAAGACCTCGTAGAAAAGTCTGCTCGTTCTGCGTAGACAAGGTCGAGCATATCGATTATAAAGACGTAGCAAAACTCCGCCGCTTCATTACGGAGCGCGGTAAGATTTTACCCCGTCGTATCTCCGGCAACTGCGCTAAGCATCAGCGTCAGGTGACCGTTGCTATCAAGCGTGCACGCAATATCGCATTGCTGCCGTTCACTGCTGAATAAGAGTAGTAAAATCCTCCCTTCGGGGAGGATTTTTTTTGTAAAAGTATTTGAAATTTTAGAGTCAGTGTGATAAACTACTACTTGTTAATGTGTAAATGCGTTGAGGAAGAGAGTATCCGTCAAAGAAAACTTTAGCGAGCTGGGGCCGGTGAAAGCCAGTAGTGAGTAGGGGACGGTGAAAATCACTTCGGAGCAGCAGGCTGAAATCCCTTGGGGACAGTAAGCTTCGCCGGTATTCCCCGTTACGGAATAGCGTATGTTGGTACGTGAAAAATAGGTGGTTTATAAGTGTAGGTATACCTGCATCCTGTTTTTAGGATGCAGGTTTTTTTATTTTGGAGGAGGAGTTCGTTTGTACAGCAAGGTTGACACCAATTTGAACTTCGTGGAGAGAGAAAAGGAAGTTCTGGATTTCTGGAAGAAAAATAACATCGCGCAGAAGGCAATTGACCAGCGTGAAGGCTGCGATACCTTTACGTTCTATGATGGCCCGCCGACGGCTAACGGCAAGCCGCATATCGGTCACGTGCTGACGCGTGTTATCAAGGATATGCTGCCGCGTTATCAGTCTATGAAGGGCAAGAAGGTACTGCGCAAGGCTGGCTGGGATACGCACGGCCTGCCGGTAGAGCTCGAAGTCGAAAAGCTCGTGGGCATCAACGGCAAGGAACAGATTGAAGAATACGGCATTGAGCCGTTCATCAAGAAGTGCCGTGAGTCTGTTTGGAAATACAAAGGCATGTGGGAAGAATTCTCCGATGTCGTTGGTTTCTGGGCTGACATGGAACATCCCTACATCACCTATGAAAATGACTTCATTGAATCCGAATGGTGGGCGCTCAAGGAAATCTGGAAGAAGGGCCTGCTCTACAAGGGCCATAAGGTTGTTCCTTACTGCCCGCGCTGCGGCACCCCGCTGTCTTCCCACGAAGTAGCCCAGGGCTATAAGGACGTTAAAGAACGTTCTGCCATGGTCAAGTTCAAGGTAAAAGACGAGGACGCTTACTTCCTCGCCTGGACGACGACTCCCTGGACGCTGCCCTCCAACCTCGGCCTCTGCGTTAATCCGGAAGTGGATTACGTGAAAATCAAGGTTGACGGCACAGTTTACTACATGGCCGAGGCCCTTGTGGATACGGTCTTTGAAGGTGTCGAAGGCGAACGTGAAGTCCTTGAAAAATACAAGGGCAAGGACCTCGAATACCGTGAATATGAACCGCTTTATGACTATGCTGTCGGCAAACTCAAGAAAAAAGCGTTCTATGTGGTTTGCGATGACTATGTTACGACTTCCGATGGTACGGGTATCGTTCATATTGCCCCGGCTTTCGGTGAGGACGATAACCGCGTTTGCCGCAAGTACGATATGCCGTTCGTGCAGTTCGTAAACAACAAGGGCGAAATGACGGAAGAAACCGACTGGGCTGGCGTATTCGTCAAGGACGCAGACCCCCTGATTATCGACGACCTCAAAAAGAGCGGCAAGCTCTTCAAGGCGCCGAAGTTTGAGCACAGCTATCCGCACTGCTGGCGCTGCGACACGCCGCTCATCTACTATGCGCGTGAAACCTGGTTTATCAAGATGACGGATGTCAAAGATAAACTTATTGCCAACAACAACAAGGTTAACTGGATTCCGAAATCCATCGGTGAAGGCCGTTTCGGTGACTGGCTCGAACATGTGCAGGATTGGGGCCTGTCCCGTAACCGTTACTGGGGTACGCCGCTGCCGGTTTGGGAATGTGAATGCGGCCATCAGCACACGATTGGCTCCATTGCTGAACTCAAGGAAATGAGCGACAACTGCCCGGACGATATCGAACTGCACCGTCCGTACATTGACGCCGTGACCATCAAGTGCCCGGAATGCGGCAAGGAAATGCACCGTGTACCGGAAGTTATCGACTGCTGGTTTGATTCCGGTTCCATGCCGTTTGCTCAGTGGCATTATCCGTTTGAGAACAAGGAAATCTTTGAAAAGCGTTTCCCGGCTGACTTCATTTCCGAGGCCGTTGACCAGACGCGCGGCTGGTTCTATTCGCTGATTGCCATCTCCACGCTGCTCTTTGATGAGGCACCGTACAAGAATGTCATCGTGCTCGGCCATGTACAGGATAAGGACGGCCGCAAGATGAGTAAGTCCAAGGGCAACGCTGTTGACCCCATGCAGGCACTCGGTCAGCATGGCGCTGACGCTATCCGCTGGTACTTCTACGAAAACAGTGCGCCGTGGCTGCCGAACCGTTTCCATGATGATGCAGTACAGGAAGGCCAGCGCAAGTTCATGGGCACGCTCTGGAATACTTATGCGTTCTTCGTGCTCTATGCCAATATCGACAATTTCGATGCGACCAAGTACACGCTCGACTACGACAAACTGTCGGTCATGGATAAATGGGTGCTGAGCCGCCTCAATACCATGGTCAAGGAAGTGGACAGCGACCTGGGCAGCTACAAGGTTACCGAGGCTGCCAAGGCATTGCAGGCTTTCACGGACGAACTGTCCAACTGGTATGTTCGCCGCAGCCGTGCCCGTTTCTGGGCCAAGGGCATGGAGCAGGATAAGATTAACGCTTACATGACTCTCTGGACGGCACTCGTGACCACGGCCAAGGCTGCCGCTCCGCTGGTACCGTTCATCACCGAATCCATCTACCGCAACCTCGTTTGCAGCATTGATAAATCTGCTCCGGAATCCGTACATCTGGCTGATTATCCGGTGGTCAACGAGGCCTGGATTGATGAAGAACTCGAAAAGAACATGGAACTCGTGCTCGAAATCGTGGTACTGGGCCGTGCGTCCCGTAACGAAACCAACATCAAGAACCGCCAGCCGGTGGCTCACATGTATGTGAACGCAGAACGCGAGCTCTCCGACTTCTTCAAGGAAATTGTCGAAGACGAACTCAACGTCAAGGAAGTTGTCTTTAAGGAAGATATGGAAGAATACCTCTCCTACAGCTTTAAACCGAACTTCCGCGTGCTCGGCCCGAAGGTCGGCAAGCAGATTGGCGCAGTGAAAGCTGCTCTTTCCAAGCTCAACGGCTCCAAGGCCAAGACCGAACTTGACTCCACGGGCAAGCTGGTCATCGCCCTGTCGGATGGGGATGTAGCGCTCACGACTGAAGATGTGGAAGTTTCCATGGCTCAGACGGAAGGCTTTAACTGCCAGCGTTACAATGGTGTGACCATTGCGCTTGACACCACGCTGACGGAAGAACTTCTGGCAGAAGGCTTTGTCCGCGAAATCATCAGCAAGGTACAGACCATGCGCAAGGAAAATGGCTTTGAAGTCACTGACCACATCAAGGTCAGCCTGGCCGGCAATGAAAAACTGCAGGCTATCGTAGCGCAGAATGAGGATTACCTTAAAGAAATCACGCTGGCTGATGCTGTGGCATACGGCACGCTTTCCGGTACGGAAAAAGAATGGAATATCAATGGGGAAACTGTAACTATCGCCGTTGAATAATTGCATATTTTGGCAGCAGCCGTCCTGTTTGGGGGCGGCTGTTGTTATGTTGTTTTATTTAGCCTGCAGACAGGAAAAATTCTCATTTGCTAGAATATATAAAATGTGTACGTTAAAATCAAACGATAAAGGGAGATTGTATAAATATATGGAACAGCATACGCATGTATTAGAAGATGGGACGGTAGTAACCCATAGCCACGATGAACACCATCATGGACATACCCATAGTCATGCCCATACGAAAATGGTGCTGAACCGCATGTCGCGGCTTATCGGACATTTGGAGTCCATCAAGGGCATGGTGGAAAGCGGCCGGGACTGCAGTGAGGTGCTTATCCAGTTGTCCGCAGTAAAGAGTGCGATAAACGGCGTCAGTAAAATTATCCTCAAAGACCACATGGAGCACTGTATTGTGGATGCTGTCCGGGATAATGATAAAGAGGCCATTGACCAGTTGAATAAAGCTATTGACCAGTTTTTTAAATAAAAGCCTGAAACGGGAAAAAATAAGGCAGGTGTTTCGTAAGTGGCAATGTATTTTATCAGACATCCTCTGCAGGCCGTGGTGCTGGCGATATTACTCACCTTGTTGGGAGTAGTGGCGGCATTTCAGCTGCCGGTGGCTGAATATCCCCGTATCATGCCGCCGATGGTGTCGGTATCAGCAACGTATCATGGGGCTGACGCCGCAGTGGTGCAGGATACGGTGGCCAATATCATTGAGGCGGAAATCCGTGGGATGGAAGGTCTGCGCACCATGTCGTCCAATTCTGATGCCGCCGGGAATTATTCCTTGAATATCGAATTTGCCCCGGGGATTGACGGTGAGGTGGCAACGGCCAGTGTGCAAAATAGGATTGCGACGGCTCTGCCCAATTTGCCACAGTCCGTGCAAAACTTTGGTGTGACTACCAGCCGGTCCATGCCGGGGATGGTGTTTGCTATGTCGCTATGCTCGCCCAAGGGTTCATACGACAGCATTTTTTTGCAGAACTATGCCAAAAAATATTTTTTGGATAAGGTGAAACGTGTTCCCGGTGTCGGCAATGTCGAAGAATACACAGAAGACTATGCTATGCGTATTTGGCTGCAGCCGGACAAACTGGCTGCAAAAAAAATGGCTGTGTCTGATGTGCTGGCGGCCGTACAGGAGCAGAATGCCCAGCCGGCTGCCGGAGCGCTGGGGAAAATGCCGACCAGCCGGCAGCAGGAGCAGCAGCTGACGGGCCGGATAACGAACCGCCGTCATACACCGGAGGATTTTGGCAATATTGTTTTAAATGCTGACAAAGGTAATTTTGTCAGACTTAAAGATGTGGCCAAAGTGGAGGAAGGCCGCCGGGATACCCGTTATGTATCCTATCAGGATGGTCTGGAGGCCGCGACTTACAGTATTTCCCTGACCGATAGTGCCAACGCTCTGGAAACCATCGGTGAGGTGAAAAAAATTCTGGCAGAGGCGCAGAAATTCTTCCCTCCCGACATGGAATATCGCATTGTCGTTGACCAGACCAGCTTTATCAAAAAATCCATGGAGGAAGTGGCTTATACCTTTGGGGAGGCCCTGCTGCTGGTGGTCCTCATTGTGTATCTTTTCCTGGGCAGCGCCAGGGCTACCCTCATAACTTTGCTGGCGGTGCCGGTTTCTTTGATAGCTACCTTTTTTGTCTTTTACCTATGTGACTACTCACTTAATCTGCTGACCTTGTTTGCCCTGATTTTGGCTATTGGCCTGGTAGTGGACGACGCCATTGTCATCATTGAAAGTGTGTTCCGGCATACGGAAAAAGGACTGCCCGTAAAAGAGGCGGCCGCAGCAGCGATGCAGGAAGTGCAGGCGCCGATTTTAGCGATAGCTTTTGTCCTGGCGGCGGTTTTTGTGCCGGTGGCGTTTTTATCCGGCATGACAGGTGTGCTTTACCGTCAGTTTGCCCTGACACTTGTGGCGTCCATGAGCATTTCGGCCTTTACGGCTTTGACGTTGACGCCAGCTTTATGCGTGCTGCTGCTCAAAGGACAGGAGCATAAAACAGAATCTAACAGGCTGTTGTTATGCTTTGCCCGGCTGCTGGGCTGGCTGGGGCGTAAATATCAGCAGTGTCTGGGAAACTGCCTGCGGCGCGGACGGCTGACATTGGCAGTCCTGGCGCTGCTGACCGCAGGTACGGCCGCGTTGTATATGGTTATGCCGCAGGAATTTCTGCCGGAGGAGGACCAGGGCTATGTGATGGCCAGTATTTCCTTGCCAGCTGGCAGTTCCCTGAACCGTACCACTGAATCGATGAACCGCCTGTCGGAAAAAATAAAAAGCCATGCGGCTGTAAGGGGCGTCATTGGTATCGGCGGTGTGGATTTGCTGGCGGACAACACCTGTTCTAATGCCGCGGTGCTTTTTGTGGCCCTGAATGACTGGTCAGAACGGCTGGCGGCCGGACAAAGCCTGGATGATTTGCTTGCCTGGGTGGACGCGGAGGCCAAGCAGGTTGTTCCCGAGGCGGCCGTGATGGCTATGAATCCCCCGGCCTTGCCGGAACTGGGAATGACGGGCGGCGCGTCCCTGCATTTACAGGACGTAGCCGGTCATTCTGAAGAAGAATTGCAGGCGGTAGTTGGAAAAATTATGGCCAAGGCCACGGAACACCCGGCGATAGATACCATTGAGGTTAATTTTGACATTGGCTCGCCCTATGCAGATTTTACGGTTGACGAAGATAAAGCCAAGCTGCTGGGGGTTAGCCTGACTGATGTGTACAGCGCCATGCAGGTGAATTTCGGCGGTGAGGAATTAAATGATTTTACCCGGTTCGGGAAGGTTTACAAGGTCGTATTGCAGGCCGATACTGCTTACCGTGATGAAATGAGTGCCCTGCGTTTCCTGCATGTCCGCAACAATGAGGGTACCATGGTACCGCTGGACGCGCTGGTGCATACGCAAAATTCATCGGGACCTGCTGCTATAAGCCGTTATGATGGTGTGCGCAGTATCCATTTTGACCTGACACCCGGCGAAGGTTATGCTGCCAGCGAGGCGATGTCGGCTATGGAAGATATTGTCAGGGAGGCTGCTCCCAATGGCTTTAGTATGGCCTGGGCAGGCGTCAGCCGGCAGGCCCGTGAGGCTGAGACTGATGCGGCAGTGCTGCTGGGGTTGTCACTGGTGTTTGTATTCCTGTGCCTGACCTTTATTTATGAATCCTGGCGGCTGCCCTGGGCCGTGCTCTTTTCCGTGCCTGTGGGGATTGGCGGCGCCTTGCTGGCGGAAATGGCTGCCGGCCAGCCTGGCAGCTTGTATATGCAGATAGGTATACTGCTCGTCGTGGCCCTGGCGGCCAAAAATGCCATTTTGATTGTGGAGTTTGCCCGGGAAAGGCAGCTACGGGGTATATCGTCAGTCCGGGCAGCCCTGACAGCAGCCCGTCTGCGCCTGCGTCCGATACTTATGACGTCGGTGGCCTTCATTGCCGGCTGTCTGCCCTTGGCTTTGGCTGAGGGGGCAGGTTCCGGGGCACGCAGCAGCATGGGAATCGCCGTAGTGGGCGGTATGCTGCTGGCCACTGTACTGGGCGTTTTGGTGGTGCCCGTGCTCTATGTGGCCGTGGCTAAACGTAAAACAAACGTCAATGAGGGGAGATAAATGGAATGAATTTGTGGGCTGACAGGCTGTACGGCCTGTGGCAGGCTCTATGGCAGCGCTTGAGCTGGCAGTTGTTATTCGGTTTGGCTGCGGGGGTATTCCTCTGGCGTAATATCCTGATGCCGCTCGTGGGAGATGATTATTCCTATGCTTTTATCTGGGATGGGGCAAATGCCGGTAATCTCATGGATGATATAGGGCCGCGGCAGCGAATTACTTCGCTAAGTGATATCGTTGTCTCGCAATGGTCGCATTATTTTACCTGGGGCGGACGGGTGCCGGCATTGTTTGCGGTGCAGTTTTTCTGTTGGCAGCATAGCCTCTTATTTGACTTGTTTAATACGGTGTTCTTTGTGCTGCTGGTGTTAGTGCTTTACTGGCTGGCAGCCGGCCGGACAGAGCATGTGCGCACTAATAAAACCGCATTGTGGTGGCTGCTTTTGGGCTTGTTTTTTGCTGTTCCCTCATATATCTACACCATGGTATGGCGGACGGGAGCTTGTGTCTATCTTTGGACAGCAGTGGTGACATGTATTTTTTTGCTGCCCTTTGCGCTGACTTACTGGCAGGATGATTTGCCGCTTGATAAGTCCGCCGGGGCGGTGCCGCTGATGCTGTTCGTGGGCCTTTTGGCCGGGTGGTCAATGGAACCTGCCAGTATTGTTACCTTGCTGTTGACGGCGGCCTTTATGGTCATATTTTATCAGCAGAAAAAACTGCGGAGCTGGCAGTGGGCGGGCCTGACCGGTCTGGTTATTGGCTTGCTCCTGCTGATGCTGGCACCCGGCAATATGGAGCGGTTAAAGCTCATGCAGGAGCTGGCGCCTGATTATACCATGCCGCCGGAACTTTTATGGACACCGGTAATGTTCCTGTATAATTTTGTGTCCGGCTTTTTGCCGGTATTTATCGGAGAACTGCCGCTGTTTGTGCCGATTGTGCTCTGTCTGCGGTATGGGCTGTGCAGCAGGCAGGAGAAACGCTACATGCTGCTGTTTACGGCAGGCAGCGTTCTGGTTCTGTGTGCGATGATGTTTTCCCCGGATTTTCGTGCGCATGGTGCTTATCATAGTGTGATTTTCCTGTTGGCAGCCTCAACAGCTGCCCTGCGTGCACTCATGCCGCTGCTGGCAGAAAAATGTATGCAGGTGCCGAAAATTCGGCTGGGCGCAGCGGTGCTGGGATTCACGGCGTTGGGCGCGTGGCTGGTGGCAATGGCCCTGTGCCTGACGATAGAAACATCGTACAGCCAGCAGTGGGCCGAACGGGAAAAGATTATCAGTGAACACCGGCAGGATGACCCTGTGGTGGTGCCCGCGATTGAAATCCCCTGGCATTTGGACAAAATCACCGGCAATCGTTCCCTGACAGAAAGTCTGTTGATATTTGGCGCTGATTTGGAAAGCAACCCCAGGGACAATCGTTCCAATGTTTATGCGCAATATCATGGGCTGAAGGGGATTGTCATTGATAAACAAATTGACTGGGGAAAATATGGGGAGACATTTGAATGGTAAAAAAATTACAATCATGGCCAATGATTTTACTGGTGTTTTTGGGCTTGTTTTTTGTGCGTAACAGTATGCTGCCCCTTGTATCTGATGATATACCCTATGCCTTTATTTGGGATGGGGCCGACAGGGGCAACCTTTTGGACGGTGTAGGGCCGCGGCAGCGCATTACATCATTTTATGATATTGTAATCAGCCAGTGGTCACATTATATGACCTGGGGCGGACGGATTTTAGGTATCGGCCTTACGCAGTTCTTCGCCTGGCAGGGCAAGGAAATCTTTAATGTGCTGAACACGCTCGTATTCGGCGGACTGCTGTTGCTGTTGTTCCGCATTGGTACAGGTTTGTCCATGAAAGCGATGAATAGTACGTATATGCTCTGGCTGGTGCTGGCTTTTTGGTTTCTCCTGCCGGACCCTTTCCTGACGACACTGTGGATGTGCGGCAGCTGTGTTTTTCTCTGGATGGGCCTGCTGGAATTCCTGTTCCTGCTGCCTTTTGCCTTAAAGTACTGGCACGCTGATTTCTGGGAAAAGCCCCCGCAGTGGACAGTTCCTTTGATGGCTGTAAGCGGTCTGTGTGCTGGCTGGTCGGTGGAAACCGGCGCGGCGGCAGCCGGTTTTATAACGTTGTTTGCCCTGTGGTACTTCAAACGGCAAAAACAGCTGCAGCCCTGGATGGTGGCCGGCTTTATCTGCTTGTGCATTGGCGGAATCATGCTCGTGAAGGCCCCGGGGGAAATGGTGCGGCTGGAATTGCAGCGTCTGTATGAATATAATCCCGGCCTGCCGGCAGATATGTACTGGACACCGCTCATGTTTAAGATAAATTTCGTGGAATGTTTCTGGCCGGTGACGAAAATGTGGCTGCCACTATTGGCCTTGCTGGGCATTTATGTCTGGCAGCTGCCGGCAGGACAGCGTTGGAACAAATTCACCAGATTTCAGGCGGTCATGGTGGGCGGCGCTTTGAGCGTGATGATTGTTATGCTTTTTGTGCCGGTAGCTCCAGCCCGGGCAGGCTTTTTCTCCACCGCAGCGGTGATAGCTGCGTCAGTGACGTCATTAAAGGAACTGCTGCCCCGTAAGGATGAATTCTATCAGCGGTATAAGACTGCCTGCCGGGCGGCACTTTCTGCCTGCCTGGCCTTGTGGCTGGTTACGGCCGCGCTTTACTGTACGGTGGAATGGGATGTACGCCAGCAATGGCTGGGCCGTATTGATTATATCAATGCGCATAGAGAGCAGGATTTGGTCGTGGTGCATCAGATAGACGTAATGCCCATGGCTGACGAGCTTTGCGAGTACCTCGGCTGCGTGACCTGGAATACGGATATTCTGGCCTGGGGTTCGGATTTGGAACCGCGTCCCGAGGGCAGTCATAATCTAATGTACGCGCAGTATTACGGCTGGAAAAAAGTCATGACTGATGGTGAGGACCGCCGCGTAGAATAAATAACTTTATTTTTTAAATGGCAGGAAAACACAGGGGCTTACGAGAATAATAGCAGTAGAAGATGCAGCAGCAATGACGAAAGGATGCGAAACAGATGGATCAGCTGGAAATAAAGCAAGTTCTCTGTGATGTTGGTGTTGACTACAATAAGGGATTGGAACGGTTCATGGGCAATGTTGCCCTGTATCACAAATTCCTCCTGAAATTCCTGGATGATGGCTCGTATGCAGACTTTGCTCAGGCCTTTGCTGATGGTGATATGGAAAAAGCTGGGAAATGCGTCCATACACTGAAGGGGACGGCAGGAAATCTTAGTCTGATGAGTCTGTTCAAGGCGGCCGACAATACAGTGAAGGCAATTAAGCAGCATAAGAGTCGTGCGGAGATTGAACCTTTGGCGCAGGAGGTGCAGCGCCTTTATGAGGAAAACTGCACAGCTATTCGCAATACGGTTGGCTGACAGGCTCTGACGCTTAGATATGGAAGTTTACATAATTACATAATTTACTTGCAAAAAATGGCTCTGTGTGTTATTGTAGTATACGACACAGGGAAATGCGTAATGCATGGCCTTTCGTCTCCTCAGCAGGAGGAGGGGGAAGGCTATTATTTTATGGAGGGGAAGAAGTCGATGATGAACTATCAAAAGTATAGCAAAGGCTATTTCATGCCGCCGGAAATTGATTTGGAATGGGCAAAGAAGGACGCGCCGGATAAAGCACCCGTTTGGTGCAGTGTCGATATGCGTGACGGTAATCAGGCGCTGATTATTCCCATGAATCTGGATGAAAAGCTGGAGTTTTACAAAATGCTGCTGAAAGTCGGCTTCAAGGAGATTGAAGTTGGTTTCCCGGCGGCCTCGGAAACTGAATATGAGTTTCTGCGCCGGCTGGTGGAAGATGACCTCATTCCCGACGATGTGACCATTCAGGTACTGACGCAGGCGCGTGAACATATCATTCGTAAGACGTTTGAGGCGCTCAAAGGTGTAAAGAATGCCATCGTGCATGTTTACAATTCCACTTCCGTGGCGCAGCGTGAACAGGTGTTCCGCAAGTCCAAGGAAGAAATCAAGGAAATTGCCGTGGAAGGTGCCAAGCTTCTCAAAAAGCTCACGGAAGAGGCCGGAGCAAACTATCGTTTCGAGTATTCGCCGGAGTCCTTCACGGGGACAGAACCGGAATATGCGCTGGAAGTCTGCAATGCTGTGCTTGATGTCTGGCAGCCGACTGCTGACCGCAAGGCCATCATCAACCTGCCGGTAACGGTGGAAATGTCCATGCCGCATGTTTATGCTATGCAGGTGGCGTACATAAATAAAAACTTGAAGTACCGTGACAATGTGGTGCTGTCCCTCCATCCCCACAATGACCGCGGCTGTGGTGTAGCCGATACGGAAATGGGCCTGTTGGCAGGTGCTGACCGCGTGGAAGGCACGCTGTTTGGCAATGGCGAGCGCACGGGTAATGTGGATATCGTGACCGTGGGCATGAATATGTTTGCATTGGGCGTGGACCCGGGCCTGAATTTCTCCAATATGGCAGAGCTGGTTGACACTTATGAACGTCTGACGCGTATGCAGGTCAGCTATCGTCAGCCCTATGCCGGCAAACTCGTCTTTGCGGCGTTCTCGGGTTCACATCAGGACGCTATTGCCAAGGGCATGAAGTGGAAGGAAGAAAAGAATCCCGACAAATGGACGCTGCCGTATCTTTATATCGACCCGCAGGACGTGGGACGGGAATACGATGGCGATGTTATCCGTATCAACAGCCAGTCCGGCAAGGGCGGCGTGGGTTTCATCATGGAACAGAAATACGGTATCGACATGCCCAAGAAAATGCGCGAGGACTTCGGTTATTGCGTCAAGTCGGTTTCTGACCACAAGCATAAAGAGCTTATGCCGGATGAAATCTATCAGATTTTCCAGCATGAGTATGTAAATGTGGTTGAGCCGTATGAACTGGTGGACTTCCTGCTGAAAAAAGCACCGGACGGCACGCGTTCTGGTACTGTGGATATCAAGGTCAATGGCGAGCAGGAAACGTTTGTGGCCAAGGGCAACGGCCGACTGGACGCTGTGTCCAATGCCCTGCAGAAAAATCTCGGCATAAAGTACAAAGACCTCACATACAGCGAGCATGCTTTGGAAATTGGCCAGCATTCGAAGGCTATTGCTTATATTGGTATCAAGGATGAACAGGATAAGATTCACTGGGGTGCCGGTATGGATACGGATATTATCACCGCGTCGATTCAGGCATTGGTCAGTGCGATTAACCGCATGCAGGCCGGAAAATAAAATTAAAGTTCAAAAATCCGATGGCTACATTGTCATCGGATTTTTGTTGTAAATTGCAGTTTGACGGTCAATACGTTCTTAAAAATATCTCGTTCATGCGAGCCTGGGGTTCACGGGAGAGTAATTTTTCTGCCTCCGCTGAACGACACACCTCGGGAAATAATCTTGTCCAGTTACCTGCGCCGGGCAGGCCAACGGCGCTCCTTTCAACGTAGTTGCTTAGCGATTGACTACAGTGTGCCGGCCTTCGCTGCGCTCAGGCAGTCGCTCCCCGCATAAAAATCACTCCCCCGTTCGCCCCCAGCTACGGTATTTACAATTGCTACGAACCCGTTGCTCCCGTTACAAGAACATCGATGTGCTTGTTCCCTGTCACAGCGAAAAGTATTACCACCTCCACACCACTGAGCTGTAACAAATAAAAATAAGCACGCACCAAACGTCAAACTGCAATTTATCTGCATTTAAAATGATTGTGTTTTATATAAATGTTCAACAAAATGAATTTAAACGGGAATAAAACAGTTGGAAAAATGACTAATTTGTAATATAGTAAGATGTATGCCTATATAATGCTATATAGATTAAGGGAGTGATTCATTATGAGTCTTGAAATAATAAAGAAAATAAATGGTAAGCAATTATTTGTGACGTTGTCGGGGAGCTTGGATGCTCTGACGGTGGATGATTTTGACCGGGAATTTATGGAGCTGCCGGAAGAGGTAGAGTCAGCCGAACTTGATTTTTCCGATGTTGAATATATTTCCTCGGCTGGGCTGCGTTCGCTGCTGCTGGCTAAAAAACAGGCTGTTAAGCAGGATAAAAAGCTCGTGATTAAGGACCCGCAGCAGTCCCTGGTGGAAGTTTTTAAAGTTACCGGCTTTGTAAATCTGCTGGAAATAGTATACAGTAACCAGACGGAAAGCGATGTGTCTGCCCCGGCTGACGGTTTTTATCCTTTGCGCCCTGTGCAGCGCTGGCTGGTGGATACGCATTTCCGCAAGGCGGATTCTACAATGATGAATAATGGTGCCCTGATGAAACTGGATGAGGCCATTGACCTGGAACGTCTGGCTGTGGCACTTAATGACTTGCTGACAGCTTATGATATTTTCCGCTGCCGGCTGTGCTTCCATCCCGATACGGGGGAGATTTGCCAGCGTTTTGATGGTGATGTGCCTAAGGTACGGGTGGAAATACTTTCGGAGCAGGCTTTTGAACAGCGCAAACAGGAACTGAAAATGCCCTATACGCTTATCAATAGTCCTCTCTATCGTATTTATCTCATGCTGACGCCATCGGGAAAATATATTTACGCGGATTTCTATCATGCCATTATGGATGGACTGGCCATTGTGGTGTTGTTCTGGCGTGAATTGAATAAACGCTATCAGGGCAAAAATGTCAGCCGCAAACGGGCCAGCTATGCTGAGTACGTGTGGGAGGAGGCCAAGGAACTGGCCGCCGGGCAGGAGGAGGCTCATCGCTACTGGCAGAATGTGCTGGCCGGCTTTGACGTGCAAAAGCACCTGCCGCCTGTGGACCAACAGCAGCATGATAACTGGCAGCAGGGCTGTGTACAGTGTCAGCTCGGCAATATTCATAAGGACTTCTTCACCAACAAGCAAGCCTATAGCGAAAATACCTTTATGCTGGCGGCGTCCATGCTGGCGATGGCTAAGGTGACAGGTGAGAAGGATGTTATTATGAGCTGGGTGCATAATGCCCGGACGACAGTTCAGGAAATGCGTATTATGGGACTGATGCTTAATCAATATCCTATCAGATGGGATTTTAGTCAGGATATGCAGGTTGGTCAGTTCCTGACCGGACTGGAAGAACGTATCAACGAAGGTATATCCTATGGCAAAGGTCTGGATGAAGTTTATAGGGACGACCTCGAAGGGGAATGTGCCAGCTTTATCCTGCAGAAGGATACGGATATCAATGCGGCGTACTCCCTGGACGGGACGACCAGTCAGATTGTGGAAATGCCGGCCAACAAGCGGTCAGCGGCGGAGAATGTTTTGGATATAGTTGTATCTGTGCTGCATGATGGCAACTATCAGCTGACACTGGCCTTTGATGGCAGCCGTTATACCGATGAATCTATGGAACGCTATGCCGCGCTCATCGATGAAATGGTGCTGGCCTTGCAGGCTGAAGACCGCAGCATAGCGGAGATTTTGGCGTGAGCAGCTGGCTTTTGCCGGGGAAGAGGACAGTGATATCCACCAGATTCTGGCTGGTGTTTAAAGCCGCGATGTTTTCCATGATGAGTGCCTATCTGCTGATACTGACGGACAATGTAGCGGCCGGCCAGCTGGTCGGGGAAGGGGCCGTTATGGGGATAACCCTCGTGTTTCCCCTGGTCACCTTCATCATCTTCATGAGCTATATAATAGCTGATGGCCTGGTGATGAAACTGTCCTATGCGCAGGGGCGCGGTGACCGCCGGCAGGTAGACCGGCTGTTCAGCATGGGGGTAATGCTGGCGCTGGTCACAGGATTTTTATTTACCATTGGTATGTACTGTTTCCGTGACGAGCTCCTGTCCTTTTGGCGTATTTCACCACAGTTGCTCGATTTCGCCGGCGCTTATTACGATGGCCTTTATCTTTACGCGCCGTTTATGTTTCTGAATGTCTTTTTTTACACGGTGTTTGTGGCAGAAGGGCAGGAACAGGTTTGTGTAATCGGCGCTGTCTGCACCTTTGTGGTCAATTTTGTGCTGGATATTGTTCTCTGCCTGCAAATCGGCGTTATGGGCGTAGGCATTGCCAGCACCAGCGGCCTGGCAGCGTCGGTGGTGGTGCAGCTTTACTACCTGCGCGGCGGCCGCAGCCGGGTACATTTTTGTTGGTATCTGAACGTCAAAGAGGTTTTGTGGGGAATCTGGTACAGCTGCTATCATTCCATGGATACGCTGCTGCTGGCCCTGCTCCCCGTGGCTTTGTCCTCCTGTGTGCTGTCGCATTTTGGGGAGGCGCATATCATTGTGGTCACGGTGGTGGTGAACCTGTTGACGCTTATTGTGGCGCTCTATACGGGCGTGGTGGACTGCTTGCAGCCCATGGTTTGCCAGTATTATGCCGAGCAAAACCTGCATAGTATTCAAAAGACCATGGATATCGGCATAAAAATGACGGTGTTTATCAGCCTGCTGGTAACTGTCCTGGGCATGGCCCTGGCCGAAGTTCTGCCGCTGCTGTTCGGTGTCAGGGAGCAGGTCATGGTACAGGAAACTGCGGCCGCTATACGTTGTTTCCTGCTGTTTACGGCCTTTTTGGGCACGACGCTCATGTACAGTAACTACTACATCTATATAGAAAAACGTAATTATGGTGCCTTGGTGAAACTCATGCTGCTGCT
Organism: Selenomonas sp. AE3005; assembly: GCF_000686945.1. Lineage (GTDB taxonomy): Bacteria > Bacillota > Negativicutes > Selenomonadales > Selenomonadaceae > Selenomonas_A. Next base: position 162,021 of record NZ_JMME01000005.1, read on the forward strand.
GGGGCTGCCTTATATCGGTATGCAATGCGGTGCAGCCCATTCGTTAAATGGCATGTGGCTGGGGACGGGCGGCGCGTTTTTAGCGGCTTGGGGACTGAATTACCTGCTGGCAGGCCGCAGCGGCTGGCTGTTTTTGGACAAGGAACAGCTCGCTCGGCAGTATTCTTATGATATTGATTCTGTTAAGGAAGAGGTTATGGAGATTTCCAGGCAGGTGGCGGAAGTGCTGGCGGCGAGAAATATCCCATCCTCGCGGTGCATGCTGCTGTCCCTGTGTGTGGAAGAAATTGGTCTGCATGCGGCAGAACGGGCAGCAGGGCAAAACTTCCAGCTGGAAATATCCCTGCTTTTAGACCGTAATCCCAACGGTAAAATAACCCTGCTGGTCCGCGACAACGGCCAGCCTTATGATATACTCAAAACAGCGCAGTCAGGCAGCTATTCCTTTAGAGAGTACTTTATCGAGTCTGTGACAGCAAACCTGCCCTACCGCCGCTATCTGGCCAGCGGTGATGAAAACCGGCTGACGTTAGTGATTTAGCAAGCGGCTGACAAGTCAAAAGTCAGCCACTTTTAAATTGTCGTGTTGAAATGCAGATTTGCATATTTTGCTAGTGGCAAAATATGTACTATAGCGTTATAATGGATTCATGTTTCTTGACGAAGATAGGATAGAGTGTCATGAAAGGTGATTCCATGCATAAGATATTGTTATCCTGTCTCGTGACAGCTGTTTTCACTACTATTGTAGTGCTGGCGGCTTTTGTCATGGGGACAGGATATTTTGTTGGCAATTATGCCGTGCATTTTGGTTTGGAGCGTGGTACGGTGGACAATCCGCAGGAGCCGCCCCGGGCCTATGCTTTGATTATGCCGCCGGAGGCCAGGCATTACGATAAGCCGGATTTTACCAATGAAGAATGGACTTTGACCGCGAGGGACAAGCTGCAGCTTAAAGCTACGCATTTTTATCCCGAAGAGGGCAAGGCCAGCAACAAATGGGTGATTATTGCCCATGGTTACGGCTGTACGCAGGAAAATTCCTACTATCTGGCCACGCATTACCTGCGGCAGGGCTATCATGTGCTGACGCCTGACTTACGGGCGTCCGGCAAAAGTGAGGGGCGTTATCTGACTTTAGGCTATCGGGAAAGCGTTGATGTGGTGGACTGGGCCAAACGGATAGCGCTTTATTATCCGGAGGCCAAAATCATTCTGCATGGTGTGTCCATGGGGGCGGCCACGGTGATGATGGCCTGCGATGATGATGATTTGCCGGAAAATGTTGTGGCCTGTGTGGAGGAAAGCGGTTATACCAGCGCCTTTGACCTGTTGGTACACCAAATTCAGGAATCCTTGGGCCTGCCGGCATTCCCGGCCATGAACCTTTTGGACTGGCGCTGCCAGCAGGTGGCCGGTTTCAGTCTTAACCGGGCTGTGCCGGAGGTAGCAGTAATGCACTCCCGGGTGCCGCTGTTGTTCATTCATGGCACTAAGGACGCTTTAGTGCCGCCGGCCATGTGCGAACAGTTGTACCGCAATGCCAAGGCCCCGGACAAAATGATGCTGCTTATCCATGACGCGGTGCATGGAGTGGCCTGTCAGAAGGATGAAAAACTCTATTTTAAAACAGTGCGCGAGTTTACCGCGCCGTATATGCAGTAGTGATTGAGGAGGAACGAGTTTGCGTTCAGTAGTGACACGGGTTAAATCAGCCTCCGTCAGCATTGACGGAGAAGTAAAGGGAGCCATCGGCCAGGGCTTTTTGGTGCTGTTGGGCGTTGGCCCGGAAGATACAGAGGCCACGGCGGATAAGCTGGCGGAAAAAATCTGCAATGTGCGCGTTTTTTCTGATGAGGCCGGCAAAATGAATCTGAGCCTTGACCAGGTGCAGGGGGATATGCTGGTGATTTCCCAGTTTACCCTGTATGCGGATTTAAAAAAGCGCCGTCCGGGATTTAGCCATGCCGCACCGCCGGACCAGGCGAACAGACTCTATGAGTATTTTATGGAGCAGCTGCGGGAAAAAGGCGTCAAAGTTGAACATGGTGAGTTTGGTGCCGATATGCAGGTGGCCTCGGTAAATGACGGCCCGGTGACGTTGTGTTTCGATACGGAGGCGTTGTAATGCAGCAGTTATTAAAAAAATATGCCGAGCTGGTAGTCAGCGTCGGCGTTAATATTCAAAAAGACCAGATTTTAGTCATCAATTCCCCGATTGAGTGTGCGGAATTTGCCAGGGAAATCAGCGCGGCGGCTTTTGCGGCCGGGGCGCATGATGTCGTAATCAGCTGGGGGGACGAACTGGCTGCGCATATCCGCTTTGAGCACGGCAAAAAGGAATTATTTACGGAATTTCCGGAGTGGCGCGTGCGTTTCTATCAGGATTATGCTGAGCAGGGCGCAGCCTTTGTGTCCATTGCGGCGCGCGACCCGCAGATTTTCAGCGATATTGACCCGGAAAAACTGAAACTTGCCAATCAGGCAGCCGGCGCGGCCCTGCTCGAATACCGCCAGCGGCTGATGAGCAATAAGAATACCTGGTGTGTGGTATCTGTACCGACCAAAAGCTGGGCAGCCAAGGTGTTCCCCACTGTGTCGGAGGAAGAGGCCGTGGACAAACTCTGGCAGGCCATCTTTAAGACGGTGCGCATTGGCGAAGGTATTGATACCGTGGCCGAGTGGCGCAAGCATATTGCTTTCCTGCAGCAGGCGGCTGCCTATCTCAATGCACAGCAGTTTGTCAGTCTTCACTATAAGAATTCCCTGGGCACTGATTTGTTCATCGAACTGCCGGCAGGTCATATCTGGGCCGGCGGTGCGGAAAAATCGGAGCTTGGGACGGAGTTTGCCGCCAATATGCCGACAGAGGAAGTCTACACCCTGCCTAAGCGCGATGGCGTAAACGGCACGGTCGTGGCAGCCAAGCCCTTGAACTACAATGGCAATCTCATTGAGGGCTTTAAGCTGACTTTTAAAGACGGCAAGGTAGTAGATTATACAGCCGCTAAGGGCGAAGAAATCTTAAAGGGGCTGCTGTCTACGGACGAGGGGGCCAGTTTCTTAGGGGAAGTGGCTTTGGTGCCGTATGACTCGCCGATTTCCCAGAGCGGTATTCTCTTTTATAACACCCTGTTTGATGAAAATGCGTCCTGCCATCTGGCCCTGGGCAAAGCCTATCCTACCTGTATCGAGGGCGGCGAGGATATGGACAGCGTGACGCTCTTGCAGCATGGTGTCAATGATTCGCTGGTGCATGAGGATTTTATGATTGGCACGCGTGATTTAGAGATTGTCGGTACCCGGGCTGATGGCAGTCAGGTACAGATTTTTGCGCAGGGAAACTTCAGGAGGGATTTATGGTAAAGATAGCCCGTAAACTCGGGGTGAGTATAATAATCTGCCTGTTTATGCTCAGTGCGACGGTCCTGGCGGCAGGCAAGGTCATAGATGAAGATTTTTCCTGTCAGGGCGTTATGCTCGGAGACAGTGAAAGCGTCCTCCAAAGCAAATGGGGCGAGCCCCTGTATGATAAGACAGCTGTTAAACAAGGCGTCACCATAAAGACTTATGTTTACAAAAATGGCTACGAGGCCAGCGTTTCTCCGAAAACGGGGAAGGTTGTGGACTTTGTCGTGGATATGGAAAAATACGAGGCCCGCGACGGCGTGCGCAAAGGGGCGACCAAATACTGGCTGGAAAAGGTCTATGGCAAACAGCAGCGTCAGTATATTGAGGGCAACTGCTATTTGATTTTTAACCGGCCGGGTTTTCCCCATCAGCATTTAATGCTGCTGATTGACCCTGAGGACGGCCAGCTGCGTGAGCTGAAGATTACCGCCCTGCCGGTGAATGACGCCGAGGCGGAGGCTATGGAGGCAGAAGGCGATCCTCTGCTGAGAGAGGACGAGGGCCGTGATAATAATGCGATGCTGAGCATTGATACTTCGGCGCTGCCCCAGGATAAAGAAGTGCGTTGGGGAGGCTTGCGCAGATGATACAGCTGAGGCTGCTGGAACACCGGCTGCTGCGGTATGCAGGCATTACGGCCGGGTGTCTTATTGCCAGCTCGTCCATCAATCTTTTCCTCGTGCCTTCCCATCTGCTCACGGGCGGTGCTACGGGCATTGCCATGATTGTTTATTATCTTACCCATCTGCCCATCGGTGCCCAGACGTTTGCCTATAACATTCCTTTGCTGATGGCTGCCTGGCGCCTGCTCGGCCGCGGTTACACCTTTGATGTGATTATCGGTACGGCGATTTTTTCCTTTTGTCTGGATATCACCAGGCCGCTGAATGCTTATGCGCCGGTCAATGATTACATGCTGGCGTCTATCTTTGGCGGTGTGTTTAACGGTATCGGCTACGGGATTGTATTCCGTATGAACGGCAGCACCGGTGGTTTTGATATTGTCGGGGCGATTGCCAAGAAGTTTTATTCCTTCAACATGGGCGGCGTAATTTTCGGCTTTAACTGCCTGGTTATGCTGGCGGCGGCCTTTATGTTCGGGGTGGCACCGGCGATGTTTACGCTGATTTGCATGTTTATGAATGCCATGGTGACGGATAAGGTCATTGCCGGTTTCAACAGCCGCAAGGCGCTGCTTATCGTGTCCAATCAGGCCGAGGCCATTGCTGAAGGTATTATGGAAGTGGGGCGCGGCGTTACCTTCCTGCATGGACAGGGGGCGTTTACGCGCCGGGAACGCAATGTGGTGTTCGTCGTGGTGACGCTGACACAGGTGGCCAAGATGAAGATGATTATAAACGCCATCGACCCGGACGCCTTTGTGATTATCATGTCGGCCAATGAAGTCATGGGGCATGGTTTCAGCTCGCCGGGCGTCAAGCAGGGGGCTGTGGTACACCGCTACAGCTCCAACAGCACTACGGGACGGTAAATTATTGTTGCAATAGAGAGGGGAATTTTGTACAATGAAAAAGATATTGATTATGATGCTGGTGTTAATGACAGCACTTACGGCTGGCTGTATCGCCGGCGGCAAAGATAATGGAGGCAAAAAAGTGGCTAATCGCATTGCAGTTTTTGAAACCAACAAGGGAACCTTTGAAATCGAACTTTTTGAGGACAAGACGCCGATTACGACGAAGAATTTTATCGACCTGACGGAAAAAGGTTTTTACAATGGCGTTATTTTCCATCGCGTGATTGACGGCTTTATGATTCAGGGCGGCGACCCGGATGGCACGGGCATGGGCGGCCCGGGCTACACCATCGAAGATGAATTCCTGTCTGACCTGCAGTTCACGGGCGAAGGCATTCTGGCTATGGCCAACACGGGTATGCCCCACACGGGCGGCAGCCAGTTCTTCATCACGCTCGATAAGACTCCCTGGCTCAACGGCAAGCACACCATCTTCGGCAAGGTTGTGAAGGGCATGGACGTTGTCCGCGCTATCGGCCACAGCGAAACGGATTTCCGTGACCGTCCGCTGGAAAAAGTGGTAATGGAAAAAGTAACGATTAAAAATGCCGAGTAAGGGCGAAAACTGTACCTACATTTTGGAGTGCAGTGATGGCAGCTTTTACACAGGCTGGACAAATGACCTGGAAAAACGGGTCAGGACGCACAATGCAGGCCGCGGGGGTAAATACACCCGGGCGCGCCTGCCTGTGCGTCTTGTCTATTTTGAGACTTTTGCCGATAAACGGGAGGCGCAAAGCCGGGAATGGCATATTAAACAGCTGACTCATGAGCAAAAGCAGAAACTGATAAGTAATAGTGAGAGGGAGTAGTACGGTGGATTTAAGCATAGTGGAACTGCTGAAAGTAGTGGTTCTCGGTATCGTAGAAGGCTTGACGGAATGGCTGCCGGTATCCAGTACCGGCCATATGATTCTGGTGGATGAATTTATCAGGCTCGACGTCAGCAAGGATTTCATGGATATGTTCCTGGTGGTAATTCAGCTTGGGGCAATCCTCGCAGTTGTGGCCTTGAACTTTGAAAAGCTCAATCCCTGGTCCAGTTGGAAAACGCGGCAGGAAAAACGTGATACGGTAAGTCTTTGGTGTAAGGTTATCGTGGCCTGCGTACCGGCGGCCGTAATTGGATTGGCTTTCAATAAGTACATGGAAGAACATTTTATGACGGCACCAGTAGTGGTGACGACACTTATCTTCTACGGGCTGCTCTTTATCTGGATTGAAAACTACAACAAACACCGCCGGCCGCGGATTAACGATTTGGCCAGACTTGACTACCGTACGGCGTTTATTATCGGTATGTTCCAGGTGCTCTCGTTAGTGCCGGGAACCAGCCGTTCCGGGGCGACCATCATCGGTGGTATCCTCTTTGGCACCAGCCGTATCGTGGCTGCAGAGTTCACTTTCTTCCTGGCTATCCCCGTTATGTTTGGGGCGAGCCTCCTGAAAATGGTAAAATTCGGCCTGCACTATACAGGCGCGGAAATCGTTATTCTGGTGGTAGGTATGGTGACGGCCTTTATCGTTTCCATCATGTCCATCAAGTTCCTGCTCAGCTATATTAAGACCAACGATTTCAAGGCCTTCGGCTGGTATCGCATCGTACTGGGCATTGTCGTTATCGCTTATCTGTTCCTGGTGGGCGACCCCACGGCAGATAAATAAGCAGACAGAAGTTTTAAAGGGCCTTCCCTCAAGGGGAAGGCTATTTTCTTAGGAGGACGTTATGAAAATAATTGCAGGTCTGGGCAATCCCGGCAGTGAGTATGCCGCTACCAAGCACAACGTGGGCTTTATGCTGGTGGACGCTCTGGCTGACAAGCTGGGTATAGATAGCTGGCAGGATAAATTTGACGCCAAGGTGGCGCAGGGCTTTATGGGCACGGAAAAGATTTTGCTTGTTAAGCCGCTGACTTATATGAATGAAAGCGGCCGGGCAATCGGGCCGCTGCTGAATTTTTACAAACTGGAGACAGAGGATTTAATCGTTGTCCATGATGATATGGATATCCCGGCTGGTACTGTGCGGATTCGTAAAAAAGGCAGTGCCGGCGGCCACAATGGCATTAAATCCGTCCTGGCGCATGTGGGTGATGAACATTTTGCCCGGGTGCGGATTGGCATTGGCCGTCCTCTGCCGGGCTGGACGGTGGTCAATCATGTACTGGCCCCGTTTACGGACGAGGACAAGCCCAAAATCAAGGAGGCCATCGACTACCTGCTGCCAGCTGTCGAGTGCATTGTAAAAGACGATGTGGATATGGCCATGAATAAGTTTAACCCTAAGAAACAGAAGAAAAAGAAAGCTGTGGCCGGAGAGGAACAGGCGGAAGGAGGCACGGAAAATGTCGCAGAAAACAAATGAGCTGATTACGGCTGTCTATGCCGATGAGGACGGCAATATCTTGGACGCGCCCGGTATGCAGGGCATGGGGCGCACCGGCCGGGAGAACATTCTCTTAAAGCCGGAGGATTTGATTCCCCTGCCGGAAAGTGCTGACCTTATGCTGCTGCCGGACCATCTGGCTGTGGGAATGGCCAGTGACGGTGAGGTTATGCCCATCAGCGGTCTGGCGGTGGCTGCTATTCTGCCGGCTGGCTACACGCGTCTTTATATGCCTGCCTATGAACGGGCAGAAGAGGCTGAGCGTCTGCCGCTTTACGGCTACACGGCTGTGGTCGTCTACAAGGACGAACTTTACTGTGCGGCGGTCTACACTGATGAAAATGACAAGTGGGACCCCGTGCATTACAATACGAAGGAACTTAAAAATCTCGTCAAGCGTACGAAAAAGGACCTGCCGGGCAACCGCATTGTGGAGCAGGTCGCAGGCTGTTCGCTCAAATGGCATTGCTGCACGGCACAGAACCTTTTCTACCGCCGCTGGGAGTGCGGGATTCCGACCTCTCCTGTCTGCAATGCCAACTGCTTTGGCTGTATTTCCCTGCAGCCGGCGGAGTGCTGCCCCTCGCCGCAGCAGCGCATTACCTTCCGGCCGACACCGGAGGAAATTGCTGAGGTTGGCGTGTACCACCTGCAGGTGGCCCCGGACGGCATTATCAGTTTCGGTCAGGGCTGTGAAGGTGAGCCGAGTCTGGCCGCAGATAATATTGCGGCCGGCATTAAACTAATCCGCCAGCAGACCAGCAAGGGGCAGATAAATATGAACTCCAACGTGGGCTGGACGGAAGGTGTAAAGAAAATTGTCGACGCTGGCCTCGATTCCCTGCGCGTGTCCATTATCAGTGCCCGTGAAGAAGGCTATGACGCCTATTACCGGGCCAGCTATCATCTGGCCAATGTGAAGGAATCCATTCGCTATGCACTTGACAAGGGCGTTTATGTATCATTGAATCTCCTGTATTTCCCCGGCTTTAACGACCGCGAAGAAGAACTGCAGGCCTGGCAGGAATTTTTCCGGGAGCTGCCGGTGCAGATGATTCAGGTGCGCAATCTCAATATTGACCCGGACGCGTTCCTCGATATCATGCCGGAACCGCAGGGCAAAGCCGTAGGGACGCGCAAGTTTATCGAAACCCTGCATGCCGAGTTCCCCCAGCTGGTTATCGGCAGTTTCAGTCATTATGTAGAAGATTAAGGAAGAGGCGTTTAGCTGATGTTAGCAATTAAAAACGGCAGGTTTATCGTGCCCGGGGCACAGGGAAATTTTGTTTTCCGCACGGATGGGGCGTTGCTCTGTGACGGTGAAAAGATACAGGGCTTTGTGCCGGTGCAGGATATTCCGGAGGCGGCAGAGGTAATCGACGCGCAGGGGCAGTACGTGGCGCCTGGCTTTATAAATGTGCATATCCATGGCTGTGCCGGTTATGACACGATGGACGCTGATATGGACGGGCTGGTGCAAATGGCCAAAATGCAGGCCAAGACCGGCGTTACGGGCTTTTTGCCCACGACCATGACCTGCAAATGGTATCAGGTGGAGGACGCCCTGCTGACCTTGCGGGAAACGATGAGAAGTCAGACGGGCGGCGCACGGATACTGGGCGCACACATGGAAGGCCCGTTCATCAGCCCCGCGAAAAAAGGCGCGCAGGCCGAGGAAAATATCCGTCAGGCTGATTACAAACTGGTAAAGCCGTGGGAAGATATTGTAAAAATCATTACGCTTGCGCCCGAAGAATTGCCGGACAATACGTTTGCTGCCAAGTGCCGGCAGGCCGGGATTATCGTGTCCATCGGTCACACGGCGGCCGATTACGATACGGCTGTTAAGGCGGTGAAGGAGCAGGGAATCCATCATTTTACGCACGTGTATAATGCCATGACAGGCTTTACCCATCGCAGCCCCGGCGTGGTGGGCGCGGCTTTGGATACGGACGCTGCTTGTGAGATTATCGCTGACAATGTGCATTCTCATCCTATGGCGCAAAGACTTTTATACCGTGCCAAAGGCGGCCATAATATCGTTTTGATTACCGACAGCCTCAGGGCCTGCGGTTTAGGTGACGGCCCTTCGGAACTTGGCGGTCAGGAAGTCTTTGTCAAGGGCGAACTGGCAACGCTGAAGGATGGTACCATTGCCGGCAGCGTGGCGACGATGAACCGCTGTGTTAAAATTTTCTGGGAAAACACTGGCGCGCAGCTGCCACAGATTATCGAAATGGTGACAAAGACACCGGCCCAGGATTTGTCGCTGTATGAGGAAATTGGCTCATTGGAAAGCGGCAAACGGGCGGATATTGTAATCTTTGATGAAGATGTGCAGGTAAAGCAGACGATTATCGGCGGACGTTTGTTTCGTGGCTAAAGGCGCGGCTGACGTTCAGCTGGCGGCCCTTCGCTGAGATGCGGAACTAAAAATATTTTCTTTACGTTCCGCACCTCGCGCTGCTGTCCACCAGCTGACCGTCAGCCGCTTAGTGCGAGCTTTTATGAGTAACTATTGCAACAGACACAAGGGTAGTATATTGGTTATAATGAGGTTACATTTTTAATATGTTTGTTGAAGGAGTTGCACATGAAGAAGATAGATTTTTACCTGACTGTTGCGGAATTAGTAAAGGATAATCCTGAAGTGAGGAAGATTTTGTCGGCCTTGGGTATGGGCAAGTTAATCACTCCGGAGGCCCTGCAGGTAATGGGAAATATCATGACCATTCCGCGGGCGGCTGTTATACAGGGAGTGGCGCTGGCAGATGTCGTGCAGGCGTTTACGGACGCAGGTTTTGCGGTAGTAAATGGCGAGCCGTCACCGGCAGAAAACTTGACTTGTCAGTTGACGAGTCAAGTTGACAGGTCAATTGGGCTGCCGCAAGGGCACCCTGTCAGCCTGCTGCGGGCGGAAAATGCCGGGCTGGGAGCAGTTTTGGACAGTATTGCGGCACAGTTGAGCGGCCGTGGTGTGCCTGACGCTGCCATTGTTATCAAGGCTTTGCAGGACTTTAATGGCGTGCGTGCCCATTATGCCAAGAAGGAAGAACTGCTGATGGCGCAGCTGTATAAATACGGTGTAACGGGGCCGTCGCAGGTAATGTGGGACGAGGACGATGAAATCAAAAAGGAATTGGGGACGCTTACCCGTGCAGTTATGGATGACGCTGACAATGTACTCATCTATAAGGGGCGCATTGCCGCACTGGTGGAAAAGGCACGCGGCATGATGGCCAAGGAGGAAAAGATTTTATTCCCCTTGTGCCTGCGTTTTTTCACGGCGGAAGAATGGAAAAAAATCTATCGGGATTTCCCGGAAATGGGCATGGCTTTTGTGGAAAAGCCGGCGAAATGGGAAGAAGGAGAAAACTGGGCGGCGGACGAACTGGGTAAGGTTAAGGGGCTGGATATTCTGGCAGGAAAAATCCTTTTGCCTACAGGCGAATTGACTGTCAAACAGTTAAGCGCGCTGCTTGCCCTGCTGCCGCTCGATTTGACATTTATTGACGCGGAGGAAAAACTACGGTTCTTTATCAACGAAGGCCGGGTATTTCCGCGTCCGCTGGCGGCTTTAGGCCGTGATGTCGCAGAATGTCATCCGCCGCATATTGTACCCGTGGTGCGTAATCTCGTGGCAGATTTCAAGGCGAAAAAACGCAGCTCACTCGAAGTCGCCCGTTATATCATGGGTAAGCCCATCTTGGTGAAGTATATGGCGGTGTATGGTGATGACGGGGAATATATGGGGACACTCGAGGTCGTGCAGAACTGCGAGCATATACTGGAAAAATTTGGACAGCAGTGAAGAGGAAAATTGCTGTTTGAAGGTCAAAGAGTTCTTAAAAGTATCCCGTTCATACGTGCATGGGGTTCACGGGGGAGTAATTTTTCTGCCTCCGCTAAACGACACACTTCGGAAAATATCATTGTCCAGTTACCTGCGCCGGGCAGGCCAACGGCGCTCCTTTCAGCGTAGTTGCTTAGCTGCGTACTAAAGTGTGCCGGCCTTCGCTGCGCTCAGGCAGTCGCTCCCCGCATAAAAATCACTCCCCCGTTCGCCCCCACAAGCGGTCTGTACTGTTGCCACGAACTCGTTGCTCCCGCAACAAGAACATCGATGTACTTGTTACCTGTCACTGCGAAAAAATCATTTTAAACGGACGTTTCTTAGGGCGGAGGTGGTGATGCTTTTCGCAGTGTAACGACTGTCCGAACGTAGTGAGGACTGGCCCACAAACAACAGTCACTGTATACTATGATGAATAATCGCGCCGCTGGCCTGCCCGGCGCAAGGTCGCTAAAAAGCCTAGTCATTTGCTGGTGGGACATTTAGTGAAACAGCGAAAAGTATTACCACCTCCACCCGATTGAGCTGTAACAAATAAAAGTAAGCACGAACTAACCATCAAACTGCAATAAAAAAGAATCCGTTGACATTTTCGTCAACGGATTCTTTTGCTTTACATATCAGTATTGATTTAATTTCTTATCGGCGTAAATCTTTGTCCCATTTATGGAGGCCTCTAGCGCCAGGCCTTTTTTCGTCATCTGGTATACCCAGACGCCGTTGGCGGCAATGGAGGCACCTTCTATGGCACCGCCGGCCTCGCCGTCGCTGGCGGAGGCGTCAGCGGAGCTGGCGAATTTGATATCGCCGGCGATAAAAGCATTCCAGGCCTTTTCCGTGCCAATGACGAAAATCAGGTCGTATTCTTTAACGCCGAGCCCCAGACCTACACCCATTTCCTGCATACGCATATAAACCTTTTCACCGGTATGATTGTTCACGGCCAGGCCGCGTCCGTGGGCACTGCCGAAGAGTCCTAGTTTCATACCTGTGTTGCTTAAAGTCGCATAAGCGTAGCAGCTGTTGATAACATTTTCGGCTGAGGGAACTTTGTTATAGAGACGGTGCAGGGCCTGTACAGACAGATTGTCGATTTCGGCCCGTTCTTTGTTGATTTTCTCCTGACTGGTCGCCGCAAAGGCGGTGGCTGTCAGCATACAGACCAATAATGCTGCCGTCAGCAAGGTTAGTATTTTTTTCATAAGCATACACCTCAGTTATTCATTTACAGTGCTCTCCGGCAACGGTGCAGGGGCTTTTTTCTTACCGGTAAGTTTCATAGCTACCCAAGCAACGACAACGTAGAGTACCGGAATAAGGAAAATACCCAGACAGGTTGCAAAGAGCATACCACCGACAACGGCCGTGCCCATGCTGTTTCTGGCAGCGGCGCCGGCACCGTGGGCCATGGCCAGTGGCAGACAGCCGATGATGAAGGCCAGGGACGTCATGATGATGGGCCGCAGGCGCAGGCCGGCAGCCTCGATAGCTGCTTTTACCGGTTCCATGCCCTGGTCTACACGTACCTTGGCAAACTCGACGATGAGGATGGCGTTTTTAGCCGCCAGGCCCATAATCATGATGACACCAATCTGCATGTAGACGGTGTTCTGCAGGCCGGGGTTAAACTTGCCAAAGCTGAGCTCGAGCATCAGCAGGGCCAGCTGGACGAAGAAGGCACCGAACAGGCCTGTGGGAATCGTCATAAGTACGGCGAAGGGCACGCTCCAGCTTTCGTAGAGAGCTGCCAGACAGAGGAAAACAAACACAATGGCTAAGCCCATAACCTGACCGGTGGAATTAGCGGATTTCTTTTCCTCGCGGCTCTGACCGGACCATTCGATGTTAAAGCCGGCAGGCGCGGTGGTCTTTACTACTTCTTCCATGGCAGCGATGGCCTGACCGGAGCTGTAACCGTCACCTACACTGCCCTGAATACTGATACTGCGCGTACCATTAAACCGGGAGATAATGGAGGTGGAGGTCGAAAGTTTCGGCGTGAGCAGGCTGTCCAAAGGAACCATGTTGCCCTCGCTGTTGCGGACATAATTGAACTTCAAGGCCTCTTTTTCGCTGCGGTACTGGGTATCAGACTGCATTATAACCTTGTAGTTGCGGCCGAACTGCATGAAGTCATTGATTTGGCTGCCGCCGTAATTTACCTGCAGGGCCGTAAATACATCAGAGAGATTTACACCCAGCTGTTTAACCTTTTCACGATTCACATCGAATTTGCAGATGGGGGATTCAATGGAATAGGTGGTATATACGTTGGCCAGTTCCGGCCGTTTATTGGCTGCTGCCAGGATTTCCTTGGTGATGTTATCAAGTTCCTTGTCCGTATGACCGGTCATGTCCAAAAGTTCCATGCTCCAGCCGCCGACCATGCCTAAGCCGGGCAGTGACGGAGTCGGGAAGGCCATAACCTTGGCCTCCGGATGATTGGCCTGCAGCTTGTTGGCTTTGATGACAATCGGGAATATGCCCAGCTCTTCACTGGTTCGCTGGCTCCAAGAATCAAGACTGACAAAGAAGGTGCCGGCATTGGCCTTGTTGCCGTTGGACAGTACATCAAAACCGGCAATTTTCATGACATTCTTGACACCGGGAATATCACTCAGCTCGGTACTCATTGTATCCATGGTCTCCAACGTACGGTTTAGGGATGTGCCCTCGGGCATGGTAACCGAAACGAGGAAATATCCCTGGTCCTCATCGGGGACAAAGGTCGAGGGGAGCAGTTTGAAACATACACCGGCCAAAACGCAGATGACCAGTAGTGAGGCTACGCTGACCTTGGCATGGTCGATAAACCAGCCCACTTTTCCCGTGTAACGGTTCTGAGTGCGTTCAAACCAGTCATTGAAACGGTCAAAGAACCGGTCAAGAATGTTTTTCTTCTTGTTCGGGTCATGCGGTTTCATTAACAGCGCACATAAAGCCGGCGTCAGCGTCAGCGCGATGAAAGCCGAAAGCGCCATGGAAACGGCAATGGTCAGAGCGAACTGGCGGTAGAGAACACCAGTCGTGCCGCCCAAAAAGGCACAGGGAATGAATACTGCCGACAGCACGAAGGCGATGGCCACAACCGGCCCTTGTACTTCGTCCATGGCAACTTCGGTGGCCTCGACCGGCCCTAAGCCGTCTTTTTTCATGTGGGATTCCACATTCTCGATAACGACTATGGCGTCATCGACGACGAGGCCGATGGCCAGTACCATGGCAAATAGTGTCAGCGTGTTGATACTGAATCCGAGCACGATGAAACTGGCAAAGGTACCTACCAGGGAAACCGGAATAGCCAGCACCGGAATGAGTGTGGCACGCCAGCTCTGCAGGAAGAGGAATACAATGAGGATAACCAGCATCAGGGCTTCTTTAAAGGTATTTACAACTTCCTTAATGGATTCGTTGATATATTCCGTATTGTCGATAACCGGCTCAAACACGAGGTCGTCCGGGAATTCCTTGGCGGCCTCCGCCAGTACCTTTTTGACTTCGCTGATAGTTTCCACGGCATTGGCATCATCCGTCAGCTTGACACCAAATCCGGCACAGGGAGCACCATTGGCATCGGCAACCATGTTCGTGGACTTGGCACCTGTTTCTATACGGGCAACATCCCGGAGAAATACATAGGAGCCATCCGGTTTGGCTTTTAAGATGACATTGCCAAATTCCTGCGGTGTGGTAAGTCTGCCCTGCACACTGCCGGTATACTGTTTTTCCTGATTGGCTGGCGTGGGCATTTGGCCGATAGTACCGGCCGGGGCCTGCACATTCTGTTCGCGGATGGCCCGTTCCACATCACCGACGGTCAGACCTAAATCAGACAGGCGGTCGGGATTCAGCCAGACGCGCATGGCGTATTGTGAACCAAAAGTACTAACGTCACCTACACCTTTGATACGTTTGAGCGCGTCAATGATGTAGATACTGGCATAGTTCATGATAAAGGTACGCTTGAATGTCCCGTTAGGAGAATAAATGGCAAACATGTAGGACATATCACTGGAGGCCTTTTTGGTCGTAACGCCTACAGTCTGCACATCGGAAGGCAGGCTGGAAGTGGCAATGGAAACATTGTTCTGCACCAGTACCGCGTCCATATCACCGTTGGTGCCCAGGTCAAATTTTACATCAAGATTGTAAGAACCGGTATCATCGGAACTGGAATTCATGTAGGCCATGCCCTGTGTGCCGTTGACCTGCTGCTCGATGACTTGCGCTACCGTCTGGTTAATGACGCTGGCATTGGCCCCGGTGTAGATGGTGCTAACGTTGATTGTGGGCTGGGTAATCTGCGGATACTGGGCCACGGGCAGGCTCAGACCGGAAATTACACCCAGAATGACGATGATAATCGAGATAACGATGGCGAAGATGGGACGATGAATAAAGAATCGTGACACTGTCCTCGCCTCCTTACGATTTATCCGTGATTTCTGTTGATTCCTTAGTGGAGAAACCCATATCCTCAGGTGTCACCATGGTGACGTCAATTTCCTGTCCGGCGCGCAGGCTGGTCAGACCTTCCACTATGACGACATCAGAGGGGGAAATTCCCTTCTCAATAATATAGTAGCTGCCTACTTTTTCACCGAGCTTGACGTTTTTGGAGACGGACTTGCCATCTTCACCGACAACCAGCACAAAGGATTCATCCAACAGCTGCTGTACAGCACGCTGGGGAACAAGCAGGGCGTTGTTCGTCTTGACACCTACCAGATGTACCTGCACGAACATGCCGGGCAGCAAAATTCCCTGCGGATTGGGGATGGTGGCCTTGATGGTCAGGGAGCCGGAGTTGGTGGACAAGGCTCTGTCGGCAGTAACGATATCGCCTTCAAAGGGATATTCCTTGCCGTTGCTCAAATTGATTTTGACCTTGGGCAGCGGGGTATTATCATGGCGGATATCCGTGCCTTTTTCCATAGCGTCAGCCAAAAGATTAAGGTATTCTGTTTCACTGACACTGAACTGGATATTGATGGGGTCCATGGTGCCGATGGTGACAAGGTTAGTCGAACCGGCAGTGGCATACGTGCCGATGGCCACATCATCCACAGATACGCGGCCGCTCATGGGAGCGTAAACAACTGTATCATCAAGATTTTCCTGTGCCTTGCGCACGGCGGCGCGCTGCGCGGCCACTGTTGACAGATGGCCTTCCACATCGGAACGCTTGTTGGTGAGCGTCTGCTCCGATACAGCTCTGTCTACCCACAGCCGTTCATAGCGGCCCAGTTCCTCCTGAGCATTCCGCAGATTAGACTCGGCTTTGCTGAGTTCTGCCTGTGCGGAAATTACGGCCGTCTCATACTGCCGGGAATCCAGTTTGTAAAGCGGCTGACCGGCGTAGACATAATCACCGCCATTGAAGTACTTTTCGATAACACTGCCTGATACCTTGGAATGTACATGTACTTCTTCTTTTCCTTGCAAATGGCCGGGATAGCCGAAAGCTATAGGCGTATCCTGCCGCAAAACCTGCATGGCCTTGACGGGCGTCTTGCCGGCCTGCGGAGCTTGCTGCGGTCCGCAGCCGCCTACAAAGACGCTGGCCAGCAGCGCTGTGGCAGCAAGTATACTGCCAGCTTTTTTCCATGAATACATATATTAGTCCCTCCCTCAATAATATAAAGACTGTCTAAAGGATAGGAGCCTGCAGTATATACAGAATATTATTAAAACTCCTTAAATTATAGACATACTAATATTTTTGAATTTCAACAATAAAACGCTAATTCCTGCTATGGGCTGTAGATTTTGCCGAGTAAAATGGCAAATGAGGCAGCCTGGCCTGTTCCTGCCGCGCTTGCCTTAAAGAAGGGCATCTTGACAGTGGAATTATGAGATGATATGATGAAACTACCATAGAGAGTGCGCGAGGGACAGTCCCGATGACCGCACAGCAACCTACCGGAGGGCAAGGTGCTAAGGACTGAACGATGGGTCATGCTTCTTTAAGAGATAAAAGGCTCATCGAAACGATGGGTCTTTTCTTTATGAGTAAAATCATAAAAGGAGCGGACAACTCATGGGAAAGGAAAATAGGTATATCTATGAAGTGAAGGCAGAGGCGTTTCTCGTTTACGACAAATCACTCTGCGAAATGGATTCCCCTTTTGTGCAATGGCTGAGGTCAGAGGGGTTCAGCTATGCAGGGAGGGATGGAAATTATGGCATATGCAGCTGGGCTTATGTCAACATCACCCACAAGATGTATGCATATGGCAAGCCATTTATCCCTATCGTAAAGGAAACAGGAAACCATGCCATAACGATTGATGAATTCAAAACCATTTATGCCATCTACAAAAAATACGAAGGGAAGAAGATATTCAGCTTTGGCGATGAGCAGGATGAGGAAACTGAGGAAACCTTGGAGATGAAAGACCCTTATAAGCCTAATGTACTGAATATGTTAAAGTTTATATGGGAATTGAAGGACAAGCTGAATCAGGAGGAAAGAAAACTCTGCGAACTGAAACGGGACTACACGCTGGAGGAATTCAGGGATGTGGTTGCAAAACATATGGGGAAAATAGAATTCTTTCAGCAGACGGCAGAAAAGGCTGGCGTTCCCCTGGACCAATATTGCAGGGAATATTTCGACCGCAAGCAGGTGACAGCCGCAAATAGGAACGAGAGTGTTCGGGAGTATTACAGGACTGTATTGAAGAACAGGAGTCTTTTAGAGGATTGTGCGGAGAACCTTGCTCGTAATTGGTATGCGGCAGAAATGAATTACACGCTGGAGGAATTCAAGGCAGCACTCGCCAAGAAAATGGAGAAATATGGCGAATTCCAATACCAAGCCAAGGAACTGGGTATCCCCCTCGACAGATTTTGCAGGGCTTATGTGGATTACAAGGAGGCGGAGGACGATGATAAGGATGTTCAGCATTCTTATGAGGACCTCTTTTCCAGTGGACACTCTTTTGCCTATCTGGCAGATAATCTGGCCTACACCTGGGATATGATAGGGGATAGAGTTTCAGGCGAGAAAATCTCGCAATACTTGAAATAGGATTTACGGGCAGGTTTTTCTGTGGAGGAGATTTTGAATGATTAAGATACTTTTTGTTTGTCATGGCAATATCTGCCGGTCGACAATGGCTGAGTTTGTCATGAAGGAATTAGTGCGCCGGGCGGGGCGGGAACAGGAGATTATGGTGGCGTCCAAGGCTTGCCGTACTGATGAACTGGGCAGCGATACCCACCCGGGGACAAAAGCGGCTTTGCGTAATCATGGCATACCGTTTACCAGGCGTCAGGCCCGGCAGATACAGAGGGCTGATTATGAGGAGTTTGACTACATCGTCGCTATGGATGAGGAAAATATGCGTGACCTGCAGCGGCTGACGGGCGGCGATTCCCGGCATAAGTGCCAGCTATTGTTGAGCTTTGCCGGGGAGAAACAGGAAGTAGCTGACCCGTGGTACACGGGCAATTTTGAAGTGACTTATCAGGACGTTATGAAAGGTTGTCAAGCATTACTGGCCAAAATTTGATATAATGTTAGGAAAAGACTTTTAAGGGGGGAGCATATTGCCGGAAAAAATAAAGCCGGAGCTGCTGCAATTTTTGCAGCCCGGGGAACTGCCACTTAAAATTTTGGTGGTGGAAGATTTGGGATATCTGCCCCGGCTGCGGCAAATGTTTCCCTGTGCGGAACTTTATGCAGCGACTGCTGACAGTGACGCCATGCTCGACTATCAGGATTTAGGCGTCCACTTTCAGCTGGTGAATTATCTGGCCGAGCGCCTGCCCTATGCGCAGGAATTTTTTGATTACATTATTTCAGATTTGACTCTGGAACAGGCCGGCAACCCTCAGGATATTGCTGCCGGCTTTTCGCGTTATTTAAAGGAAACGGGCTCGCTGCTCACGAGTTTCCGTAATATCCGCCACTACAGCCAGCTCACGGATTTGCGTGACGGCCATTATTACAATGTGGTGGCGCGCCTGTTTGCCCGGGAGGAATTTGAACGTCTGCTGTATGCCTCCTATTATAAGATGGTCTTTATGGAGCCGCAAAAGCGGCCGGCTGATGAAAAAACTCTGCAGCAATTTTTAGCGGCAGGTTTTGCCAATGACAGGGACGATCTCAATACGGAGTTCTGGCTGGTGCGGGCTGACCGGTCAATGCCGGAAATGGCCCTGCTTAAATCCATGTATAGCAAAGAGGAGCGCCGGCAGTTTTCCACTTATCTGCACCGGATTGAGTACGATGTGGACACTGCGCAGCAGTGCCGCCTGCTTTGGGATTTTTACCAGCAGCATGGTTTCTTTGCTGACTATGCGGCGGCGTTTATCAAGCAGGCGGTTTTCCACCCGGCGCGTTTTTACCGGCGGCTTATGCAATATTCGCCGGCAGAGATGGCGGAGATAGGGCTGATGCTGCAGGGGGCACTTAACAACGCCACCACGGCGGAGGAGCAGGAAATGTTGCAGAGCTTATGGCAGGAGTGGCAGGTGAAACAAAATGGCTGATTTGGCTGATAATAAAATTGCTTTTATTACCTGTGTTAATAGTGATGACTGGTATAGTGAGTGCCGGCTGTATTTGGAAAGCCTTAATATTCCTGAGGGCATGACTGCAGAATTCATTCCCGTGCAGGGGGCGGCCTCGATGTGCGCCGGTTACAATCAGGGCATGCAGATGAGCAATGCCCGCTATAAGGTATACCTGCATCAGGACACACTGGTGGTCAATAAAAATCTCGTGATGGATTTGCTGAATATATTTGCTGATGAATCTGTCGGCGCGGTCGGGGTGATTGGCTGCCGCAGCCTGCCGCGCAGCGGTGTATGGTGGGACGGCCTGCGGACTTATGGCCGGGTGCTGCACGCCTGTGAGCCGGAAAGTGTGGTGGATTCCCATTGCCGGGAGCCGGAGGGCGCATATCAGGAGGTTGAGGCTGTGGACGGCCTCTTTATTGCCACGCAGTACGATGTGCCCTGGCGTGAGGATATTTTTACCGGCTGGCACCTGTATGATACTTCTATATGTAAGGAAATGCAGCGCCGAGGGTACAAGGTAGTGGTTCCCAATCAGGAACAGGATTTCTGGTGTATCCATTGTCCGAAAGAAAAGCCCTTGGCAGCAGAGTATAAGGGTTATCAAAAGGCCTTTATCAGGGAATATGGCAGGGAACTTAACCCGGAAGTTTGAGAACTTTGCGCTGCATACAGGAAAAAGATACACAGCGTAGAATAGTTTATGAAGATATTACGATATGAGATGTGGGAGTTAGTCTATTTATGGAGCAGGAGACTTTAAACTGGATAAATCTGGCGGATAAGTTCGCTCGTGAAGGTGACCCGAAGGGAATGCGCGCCTGTGCACGGGAATTATGGAATATAGATGCAGGCAGTATGGACGGGCCGGCGATAATGGCTGAGGCGGCCATGTATATGGGGAGCTATGAGGAATCGCATGCTCTGGTGTATGAGATTTTGCAGAAAAAGCCGGCGCATCTGCGGGGACGGCTGGTAGCGGCAGCTCTCGCAGCTATGGAATTTAAGCTCGATGAAGAATTACCCCTGCTGACCAGATTGCTGGAGGAATTAAAAACAAAACTGCTGGCGCTGACACCGGACGATTTAAGTTACAATGACTATATCTATATGTCTCAGCGTGCCCAGGCGTTAATGGCTGATGCCTGTTATCTGGCTGCCCGTCCCGAGACAGCAGCGGAAATGCTGCTGGCTTATAGCAAACAGGCGCAGGACGAAGAGGAAAAGGCGGAAACCTACAGCAAGTATTTATTCATGCGGAACTACCGTGATGTAGGGGCTATTGAAGGACGGCAGCTGGCGGAACGTTACGGAAAGATGCTGACGATTAAACCTTATCAGCATGAACATAAGAAAAAATTGCCGCATAAAAAATTGCGCGTGGGCTATGTATCGCCGGATTTCCGGCAGCATGCAGTGGCCAATTTTGTGGCACCGCTTTTGCGTAATTTTAATAGCGACCGTTTTTCCGTGTATGTATATTCCACGGGCCAGAAGGACGCGGTGACAAGACGTCTGATGTCCAGCCCGGTTACCTGGCGTGACCTGCGGGGACGCAATTCGCGGACGGCCGCGCGGCTGATAGCGGAAGATAACATAGATATTCTGGTGGATTTGTCCGGTCACAGCCAGAACAACTGTATGCCCATTATGGCCTACCGCCCGGCACCGGTGCAGGTGGCCGGCATTGGCTATATGAATACGACAGGGCTCAGCACCGTTGATTATTTTTTGTCAGATGAGATATGCCTGCCCACGGGCAATATTGCTGCTGATGGCTTTACCGAACAGATTCTGCGCCTGCCACATTCACACCTGTGCTATACGCCGGGGGCGGTGCGGGAGATTCCCGAGGCCGGGGTGGAGGCACCGTGTATCAATAACGGTTATGTGACCTTTGGTTCCTTTAACAATCTGGCCAAGATAACCGATGAAACCCTGCTCTTATGGCGCGGTATTCTCGAACAGGTCCGCAGCTCCAAGCTGGTGCTGAAGGGCAAGACGCTCAGTATTCCTTCCGGCAAGGCCATCATGCGCGACAGGCTGAAACGGCTTAATTTTGACTTGTCAAAAGTGGAAATGCGCCCGTATAGCCCTGACTATATGGAGGAGTACCGTGATATTGACATAGCACTGGATACCATGCCCTATAACGGCGGCGTGACCACCTGTGAGGCTTTGCTGATGGGCGTGCCCGTGATAAGCTTGCGCGGCCAGCGGCATGGTTCCCGGTTCGGTGCGTCGATTCTGGCCAATGCCGGTGTCAGCGAACTCGTGGTAGAAAATGATATCAACTATGTGCGACGCGCGGTGCAGCTCGGGAGCAATCAGGAACTCATCGCGGCATATCATTCCGGCTTGCGGGCCAATCTTGTAAAATCTCCTTTGATGGACGCCAAAAATTACATGCAGGAGCTGGAAAATGGCTATGCAGGGATATGGGAGAATTTTTGCACAATATAAACAATATAAAAAACACTTGCATTTGCGAAAGAAATAATATACAATGATAAACATAGGCGTTCTTTTCTCGGCGTATTCTATACAAAAATGGGGACACAGGGAACATAGGGACATCTAAATTCTATTTTTTTCTAGGTAAGGGGATTATCGTATGGCTTTCGAAGACAAAACATTGACTTGCAAGGAATGTGGTAAGGAATTTACGTTCACCGCTGGTGAGCAGGAATTCTACGCTGAGAAGGGTTTTGAGAACGAACCGGCTCGTTGCCGTGACTGCCGTGACAAGCGCCGTCGTAGCCGTGATGGTGGCGAACAGCGCCAGATGTTTAAGGTTGTTTGCGCTGAATGCGGCAAGGAAACTGAAGTTCCTTTTGAGCCGAAAAATGACCGTCCGGTATACTGCCGTGACTGCTTCAATCAGAAGAGAGGCGAAGCAATGTAATTATACGCTCCGCAAATTTTGCCTTTGCAAAATTTGTACAACGGCGTTATAATAGCATTGTGCGTGACGAGTGGAGTTTGAGCGAAACGCTCAGACTCCATTTTTGTTTCACTGTAAATTTAATTCGAGGATGGGGATTATCTATGAACATGAAAAAAATTATGTCTCTTGTAGCAGCCAGCGCTTTTGCTGTGTTTGCTCTGGCAGGCTGCGGCGGCGACAATGGTGCCGGCAAGGCCGAGGCTCCGAAGGTTTTGAAGGTCGGTTCTTCCATCGACTTTCCGCCGTTCGAGTTCCAGGATGAGGGACAGAAGGAATATCAGGGTTTTGATATGGATCTTATTCGCGCCATTGCCAAAGAAATGGGCCGCGATGTGGAAATTCAGAACCTGGGCTTTGACGGTCTGATTCCGGCACTGCAGGGCAAGAGCATTGACCTGGCTATCTCCGGTATGACCATCAATGACGAACGCAAGGCTAATGTACGTTTCTCTGAACCGTATTATCAGTCCGGTCTCACCATGGTTGTCCGTGAAGATGAAACGGCCATCACGCGCTTTGCTGACCTGAAGGGCAAGAAAGTAGCTGTGCAGATTGGTACGACCAGCGCTGCAGAAGTGAAGAAAATCGATGGTGTGGAGATAACGGAACTCAATACGCCGGCTGACTGCTTTATGGAACTCAAAGCCCGTGGCGTAGACGCTGTGGTCAACGACCGCCCGGTTAATGATTACTTCATCACCAAGAATGCTGCTAAAGGCGTAAAAACGCTGGAAGAAAAACTGACAGCTGAAGATTACGGCATTGCCATCAACAAGGACAATGAAAAACTGCAGAATGATGTCAACGCTGCTCTGAAGAAACTCAAGGAGAACGGCGAATACGACAAGATTTATGCTAAATGGTTCGGCGCCAAGAAGTAATGTAAGACTTGCAAGCCTTCCCCTCGGAGGGGGAGGCTTTTTGTATTGACAAGTCAGGCTGGTTGCTCTATAATTATACATGTTTTTTGAATAAATATAAGTAGGGTGAAGGAAATGGATTTTAATTTTGACTTGGTTGTACAGTCTTTTCCCCTGCTCTTGCTGGGGGCAGGGATTACCATTAAGATTACGGCTCTTTCGGTGGCTGTAGGTATTATTATCGGTTTATTTATGGGTATTGCCCGTATCGGTAAAATAAAAATTTTCCGTATGCTGGCCGCTGTATATGTAGACTTTTTCCGGGGCACGCCGCTGCTCGTGCAGATTTTTCTGGTGTATTTTGCCCTGCCGCTTATGACGGGACAGCGCAGTGACCCGTATGTGGCCGCTATCAGTGCCTGTGGTCTGAACTCCGGTGCTTACGTGGCGGAAATTTTCCGTTCCGGCATTCAGTCCATTGACAAAGGGCAGATGGAGGCCGGCCGTTCTCTGGGCATGACGTGGCTGCAGACCATGCGCTACATCGTTGTGCCGCAGGCTTTTAAACGGGTTATTCCCCAGCTGGGCAATGAGTTTATTGCCCTCTTGAAGGATTCCTCGCTGGTGTCGGTTATCGGTTTTGAGGAACTTACCCGTCGTGGTCAGCTGATTATTGCCAAGACGTATGCCTCGGTGGAAATTTGGACCTGTGTGGCCATAATCTATCTGATTATGACCTTGACGATTTCCCGGTTCGTGGCATTCTTGGAGTGGAGGTTTGCAAAAGATGATCGTCATTGAAAATTTACATAAAGCCTTTGGCGAGGTGGAAGTCATCAAAGGCGTCAATCTGCATATCGAGCCTCAGGAAGTTGTGGCGCTGATTGGTCCTTCCGGTTCCGGTAAGAGCACCTTGCTCCGCTGCATGAATTATCTGGAAGAACCTACTGCTGGCAAAGTCACGGTGGCCGGCACGCCGCTCGATGGCGAGGCCAATATCAACAAAGTGCGTGAAGAAGTCGGCATGGTGTTCCAGCGGTTTAATTTGTTTCCGCATATGACGGCTTTGGAAAATATCATGCTGGCACCTATGAAGGTGAAAAAGGTCAGCCGTGACGATGCTGCCAAGAAAGCCAAAGAACTGTTGGCGAGAGTTGGCCTGGCTGATAAGGCGGAGAGCTTCCCCAGCCAGCTTTCCGGCGGCCAGCAGCAGCGCGTGGCCATTGCCCGGGCCCTGGCCATGGAACCAAAGGTTATGCTGTTTGACGAACCGACCTCGGCTTTAGATCCGGAGATGGTCGGTGAGGTTCTGGATGTTATGCGTTCCCTGGCGAAAGAGGGCATGACCATGGTCATCGTCACGCATGAAATGGGTTTTGCCCGGGAAGTGGCCGACAGGGTACTGTTTGTGGATGACGGTCAGGTGCTGGAACAGGGCGCACCGCAGGATTTGTTTGAACATCCGCAGCAGGAGAGAACTAAGCTCTTCCTCTCCAAGGTGTTATAAACTCTTAATGTCAGATGAAACTGTCCCCGTCTGCACATGGGGACAGTTTTTATCTTCAGAAAAATTTTTTCCTTGATAATTGTACACATATATATGAATTGGTTGACAGTTACATAATCAGGATTTATAATTATTGTTAGGTCGTGTTTGAGCGACTGGGAAGTTTCAAGTAGGAGGAATCTCGATGGTAGGTAAAGTTAAATGGTTCAGCGCTGAAAAAGGTTATGGCTTTATTGCTCGTGAAGATGGCGACGATGTATTTGTACATTTCTCCGCTATCAATGACGAAGGTTTCAAGACGCTTAACGAAGGTCAGGATGTAGAATTCGACATCGTGGAAGGTGCTCGTGGCCCGCAGGCGTCTAACGTTGTAAAGACGGCATAATTTTCTTTATACGCGAAAATGAGTCTTCCCCTGAAAAAAGGGGAAGGCTTTTTTTATTTTTACGCAAATAAAAGAAGGGATTTTCTTCGGGGGCGCGAATATATAGAGTATAAACCTCATAAGTTGCTAATTATCCGCAGGCATTGTCCTGTGGCATCAAAGAAAGGGGATGTGTCGTATGGCAACATTCACTGTAAGAGGCAAGAACATCGAGATTACTCCTTCCCTGCGTGAATATGTAGAAAAGCGCGTAGGCAAAGTCACCAAGTATTTTGATAATGTTGGTGATATTTCGGTCCTGCTGACCGTATCGAAGGGGCGGCACATTGTTGAGGTGACGGTTCCCGTGCAAAATGGCATCCTGCTGCGCGGCGAGGAAGCTACGATGGATATGTACACGTCGATTGACCTGGTTGTGGAAAAACTCGAGCGCCAGATTCATAAACAGAAGACGAAACTGGCCCGCCGTTTCCGTGGTGGCGGCTTTAAGGCAGAGGCCTTCAAGGCTGCACCGGTAGATGCACCTGCTGATGATGAAGAGTATCAGGTAGTTAAGACCAAACGTTTTGTGGTTAAACCCATGGACGTGCAGGAGGCTATCATGCAGATGAACCTGCTGAATCACAATTTCTTCGTGTTCCGCAATTCGGAAACTGAAGATGTGCAGGTCGTATACAAACGCACTGATGGCAATTACGGCCTGATTGAATCCGGGAACTAAGTAAATATTGTGTTCTGGGAGGAGCATGTATGCTGTACATGCTCCTCTTTTTAGTTGCTTGTTTTTAGAAAATTTATAGTTTTTAAAGGATTTATCGTGGTGATGTAGAAATAAAACGATGGGAGAATCTCTGTTTGGATTTAAGGAAGATAATATAAGGAGAGAGGATGGTATTTATGGGTATCAGGCAGAAATTCTATGTATTAGCCGGCATAGTTGGCGCTTTGCTGGCAGCTATCTCAATTATCGGTTTCTACACGGCTGATAAGAATCTGGAGCAGGCCGTGGAGCAGGAGCTTACAGCTACCATGAATGACGCCAGTTCCCAGATGGACGGCTGGCTGCGGCAAAAAGGGACTTCCGCGCAGTATGCAGCAGATTTGCTGACGGAATTTAACGGCGATGAAACGCGCTTGAAGAGTATCGCCTCCCTGGCGCTGGGCTCTTCGGATAAAGAGATTCTTGACCTCAATGTGGGTATGGAAGATGGTTATTTTGCCTCTTACCGTACGCAGAATAAGAGCACCGGTACTTTGGACCCACGTACCCGTGACTGGTACAACGACGCCAAGAAGGCCGGCAAGATGGTCTTTACGGAACCATACGTAGATAAAAATACGGGCAAACTCGTTGTCTCGGCAGTTGCTCCGTTTAAAAAGGACGGACAGTTCTACGGTGCCCTGTGCACGGATATTGACCTGGCTGTAGTTGATACGCAGGTAGGCAGCATGAAGTATCATGGCGAATCCGGTTATGCCATTTTAGCTGATACCAAAGGTGCTATTCTGGGCACCGGCGGTTCGGAGGAAAGCGGCTCGAAGTTCCAGGATATAGCTGGTCTGGGCACACATTTTGATGAAATGGTGAAAAACGGCAAAGGTGTGTTCCGGTTTGACAGTGCCAAAGATGGCAGCATGATTTGTGCCTATAATAAAGTTGCCAGCACCGGCTGGGTATTTGCCATGGTCGTGCCCGTTGACTATGTGTTCGCCTCTGTAAATTCCATGAAAATGATTTATGGTGTGCTGACGCTGGTCGGCCTGATTCTGGTACTGGGTGTATGTTTCCAGTTTGCCGGCAAGATTACCAATCCTATCGTGGCTTTGGAGTCTTATGCAACCGAAATGTCCAAGGGCAATTTGACCCAGCAGAAACTGGAAGTTACTTCCAGCGATGAAATCGGCTCGTTGACGCAGGCCTTTAATACCATGAGCGAAAATCTTCGTAACCTGATTCGTCAGATGGCCACGACTTCTGAGCAGGTAGCTGCGTCCTCGGAAGAATTGACGGCTAATGCCCAGCAATCGGCAGATGCCTCCGTGCATGTGGCAGAAACTGTCGGTGACGTCGTGAATAACGTGGCCCAGCAGCTCAGTGATATCAATACGGCTAAGGGCAGTGTTGACGGTGTGTACCATGATATCGCCAATATGTCGGAACAGGCCAAGCAAATCACGACGGCCTCCCATCAGACGGCTGACGCCGCTAAGCGTGGCGCTGACCTGATGGAAGAGGCTATCAGGAAGATGGGTACCATCGAAGAAAGCGTACTGGCGTCCTCCGCTGTTGTTAAGACTTTGGGCGAAAATTCCCAGCAAATCGGTCAGATTGTCGAGGCTATTTCCTCGATTGCTGAACAGACTAACCTGTTGTCACTGAATGCAGCTATCGAAGCTGCCCGTGCCGGTGAGCAGGGCCGTGGCTTTGCCGTTGTTGCTGATGAAGTAAGAAAACTGGCCGCTGAATCTCAGGAATCGGCAGAACAGATTAAGGAACGCATTGCCTCCATTCAGAATGAAACAGCCCGCGCTGTGGAATCCATGCAGAACGGTACGCAGGAAGTTACTCTGGGTACTAAGGCTATCCGTGATGTGGGTGAGCAGTTTGAAGATATCATGAGCAAGGTTGATTCCATCAATGTACAGATGAATGAAATCAACAGTGCTGTTTCGCAGGTATCGACGGGCGCCGAGCAGATTGTTACGGCTGTTGATGCTATTGATAGTGTCAGCCAGAAAACATCTGACAGCATGCAGACTATTTCCTCGGCTACTGAGGAACAGTCCGCCTCCAACGAGGAAATCGCTGCTGCCTCCCAGGCACTGGCAACATTGGCCGGGAGAATGCAGGAGGCTGTTGGTAAATTCAAGGTTTAACACAAGTTTTTAGCAGTACATAAATAATGAGCCGGTGAGAATTCTCACCGGCTCATTTCTATGGCGTTATATCAAGGATTATTTGACGATTTCCAAAATCGCCTCGGGGATACTCTGCAAGGGCAGCTGCTGCTGTACGGCCCCCATTTCAAAGGCTGCCCGGGGCATGCCGTATACTGTGGAGGTTTCAGCGTCCTGTCCGATTGTCGGTGAGCCCAGCTGCCGCATTTTGAGCAGTCCGGCTGCGCCGTCCTGGCCAATACCGGTGAAGATGATGCCCATAGCCCGATTGCCGGCGGCAGCGGCTACGCTGTCAAACAGCACGTCTACGGAAGGACAGACGCTGTGTACCGGCGGTCCGGGCTGACAGTCAAGCGTATAATGGCCGCCCGTACGGGAGACGGTCATGTGCTTGGCCCCCGGGGCAATGTATATGTGATTGGGCTTTACGATATCACCGCTGGCGGCCTCTTTGATGGTCAGTTCGCATTCGGAATTGAGCCGTTCGGCAAAGAGCCGGGAAAACATAGGTGGTATGTGCTGGACAATGACAATGCCGGGCAAAGGCGGCTTTAAATGGTGGATAACCACGGACAGGGCCTCGGTGCCGCCTGTCGACGCGCCCATGGCAATAAGGTCTATGACAGCACTGCTGCGCAGGGCCGTGTAATCGATGGCAGCTGCCGGTGGCGGTGTTATGGCTGGAAAAGCAGGAACAGCACTATGGGCGGCAGTGTGGTCGGTTTTGAACGCAGACGTGGCCGCAGGTGCTGCCGTACGGCCGGGCGTCTTGTTATGATATTCTAAAATGGTGCTGGTCAAATGGTCGTAGAAATCATCTACAGGCTGACCGGCACCAGGTTTTTTCATGTAAGTTGCCGCGCCAAGTACCCTGGCTACAGTCTGTCCTGCGTCCAGGACACCGTAAGCGATAATCGGCACGTTGGGGAATTTTTTTACCAGCAGGGGCAAAAACTTTTCCTGATTCACGAGCAGGGAACCCAGCGCAAAGTTAAGGATAATGACCGTGGGCTTAAATGTGGTCAGCTTTTCCAGAGCGGCCTTGGGCAGGACAGCGTGTTCGACCTGACTTCCATTGGGCAGCCTGTGTGTCAGCTCCTGCAGCAGGACATTTTGATATGTTATGGAGTTGTCAATCGCAAACAATCTTAAACTGCTCATAAGCACCTCCAAGGGCTGGTTTTACTCATTATAATAATACTACATTTTGGTAGAAAATCCTCTTGCTTACATCTATTTTGTGCGTTAGCCCGTATGGTGTATCATTGACTTATGGGGCGGTCTTTGCTAAGATTGTAAGGTGATTTAAATTTATAGATAGGAGTGGATTTGTTTGCTGGGATTTCTCAAAAGATTCTTAGGCGACAATAACGATAAAGAGATTGCCCGTTATCGCGAGGTTGTCGAAAAAATCAATGCCCTCGAACCGCAGATGCAGAATCTGACGGATGATAAGCTGACGGGTTATACAAATAAGTTTAAGGAGCGTCTGGCTGAAGGCGAAAGCCTTGATGACCTGCTGCCGGAGGCTTTTGCTGTAGTGCGTGAGGCGTCGCGCCGTGCTTTGGGCATGCGTCATTTCGACGTGCAGCTCATCGGTGGTATGTGCCTGCATGAAGGCCGTATTGCGGAAATGCGTACTGGTGAAGGTAAGACACTGGTAGCAACACTGCCGGTATACCTCAATGCTCTGACGGGCAAGGGTGTTCATGTGATTACGGTAAATGATTACCTGGCACGCCGCGACAGTGAGGAGATGGGTAAGCTCTATCGTTTCCTGGGGCTGACTGTAGGTCTGGTGGTGCATGATATGGACTTCCCGGAACGTAAGTACGCCTATAGCTGTGATGTTACCTTCGGTACTAATAACGAGTTCGGTTTTGACTACCTGCGTGACAACATGGTTATTTATCCGGACCAGATGGTACAGCGTGAGCTCAACTATGCCATCGTCGATGAAGTTGACTCCATTCTGATTGATGAGGCCCGTACGCCGCTGATTATTTCCGGCCCGGGTGCCAAATCCACGGATATGTACGCCACGATGGCCAGAGCCGTAGCCACTCTGAAAGAGGGCACTGACTACACGGTTGATGAAAAGCAGAAAACCGTAGCTCCGGCGGACAGCGTCATTCCGAAGATTGAAAAAATGCTGGGGATTAACAATCTCTATGCCCCGGAAAACATTGAGCTTTCCCACTGCTTTACGGCAGCACTGCGTGCCAAGGCCCTGATGAAACGCGACCGCGACTATGTGGTACGCGGTGATGAAGTCATCATCGTCGATGAGTTTACGGGCCGTCTGATGGAAGGTCGCCGTTACTCCGATGGTCTGCATCAGGCCATTGAGGCTAAAGAAGGCGTAAAGATTCAGCGTGAATCCCAGACGCTGGCCACCATTACCTTCCAGAACTACTTCCGTATGTACAGTAAGCTGTCTGGTATGACCGGTACGGCCAAGACGGAGGAAGACGAATTCTTAAAGATTTACAATCTGCCGGTTATCGTGGTGCCGACCAACAAGCCGGTACAGCGTATTGACCACCCGGACCTCATTTACAAGAACAAGGCTGCCAAGTACCGGGCCGTTGGCCGGTTCGTCAAGGAACTGCATGAGAAGGGGCAGCCGGTGCTTATCGGTACGACTTCCATCACGCAGTCAGAAGAACTGAGTGCCGTGCTGAAGAAAAACGGTATTCCCCATAGCGTCCTGAACGCCAAGTTCCATGAGAAGGAAGCAGAAATCATCGCTGACGCTGGTCAGCGCGGTGCAGTGACTATTGCTACCAACATGGCCGGCCGTGGTACGGATATCAAACTCGGTGAAGGTGTGCCGGAACTCGGCGGCCTGTACATCGTGGGTACGGAGCGCCATGAGTCCCGCCGTATCGATAATCAGCTCCGTGGCCGTGCCGGCCGTCAGGGTGACCCCGGTGCCTCCCGTTTCTTCCTGTCGCTCGAAGATGATTTGCTCCGCCTGTTTGCCTCCGACAGAATTGCCGGCATGATGGACAAGCTGGGCATGGAGGAAGACGAGCCTATCGAACATAAGCTCATCACCAACTCCATCGAGCATGCGCAGAAGAAAGTAGAGGCCCGTAACTTCGATATCCGCAAGCACGTGCTGGAATACGACGATGTTATGAATCAGCAGCGTGAAGTCATGTATGGCGAACGCCGCAAGATTCTGCTCGGGGATAACCTCCGGGAAAACATCATGGGCATGGTAAACCATATTATCAAGGACGAGATGAACCAGTACGCCAACGAACAGCTCTATCCTGAAGAATGGCAGCTCGACGGCCTCATCGAGGACGCTGAAAAGATTTATGCTCCGGCCGGCCTGCTGAAGAAGGAAGAACTGGTGGAACTCAGCCGCGACGAACTGAAAGAGCGTTTGGAACAGACGGCTGCCAATGGTTATCATCAGCGTGAACTGCTGTTTGGTGAAGAAAACATGCGTGAGCTTGAAAAGGTTGTTATGCTCCGCGTGGTTGACAGCAAGTGGATGGAACATCTTGACCACATGGATATGCTGCGTGACGGTATCAACCTCCGCGCTTATGGCCAGCGTAATCCGCTGGTGGAATACAAGATTGAGGCCCTCGATATGTTTGAGGAAATGGAATCGGCCATCATGGACCAGATTGCCTCTCTCATGTATCATGTGAGCATTGTAACGCCGCAGCAGCAGGACGCCGAGGCTGCCGGTGAACAGGCTGAGGCCAGCGTAACCCAGAAACAGAAGATGGAAGAGACGATAAGAGCACAGCGCTCCCAGCTCTCTGACCATTTGAGCAGCGCTCAGGCCAGCCACGGTGATGAAGTCAGCACCGCTACGGCGAAAAAGGCGCAGGCTGCGGAAAAAATTGGCCGCAATGACCCCTGTCCCTGCGGCAGCGGCAAGAAATACAAGAATTGTTGTGGGCGGCATTGATATTATTAGAGGTGTAAAAGGAAAAAATGCTTGAAGATTTAAAACCACAGCTCGGTGAACTGCGGGAAAAACTCCAGCACATGGGTGAATCCCTGGAAATTCCTGTTAAGGAAGAAAAAATCGCAGAGCTGGAATATAAGATGGGCGAACCCACCTTTTGGGATGACGCTGAGGCCGCCCAAAAGATTAACCAGGAACTGGCTGATTTAAAATCCGGCGTTGATAAATACAAGGCGCTGGTGGCCAAACATGAGGACGCAGAAACCTTGCTGGAAATGGGGCTCGAAGAGGATGACCCCAGTCTGGAAGATGATGTGAAAGCTGAACTGGCCGAAGTAGCCGAAGGCCTGGAGGCCCTGCAGCTGGAAGTGCTGCTCTCCGGCCCCTACGATGGCAACAATGCTATTCTGACGCTGCATGCCGGTGCTGGCGGTACGGAGGCGCAGGACTGGACGCAGATGCTGCTGCGCATGTACGGCCGCTGGGCTGAACGCCACGGCTTTACTGTGGAGACGGCCGATTTGCTCCCCGGTGATGAGGCTGGGGTCAAATCCGCTACGCTCTTTATCAAGGGACACAATGCTTATGGTTTCTTGAAATCGGAGAAGGGCGTACACCGTTTGGTGCGTATTTCCCCGTTTGATGCCAATGCCCGTCGTCATACGTCGTTCTCGGCCTGTGATATCATGCCGGAAATCGATGACGCCGTAGAAGTTGACATAAACATGGCTGATGTGCGTGTAGATACCTACCGTGCCTCTGGTGCCGGCGGTCAGCACATCAATAAGACTTCTTCGGCTGTGCGTATGACACATGAACCTACCGGGATTGTGGTACAGTGTCAGAACGAGCGTTCCCAGCTCCAGAACCGTGAGCAGTGCTTAAAAATGCTCCGGGCCAAGCTCTTTGAGCTGGAAATGGAAAAGAAAGAGGCTGAACTGGCTAAGTTGGAAGGCGACCAGCAGAATATTGAGTGGGGCAGCCAGATTCGTTCCTATGTATTCCAGCCATATACCATGGTCAAAGACCATCGTACGAGCCAGGAAACGGGTAACGTACAGGCTGTGATGGATGGGGACATCGACCCCTTTATCAGAGCTTTCCTCAGCGCGAAAGCAAATCACGAAATTTGATGAAACGTATGGAGTCAGGATGCAGTAACAGCTCCTGACTCTTTCCGTGTCTTAGGGAAGGGGATGGGGATTTTGCGAAAGGGCTTGACTATTCTAGGCGCTTTATTCATAATAATAATCGTGTTTAGTGAGACAGTACTGCCCTGGCTGGCCCGGGAAACACTGCAGACACGTATGAACCAGCGGCTGACAACCAGCGACGCGCAGGTAGCAGCTGACAGCCGGCCGGGAATACTGCTGGCTCTCGGGAGGGTTCAGCACCTGCATGCTGTGGCCCATCAGGCCAAAGTGGGACATGTATATTTCCGGGAACTCAGCCTGGAAGGGGAAAATTTACACTTGAACATCCCTGATTTGCTGCAGGCTGGCAAAGTCGCGCTGCAGTCGGCGGATAAAGTTATCCTGAAAGGCGTTGTAGACGAGGAAAACCTGCAGGAGGTTCTTGTCCAAAAGCTGGAAAAGGTGGAAAACGTGCAGGTGAAAATCTCGCCTGACGGGGTGCTGGCCACGGCCAACACTAAAATCATGGGCCGGGTAGTGGACGTCGAACTGGCAGGAAATGTTATTGAAGATAATGGTTCGCTGTATTTTCAGATGACGCATCTGGCTTTAAAGAACAGCCTTATCGGCACGGCCCGAATCGGGGATATGTTCGGTAATATCCAGCTGGCACCGCCCAACAGACTGCCTATGGGATTGCAGATAAGCGATGTTCAGCAGGTTGATGGTGCCATTGTGATTACGGCCAAGCGAGATAATGTGGAATAAGGTGGAAAGAAGATAATGAAGGATTTTAAGTACAATAAGGGACTTATACTCGTTATAATCCTGGGACTGCTGGCTGCCGGCTGGATCAGCATGGTACGTCATACAGTAGAAGAGAACAGCCGCCGGGTGGACCTGGCAACCAATTATGAGGATTTGCTGGAACTGGCTGACAGGGAAGGCCTGCCGGCAGAAAAAGTGCTGGCTATGGCTAAAGATGCTGGCGTGACTTCGTTGGCTGTTTATGACACCACCTTTAAGAAACTGAATGCCAACGGCAAGGCCTCGGCTGTGGCCGGCAGTGAGATACTGGCTAACTTCCACAGCGGTTCGCTGTCTGACCCCGTGTGGCGGCAGCTCGTGCAGGAAGGCAAAATCAAGGGCAATGAAGTTTACCTCGTAGGCCATGATGCCAGCACCTGGCAGGATTTGAAGGAAGATGTGCCGCGCCGTTTGGGCAGCGGCCGTGTACAGCTCCTGCAGGTGGGCAATGAAGAAGTCATGGCGGTAAAGGCTCACTATGAGTCCTTCCTGAAGATGGATATCGGTATGCCCCACGATGAGATGAAAGCGGTGAATGACGCCGGTTTTGCAGTTATCGCACGTCCTACCAATTATAATCAGTGCACGCCGGAAGACGTAAAGGCTGTCTTTAAACGCCTGGAAGGTGTAAAAATTTCGGAGTTTGTGTTCTCCGGCTCGCAGGTGCTCGGGGCCAATAAGGCGCTTGATACCACCATCAAAGAACTTAAGGAACGCAATGCCGTCATGGGGCTGATTGAGGGTGTGACGCAGCTGCAGTTCTACAAACAGGACGGCATGGAAGAAGTGGCCAAGGGGATTGGCTACAACAATGTGGTCCGCCTGTATACCATACCCAAGGACGAGCAGCCCAAGCTGAAAATCGCAACGGCGGTGGAACGCTGGGCCAATGCTGATGATGAACGCAATATCCGCATTGATTTGCTGCGGATTTACGAAAAGCCGGCACCCAATATGACGCTGCTGGAAACAAACATGAAGTATTTCAAAGATACGCATGATGCTCTGGTGGCGCATGGCTATACGATGGATAATGAGCTGGCAGTGGGCACTTTTGCCTCTTTCTATCCGGCAGGCTTTATCCGCGCTATCGTAATGGCCGGTGTGGCTGCTGCCGTGGTGCTGTACCTGAGTCTTGTTATTCCGGCGCTGAATACTTCGGTGAAAAAACAGTGGCTCCTGTGGGCAGTATTTACGCTGCTGGCAGCTGGGCCGGTACTGATGGGCAACGGGGCCAAAATCCGCGTGCTGGCAGCCCTGGCCAGTGCCAATGTTTTCCCGACGCTGGCGGTCATCTACCAGCTGGACAGAATACGTTACCTTCGCGATAAGGTGACCATGGGGTTTGGCAAAATGCTCGTTACGGGTGTTCTGGCCTTGTTCGTCACTGGAGCGCTGTCTTATATCGGTGCTTTCTATCTGTCCGGTTCGCTGGCTGATACGGAATACCTGCTGGAATTCCAGATTTTCCGCGGTATAAAACTGACCTTTGTGCTGCCGCTGGTACTCGTGGCCATTGCTTTCCTGCAACGCTATGACGTCTTTGACGGCCGTATGGACGATACGGACGGTGTAATGAACCAGCTGCAGAAAATTATGGATATGCCGGTGAAGATTAAGACACTCTTCCTGATGTTTGCTGTGCTGGTGGCCGGCGTGGTCTTTGTGGCCCGCAGCGGTCATACTTCCGGTATGCCTGTATCGGCAACGGAATTGCAGTTCCGCGCCTTTTTGGAACAGGCCTTCTATGCCCGTCCCCGTACTAAGGAACTGTTGATTGGGCACCCGGCTTTCCTGCTGGCAGTAATGGCCTTCTGGCGCAAGTGGCCCACGATGGTGTTCTTCGGCCTCGTGCTGATTGCCACTATCGGTCAGGGGTCAATGGTAGAAACATTTGCCCATATGCGCACGCCGTTCTATATGTCCTTTATGCGCGGCATTGGCGGCATAGTCTTAGGGGCAGGTATTGGTGCAGTGGCCATGATGCTGATACAGCTGTGGCAGACTGTTATTTCACGAGCAAAGGAGCGTAAAGCAGCGTAATGAGTAGAATCGTCGTATCGGGTTACTATGGCTCCAAGAACGCCGGTGATGAGGCCATGCTGGCTGCCATGCTGGAGGTTTTGGGTGACCTTGACCCCAAACTTAATATTACGGTGATTTCTGCTGACCCGCAGGATACACGGCAGCGCCACGGGGTGGACGCCATATCCTGGCTGAGCTTTCCGGCTATCATACGGGAACTGCGTCGCGCCGACCTTTTGATTAGCGGTGGCGGCAGTCTTTTACAGAATGTTACCAGCCGCCGCAGTCTTTATTATTACATGTTCATCATCATGCTGGCCCGTCTGCTGGGCACCAAGGTGATGCTCTATGCCCAGGGGATCGGTCCGATTATCGGCAGGGTGGCCGAAAAGGCCATGTGCTATATGGGCAATCATGTGGACCTGATTACGGTCCGCGACCAGGGC
Source organism: Selenomonas sp. AE3005 (assembly GCF_000686945.1). GTDB lineage: Bacteria > Bacillota > Negativicutes > Selenomonadales > Selenomonadaceae > Selenomonas_A. Next base: position 198,679 of record NZ_JMME01000005.1, read on the forward strand.
TCGCTGCAGGAGCTGGCCCGTCTGGGTATCAAAAAGCCGCCGGTCAGCTGTACGGCTGACCCGGTGCTGGCTATCCATCCCGTGGATAAAGAAGTGGGCCGGGCTATCTTCAAGGCCTATCATGCCGATGGCGCCAAACCGGTGCTCGGTATCTCCGTCCGCGAGTGGCAGGGCTGGCGGCACTATAAGGAAGTGCTGGCGCAGGTGTCGGATATGGTCGTCCGGGAACTGGGCGCCCGTGTGGTGTTCATTCCCATGCAGTTCCCCGATGATGTGCGGGCGGCAGAAAGCATTGCGGCACTGACCCATGAGGAATGCACGGTGCTGAAGGACGAATACACCACGAGTGAGTTTTTATCACTGGTGGGGAATATGGACCTGATGCTGGGGATCCGCCTGCATGCATTGATTTTTGCCGGCGTTATGGGGGTACCCATGCTGGGCATTTCCTATGACCCGAAGATTGACCGCTTTTTATCCTCTATCGGGGAAACGCCGGTGGGTGACCTGCGCGATGTGTCCGCCGAGGAACTCATGGCCGAAATCCGCCGCAAGTGGAATGACAAGCAGACGTTCAGAAAGAAAAATGCTGAACTGCTCGGGAAATTGCGGGACCTGGCGGCCCACAATGCAGAACTGGCTGTAAATTTAGCACATAAATAAAATAAAAGCCTGTCCCAGAGGGGGGCAGGCTTATTTTGATAAGGGGGAAATGTAATGCCCAAATTGTCACCGTATATGAGCTATGAACATCTGCGCAATCTGCGGCAGAACCATGCCGCCTGGCGGCTGCTGACCGCGGATTACGCACCGTTAGCAGCGGCTTTCTTCTACAAGATGTTTATTGCTCCTAAGCGCCGTGGCATTGAAGCGCAGGAGCTCTTAAACGCTCTGGATATGTTTCTTTATGATACACCGCAGCAGATGGGGGAATTTGCCCGTTCACCCAAGGATTATCTGGAAATGTGGGCAGACAGCAGCTATGGCTGGCTGCGCAAGTATGAGCACCATGAGGACTGGTACTATGATTTGACTGCTCCGGCGCAAAAGGCTGTTGAATGGCTGCTGAGTCTGCATAAACAGGATTTTGTAGGCACGGAATCACGGCTGCGGACGGTGATTAACCTTCTGCAGGAAATCGCGCAGGAAACGGATACAAATGTGGAGCACCGGCTGACTTATCTGCGAGAGCAGGCGGCGAAAATCGCTGCGGAAATTGCAGAAATAGAGGCCACTGGTGAGGTGCAGCCCCGGCTCGACAGCGTACAGATAAAAGAGCGTTTCCTGCAGGCTGAGGCCACGGCTACGGCGATACTGGCAGATTTCCGTGAGGTAGAGGAAAACTTCCGGGAACTGACTCGCAAGGTACAGGCAGATGTGGTGAAATGGACCAGAGGCAAGGGCGAGCTGCTCGAAAAAATCTTTCTGGAAAGCGACATTATCCGCAAATCGGAACAGGGGCGCAGCTTTATGGCCTTTTGGCGGTTCCTGATGTATTCACAGCAGCAGGACGCTCTGCGCCGGACGCTGGCGCAGGTAGAACAGGCCGAACCACTGCAGGAAATTGCGGCCGAACATAGTCTGGCGGATATCAATCATGAATGGGTACAGGCGGCCGCTGCGGTGCAAAAGACACTGGCGCAGCTGTCTGCGCAGTTGCGCCGTTATGTGGACGAAGATTATCTGCGTGAGGAGCGGGCTATTTACCGTCTTATTCAGCAGATAGAGTCGCAGGCTATTGACTTGCAGGGCAAGGGACCGGCCGGCGCTTTTATGGATATGAATGATATCAGGCCAGGGGTAGCGCTGCCGATGGAAAGGCGTCTCTTTGCACCGCCGCAGAAAACCCGTCTGGACAGTCCGGAACTTACGGCCGGTGACGGCAGTGCCGGGGATATTGCAGCCATCTTTGACCAGGTGGTCATTGACAAGGCCAAACTGCGCCGTCATGTGACGGACATGCTTAAGGAGCGTCCGCAGGTGACCTTGGCGGAGGTGCTGGCCGTACATCCGCTCGAACAGGGCCTGTCGGAATTATTGGCGTATTTTGTGCTGGCCAGCAAGACGCAGGACGCTTTCAGTCAGGACAAGCTGGAACGTATTCTCTTTGAGCGTGACGGCCGCAAGCTGCTGACTGTATGTCAGCAGGTAACCTTTGGGAGAGGAGATTTTACAGGTGAGTGATTTTGCTACGGATAAACAGGCCGAAGAATTTTCCCAGGCGGCCATCATGCTGCTTAAGGGGATTGTCAGCCGGGGGAAGGATGAAAATCTCTGGCAGACGATTTTAAACCAGCGTAATGCTTTGGCGGATTATTTTCAGCGGATAGGCCTTTCCCTGCTGGTGGACGAAGTTGACGAGTACGCCTATTTAAAACAGGAGGCGTCAGGGACGCTGCCGCGTATAGTGCCCCGTTATCAGCTGAGTTTTCCTGTATCCATGCTGCTCGTGCAGCTGCGCAAGGCGCTGGGGGAACAGGATACGGCCAGCGGTGACACGCGGCCGGTACTGACAACTGGCGATATCCTGCGCCGGATGGAGCCCTTCCTGCCGGTAAACAGCAATGAAATGAAACTGCGGCAGTCCGTGGAACACATGATAAATCAAGTGGTCAATCTGGGCTTTTTGCAAAAGCGCAAGGGACAGGACGATGCCTATGAGGTGCGGCCGATTTTGCGCAGCTTTGTCGACGCCCAGTGGTTAAATGAGTTCAATGAAAAGCTGGCTGCTTATGTGGCCTACGGGGAAAAGCAGCATGGCGGTGAAAATACCGAGGAAGAAATGGACGAGGAGGTGCTGATCAGTGAATTTGTTCGCGATGAATGAAGGTGAAGTGCCTCTGGGGTTCCGGCTGGAACGGCTGGAGGTTTATAACTGGGGGACGTTTGACGGTCAAGTATGGTCGCTGGACCTAAACGGGGAAATGTCCCTGCTGACCGGTGACGTAGGCTCCGGCAAGTCCACGCTGGTTGACGCCCTGCTGACACTATTGGTGCCGCCACGCAAGGTAACTTATAATAAGGCTGCTGACGCCAGCGCCAAGGAGCGTAATCTTGCGTCCTATGTGCGCGGCTACTATGGCCAAAAACGTACGGAAAACGGCGGCGGCCGGCCGGAGGCCCTGCGTGATAAAAATAAGTACAGCGTGATTTTGGGTGTCTTTGCCGACAAGAATTTTGGCCGGACCGTGACACTTGCGCAGGTATTCTGGTTTCCCGAGGAAACGGCGGCCTATCCCAACCGGTTTTATGTGCTGGCGCAGAAAACCTTGTCCATAACGGAACGTTTTTCCCAGATTGGCAGTGATATGCGTGCCTTCCGCAAACAGCTGGAAAAGGACGCTTTTATCAAGACCTTTGACGATTATCCGCTCTACGGGCATGAGTTCCGCAAGATTTTTGGTATCCGGCAGGTGCAGGCCATGGATTTGTTCCAGCAGACTGTATCCATGAAAAAGGTCGACAGCTTGACGAGTTTCGTGCGTCAGAATATGCTGGAGGTACCGGAAACACATCTGGAAGTGGAGCAGATGCTGCGCCAGTACCACGATTTGGAGGCGGCCCATCAGGCCGTACAGCGGGCACGCAAACAGCAGGAAATGCTGCAGCCCATCGAAAAAATGGGCGCGGAATACGATAAGGCCGGCCAGCAGCAACAGGAAGGCCAGACCATGCAAAAGGTGCTCGGCAGCTGGTATGCGCACCAGGATTATCAGACCAGAGCCAGGGAAATGGAAACACTGGAGCCGCGATTGCAGGCTTTGGAGGCGGATATTGCCCGGCAGAATAAAGCACTGCAGGAAAAGCAGCAGGAACTGCTCGTATTGCAGGGCAACATTGCCCGTAATGGCGGCAATCAGCTGGCCGAAGTGCAGAATCAGCTCGAACGTGAGAAAGAACGCCGGACACAGTGCTGTCAGAGCCGGGATAACTTCCGGCAGGAACTGGCAGCGTTAGAGCTCAGCCTGCCGGAGAACAATGAGGAGTTCCTGCAGGTCAAGGCCAAACTGCAGGAATGCCGTCAGGCTAACGAGGAACGGCAGGAGGAACTGGCCGTTGAAGGGGCTGACATGAAGGCCAACCAGAAGGAGGCCGCGGCCCGGGAGCAGGCCCTGCAGGCAGAAATCGCCTCACTGGTATCGCGTAAATCCAATATTCCTCAGAAATTCATCGCCTTGCGCGAGCAGTTGTGCCATGATTTAAATCTGGCCGAAAGTGAAATGCCTTTTGCCGGTGAGCTGATGGCCGTGGCAGAGGAAGAGGCTGACTGGGAAGGCGCTATTGAACGCCTGCTGCACAGCTTTGGCATCTCCCTGCTGGTGCCGGAAGTGCATTACGGCGAAGTCGCAGACTGGATGGAACGTCATGATTTAAAAATGCGGCTGGTGTATTTCAAGGTGCCGGCTATGATGGCGCAGGAAGTGGTGGATAATGCCCCGGAAGAGGCCGTGTGCCATAAGCTGCGCCTGAAGGAGGACAGTCCGCTGTGCCCGTGGCTGGCTGAGGAATTAAAAAGCCGGTTCAACCATCGCTGCTGCGAGTCGCTGAAGGAATTCCGGCAGGCTAAATTTGCCCTGACCATGCAGGGACAGGTGAAAAGCGGCGGCAAGCGCCATGAAAAGGACGACCGTCACGACCTGCAGGACAGACGCCACTATGTGCTGGGCTTTTCCAATCTGAAAAAAATTCAGGCCCTGCAGGCGGAAGTAGATGACTGCCGGGAGGAACAGAAATTCTTCCAGAATAAGTTCCGCAAGTTTAAGGACGAGCAGAAAAAACTGCTGCAGCAGAGTAATGCCCTCGCGCGGGCCGAAATGGTGACCGCATTTGGCGATATTGACATTGCGCCGCTGGAACAGCGTGTGGCAGAGTTAACGGCCCAGGTGGAAAAACTGCAGGCCGAAAACGATATTTTAAAGGCCCTCAAAAATGAGGAGGCCGCCAAACTGGCGGAAATTGCCCGGGACAAAGCGCAGCTTGACAGCAAGAACGCTGACAAGTGGCAGCTGAATGGCCGTTTGGAAACCAATCGGCAGGAAATGCTGACAGATGAGGAATTGATGGCTAAGACCACGCCTGCCGAGCAGGCGGAGGGTTATCCCCTGCTAAGTCATTACGCCTCTCTGGCGCTGGCCGGTATAGACAGTCCGCAGTTTGACTGCAAGCGGCGGCAGATTCAGCAGGAGGAGTACAGCAAATGGCTGGGCGCACGCATTGAAGAGGCCGGCCGACGCCTGCAGACCTTAGGCGAGCAGTTGGTCAATGCCTTGACGGAATTCAACGCCCAGAATAAGGAAATCAGCAGTCAGCTCCTGCCGACGCCGGCCGGGGTTAAGGACTATGTGGAACTTCTGCGCCGCCTGGAGCGTGATGACCTGCCCCGCTATGAAAGCCGGTTCAGCCTGCTGCTGCGCGAGAACACCATCAATCAGATAGCTCTGTTCCAGTCGCATCTGGAAGAGTCCTGTCACGAAATCCGCGACCGTATCAGTCTTATCAATCAGTCCCTGGCGGAAATTGATTACAATGATGGCCGGTACATTCAGATTGAATGCAACAATGCCCAAAATGACACCGTCAGTGAGTTCCGTGCCAAGCTGCGCGCCTGCATTGATGATTCCCTGACAGGGGATACAGATATGTGCTACAGTGAGCAGAAGTTCCAGCAGGTGTCAGAGATTCTGGCACGCCTGCAGGGACGCCCAGGTTCGGCTGAGGCTGACGCCCGGTGGCGCAATGAAGTCACGGACGTGCGCAACTGGTTTGTGTTTGCGGCCTCGGAACTCTGGCGTGAGCCGGCTCCGGGAACTGACGCCGAATACGAACATTACACCGATTCCGGCGGTAAGTCCGGCGGGCAGAAGGAAAAGCTGGCCTATACCATTCTGGCCGCCAGCATTGTCTACAACTTCGGTCTGCGCGGCCGCCGGGCTGGCGAGCAGTCCTTCCGCTTTGTGGTCATCGATGAGGCGTTCTTAAAGAGTTCTGACGAGTCAGCACGTTTCGGGCTGGAATTGTTCCGCAAGCTCGACCTGCAGCTGTTGGTCGTGACGCCGCTGTTAAAGATTGCCACGATTGAGCCCTATGTAAGTCATGTGGGCTTTGTCTATCAAAAGGACGAGGAACACCGCTCGTATCTGCGCAACCTCACCATTGAGGAACTGCAGCAGGAGCGGCAGGCTTATCAGGGGCAGTGAGTTAGTAAGGATTAGACAAATGATAATAACACTGGAAAATTTTACGAAAAGCTACGGGGAAAAATCCCTGTTTGCCGGTGTGGACTTCAGTATGGACGCCGGAGATAAGGTGGGGATTGTCGGTGTCAACGGCACCGGTAAATCTACCTTTCTTAAGGCCGTAGCCGGGCTTATACCCGTGGACGCGGGGGAAATGACGACCATGCGCGGCCTGCGTATTGAGTATCTGGCGCAGGATAAAGTCTTTGAGCCGGAAAACACCGTGCTGATGGAAGTGTTCCGGGGCATGTCTCCGTTAATGCAGGCCCTGCGCGGCTATGAGCTGGCTATGGCTAAGCTGGCTGACCAGGCGGCGGACAATCAGCTGCAGGGCGAAATAATGAAGTACACGGCGGTCATTGACGAACTGGACGGCTGGCAGCTGGAGGCTGCGGCCAAGACCGTCCTGACCAAACTCGGCTTGAGTGATTACACGGCCAAGGCCGGCTCGCTCTCCGGCGGTGAACAAAAACGTCTGGCCCTGGCCACCGCCCTGATTCAGCCCTGTGACCTGCTGATTTTAGACGAGCCGACGAACCATTTGGACAGTGAGACAATTGCCTGGCTCGAAGAATATCTGCGCGGTTTTAAGGGCGCCCTGCTGATGGTGACGCATGACCGTTACTTTTTGGACAACACTTCGACCAAAATCCTCGAACTAGACAAGGGGCAGGCCTATACCTATACGGGTAATTACTCGTCCTTTCTCGAACAGAAAGCCGAGCGTTTGGAACGCGAACAGTCCAGCGAGCAGAAACGGCAGAACTTTTTACGCAATGAGTTAAAGTGGCTGCGCCGTGGTGCCCAGGCCCGTTCAACGAAACAAAAGGCCCGGATTCAGCGTTACGAGGAAGTTAAGAATCAGCAGGTCAATCTGAACCGTGATACGGTGGAAATCGGTCTGGCCGGCAGCCGCCTGGGGCGGACGGTCATTGAGCTTGACCATGTAAGCTATGCGGCAGCCGGCCGGCCAATTGTGCAGGACTTCACCTATACGGTATTGCGCAACGACCGCGTGGCCATTTTGGGCGCCAATGGTACGGGCAAGACCACTCTGCTGAATCTTATTGCCGGGAAACTTACGCCGACGTCGGGTACGGTGACCATCGGTCAGACGGTGAAAATCGGCTATTTTGCCCAGCAGGCTGTGGATATGGATGAACGCCTGCGCGCCATCGAATACGTCAAAGAGGCGGCGCATTTCATCACGCTGGCGGACGGCACGCGCATTTCTGCCTCGCAGCTGATGGAACGGTTTTTGTTCCCGGGAGATTTGCAGTGGACGCCCATCGCCCGGCTGTCGGGCGGCGAAAAGCGGCGGCTGTATCTCCTGCGCGTGCTGATGGAGGAGCCCAATGTGCTGCTGCTCGATGAACCGACCAATGACCTCGATTTGGAAACGATGGCGGTGCTGGAAAATTTTATCGACGATTTTGCCGGAGCCATCATCTTTGTTTCCCATGACCGTTTCTTCGTGGACAGGCTGGCCGATAAGGTCTTTGCCTATGAGGACGGCGGCCGACTGCGCATGTACTCCGGCGGCTATACATATTACCGGGAAAAGCTGGCCGAACAGGAGCAGGCAGCAGCTCCTGTAAAGGAAAAGCCGGTTAAAGAAAAAGCTGCGCCTGTCCGGGAAAAAAATCCCCAACCGGTACAAAAGAAGTTCACCTTCAAGGAGCAAAAGGAATATGCGGAGATTGAGGGCGTAATTGCCAGCAAGGAAGGGGAATTGAAGGTCGTGCAGCTGCAAATGGCTGAAAATGCCACGGACTTCACGCGCCTGAATGAACTGGCGGCCGAAGAACGGCGGCTGACTGCAGAACTGGAGCACTTAATGGAACGGTGGACGTATCTGGAGGAAATTGCCGAAAGTCAGGACAACTGAGTGCAGCCAGTATTTTACAGTAGAATAATTCTTTTGTTTGCTGAAATCCGTTGACATTTTGTGTCAACGGATTTTTTAGTAAATTGCAGTTTGACGGTCAATACGTTCTTAAAAATATCTCGTTCATGCGAGCCTGGGGTTCACGGGGGAGTAATTTTTCTGCCTCCGCTGAACGACACACCTCGGAAAATAATCTTGTCCAGTTACCTGCGCCGGGCGGGCCAACGGCGCTCCTTTCAGCGTAGTTGCTTAGCAATGGTCTACAGTGTGCCGGCCTTCGCTGCGCTCAGGCAGTCGCTCCCCGCATAAAAATCACTCCCCCGTTCGCCCCCAGTTACGGTATTTACAATTGCTACGAACCCGTTGCTCCCGTTACAAGAACATCGATGTGCTTGTTCCCTGTCACTGCGAAAGAATTATTTTAAACGGACGACGCTTAGGGCGGAGGTGGTGATGCTTTTCGCAGTGGAACGACTGTCCGAACGCAGTGAGGACTGGCCCACAAACCTTAGGCACTTGATACTACGATGAATAATCGCGCCGCTGGCCTGCCCGGCGCAAGGTGGCTAAAAAGCCCAGACGTATGCTGGTGGGACATTTAGTGGAACAGCGAAAAGTATTACCACCTCCACCCGACTGAGCTGTAACAAATAAAAATAAGCACGCATTGACCGTCAAACTGCAATTTCATCGCACCATTTTTCTTTACAGGGACGCCGTAATTGTTTATAATTATTGCATTAACACTTTACGACACTAAAGGAGTAGTAGAATGGATAAACTCTTGAACAATTTTCTTCTGATGCTGGATGGTTCAGAGATAACCTTGGAAATATTCTTTGTGACTTTGCTGCTGTCCCTGCCTTTGGGTATGCTGGCGGCATTGGGGCGTTTGTCGCAGTTTAAGCTGCTCAGCCGGCTGGTCGAATTTTACATTTGGCTCATGCGCGGCACGCCGCTGATGCTGCAGCTGCTGTTTGTGTATTTTGCTCTGCCGATGGTGGGGGTGCGTCTGCCGGATATTGCGGCGGCTCTCTTGGCCTTTACGCTGAACTATGCCGCTTACTTTGCCGAGATTTTCCGCGCCGGTATTCAGGCTGTGCCTAAGGGGCAGTATGAGGCGGCCAAGACACTGGGAATGAGCTATCCGCAGACCATGCGGCGCATTATTCTGCCGCAGGTGGTACGTATTGTCCTGCCGCCGGTCAGCAACGAAACCATCAACCTCGTCAAGGATACGTCACTGGTCTATATTCTGGCCATGAATGACCTGCTGCGCGTGGCTCGTACCATTGTGCAGCGTGAATTTGATATGACGCCGTTTTTGATTGCGGCGGTGTTCTATCTGGCAATGACCTTTGTCCTGACCTGGGGCTTTAAGAAACTGGAGGCGCGTTATGGCAAATACTGAGCAGGCTGAAGTCATGTTGAAGATGACGGATATCCATAAATCCTATGAAAATCTTGCCGTATTGAAGGGCATTGACATTGAAGTGCGCCGCGGCGAAGTGCTGGCCATCATCGGCCCCTCCGGCTCTGGCAAGAGTACCCTGCTGCGCTGCATAAATAAACTGGAAACCATCGATAAGGGCGATATCGCCATCAAGGGACGCTATCTCGTGCAGACCAAGGACGGCGAGGCTGTGTATGCTGCCGGCCGTGAGGAACGGGAAATCCTGGCCTCTACGGGCATGGTGTTTCAGCAGTTTAATCTCTTTCCACACATGACGGTGCTGGAAAATCTGCTGGAGGCGCCCATGCAGGTGAAGGGCTTAAAGCGCAGTGAAGTGGAACCCTACGCCCGGGAACTGCTGGCCAAGGTGGGGCTCTCCGACCGGGCCGATTATTATCCGTCCCAGCTTTCCGGCGGTCAGCAGCAGCGCGTAGCCATTGCCCGGGCCCTGTGTATGAAACCGGATATCATGCTCTTTGACGAACCGACGTCCGCTCTTGACCCGGAGCTGACCGGCGAAGTGTTAAAGACCATGCGTGAGCTGGCCGAGGAACACATGACCATGGTGGTTGTAACCCATGAAATGGCCTTTGCCCGCGAGGCGGCCAGTCAGGTAATCTTCATGGCTGATGGCAACATTGTGGAGCAGAATGAACCTGAGGCTTTCTTTGCTGCCCCTCAGGAAGAACGCACGAAGGCCTTTCTGCAGAACATGTTGTAATAGTCGCAATTCATTATGAATAGACAATGACAAATGCGAAAAAATATAGTACAATAATAAAATGCGTGTGATATGAAAGACTATATTTTGTAGGTGATTGATTTGTCAAACCGAATGTTTGATGTGATAAAGCAAGATTTGGAAGTGCTCAACGAGGGCCTGATTGAGGCTGTTTCCTCACCGGTGGAGCTGGTAAATGAAGTCGGCACTCATCTGGTCACCGCCGGGGGCAAAAGAATTCGTCCGGCACTGTGCCTGCTGGCTGCTCATGGAGGAAATGTTTTTTCCCTGGACAAGGTGCTGCCGCTGGCTGAGGCGTTGGAACTTATACACACGGCCTCGCTCGTGCATGATGACGTCATCGATGATGCGGATACCAGACGGGGAGAGCCCACGGCTAATGCCAAATGGGATAATCAGGTGGCTATCTTAAGCGGCGATTACATCTTTGCCCGGGCGTTTTCGTTGGTAGCAGCCGGCGGCTATGGTGATTATGTTTCCAAGCGTCTGGCTGAACTTGTCTGCAACCTCAGCGTGGGGGAAATAATTCAGGATCATACGGTGTATCAGGCTGTCAAGGATTTAGATAATTACTACAGCCGCATTCAGAAAAAGACGGCGGATTTTCTGGAAATCTGTTGTGAACTCGGGGCGTTGGTTGGCGGCATGGCTAAAGACGACGCCGCCAAGCTGGCTGAGTATGGTCATTGTATCGGTATGGCTTTTCAGATTACCGATGATGTGCTGGATATCATGCAGACGTCCGAGCAGATTGGCAAGCCGGCCGGCAACGATATCCGTCAGGGCATTGTAACCCTGCCGGTCATTCACGCCCTGCAGGTAAGCCCGGCTGGTGCTGAGCTCGAAGAAATTGTCACCAATCCGGAAATGACGGACGCGATGGTGGAAAGGGCACTGGAAATCGTACGGGCTACCGATGGCGTGGATATGGCCATGGCCAAGGCTGATGAATATCTGGACAGGGCGCGTAATGTCCTGCCGGAGGGCCTGCCGGCAGAAATCAAGGAGGCTTTCGTTATGGTGGCAGATTTTATCGGCGACCGTGATTTTTGAGTAGGAGAGGAGTTTCACTATGTTTGGCATAGGAGCACCGGAATTTATTTTAATACTGATTGTAGGCCTGATAGTGTTTGGCCCGGGAAAACTGCCGGAAATGGCCCGGACATTGGGCAAAGGGGTACGGGAGTTTAAAAAAGCCACTAGTGCCTTCACGCAGGCAATCAATACGCCTATGGATACCCCGGCACAGCCGGCTACGGTACAGCAGCAACAGCCGGCGGCTCAGCCCGCACCGGCACCGGCGCAGGGCGCACAAACGCATGCGTCCATGGAACAGCAGGCTGAGGCGGCCGCTACGCCTAATATCACGCCGGAGGCCGCTCCTGCCCCCAAGGCACCGGCCTATGAACCGCCCACGCAGGAATCCGTGCGCCAGCAGATAGCTGAGCAGCAGGCGCAGAAAAAAACAGAAGTATAAAGATAAGTCCGTTGACGAAAGTCAGCGGATTTTTTTGCAGTTTGCTGGTTAGTGCGTGCTCATTTATAGCACCATAATAAAATCCTATCGTGTCTTGTGGATTGCAACATTGAGATTTTTATTTTTTTTCGCTATAATGGTTAGGTATAGATGAGATTTACGTTTAGGAGGAATTATCATGATTAGTCCATATACCGCAGGTGCTTTAGTACTGGTTGCTCTGATTGTATTTGGCCCGAGCAAACTGCCGGAAATCGGCAAGGCATTAGGCAAGGGCATTAAGGAATTTAAATCCGGCGTTACGGAAGAATCCAAGAAAACGGACGAACAGCAGATGCTGAACGTAACGGAGCAGCCCAAGGAACTGCCGTCCAAGACTGAAGAAAAGCAGTAAGCCGGTGGCGTAGATGGCAGAAGAACAAAAATACGAAGAAATCGAGGCACCTAAGCAGATAGGTGCCCCTGCTGACGCAGAAGTGGTGCTCGACGACGGCAGCATGTCCCTGATTGCCCATCTGACCGAGCTGCGCAGCCGCCTGATAAAATGTCTGGTGGCCACGGCGCTGGGTAGTGTGGTTGGCTATTATTTCATTCAGGACATCATGCACTACATCACCCTGCCGGCAGGCAAACTTTATTATATGCAGCCAGCCGAGGCTTTCTTTACTTACTTAAAAGTAGCTTGTGTAGCCGGATTCCTCCTGGCCCTGCCTGTTATTTTTTGGCAGGTCTGGCGGTTTTTCCTGCCGGCGCTGACTGCCCGGGAACGCATGGTGCTCGGTATCGTGGTGCCGACATCAGTCGTTCTTTTTTTCTGTGGACTGGCTTTTTCCTTCTTCCTCGTACTGCCGGCCGGCATTAAATTCTTTTTGGGCTTTGGCAATACGGAACTGGAGGCTTTGCTTTCGGTGGACAAATACTTTGACTTTGTCATTATGTTTGTCATGCCCTTTGGCTTTATCTTTGAATTGCCTTTGGTCATCACGATTTTAGGCAAGATGGGGCTTATCACGTCGGCATTTTTGAAGAAGTATCAGCGGATTATAATTTTCCTGTCCTTTGTTATTGGGGCACTGATTACGCCGACGCCGGACGTGTTCACCCAGTCCATGATAGCCCTGCCGATTATCGTACTCTATGAAGTAGGGTATATTATAGTTCGTTATATATTACGCAGATAAGGAGGCATTTGCTTGGCTTATAAGGATTTGCGTGAGTTTATGGCCGATTTGGAGGCCAAGGGACTGTTAAAGCGCATTAAGACCGAGGTCGATCCGGAACTGGAAATCACAGAGATTACGGACCGCGTTTCCAAGATGGAAGGGGATAAGAACGTCGCCTTGCTGTTTGAAAACGTCAAGGGCTCGAAAATGCCGGTGCTCATGAATGCTTTTGGCAGCTATGAACGCATGGCGATGGCCTTAGGCGTCGAAAAGCTCGATGATGTGGGCGACGAGCTGCGGGAAATGCTCAAACTTCCCTATGTGTCCCTGCAGAATAAAATGAGTGTTGTTACCATGATTCCCATGATTAAGAGGGCGGTCAACTTCCCGAAATACGTGAAGAATGCCCCCTGTCAGGAAGTCGTGGAAACGGAAAATCCCAGCCTCGATGATATTCCTATCCTGAAGTGCTGGCCTGATGATGGCGGTCCGTTCGTGACCTTGCCGCTGGTGTTTACCAAGAACCCGGCAACCGGCAAGCGCAATGTGGGCATGTATCGCCTGCAGAAATATGACAGCCGTACTACGGGCATGCACTGGCATATCCATAAAAACGGCGCGGAAAACTTCCGTGATATGAAGGCTAAGGGCGGTGACAGAATCGAGGCGGCTGTGGCTATCGGGACGGACCCGGTGCTGACCTATGCGGCCACGGCACCGCTGCCGCGTGATATTGATGAAATGGTGTTCGCCGGTTTCCTGCGCCATAAGTCTGTGGAAATGGTTAAGTGCAAGACGGTGGATATCGAGGTGCCGGCGACGGCGGAAATCATTTTGGAAGGCTATGTGCTGACCGATGAAAAGCGCCGGGAAGGCCCCTTTGGCGACCATACGGGCTATTATTCCCTGGCTGATGACTATCCGGTGTTCCATATCACGGCGATTACCCATCGCAAGGACCCGATTTACTTCTCCACGGTGGTGGGCAAGCCCCCCATGGAGGACTGCTATCTGGCCAAGGCTACGGAACGCATCTTCCTGCCTATCCTGCAGCAGATGCAGCCGGAAATCATCGACATAAATATGCCGCTGGAAGGCGTATTCCATGACTGCTGTATCGTATCCATCAAGAAACAGTATCCCATGCAGGCGCGCAAGGTCATGCATGCACTCTGGGGCATGGGGCAGATGATGAATGTCAAGATGATTATCGTGGTGGACGCCCATGTCAACGTTCAGGATTTAAAGGAAGTCTGGTGGCGCGTTTACAACAACATCGACGCCAAGCACGATTTGGAAATCGTGGAAGGGCCGCTTGATGTGCTTGACCACTCTTCACCGATGGCCAAGTGGGGTTCCAAAATGGGCATTGATGCGACCAAGACCTGGCCGGAAGAAGGCCACACCCGTGAATGGCCGGAAGAAATCAGCATGAGCGAGGAAATCAAGGCCCGGGTTGACGCCAAGTGGAAGGAGCTTGGTCTGGATTGATAGATATTAAAGCACATATAAACAATGTGGCTCTGCACCATACGATTTTTGACCTGCCCTTTGCTTTTATGGGGGCGGTACTGGCAGCTAAGGGGCAGCCGTCTATGCATGACCTTATCTGGATAGCGCTGGCCATTACCACAGGCCGCGCGGCAGCTTTGGCCCTTGACAATTTGGCTGACCTCAAATTTGACAGTCAGCAGCCGCGTATGAGTCAGCGTGCCATGGTTACGGGGAAAATCAGCAAGCTCGAGGCCAAGGTTTTCATTGCCGTCTGCCTGCTGTTGATGGTGCTCTCGGTTATGCAGCTGCATCCCATCTGCATATATCTGCTGCCCGTAGCAGCCCTGCCATTTTTGATTTATCCCTTTACCAAGCGTTTCACTGGCTGGTGCCACCTTGTGCTGGGCATAGCTATCGCCATGGCTCCGGCCGGCGGCTGGGTAGGTGTCAGCGGTCAGATAACGTCACCGATGGTGCTCTTGTGCACGGCGGTGGCGTTGTGGATTTGTGGCTTTGATGCCATGTACGGTGCGCAGGATGAAGAATTTGACAAAAGTCAGGGCCTGCACTCCCTGGCCGTAAGTTACGGGGCACCGAATGCTTTTAAACTGGCGTCAGCTATGCATGTAATTTGCATTGCCTGTTTCTTTACTGTAGGAATTATGTTATCCTTAGGACAGATTTATTTTATCGGCGTGGGCATTGCGGCCGGAACGCTCGTGTACCAGCACCGCATTGTCAGTCCGACAGATTTTTCCCAGGTAACGCAGGCCTACTTCATGCGCAACGGCATTGTGTCCGTGGCCATCTTTATCTGTACCTGGCTTAGTTTTTTCTTATGATATTTATACCAACAAATTGAGGTGACTCCATGTCCGCAAAAATTCTCGAAGGTAAGTTTTTCGCACAGCAGTTAAAAGATGACGCAGGGCGCCGGGCGGCGGCTTTGCAGGAAAAGTACGGCCGCGCTCCGGGCCTGGCGGTGATTCGCGTGGGCAATGACCCGGCGTCGGAGGTCTATGTCCGCAACAAGGACAAGGCCTGTGCTGCTTTGGGTATTTACTCGGAAGTGATTGCCCTGCCGGAAGAGACGACAAAGGATGAGTTAATCGCTAAGATTGCTGCCTTGAATGCTGACGATAAAATTGACGGTATTCTCGTGCAGCTGCCTCTGCCGGCGCAGATTGCCCAGGATGAGGCTGAAATTCTCAATTGTATTGACCCGTCCAAGGACGTGGATGGTTTCCATCCGGTCAACGTGGGCAAGATGGTGACTGGTGAGCCGGCCCTGCTGCCCTGCACGCCGGCCGGCTGTATCCGCATGCTGGAAATGGCCGGTATTGAAATTGCCGGCAAACGCGCCGTGGTCATCGGCCGCAGCAACATCGTGGGCAAACCCATGTTCCATCTGCTGATGGGCAAGAACGCCACGGTGACGGTCTGCCATTCCCGGACGGAGAATCTGGCGGATATCACCCGTCAGGCGGATATTTTGGTGGCTGCCATCGGCAAGCCGCAGTTTGTTAAAAAAGATATGGTAAAAGAAGGTGCGACGGTCATTGACGTGGGCATTAACCGCATTGCTCCCAAAAAACTGGTGGGCGATGTGGATTTTGCGCAGGTCAGTGAAGTGGCAGGGGCGATTACGCCCGTGCCCGGCGGCGTAGGTCTGCTGACCGTAGCCATGCTGATGCAGAATGTTGTGCAGGCAGCAGAGGCGCACCTGAAGGCTTAAGGCAATCCTGCCGGGACTTAGTGCGTCTGCGGCAGGATTTTCTTATATATTATAAGCTTTATGTTTTATTGCAGAGGAGAAGAGAGCTCAATGAAAACTGACGTGGAAATCGCGCAGAGCGCACAGATGCAGGACATTCGCCGTATCGCGGAGAAACTGAACATCTCCGAGGACGAACTGGAACTCTACGGTAAGTACAAGGCTAAAATCAGTCTGGAAACCTGGCAGCGTATTAAGGACCGCCCCAATGGCAAACTCGTGCTGGTAACGGCTATCAATCCGACACCGGCTGGCGAAGGCAAAACCACCACCAGTGTGGGACTGGCAGATGCTTTCCATAAACAGGGCAAAAAAGTAGCTGTAGCTTTGCGTGAGCCTTCTTTGGGCCCCTGCTTTGGCTTGAAAGGCGGCGCTGCCGGCGGCGGTTATGCCCAGGTTGTGCCCATGGAAGATATCAACCTGCACTTTACCGGTGACTTCCATGCTATCACCACGGCGCATAATCTGCTGGCGGCGGTAATCGACAATCATATCCAGCAGGGGAATGCCTTGGATATCGATGTGCGCCGTGTTGTCTGGAAACGCGTGCTGGACCTCAATGACCGCGCCCTGCGTCATGTGGTTATCGGTATGGGCGGCAAGGCGCACGGTGTACCGCGTGAAACCGGCTTTGATATCACTGTGGCGTCAGAAATGATGGCCATTCTCTGTCTGGCCTCTGACCTTGAGGACATGAAAAAACGTCTGGGCGAAATCGTCGTGGCTTACACGCGTGATGGCCGGGCTGTACGTGCCAAGGAACTCAATGTCACCGGCGCGCTCACGCTGCTGTTTAAAGACGCGATTAAGCCCAACCTCGTGCAGACGCTGGAAGGCACGCCGGCTTTTATCCACGGCGGCCCGTTTGCCAATATCGCTCATGGCTGCAACAGTGTGATGGCTACGAAGTTTGCCTTGAAGTTTGCCGATGTCGTGGTGACGGAGGCTGGTTTCGGTGCTGACCTCGGCGCAGAGAAATTCCTCGATATCAAATGCCGGTTTGCCGGCATTCACCCGGACGCCGTAGTCATTGTGG
Organism: Selenomonas sp. AE3005; assembly: GCF_000686945.1. Lineage (GTDB taxonomy): Bacteria > Bacillota > Negativicutes > Selenomonadales > Selenomonadaceae > Selenomonas_A. The sequence goes on from NZ_JMME01000005.1 coordinate 215,942, forward strand.
CCACGGTGCGCGCCCTCAAGATGCATGGCGGCATGGATAAGAAAGACCTGGCCCAGGTTGACATGTCAGCTTTGGAACGTGGTATGCAGAATCTCGAAAAGCATATCGAAAACATTCAGAAGTTTGGCCTGCCGGCCGTGGTGGCTATCAATGCGTTCCCCACGGATACCAAGGAAGAACTCGACTTTGTGGAAACAGCCTGCAACAAGCGCGGTGCCGAAGTCGCACTCTCGGAAGTTTGGGCTAAGGGCGGCGAAGGCGGCCTGAAACTGGCCGAAAAGGTAGAGGCGGCTATGGCTAAGCCGAATGATTTCCATTTTATGTACGATACAGAGCAGAGCGTGGAAGAAAAAATCACCGCGGTGGTCAAGGAAATCTACGGCGGCGATGGTGTGGCCTTTACGGCGGCTGCCCAGAAACAGCTGGCCGAAATCAAGGAACTGGGCTTTGATAAAATGCCCGTCTGCATGGCCAAGACGCAGTATTCCCTGTCCGACGACGCCAGCAAAATCGGCCGTCCCACAGGCTTTACCGTTACGGTCAGAGAACTGCGCATTTCCGCTGGTGCCGGCTTTATCGTGGCGCTCACCGGCAATATCCTGACTATGCCCGGCCTGCCCAAACACCCGGCTGCCGAAAATATGGATATTGACAATGATGGCAAGATAACGGGATTGTTCTAAATTAAATAGTGCTATCAAAATTAACTTGGTGGATAAAGGACACATACAGACATGTGTCCTTTTATTATGCGATGAAAAGATATACAATAAGAACAACAAAAGGGAAACAGGTATTGTTGTTTATAGACAACTTAGCATAGGAGGAGAAACAATATGCAGGCAAAAGAAATCCTTTCCCGTGTAGACCACACGTTTTTAAAACAGACGGCTACCTGGGAAGACATCAAGAAGATTTGTGAGGAGGCTGCGGCCTATCATACGGCTACGGTAATGGTACCCTCCTGTTTCGTGGAGAAGATTCGCCGCGAATATGCCGGCAAAGTCAAGATTGCCACGGTTGTAGGTTTCCCGAACGGCAACTGCAACACGGCAGCCAAGATTGCGGAAACGGCGCAGGCTCTGGCTGACGGTGCTGAAGAAATCGATATGGTTATCAACATCGGCATGCTGAAAGCTGGCGAAACGGAGTATGTTACCGAAGAAATCAAGGCTTTGAAACGTCTTTGCGGTGAACGCGTATTGAAGGTTATCGTGGAAACATGTTTCCTGACGGAAGAAGAAAAAATCGCTGCCTGCAAGTGCGTAACGGCTGCTGGCGCTGATTTCATCAAGACTTCCACGGGCTTTGGCTCCAAGGGCGCAACGCTCGAGGACATCAAGCTTTTCAAGGAAAACATTGGTGAAGGCGTACAGATGAAAGCTGCCGGCGGCATTCACACCCGTGAAGAAATGGTAGGTTTTATCGAGGCTGGCTGCACCCGTCTTGGTGCCAGCGCTGCTGTAAATGTATTGAAGGATGAGGTTGATAAGTAATGGGCAAGTTCAAAAGAGCATTTGTTATTGTTTTGGACAGCTACGGTATCGGCAATGAACCGGATGCTGCAGACTTTGGCGATGGTGTTTGCAACACCTTGAAATCCATTGTAGGTTCGGATAAATACGATACGCCGAACATGAAAAAACTGGGCCTGTTCAACATCGATGGTGTTGGCTGCGGCACGCCCGAGGAAAAACCGCTGGGCTCCTTTGCCCGCCTGCGTGAGCTGTCGCGTGGCAAGGATACCACGACGGGCCACTGGGAAATCGCCGGCATTGTGTCCGAGCGTCCGATGCCGACTTATCCGGACGGATTCCCGGCTGACCTCATTGCCAAACTGGAAAAGGCTTTCGGCAAGAAAATCCTCTGCAACAAGCCTTATTCTGGTACGGCTGTTATCCATGACTACGGTCAGGAACAGGAAAAGACCGGCGGCCTTATCGTTTACACCTCCGCTGACAGCGTGTTCCAGATTGCTGCCAACGAGGCCGATGTTCCTGTAGATGAACTCTATGGCTACTGCAAGACGGCTCGTGAAATCCTGCAGGGTGAACATGGTGTAGGCCGTGTTATTGCCCGTCCGTATGTCGGCAAGTTCCCGGACTATCAGCGCACTTCCCGCCGTCATGACTTCTCTTTGGACCCCACGGGCGACACGATGATGGACGCTCTGCGCCGCAAAGGCCTGGACACCATCGGTGTAGGCAAGATTTCCGATATCTTTGCCGGCCGTAATGTCAGCCGTTCCTTGGGTATCAACAAGGATAATGTCGATGGCATGGAAAAGACCTTGAAGGTAATGGACGAGGATTTTGAAGGCCTGTGCTTTGTCAATCTCGTAGACTTCGACATGCAGTACGGCCATCGCCGTGATATCGACGGCTATGCTCAGGCTGCTACGGTCTTTGACAAGCAGCTCGGCGAATTCATGGCCAAGATGCGTGATGATGATGTGCTGATGATTACGGCTGACCACGGCTGTGACCCCGGCGCACCGGGCACGGACCACACCCGTGAATATATCCCCCTGCTCATCTACGGCAAGCATGTTAAGGAAGGCGTAAACTTAGGTACTTATCCGACCTTCGCCATGATTGGCGCCACCATCTCTGACATGTTTGACTGTGACCTGAAAACCAAGGGTGAGAGCCTGCTCCCACGCTTTATAAAAGACTAAAAGAATAAAACCTTAAAACTTAGAAAAGAGGCTGTTTTTCAATGAGAATGTATGACCTGATTACCAAGAAAAAACACGGTGAAGTTCTGACTGACGAAGAAATTCAGTTCATGATTGATGGCTATGTAAAGGGCGAAATTCCTGATTATCAGATGTCCTCCATGCTGATGGCCATTTGGTTTAACGGCATGACTGACCATGAAATCACGCAGCTCACCATGGTTATGGCTAAATCCGGCGATATGATTGACCTGTCTGCCATTGCCGGCAAGAAGGTTGACAAGCATTCCACGGGTGGTGTAGGCGATAAGACGACTTTGATTGTCGGACCTATCGTAGCAGCCTGCGGCGGCAAGGTTGCCAAGATGAGCGGCCGCGGCCTGGGCCATACCGGCGGTACGGTAGATAAGCTCGAATCCATTCCGGGGTACAAGACGGCTCTGGACCGCAAGGAATTCTTTGATACGGTTAATAAGTGCGGTATCAGCCTTATCGGCCAGTCCGGCAACCTTGCTCCGGCTGATAAGAAACTCTACGCTCTCCGTGACGTAACGGCTACGGTTGACTGCATTCCTCTGATTGCATCTTCCATCATGAGCAAGAAACTGGCCGCAGGCAGCGACTGCATTCTGCTCGATGTTAAGACGGGCAGCGGTGCCTTCATGAAAACGCTCGACGATTCCATCAAACTGGCTCAGACCATGGTGGCTATCGGTGAAGGTGCCGGCCGCCGTACGGTAGCTCTGATTACCGATATGGATACGCCGCTGGGCCTCGGTATCGGCAACAGCATCGAAGTTGCTGAATCCATGGACGTACTGAAAGGCCATGGCCCGGCTGACCTGACGGAAGTTTCCCTGCAGCTGGCTGCCAACATGCTCTACCTCGTGGGCAAAGGCGGCCTCGACGAATGCCGCAAGCTGGCTGAAAAGTCCATTGCTGATGGTTCGGCGTTTGAAACCTTCTGCACGATGGTTAAGGAACAGGGCGGCGACGACAGCGTACTGCGTGACTACAGCAAATTTGCCCAGGCTCCGTTCAAGGCTGAAATCAAGGCCGAAGAAGATGGTTTCATCACGAAGATGAACGCTGAGGCTATTGGTGAAATGTCCGTTATTCTGGGCGCTGGCCGTGAAACCAAGGAAAGCGATATCGACTTCTCCGCCGGCCTTATGCTCCACAAGAAATACGGTGACGCTGTTAAGAAGGGCGATGTGCTCGTAACGATGTACACTTCCAAGGAAACTGCCTTCAAGGGCGCTGAGGAACTCTACCGCAAGTCCGTGGTTATCGGCGGTACGGCTCCGGCTAAAGAACCGCTTGTTTACGCCCGTGTAGAAAAAGATAAGGTGGAAAAATTCTAAGTTTGTCAGGTGCTGATTTGACAGGTCAATATGACCTGTCAAATTAAGCCGGCAAATTGTCATACAATTATGTATTGAAGGAGTGTTTTTACTGTGGAAGATAAAGAACTGATTGCAGCAGCCAAAAAGTACCGGGAATTCTCCTACAGTCCGTATTCCAAATTCAAGGTTGGTGCAGCGGTACTGACGAAAAAGGGCAATGTCTACGGTGGCTGTAATATTGAAAATTCCAGTTTCCCCGTTACCAACTGTGCAGAACGTACGGCCATTTTCAAGGCTGTATCCGAAGGCGAACAGGAGTTTGAGGCTATCGCGCTCATCGCTGATACGCCGGGGCCCTGCTCACCGTGCGGTGCCTGCCGTCAGGTGATGGTGGAATTTAAGATTCCGAAAATCATCATGGCTAATTTAAAAGGCGATGTAAAGGTAGTTACGCTGGAAGAACTCATGCCGTACGCCTTTACGGAATTTTAAATAGTTGACAAGCACACATGCTTTGTGTGAAAATAGGACACGTGTCCTGCACTCTATAAATCATTAAAGGGGAATTTATAATGTTTTTAGTCGTAAACTTAATCGGCGTTCTGGTGTTCTTAGGCATCGGCGTCCTGCTTTCCAAGAAGAGAAATGCTATTCAGTGGCGCTGTGTAGGTGCACTGCTCGCACTTAACGTATTCCTGGCCTGGTTCCTGACTTCGTTCTCTATCGGCCGTGAAATCATCGTGGCTGCTGCCGCAGGTTTTAACTGGCTCATCAGTGTGGCTTATGAAGGTATCGCCTTCGCTTTCCCGGACTGGGTACATGTACCGCAGATGAACTTCTTTACGTCTGCCCTGCTGCCAATCCTGCTGGTTGTGCCGATGTTCGATATCCTGACCTATATCGGTGTGCTGCCCTTCATCATTAAATGGGTAGGTAAGGCTCTGGCTTTCCTGACTCGCGCACCGAAGTTTGAATCATTCTTCGCTATTGAAATGATGTTCCTGGGCAACACTGAGGCCCTGGCTGTATCCAGCCTGCAGTTAAAGCGTATGAAGGCTGACCGCTGCCTGACGCTGGCCATGATGTCCATGAGCTGCATTACGGCTGCTATGGTTGGTATTTACACCAAGATGATGCCTGGTGAATTCATCATTACGGCTATTCCGCTGAATGTTATCAATGCGCTTATCGTGACTAACATTCTGCATCCTGTAAAGATTTCTGAAGAAGAAGATACCGTTGCCCGTGTCGATGATGACGGCGCAGAACGCGAACCCTTCTTCTCCTTCCTCGGTAACTCCATTCTCGGCGCTGGCCGTCTGGTACTCATCATCTGTGCTAACGTTATCGCTTTCGTAGCTTTGGCAAAACTCATCGACATGCTGCTCGTGCTGATTCACCCGGCTATCACGCTGGAAAACATTCTTGGCTGCATCATGTTCCCGTTTGCCTGGCTTATGGGCTTGGAGAGTGGGGAGGCTTTCCAGCTGGCTCAGTACATGGGTACTAAGCTCGTTACGAATGAATTCGTAGTTATGCTGAGCGTACAGGATATCATGGGCCAGTTCAGCCATCACATGCAGGGCGTTCTGACGGTATTCGTTACTTCTTTCGCCAACTTCTCTACGCTGGGCATGATTATCGGCTGTTTCAAGGGCCTGGTAGATGATGACAAGAATGCTCTCATCTCCCGTAATGTAGGCTACATGCTGCTGTCCGGTATTCTTGTTTCCCTGTTGTCTGCAGGTATTGCCGGCCTCTTTATCTGGTAATTTTACTACAGCAGAGACTCACGCTTTGTGAGTCTCTTTTTCTATTTCTCTTGAAGGAAAAAGAATTTTAAATGGCGAATTATTACAGATAGCAACTTAATGAAGAATTTCGCTTAGGAGGCGGACGCTTTGGACAGAAAACTACGGGTACTGATTACAGATGATTCCAAGCTGCTGCGTAAGAAATTACGTCAGGAACTGGAAGCCTTGGATTGTGAAGTATTAGAGGCACAGAACGGCAAAGAGGCTGTTATGCTGAATTTGGAAGAACAGATTGACTGTGTATTTTTAGATATTGTTATGCCGGAAGTGGGCGGTATTGAGGCCCTGCAGGTTATCAAAGAGGTAAATCCCGATTTGCCGGTGATAATGTTATCTTCGGCCGGAACACCCCAGAAACTTATGACGACACTGAAAATGGGGGCTATGGACTTCATCCAGAAACCTTATTCCAGTGAGCAGATAAAGAAGGCGGTTGAGACGGTTCGAAGGAAGGTCGAGGCAAATGGCCAATGATTTTAGTATAGTTCAATGTATCTATAATCACAGCCATTATCCGCCTGAGGAAATGCAGAAGATTTTGGCCGCAGCGGAGCAGGATGAATCCTCAGCTGCCAAACTGCTGGCTGAGGAGGCCGTGGATATCGCAGCTTACCATACGGCTGTTTTAAAGGCAATGGGGGATATCTTTCCACAGGAGTGGAATTGGTATGCCCAATATGTCGAGCTCTTTATGAATGGGCTTAAGGAACAGCTGTCGACAGAGGCGGTCGTCGAGGATGTGATTTGCACAGAGCCGGAGAGAAAGCCTAACTATGCAACGTCCCAACGCCTGTCGGGAGATATCACCTTCGTGGCCGGCCTGATAGCCCCGGAAGATGTTTACTTACGGCTGGCAGAGCGCTACAGTAATGAGGAGTTCACCGAAATGGATGAAATGGCGGTAGACTGCATTGCGGAGTTTATCAATGTCATCAACGGCTTGTTCAGCGTAGAGCTCGGCAGGGAAAAAATAGAAACAGATTTGGAACTTCCCCGTACGGAGCAGGATGTTGTTCCGCATGGCGAAAAGCAGCTGTGCCTGCGCGTACACAGTTCTGTAGGCTCTTTCCAGATTGTGATGGCGGTGGATGAGTTCTTTTAGAAATAGCGAGTTAAATTCTCGCTATTTTTTTTTGAATATGAAGGGAGCAGACTTATGGTTGGCAGTAAGTTATCCACAGGAAATCCACAATTTGTCCACACAGGGAGAGAGTACGCGGAAAAAAAGTTTGTTTTTTACCGTTTTTTACAAATTTTTTTAGAAAAAAGTGTTGACACACATGGATAATATGCGTATAATAATTCTTGTCGCTGAACGAAAGCGACGAAAAACAAAAACTGCCTAGCAGTTAAAACTGAATAGCTTTATTTTGTAGAGCATTGTGGAGAGTTGTCCGAGTGGTTGAAGGAGCACGCCTGGAAAGCGTGTATACGGTGAACGCTGTATCGAGAGTTCGAATCTCTCACTCTCCGCCATTTTTATATTCTTTTTCAGGTCGGGTTGCAGCGCTTGGGTCTTGCGCAATGGAGTCCCGTGAACCTCGTCAGGTCCGGAAGGAAGCAGCGATAAGCGGAGTGCGACATGTGCCGCGAGGTCGCCTGAGGGTTGCAGCTCGACGTGAAAAAGAATGCAGGAACAGGCAGTCGTGAGACTGCCTGTTTGTCGTAGGGAGGGAAAGTATGGCTTATATTGCATTATACCGTAAATGGCGGCCGGGAACCTTTGGGGACCTGGTGGGACAGGAACATATCAGCAAAACCCTTAGCAATGCCATTACCACGGGGCGTATCGGTCACGCTTATCTGTTTTCCGGGCCGCGGGGCACCGGTAAAACCAGTACCGCCAAAATACTGGCCAAGGCCTTGAACTGTGAGCACGGGCCGACACCGGAACCCTGCGGTACATGCCGTCAGTGCCAGAAAATAAATGATGGTTCCTCGATGGATGTTTTCGAAATTGACGCCGCCTCCAATCGTGGTATTGATGAAATACGTGATTTACGTGAAACGGTGAAGTTTGCTCCGGTAGACGGCCGGTATAAGGTGTATATCATCGACGAAGTACACATGCTGACCACGGAGGCTTTCAATGCCCTGCTAAAGACGCTGGAAGAACCGCCGGCACATGTGGTCTTTATCTTAGCTACTACGGAGGCGCATAAAGTACCGCCTACCATACAATCACGCTGCCAGCGGTATGACTTCAAGCGCATTACGGTAGAGGAAATTCGTGGACGGCTGGCCAAAATCGCCCAGGAAATGTCATTGTCAATTGAAGATGAGGCCTTGAACATGATTGCCGTGCAGGCTGACGGCGGCCTGCGTGACGCCCTGTCCCTGCTTGACCAGTGTTCGGCTGTGGCCGAAGGCGAGATAACAGCTGCACGGGTACGGCAGATTTTAGGGCTGATTGGCCACGATTGGATTTACCGTATGACGGAGGCTATTGCGGCGCATAAGTCGCAAACGGTATTGACGGTTTTGGCAGAACTCTTGCGCGATGGCAAGGATTTAAAGCAGGTACTTACGGAGTTGTCGCTGCATTTGCGCAGCCTGATGATTTATCAGGCAACAGGTACGTTGGAACAGATGGACCTGTATGCGGAAAATGACCAGGTATTACAGGAACAAAAGACCTTTTTTAACGCCGGTCAGCTGATGGCAATGTTAAAAAAACTGCATGAGGCGCTGGCTGAGATAAAGTGGTCGCCGCAGCCGCGCATTACCGTAGAGATGGCGCTGCTGACTTTGTGCAATCCTGAGGCAGCAGCTGCCGCACCGCAGCTGCAGGCGGCAGCTGCGCCTGATGACCAGCGTATTGCCCAACTGGAGGCTAAACTGGCACAGATGTCGGCCAAGCTGGCAGCAGCCCCCGTGCAAAAGGCGGCTGCGCCACGGACAAAAGCGGCACCTGCAACGTCAAAGCCTGCGCCCGTATCTGCTCCCGTGCAGGAAATACCTGACCTGGATACCAGCGATACGGCGGTGTGGCAAAATCTGTTGCAGACTTTAAAAGATAGAAATAAAATGCCGGTTTATGCCTGCGTCAATCAGGGGCAGTTTGCCGGTATGACGGAAACAAAGTTTTTTATCCGCTTTACTGGGACGCTGATGGCCTCACTGACTATGCGCAATTACCAGACGCTGCTCGAAGAAATCCTGCAGGAACTTACCGGCAGGGAACTGCGCCTGCATTGTTCCGGGGAAGATGCGCCGATGGCACCGCCGCCACGCCCGGTGAAAAAAGCGAAACCGCCGGTACAGGAACTGGAACCTGATGAACCGCCGCCAGTCCCCGTGGATTTGGAAAATCTGCCGCCGGAGGCCCGGGCACCTTTGGAGAAAGCCTTTGAGATTTTCGGCGACCATGTGGTGGAAGTCGAGGAAGATGGGCCGGTCGAAAAATAAATCAGCTGTCTTTAAAAGAGGGTGGATGAACCCTCTTTTTCTTGACGTTAGCCATTTATTTTGGTAGTCTAAGAGAAGTTGAAAATTACCTTAATGAGAGGAGCAATATAAATGTTTGGTGGAATGGGCAACATGGGCAATATGGCCGGCATGATGAAGAAAGTCCAGAAGATGCAGAACGAAATGAAGAAGATGCAGGACGATTTGAAACGCAAAACCGTAGACGTAACGTCTGGCGGCGGTGCAGTAAAAATCACCATGAATGGTGAAAAGCAGGTCGTTAATCTCGTCATCGACCCGGCAGCTGTGGACCCGGAAGATGTAGAAATGCTGCAGGATCTCATTTCGGCAGCTTTCAATGAAGCTACGAAAAAGGTAGACGACATGATGGCCTCGGAAATGGGCAAACTCACCAGCGGTCTTGGCCTGCCGCCGGGATTGTTCTAAGGAGCTATTGTGCAATACATTGCCCCATTGGCAAAGTTAATAGAGCATTTTCGCGCACTGCCTGGCATCGGTAACAAGACGGCAGTGCGCCTTGCTTATCATGTGCTGGATATGGACGCCGAACAGGCAAAGAAACTGGCAACAGCCATCATTGAGGCCAAAGAAAAGATTGGCTATTGCAATACCTGTTTTAACTTAAGCGACCAAAATCCCTGCGTGATTTGCGGCGCGGCAGAACGTGACCATTCGGTAATCTGTGTGGTTGAACAGCCGCAGGATGTAGCGGCCATGGAACGCATGCGCGACTATCGCGGCGTTTACCATGTGCTGCATGGTGCGCTCTCACCGTTGGAGGGCGTCGGGCCTGACCAGATTCGGATAAAAGAATTGCTGGCACGGCTGACAAATGATACTGTAAAAGAAGTTATTATGGCTACCAATCCCAACGTGGAAGGGGAAGCTACTGCTATGTATTTAGCGAAATTATTGAAACCCATGGGCGTTAAGGTGACGCGCATTGCACATGGCCTGCCCATTGGGGGAGACTTGGAGTATGCTGATGAAGTCACACTCTCCAAGGCTATGGAAAATCGGAGGGAAATCTAAATGGAAATTATTGCGGCCTTTGCCGTAGGTCTGATAGCGTTATGCCTGATTGGTAAAATTATCTCCCTGCCTATGAAACTGCTGTGGAAAATGATAACCAACAGCCTGATGGGCGCAGTTATGCTCTGGGCAGTAAATCTCTTTGGCGCTGGTGTGGATATTACTTTTATTAAAGCACTGATTGCCGGCGTACTGGGCGTGCCGGGCGTAATTATCGTGCTGCTGATGAACTAAAAAAGATTGCATAAAAAAACAGGGGCGTTTGGTAAACGCACCCTGTTTTTTTAGTCACGGCCATATACACGGTAGCATGAGCGTCCGGCGGATTTAGCGGCGTACAGCGCCTCGTCACTGCGGCTCATCAGTACATCAATCGGCACGGGCTGTTCGTCAGCATAGGCAATGCCGGCACTGATGGTCAGGCAGTTGAGCTGCTCGTCCTGCTGATAGATGGAAAGGAGCTGCCGCATAAATGATTGCAGCCTTGTCTCGACAGTTGCCTGTTGTTCTTTGCCGGTGATGACAATCAAAAATTCATCGCCGCCCATGCGCACATTAAGGGCATCGAAAAATTCCATTCGCAGTACCTCAGAGAGAATCAACAGGGCCGCGTCACCAGTCTGATGGCCGAAATTATCATTGACTTCCTTGAAGTGGTCTAAGTCCAGGGAAATCAAGGTGAACATGGTATCCGGCGAACAACCGTCAATGAATTCGGTCAGGTGGCGGCGATTGGCCAGGCCGGTCAGGATATCATGCTGGGCCATACTTAGAATAAGCTGCTGATTATCGTAAAGTTTCTTATTCATTTCGTTCATGGCACGGCTCATGGCCCCCAGCTCATCTTCACGCTCGGACAGCTTTTTCATTTGGGCCGCAGTCTTTTCGTCCATCTTGAGTTTGCCGTTTCCGAGTTCTTTCATGCGCCGGGTGGCTATCTGAATGGGATGGGCAAGTTTGCGTCCGGTGTAAAATGCCAGTAAAACAAAAAGGAAGTCCAATAGCACAAGACTGGTAAGTACTTTGATGATACGTGTCGTCATGCTGCTTACAAAGTGTTTTTCGCGCGAGGAAACACGCTGGTCAATATGGTCAATCCAAATGCCAGTACCGATTATCCAATGATAAGGCGCAAATTCCATTGTATAATATAGTTTTGGCAGTGGTTCCTTGGTACCAGGTTTGGGGAACATGAAGTTGGAAAAACCGCCGCCGAGCTTGGCTTGTTGAATCATTTCGCGAATGAAATAGCGGCCGTTGGGGTCCTGGGCATCGAGACGGGGCTTTCCTTCGGCCTCTGTACCCAGTAATACGACATTCACGCCTTCGTCGGTGTCGATGGTAAAATAACCTTGACCGTTGTTATAGCGCATATTGCGCACAAGGTCAGCAGCAACTTGCATGGCTCGTTCCTTGGTTAAATCACCGCGCAATTGCGCCTGATAACAGTCGGAAACAACGCTCCAGGCGGTATGCGCCTGGTATTCAAGCTGCAAGTGGGCACTTTCTTCCAGATCCTTGCGAGATTCCGCCAGCATGTTTTCCGTTTCCTGAATAGCGCCGTAAATTGCATGGGCGCCCATAAATAACGTTGTCAGGAAGGATATGCCAATAAATATAAATGTTAATCTGAATTGTATTGATGTAAAACGCATAATAAAAATACCTCACTTGTAATACATCTTGACATAATATTTCCACAAAAAAGCAATGATACCTGCCTGTTAAAAGGACTTTGTGGAAAAAATATGAAATAAAAATGAAAAAAGCTCATATAAAATTAAATAAAAATGAAAAAAGGTGTTGACAAGTAATGAGGACTCGTGTATCATAATACAAGTCGCTGACAGATACGGACGCGAAACGGTG